>NZ_BSTA01000001.1:0-1235350 GCF_030269265.1 Kineosporia sp. NBRC 101677
CAAAAGCCAGCGGGCAGCTCCCACTCTCTACGCCATCCTCCGCGAACTCCAGTACCTGATCGCGACCTGGCGCGGGATCTGCCCCCAATGCCACCAACTCGTACCAACCTAACAAAGCACTACTAGGAAGCAGTCCGCTCCGACGCGGACGACAGGGGTGAGGCGATGTCTTCCAGGTTGCGGTTCTCCGCGTCCACCCCGAGCCACCATTCCATCAGCCCGGCCACCATCATCAGCCCGGCCCCGAGGTAGTACCCGAGGGCCACCGAGCTGAAGCTCTCCGTCTCGACCAGCCGGCCGAACAGCAGCGGGCCGATGATTCCGCCGAGCCCGGTGCCCACCGCGTAGAAAAAGGCGATCGCCATCGCGCGGGTCTCCATCGGGAAGATCTCGCTCACCGTCAGGTAGGCCGAGCTGGCTCCCGCTGAGGCGAAGAAGAACACCACGCACCAGGCCGCGGTCAGCGTAACCGCGCTGAAGACCTCTTGCTGGAACAGGATTCCGGTGACGACCAGGAACACCGAGCTGAGCACGTAGCTCAGGGTGATCATCATCCGGCGGCCGATCGTGTCGAAGAACGGGCCCAGGATCACCGGGCCGAGGAAGTTCCCCAGGGCCAGCGGGATGATGTAGAGGCCCGCCGTGCCCGAGCCGATGTCGAAGAACGTGGTCAGTACCAGGCCCTGGGTGAAGAACACCGCGTTGTAGAGGAACGCCTGGCCCACGAACAGGCCCAGCCCCAGGGCCGAGCGGCTCGGGTAGGTGCGGATCATCGTGCGGATGATCTCGAAGACCTTCACCGGGCCACGCTCGCGGATCGAGATCGCGGCCGAGTCGGGCACCGGGTCGAGCTTCAGCTTGTCCTGGTGCTCCACGGTGTGCTCGATGCCCTCGACGACCTGTTCGGCCTCCTCGTGCTGGCCGTGGATCGTCAGCCAGCGCGGGCTCTCCGGCACGTTGCGCCTGACCAGCAGGATCACCAGGCCGAGCACGGCGCCCAGGCCGAACGCGACCCGCCAGCCCACGTCGGCCGGGAAGATGTCGGTGTCCAGCAGCACCAGGGTCAGGGCGGCGCCGACGGCCGCGCCCAGCCAGTACGAGCCGTTGATCATCAGGTCGATCCGGCCACGCAGGCGGGCCGGCATCAGCTCGTCGATCGCCGAGTTGATCGCCGCGTACTCGCCGCCGATCCCGGCGCCGGTGAAGAAGCGGCAGACGTAGAACCACCACACGTTCATCGAGAACGCGGTGAGCACGGTGGCCACCAGGTACACCCCGAGGGTGATCATGAACAGCTTCTTGCGGCCGTGCTTCTCGGTGAGCTGACCGAAGTACAGCGCGCCCAGACAGGCTCCGGCCACGTACACGGCTGCGGCCTGCCCGATCTGCGAGGCGGAGAGCTCCAGCCCGCTGCCGGCCTCGGTCAGCCGGTCGCCCAGGGCGCCGACGATGGTGACCTCGAGGCCGTCCAGGATCCAGACCGTGCCCAGGCCGATGAGGACGGTGATGTGCCAGCTCGACCACGGCAGTCGATCAAGACGAGCTGGAAGATTGCTCCGCAGGACCCGGCCGTCCCCCGATCCCTGCTGCGGCGTCGTCGTCACCCCACCGACCTTGAACCCGTGATCGCCGGCGTGCACTTCGAACTGCCGCACTTGCCGGAAAGTTCCCGTCGCCGGGTGGTCGATCATCACCGCGGAAGCTCTGCCCCGGCCGTCACCCCGGCCCTAGGCTGGGGTTATGCAGAGCAGTCTGTTCCACGAGTCGAATCTCGAGATCTCCGGTCAGAACCGGTTCGCGCTCCAGAACTCGCAGATGCTGCGGGTCGCGCTGGGCCCTGACGTGCTCGCGGCCAAGGGGGCGATGGTCGCGTACCAGGGGCAGGTGTCCTTCAACCACGAGGGCTCCGGCAGCGTCGGCAAGCTGCTGAAGAAGGTCCTCACCAACGAGGACCTGCCGCTGATGCGGGTCACCGGCCGGGGCGAGGTGTTCTTCGCCAACGAGGCGGGCTACATCCACCTGGTCGACCTGACCGGTGACGCGCTGAGCGTCAACGGGCAGAACCTGATCGCCTTCGACGCCAGCCTGAGCTGGGACATCAAGCGGGTGCAGGGGGCCGGCATGATGGCCGGCGGCCTGTTCAACACGGTGATCTCCGGCCAGGGCACGGCCGCCCTGGTGTCAGTCGGCCAGCCGGTGGTGCTGGACTGCTCGCAGCAGCCCACCTACGTCGACGTGCAGGCCGCGGTCGCCTGGTCGGCGAACCTGGTGCCGGACATCGTCTCCAGCATGAACATGCGCTCGATGCTGCGCGGCGGCACCGGCGAGGCCTTCCAGTACGCCTTCCACGGGCCGGGTTTCGTGATCGTGCAGCCCAGCGAGTGGAGTGCGGGCGCCCAGCAGGCGCAGCAGTCCGGCGGGGGCGGCGGCGGTCTGGGCGGCCTGTTCAGCTGACCAACACCCGAACGGACGCTGTGGCCGGGTTTTCGGCGACAGCGTCCGTTCAGGGCAAATTATGGACGCTCGTGAGCACCCGAGTCGCTCGGGTCACCGGCGATCTGGTCACCGAGCCAAATCCGCAACTCCTCGAGCATCGGCACCGAGATCCCGTGTCCGCCGGAAACTCTCAGGGCCCTTACCAAGGCGCGTGAATCGTCCTTAAGGTAGTTCCAGGTACGGTCGAGCAGTTCGCGCGGGATCACCACATCGTCCAGGCCCTGCCCGACGAAGATCGGCACCCCGGTCAGGTGGCCGGGATCCACCGGCACGCCGGCCTCGAAAGGCAATGTGCCATAAAGGATCGCTGCGCCGGCGAAGCGCTGCGGCCGATCCAGCACCAGACCGCCGGCGAAGGCCGCCCCCCCGCTGAACCCGATCAGGTACACCGGGCGCTCCCCCGCGAACCCGTCGATCCAGGCCGTGAACCAGTCCATGGTCTCGCGCAGAGACTCGGCCCGCGGTCGACCGATGCCTCGGTTGGCGAACCAGGCGTAGCCCCCGCCCTCGGCGATCGGCGCCCGCAACGCCACGTACTCGGCCGTCTCAGGCAGATGACCGGCGAGCCCGACGATGTCCTGCTCGTTCGAGCCGCGCCCGTGGAGCAGCACCACCAACGGCCTGCGCTCCCCCTCCGCCGGCCTGCCGGAGTGATGCGCGACCACCGGTTCGGGAAATGCCGAATGCTTGAGCATTCAAGCATCATACCCGGGTCGATCAGCTCTGCGCCTTCCGCCGGATCCGGCGCGACCCGGGTCGCCCGGTCGGACTGGTCCGGAACAACGACTCCTGGGTCAGCCCGGCCACCAGCCGGCCGTCCTCGCTGAACAGCCGGCCGGAGTACATGCCCCGGCCCGCCGCGATCGAGTGGCCGGTCAGATCCATCAGCACCCAGTTGTTCAGATCGACCGGCCGATGGAACCAGATCGCGTGGTCCAGGCTGGTCAGCAGCATCTCCGGCGACGGGACGGTGAGCGTGGTCAGGCCGGTGAGGATGTCGGACAGGTAGGTGAGCACGCAGGCCTGCAGGTGCGGATCGTCGGGGAGAGGGACCTGCGACCGGGCCCAGACCCGGGACGGGCGAGCCTGCGCATCGGCCAGGACCGAGCGCGCGCCCGCGGCCTCGACGAAGTCGATGCCCACGGTGTCCGCCTCGAGCTGGGCCGGCGAGCCGAGCTCGGGCGCCGGCTCGTCCGGCATCACCTCGGCCTGCAGGTCGGGACCGTCTTCGGGCCGGTGGAACGACGCCGCCAGGTTGAGCACCACCTTCCCGCCCTGGCGGGCCACCACCCGACGGGCCGAGTACGAGCGGCCGTCCCGGTCGCGGTGTACCTCGAAAATCACCGGGCGAGAAGGATCTCCGGGCCTCAGGAAGTAGCCGTGCAGCGAGTGCGCGGGCCGGTCCGTCCCAACCGTGTGACCGGCCGCGCGCAGCGCCTGGGCCGCCACCTGACCACCGAAAAGCCCACGGGGGTCTGGATAGAGCGTGCCGGAACGGTAGAGGTCGGTGTCGATCTCCTCGAGCGTGAGCAGCTCGATCAGACTGGGGACGCTGGCGACGATGACGACCTCCCGATGACGAAATCCAGGCGAGCGTACCGGCTGCCTGTTTAGTGTCCACAGGTATGACGACTTCTCCGACCGTGACCCCGCGCAGCCGCGTGATCGGCCGCATCGCCGACCATCTGGCCGCCCTCGACCCCGGGCACCCGTTGCGGGTTGGCGTGGACGGCATCACCGCCGCCGGCAAGACGACCTTGGCTGCCGAACTGGCGGTTGCCGTGGCCGAGCGCGGGCGCCCGGCGATCGCACTGAGCCTGGACGGCTACCACCACCCGCGCGCCCGCCGGTACCGGCAGGGCCGGGAGTCGGCGGCGGGCTACTACGAGGACGCCTACGACACCGCGGCCGTGCGCCGGGAATTGCTCGACCGGCTGGGGCCGGAAGGCGACGGGCTCTATCGCACCCGGGTGATCGACCTGGCCAGTGATCAGGTGCTCGCCGAAGATCCTCAGGCCGCAGCGCGCGATGCCGTGCTCATCGTGGACGGGAGTTTCCTCCAGCGTTCCGAACTCGTCGGCGGATGGGACCAGATCGTCTTCGTGCAGGTGGATTTCGAGGTCGCGCACGCCCGGGCGGTGGTACGTGACGCCGACCTGCTGGGCGGCTCGGAGAGGGCGGCCGAGCTGTACACGAACCGGTATCACGCAGCCTGCCGACGTTACCTCGCCGAGCACGATCCGCTTGCCAAGGCCCCGATCGTGGTCGAGAACAACGACCCGGCCAATCCTCACCTTGTCCGCATCGGCGGGACGGAAGGTACGGCAGTGCAGCTGTTCTCGTACGGAACCCTGCAACTGCCCGAAGTGCAGCGGTCCCAGTTCGGCCGTCTGCTCGACGGGCAGGCAGACAGCATTACCGGCTACCAGCAGGAGTGGCTGACCATCACCGATCCGGCGGTGATCGCCGCGAGCGGCACCGACCGCCACCCCGTCGTCCGCGCTGCAGATCCCACCCGCTCGGTGGACGGATCGGTGTTCGCCATCACCCCGGCCGAACTGGCCGCGGCCGATCTCTACGAGGTGGACGACTACCGGCGATTCCTGGTGCCACTGGCATCCGGAGGGTCGGCCTGGGTGTACCTGGCCGTCGAAGGCTCCTGATTCAGCGATACGACATCGCAGTAGCGCCGCTAAGGAATGCTTGCTACGGTCTTCTCATAGCAACGCTACGAGCCGGTCGTGGCATCGATTCGCAGAGGAGATCGTCAAGATGAGCCAGCAGCGGGTAGCAGTCGTCACCGGGGCGTCGCGGGGCATCGGCCGACAGATCGCTCTGGATCTGGCCGCGCAGGGCCAGGCCGTGGTGGTCGGTTACGCGGGCCGGGCCACGGCCGCCGAGGAGGTCGTTCAGGAGATCACCGCGGCGGGTGGCCGGGCCCTGGCCTTCCAGGCCGACGTGGCCGACGAGAAGGCCGTGGCGGCGATGTTCGACGCTGCCGAACAAGCGTTCGGCGGGGTGGACGTCGTGGTCAACTCCGCAGGCCGGATGGCGTTGGCGCCGATCGCCGAGTTCGACCTCGACGAACTGGACGCCATGCACCGGACCAACATCCGGGGCACCTTCGTGGTGGCCCAGCAGGCGGCCCGCCGGGTGCGCTCGGGCGGCGCCGTGATCGTCCTGTCCACGTCGGTCGTGGGGCTGCAGTTCCCGAACTACGGGCCCTATGCGGCCAGCAAGGGCGCGGTCGAGGCGATGACCCTGGTGCTGGCCCGGGAGCTGCGCGGGCGCGACATCACCGTCAATGCGGTCGCTCCCGGCCCCACCGCCACCGAGCTGTTCCTGGAGGGCAAGGACGAGGCGACCATCGACCACCTGGCCAAGCAGCCGCCGCTCGAGCGGCTCGGCACCCCGCAGGACATCGCCCAGGTGGTGGCGTTCCTGGCCGGGCCCGGCGGGCGCTGGGTCAACGGGCAGGTGCTGCGGGCCAACGGCGGTATCGTCTGAGGCCGCTCAGGCCCTCACGTGCTCAGGGCGGCGGTGAAGTCGGCCAGTCGGGCGAGTCCCTCCTGCAGTTCGGCCACCGAGGCCGCGTAGGACAGGCGCACGTAGCGTTCGGCCCCCAGCCGGCCGAAGTCCTTGCCCGGGGTGAGCGCCACGTGCTTCTCGGCCAGCAACCGCTCGCAGAACTCCCACGCGCCCAGGCCGGTGCCGGACACGTCGAAGTAGGCGTAGAAGGCCCCGTCCGGCGGCACCGGCACCGGTAGACCGGCGGCCTGCAGCCCTTCCAGCACCACGGCCCGGCGGCGCTCGAACTCCAGCCGCCGGGCCTCGGCCACCTCCAGCGACTGCGCGGTGAAGCACTCCAGCGCAGCGATCTGGGCCGGGGTCGAGGGGCAGATGTAGTAGTTCTGGGCCAGCCGTTCCATCACCGGGGCGAAGTCCTGCGGCACCACGCACCAGCCCAGCCGCCAGCCGGTCATGCCGAAGTACTTCGAGAAGCTGTTGATCACGAAGGCGTCCGGGTCGCTGCTCAGCACGCTGGCCGGGGCCCGGCCGTCGGCGTCCCGGCGGCCCAGGTTCAGGTAGATCTCGTCGACGATCCGCCAGGCGTCGCGCTCGCGGGCGAAGTCGCAGATCGCCTTCAGCTCGGACCCCTCGATCGAGGTGCCGGTGGGGTTGGACGGCGTGGCGATCATGATTCCGCGAGTGCCCGCCGTCCAGTTCGCCTGCACCGCGGGCAGGTCGAGCTGGAATCGCGACTCCGCCGTGGTCGGCACCAGAACCACCTCGGCGCCGAAGCTCTCGGCGAACTGCCGGTTGCAGGGGTAGGACGGATCGCTGATCAGCACCTCGTCGCCCGGGTCGACCAGCGCCGCGCTGACCAGGAGCAGGGCGGCCGAGGCACCGGCGGTGACCACGATGAGCCCCGGATCGACCTCCACGTCGTGCTCGCTGCGGTAGAAGCCGGAGATCGCCTCCCGCAGTTCCGGCAGGCCGGTGGCCCCGGTGTACGGCAACGGCCGGCCGTCGGCGACCTTCTCCAGGGCGCTGAGCACCGCCGGAGGAGCGCCGAAGTCCGGCTCGCCCAGATTCAGCCGGATCACCGGGTGCCCCTGCGACTCCAGCGCCAGCGCCCGCTTTCCGAACTCCATGGCGTAGAAGGGCTGGACGGCGGCGGCGCGGCGGGAAGGTCTCACCCGGACAGGATAGGAACACCGCCGGTGTCCCGTTCGTCCGTGCTCATGCACGGCGGGCATGCGGCGGAAGAGGGCGGGCAGGGATGAAGGCAGGGACGGATACCGTGGCGGACGTGAACCTGATCGAGGTCATCGACCTGGAGGTGGGCTACGGGCTTCCGGTCTGCCCACCGATCAGCCTGGCGGTGGCCCCGGGCGAGGTGGTGGCCGTGATCGGCGCCAACGGCTCGGGCAAGTCCACCCTGCTGCGCACCGTGGTCGGTCTGCTGAACCCGCTGGGCGGCACCCTGCAGATGCTCGGTACCGGCCTGGACGAGCGCAGCACCACCTTCCGCGCGTCCGTGGCCTCCGAACTGGGCGACGAGGCGTTCTTCCCCAGCCTGACCGTGCGCGAGCACCTGCTGCTCACCTGCTACGGGCACGGCGTCGACGACCCGGACGACGTGACCGACCACCAGCTCGAGGTTTTCGGCCTCACCGAGCGCTCGGCCGCGCTGCCCGCCGCGCTCTCCTCCGGCCAGCGCCGTCGCCTGGCCCTGGCCGCGGCCTTCGCCCGGCCGCGCTCGCTGATGATCCTCGACGAGCCGGAGCAGCGGCTCGACGCGGCGATCCGGGACGCGCTGGCCGGCTGGCTGGTCGAGGAGCGCGAGGCCGGGGGCAGCGTGCTGATGGCCACGCACGACCCGGTGCTCCTGGTCACCGCGGCCACCCGGGTGCTGGCGATCTCCGACACCGAGGTCCGCCTGGTCGATCCCGAACGGGGAGCACAGATCATCCGGCACGAACTGTGAGCCGACCGCTGCCCTCGGGCACCCAGGTGCGGCGGGCCACCCGCGACGCGACCCGCTACCACTCGGACGCCCGGCTCGGCGATCTGCTCGGTGACGTCTACACCGGTCTGCTCACGATCGCGCTGGCCGCTTCGATGATCTTCGCGCTGTCCTCCCGGCTGGCCCCGGAGGCGGGTGGGTTCGGGCGGGCCGCGCAGGAGGGGCCCGGGCTGGCCGTCGGCTGGATCGCGGTGCTGCTCGCGGTCGCCGCGGTGGCGTCGTTCGTCGGTCTGGTCACCCGGCTCGGCCCGTTGTCGTTGTCTGCGGCCGAGTCCGCCTGGTGGCTGCCGCTGCCGGTGGACAGGCGCTCACTGCTGCGCCCGGCCGCTGTGCGCTGGCCGGCGATCGGTCTGGTGGTGGGGGCGATCAGCGGCGCGGCGGTGGCGGTGGCTCTGCCCGCGGGAACGGCGGCGCTGCTCGGCTCCACTGCGCTGGGGGCTGTGTTCACGGTGACGCTGGTGATCGTGGCCGGGCTGCTTCAGCCCCAGCCGCAGGCCATTCGGGCCTTGCGGTGGTCGGCCGACGGAGTGGCCCTGGCCGTGCCGGTGGTGGGCATCGTCCTGGCCTTCGCCGGCACTGCCCCGCCCCACCCCGGCCTGATCACCCTGCCCCTCGCCCTGCTCCTGACCGGCGTTGCTGTCGACCTCGGCCGTAGGTGGGACAACCGCCTGGACTCCGTGCACGGCGCCGACCTCCGGCACCGCGGCTCGGTCACCGACGAGGCCCTGGTGGCAGTGCTCTCGCTGGACACCCGCGCCCTCGGCCGCGCGCTCACGATCCGCTCCGAGTCTCCCCAGCGTTCCCGGTCGTCCCGGATGTCCTGGCTCACCCACGTCCCTCGTTCCTGGCGCCCCTCGGCCGCGCTGATCACTTCGGACGCGTTCCTGTTCGCCCGCGCCCCGCGCCGGATCGCCCAGGTGGTGCTGTCCCTGACCCTGCCCGGCATCGGCCTGCTGGTGCCCGATCCGGGCCCGGCCACCACCATCGTCCTGCTGCTGATCGGTGGGTACATCGCTTCGCTGGCCACTGGTGAGGGGGTGCGCCGGGCCCAGCTCAGCCCCGGCCTCGACGCCGCCCTGCCGATCGCCCAGCGGATGGTCCGCCTGAGCCGGCTGGCCCTTCCGGCCACGGTGATGACCGCGTGGTTCGTCGCGATCACGGCCGTGCTGGGCTGGCGCTACGGCGACCCGGCCGGCTGGGTGCTGCTCGGCCTGCTCACCGGCCCGGCCTGGGGCGCCGCCACGCTGCGGGCCGGATACCGGCCGGTGCCCACCTTCGGCGGCCCGCTGATCTACACCCCGATGGGCTCGCTGCCGCCCGGGCTCAGTGCATCGATGTTGCGTGGCCCCGACCTGGCGCTGGTGGGTAGCGTTCCGGTCGTGGTCGCACTCGTCACCGGCACCACTGCGCCGGTGCTGTTCGCCCTCGCGCTGATGCTCAGCCTGGGCACCGCGCTCTTCGCCGTCTACGAGCCCGACCCGACTCCCCACCCAACTGGACCGACCGGCGCGAGCCGGGCCACCGAGCGTCCATCTGTTCCCACTCACGCCACCCCTGCCACCCCCGCCGACCCGAGGGAGCCGAAGTGACCGAGGAAGCCATCGCCCCACCCACCGCCGAGGTGCAGAACGCCTGGCCCCTGCTGCTCGAGGCGTTGGCCCGGGCCGGTTACACGGTGGACGAACTACTGCGGCCGGGCGCCGCCCCGACCGACATCGCCGCCGTTCAACAGGCGATCGGCCGGGCCCTGCCGACCGACCTGGCCGGGCTCTACCAGCTCAGCGACGGGCAGACCGACTGGTACCAGCTCAGCCACGGCGCCCATGCGCAGACCGTTCGCCAGCAGGGACGCTGGGTGTGCGCGGTGTTCGGCGACGGCTGGAGCTTCGACCCGGTGGGCAAGGTCGCCGACGGCTGGCGGAACTGGGACGAGGTCCGCGCCGGCTACACCCCTGAGCAACTGGCCGAGGACTTCGACAGCGCGGTGGAGGTCCGCGACGGCGACCCGGTGCAGGGCCTCTACACCTCGCCCGACTGGATCGGTTTCGCCACCGACGGCGGCGGCAACCAGCTCGCGGTCGACCTGGTCCCGCAGCCCGGCGGCACGGTCGGGCAGGTGATCGTGATCGGCTCGGACGAGGACCTGCGCCGGGTGGTCGCCCCCGGGATCGTGCAGTTGCTGGAGCTCTGCGCACGGCGGGTGTCCGAGGTGGACGCCGCGCAGGTGAGCGAGGACGGCGTGCTGCTCTACGACCTGGAGGGCTGACCCGCACCGGCCGCCCACACCCCCGACCAGAACTGCGTGACCAGCGGTTCCGGCTCCGGTGACGTCATGGCCCGCTGGGTGAGCAGGATGCCGGCCGAGCCGCCGGGGGTTGCGGCCCAGTAGGTTCCCAGCCCGCCCGACCAGCCGAAGCTACCGGCCGGCTCCCCGTCGCCGGCCACCGTGCGCACGCTCAGGCCGTAGCCCCAGCCGTGGGTGTCGAAGAAGCCGGGCATCGAAATGGTGTTCTGCTTCTGCTCTTCGGTGAGCTGGTCGGTGGTCATCGCGGTGAAGAGCTCTTCGGACAGCAGGCGGCGCCCCTCGAAAACACCCCGGCCCAGCATCAGCCGGGTGAAGGCAAGCAGGTCCTCCGCCGTGGAGACGAGCCCGCCGGCGCCCGACTCCAGCGGCGGCGGGCTCGTCCACTGCCCGCCCTCGGCCGGGTCGAACAGCTCCAGCCCACCCGTTGGGCCAGGCTGGTAACTCGTTGCCAGACGGTCGATTTTGGACGACGGCACGCAGAATCCCGTGTCTCTCAAGGCGAGCGCACCGAACAGCCGCTGCTGCAGAACCTGCTGCAAGGTGGCCCCCGCCGCCCTGGCCATTAGCACGCCCAGCACGTCGCTCGCGGTGTTGTACATCCACTGCGCACCGGGCTGGTGCAACAGCGGCAGGGCGGCCAAGGCGGCCAGGTACTCGTCAGGCGCGACGGTGCGGGCCGGCTGCGGCGGACCCGGCGCACCGGGCGCCCGGTCGAGTTCGGCCTGGATCGGGTAGGTGCCGGGCGGGGCCATCACCTGGCCGAACCCCGCGGTGAAGGTGAGCAGGTCGCGCACCAGGATCGGGCGCTCGGCCGCAACCGTGTCGTCGACCGGGCCGGACAGGCTGCGCAGCACGCGGAGGCCGGCGAGCTCGGGCAGCAATCCCTCGACCGGCTCGTCCAGGCCGAACACGCCCTCCTCGACCATCTGCAGGGCGGCGAATGCCACGATCGGCTTGGTCAGCGACGAGATCCGGAAGATGGTGTCCGGCCGCATCGGCGTCGGGTCGTCGAGGCCCTGGGTGCCGATGACCAGCACCTCGGTCTCGTCGCCGCAGACCACCGCCGCGACCAGGCCGGGCACCGCGCCCGCGGCGACCTGGTCGGCAAGGTCGGCGTGGAGCCGGCTGAGGACTTCGGCGGACATCGGCACAGGCTCGGCTCCCAGGGCGTCGGCGGCTGTCAGGTCTCGGCGGTTGTCAGGGTCTGGCGGGTTGGCCAGGCTTCGACAGTTCGTCTCTTGGTTCAGGACCGCCCCGGCCGGCGAAACTCATCGCTTCGCCACTAGGCATCAGCCAGCCCTGGCGGCCACTTACGCCGAGATGAACCACTGGTACCCACTGGGCCCGCGCCGAGGAATACCCGATCCGCAACTGCACCTGGGCACCACCCGTCCAAGCCCACCCGCCGTCCCGATGACCCCCTTCTGGGATTGGCTTCAGACACCCCCGTGCGCGCTCACCCCGTGATCGCTGGTGTCGCCCCGGCCCCGGCCGATGGGTCGGGGCTCGAGTTGAACGTGTACGCATGGTTCACCTGGTACCAGGTGGACCATGCGTACACGTCGCGAAATGGTCGGAACCCAGGCGCCCCACGCGTGAGCCGCGGGGCAGCACCTCCGTGCGATGCGCCAGCACTACCCCAGCCAGCACGACCACAGCCACCGGCCACGGCCAGCACAGTCAGCACAGTCAGCACGGCCACCAGCCACAGCCAGCACGGCCACCAGCCACGGCCAGAACAGCCACCAGCCACGGCCAGCACGGCCACCAGCCACCGACCCAGCCAGCGCGAAGGAGTACCCGCCACCCGGGAGCACCCACCCTCCCTTCACTGCCTCAGGCGGATCGCGGCTGCACCTCCCGCCAGGCCAGGAACCGGGCCATCACCGCGCGGTAGCCCCCGCCGAAGGCGAACTCGTCGAGCAGCCGGGCCGCCGCCGCACCGCGCAGCACGTCTTCGGCCGGGACCCACGCCGCATACAGTTGGACACCACGCCGGGCGGCCCAGGTGACCCGCACCGAATCACCCGACCAGGCCTGCACCGCAGCCGGCACCACGGCCAGCACCTCGCCGCTGGCGTCGCGCAGCAGCGCCAACACCGGAAGGGCCTGCGGCGGCGTGAACACGCGGGCCGACGGATCGCTGGGAGGGAACTCATGGACGGCTCGTGACTGCCTCGGCTGCATTAGCACCCCCGCGGTTCACGCTGTTGGCGACACGCCGATTCTATCGAACATCTGTTCGAACGACCATGCCGTCATCGGCCGTCCGGGCCCGGGCCTTAAACTCCGGGAATGCCCAGCCTCGGCCGCCCTCGCGCCAAGGGCCCGTCCCCTTCCGGCCTCGGCACCGAGCGGGACATCCTCGACGCGGCGGCCCACCTGTTCTGCACCGCGGGCTACGGCAGTACGAGCACCCACAAGATCGCCGCCCGGGCCGGGATCAGCCAGGCCTCGATGTACCACTACTTCCCCGGCAAGCAGGCGATCCTGCTGCGTCTGCTGCTGCAGACCGTGCGGCCCTCGGTGCAGTTCGCCACCGCTCTGAGCGACCGACCCGAGCCCGCAGACGTCCGTTTGTGGGCTCTGTGCTCCTACGACACCCGCCTGCTGCTGTCCGGCCGGGACAACATCGGCGCGCTCTACCTGCTGCCCGAGGTCGACCAGGAGCCGTTCGCCGAATTCCACTCCGAACGGGAACGGCTCTACGCCGTCTACCGCGAACTGGTCGCCTCCGTAACGGAATCCGATCCCGAAGCCGCCCAGCAGGCCACGGCGCTGGTGACCGGACTGGTCGAGTCGGTGATCCTGCGACGCCGCACCGAGGGAGCCATGGCGGCCGACGAGGTGGCCCCAGCGATCGCCGACGCGGCTCTGCGGGTACTCCGGGTACCCGAGCGACGGCTGCGCGAGGCGGCCCGCTCCCCTTTGACCGTCCCTGAGGAAGTGATGTCGTGAGCGTGCTCGACTGGCAAGAGGACTCATCGCTCGGGCTGACCGGCCCGCCGCTGCGACTGCACCCGATGATCGTGGGCTACGAACCGATCCGCGAGTCCATCTCGATTCTCGGCGGCGATCCGGCGGTGTTCCTGCTGGAGCCGGTGACGGTCAGCGCAGTGGTGCACGAGAACGGCTGGCTGCTGGTCGATGCCGGCTTCAACGTCGACGTGGTGCGCGATCCGGTCGAGCGCGCAACGTATTACAACTGGGACAGCTACACCGCGCTGTTGCCCCCGGGTGACCCACTGGCCGACCAGGTGGCCGAACTCGGGCTTTCCTGGGGCGATCTGCGCGGGTGCATCGTCTCGCACGTGCACCTCGACCACACCGGCGGGCTGCGGCTGCTCGGGCCCGACGTGCCGGTCCTCATGCAACGCGCCGAGTACGAGTTCGCCCGTCAGATACCTGACCTCGACGAGAAGCACGTCGTGGTGCCGGGCGACTACCTGCGCGAAGATCTGAACATCGTGCTGCTCGACGGAGACACCCTGCTGGCCCCCGGCGTCACTGCTCTGGACACGCGCGGTCACACCCCGGGGCACCAGTCGGTGATGGTCGAACTGCCCAGCCGTACCGTGGTTCTGGCCTGCGACGCGGCCGATCTGAAGCGCAATGTCCTCGAGGCCGTGCCGTGCGGCACGGTGATGCGCCCTCAGGACGAGCCGTTCGCCCTGACCGCGATCCAGCGTCTGCACGAACTGGATCAGCGGCCAGGGGTGGAGGTCTGGCCCGGGCACGACCCGGACTGGCCCGCCTGGCAGGAGAAGACGGTCTCCTAGGGCGTCAGATCACCAGGCCACGCTGAAGTACTGGGTCTCGGTGTACTCCTCCAGGCCGATCCGTGCGCCCTCCCGGCCGATTCCGCTCTGCTTGACACCACCGAACGGGGCCGAGGGGTCGGAGACCAGACCCCGGTTGACGCCGACCATGCCGGCCTCGATCCGCTCGGCCAGCCGCAGCGCGGTTCCCAGATCACCGGCAAAAACGTAGGCGGCCAAGCCGTATTCGGTGGAGTTCACCTGGGCCAGCATGTCCTCAGGGTCGGTCCAGGTAAGGATCGGCACGATCGGCGCGAACGTCTCCTCGCGCACCACGTCCGATTCATTGGTCACCCCGGTCAGCACCACCGGGGTGAAGAAGTGGCCGGGGGCGGTGGCCGGGGCAGCCTGATGAGCCACGGTGGCGCCGGTGACCAGCGCACTCTCCAGCATCCGCTGCACGTTCTGGTGGGCCCGGGCCGAGATCAGCGGGCCGATGTCCGCCCCCTCCGCGGCCGGTCCGACCTTCAGCGCCTCGACCTTCGCGCCGAGCTTGGCGGTGAACTCGGCCGCGACGTCTTCGTGAACGTAGAACCGGTTCGCCGCGGTGCAGGCCTGCCCGCCGTTGCGGAACTTCGCCAGCATCGCCCCCTCCACCGCCGCATCCACGTCGGCGTCGGCGGTGACCACGAAGGGCGCATTGCCGCCCAGCTCCATGGACGTGTTCACGACCCGCTCCGCGGCCTGACGCAGAAGCTGACGGCCGACATTGGTGGAGCCGGTGAACGACAGCTTCCGCACCCTCGGGTCATCGGTCCAGGCCGCGACGATCGCCGGGGCGTCCTGCCCGGGCACCACGTTGACCACGCCGTCCGGCACTCCGGCCTCGGCCATCAACCGGGCCACAGCGAGCGCCGTGAGCGGCGTTTCAGCAGCCGGTTTGAGGACGACGGTGCAGCCGGCCGCGAGTGCGGGGGCTATCTTTCGGGTCGCCATCGCGGCCGGGAAGTTCCAGGGAGTGACCAGGGCCGCAACGCCGACCGGGTGGTGGGTGACGATGGTGCGGGTGCCACCGACGGGCGATGAGCCGAAATCGCCGTGTGGGCGCACTGCTTCCTCGGCGAACCAGCGGAAGAACTCGGCTGCGTAGGACACTTCGGCCCGGGCGTCGGCCAGCGACTTGCCGTTCTCGGCGCTGATCAGCTCGGCCAGTTCCTCGGCGTCTCGCAGCATCAGCTCACGCGTGCGCATCAGCAGATCAGCGCGGACCCGGGGCGCGGTGTCGGCCCAGGCCCGGAAGGCCTGGGACGCGGCGTCGACCGCGGCCACGGCGTCGTCCGGGCCGGCGTCGGCCACCTGGGCGATCACTTCCAGCGTGGCCGGGTTCACCACTTCGAACACGCCCCGGCTGCCGGTGCGCCATTCCCCACCGATCAGAACGCCTTTGGTGTGGTCACTCATCGGGTCACCTCCAGCCCGGCCACGACGATGTCGAGGGCCTCGGTGAGCAGCTCGTCGGAAATGCTCAGCGGCGGCAGGAAACGGATCACGTTGCCCCAGGTGCCGCAGGTCAGGGTGATCACGCCCTGGCTGTGGGCGTGGGCCGCGATCGACTTGGCCAGGGCGGCGTCCGGCTCACCGGTGCCGGGCTGCACGAGTTCGACGGCGAGCATGGCCCCGCGCCCCCGTACCTCGGCGATCCGCGGATCGTCCACCCTGGCGAACCGCTCGCGCACGAGAGTCTCGATCTGGCGGGCTCTTTCCAGCAGGCCGTCCGACTCGATCGTCTCGATCACGGCCAGGGCGGCGGCACAGGCGAGCGGATTGCCCCCATAGGTGCCCCCGAGACCGCCGGGGTGGACAGCGTCCATGATTTCTGCGCGCCCGGTGACCGCCGAGAGCGGAAGCCCGCCCGCGATCCCCTTCGCGCTGACCACCAGGTCCGGGACGACGTCCTCGGTCTCGCTCGCGAACATCGTTCCGGTGCGGCCGAATCCGGACTGCACCTCGTCCGCCACGAAGACCACGCCGTTGGTCCGGCACCAGTCGGCCAGAGCGGGCAGGAAACCTTCGGCGGGAACCACGAAACCGCCCTCGCCCTGGATCGGCTCGATCACTACGGCGGCGAGATTCCCGGCCCCGACCTGGGTCTCGATCTGCCCGATGGCCCGACGGGCCGCCTCGGCCCCACTCAGGCCGTCGCGCAGCGGGTACGACATCGGCGCCCGGTAGACCTCGGCGGCGAACGGGCCGAACCCGTGCTTGTAGGGCGCCACCTTCGCGGTCATCGCCATCGTCAGGTTGGTGCGGCCGTGGTAGGCGTGGTCGAACACCACCACGGCGCTGCGACCGGTGTACGAACGGGCCATCTTGACCGCGTTCTCCACCGCCTCGGAACCGGAGTTGAACAGCGCGGAACGCTTTTCGTGGTCACCCGGGGTCAGCCGGGCGAGGGCCTCGGCGACCGCCACGTACGACTCGTAGGGCGTGATCATGAAGCAGGTGTGGGTGAACTCGGCGACCTGCGCCTGAACCGCCGCGACCACCCGCGGCGCGCTGCTGCCGACCGTGGTCACGGCGATCCCCGAGCCGAGGTCGATGAGGCGGTTGCCGTCGACGTCCTCGACGATGCCACCGGCCGCGCGGGTGGCGAAGACCGGCATCGTGGTGCCGACCCCGGGACTGACGAAGGCCTGCTTCCGGAGCATCAGTGCGGCCGAGCGCGGGCCGGGCAACTCGGTGCGGACCAGGCGGGTCTGTTCAAGGTCGGACATGACTCCGAGGATTCAGCCTGGCGTTCATGTTGTCCAAGACCTGTTCAGCACTATCTTCATGCCCTGTGAGCATGAACCTGAGGCTGCTGCGGTACTTCGTCTCCACCGTCGACGAGGGCTCGGCCACCCAGGCGGCAACCCGGCTGCACGTCACCCAGCCCGTGCTCTCCCGGCAGCTACGCCAGCTGGAGCAGGAGCTAGGTATGGCCCTGTTCGAGCGCCAGGGGCACCGTCTGCGGCTTACCCCGGCCGGCTCGCAGTTCCTGCCGCTGGCCCGGTCATTGCTACGCCAGGCGGATGAAGTGCGGAGAGCCGCCGCGAGCATTGCTTCCGGGAGGCTCGATCAGCTGCACCTGGCGGTACCCACCACCACCCTCAGCGATGTGGTGGCCCCATTCCTGGCAACGTTGCTCCCCGACGATCCGGTGCCCATCGTGCGCCAGCTCGACCCCCGGGGCGCCGACGCCGCCCTCCACTCCGGCGCCGACCTGGCCATCGTCCCCCGCCCCCCGTCGTCCGACCTGGCCTCCTGTGCCCTGGCGGTGTTGCCGATCTGGGCTCAGGTCCCAATTGAGGACGAGTGGAGCGCGCGAGATTCCGTGTCGGTGGGTGAGCTGGCCGAACGCGAGCTTCTGGTGCTTACCGAGGGCTTCCGCCCGCGCCAGTTGCTCGACGAGGCGATGGCCGCAGCCGGGCTGAGCTACCGCCGGTACATCGAGTGCACCAACGCCCAGGTCGCGCAGGCCCTGGCCGCAGCTGGGCGAGGCGTAGCGGTGGTTTCCGACGACCCTCGCTTCAGCCTGAGCCCAGTGGGGCTCACCGGCCCGGCAGGCGCCGTGCGGATCCACCTGTACGCGGCCTGGGACCCACAGCATCACGCCGCCACCACGCTGGCCGCCCTGGCCGATCGCCTGGCCCAGTTCTGCGTGGATCGCTACGGGCCCGGCGTACGTCCGATCCCGGGCTGATTCAGCGTTGCTGATTTCGTGGCGGTTAACTGGGGTTGACGCGAATTCCCGTGTCCCTGACACTCCTGACGACGATATACGCACCCCAGGGAGCATTCGCACATGAGCACGCAGGTCGATGTCGTGGTCGTCGGCGCCGGTGTCACCGGCCTCACCGCGGCCACCCGCCTCAGCCGGGCGGGTCACGACGTGGTCGTACTGGAGGCCCGCGACCGCATCGGCGGCCGGCTGTGGACCGACACGGTCGACGGCGTGCGCCTGGAACTGGGTGGGCAGTGGGTCTCCCCCGACCAGTCCGCCCTGCTGGAGACCCTGGACGAGCTGGGCCTGGACACGTTCGAGCGCTACCGCGAGGGCGAGAGCGTGTACGTGGGCCAGGACGGGGTGCTTCACACGTTCGCCGGCGCCGCCTTCCCGGTGTCCGAGTACACCGCCTCCGAGGTCGACCGGATCACCGTTCTGCTGGACAAGCTCTCCGGCCAGATGGATCCGCTGCGCCCCTGGGAGATGCCCGGGGCCGACGAACTGGACCGGATCTCGTTCGCGGGCTGGCTGAAGGAACAGACCGACGACGCCGAGGCCCGCGACAACATCGCGCTCTACATCGGCCCGGCCATGCTGACCAAGCCCGCGCACGCCTTCTCGGCCCTGTCGGCAGTCCTGATGGCCGCCAGTGCAGGCGGTTTCAGTCACCTGGTAGACGCCGACTTCATCCTCGACCGGCGGGTGAAGGGCGGGCTGCAGCAGGTTCCGCTGCGCCTGGCCGAGCAGCTCGGCGACAAGGTCGTCACCGGTTCGGCGGTCACCTCGATCGACTACGACGACGCGGGGGCCACGGTGCGCACCGCCAGCGGTGGCGAATGGCGGGCCCGGCGCGTGATTCTCGCCCTCCCGCCCACCCTGGTAACCCGGATCGCCTTCACCCCGAACCTGCCGCCGGTGCACATGCAGGCCCGCCAGCACCAGTCGTTCGGCATCGTGATCAAGCTGCACATCACCTACCCCACGCCGTTCTGGCGCGAAGCCGGGCTGTCCGGAACCGCTTTCAGCCCCTACCAGGTGGTGCACGAGGCCTACGACAACACCAACCACGACGACACCCGAGGGACGCTGGTGGGTTTCGTCTCCGACGAGAACGCCGACCGGCTGCTCGCGCTGTCGGCCGACGAACGCCGCGCCGCCACCCTGGGTGCGCTCGCCGCCTACTACGGCGGGCAGGCCCTGGAGCCGCTGGCCTACTACGAGAGCCAGTGGATGGCCGAGGAGTGGACGGCCGGCGCCTACGCCACCAGCTTCGACATCGGCGGCCTGACCCGCTACGGCGCCCGGCTGCGGGAGCCGGTCGGCCCGATCTCGTTCGGCTCCTCGGACGTGGCGGGGCTGGGTTTCCAGCACGTGGACGGGGCGATCCGGGTGGGCCGGATGCTCGCCGACGCGATCCTCAACGACGAGGTCTGAGGGCCTGGGGCCTCAGCGGCCCGGCAGAGCCAGGAGCAGTTCCAGGAGCCGAGGGCCGACCGGGTCGGCCACCTCGGTGACCACATCGACAACCGGGTGCAGGTCGTCCACCTCGACCGCGAGCGTCCGTGCTCGGGTCTGTTCCTCGGTGGTGTCGACCACGAGGCCGGTCGAACGGACCGTGCTCGCCTCGACTGCGCCGGTCGCCAGCATCGTGGCCAGGGGGTCGTGCAGCGCGCTGGCCCGCACCCCGTGGCGGGTCTCGTGGAAGCTGAGGTAGCAGTCGAGCATCCCCGCCAGCGCCTTGTGCAGGGCGGTGTCACGGGCCAGGAGCGCCTCGTACGCGGTGGTGTCGAAGGTGTGCGAGTGGGTCACGTCGAGCGGCACCAGGGTGACCGGCCATCCCGCCCGGAAGACGATCCGCGCCGCCTCCGCGTCGTTGGCGATGTTCGCCTCGGCGTGCGCGGTGAGGTTGCCCGGCACCCAGACCGCGCCGCCCATGATGGTCACGTGCTTGACCAGGGAGGGCAGTTCCGGCTCCTGCACCAGCGCGTGAGCCAGGTTGGTGAGCGGGCCCACCGCGATCAGGTGGAGCTCCCCAGCGTGCGCCCGGGCCGCGGCCAGCAGTTCTTCCACCCCGGAGCGAATCTGCACCTCGCGCGGCGAGCGGGCGAGCTGCACATCGCCGATGCCGTTACCTCCATGCACCTCCGGCGCGCCCCCGGCGTACTTGCCCACCAGCGGATCGTGCGACCCCACGGCCACCGGCACGTCATCACGCCCCAGCAGGGCGAGCAGGTCCAGCGTGTTCCGGGCGGCCTGGGCCGCGTCGATGTTGCCGCTGACCGTGCTGACGCCCACGAGGTCGATGCTGGGGCTGGCGGCCAGCTGGGCGAGGGCCAAGGCGTCGTCGATGCCGGTGTCGCAGTCGAACCAGACGGGTGACTTGGGCAACCTGACCCCCTGAGAGTGCTGATGGACGGCCGGTCACCATATCCGGTCGGGCGATCAGTTACAGGTGGGGCCGGCGATGTGTGAGGGCATACCTGGTGATTGGGCGCGCGTCCCGTGCCAGCACACGCACCCGGGACCGATCTGCGACGGACCTGACGCGAGGAAGGTGGCACAAGAAAGGTGACACGAAAAAGCCCGGCCCCTGTTTTCCAGGTGACCGGGCTCTTCTTCTTGTAGCGGGGACAGGATTTGAACCTGCGACCTCTGGGTTATGAGCCCAGCGAGCTACCGAGCTGCTCCACCCCGCGTCGGTAGGACAACCATAGAACGTCGGGCGGGTGAAAAGCGAATCGAGGGACTGCACGCGCACCAGCACGCCCCGGCACCGCGCCGGCCGCACCGCTGCTTCCGGCCCGCACCCCTGGCTCCAGCCCGCATCCCTGGCTCCAGGGCGCGCTCCTGCTTCTGGCCCCGCACCTCTGCTTCTAGCCCGCACCCCTGGCTTCAGCCCGCACCCCTGGCTCCAGCGCGCTCCTTGGTTCCGGCCCCGCGCTCCTGCTTCTGGCCCGCGCCGCTGCTTCTGGCCCGCACCTCTGGCTCCAGCCCGCACCCCTGGCTCCAGCCCGCACCCCTGGCTCCAGCCCGCACCCCTGGCTCCAGCCCGCACCCCTGGCTCCAGCGCGTTCCTGGTTCCGGCCCCGCGTTCCTGGTTCCGGCCGCGCGCTCCTGCTTCTGGCCCGCCCCCCTGCTTCTGGCCCGCCCCCCTGCTTCTGGCCCTGCACTCTTGGTTCCGGCCCAGCGACGCCCCGTACCGAGCCTCACACCGAGTACGCGCGGCACCGAATAGAAAAGCCCGGCCCCTGTTTCCAGGTGACCGGGCTCTTCTTCTTGTAGCGGGGACAGGATTTGAACCTGCGACCTCTGGGTTATGAGCCCAGCGAGCTACCGAGCTGCTCCACCCCGCGTCGGTTCCTCAACCCTAGGCCACTTACGGGTGAGAACGCGAATCGGGGCGGAGCAGCTACCCGGTCAGCTCAACGTCAGGCCGCGCTGCAGGTGAGCTTGGGCGCGGCCGGCGCACCCTCGACCTGCATGCCGAACGAGGTGCTGCCGTTGCCGGCCACCGAGCCGTTGTAGCTCAGGCTGCCCGCGCTGACCTTGGTGCCGGTCTGGGCGGCCGAGGCGTTCCAGCTGGAGACCAGCTTCTGGCCGGACGGCCAGGACCAGTCCACCTTCCAGTTCTTCGTGGCGCTGCCCGCGGTGTTCTTCACCGTGACCTCGCCCAGGAAGCCACCGTTCCAGGACTGCGTGACCTTGTAGTCGGCGGTGCACTTCGTGGACCCGTTGCCCGGGTTGCTGGGCTCGGTGGTCGGCGGCGTGGTGGGCGGGGTGGTGACCGGCGTGGACGGCGAGGTGGTCGGCGGGATCACCGGCTCGTCGGTGGCCGGCGGGGTCGGGGTGGTGTTGCCGCCCCCGGCGCCCTTGGTGACGGAGAAGCCCGACAGGGCGAGGCCCTTGCCACCGCTCCAGGGCTCGAAGCCGGCCTGGATGCTGGTCATGTACCAGGACGACTGGGCGTACCCACGCTGCACGGCGTCGTCGTAGAAGTCGCTCACCTTGAAGTCGATCGAGGTGGCCGCCGAGGTGCGGACGTACGAGATCACGTTCCAGCCGCTGTTGCCGAACCAGACGTCCCAGGTGCCGCCGGCCGTGGTGACCGTGCCGACCTTGGACCCGACCGGCTGCGCCCCGCCGGCCTTGTTCAGCCAGACCATCAGCTCGGCGCCGGTGTTCTGGCCGTCCCGGCGCGCGGTCGGGTCGAACCAGATGTCGTAGGAGGCGTTCCAGACCCCGCCGGTGTTGTACTTCATCGTGGCCTTGGAGCCGATCGTGTCGAACTCGCTGGAGGAGGCCTTGATCGGCGCGAAGTCGTTGGTGCAGTTGTTGTAGTGGCAACCCCAGACGAACGAGGGGTAGGCGGTCGGGGCGCCACCGGTGTTCACCCCGTCCTGCTGGGTGATGGTGAAGCCGTCCTCGGAAGCGTCGATGCACTGGGGGGCCGAGGTGCCCCAGACGTTGTTCTGGACGATGTACTCACCGCCCTGGACCTTCTTGCTCTCGTACTGGCCGCAGATCGTGGTGTTGACCGCCGAGGCCGGGCTGGACAGCACGATGCCGCCGGTCACGCCGGCCGCCACGGCGACGGCGGAGGCGGCTGCGATGAGTCGAGCTTTCATGGAGGACGTCTTCTTCCGGTGTCAGGGCACGCGGCAGCGAGGCCACGATCGGGACAGGTTGCGTCTGTCCAGTTGCTGGGGCCCGGCAAGAAGTTGCCCGCAGGAAGGGATTTGAGGGGAAATTAAGCGAAGGTGCGGATCTGGCGTCGGATCTCGCGGAAAACCACGATGTTCGCGGTGGCGGCGGCCCCACTCGCCGGGCCACAGTTCACATTCGCCGAGCGCTCTTCACATTCACCATCTGCACTCGCCTTCGCCACCGGCACTCTCCCTTTTCGGCCAAAATACCAAGGCCCGGTCTTCTCACTAAGAAGACCGGGCCTTGATTTCTTGTAGCGGGGACAGGATTTGAACCTGCGACCTCTGGGTTATGAGCCCAGCGAGCTACCGAACTGCTCCACCCCGCGGCGATGTCTTAACTGTAGGCGCTGTCCGGGTCGGACAGCAAATCGACACCGCCGCGAGGCTTTCAGGTCACCGTCCGGTCAGTCCGTCGTGCTCGGTGATGCGCTCGACGACGCACTCGGGGTGGCGCTGCGGGAGGCCGACGGGCTGGCACTGGCGGACGGGGTGGCGCTGGGCTCCTCCCCGGCCGCCTGCTGGGCGGCTTCCAGTGCGGTCTCGGCCTCGGTGGCCCGCTGCAGAGCGTCCTCAAGCGCCGTCTGCGCCTCGCCGTAGGCGGCGAAGTCGTTGTTCTGCAGGGCCGTGCGACCGTCCTGGAAGGCCTTGGAGGCGTCGTCCAGGGCGTCCTGCAGTTCCCGCTGGGCGCTGGCCACGGCCGAGTCGCCGCTGCCGGGCTCCTCGCCCTCGCCCGGGTCGTCGCCGCCCCCGGTGTCGCCGGTGTCCGGCCGGGCCTCACCGAACACCTGGTCGAGGGCGCCCTCGAGGGTGTCGGCGAACCCGATCTCGTCACCGAACGAGACCAGCACGCGCTGCAGCAACGGATAGGCGGTGTTGCCGGAGCCCTGTACGTAGACCGGCTGCACGTAGAGCAGACCGCCGGCCAGGGGCAGGGTGAGCAGGTTGCCTCGCAGCACCTGGGTCTCGTTACCGCGTTGCAGCTGGTTCAGCAGGTAGGAGACGTCCGGGTCGGAGGTGAAGGCGTTCTGCACCTGGCCCGGGCCGGAGATCACGGTGTCTCGCGGCAGCTGGAGCAGCCGCATCTGACCGTAGTCGTCCCGCCGCTGGCCCTTCTCACTGCCGGCGTCGGCATCCACCGCCAGGAAGCCGGTGAGCACGCCCCGGTTACCTCCGGCCGGAATGAACGTGGAGGTGAGCGAGAAGTTGGTGGTCTCGGCGCCCGGCATCTGCAGGGTCAGGTAGAACGGCGGCTGCAGCGAGTTGCGCGCGTCGCGGGTCGGGTCGGCCGGGACCGTCCAGAAGTCCTGCTGCGAGTAGAACGCGTTCGCGTCGGCCACGTGGTAGCGCTGCAGCAGCTCCCGCTGGACCTTGAACAGGTCTTCCGGGTACCGGATGTGCGACATCAGGTCGGCGCTGATCGCGCTCATCGGCTGGACCGTGTTGGGGAAGACCTTGGTCCAGGCCTTGAGGATCGGGTCCTTCTCGTCCCAGCTGTACAGGTTGACCGAGCCGTCGTACGCGTCGACGGTGGCCTTCACCGAGTTACGGATGTAGTTGACCCGGGTGCTGTCCAGCGCGGCCACCGCGGTGGTGGTCTCGGTGATCGAGTCGGACGTCGCGTCCTCCAGCACCTGGGTGCGGGAGTAGGGGTACTGCGAGGTGGTGGTGTACGCGTCGACGATCCACTTGACCCGGCCGTCCACGACCGCCGGGTACGGGTCACCGTCGAGCGTGAGGAAGGGCGCGATCTTCTGCACCCGCTCGCGCGGCGAGCGGTCGTAGAGGATCCGCGACTCGTCGTTCACCTGGTTGGACAGCAGGATGTTCTGGTCCTGGAACTTGATCGAGTACAGCAGCTGGCGGAAGGTCGAGCCGACCTCCACCCCGCCGTCACCCGTGTAGGTGTAGTTGGCCTGGCCGTTCGGGCTGCCGTCGTCCGGGAAGTCGAGCTCCTGCGGGGCGGCCCCGTCGGGCGCGCCCACGATCGAGTAGTTCGGGGAGTTCTCGCCGAAGTAGATCCGCGGCTCGTACTCCTCCAGCTCACCGGTCGAGGGGATGCCGGACTGCAGGAACACCGGCCGGCCGTCGGAGGTGCGTTCGTTGCCGTACGCCGCGACCATGCCGTAGCCGTGGGTGTAGACGATGTGGTCGTTGACCCAGCCGCGCTGGGCCTGCGGCGCGGCGTCGAGGTTCAGTTCGCGGACCGCGACCACCGCGTCGCGCATCTCGCCGTCGATCTCGTACTTGTCCACGTCGAGGTTGTCGGCGAAGGAGTAGTACTGCCGGATCTGCTGCAGCTGGGCGAAGGTCGGGCTGACCAGGGCCGGGTCGAGCAGCCGGATGCCCGGGATGGTCTCGGCGGTGGAGCGCAGGTCGGCCTCGTCCGCCTCGGACTGGGCGTTGTAGTTCTGGACCTCGATGTCCTCCAGGCCGTAGGCCGCCCGGGTGGCACTGATGTTCTTCTGGATGTAGTCCCGCTCCAGCTCGCGGGCGCTCGGCTGGACCTGGAAGCGCTGCACCGCGGCCGGGTAGATGCCGCCGATCACGATCGCCGAGATCACCAGCAGGGCGGTGCCGTACAGCGGGATCAGCCGGATCCGCTCGACGAACGCGGCGGCGACGAACAGCAGCGCGATGATCACCGCGATGCCGGCCAGGATGCCGCGCGAGGTCAGCCCGGCGTTCGCGTCGGTGTAGGTCAGACCGGTGATGAGCTGCGAGTCCTTGGTGGAGAGCGCGTACCGGCCGAGCCAGTAGTCGAGGCCGCGCAGCAGCAGGAACGAGGCCGCCAGCACGAACAGGTGCACCCGGGCGGCCTGGGTGAGGCGCTGCCCGGCGCCCTGCACCCGCAGCCCGCCGTAGAGGTAGTGCGTGACCACCGCCGCGATCGCGGACAGGAACACCGCCGCGGTCAGGAAGCTGACCAGGAACTGCAGCCAGGGCAGGGTGAAGACGAAGAACCCGATGTCCAGGTTGAACTGCGGGTCCTTCTGGCCGAACGACGTGCGGTTCAGCCAGAGCTGCGCGGTCTGCCACTGCTGGCTGGCCGCCGACCCGGCGAACAGGGCCAGGACGATCGGCACGGCCACGCCGACCAGCCGGCGCAGCGGCTCGATGCTCTCGCGGTAGCGGTCCAGCCCGACCTGCTCGGTCGAGACCGGCGCGTAGATCGGGCGGCTGCGGTAACCGATCATCAGCGACGCCGCGACCGCGGCGCCCATCACGACGGCTCCCAGGACGAACAGGACGACCTTGGTGATCAGCTCGGTGCGGTAGACCTGGGTGAAGCCCACCGACTGGTACCAGAGCACCTCTGTCCACATCTGGGACGCGATCAGGCCCAGCACGATGAGCACCCCGAGGGTGATCAGCGTGGGGGCCAGTGCTCCGCGCCGGCGCTTGTTGAGGACCGGCCGGGGGCCGCGGGGATCGCGCTCGTACGTCACGCAAGGAGAACTTACCCACGTTGCGCCCGGTTCCCTACCTGACGCAGCTGATACCGGACTGTGAATCAGTTCGGCGCCACTGGTGAGGCCCGATGATCGTCAGGGTGCGAGGATGCGGGCCGTGACTGAAGAACTCGCCGACTCCCGGTCGTTGTCCGTCCGCCGCGTGATCGTGGAGCTCGAGCGCCACGTCGCCACCGCCGGCTGGGACGCACCGGTGCGGGTGTTCGCGCTGGTCCGCACCGCGGCGGCGATCGAGCGGGACCCGTCCCTGGCCAACCGGCTGCCCACCGAGGTGATCGAGAACGCCCAGCAGGACCCCGACCACCTCACCGCGGTCGAGCAGGAGGGTCTGCCGCAGGCCTCCAACCTGGAGGAACTGCTGCACCAGATCGCCTGGCCGGACTCGGTGGACGGGGCCGCGGTGGTGGTGGAGCGCACCGTTCTGCCGCCCGAGGCCGAGAGCCAGATCCCGGACGACGAGGACGCCGCGGCCGAGTGGATCGAGCAGCACCCGCAGCGCCGCGACGTCCGGCTCGGGGCCGCGGTGCTGCGCAGCGGCCAGTACTGCTGCGCGGTGCGGGCCCGTGACCACGACTCGGACGACAGCGTGGCCGTCGGCCCCGACCTGGCGCCCGGTCTGGTCGAAGGGGTTGCCGCAACTCTCGACTAGACCGAGGTGCGCCGAGCGCCGTCGGCGCGCACCTACGTCCTCAGTTCGGTCTTCTCAGGAATCGCACCGGGCCAGCCCGCCGGTGTCGCCCTTGGCGATGGCCTCGACGTCGGTGCGGGCCTGGTCGAGCGTCTCGACCTTGATCACGTCCAGGCCGTCGGGGATGTGGTCGACCACCTCGTTGCAGTTGTCCGCGGGGGCCAGGAAGTACTCGGCCCCCGCGTCCCGCGCCCCCACCAGCTTCTGCCGGATCCCTCCGATCGGGCCGACCGTGCCGTCTGCGTCGATCGTGCCTGTACCAGCGATGTCTTTACCCCCGGTCAGATCGCCGGGGGTAAGCGTGTCGACGATGCCCAGGGCGAACATCATCCCGGCGCTCGGTCCGCCGATGTCCTCGATCTGGATCTTCACGTCGAACGGGAAGTCGAAGTCGGGGACGATGTAGATCCCCAGCACGGTGTCGCCCTCGGCGTTCTGGGTGGTCTCGGTGGACACGGTGCGCACCTGACCGTCGCGCCGGATCCGGACCCGTACCTCGGCGCCGGGCTCGGAATCGGCCAGTGTGGTGCGTAACTGCGCCAGATCGCCGATCGCCTTCCCGTCCACCCCGAGGATCACGTCGTCCTCCTGGAGCGTCTTGGCCGCCGGGGCCGCGGGGTCGGTACCGGCCACCGTCAGCGTGGTGGGCACCTTGATGCCGAGCGCCCACAGCGCGGCCGCGGTGGCGCTTTCCTGGGAGGACGTCATCTCAGCGGCGTTCTCCGCCTCGGACTGCTCCTGGGTCTCCCCCGGGGTGAAGACCTGCTCCTCCGGGACCACCGCGCTGCTGTCGCGCAGCCAGGCGTCGAAGACCTGCAGCAGCGTGACCTTGCGGTCGGGACCGCCGAGCACCGAGACGGTGGTCAGGTCGAGCGTGCCGGAAGTCTCGTAGGTCTGGTGCCCGGAGATCGAGATCAGCGGCTGACCGTCGACCTCGCCGAGGGTGTTCAGGACCGGGCCGGGCCGCAGGATCGCGTACTTCACCGGCAGTAGCACCACGAGCGACGAGAGGATCACGGCGAACAGGCAGGCGATCAGCATCACCGCGGTGCGTGGGTCGAACAGGCTCGATCTCTCCCCGACCTGCTCGTCCGGCTGGCTCAACGGTTCGGTCACGGGACGGTCGGTCACCCCTCCAGCGTAGAACGACGACGTTTGGACTGCCGCGACCTGGCCTGCCGCACGATCGCGGCAGTACCCAGCAGCGCCACCGCCGCACCGGCCGCACCCATCGCGGCCGCTTCCCGGCGGTCCACCCGCCAACCCGGCGTGGCCCGGCGACGGCGTTGGTCGTCGAGCAGCCCCTTCAGGCAGGCCTCGTTGTCGTGCTCCGGCCGCCAGCCCGCGGCGAGCAGCCCGGTCGAACCGATGACCCAGGGATGCACGACGTAGGCGAGTTCGCTCGCGGGGGTGTTGAGCACCCCCACCCGGTGCAGTCGTTCGGCCGTACTGAACGCCAGCCCGGCAGGGACCTCGAGACGACGCATCCCGCTGATCTGCTCGACCTGCGTCTCGTCCATCGACCCGTCGGCGCCGGCGGTGAGCGCGCCGCTGATCCCGTTGGCCAGCACCGTCCAGATCGCCTCGGCCAGATCGTCGACGTGGCAGAACTGCCAGCGGGTGCCGGTGCCGCGGAGCACCAGCAGCCGGGGGGCCTCGAAGTGCCGGGTGACCGCCGTGTCCACGCCCGGCCCGACCAGGGCCGCCGGGCGAATCAGGGTGAACTCCAGACCGGGGTGCACCCGCGGGATGCGCTCCAGTACGCGTTCCACCTCCAGGAGGTCGCCGACCAGCCCATCGTCCGGATCAGCGCGGCAGGTGGCGTCGTCTTCTAGGGGTACGGGGTTGTCGGGGCGGGCGCCGAGCACCATGGCACTGGTAACGGCGACGAAGCGGCGGGCACCGACCGCGGCGGCGGCCATGCTGACTGCCTGCGCCGCTCGCACCGCGCGCAGCCGCCGGTCGGACGAGTTTCCAGTGACGGTCTGAGCCAGGTCGTCGGCGGTGGAGAGGTGAACGACCACGTCGGCCGAGTCCAGGGCAGCAACGACATCCGGTGAGGAGATGTCCGCCGGCCGCCAATCCACGCCGGTGTCGGTACCGGGCACGATTCCGAGCTCGGGAAAGGACGGGCGCTCGTCCTTCTTGGCAGGCTTGGCAGGCTTGGCAGGCTCTTCCTGGGGCTCCTCTTTCGGCTCCTTGCGCGTCGCGGTCAGCGTGGAGGCCAGACCGGCGGGGAGGTAGGAGCGGCGGCGGGGGCGGGAGCTGTCGGTGGTTGCGTTCGGTTCGTCGATTACGGACGACGCAGAGCCTTGGCCTGCATCGGCCGGTTCCTTCTCCGGCTCGGCGGGAGCGAGAGACGGCGTTCCCCGGTCTGGCGTGTGGGTCTGGGCGGCGTACTCCAGGCCGGGCTCGATCCCGGCCGGTTCCACGTCCCTGGCCTGATCCCTGGCCTCACCCTCGGCCAGATCCTTGGCCTGCCCCTTGGCCGGATCCTTGGCTTCATCCTTGGCCTGATCCCGCACATCGGCTTCGGTCTCGCCGTCATCCGCGATCCGGACCGGTTCGGTGGGACGGGGCGCCGGCGGGGCGGTGAGCCGCTCGATCCGCTCGGCGGTGTCCACCGCGATCACCCGCACCGGGGCGGTCTGCGGCGAATCACTCATCCGGCGCAGCAACGAGCGCACCAGAGCACGCCCGGCGGGACCGGCCGCACCGGTGACCGCGATCACACCGGGCCCGGTCTGCCCGGCAGATCCGAGCACGAAGCGGGGGCGGCGTTTCGGGGTCACGGCAGAATCCCATCATCACCAGTCGATTCCTGGCACCCCGGGTCGCTCCCCGCAACAACGCCCGTGCCCCTTGAGGCAGCCAGAACGTGTTTTTCGCCCTTGGCGGATCACGGCTCACCGACGGGCTCCCGCGCGTTGGACGCTCTGAACAACCGGATGCACCCCGGTCGGGCACCACCGTCGCCGACCGGGCAGGATCTGCGGACAACACCGGCCGGTGCCGGTGCGCCCGCCGGTACCGTCGGCCGATCGGTGCGACCCTGGGAAGAGACGTGGGGCGCCGGGCCGGGACGGCGGGCAGCACCTGACCGCACCGGGCAGACCAGCACGAGCAACGAACGACGGCGGCCGGGCGATCGTCAGCGAGGGAGACCGAACATGAGCGAGGGAAACCGGGACGGCCGGGACGCTGAGTCCGAAGGCCCCCGCGACGACGAGAACCAGCAGTCCGGCCAGCCCCGCGACGAACCGGGCACCCCGCCCTCCGGGGGCGCCGGGGGCACCGGGCCGCGCATCGGGTTCGGCTCCGACCTGCCCACCGGCGGGGCCGGACGGCCGAAGCCGGACGAGGACCCGCAGGACCCGCTGGCCGGGCTGTTCGCCGCCTTCATGGGCGGTGGGGCGGGCCCGAACCTGCCACCGGACCTGCTCGGCAACCTTCCGCCGGGGATGCTGAACCTGCCCGGTATGCCGCAGGACCCGCAGTCGCTGCAGGCCATGCTCAACTCGGTGCAGCAGATGATGATGTCCGGCGGCGACGGCCCGGTGAACTGGGAGCTGGCCACCACCGTGGCCCGCCAGGCCGCGGCCGAGGGCGGCGACCCGAGCGTCGGCGACGCCCAGCACCGTAAGGTCGCCGAGGCCCTGCGCACCGCCGACCTGTGGCTGGACCGGGTCTGCGACCTGCCCGCCGCGACCGGGCGCACCGAGGCCTGGAGCCGGGCCGAGTGGATCGAGAACACGCTCGGGGTCTGGAAGGTCGTGGTCGAGCCGGTGGCGCTGAGCGTCGGCGAGGCGATGGCCAAGGCACTGACCGAGCAGGCTCCCCCGGAGATGCGGGCCCTGCTGGGAGGCGCCCTGCCGATGATGCGCAAGATGGGTGGCACGTTCTTCGGGGCGCAGCTTGGTCACGCGATCGGCGGGCTCTCGCGCGAGGTGATCGGCGGCGGCGACGTCGGCCTGCCCCTGCTGCCGGCCGGCAAGGTGGCCCTGATCCCGGTCAACCTGAGCGAGTTCGGCAACGGCCTGGGGCTGGAGGAGGACGAGGTCCGCCTCTACCTGGCCCTGCGCGAGGCCGCCCACGCCCGGCTGGTGGCCGGGGTGCCGTGGCTGCGCTCGCACCTGCTCGCCGCGGTGGAGGAGTACGCCCGCGGCATCGTGATCGACACCGACCGGATCGAGTCGGCGATCCGGGACATCGACCCGAGCGACCCGGAGGCCATGCAGCAGGCCCTGGCCTCGGACATCTTCGAGCCCGAGCGCACCCCGCAGCAGCAGGCCGCGCTCGACCGGCTGGAGACCGCCCTGGCCCTGGTCGAGGGCTGGGTGGACACGGTGGTCGACGAGGCCGCCCGGCACTCGCTGCCGCACGCCTCCGCCCTGCAGGAGACCATCCGCCGGCGTCGCGCCGCGGGCGGGCCGGCCGAGCACACGTTCGCCTCGCTGGTCGGCCTGGAGCTGCGTCCCCGCCGGCTGCGGGAGGCCGCTGCGGTGTGGTCGGCGCTGACCGCCGCCCGCGGGGCGGCGGGCCGCGACGCGCTGTGGGCGCACCCCGACATCGCTCCCGACGAGGCCGCGTTCGCCGACCCGGTGGGCTTCGCGCAGGTCGAGTCGCAGGGCGACGACATGGACGCGGAGCTGGCCCGGATGCTCGACGGCGGGTTGGACGAGGAAAAGGGCGACGGCGACAAGTGAGCAACCTGCCCCAGGGCGGCGGCCGGCTTCTGGAAGATGTCGGCGCCGCCCTGCGCAACGCCCGCCCGGACGGCCCGGACGAGCGCTTCGAGCAGACCGCCTGGCTGGCGCTGCTGGCCAGCACCGGTGACGGGCTGCTGCGCCGTGAGCAGACCCCGGCGCACCTGACGGCCTCGGCCGCGGTGCTGAGTCCGGACGGCACGCAGACCTGCCTGGTGTTCCACCACCGGATGCAGAAGTGGGTGCAGCCCGGCGGTCACTTCGAGCCGGACGACACCAGTGGTGACCAGGCCGCGGCCCGCGAGGTGCGGGAGGAGACCGGCCTGTCCGGCCGGGTCCTGGGGGCGCCGGTCCTGCTCTCGCGGCACCCCGCGCCGTGCGCGCCCGGCATCGTCGACTGGCACCTCGACCTGCAGTACCTGATGCTCGCCGACGTCCTGGCGCCCACCCCGAGCAGCGAGTCGCCCCAGGTGCAGTGGTGGCCCGCCGACGCACTGCCCGACAACCTGGCCTCCGGAGTGCCGGAGCTCGTCCGGCGCGCCGTGCAGGTGCTGGCCGCGCAGCGCTGAGGCCCGGCCGACCGGACGGTGGCCTTCAGGACGTGATCTGCGGGGCCTTGCGCGGACTGCCGGGCTTGGTGGCCGGCAGTCCCGCCACCGGTTTGCCCGAAGGCTTGCCGGTGGCTGCCGGCACCGGCAGGAAGCCGACGGTGTCGTCCAGGTCCTCGTCGTCCACGTCGGTCTCGCGGGCCGGCCGGACCGTCTCGTCCGCCTCGTCGTCCTGGTCTGCGTGAGCCGCGTGGTCGGCCGGGTTGTCCCCGTCCGGCGAGAAGCCGGGCTGGTCCTCGTCGGCAGGCAGGTCGCGCGCGGCGGAGAAGCCCTCGAGGAAGCCCCGGGCCCGCTCGGTGCGGGGATAGGTGTCCAGCAGCGACCAGAAGTCCGGCCCGTGCCCCGGCTCGATCAGGTGGGCCAGCTCGTGCAGCAGCACGTAGTCGAGCACCCACGACGGCATGCCGAGCAGGCGGGTGCTCAGCCGGATCGAACGGTCGGCCGGGGTGCACGACCCCCAGCGGGTGTTCTGGTTCTGCACCCAGGTCACGCTCGCCGGAGTGGCCAGGCCGCGGAGGTGGCGCTCGTTCAGCGTCTCCGCCCGGGTCATCAGTTCCTCGTCACCCGGGCGCCGTCGACGTTCCTGGGCCTCCAGCCGCTCGAGCATCCGTTGCACCCATTCCCGCTCCTGGCTGGGGGTGAAACGGGCGGGGATGAGCACCACCGTGCGGCCGGCCTCGCGGTAGGCCGTAACCGTGCTGCGGCGCCGGCCGCTCCGGCGTACCTCGACCCGCGAGTCGTCTGCCGGTTCCGGCGTGCTAATGGCCACCTGGGCACCGTACCCGGCGAATGCCCCAGGAAGCTGCCTTCCGCAGCCAAGTGATTGCACAACCGCAGCTACGACTTGCCCTTGCGCGCGATGTCCGGGCGGTGGGCAGGTGCGGATCTGAGCGCCGGGTCGTTTTTCCACAGCTTTGTCCACAGGAGGGGGCACGACCGGCGCAGCCCTGTATGCCAGAACCGATTGACGTCGGGCCAAGCACCTTCTAGCGTGATGCGCCAGGGCTCCGGGTAACGATCTTCGCGCGCTGGGGAAGGCGCACGGTGATCGGCCCGGAGCCCCTTTTCATGCGCCTCGAGCATGTGGCAGTTCTTACTGCCAGTACCGGACACGTCGTTATAAAACCGACATATTACCCCGGTCGACGGTCCTCCCGGCGCGCCGATTAGCCGTCTAAGCAGGCACAACCCGCGTGCTGAGCTAATGTGACGACCCGACCGGGCCGGTGAGTCGCCGCCGAAGGCGTCACGCCCAGTCAGGGCACCGCCTCTTCACGAGCGGTCGATGCAGCCAGATCCACACACACAAGCCGTAACCAGGAGCGAAGATGTCGGACACCTACAGCGGCGAGTTCTACTGCGTGAAGTGCAAGGAGAAGCGTCAGGCCGAGGGCAAGGTCGTGGAGACCAACGGCCGCCGGATGGCCAAGGGCACCTGCCCCGTCTGCGGGACGAACCTGAACCGCATCCTCGGCAAGGCCTGACCAGCACCTTCAGGCAGTCGCCCGGCCGCTGAACCGGTCGGCGCGACGCACTCGGCAGGCCCGCAGGCACGATCCAGCACGATCAGCACGACCGCGGGCTGCCGAAGGTGCACCGGTGGCGCGGGCCGGGACGGCGATCAGGTCCTGGCCGCCCACCATCGCCACCACCAACAGAGTTATCCACAGCCTCCGCCCGTCCTGTGGACGGTCGGACGCACGCGATCGCCCCTCCTGACACGCTTGCCGGGTCGAAGGGGGAACGTCTCGTGCGTCTACGTCTCAAGCCCGGGCTCCGGCGGGTCTGGCGCGATCCGGGCACGCTGCAGATCGGGCTGTCCCGGCGCCGCGGCACCGTGATCACCGGCCTCACCCTGCAGGACATCCCCCTGCTGGAGGCCCTGCGCCACGGCATCGACGCCGCCGTCCCCGGAGGCCTGACCGCGTACGGCGATCCCGGCCGCGGCCGGGCCCTGGTCGGGGTGCTGGCCGAAGCAGGAGTCCTGGCCGTATCCGGCCCCGCCACCCCTGAGCCGGGCCGGCTCGGCCAGGCCGCCGCCCGCCTGGCCCCCGACGCAGCCGTCTGGTCCGTGGTCCACCCCCGCTCGGCAGACGGCTGGCCCGTTCTGGCCGCCCGCGCAGCCCGCGTCGTGCTCGTCCACGGCGCCGGTCGACTCGGCAGCACCCTCTGCGCCACCCTGGCCGCCGCCGGCGTGGGCACCGTCCTGGTCCGCGACGCCGGCCGCGTCACCGCCGCCGACCTGGCCCCCGCAGGCGCAGGCCGGCCCGACCTCGGGCGCACCCGCCAGTCCGTCGCCCAGGACATCGTCCGCCGGGCCGGTGGCCACCCCCAACTCCGCGCCCACACCTCACCACCGGGCAGCCCGATGGGGGCAAGAGCAACCGCAGCGCCCTGGGCCGCCAAGCCCGCGCCCCCACACCCGGCCAAGCCCGCGCCCCCACACCCGGCCGAGCCAGCAGGCCCCTCGCCCAACCCACCCAGCCCCACCCACGAACGCCGCCCGGCCGGCCCACCCCACCCCCCGACGAGCTCAGCCAGCCCACTTCCTGGCCTGAGCGGTGCCGACGGTGTGCCTCCCCGCCCGAACAACCCGAGCAATACCGCCGGGCCAATTCCACGCCCACCCAACCCGGCCGGCACGCATCCTCAGCCGGGCCATCCGACCGAACGGCCCGCCCACCCGACCAACCCCACCGGGCCACCTCCGTACCTGAGCAGCCCGGTCGACACCCCCCTCCCCTGGGCCAACCCGGCTGACACGCCTCTCCACCTGAGAGGCCAGGCCGGCGTCTCTCCCCATCTCCACAGCCCACTCGGCCTGCAGTCCCGCTCAACCGGCGCTGCAGACGCCCGCTCCTACCGGGCCGGACCAGCCCGTTCACGACCCCAGCCGTCCTCGTCAGCCGCAGTCGTCTACTCCGAGGAACCAACCTGGCCGCACCCTGCCCCTCAACCCCACGAACCGAGGCGGCTGCACACGGCACCCCAACCCGTCGAACCACCGGGGCAGAGCACCGCCGAGCCCCAAAGCGATCCGCCCCCAAGCCAAGAATCCCCATACCGAGAATCCCCACACCCAGAATCCCCACGCCGTGAATCCCCCCACCGCCGGCCCCCGCCACCCCCGGAACCGAAGCGTCGGCCCTCCACCGCGCGGCGGCCGGCCCCAGCGCACCGGCCCGACGGCACCTTCGACCCCGAACTCGTCGAAGCGGATCTGGTGGTGCTGGTCAGCCACGGCATCGCCGACGCAGCCCGCGCCGACTACCTGATGAGCGCCGACATCCCGCACTTGGCCGTCGTCGTCGGTGAGGACGGAGTGGTGGTCGGCCCGCTGGTCCGGCCCGGTCGCACTCCCTGCCTGCGCTGCCTCGACCTGCACCGGCGGGACCGCGACCCCGACTGGCCACGGGTGCTTTCCCAGTTGCCGGAGCACCCGTTCGCAGAACACGAGGAAACGGCCAGCGCGAGCCTGGCCGCGGGCCTGGCCGCGCTGCAGGTGCTGGCCGAGCTGGACGGCCTGAGTCAGCCCGCCGCAGTGGGTGCCACGCTGGAGGTCGAGCTTCCGGACGGCCTGGTCGCGCGACGTCCTTGGCGGATGCATCCGGCCTGCGGGTGCGCCTGGCCGACCCCGTCGCCAACGCGGCCCGGGTAGGCACGGCAGGCCAGACAGGCAGGCCGGGCAGGCCAGGCCGAGCAGGCCAGGGCAGGCCAGGCCGAGCAGGCCAGGCCGGGCAGGCGGGCCGGCCAGCCGGGCAGGCGGGCCGGCCAGCCGGGCGGGCGGGCCGGGGAGGCAGGCGCTGGCCCCGGCCACGCACCGGCACCGGATGCCGCTGCGCCCCGAGGCCGAACTGGAGGGCGTCACCACCGACGGCGTACTGGACAGCGTGCTCGCCAGCGGCGGGCAGGCCTAGACGTAGATCAGGCGCTTGAACCGATTCTCGCCCGGCCGACCTCAGTGCCGACACCCACCACTTCGCCGAGGCAGTGGCCGCCGGCCTGACCTGGTCCAGGTCAGCGGGAAAGTGGTCGAGGCGGCCGCCCAGAAGTATGGGGATCTGGAGGTACCAGGCCCAGCTTCCTGAAGTTCAGGCCCGAGCCCGCGGCGACAGCACCGCTGTCCGGCCCGACATGGTCGCCTGGCTGAGTGCCGGCCATGTTCGCCCACGGTTTCCAGCCCTGGTCGACGACACCGAGGTGATGTACCAGATAGCTGGGCCCTGTCTGATCCCCTCCGCTCGCCGGCCACCGGTCCGCCCTCCTGCCAAGCGTCCCGACGCCCACAGCTGCGGGGCCGGGGGTTGAAGTCAGCACGGTCGAGCCACCTCCCGAAGCTTCGTCACCGCGGGCGGAGGCATCCGGAGCGACTCGGGCGTCGTGCGAGCGCGCGCAGGTGAGGGGCAGCAGGGAGAATGTGGCCGTGACAGATCTGCCGCGTCGCGCGGTCACCCGGACGGCGAAGCTGGCCTCCCTCCCGCTGAGCGCTGCCGGACGCACCGCCCTGGGGCTCGGCAAGCGCCTGGGCGGGAAGCCCGCCGAGCTGGTCGCCGCCGAGATGCAGGCGCGCACCGCCGAGCAGCTCTTCCGGGTGCTCGGCGAGCTCAAGGGCGGTGCGATGAAGTTCGGCCAGGCGCTGAGCATCTTCGAGGCCGCGCTGCCCGAAGAGGTGGCCGGGCCCTACCGCGCCACCCTGACCAAGCTGCAGGACTCGGCTCCCCCGCTGCCCGCCGCCACCGTGCACCGGGTGCTGGCCGAGCAGCTCGGGCCGCGCTGGCGCACCAGCAAGTTCCGCGAGTTCGACGACCAGCCCGCCGCGGCCGCCTCGATCGGCCAGGTGCACCGCGCGGTCTGGCGGGACGGCCGGCCGTGCGCCGTGAAGATCCAGTACCCGGGGGCCGGGGCCGCCCTGATCGCCGACCTGAACCAGGTCACCCGGGTGGGCCGGGTGGCCGCCGGGTGGATCCCCGGCCTGGACGTGAAGCCGATCCTCGACGAGCTGAAGGCCCGCATGGTCGAGGAACTCGACTACACGCTCGAGGCCAAGACCCAGGCCCGGTTCGCCAAGGCTTTCCGCGGTGACCCGGTCTTCGCCATCCCCGACGTCCTGGTCAGCAGCGAGCACGTGATCGTGAGCGAGTGGCTCGACGGGGTGCCGCTCTCCCAGCTGATCGCCTCCGGCACCCAGGAGGAGCGTGACCTCGGGGCCCGCCGCTACATGGAGTTCCTGCTGGCCGGCCCGGCCCGGGCCGGGCTGCTGCACGCCGACCCGCACCCGGGCAACTACCGGCTGCTGGACGACGGCCGGTTCGGCGTCCTCGACTTCGGCGCGGTCAAGCGCCTGCCCGACGGCATGCCGCCGGAGATGGGCCGGCTGCTCACCCTGGCCCTGGCCGGCCGCTCGCAGGAGGTCGTGGACGGGCTGCGCGAGCTCGGCTTCATCAAGTCCTCGATCACGATCGACGGCGAGGCCCTGCTCACCTACCTGGCCCCGTTCATCGAGCCGATCCGCCACCCCACCTGGCGCTTCGAGCGGGCCTGGATGCGCTCGCTGTTCGCCTACGTCAACGACGTGCGGCGGCCGGACTGGACGATGGGGCTGAAGCTCAACCTGCCGCCGGAGTACCTGCTGATCCACCGGGTCTGGCTGGGCGGCATCGCCGTGCTCTGCCAGATCGACGGCGACGTGCCGGTGCCGGAGGTGCTGGCCGAGTGGCTGCCCGAGTTCGAGGCGCCCGCTGTCGAGCGGGGCTGACTCTCCGGAACCGGCGGCCCCTTCCGCTGTACGGGTGCTGCAGTGATGCGCACCACATCCGGCTCCGGCAACCGATCCTCGTGAGCACGCGTCTTTGTAAGTGCGAGTGAGGGCGCCTGCCGGTGCGGGCCGGGCCTGGAGGGGGTCACGGCCCGCGCCGGCTGACCCTGCGTGAGGCCCGGAGCCGACACGCCAGGGCGGTCGGGTCGCCTCCCGCGTACTGTACACACGGCCTGCGACCAGCAAGTCCTCCATTCTGGGCACAGTCACACACGGTTGCCGCCGTCAAGGCGACCCAGGAAACCCAGGCGCTACCGACGTCCGTTAATTGAGACTCTGATCCCGCCTTTCGAGACGAAATTCCGCGCCGAGCACCCCCGCGGGCTACGTCCAGATGTCGTCCAGATATCCGCCGGAACGGTGAAGCGACATCCGCGCGTTACTCGAAATGCGTACCCTGAAACCCATGAGTGGCTCACTGCGTTCAGAGACTCGCCCCTCCCCCGCCGAATCCACCGGCCTGTCTGCCATCCCCACGCAGACCGACCCCCACACCCACTGCCGCACCTGCCTGGCGCCGGCCCCCGAGGGCCTGCACCGGGTCGTCGGCGCCTGGTCACTGATCAACGGAATTGCCCTCTGGGACTGCGAAAGCTGCGCCCGGGAGCGGATTCTGGAGATCGAAGCCGGACAGGACGTACGTCCCTCCCGGCGCTGACCAGCGCTTACCGGCAGCACCCAACAGCACCCGGCCGCACCACCAACCCTTACAGCACTCCCGCCGGGCCGAGATCGCCGCTCCCACCCCGAGGTAGGAGCGGCGCGGCCGCTCACCGCAGCGGCCCCGCCTTACTGCAGCGACCGCAGATTCAGGCGTGCCTAATACACAACCGGTTTTCCACTGAACCTGATCAGGTCATTCACCTGGCATTTTCACGGATAACCACAAAAGCAGGACCGGATCGACCGTTCACCTCACGTTCAGGTAGACGAAGCCGGGTCCTTCGTCGCGGTAGGTGACTCCCGCTCGCTCACAGACATCGGCCAGAGCGCTCTTCCACGAACCGGTGACCGCCTCGTCCGCCTTCTCGAAGCCGTGGTCGGCGGTGAGCAGGAAGGTGACCTGTTCGCGCAGGCCCAGCGAGTCGAGGTGGGTCAGGAACACGCCCAGCCGCCGGTCCGCATCGCGCAGGCTGTCCCGGGCGATCGGTGAGCGCGGCCCACCGGCATGATGCCCCGCGTCGGTGACCACCGTGGCCCACCAGGTCAGGACCGGCGCAGCCGTGGGATCGGCCCATTCCTGCAGCACCTGGTTCAGGCCGGAGTCGTCGACCTGGGTGGCCCAGCGGAAGTAGTGGTCGGCCAGATGGCGCGACTCGCCCAGATACGGGCTCTGCTCAGCCGGGGGTAAGAGGGCCGAGACCGGACCGTCGTGTGCGACCTCCCGCAACAGCTGCATGGTCGAGACCGTGGCCCCGCGATCCACTGCCTCATTGATGCAGACACTGCGCGCCTCAGGCCGGGCGGCAGTCAGCATCTCGAACACCGTAGACACGTCGGGCCGGAGCCACTCGGCGCTTCGATGCCAGGTGCTTTCGTCGTTGGCGTTGATCCGCTCGCCCCTCGCCCGGTCGTAGAACACGTTGCCCAGGATTCCGTGACGCCCAGGCTCGACCCCGGTCAGCGCCGAGGTGTGGTTGCACAACGTCACGCTGGGGAATTCGGCCACGGCTCCGCCGGTCAGCGCCAACCCGTCACCCAGCAGTGAGGCCACGGCCGGGAGCTCACCGGCGGAAGCCAACGCCAGCAGATCTGAGCAGTGCGCCCCGTCCCACAGCAGCCCGACCACGAAACGTCCCCGCGACTCGCCCGTGGGGTAGGCCGTTCCGTCGAGACCGTTCGGCACCGGAACCCCGGCGAGCTCGAGCAACGTGGGGGCCACGTCGACAACCCGTACATACTCCGGAATCAGACCCCGACCGCTCACCCCGGCGCCGGAGAGCAGAAAGGGCGCTCGGGACTGGATGACGTCCAGCGAACCATGCTCTCCCCGGTGCCCGCCGGTCTCGGGGAAGTAGTGCGAGGGCGTATGCACGACCACTACGTCCGGGCTGCGGTCGGCATCGGCAAAGAACGAAAACAGCCGGCGGGCAGGTTCGGGATAGGCGTTGCGCCGGTTCTCCGGTGAGGGTTCTGCACACTCCGACTCGTAGGGAAGGAAGGCCAGCGGGTCGGTGTGGGCCACCGGATCGACGCCGGTGACCACCTCGTGCCGCTCCCCCGCGCGCAGCCGGACCACGCCGTGCTGCCCGTGCACCATGACCGCCCGCTGCCCGTCGGCGTCTTCGATCGGATAGGCGACGAGATCGACGACGGCGGCCAACTCGGGCGAAGTCAGGGTGGCCGCGATGGCGGCCGGAACGGTGTCGCTCATGACGGCGACCCTAGGACAGCCGAAGTGGGGGCTGACCACCCCCTCCGATGGTCAGCCCCCACTCAGTCCGAAACGCTAGTCAGAGCCCTGACGTTGCGTCCCAGATACATCTTTGGACAAAGAATCTCAGCCCGTGACCGCCTGACGGGCGGTTGCCCGCGCCGGGGTCACCTTGGTCCACAGTCCTCGGCGGGTCCGGCGGTTCGCCCGTCGCACCACGGAGGCCCATCGTTCGTCGGCCGCGAGGCGCTGGGCCTCGGCGTGTTGCATTTTGATCAGTTCGAAGTTGTACAGGTTGGCGTGCACGGCATTTCCCCTCAAGAACGAAAATCAAGCATTGGTTGGTGATTTCGACAGTTCGGTGGCCAGGTGCCGGAGGGGTGTCACGCGGTGGTGGCGGGTGACCGCCTGATCCGCCGGAGCAGATCAGGCAGCCACCACGACCTTCCGCGGCCGGCCCCGGGGACGCTTGCGCGCGACGATCACGCCGGCGACGAAGAGTTCCCCACCCCAGACCCCCCACGGCTCATGCCGTTCCAGGGCCCCGGCCAGGCATTCCTGACGCACCGGGCAGTCGTGGCACAGTGCCTTGGCGTGCTCCACATCCGTCGGAGACTCGGCGAACCAGAGCTCCGCGTCGAACACCCGGCATGGCATCTCGGTGGAGGTCGGGTCGACCTCTTCCACCAAGGCGTCGAGCAAGGCGGTGAGCTGCACGGGTTTCATCCCCCTCGGGTTGTTCTCCCGGGTCGAGCCGGGAGCTGTTTCATTTCTCGTCGGTACAGGAACGGGAAGATCTCTCATCACTGACCTGAAAATCCTTGCCAGACAACGAAAAAGCCGTGGACCCGAATCGGGGTCCACGGCTTTTGGCGAGGCCGGAAAGGGCTTGGTGCCTATCCGGAGCCATCGCTGGCCAGAGACCCGTAACGGGGCTTGGAGAAGTCGGAGTTCGGGCGCACAGTCGTCGGACGACCGGCCTCGGCGGCGGCAAAGCCACTCCTGGCGCGATCCCAGCCAGTGGCGGCCAGCAGGCACACTCCACCCAAGGAAGGCTGGAGGGTGACCCCGACGCGATACCGGCCGACGCCCAGGGGGGAGCCCATGAACGGGTTGCCCGAGGCGGTGGTGACGGTCGTGCTACGCATCTCGATAGTCATCGTGTTCACGTCTCCGCCACCTCCATTCATCTCGGGCCGGCCTTCTTCAGGCCGAGCCGCTGGGCTCTGGTCGCCAGTGCGGCGACAACGTGTTGAGAGTAGACGCCCCCGCGCCCGAGGGACAACGTATTTAACGGCGAATACTGCGTGCCGCCCACCCGAACGGTCCAGCGGAACAGGCGTTCCCGTTGTCCCACAAGATCTTTGGGTAAATGAAAAAAGTTTGCGAGTGCATCGTGCTGCCCAGGGCAGAACGCCGAAGCCCGCGTTTGACTGAGCGGTCGTTCAGCCGCCGGAAACGGCGGGACTCAGCGATCCAGGAGCACAAGGATTCCGAACAGCACCGGCAACGCACCGAAACACAGCAGCAGGCCCATCCGGGTGGGCAGCGCGGCCACCGGCACGTCCGGATCGCGCGCCTTGTTGCCCTGCCGCAGCACCAGCGAGGCCGCCACGAACCCGAGCAGCGGCACGATCACGCCGTAGCGCAGGAAGTCCGGGTTGTTGCCGGTGGTGGCGAATCCGACGAACTGCACCACCATGATCACCAGAGCCGTGACTCCGTAGACCAGCAGGCCGCGTAGGCCGGCGCCGGTGCGCGGCAGCAGGTTCGGCTCCAGGGCCCGGTTGATCGCGTCGGTACCGTCCCGCTCGGCCGCGTCGTACAGCTGGGCCACCCGGGAGAGCTCGGTCTGGGGTTCGACGTGCCCTTCCGGACGCGGTGCCGGACCGGCCGGGAACTTGAACCCGGCCTTCTGGGCGAACGCGGTCAGCCCCCGGCGCTGGGTGTCCAGCTTGGCGTGCAGGTCGTCGGCGTGCTCGGACATCTCGGCGGCGCCCTCACGGATACCCGCCGTGCGCGCGTTCTCCTGAGCCCGCACCTCGTCCAGCCGACGGGCGTACTCGGCGTAGTCGGCCCAGCCCCGGGAGGGCACCGGCCCCGGCAGAGACTCCATCAGGCGTACTCCTCGCTGTAGCGCCCGGGTGACACGAACGGCACGATCAGATCGTCCTTGTCCTCGTGCCGGTCGATGAACAGGGCCCGGTTGTGCCGGGGCTGCCACTGCAGGTGCACCCGGCCGATCAGCGAGCCCACCTCGTTGCCCTTCACGTTCAGCGCGACGATCCCGGCCACGTCGTCCTTCCCGGACAGGCCCAGGTCGTCGCTGAGCCGGCGGACCCCGCGCCACCAGCCGAACACGTGCACACCCCAGCCCGGCCCCTCGCGCAGGATCGTGCGGAAGTCCTCGAGCGGGGCGCGGCCCCGGCCCTCCTTCTGCTTCAGCGTGGAAGAGGCCGCGTCGGCGCCGTAGACGAACAGGTACTCCGGATGGTCGCGGTCGCCGGAGCCGCGGGCCGCCAGCTTCTGCACCAGTTCCTTGTACTGGGTGAGGGTGAGCATGGTGACCTCGTGGCCCTGGGCGTGCAGCCGCTGCCTCAGCGCCCAGACCTCGTCCTCGGCCGTGCCGACCAGGCTGACCAGGTGGAAGGTGGCGCTGCCGGGCTGGTGCTGGCGGGCCAGGCTGGTGGCGGCCGAGGTAAGCACGTCGGCCCCGACCAGCGAGGTGCCGAGCACGCCCAGGTGCCGGCCCGGCGAGGAGTCGAGCGCGAAACCGGCCACGTTCAGCCCCACGTCGACCTGCCGGCCGACCGCGACCACCTTGCGCCGGCCCCCGCGCGAGGGAATCCGGGCATCGTCCACCGAGTACTCCGCGTATCCCTTGAACACCGTGGGCGGCTTGGACCCGGGGGTGCGCATCTCGTACATCCGGTGCCGCAGCGTGTACAGGCTGGCCGGGTCGGCGAAGGGGAACCGGGCCCGGCGGTTGGCGCTGGCCACCCCGGCCGCGTGGTTCAGGACGACCTGACCGGTCGGCAGCGCGGAGGCCGCGTCGTTGTTCAGGCCCAGGATGCCGCCCCCGCCGGAGAGCGCCACCCGCATCCCGAACTGCCCGAAGATCGAGGTGCCCTTGGTGAACAGCGCCTCGATGCCGGAGATCGACTGACTCGCCATGATCAGGTGGATGCCGTAGGAACGACCCTTGCGGGCCACCTCCTCGAGCAGCCGAACGGCCTGCTTGGCGGTGTCGTCGTTGCCCTGGAACAGCACGTGGAACTCGTCGATCACGGCGAGGATGCGCGGCATCGCCACGTCGGCCCGGGCGCTGCGCAGCGCGCTCAGGCTGGTGACCCCGGCCTTCTTCATCTCCGAGGCGCGGCGGCTCATCTCGCGCACCAGCTCGGCCAGGACGGCCACCCCGTACTCCCGGTCGGACTCCTCACCCACGGTGCGGGCGTGCGGCACCCAGGTCGGGTCGTTGTCGGTCGGGATGAACTCCGCGAACGACACGCCCTCCTTGAAGTCGAGCAGGTAGAGCGCCAGTTCGTCGGGCGAGTAGCGGGCGGCCAGGCCGTACAGCACGTCGAGCAGGAACACCGTCTTGCCGGAGCCGGTGCGCCCGGCCACCAGCCAGTGCGGGGTGGAGTCGTGGAGCGAGACGTCGGCGCTGCCCCGGCCGACCCGGCCGACCGTGGTGGTCAGCCCGTTCACCGAGGAGCCCTGCCACAACCGCTCGGGCAGCAGGGAGGCGAACGTCAGGGCGCTGTCCGCCTCGGTCTTCGTGGCGATCCGGCGGCAGAGTTCCTCGATCAGGTCCGGCGGGGGCGCCGGGTCGAGCGTGACCGGGGCGTTGAGGGCGCGGCCGTCGGCCCCGAAGGTCTCGCCCGGCGGGTCGCCCACCCGGAAGTGGCCGCGGGCCGCCGGATCGGCGGTGATCAGCGTGGTCCGCTCGAGGCCGGGTTCCCAGGCCGAGCGGGTCTGGCTGGGATAGCCGGCCAGCAGCAGGTGCACCCGGGCGGCCGGCCCGGCGTGGGCCAGCGCAGCGATCCGGGCCAGGTCGTTGCGGGTGCAGTTGGCGGGCAGCGCGGCGGCCACGATCACCAGCACGTCGGGAGACGTCTCGGTGCCGGCCTGCACGGCGTGCACCTGCTGCTCGGCCTCGGCCAGCAACTCGCGCAACTGCTCGGCCTCGCTCACCGGGCGGTTCATCACGCCGGCCTGGATGAGCGCATGGAAGGGGGCCAACGGCGCCCCCAGCGCGCCGCCGTCGACCGCCAGGATGCGCAGCTGACCGGCCGGGAAGGCGGCCACGAGCCGCGTGATGATACTGCGCAGGAGACCGGCCACGGCGGGGTCGCGGGCGTCGGCCTCGAGTGCGATGTGCCCGACCCCGACGAACGGCACCACGACCGGGAACCCCACTCCGGGCAGGGGTTGCGCGTCGGCCACCCGGATCATCGTCGGCTCACCGGGCCGGGCCGCGCGCTCCAGCGGGAAGCGCTGTTCCCCGACCACCTGCCAGGGAGCGCCCAGCCACTGCGGGGCGGCCTCGGCGGCGGCGCGTTCCAGCCGGGCCGCGAGCGCGGTCTGCTGCTGGGCCGACTCGGCGCTGTGGGTGGAGTCGGCCTCCAGCCGGTCGAGGCGCTCACGGACCGCCTCGAGCAGACCCCAGGCCTCGAGGTGCGTCTTCACCGAACGCTCGAACAGGGCCTTCGCGCTGACCACCGAGAGATCCTCCGAAAAGCGACCGATGCGTCACCGACCACGATAGGTGGTCAGGACGCCACCATCCTATGGAGACGGGCCTCTATGGGGATTCCAGGTCCATTCCCGGCAGAGGCCGGCCGGCCAGCACGGCCAGCACGTCGTCGCCGAACCGCTGGAGTTTGGACGCCCCCACTCCCGGTACGACGGCCAGCTGTCCGGGTTCGCTCGGGTTGGCTTCGGCGATGGCCATCAGCGTGGCGTCGGTGAAGATGACGTAGGGCGGCATACGGGCGGCCTCGGCCGCGGCGGTACGCCAGTCGCGCAGCCGTTGCAGCACCTCGTCGTCGTACCCCGCCGGGCAGGACGAGCAACGCCCCACCTTGCGTTCCACCGCGCTGGTCAGCGCCCGGTTGCAGATCTTGCAGAGCGCCGGCGGACGTTGCGTTGGAGGACGGGACTCGCGCACCTTGGGCACGCGACGCTCCGCGGCAACGCTCTGCCCGCTGTCGACGAAGAGGCCGTCGAGGAAGCGCGAAGGGTTGCGGGAGGCCCGGCCCCCGGGGTTGCGCGAACGGGCCCAGGACAGGTGCAGGTGCTCACGGGCGCGGGTGATGCCGACGTAGAACAGCCGACGTTCCTCTTCCACCGCGTCCCAGTTCTCGGCGAACGAGATCGGCATCAGCCCTTCGGACAGGCCGATCAGGAAGACCGCGTCCCACTCCAGGCCCTTGGCCGCGTGCAGCGAGGCCAGCGTGACCCCCTCGACCGAGGGCGCGTGCTGCGCCGAGGCCCGCTCGTCCAGTTCGGCGACCAGGTCGGACAGGGTGGCCTGGGGGCGGGTGGCGGCCAGGTCGTCGGCGAGCGCGGCCAGCGCCTGCAGCGACTCCCAGCGCTCGCGTACCCCGCCCGCCTGCACCCCGGCGGGCGCCTTCGGCGTCCAACCACAGTGCGAAAGGACGTCTCTGGTCGCCTCTGGCAGGGTTCCCTCACCCAGGCCGCCGCGGGCGGCCCCCCGGATCAGCATGACCGCCTCGCGCACCTCCTTGCGCGCGAAGAACCGCTCCCCGCCGCGCAACTGGTACGGCAGCCCGGCGTCGGCCAGCGCCTGTTCCATCTGCTCAGACTGCGAGTTCGTGCGGAAGAGCACGGCGATCTCCCGGGCGCGCACCCCGTCTTCCAGGAGCCCGGAGACCTGCTTGGCGATCGCCGCGGCCTCAGCGCTGTCGTCGTCGTGAACGGTCAGCCGGGGCGCTGGACCGGAGGGGCGCTGGGAGCGCAGTTCCAGCGGGGCCGGGCCCGAGGTCTTCACCCGGCGGGCCAGCAGTCGGTTGGCCAGCGACACGATCTGCGGGGTGGAGCGGTAGTCGCGGACCAGCCGGACGACGGTGGCGTCCGGGTAGAGCTGCGGGAACTTCATCAGGTGCTCGGGGCTGGCCCCGGTGAAGGAGTAGATGGTCTGGCTCGGGTCGCCGACCACGCACAGCTCCTTGCGGTCGCCCAGCCACTGGTTGAGCAGGCGCTGCTGGAGGGCGGAGACGTCCTGGTACTCGTCCACCACGAAGTGCCGGTACTGCGCGCGTACCTCGTTGGCCACGTTGGGGTGGCTCTCGATGATGCCGGACATCAGCAGCAGGACGTCCTCGAAGTCGATCACTCCGCGGTCGGTCTTGGTGTCCTCGTAGACCGAGATCAGCCTGGACACCGCCTCGATGGGGAAGCCGCCCGGTTCGCCCCGGCCGGCCGCACGCGCCGCCTTGATGTAGCTCTCCGGGGTGAGCAGCGAGACCTTGGACCACTCGATCTCGGCGGCCAGGTCACGTACAGACGTGCGGTCGACCGTCAGGCGCAGCCGGGCCGCCGCGTCGGCCACCATCCGCGCCTTGTGCTCCAGGAGTTCCGGCGGCCGCCCGCCGATCACCCGGGGGAAGAAGTAGCCGAGCTGGCGCAGGGCGGCGGCGTGGAAGGTACGCGCCTGCACTCCCCCTACGCCGAGCTGCCGTAGGCGGGTGCGCATCTCTCCCGCCGCACGGGCGGTGAAGGTGACGGCCAGGACGTGCTGGGGTACGTAGACGCCGGCGTGCACGCCGTAGGCGATGCGATGGGTGATCGCCCGGGTCTTGCCGGTGCCGGCCCCGGCCAGCACACAGACCGGGCCGCGCACGGCCAGGGCGACCTCGCGCTGCTCCGGGTCCAGCCCGGCCAGCATGCCGTCGGCACCAAGGGCAGGGGTGGTCATCGGGGCATCCTCTCAGGTGCCCCGCACCGGCCGGGAACACAGCCCGATGGCACGATGTTGAACGCTCGACGAGTTCGACCGACCTGAAGGATGGTCTCGATGGACGCCCCGGCCCCCGGCACGATCACCATGTTCAGCACCACCTGGTGCGGCTACTGCAAGCGGCTCAAGAGCCAGCTGCAGCGCGAGGGCATCGGGTTCACCGAGGTGAACATCGAGGAGGTCCCGGACGCCGCCGACTACGTGATGTCGGTGAACAACGGCAACCAGACCGTGCCCACCGTGGTCTTCCCGGACGGCACCGCCGCCACCAACCCGTCGCTGGCCGAGGTCAAGTCCCGGCTCGGCGCCGCGGTCTGAACCGCTGACTCCGCGAGAACTGGCCACCCGGGTCGCCCAGCAGCTGATCGCGCTGCTGGGCGAGTCCGGGACCGAGCGCCCGCGGCTGCGGCTGGGCGTCGACGGCCCGGTCGAACAGGACACCCGCGCGCTGGCCGACCAGATCGCCGCGGCGCTGGCCGAGCAGGCCGTGCCGGTGGCCCGGGTGAGCGCCCGGGACTTCCTGCGGGGTCGTTCGGTGCGCCTGGAGTACGGCCACGACGACCCTGACGCGGTGTACGACCTTTGGTACGACTTCCCGGCGCTGCGCCGCGAGGTGCTGGACGCCTTGCTGCCGCAGGGGCGGCACACCTGGCTGCCCAAGCTGCGTGATCCCGACACCGACCGGTCGGTGAAGGTTGCCCCGCAGCCGGCTCCCCCGGGCACGGTCGCCGTGGTGGACGGTCGTTTTCTCACCCGTAAGGACGTCCGTGAGGGCTTCGACCTGCTGGTTCACCTGGACGTGTCGTCCGGTGCCTTAGGACGCCGGTTGCCGGCCGAGGAGGCCGGGCGCGTCTCGGGTGCCTGGTCGCGTTATCTCGACCAGGACGACCCGGCCGGGCACGCCGATCTGGTGGTCCGCTTCGACCATCCGGACCGGCCCGCCCTGAGAACACCCTGACGTTCGTCCCCACCCACCCGAGGTGACCTTCGGGCACCGAGGCCCACGAGCGTCCTCAAGAAGCCCTTTCACCAGCCGGCCGGGTCGTCGGGGATCGGGCCGCCGAACCAGTCCTCGATCAGCCGCCGGGCGATCGAGACGGCGGGCGGCAGGACCAGGTTCCCGGCCTTGATGTCGGCCTGCAGCTCTTCCCGGCTCCACCAGCGGGCGTCGTCGATCTCCACCTCGTCCACCCGGATCTCGGTGGACAGCGCCTCGCCCCGGAAGCCCAGCATCAGCGACGACGGGAACGGCCAGGGCTGGCTGCCCCGGTACTGCACCGCACCCACCACCACACCCGACTCTTCTGCTACTTCCCGGCGCACCGCGTCCTCCAGCGACTCGCCCGGCTCGACGAAGCCCGCCAGGGTCGAGTAGCGATGCTCCGGCCAGGCGGCCTGCCGGCCCAGCAGCACCCGATCGTCGGCACCGACCACGGTCATGATCACCGCCGGATCCGTGCGGGGGTAGTGCTCGCGGTTGCACACCGGGCACAGCCGCACCCAGCCGCCCTGCACCACATCGGTGCCGGCGCCGCAGTTCGCGCAGTGGGTGTGGAAACGGTGCCAGGCGATCAGCGCGACCGCGGTGGTGAAGATGCCCGCGCCCGTGTCGTCGAGCAGGGCGCCCATCTCGCGCAGCGAGGCCCAGCGCACTCCCTCGGGGGTAGGCGGCCGCTCGGCGATCGACAGCGCGAGATACCCCCGGCCCTCGCCGTCTACCCCCAGAAAGAAGTACGGGGACTCGGTTTTCAGCCCACTGACCGAGTTCGCGGCCCAGAGCTGCAGGGTGGGCTGCGCGGAGACCGCGGTCTCGCCCTCGTGGAACAACGCGACCAGGGTGCGGGGGTCGGCGAGCAGGGTCTCGATCAGCTGCGGATCGGAGCGGCGGACGGCCGCCCGGTCGAGCGTCGAACGGGACAGGGCAAGACGCTCCAGTGGCATAGCGGCACCCTAATCGGGTTCTGCGGTTACGGTTACCTGGTGCCTGCTCGATCACCGCTCGCCCTGGCCGCGCTCGCCTCCGCCGCCGTCAACGGCCTGGAGCCGATGCGCACCCAGACCCTCGACGCGACCGCCGACGACGTCGACACCGCCCTCATCGAGGACAATCTGAGCCGGCACTGGGTGGTGCGCGCCCCCCGGAACAACGTGGCCGGCATGCGGCTGGATGCCGAGTCCGAGCTGGTCGGCCGGCTGCGCTCGTGGCTGCCCTTCGGCCTGCCCGAGGCCGAGGGGGTGGCCCCGCTGCGCAACGGGGGCCGGGCCCTGGTGCACCGCAAGCTGCCGGGCCGGCCGATCCGCCCGCTCGAGCTGCTGCACCGCCCCACGCTGGCGGCCTCCTACGGAGAGGCGATCGCGGCCATCCACAACCTGCCCACCCGGCTGGTGGAGGAGGCCGGGCTGCCGGTGTACACGGCCGAGGAGTACCGGTTCCGGCGGCTGGCCGAGCTGGACCGGGTGGCCGCCACCGGGCTCACCCCGGTGCGGTTGCTGACCCGCTGGGAACACGCGGTGGAGGAGGTCGGGGCCTGGCGCTTCGTGCCCTGTGTAGTGCACGGCGACCTGGCCGGCGACAACGTGCTGGCCGAGGGTGAGGCGGTGACCGGGGTGATGGAGTGGTCCGAGACCCGGGTCGCGGATCCCGCGGACGACCTGGCCTGGGTGTCGATCGGGGCGACCGAGCCGGCGATGGCCCCGGTGTTCGAGGCCTACCTGAAGGCGCGGGGCGAGGCGGCCGACGCCGACCTGCGCCGGCGGGCCCGGCTGTCCGGCGAGTTCGCGATCGCCCGCTGGCTGCTGCACGGGGTGCACACCGACGACTCGGCGATCGTCGACGACGCGGTGCAGATGCTGGCCGACCTGGAGGCCGGGGTCGGTGACGAGTCCTGGTGAGAGCGCGCGCTTGCGTCTGGGCTCGCTGAACCTGTTCTCCGGGCGCAGTTCCCGGGGCGTGATGGCCGGGCCGCAGGCGCTGGCCGAGGCCGTGCGCACGCTCGACGTGGACGTGCTCGCAGGTCAGGAGGTCGACTCCGGGCAGCCGCGTTCGGGCGGGGCCAACCAGGCGGCCCAGATCGCCCAGGCGATGAACGCTCCGTACGCACGCTTTGCTGCCACGGTGCTCGGCACGCCCGGCGAGCCCGGGTGGACGGGGGTCACCGAAAACGTGCTTACAGACGTCGGTGCGCCTCCGGGTCGGGAAGTCTCCCCTCACGTAGGTGGAGACGTTTCTGGAAGCCAGGCCACCGACGTCCGTAGATCTGACTCGTCAGCCGGACCCGCCTACGGGGTGTGTCTGGTGTCGCGCATCGAGGTCGAGCGTTGGCACGAATTGCGGCTGCCCCCTTCGCGCGGGCGCTTCCCATTGGTCGTGCCGGGCCGTCCTGCGCGCATGATGTGGCTGCGTGACGAGCCTCGGGTGGCCCTGGCCGCCCAGTTGGCCACGGGGGTCACGGTGGTCTGCACCCACCTGTCGTTCGTGCCCGGGGTGAACGTGCGTCAACTGCGGCAGATCCGGCGCTGGCTGGAAGGGCTGCAACTGCCGGCTCCCGGTCGGCCGGTGATCGTGATGGGAGACCTGAACATGCCCCCGATGCCGGCCCGCCGGGCCACCGGATGGCACCCCCTGGTCAGCGGTCCCACCTTCCCCGCGCTTCGGCCCGGAGTGCAGCTCGACCATGTGCTCGGCGCCGGTCTGCCTCCGGGGGTGAGTGCCAGCGGCGAGCTCGTACCCGACCTTCCGGTGGGCGACCATCGTGCCGTTCGGGTGGCTCTCGACCTCCGCACGCGCTAGTTTCGCCCGATCAGGGCCGGTTTGGCCGGGTACCCCGGGACCTCCCGCGATCTTGCCCGCCGATCCGGTGAGTAGGGTTGCCGATATGACATGGCTTGTGACCGGTGGCGCCGGGTACATCGGCGCGCACATCGCCCGCTGCCTCGAGGAGTCCGGGCGGTCCGTGGCCGTCCTGGACGACCTCTCGACCGGTATCCGGGGTTTCGTCGGCTCCGGCACGCGGTTCCACCAGGGCTCGATCCTGGACGCCGAGGTGCTGCGGGCGGCCCTGACCGAGACCGACGGCTCGCCGATCACCGGCGTGATCCACTGCGCGGGCTTCAAGTACGCGGGCGAGTCGGTGAAGCGCCCGCTGCACACCTACACCCAGAACGTGCAGGGCACCCAGCACCTGCTCGAGGTGATGGCCGAGGTCGGCGTCAAGAACATCGTGTTCTCCTCCAGCGCCGGGGTGTACGGCACGCCGGACGTCGACCTGGTCACCGAGAGCACCGCCACCACGCCCGAATCCCCCTACGGGGAGAGCAAGCTCATCGGTGAGTGGCTGCTGCGGAACGTGGGCCGGGTCTCCGACCTCACCCACACCTCGCTGCGCTACTTCAACGTGGTCGGTTCCGGGCACCCGGACATCTACGACGTGAGCCCGCACAACCTGTTCCCGCTGGTGATGAAAACCCTCACCGACGGCGGCATCCCGAAGGTGCGGGGCAACGACTACCCCACCCCCGACGGGTCCTGCGTGCGCGACTACGTGCACGTGCAGGACATCGCCCTGGCCCACGTCGCGGCGGCCGCCCGGATGGAGGCCGGCCAGCCGATCGAGCGGGTCTACAACCTGGGCAGCGGCAGCGGCGCCTCGGTGCTCGAGATCATGACCGCGGTCGCCAAGGTCACCGGAATCGCCTTCGAGCCGGAGATTCTCGACCGGCGTCCGGGCGACCCGGCGAAGATCGTGGCCGACGGCCAGCTGGCCCGGCGCGACCTGGAATGGGACACCCGGCACAGCCTGGAGGACATGGTCTCCTCGGCCTGGGCCGCCTGGCAGGCCGCGGTCAAGTAGCACCTGGTCGCGGGGCGGGCCCGGCCTTTGCCGGCCGGTCCGCCCCCGCCCGGTCCGCCCCCGCTGCCACCGTCAGCATGTACCCCTACACCCCAGGTTCCGCTGGGTAGCGAACTTTTCACGCACCGTCCGCTTTTCCGGTTCCTTCCCGCCCGACGGCAAATTGTCGGTGCCGCAGGGCAGACTGTGTCCATGGAAACCGGTACGCCGAGGGCACACCGCAACGATCCCGGGGTGGTGCAGCGCCTGCTCACCACCCCCGCCACCTGGGCCGTGGTCGGGCTGTCGAGCAACACCAGCCGCCCCGCCCACAGCGTGGCGAGGTACGTGCAGAACCTCGGCATGCGCATCGTGCCGGTGCACCACAACGCCGACACGGTGCACGGCGCCAAGGGCTACCGCACCCTGGCCGAGGCCACCGCCGCCGAGGGCCCGATCGACGTGGTCGACCTGTTCGTCCACAGCCGCTGGGTCGGTGAGGTGGTCGACGAGGCGATCGCGATCGGTGCCAAGGCGGTCTGGCTCCAGCTCGGCGTGGTCGACGAGGCCGCGGCGGCCCGCGCCCGGGCGGCCGGTCTGCAGGTCGTGATGGACACGTGCCCCGCGATCGAGGCACCCCGGCTGGGCGTGGCATGAGCAACGACGATCCCCGCCGGGGCCGTGGCGGTAACAACAACGAAGACGATGCGGTCCAGTTCTGGTCGCCCGAGGAGGCCGCCGGGCGGCCCGCGCGTAGCGGCCGTCCGCAGTCGTCCCAGTCTTCTCAGTCGTCCCAGTCCGCCTGGCCGGAAGAAGAGGACCAGGTCGGCGACATGTACCGGCAGCACGGCGGAGCTGATCCGAACGCGCAGTACGGGCAGCACGTCGACGAGCGCGACGAGCCCTACGGCGTGAGCGGCTACGGGCAGTACGGCGCGGGGTCGGGCGGGCGGGGCACCGACGGCCGTCCTTCCGGGCGGGGCCCGGCCGGTCCTGGGGGCCCGGGTAGGCCCGGCGGGCCCGGCGGGCCCGGTGGGCCCGGTGGTCCCGGTGGTCCGGGGCGGCCGCCGTCGGTGCGGCCGAGCGGGCGCCAGTTGCCCCGGCCGCGGGTCAAGCTGGTCGTGCTGGTGCTCGTCGGCCTGCTCATCGCCTATCCGATCATCCTCGGCTTCACCGCCTGGAGCAGTCTGAACCGGGTCGACGCGGTGGGCCCGGCGCACGAGGGCTCCAAGCTGGAGGAGACGTCGGGGCGCACCTATCTGGTGGTCGGCAGCGACTCCCGCGAGAACCTGAGCGACGAGGAGAAGAAAGACCTGGGCACCGGCTCGGCGGCCGGGCAGCGCACCGACACGATCATGCTGCTGCACGTGCCGGACGGCGACGGCCCCACCGTGCTGATCAGCGTGCCGCGCGACTCCTACGTGCCGATCCCGGGCCACGACAGCAACAAGATCAACGCGGCCTACGCCATCGGTGGCCCCACCCTGCTGATCAAGACCCTCGAAGAGGTCGGCGGCGTGAAGGTCGACGACTACGTCGAGACCGGTCTGGGCGGCTTCGCCGACATCGTCAACGCGATCGGCGGGGTCGAGCTGTGCCCCAAGCGCGCGATGAAGGATGCGAAGGCGCACATCAACCTGAAGAAGGGCTGCCAGGACATGGACGGCAAGACCGCCCTCGGCTACGCCCGCGCCCGCTACAGCGACCCCCGCGGCGACCTGGGCCGGGTCGAGCGCCAGCGCGAGACCCTGGCCGCCATCGCCAAGAAGACCCTCTCGCCCGGCACCCTGATCCAGCCCTGGCGCGCGATCCCGGCCGCCAAGGCCGGCGGCGGCGCGCTCACCGTCGACGAGTCCACCGGGCCGATCGCGCTGACCAAGTTCGTGCTCGCCATGCGCGCGGTCTCGGGCAGCGACGGCCTGTCCATGACGGTGCCGATCGGCAACCCGGACTTCCGCGTGGGCGGGATGTCGGCGGTGAAGTGGGACACCGAGAAGGCGCTGCAGATGTTCGAGGCGCTGAAGAACGACGACACCGAGGTGCTGCGGGCCATGGCCGAGGAGCAGAAGAAACAGGCGAAATGACCGCACGTGCAGTCAGTCTGATCCGGTCGGGCACGCTGTCCGACGTGGCCGAGTACGCCTACGCCGCCACCGCCCCGGCCGATGCCCGCCTGATCTTCCTGGCCGGCGCCTGCCCCCTGGCCGAAGACGGCTCCACAGTCGGCCCGGGCGACTATGCGGCCCAGGCCGCGCAGTGCATGGCCAACCTGCGCACTGCACTGGCCGACGCCGGCGCCGACCTGGAAGACGTGATCAGCACCCGGGTCCTGGTCGCCTCCACCTCCCAGGCCGACCTGGTGACGGCCTGGCAGGTGGTCCGCGACGAGTTCAGCCCGCACGATCCGCCCAGCACCCTGGTGGGCGTCACCGTGCTCGGCTACACCGACCAGCTGGTCGAGGTGGAAGCCGTCGCCGCCGTTCTCGACTGAGCCGGATCCACGAAGCCCTCCCCAGGTCCGCGGCCAAGCCCAAGGGCTGGCCGGACCTGGGTGCGCACCGAGCTTCCGATCGGCCGTTCTCCCAGACCAGCTGATGCCGGAATCGGTTGAGGCTTACGAGGGCCAGGGTTTCCGGATAGGCCGGGCGCCACGCTCTGGGCAGGCTCACCGATGATGCCGGGAACGAGTGGGACTCGGACGCACCCACCTCCGACGTGCCGGGCTTCGGGCGCACCCACCCCAGACACACCCCCCGCCTCGAGATCCCGGGCGGGCGTACCACCTCGTTGGAGCCGCACGAACTGGACGATGAGTACTTCATGCTCCGGGTGCGCACCGACAGCGGTCCCGGCACCGGCGATCACACCGAGCTCCATGCTCGCCGGGTGCTGAACGGGCCCGGGGCCAGGTAGGGAGCGCCGGCCTGGCCGGGCGCCTGATGGGAGTTCTGGGCGTTGGCCGGCTGGTCCTCGCCCAGCGGTTCCTCCACCGGTTTTTGGACGGCGAATCTGGCGACACGCGTCCGCAGAGCGTGCCGGACTTGGCGTGACCGGGGTTGGCGTGCCCCAGCTTGGCGTGAGGGCTTGGCGTGCCCCGGCTTGGCGTGAGGGCTTGGCGTGCCCCGGCTTCGCGTGACCGGGCTTCGCGTGACCAGCTTGGCGTGACCAGCTTGACGTGCCCCGGCTTCGCGTGACCGGGCTTCGTGTGCCCCGGGCTTCGTGTGCCCCGGGCTTCGCGTGCCCCGGGCTTCGCGTGACCAGCTTGGCGTGCCCCGGCTTGGCGTGACCGGGCTTCGTGTGCCCCGGGCTTCGCGTGACCAGCTTGGCGTGCCCCGGCTTGGCGTGCCCGGGCTTCGCGTGAACCGGGCTCCGCGTGACCGGGCTTCGTGTGCCCGGGCTTCGTGTGACCAGCTTGGCGTGACCCAGCTTGGCGTGACCCAGCTTGGCGTGCCCGGGCTTCGCGTGCCCCGGGCTCCGCGTGCCCCGGGCTCCGCGTGCCCCGGGCTCCGCGTGCCCCGGGCTCCGCGTGCCCCGGGCTCCGCGTGCCCCGGGCTCCGCGTGAACCGGGCTCCGCGTGAACCGGGCTCCACGTGAACCGGCTTGGCGTGACCGGGCTGGGCGTGCCGGGCTTGGCCCAGCCGGTCGGGACCGGCTGGGCCCGGTCTCAGCCGGCTGTGAAACCCGTGGCGGGACGGGCCGCCGCTTCGGCGGCCGGGGTGACACCGGCGTCCTTTGTTCTGGCCCTAAGCTTTTCGCCCTTTGCAGTGGCCACGTCGCGCAGGCTGCCGGCGAAGTCGACCAGTGCGCTGCGCAGGCCCGCCGCGAATTCGCCTTCCCCGGCCGAGAGGATGCGCACGGCGAGGAGGCCGGCGTTGCGGGCGCCGCCGATCGACACCGTGGCCACCGGCACCCCCGCGGGCATCTGCACGATGGACAGCAGCGAGTCCATCCCGTCCAGGTACTTCAGCGGAACGGGCACGCCGATCACCGGCAGGGGGGTGACGCTGGCCAGCATGCCGGGCAGGTGGGCGGCGCCGCCCGCGCCTGCGATGATCACGCGCAGCCCGCGCTCATGCGCTGCGGCTCCGTACGAGATCATCTCCTGCGGCATCCGGTGGGCCGAGACCACGTCGGCCTCGTACGGCACGCTGAACTCCTCCAGCGCCAGGGCCGCGGCCTCCATGGTCGGCCAGTCCGAGTCCGAGCCCATCACCAGGCCGACCAGGGGCTTGCTGCTCATTACCGATTCCTCGCTCACTCGTCGATGTCGCCGCGGATGAAGGCGGCTGCGTGCCGGGCGCGGGCCAGGCAGTCGTCCAGGTCGTCGCCGCAGACGGTGACGTGCCCGACCTTGCGGCCGAGCCGGACCTCCTTGGCGTACATGTGCACCTTCACGCCGGGGTCGTGGGCCATCACGTGCAGGTAGCTGCGGTAGAGGTCGGCGTACTCGCCGCCGAGCACGTTGACCATCACGGTCCACCGGGAGCGGGCCCGGACCTCACCCAGCGGCAGGTCCAGCACCGCGCGCAGGTGCTGCTCGAACTGGCTGGTCACGGCGCCGTCGATGGTCCAGTGGCCGGAGTTGTGCGGGCGCATGGCCAGCTCGTTGACCAGGACCCGGCCGTCCTCGGTCTGGAACATCTCGACCGCCAGCACCCCGACCACGCCGAGCTCGCCGGCGATCCGCAGGCCCACGCTGGTGGCCTCGGCGGCCTGCTCCTCGGTCAGGTTCGGCGCCGGGGCGATCACCTCGTGGCAGATGCCGTCCTTCTGCGTGCTCTCCACCACCGGCCAGGCGGCGGCCTGACCGGAGGGGCTGCGCGCGATCAGCGCCGCGAGCTCGCGGGTGAAGGCCACCTTCTCTTCAGCCAGGAGCCCGTCCGGGCCGGCCGCTTCGAGCCACTGCTTCGCTGTCTCGGCCGTCTTCTCGGACAGCACCAGGACGCCCTTGCCGTCGTATCCCCCACGCGGGGTCTTCAGCACCACGCTGGGCACGGTCTCGCCGAACGCCGCCAGCTCTTCCCACGTGTGCACCTGGGCCCAGCGGGGGCTGGGCAGGCCGAGCTCGGTCAGCTTCCGGCGCATGGCCAGCTTGTCCTGCGCAAAAGCGAGCGCCGCGGGGCCGGGGCGCACGGGGACGCCGTCGGCCACCAGCTTTTCGAGGATCGCGCCGGGGACGTGCTCGTGCTCGAACGTGAGCACGTCGCACTGCGCCGCGAAGTCGGCGACGGTGGCCAGGTCGCGGTGGTCGCCGACCGGAGCCTCGTGAATGGCCAGGGCCGCGCTGCTGGTCTCCGACTCGGCCAGCACGCGCAGCCGGACGCCCATGGCGACGGCCGGGGGCTGCATCATCCGGGCCAGCTGACCGCCGCCGATCACACCGACGGTGGGAAACCCGCCGGGGATGGGGTCGGCCGCAGTGAGCGGGGTAAGACGGACAGTGCCGAAGGGGGCTGCGGCGCCGTCTGGTGCCGGCACGCCGGAAGAATCAGGTGAAGTGGAGACCACGGCGGTCAGCGTAACGATTGGCGAGGTCAGTACCGGCGTCGACCGGGCAGGCGGGCGAGCTGAGCCGGTTCCGCCTGCGCGCTGCACCCGGCTCAACCTTCCGGAAATCGGGACGTGTCTCCCCGGTGGGGGTACCGCCCGGAGCCGGAGGCGTTGGGGGAGGGTGGGCTTTGGGCGCAGGCCAGACATATGGGGAGAGGGTCGCCCACAGGAACGAGTGCTGCCCGGAGGGGCCTGATCACCGCCGGTCAGACCCTGCCTCCAGCCGCGTCGGCCCTGCCGGTTGCGTTGGGCGATCCTCAGGTACCCGTGGCACTGTTAGGCCAATGTCCGCCGATACCGCCCTCTTCACCCGGCTGCGCCGCTCGGTCGATCTCCTCTACCGAGAGGTCATGAAGTTCGGCGCGGTCGGCGGCGTGGCCTTCGTGGTCGACACCGGCGTTTTCAACCTGCTCCTGCACAGCGCCGTCGGCGAGGCGGTCGGCCTGGACCACAAGCCGCTCACCGCCAAGACCATCTCGGTCCTGGTCGCCACCGTGGTCTCCTGGCTGGGCAACCGCTACTGGACCTTCCGGCACCGCCGCCGCGCCTCCGTGCGCCGCGAGTTCGTGCTGTTCGGCGTGATGAACGGGGCCGGCCTGGCGATCGCCCTGGCCTGCCTGGGCTTCTCCCGCTACATCCTCGACCTCGACTCGCCGCTGGCCGACAACATCTCGGGCAACGTGATCGGCCTGGCGCTCGGCACGCTGTTCCGGTTCTGGGCCTACCGCACGTTCGTGTTCACCCACGACCACCAGCACCCGGCCGACGACCTGACACCCCCGGGAACGCCGGAGGCGATCGCCGAGGACCTCGCCGAGGAGCACGACCGGGCTGCCCACCGGGGCGGCGAGACCGACCTGCGCCCGACCGCGCTGCCCGGCACCGACGTCCTCAATCGACCTTGATCAGCTGCTGGCTGATGCCCATCGGCGCCACCAGCAACGGCTGCACCTGACCGAAACCGCGCACCAGGCGGGGACGCTGGGCGACCAGCTCGATGCCCGGGTGGTCCTCCAGGGTCTTGGCCGTGCCCGGGTCGGTGACCACCGTGCCCGGCTCGGCCAGCGACGTGAGCCGGCTGGCCAGGTTCACCGTGGTGCCGTACACGTCGCCCAGGCTGCGCAGCACCGGGCCGTGCACCATGCCCACCCGCACGTCGGGCACCAGGTCGTCGTCGGCCATCCGGGCCGAGATCGACAGCGCGATCAGCGCGGCCCGCTTGGCGTCCTGGGCGATGAACAGCACCTCGTCGCCCACCGTCTTGATCACCCGCCCACCGCCCGCGGTGACCACGTCCGACGCCAGCCCCTCGAAGCGCTGGACCAGCCGGGACAGCTCACGGCGGGGCAGCCGGCGGGAGAGCCGGGTGTAGGCGACCAGGTCGGCGAAGCACACTGTGACCGCGTCGGCCGGGCGCCCCGAAGAGGCGTCGATCCGGCTGATCGCCGCGACCAGCTGCCGGCGGAACGAGTAGACCAGCAGCTCCTCCAGCTCGGGAGTGAGCTGCTCGATCAGCTTCAGCGGGTTGTCCGGCTGACCGCTCGGGCTGCGGCTGGCCAGGTACTCCAGCAGCGCGTCGATCTGCCACGACACCAGCCGGTCGGTGGTCTGGCCCAGGGCGCGGGCGCAGGCGATCGCCGTCTCCTCGTCGATCAGATCGTGCCGGACCAGGCCGACCGCCCGCTCCAGCGCACGGCCGTCGGTCTCGTTGAACGCCACCTCGTCGTCGTCCACGCCGGGGAAGCCCAGGGCCCGCCAGAGCTTGCGGGCCGACAGCAGCGAGACGCCGACCCGCTTGGCGACCTCCCGGCGGCGCAGCGTCCAGGGGCCACCCAGCAGGGCGGAGGTGAACTCCTCGCGGTCGCTCACCGGCGGCGCCGGGGGTCTTCCGGGGTGTCGGACGCGGCTGCGTCCCGGGTGCCCCGGTACTGGTACTCGTCGCCGAACGCCTCGTCCAGGTTGCGCGCGACCGACTCGTCGAGCGGGCCGCCCCGCACCCCGCGCAGGTCGTCGGCCAGCTCGTAGAGCGAGCGCTGCACCAGCTCGACCTTGGGGATGTCGGTGAGCAGCAGCGGGCCGCCGTCGCTGGCGTTCTCCACCTTCAGCGTGCCGCAGCCGAGCATCCGCTCGAACAGGCTGTGCTCGAACGACACCTCGTTCAGCCGGGACAGCGGCATGTCGTGCCCGGAGCGGTTGAACACGCCGCGCCGCAGGATCAGCCGCTTGGTGGTGAGCACGTAGATCTCGTTCCACCAGACCAGCACCGGCCAGAGCACCCAGCGCAGCGCCGCCACCAGGCCCACCCCGGCGGCGACCAGGGTGACCAGGGTCTGATCGAGCAGGAAGCTCGCGCCGATCAGCGCGAGGATCAGGGCCAGCAGCAGGATCGGCCAGGCGATGACCTTGACGTGTCGCCGTAGGACGAGGACGAGTTCCTCGTCGTCGGCCAGCAGTTGCGGTGGGAAGCCCATGCCCTGATCATGCCGTTTCCGGGTTGCGGATGTGCACCACGTCGCCTGCGGACAACGCCTGGGACGAACCGTCGGCCAGCCGCAGCAGCAGCCGGCCGTTGTCGTCCACCCCGTCGGCCAGGCCGGTGCGGGAGATGCCGCCGGGCAGGTCGGCCCGCACGTCCAGACCGATCGTGGAGCAGCGTTCGCGGTAGGTGGCGGCCAGGCCGGCCACGCCCTCCTGCTCGAACTCGGCCAGCCGGCCGGCCAGGGCGCGCAGCACGGCCCGCAGCACGGTGTCCCGGTCGGTGGTGGCCGAGCCGGCCAGCCCCAGCGAGGTGGCGGTGGGCACGGGCAGTTCGTCGGTGCTCTGGCTGACGTTGAGCCCGATCCCGATCACCACCGCGTCGCCGACGACCTCGGACAGGATGCCCGCCACCTTCAGCCGGTCGCCCGCGTAGCCGTTGGCGACCCCGGCGGGCAGCAGCACGTCGTTCGGCCACTTCAGGGTGGCCGGGAGCCCGCAGACGCGGATCAGGGCGTCGGTGACCGCGATCCCGCTGACCAGGTTCAGCCAGCTCCAGGTCTCCACCGGCGCGGTGGGCCGCACCAGCACCGAGAAGGTGAGCGCAGACCTGGGGGGCACCGACCAGACCCGGCCCAGCCGCCCTCGTCCCTGGTTCTGACTGTCGGCGACCAGCACGGCTCCGGCCGGCTCGCCCGCCCGGGCCCGCTCGAGGAGGTCGGCATTGGTGGAACCGGTCTCGGTGACCACGTCGACCGAGCGCCACGCCTGCGGCCCGGAGGTCAGCGCCGCGCGCAGCGCCGCCTGCCGCAGGGGCGGGCGTTCGAGGTCTTCCCAGGCACCGGTCGGCATGCGGAAAGGATAGGACCGTTGTGACCTGCGTCCCGATCCGGGCCCAGTTGAACAGGCCCCCTGCGGGCTACTCTCGCTCCCAGTCCAGCGACCTAGGAGTCACGTGATGTCGGAAGCAGCGTCCGGTCCCGAGGTGCCCGAGGACATCGACGTGCACACCACCGCGGGCAAGCTGGCCGACTTCCACCGCCGGGTGGACGAGGCCGTGCACGCCGGTTCCGCCCGGGCGGTGGAGAAGCAGCACGCCAAGGGCAAGCAGACCGCCCGGGAGCGGCTGGAGGCCCTGCTCGACCCGGGCTCGTTCGTCGAGCTGGACGAGCTGGCGCGGCACCGCTCGACCGCCTTCGGCATGGAGAAGAAGCGTCCTTACGGCGACGGCGTGATCACGGGGTACGGAACGATCGACGGCCGTCAGGTGTGCGTGTTCAGCCAGGACGCCACGATCTACGGCGGTGCGCTGGGCGAGGTCTACGGCGAGAAGATCGTCAAGGTCCAGGATCTGGCCGTGAAGACCGGTGTCCCCCTGATCGGGATCAACGAGGGCGGCGGCGCGCGCATCCAGGAGGGTGTGGTCTCGCTCGGCCTGTACGCCGAGATCTTCGCCCGCCACGTGAAGGCGTCCGGGGTCATCCCGCAGATCTCGCTCATCATGGGGGCGGCTGCCGGCGGTCACGTCTACGGCCCGGCGCTCACCGACTTCGTGGTGATGGTCGACCAGACCTCGCACATGTTCATCACCGGCCCGGACGTGATCCGCACCGTCACCGGTGAAGAGGTCACCTTCGAGGAACTGGGCGGCGCGCGCACCCACAACACCCTGTCGGGCAACGCGCACTACCTGGGCTCGGACGAGGCCGACGCCCTGGAGTACGTGCGCACGCTGGTCTCTTACCTCCCCGACAACAACCTCTCCGACGCGCCCGTTCTCGGTGGCCCGGAGGAGGACTTCGTCCCGGACGACGCGCTGGACGCGTTCATCCCCGACTCGGCGAACCAGCCGTACGACATGCACACGGTGATCGAGCACGTCCTCGACGAGGGCGAGTTCCTCGAGGTGCACGCCCTGTTCGCGCCGAACATCCTGGTCGGTTTCGGACGGGTCGAGGGTCACCCGGTGGGGGTGGTGGCCAACCAGCCGATGCAGTTCGCCGGCTGCCTGGACATCAACGCCTCGGAGAAGGCGGCGCGGTTCGTGCGTACCTGCGACGCGTTCAACATCCCGGTGCTCACGCTGGTCGACGTTCCGGGCTTCCTGCCGGGCACCGACCAGGAGTGGAACGGCATCATCCGGCGCGGCGCCAAGCTGATCTACGCCTACGCCGAGGCCACGGTCCCCCTGGTCACGGTGATCACCCGTAAGGCGTACGGCGGGGCGTACGACGTGATGGGCTCCAAGCACCTGGGCGCGGACATCAACCTGGCCTGGCCCACGGCGCAGATCGCGGTGATGGGAGCCCAGGGCGCGGTGAACATCCTGTACCGCAACGAGATCAAGAAGGTGATGAGCGAGGGCGGGGACGTCGAGACGGCCCGCCAGTCGTTCGTCACCGAGTACGAGGACACGCTGGCCAACCCGTACATCGCGGCCGAGCGGGGGTACGTCGACGCGGTGATCCAGCCCTCACGTACCCGCGAGCACGTGGTACGGGCGCTGCGGGCCCTGCGGAACAAGCGCGAGCAGGCGCTGCCCAAGAAGCACGGCAACATCCCGCTGTGAGAGGGGTCCGGAATGCCTGAGGACGAGGGGGGCCGGCCTGCGTTGCACCTGGTCCGGGGAGATGCGTCGGCCGAGGAGATCGCGGCGCTGCTCGCCGTGATCAGTGCGGTCGGTTCAGCGACTGAGGACGAGGGTGCGCCCGGGAAGCGGTCGGGTTCGGCCTGGGCGGATCGGGGCTCTCTACTGCGCCGGCCGGTCTCCCCCGGGCCGGGAGCCTGGCGGGCATCGGGCCGGACCCGCTGATCGCAGACGGGTGGCCGATGTGGCGCGGCCGCACCGGGCTGCTTCACTGTCGGCCGTGAGCACTCATACCCCCCTGACCCTGGCCTCGGCCTCCCCGGCCCGGCTGGCCACGCTGCGCTCGGCCGGGATCGAACCGTCGGTCCGCGTCTCCTCGGTCGACGAGCCGGCCGTCCTGGCCCGTACCGGGGTGACCGACCCCGAGGACGTGGCCCTGCTCCTGGCCAAGGAGAAGGCCGAGAACGTGGCCGGTGCCGCCCAGCGTGAGTACTTCGACGAGGACGGCCCGGCGCCCGGCCTGGTGCTGGGCTGCGACTCCGTGCTCGACCTGGACGGCGCCGCCCTGGGCAAGCCCGCCGACGCCGACGAGGCGGTCCGGCGCTGGAAGGAGATGCGCGGTCGCAGCGGGCGGCTGTGCACCGGCCACTGGCTGATCGACCTGCGCGACGAGGACGAGGGCGGCACCGGCGGCACGCTGGGCGCGGTCTCGGTCACCACGGTCCACTTCGCCAAGGTCACCGACGCCGAGATCGAGGCCTACGTGGCCACCGGCGAACCGCTCGCCGTGGCGGGCGCGTTCACCGTGGACGGCCTGGGGGGACCGTTCGTCTCCGGGATCGAGGGCGATTTCCACGGTGTGGTCGGCGTCTCGCTGCCTCTGCTGCGTGACCTCGCCAAGGAGCTGGGTGTGGCCTGGCCAAGCCTTTGGACCCCGCGCGACCGGTGAATTCGGCTGGATGTCACGCAGCGTGGCCGATAATTTTAACTGACACCGCTTGATGGCATTGATGCGTTTTGGTTGCCGGGGTTGCTGTGACGGCCAACACTGTTCGCATGGGCATGACGCGACCGGACGACAGCCGTTCGGTCACCGTGCCGAAAATGTCCGATCCGATCGCGGTTGCCCCTGAATCGCCAGGTCAGAGCGTGACCACCGAGATCCGCACGGTGGCCGCGCCGGCCCCGGGACGCACCGGCACCGCATCGGTACCGCGTCCGGCCGGCCCCGAACCGGAGCGCCTGCGCCCGACTGACAGCGATGTCACCGAGCGCGACGACATGCCAGAAAGGGAAGGGTTTCCGGCCGGTACCGTGACCGGGCCGGCGTCCGACCCGGCCCCGGAGCCGTCGCACCGCTGGGGCCTGGCCCTCTCGATGCTGCAGGTGATCGTGATCCTCGGCGCGGCTCTGGCGGTCGTGCCGATCACCCCGCCCGACCCCCGGCACACGCTGGCCGTCGCCGCCCCGTTCGTGATGCTGTGCACCGCCCTGTGTCTGCTCCGCTCGGCCCGGCGGGAGCTGGTCTCGCCGATCGTGGCGCGGGCCTGGCGGGTGATGGCCGGCAGCTACGCGGCGATGGCCCTGGCCGTCGCCGGGTGGGCCGCCACCGACCCGGCCCACGCGGGCCTGGTCGTCGCCGCGATCACGATCGGCCGGATCGGCCAGGTGGCCGGCGTGGTGATGCTGCTGCGTGGGGGGTCGCCCCGCTGGGCCCGCAGCGACGGCCTGGACGCGGCCGTGGTGGTCACCGGCGCGCTGGCGCTCGGGGTGCTGGCCGTGGAGCTGGCCCTGACCTACCGCACCTCGGCGGCGCTGACCGGGCCGACGGCTCCGGTGCCCTGGGTGCCCCTGCTGGTCGACGTGGTGGTGTTCGTGCTGGCGGTGACCACGATGGCGGCCACCAGCCGTCCGCTGCGCTCGCAGCTGCACTGGCTGGCCGTCGGGCTGATCGCCGTCACCGTGGCCGACCTGCTCAGTTTCCGGGCCAGCGGCAGCCCGGCCCTGCTCAGCGCGCTGGACCCGGCCACCTCGGCCCCGGCCTGGACCGGGCTGCTGGTGCTGCTCGGGCACGCCATCGTCGGCTGGGGCGCCGGGGCGGGCCCGAGCAGGTTCCGGAGCGGCCGGACGAGTCGCTGGGCCGGTTTGCCCCGCCTGCTGCCCGGCCCCCGCGGCGACGGGCCGGCAGCCCTGGTCGTGGCCGGGTGCGCGGTGCTGGTGGCGGTGTCGCTGGCCCTGCCCCAGGCCCCTCGGGTCGGAGCCGGGATCGCCCTGGTCTGCCTGGTGGCGGCCGTGTTCCGGACCCGCGAGGCGCTGCGGGCCGATCGCGAGCGCGCCCTGGCCTGCCCGCCGCGGCCCAGCACCGACGAGCTCACCGGGCTGGCCAACCGCTGGGCCCTGTCCGAGGCCCTGGCCGCCCCGGGCGACGGGCCGGCCCGCGCCGACCGCCCGGGCACCGGCCTGCTGCTGGTCGACCTGGACAACTTCAAGGACGTGAACGAGGCGCTGGGGCACGCCACCGGCGACCGGCTGCTGGCCGCCGTCGGGGCCCGGCTGCGGTCGGCCCTGCGCCCCGAGCAGATGCTGGCCCGGCTGGGCAGCGACGAGTTCGCCGCGCTGCTGCCCGGGGCCGACCGGGTGCAGGCGCAGTCGGCCGCGCTGGCGTTGCGGGCGGCGCTGCGCGAGCCGTTCGACGTGGGCGGCTCACGGCTGCACGTGGCGGCCAGCATCGGCATCGCGACCAGCCCGGAGGGCACCGGCAGCACCGGCGGTGACCTGCTGCGGCGGGCCGACGTGGCGCTGCACCACGCCCAGCGCACGCGCAGCGGCCTGGCTCACTACGACCCGGCGGGCGACGACGGCAGCGAGCGGCTGCGCCGCACCGGCGAACTGCGCCAGGCCCTGGTCCGGGGCGACATCGAGGTGCACGTGCAGCCCCAGGTCGACCTGCGCACCGGGCAGATCGTCGGGGCCGAGGCGCTGGTGCGCTGGCGCCACCCGCAGGACGGGGTGCTGCTGCCGGCCGCCTTCCTGCCCCTGGCCGAGCGCACCGGCCTGAACCGGCCGATGGCCGCGCTGATCCTCGACCGGGCCCTGGAGGCCTGCTCGTCGTGGTGGCAGGCGGGCTACCAGGTGCCGGTGAGCGTCAACCTGGACGCCGGCGACCTGCGCGACGAGGACCTGCCCGGCCGGGTCTGGGCGGCCCTGAACCGGCAGTCGCTGCCCCCGGCCGCGCTGCGGGTGGAGATCACCGAGCAGTCGCTGCTGACCGATCCCGCGGCGGCGGCCGGGCTGCTCGGCCGCTGGCGGGCCGACGGGGTGTCGGTGTCGATCGACGACTTCGGCACCGGGTACTCCTCGCTGTCGTACCTCAGCCAACTGCCGGTGGACGAGGTCAAGCTGGACCGGGTCTTCGTGGCCGACCTGGCCCGCCCCAACACCGAGATGATCGTGCAGCACACCATCGCGATGGCCCACGGCCTGGACGCCCGGGTGGTGGCCGAGGGCATCGAGGAGGCCGCGACCGCGCACCGGCTGGCCGACCTGGGGTGCGACGTGGGGCAGGGCCTGGCCTACGGCGCCGCGATGACCGCCCCCGAGTTCCTGGAACGACTACGCACGGTGTCCGACGAACGCCGACGCCCGCAATGATCGGCTCTGAGCGAGTCGGGGAAGTACGGCAGCCCGGCCGACTGCGATAACTTGTAACGCCATGGACGGCCGCTCCCCTGAACGCGGATCCAGCCGCGCTCCGGAGAACGGCGCCGCACCGCAGCAGCCCCGCAAGACCCGCCGTGAACTGCGGGCCGAGCGTGAGGCGGCCGAGCGCGCCCGCACCGGCGAGCAACCCACCCGCCCGGCCCAGCCCGCGATGCCCCCCAGCGGTCGTCCCGGGGCCGGTCGTCCGGGTGCCGGCGGCAGCGGCTCGTGGTTCGACCAGCCGGCGGGACCCGAGGGGCCCGCGCGCCCGGGCGCAGCCCCGGAGCAGCCGAGGCCCAGTGTCGGTCAACGCATTCCGGGCCCTCATCAGCAGAACCCGGCCCCCGGGCGAGGAGCGCAACGACAGGCCCCCCGGCCCTGGGACGATCCGGAACCGCAGACCGCGCGCCAGCCGGAGAAGCCCGAACGCGGCCCCCTGAGCGAGCGCTTCCCCGCGCGCCCGACCCCGTTCAACGGCGTCCAGATGCGCCGCGAAGACCTCCCCGACCGCACCGGCAACCACCCGATCGACCGCACCGACGCACCGACCGAGACCGGACGACGTCCTCAGGCTCGTGAAAATGCTCTACCCCGGCCTGGGAGCACCACGTCGCGCCGCGACCGTGGCGCCCGTCTGCGCCCCTCTCCGGACGAACCCCTCGACGAACACTTCGACGAGGAGCACGACGGCTTCGAGGACGAGTTCGACGACCAGTTCGAAGAGCACGAAGAACCCGAGCCGCGCCGGCCGGTCGACCCGCGCCGGCACCGCCGTATCGCGATCGGGCTGACCGGCGTTGCTCTGCTGCTGGGGCTGTGGTCGGCCACGATGTTCGTCGACTCGGCCTCTCCGTTGCTCACTGCCCCCTCGGCGCTCGCCCCTCTGGTCGCCATCTTCGCCCTGCCGGTGCTCGCGATCGGCCTCAGCGGCAAGCACTGGATCCCCACCGGCATCGCTGCGGTGGCCGCCCTGCTGCCCTGGGCGATGGTGGCCGGCTACGCCTCCTCGCGCGACGCCCCCGCGGGCAACCTGGCCACCGTCCGGGTTCTCACCGTGGAGGGCTCGCACGGCGCGGCCGACGCGAACGCGATCGCCGACGCGGCCCGGGACTACGCGGCCGACGTGGTGGTGGTCACCGGGCTCAACACCACCCTGGCCCACGACCTCACCGAGGCCGGGCTCGACCGGCAGGCCCCGGCCCAGGGCATCGTCCAGGTGGGCAGTGAGGGCAGCAACGGCATCGGGATCTGGAGCCGGCTGGCGGTCTCGGACCTGACCGAGCTCGAGGGCTTCAGCAAGCCCGCGGCCTCGGGGGTGCTGGAGGCCGGCACCGCGCGGATCGGCCTCACCGTCGCGCAGATGCCGGGCGGAGTGCTGATGCCCGGCCCCGACTGGCGGGCCGACCTGCGCCGGCTGGCCGAGCAGAAGGTGGCCGGGGCCGAGACCGGCTCGTTCCTGGTCGGCGACCTCAACGCGGCGCCCTGGCAGCCCGCTTTCCGGGCGCTCGAGAAGGCGGGCTGGGAAGACGCCGCCGACGTGGTCGGCAAGGGCCTGCGCCCGACCTGGCCGGCCTGGTCGCCGCTGCCGGTCACGCCCGCCGACCACCTGCTGGTCGACGAGGGCATCGGCGTCGCCTCGACCGCCACGGTCGACATCAGCGGCTCACCGCACCGGGCGCTAGTGGTCGCACTTGAGGTGCCGACGGGCTGATCGGGCCCGTCGGCGCCGGCGGATTCAAGTGCGGCGGGCTCGTTCAACCGCCACTTTCCGCCCCTGGAGGGGCGGCCGGTCAGACCCGGCCGGCTTCCTTCTTCTGCGCCTCGTACTGCTCGCGGGCCTGGTCCATGTCCAGCTCGCGGACCTCCTTCAGCAGGCTCTCCAGAGTCGCCTCGGGAAGCGCCCCGGGCTGGCTGAAGAGCGGGATGCCGTCGCGGTAGATCACCAGGGTCGGGATCGAGCGGACCCCGTACTTCGCGGCCAGAACCTGCTGGTCCTCGGTGTCGACCTTGGCGAACGTCGCGTCCTCGTTGGCCTCGGACACCTTCTCGAACACCGGGCCGAAGCGCTTGCACGGACCGCACCACTCCGCCCAGAAGTCGATCAGGACGATGCCGTCCTTGACCGTTTCGTCGTGGTTGTCCTGGGTCATCGTCATAGTAGCCACGACCCCTCCAGCGAAATTCGCTCCGGCTGAATTCCCGGGCCGGCCGGGCCGGGTCCGGGGACCGCCCGTCCGGCGCGACGTGGCCCGGGTCACGTCCGCGACCGCCCGGGCCGCAGAGGCCGGGGATACTCTCCGGGCAGAGGAGAGGAGCGAGATGACCACGCCGTCCCCCGAACCGGGTGCCACCCGTTCGATCAGCAAGGTTCTCATCGCCAACCGGGGCGAGATCGCGGTGCGTATCGCCCGCGCCTGCCGTGACGCCGGCATCGCCTCGGTGGCCGTCTACGCCGAGCCCGACCGCGACGCGGTGCACGTCACCGTCGCGGACGAGGCCTACTCCCTGGAGGGGACCACCGCTGCCGAGTCCTACCTGGTGGTGGACAAGCTGCTGGCCGTAGCGGCCCGTTCCGGTGCCGACGCGGTGCACCCCGGTTACGGCTTCCTGGCCGAGAACGCCGACTTCGCCACCGCCGTCCTGGCCGCCGGGCTGACCTGGATCGGCCCGCCGCCGGCGGCCATCGACGCCCTGGGCGACAAGGTCAAGGCCCGGCACATCGCCCAGCGGGCCGGCGCGCCCCTGGTCCCCGGCACCAAGGACCCGGTGGCCGACGCGAGCGAGATCGTCGCCTTCGCCGAGGAGCACGGCCTGCCGGTCGCGATCAAGGCCGCGTACGGCGGCGGCGGGCGCGGTCTGAAGGTGGCCCGCACGATCGAGGAGATCCCCGAGCTCTTCGAGTCCGCCACCCGTGAGGCGGTGGCCGCCTTCGGCCGCGGCGAGTGCTTCGTCGAGCGGTTCCTCGACCGCCCGCGCCACGTGGAGACCCAGTGCCTGGCCGACGAGCACGGCAGCGTGGTGGTGGTCTCCACCCGCGACTGCTCGCTGCAGCGGCGCAACCAGAAGCTGGTCGAAGAGGCCCCGGCGCCCTTCCTGACCCCCGAGCAGACCGCCGAGCTGTACCGCGCGTCCAAGGCGATCCTCACCGAGGCCGGTTACGTCGGCGCGGGCACCTGCGAGTTCCTGGTCGGCCCGGACGGCACCATCTCGTTCCTGGAGGTGAACACCCGCCTGCAGGTCGAGCACCCGGTCTCCGAAGAGGTCACCGGCCTGGACCTGGTGCGTGAGCAGCTGCGGATCGCCGCCGGGGAGCCGCTGGGCTACGACGACCCGCAGGTCCGCGGGCACTCGATCGAGTTCCGGATCAACGGCGAGGACGCGGGCCGTAACTTCCTGCCCCAGCCGGGCACGGTCACCCGCTACGAGACCCCGTCCGGCCCGGGCGTGCGGCTCGACTCCGGTGTGGTGTCCGGGTCGGTGATCGGCGGCGGCTTCGACTCGATGCTGGCCAAGCTGGTGGTCACCGGCGCCACCCGGCAGCAGGCGCTGGAGCGCTCCCGCCGGGCGCTGGCCGAGTTCGTCGTCGAGGGCATGCCCACCGTGCTGCCCTTCCACCGGGCGGTGGTCAGCGACCCGGCCTTCACCAGCGACCCGTTCACCGTGCACACCCGCTGGATCGAGACCGAGTTCGACAACACGATCGAGCCCTGGTCCGGCACCGCGGCCGAGAGCGGCGAGGAAGAACCCCGCGAGCGGATCGTGGTCGAGGTCGGCGGCAAGCGGCTGGAGGTGGTGCTCCCGGCCGGGCTGGGTTCGGTGGGGGCCGCGCCGAAGGCCAAGAAGGCGGCCCCGCGCCGCTCGAAGGGCAAGGCCGCCGCGGCGGTCAGCGGTGACGCGCTGACGTCGCCGATGCAGGGCACCATCGTCAAGATCGCGGTCGAGGAGGGTCAGCGGGTCGAGGCCGGCGACCTGGTCGTGGTGCTCGAGGCGATGAAGATGGAGCAGCCGCTGACCGCGCACAAGGCCGGCACCGTCACCGGTCTGAGCGCCGAGATCGGCAAGACGGTCACCTCCGGCGCACCCATCTGCGAACTGAAGGACTGACCGAACGCGACCGGAGGACGCCGGTGCCCACCGACGTCCTCCGGTTGCCGTTCAGCTCGTGTGCAGTTGCCGGGCCGCCTCGGCCACCGAGCCGGAGATCGACGGGTAGACCGTGAACACCGCGGCCACCTCGTCGACCGTCAGCCGGGCCGAGACCGCCAGCGCGATGGGGTGGATCAGCTCGGACGCGCGCGGCGCGACCACCGTGCCACCGAGCACCCGCCCCGACGGCGAGGCGAACAGCTTCACGAAACCGTCGTGGATGCCCTGCATCTTGGCCCGGGGGTTGGTGGCCAGCGGCAGCTTCACCGCCACCGCCTCCAGCCCTCCGTCGACCTGGGTCTGGGTGACGCCGACGGTGGCGATCTCCGGTGAGGTGAACACGTTCGAGCTGACCAGGCGCAGCTCCAGCGGGGAGACCGCGTCACCGAGCACGTGGTGCATCGCCTTCCGGCCCTGCATCGCCGCCACCGAGGCCAGCGGGAACACGCCGGTGCAGTCACCGGCGGCGTAGATACCGCGGACACTCGTGCGCGAGACCCGGTCCACCTCGATGTGCCCGGAAGGACTCAGCCGGACGCCGGCCTCCTCAAGCCCCAGACCGGCGGTGTTCGGAACGGCCCCGACGGCCATCAGGCAGTGCGACCCCTCGACCGTGCGCCCGTCGGAGAGCGTGACCACCACGCCGGCATCGGTGCGCTTGACGCTCTGCGCGCGCGAGCGGGACAGCACCTCCATACCGCCGCGCCGGAACACGTGCTCCAGCACCTCGGCGGCGTCCGCATCTTCTCCGGGCAGCACCCGATCGCGGCTGGAGACCAGGGCGACCCCGGCGCCGAGGGCGTGGTAGGCGCTGGCGAACTCGGCCCCGGTGACCCCGGACCCGACCACGATCAGCCGCTCGGGCAGCTCCTCCAGGTCGTACAGCTGCTTCCAGTTGAGCACCCGCTCGCCGTCGGGCATGGCGTCGGGCAGCTCGCGCGGGCTGGCACCGGTGGAGATCAGCAGCGTGTCGGCCTCGATCACCAGATCGCCGACCTTCACCCGGGAGGGCCCGTCGAGGACCCCCTGCCCCTGGACGATGCGCACCCCCTCGGCCTCCAGGCGGCGCTGGATGTCTTTCGACTGGGCCCGGGCCAGGCCCTTGACCCGGCGGTTGACCGCGGCGAGGTCGGCCTGCACCCGGCCCAGGCCGCGGATGCCGAGCTGCCGCGAGCCGCCGACCGTGGCCAGCACGTCGGCGGTGGCGATCAGGGTCTTGCTGGGCACCACGTCGGTCAGGACCGCGGCCCCGCCCAGCCCGTCCCGGTCGACCACCGTGACGTCGGCGCCGAGCTGCGCCGCCACCAGCGCGGCCTCGTACCCGCCGGGCCCGCCGCCGACGATGACAATTCTGCTCTTCGCGCTCACCCGGTCATTGTCCCCCAGGACAGCAGGCCAGGCGTTTGCATGGGGACGGGCGGGAATCTCTACCCTGTCCTCCATGGATCTCTACGCCGCCTACGGCGCGAACCTCGACCCGGAGCGAATGGCGCTGCGGGCGCCGCACTCGCCGTTGCGTGGGCTCGGATGGATCACCGGCTGGCGCCTCACCTTCGCCGAGGTGCCGAACGCCGTCGACGGGGCCCTGGCCACCCTGGTGGAGGATCCGTCCGCCCAGGTCTACGTCAGCGTCTACGACGTGACCCCCGGCGACGAGCAGGCCCTGGACGAGTGGGAGGGCCTGGCCACCGGGCTGTCCCGCAAGATCCATGTCCGGGTGCACACGCTCGACGGTGACGTGGTCGCCTGGGTGCACGTGCTCGACGCGTACGAGGGCGGCCTGCCCGCCGCGCACTACCTGGGCATGCTGGCCGACGCGGCCGAGGCCGGCGGCGCCCCCGACGACTACGTGCACAACCTGCGCGCGCGCCCCTGCCAGTCCAGCGACACCCCTGAGCACCTTCCCCCGAACGAGCGGTGAACTCCATGACCACGCACGAGACCTCGCCCAAGGAGACGGCCGAGCTCGCCGCCGCCCGGCTCTTCGAACTCACCGGCATCGAGAAGCACGACGTGGCCCTGGTGCTCGGCTCCGGCTGGGCCCCGGCCGCCGACCTGCTGGGCGAGACCCTGGCCGAGATCCCGGCCACCGAGGTCCCCGGATTCTCGGTCTCCGGGGTGCCCGGCCACGTCGGCCAGCTGCGCTCGGTCCGGATCGCCGCGCCCGAGGGGTCGTCGGCGGCCCCCAAGCACGCGCTGATCCTGGGCAGCCGCACGCACTACTACGAGAACAAGGGCGTACGGGCGGTGGCGCACGGCGTGCGCACCGCGGCGGCGGCCGGCTGCTCGATGGTGGTGCTGACCAACGGCTGCGGCGGGCTGAACCCCGAGTGGCCTCCCGGAACACCGGTGCTGATCAGCGACCACATCAACCTGACCGGGGCCAGCCCGCTCGAGGGCGCCACCTTCGTCGACCTGACCGACCTGTACTCCAGCCGGCTGCGCGCGGTCTGCCGGGAGGTCCAGCCCGACCTCCCCGAGGGCGTCTACGCGCAGTTCCGGGGCCCGCACTACGAGACCCCGGCCGAGGTGCGTATGGCCGGCCGGCTGGGCGCCGACCTGGTCGGCATGTCCACCGCCCTGGAGGCCATCGCGGCCCGCGAGGCGGGCCTGGAGATCCTCGGCATCTCGCTGGTCACCAACCTGGCCGCGGGCATCTCCGGCCAGCCGCTGAGCCACGAGGAGGTGCTCGCCGAGGGGCGGGCCGCCGCCCAGCGGGTCGGCTCGATGCTGGCCGAGGTCGTCCGCCGGCTCTGAGACGCCTGAGGACGTCGGTGGCCACCTGAGGCGGCCACCGGCGTCCTCAAGTCGTGTTCAGTAGGGTCGAAATCGGCCGGTTGTGGCGCCCGCCACGCCCCTTTCACCCGGAAAGATCAGCCGTTCCGGTCACAACAACCGTCCGGTACCCGTCCAGGGGATGGCGACCAGGTAAGTTTCCGGTGTGGACGAAACCGAGCTCGCCGGTCTGGTCGACCGCGCGACGCACTGGCGGGACGCGGACCCCGACCCCCGTACCCGGCTCGAGGTGGACCGGCTGATCGAGCTGGTCACCTCCGGCGACTCCACGGTCTCCGGGACAGCGCGCGACGATCTCGCACAGCGCTTCTCCGGCTCGCTCCAGTTCGGTACCGCAGGTCTGCGGGGCGCACTGGGGGCCGGGCCGAACCGGATGAACCGGGCTGTCGTCATCCGGGCCGCGGCCGGGATCGCGGCGTACCTGCACCAAGTGGTCAAGCCAGAGGCGCCGAGGGTGGTGGTGGGGTACGACGCCCGCACCGACTCCGACACCTTCGCCCGCGACACCTGCGCGGTGCTCACCGCCGCGGGTTGTGTGGCCCAGCTGCTGCCGGGGCCGTTGCCCACCCCGGTCCTGGCCTTCGCTCTGCGCCGGCTCGGCGCCGACGCAGGCATCATGGTCACCGCCAGCCACAACCCGCCGCAGGACAACGGTTACAAGGTCTACCTGGGTGGCCGGGCCGACTCCTCCCCCGGCAGCGGCGCGCAGATCGTCCCGCCGGTCGACGACCTGATCGCCCACCAGATCGCCCACGTGGCCCCGGCGATCGACGTGCCGATGGCCCTGGACGGCTGGGAGCAGGTCGGCGAGCAGATCGTGGACGAGTACCTGGAATCGGTCGCCGCGGTGCTCACCCCGGGAGCGGCCCGGGACATCGACATCGTTCTCACCCCGCTGCACGGCGTCGGCGGAGACACCGCGGTCCGGGCCTTCGCGGCGGCCGGTTTCCCGGCCCTGCACGTGGTTGCCGAGCAGGCTGCCCCGGACGCCGCCTTCCCCACCGTGAGCTTCCCCAACCCCGAGGAACCGGGCGCCCTCGACCTCGCGCTGGCTGCGGCCCGCGCGCGCAAGGCCCACCTGATCATCGCCAACGACCCGGACGCCGACCGGTGCGCCGTGGCCGTGCCGGACCAGGCCGGCTGGCGGATGCTGCGCGGCGACGAGGTGGGCGCCCTGCTGGGTGAGTACCTGCTCGGCCGCCGCGGCACCGGGTCCGCGGTGGTGGCCAGCTCGATCGTGTCCTCGCAGCTGCTGGCCCGGATCGCCCGGGCGCACGGCGCCGAGCACCGCGAGACGCTGACCGGTTTCAAGTGGCTGGCCCGGGTGCCGGAGCTGTCCTACGCCTACGAGGAGGCGCTGGGCTACTGCGTGGCCCCGGCCTCGGTGCGCGACAAGGACGGCATCAGCGCCGCCCTGCTGATCGCCGAGTACGCGGCCGAGCTGCGGGCTCAGGGGCGCAGCCTGCTCGACGCCCTGGACGACCTGGCCCGGCGCCACGGCCTGCACGCCACCGACCAGTTCTCGGTACGGGTGCAGGATCTGGCCGAGATCGCCACGATGCTCGAGCGGATCACCCAGCGCCCGCCCGCCACCCTGGCCGGCAGCGTGGTGAAGTCGGCCGAAGACCTGTCCGAAGGGGTGGACGGCCTGCCCGGCACCCCCGGCCTGCGCTACCGCACCGCCGACGGCGACCGGGTGATCGTGCGCCCCAGCGGCACCGAGCCCAAGCTGAAATGCTATCTGGAAGTGGTGGTTCCGGCCGATGGCGACTCGGTCGCGGCCGCCCGCGAGGCGGCGGCCGAGCGGCTGGCCCGGATCACCGCCGACGTGCAGCAGGCCCTGGGCGTCCGGGTTTCCTAGGGCGTGTGGCGGCGGTAGCCCGCGTCCCGGAACGAAAGCTGAGTCACGGCGGGCCTCTCGCCCTCTGCCGGTAGCACCACGGCGGCGGACGGGGGGCCGGTCAGGTCGATCTTCTCGGCGAAACCGGCCTTCTCGATGACGGTCTCGACGTAGTAGTCGTCCGGCGCCAGCTCGCGGGCACTCTCCAGCAGCTTCTCGGCATCGGCCGGACGCAGCTGGAGCAGGCGGATCCCGGCCAGCGAGGCCATCGCCCGGGCCGCCTCGGGGAACCGCCGCAGGTAGTCCTCCAGGTCGTCCTCGGCCGCGTTCGGGTCGGACAGCGCCAGGTTCACCTCGGCCCGCAGGTAGGCCAGATGGTCGCCGTCCGGGTCGATCTCGACCCGGCGCAGCGCGGTGTCCAGACCGGTGTGGTCGTGCCCGCTCTCGTTCAGCGCCACCGCCAGGTCGCGCACGATCGTGGCGTCTTCCGGATGCGTCTGCATCGCCCGGCGCAGCAGCGGCACGGCCAGGTCGTAGTGCCCGCGCAGGTGCAGCAGGCGGCCGAAACGGGCCGGGGCGCCGTCGATCTCGGGGTGCTGCTCGATGAACTGCAGGGCGTTCTCCACGGCCGCGTCGGTGTCCTGCGCGTCGAGGTGGATCACGATCAGCGCCTCGACCGCCAGGTCGTCGTCCGGGTGCAGGTCGAGGTAGGTGCTCAGGTCCAGCCGGGCCTCCTCGACCTCGCCCAGCACCTGCTGGCACTTGCCGCGGACGAACCACATCCGGTCGTCGGCGGGATTCAGTTCCAGCGAGCGGGTGGCGTGCGGCAGGGCCTCGGCCTCACGGTCGAGCATCCACAGCGCCCGGGCCAGCCGGCCGTGCTGGGCGCCGTCCTCGCCGTCGGCGGCCAGGGCCTGACGCAGGTAGGGCACGCACTCGTCGTAGCGGTGCCGGGTGAACAGCCACTGCCCCATCAGCCCGGCGATCCCGGCCCGCTCCGGCGCCGGCATCGTCACCGCGGCCAGCGAGCAGTCGCGCCAGGCCTGCTCGAACGCCTCGTCGTCGTGCTCGCGCAGTTGCAGCAGGATGGCCGCGCGCTGCAGCAGGGCCTGCGGGTGGGCCATCACCGCGGCCGGGTCGGGCCGCGGGCCGAGCGCCTCGTCGAGCAGTTCCAGCGCCTCGGCCAGGGCCTCCCGGCTGCCGGTGCCGTGGTGCACCCGGTAGATCGCGTCGGCCAGCTTCAGCCCGGTCTCCTGCCGCGGCGCGCCCAGGGCCCGGGCCTTGCGCAGCAGCTCGGCGCCGCGGGCGTAGCGGTGCTCGGCCAGCACCACCTCGATCTCGGCCTCGAGCCGGCGCAGCTCGCGCATCGACTCCAGATTGGTGCGGCCGGTGAGGTAGTCGGCGGTCAGGCTGGCCCGGCCGGCGCCGATCGCGGCCCGCAGCCGGGGCCAGGAGAACTCGTCGCCGTTCTCCAGCACCGTGGAGTCGAGGACCAGCGAGGGCAGCACCTCGCCCCGGGCCTCGCGCACCCCGGGCCCGTCGACCACCCCGATCCGGGTGCGGCCGTTCTCCAGCACCGGGGCCTTCAGCGCACCCCCGACCAGCATCGGGAAGGCGTCGGAGACCAGCAGCTTGGCCGCCACGTCACCGTCCAGCCGGGCCCCGCCGGACGGGCCGGCCCCGGCGAAGACCTCGGAGACCTGCACGTCGCCGCGCACCACGAGTTCCAGCCCGCTGATCGCCACGTTGCGCGCCTGCAGGTCGCCCAGGACGTACAGCGACATGCCGGTGGTGGAGCGGGGGTGCTGCACCGCCCGGTCGACCCGCAGACCGCCCACGATGATCAGCCCGTGCACCTCGGGCTCGGGCCGGGTGAAGGCGGCCGACACTGCATCGGCGCCGCCGTGCGGCTCCAGGTCGAGCTCTTCCATCTCCACGTCGCCGACCAGCACCAGCAGCGACAACGCGGGGTTGGCGGCCAGCAGCCGGGCCATCATGGTCCGGCGCAGGTCGTAGCGGGCCACCGCGTCCGCGGCGAGCACGCGCCGGGAGCCCGGGAAGCGGGCCGGCCGGTACGCCACCCTCACTCCTCCCTCAGGCTCAGATCAGGCTCACATCCGGGCTCGGACTGCTCAGGACGCGCCCAGCTGCGCGTACCCGGGCTTCACGACGCCCTCGATCAGCGCAAGCCGTTCGTCGAACGGGATAAAAGCACTCTTTAGTGCATTAATCGTGACCCATCGTAGGTCTTCGAGCGTCCAGCCCGCCTGTTGCACGAGACCGGTCATCTCACGGGTCATCGACGTGCCGGACATCAGCCGGTTGTCGGTGTTCACGGTGACCCGGAACCGCAGGTCCTTGAGCAGGCCGATCGGGTGCTCGGCGACGCTGCTGGCGGCGCCGGTCTGCACGTTGCTGGTCGGGCAGAGTTCCAGCGGGATGCGCTTGTCGCGCACCCAGCCGGCCAGCCGGCCGAGCTTCGCGGCCGGGCGGCCGTACTCGTCCCGGCCGCCGATCACCTCGATGTCGTCCATGATCCGCACGCCGTGCCCGAGCCGGTCGGCGCCGCACACCTGCACCGCCTCCCAGATGCTGGGCAGCCCGAAGGCCTCCCCGGCGTGGATGGTGACGTGCATGTTCGCCTCGTGCAGGTAGTCGAAGGCGTCCAGGTGCCGCGAGGGCGGGAAGCCGGCCTCGGCCCCGGCGATGTCGAACCCGACCACCCCGTTGTCCCGGTGCCGCTCGGCCAGCTCGGCGATCTCCCGGCTGCGGGCCGCGTGCCGCATGGCGGTGACCAGCTGACCGGTGCGGATCGGGGTACCGGCGGCAGCGGCTTCCTTCTCGCCCTCGGCCAGACCCTCGGCGACGGCGGTGACCACCTCGTCGAGGTCGAGCCCGCCCTCGAGGTGCTGCTCGGGTGCATAACGGATCTCGGCGTAGACCACACCGTCGGCGGCCAGGTCGAGCGCGGCCTCCCGGGCCACCCGCACCAGGTCCTGCCGGCGCTGCATCACGGCGACGGTGTGCACGAACGTCTCGAGGTAGCGCTCCAGGGAACCGGAGTCGGCACTGCGCCGGAACCACTTGCCCAGCTCGGCCGGGTCGGAGACGGGCAGTTCATGGCCGATCTCGGCGGCGATCCCGGCGACCGTGGAGGGTCTGAGCCCACCGTCCAGATGGTCGTGCAGCAGGACCTTCGGGGCGCGCTGGAGGATCTCGGAGTCAGTCGGACCGGTCACCCGTCGAGCTTATAGCCCAGTACCCGAACGACTGCGCTACGTCAGCCATCCGCCGCTGGATCGTGACTGGGCGTCTCCTCCGGGGGTGGCACTCCCCTTGTCACCTTCGCACTGTTACGAGTAGTAAAGGCACGGTGACCGCCCGCGCCCTCACCGACGTCATCAAGGACGTGGTGCGGTACGGCCGGGATGCGCACGACGCGGGCGAGCTGGCCGAGGCCCTGGCGGAGGGCGCCCAGGAACACGGCTGGGACGGCCTGGCCTGGGGTTACGGCGCGGCCCAGCAGGTGCTCGAGGGGGTCGAGACCGAACTGAAGACGCTGGTGTCGGGCCTGCGCGCAGCGGCACCGGTTCTCGAGCGGATACGTCAGGACCGGTCCTACCCCGAGGTGGGCGACGACCTGGAGACGATCGCCGCGCGGCTCGACGAGGCCGTAACGGCACTGGACGGCGCGGCCGCCGACGTCGACGACGCCTTGGAGCAGGCCCGGCAGGTAGGTGCGGAACACCTGGCCGAGCGGCTACAGGGCCTGGTCACGTCGTTGCTGGAGACGAGGCAGCAGTGCGGGGAGATCCAGGACGAGGTGGAGGCCGACCTCGAGGCTGCAAGGGGGATCGATCCGATGACCGGGAGCACCACCGACGGGGAAAGCGGCCGCCGACACAAGTGCGGGAGAGAAGCCACCAAGTTCACCTCGGAAGAGGCATTCGTCAAGGCCTATGACGCGATCACGGCCAGCCAGGCGTTCAGGGATGCAAGGCAACAGGACGAGGCCACCGGCATGGGGCACATCCGCGCCGAAATTCCTCTGGCGTCGGTCTACGGCCCGGACTACCGCCAGCACGTCAGAGGTGTCCGACGCAACGGCACGCGAGCCCACCCCACCGGCGACCCGCCGGGCAGCGCTCCCCCCACCATGGTCGATTTCACCGACGGCACGGTGTTCGCGGCCTTCTGGCAGGACACCGCCGGGGTCTACCGTCTGAGGACCATGTACCCGAGGCCGAAGGACTGATCGTGGCGAACGACGAGGACGTCGAAGTTTTCCTGGACTTCGCCGCGACCATGATGAACATCAACGCGCTCGGCCGGGACTGGGAGACCGAGTTCGTCGAAGCAGTCTCGCGGGTCCGGATCCCTGAGCGCCGGGAAAGCTTCCGGCGAGGCTTCGCCAAAAGCCTCACCGGCCGGCTCACTCCCGAGGAATTCGAGCGCCACACCGACTGGGACTTCGACACCGACGAGGAGTTCCGTCAAGAACTGACCGTCCTGTGGCGCCGCTTCTACGGCGACGCCGACCCCCGCGACAGCCTGACCTGACTCACTCCTTCGGCTTGTCCCCGTCCCATCGCTTCGGGTCGGCGTACCAGTCCCGGTCGGCGATGCCCTCCGTGTCAGCCCGAGACACGCTGGGGCGGGCGCGTTTCGGCTCGCCAGGCATCTTGGGGTAGTCGGGCGGGAAGGGAAGTTCGCCCAGGCCGCGCTCTTCCACGTCCTGCCGCCACAGCTCCAGGGCCGGCGCAATGTCTCCGGCGCTCTCGTGCATACCCTCCCACGGGTCGCCCCGGTCAGCCAGCAACTGGGGAACCGTGCGCACGGTAAGGGTTTTCGGGTCTACCTCGGGCAGTTCGTCCCAGCTGAGCGGGGTGGAGACGGGGGCGTGCGGCAGCGGACGGGGGCTGTAGGCGCCGGCCATCGTGCGGTCGCGGGTGCACTGGTTGAAGTCGACGAAGATGCGCTCGCCGCGCTCCTCCTTCCACCAGGCCATCGTGACCAGGTCGGGCGCCCGGCGTTCGAGCTCCCGGCCGATCCCGATGGCGGCGTGCCGGACGTCGAGGAACTCGTGCTCGGGGCGGATCGGGGTGAACACGTGGACGCCGCGGTTGCCGGAGCTCTTCACGTAGCCGGTCAGGCCCAGTTCTTTCAGCAGGTCACGCAACTGGAGGGCGGCCTGCACGGCGTCGGCGTAGTCGCGGCCGGGCTGCGGGTCGAGGTCGAGGCGCAGCTCGTCGGGGTTGTCGGTGTTGGCTGTGCGCACCGGCCAGGGGTGCAGGGTGAGGGTGTTCATCTGCACCGCCCAAACCGCGGTGGCCACCTCGTCCACCACCAGCTGCGGATGGCTGCGCCCGCTGGGGTAGGTCACCTTCACCGAGCGGGCGTAGTCCGGCACCCCGCGGGGCGGGTTCTTGGAGTAGAACCGTTCTCCGTCCACACCTTCGGGGAAGCGCTCCAGCGAGACCGGCCGGTCACCGATCGCCCGCAGCAGCGCCGGGCCCACGGCGACCACGTACTCGGCCAGGTCCTTCTTGGTCAGGCCCACCTCCGGCCAGAGCACCCGGTCCGGACTGGACAACCGCACCGAACGTTCCCCGACCTCGATCTGCACCGCCGCGTTCTTGGCCGCCACCGTCGTCCTCTCGTCGGTCTGGTTCGAACTGGAGACCGTGCCGCCCCCCGGAACTAATCGCCCACGATCTTCGGCGCCTTCGACCCGACCGGCGACAACACGTCTTCCAGCCGGAAGTTCACCGGCCGCTCCAGCTGCTCGTAACCGCAGCTGTCCGGCGTGCGATCGGTACGCCAGCGCCGGAACTGGGCGGTGTGCCGGAACCGGTCGCCCTCCATCTGGTCGTACGCCACCTCCACCACCAGGTCCGGCCGCAGCGGCACGAACGACAGGTCCTTGGTCGAGTTCCAGCGCGAGACGTTGCCCGGCATCCGCTGGTGCTCGTGCGCCTGCGCCTCGGCCCACTTGCCCCACGGATGGGTGCCGAGGTCCTCCACCGCCATCCGGTACGGCTCCAGCTCCTGCACCAGCTCGGCCCGGCGGGCCATCGGGAACGACGCCGCCACGCCCACGTGCTGCAGCGAGCCGTCCTCCCGGTAGAGCCCCAGCAGCAGCGAGCCGACGATCGGGCCGCTCTTGTGCCAGCGGAACCCGGCCACCACGCAGTCGGCCGTGCGGGCGTGCTTGATCTTGAACATCGAACGCTGGTTGGGCTCGTAGGGGCCGTCCAACGGCTTGGCCACCACCCCGTCCAGACCGGCCCCCTCGAACATCCCGAACCACTCCTGGCCGGTGTCCAGGTCGGTGGTGGCCGGGGTGCAGTAGACCGGCGCCTTCGCGGCCGACAGGGCCTCGACCAGACGGGCCCGCCGTTGCGAGAACGGCTGTTCCATCAGGTTCTCGTCGCCCAGGGCGAGCAGGTCGAAGGCGATGAACGAGGCCGGGGTCTGCTCGGACAGCAGCTGGATCCGGCTGGCCGCCGGGTGGATGCGCTGCTGGAGCACCTCGAACTGCAGCCGGTCACCCACGATGGTGACGATCTCCCCGTCCACCACGCAGCGCGGTGGCAGATTCTGCCGCAGCGCCTCGACGAGTTCCGGGAAGTACCGGGTCATCGGCTTCTCGTTGCGGCTGCCCAGTTCCACCTCGTCGCCGTCGCGGAACACGATCGTCCGGAAGCCGTCCCACTTGGGTTCGACGTGACCGACGTCGGGGATCTTCGGCACCGACTTGGCCAGCATCGGCTTGACCGGCGGCATCACGGGCAGGTCCATGCCGCCCATCCTGACACCGCCCGGGCCGCCACGGGCCGATTGCGACCGGTGGGCCGCAGGTGGTCGCCGCGCGGGAAACGATCGGGCAACGTCGCCGCACACGATGCTCCTCCCGTCTGCGGGCGGGCGTCCGTTGTGGTCTGCTTGGGCACATGTCCGATCCGCAGATCGCGCGGCCGGTTGACGTCGGCCTGCCCGAGCACGTCCAAGCCTGTCTCTTCGACCTGGACGGAGTGCTCACCGACACCGCCTCGGTGCACGCCTCCGCCTGGAAGGAGATGTTCGACGCCTACCTGGCCGAGCGCGCCGCCCGCCTGGGCGAGCCCTTCCGGGAGTTCGACATCGCCACCGACTACGTGAAGTACGTCGACGGCAAGCGCCGGCAGGACGGCACCCGAAGCTTCCTCGCCTCCCGCGACATCGTCCTGCCCGAGGGCACCCCCGAGGACTCCGCCGACACCGAGACGGTGAACGGGCTCGGCACCCGGAAGAACAACCTGGTGCACGAGAAGATCGCGAAGGAGGGTGTCACGATCTTCGACGGCACCTTCCGCTACCTGGAGGCCGTGCGGGCCGCCGGGCTGCGCGTGGCCGTGGTCTCCTCCAGCGCCAACACCGCCGAGGTGCTGAAGGTCACCGGGATCGCCGAGTTCGTCGAGATCCGGGTGGACGCGCAGGCCGCGATCGCCGCCGGACTGCACGGCAAGCCCGCTCCCGACACCTTCATCCACGGGGCCCGGCTGCTGGGCTTCGAGCCCGCCCAGGCCGCCGTCTTCGAGGACGCCATCGCCGGCGTCGAAGCCGGGCGTTCCGGACAGTTCGGCATCGTCGTCGGGGTCGACCGGGTGGGCCACGCGGCCGCCCTGGTCGAGCACGGGGCCGACGTTGTGGTGACGGATCTGGCGCAACTGATAGATAACCGCGCATGAACCGCCGAGCCGCTTTCACCGTCGAGCCGTGGTGCATCCGGGAGACCGAGCTGCACCTGGACGACCTGGGGTCCACCGAATCCGTCTTCGCGCTCTCCAACGGCCACATCGGCATCCGGGGCAACCTGGACGAGGGCGAACCGCACGGCCTGCCCGGCACGTACCTGAACTCGGTCTACGAACGCCGCCCGCTGCCCTACGCAGAGGCCGGCTACGGCTACCCCGAGTCCGGTCAGACGATCATCAACGTCACCAACGGCAAGCTGATCCGCCTGCTCGTCGACGACGAGCCCTTCGACCTGCGCTACGGCCACCTGGACAAGCACGAGCGGGTGCTGGACATGCGGGCCGGCACGCTGCGCCGGGAGGTGGAGTGGCGCTCCCCCGCCGACCAGGCGGTACGGGTCACCTCCACCCGGCTGGTCTCGTTCACCCACCGCTCGGTGATGGCGATCGCCTACGAGGTCGAGCCGCTGCACGAGACCGCCCGCGTGGTGCTGCAGTCCGAACTGGTCGCCAACGAGCAACTGCCCGAGGGCGGTTCGGTCGACCCGCGCGTCGCCGCCGCCATGCACAACCCGCTGCAGGCGCTGGAGCACGACTGCAACGGCAACCGGATCACCCTGGTGCACGAGACCCGGCACAGCGGCCGCCGGGTGGCCGCGGCCGCCGAGCACGTGATCGAGGTGCCCGAGGGCGTCAAGGTCTCCACCAACTGGGGCGTGCGCCCCGACTGGGGCCGGCTCACGGTCACCGCCACCCTGAAGCCCGGCCAGAAGCTGCGGCTGATCAAGTTCGTCAGCTACGGCTGGTCGTCGCAGCGTTCCCTGCCCGCCCTGCGGGACCAGGTGGCGGCCGGTCTGACCGGCGCCATCCACACCGGCTGGGACGACCTGCTCACCGAGCAGCGGCAGTACCTGGACGAGTTCTGGGCGCGCGCCGACGTCGAGGTCGACGGTGACGAAGAGCTGCAGCAGGCGGTGCGTTTCGCGCTGTTCCACATCATCCAGGCGGGCGCCCGGGCGGAGCAGCGGCCGGTCCCGGCCAAGGGCCTGACCGGGCCCGGCTACGACGGTCACTGCTTCTGGGACACCGAGACCTTCGTCCTGCCGGTGCTGATCCACACCGCTCCCCGGGCCGCCGCCGACGCGCTGCGCTGGCGGCACAGCACGCTGCAGAAGGCCAAGGACCGCGCCGCCACGCTGGGCCTGAAGGGCGCGGCGTTCCCGTGGCGCACGATCAACGGGGACGAGTGCTCGGGCTACTGGCCGGCCGGCACCGCGGCGTTCCACATCAACGCCGACATCGCCGACGCGGTGATCCGCTACCACGGCGCCACCGAGGACGACGAGTTCGACCGCGAGATCGGCCTGCCCCTGCTGGTCGAGACCGCCCGGCTGTGGCGCTCTCTGGGCCAGTTCGACCGGGACGGCTGGTTCCGCATCGACGGGGTCACCGGGCCGGACGAGTACAGCGCGATCACCGACAACAACGTCTACACGAACCTGATGGCGCAGCGGAACCTGCGGGCCGCGGCCAACGCCGCGGCCGAGTACTCCGACGAGGCCGAGAAGCTCGAGGTCGACTCCGAGGAGATCAGCGGCTGGCGGCAGTGCGCCGACTCGATGTACATCCCGTTCGACGAGAAGCTCGGCGTGCACCCGCAGGCCGACGGCTTCACCAAGCACGCGGTGATGGACTTCGAGGCGCTCACCGAGGAGGACTACCCGCTCCTGCTCACCATGCCCTACGTCCAGCTGTACCGGATGCAGGTGGTCAAGCAGGCCGACCTGGTGCTGGCCATGCAGATGCGGGGCGACGCGTTCACCCCGGAGCAGAAGGCCGCGAACTTCGCCTACTACGAGAAGATCACGGTCCGCGACTCGTCGCTGTCGGCGTGCACCCAGTCGGTGATGGCGGCCGAGGTCGGGCACCTGGGCCTGGCGTACGACTACACCATCGAGAACGCCCTCACCGACCTGCACGACCTGCACAGCAACACCACCAACGGCCTGCACATCGCCGCGCTGGCCGGGACCTGGATGTCACTGGTCGCCGGGTTCGGTGGAATGCGCGACACGACGGGCACTCTCGCCTTCGCGCCGCGTCTTCCGGACGGTCTGGACCGGCTCGCCTTCACGATCACCCACAAGGGCCTGCGCCTGCGGGTGGAGACCGACGGCAAGCAGGCCACCTACCTGCTCAGCGATCACGAGCGCAACCCCGCCGACGAGCTCGAGATCCTGCACCACGGTGACCTTCACACCCTGAAGCTGGGCAACCCGGTGACCCTGCCGGTGCCGCCCACGCCGACCCACCCGCGGCCGTCCCAGCCGTTCGGGCGGGAGCCGATGCGCCGATAGGCGTTCGAAGGCAACCAACAACGGACGTCCACCAGCCCTCATGGGGGCTGGTGGGCGTCCGTTGTTTGTTTGAGGACGTCCACCCGCCCTCGTGCGGGACCACAGACGTCCGTTATTGGTTCGGTTTGAGGACGCCCACCCGCCCCTTGAGCGGGACCGCAGACGTCCGTTGTCGGTTCGGTTTACGGACGCCCGCCGCCCCTTGTGCGGTTCGGCGGACGTCCTGTGGTGCCTGGCTTCTCAGACCGTGATGCGGTCGATGATCAGCGGCCGGTGGTCCGGCCGGGAACCCTGCGGGGCGATCTGGTAGCCGCCCTCGAGCGCCGCCTCGGCCTGCTCGAAACGCTCGGGCGTGTCGGTGTGCAGCGTGAAAAGCGGCTCACCGGCGCGCACCTCACCACCGGGCTTGGCGTGGATCTCGACGCCCGCACCGGCCTGTACGGGGTCTTCCTTCCGCGAACGACCGGCTCCCAGACGCCAGGCGCTCATGCCCACCGCCATCGCGTCCAGGCTCACCAGCACGCCGTCGGCCGGGGCCAGCACCTGATGCGTGTGCTTGGCCGTGGGCAGCTCCGCGGACGGGTCGCCGCCCTGGGCCGCGATCATCTGGTTCCAGGCATCCATCGCCCGGCCGTCTTTCAGCACCCGCTCGGGATCGGCCGACACGCCGGCCGTCTCCAGCATCTCCTGGGCCAGGCTGATCGTCAGCTCGACCACGTCGGGCGGGCCCCCACCGGCCAGCACCTCCAGCGACTCGCGCACCTCGAGGGCGTTGCCCGCGGTCAGGCCGAGCGGCGTGGACATGTCGGTGAGCAGGGCCACCGTGTTCACCCCGGCGTCGGCCCCGAGCCGGACCATGGTCTGGGCCAGCACCCGGGCCTGCTCCTCGGTCTTCATGAACGCGCCGGAGCCCACCTTCACGTCGAGCACCAGCGCCCCGGTGCCCTCGGCGATCTTCTTGCTCATGATCGAGGAGGCGATCAGCGGCACCGCCTCGACCGTGCCGGTGACGTCGCGCAGCGCGTACATCTTGCGGTCGGCCGGGGCCAGCCCCTCACCGGCCGCGCAGATCACCCCGCCGACTTCTTCCAGCTGCCGGGTCATCTCGGCGTTGCTCAGCTTCGCCCGCCAGCCCGGGATCGACTCCAGCTTGTCCAGCGTGCCCCCGGTATGTCCGAGCCCGCGCCCGGACAGCTGCGGCACGGCAGCGCCGCAGGCGGCCACGAGCGGGGTCAGCGGCAGGGTGATCTTGTCGCCCACCCCGCCGGTGGAGTGCTTGTCGGTGGTCGGGCGGGAGAGGCCGGAGAAGTCGAGGCGCTCACCGGAGGCGATCATCGCGGCCGTCCAGCGGGCGATCTCGGCGCTGCTCATGCCGTTCAGCAGGATCGCCATCAGCAGCGCGGACATCTGCTCGTCGGCCACCACGCCCCGGGTGTACGCGTCGACCACCCAGTCGATCTGCTCGTCGCTCAGGCGGTCACGATCGCGTTTGGCCCGGATGACGTCGACTGCGGCGAAGGGTTCGGTCATGCCGTGAGGTTAACGAAGGTGCCCGGGTGACGGCGGTTACGGACCCGTTCGGCTCTTCTGCCGGCTGCGAATCCGGTTCGGCGTCTCTTGCTGTAGTGACCGCCACCGCCACCCCCGCCCACCCGGGAAACACGACACGCCGGGCCCCCGGTTGACTCAACTGCACAACCGGTGCGGCATCCGGGTCTCAGCGGTGGGTCGGCCCCGTCGCCCGCGACAGGTCGGCCGGGCCGAAGGCGTCCGGCAGCACCTGGGTGAAGGGCACGATGCCGTGGCTGGTCTCGACCAGCAGCTCCGGACCGCCGAATTCGTACAGCAGCTGACGGCAGCGCCCGCAGGGCATCAGGTTCTCGCCGTCCGGCCCCACGCAGGTGAAGGCGATCAGGCGCCCTCCCCCACTGGCGTTCAGCGACGAGACCAGGCCGCACTCGGCGCACAGCCCCACCCCGTAGGAGGCGTTCTCGACGTTGCAGCCGGTCACGATCCGGCCGTCGTCGGTCAGCGCCGCTGCGCCCACCGGGAAGCCGGAGTAGGGCGCGTAGGCCTTCTGCATGACCATCCGGGCGGCCGCGCGCAGCGCTGCCCAGTCGATCTGCTCGGGGCCCGCGTCGCCCGCCACCCGGCCGGGGTACAGGTCCGGGTCCGCCTCGGCGGCAGCCTGCTGCTCCGGTGATGCCATGACTTACTTTCCTTCCGGCCGGTAGACCTCGCCTGAGGCCTTGGGCGGACGTAGGTGCTGGGCCGCCAGCGCCAGCACCAGCAGGGTGGTGACGTACGGCGTCATCGCGGTGATCGGGCCCGGGAGCTCGTCGGAGCTGAGGTACCACAGCAACGACAGCACGGCGAAGACCACGCCGACCCCGGCGGTGATCCACCGGCGCCGGTAGATGTTCAGCGCGGTGACCACGACCAGCAGGGCGAAGACCACCAGCAGCAGGGCGTGCACGGCGGCGGCGTTACGCAGCTGCATCGCGTCGGTGTAGCCGAACAGCCCGGCGCCCATCATCAGGCCACCCGGACGCCAGTTGCCGAAGATCATCGCGGCCAGGCCGATGTAGCCCCGGCCACCGGTCTGACCCTCGCGGTAGAGGTTCGAGGCCACGATCGCCAGGAAGCCACCGGCCAGGCCGGCCAGGCCGCCGGAGATCGCGACCGCGTAGTACTTGTACAGCCGCACCTTCACGCCCAGCGACTCGGCGGCGTGCGGGTCCTCGCCGACCGAGCGCAGCCGCAGGCCGAACGGGGTCTGCCAGAGGATCAGGTACGTGGCCAGCACCAGCAGCACCGCGACGATGGTCAGCAGCGAGACGTTGGTGAGCAGGCCCCGCAGGATGCCGGCGATGTCGGAGATCAGGAACCAGTGGTGTTCCTCGACCGGTTCCAGCAGGCCGGACAGACCGGGCACCGAGGGCTTGGGCAGCCCGGAGTTCGGCGGGGACTGCGACTCGCCGCCGCCGGGCGAGTCGGCCAGCAGTTCACCGGCCAGGTACTGGGTGGCGCCCAGCCCCAGGATGTTGATCGCCACACCGGAGACCACGTGGTCGACCCCGAAGGTGACGGTGGCCAGCGCGTGCACCAGACCGCCGAGCACACCGAAGGCGATCGCCATCAGCACCCCGGCCCAGGCCCCGTGCTGCCAGCCGATCCAGCCGGCCCCGAAGGAGCCGAGGATCATCATGCCCTCGAGACCGATGTTGACCACGCCGGCCCGCTCGGACCACAGCCCGCCCAGACCGGCCAGGCCGATCGGCACCGCCAGCATCACGGCCGCGTTGATCGTGCCCGCCGACGTGAGGTCGTCCGCGCCGGTGATCACCCGGATCAGGCTCAGCACGACCAGGCCCGCGAACGCGTACAGGGCCATCCGCCAGGGCTTGCTCAGCCCCAGCAGCGGGGCCTTCTTCTCCACCGAAGCTTCTTCCAGCGTGGTGCTCATGCCTGCGCTCCCTGCGGCTTGTTGCCGGTGCCCTCAGAGGACGGTTCACTCAGCCGGCGCCCGACCTCACGCTGCTGCGCGACGATCCGGTAGCGCCGCACCAGCTCGTAGGCGATGACCACGGACAGCACGATCACGCCCTGGGTGATCAGCACGATCTCCTTCGGCACGCCCTCCAGGTCGAGGATCTGCGAGGAGGTGTCGAGGAAGCCGAACAGCAGGGCGCCGATCGCCACGCCGATCGCGGTGTTGCGCCCCAGCAGGGCGATCGCGATCCCGGTGAAGCCGATGCCGGCCGGGAAGTCGAGCGAGTAGGTGTACGAGGCGCCGAGCAGCTGGGGCATGCCGACCAGACCGGCGATGCCGCCCGAGATCGCCATGCTGATCAGCACCATGCGCTTGACGTTGACCCCGCTGGCGACCGCGGCCTCCTCGTTGCGGCCGGTGGCGCGCAGGTCGAAACCGAAGCGGCTGCGCTCGATCACGAACCAGTAGAGGAAGCCGACCACCGCGGCCAGCACGATCAGGCCGTAGACCTGCAGCTTGGAGTCCGGCACGAGGCTGATGCCGGGCACCTGGCCGCTGGCCGGGATCGGCGGGGTGCCGATGTTGTTCGAGCCCTCCACCACCTCGGCCAGCTTGTCGCCGGTGAGCAGGTAGGCGATCAGCGCGGTGGTGATCGAGTTCAGCATGATCGTGGTGATCACCTCGCTGATCCCGCGGTACACCTTGAGCAGACCGGCGACGGCCGCCCACAGACCACCCACCAGCACGGCGACCAGCAGGATCAGCCCGACGTGGAGCACCGGCGGCAGGTTGACCGCGCCACCGACCGAGGCGGCCAGCAGGGCGGCCAGCCGGTACTGGCCGTCGACCCCGATGTTGAACAGGTTCATCCGGAAGCCGAAGGCGACGGCGAGCGCGGCGAAGTAGTAGGTGACCGCCGCGTTGATGATCAGCGTGGTGGTCCGCGGCTGCTGCGCGTACTCGATCATCTGGGTGAAGGTCTCGACCGGGTCGTTGCCCGCCGAGGCCAGCACGATCGAGGTGATCACCACCGAGAGGGCGATGGCCAGCACCGGGGCGGCCAGGGACAGCCCGATCCGGCGGGCGGTGTCGGCGTTCAAGGTGTTCACGCGGCCTCACCGGCACCCGTCATGGCGGAGCCGAGTTGTTCGGGGGTGACGGTCGAGGGGTCGACCTGGGCGACCAGTTCTCCGCGCAGGATCACCGTGAGGCTGTCGGACAGGCCGATCAGCTCGTCCAGGTCGGCACTGATCAGCAGCACCGCCAGACCCTCGGCCCGGGCGTTGCGCAGCAGGTCCCAGATCGCGGCCTGGGCACCGACGTCGACGCCGCGGGTGGGGTGCGCCGCGATCAGCAGCTTGGGGTTGCCGCTCATCTCGCGCCCGACGATCAGCTTCTGCTGGTTGCCGCCGGACAGCGAGGAGGCCAGGACGTCGATCGAGGGCGTACGGACGTCGTACTCGCCGACGATCCGTTCGGTGTCGGCTCGCGCTCCGGACCGGTTGACCAGCGGTCCGCTGGTGTTGGGGTGGCGGGTCTGGTGGCCCAGGATCCGGTTCTCCCAGAGCGGGGCCTCCAGGATCAGTCCGTGCCGGTGCCGGTCCTCGGGGATGTAGCCGATCCCGGCCTCGCGGCGGCGCCGGGTGGGCCAGCGGGTGATGTCCTCGGCGGCCAGGGTGATCGTGCCGCCGTCGACGGTGCGCATGCCCATGATCGACTCGACCAGCTCGGCCTGCCCGTTGCCCTCGACCCCGGCCAGACCCAGGACCTCGCCGGCGTGGATCGTGAGGGTCACGTCGCGCAGGAGGTGGCGCCCCTCGTCCAGGAGCTCGACGTTCTTCATCTCCAGCACCGCGCGGTCGGTGACCGTGGACTCGCTGGTCTGCGGAGAGGGAAGTTCGCTGCCGACCATCAGCTCGGCGAGCTGCCGGGAGCTGACCGTCTTCGGGTCGGCGGTGGCCACCGTGGTGCCGCGCCGGATGACGGTGATGTCGTCGGCGACCGAACGCACCTCGTCGAGCTTGTGCGAGATGAAGATGATCGACAGGCCCTGGCCCTTGAGCACCTGCAGGGCCTCGAAGAGCGCCTCGACCTCCTGCGGCACCAGCACGGCGGTGGGCTCGTCGAGCACCAGCACGCGGGCCCCGCGGTAGAGCACCTTGATGATCTCGACCCGCTGCCGGTCGCCCACGCCGAGGCGCTCGACCAGCACGTCCGGGTCGACCTGGAGGCCGTACTGCTCACCGATCTCGCGGATCTTCGCCCGGGCGGCCGCGCGGTTCAGGCCGAAGCCGCCCCAGCGCTTGGGCTCGGCACCGAGGACGATGTTCTCCAGCACGGTGAGGTTGTCGGCCAGCATGAAGTGCTGGTGCACCATGCCCACGCCGCGGGCGATCGCGTCGGACGGGCTGTGCAGGACGACCTGCTCGCCGTTCAGCGCGATCGTGCCCTCGTCCGGCTTGTGCATGCCGTACAGGGTCTTCATCAGCGTGGACTTGCCGGCGCCGTTCTCACCGACCACCGCGTGCACCGTGCCGGGCATGACCCGCAGGTTCACGTCGCGGTTGGCGACCACCCCGGGGAACCGCTTGGTGATCCCCGTGAGTTCGACCGCGGGGACACCGCCGGACTGCGACTCGGGCTTCAACGGCACACCTTCTTCACCCACTGCTGGACTTCCGTTTCCAGTTGAGACACCGGACCGCCGTTCCACCCGTCGGACGGGTGGAACGGCGGCCAGGTTAGTACCAGGGCAGAGGTTACGGCTTGGCCGAGACCTTGACGTCGCCGCTGATGATCTGCTCCTTGAGCTCGTCCGCCTTGGCGGTGAACGGCTCGATCGCGGCCTCGTTGGACACCGAGTAGGCCACGCCCTCGTCCGAGAGGTCGAACCGCTGCACGCCGGTGAGCACGCTGCCGTCGACCGAGGACTTCACGAAGTCGTAGACCGCGGTGTCGACCCGCTTGAGCATCGACGTGAGGATGACGTCCTTCACGTCGGCCTCGGCGGTGAGGTACTGGTCGGAGTCGACCCCGATGGCCCAGTTGCCCTCGCCGGCGGCCTTGACCGCCTTGAACACACCGCCACCGGAACCACCGGCAGCCGCGTAGATGACGTCCGCACCGGCGTCGAGCATGCCCTGGGCCGTGGTCTCACCCTTGTCGGGCGCGGCGAAACCGCTGAAGTCCGGCGGCTGGCTCAGGTACTTGACCTGGACCTCGATGTCCTTGTTCACGGCCGCGGCGCCCTGCTTGAAACCGGCCTCGAACTTCTGCAGCAGCGGGGTGTTCACGCCGCCGACGAAGCCGACGTTGCCCTTCTTCGAGGCCTCGGCGGCGATCGCGCCGACCAGGTAGGAGCCCTGCTCCTCGGCGAAGACCAGCGAGGTGACGTTCGGGACGTCCTTCAGGGTCTCGTCGTCGATGATCGCGAACTGGGTGTCCGGGAACTCCTCGGCGACCTTGGCCATCGAGGTGGCGTAGGCGAAGCCGACACCGATCACCGGGTTGAACCCACCGTCGGCGAGCAGGCGCAGGCGCTCCTCGCGGGCCGCGTCGGTCTCACCGTTGGTGGCCTCGAGCTCCTTGACCTCGACACCGAACTCGTCCTTGGCCTTGTCCAGGCCCGTCGCGGCCGAGTCGTTGAAGGACTGGTCACCCCGGCCACCCACGTCGTAGGCCAGACCCACCTTGACGTCGGACGTGGCGCCGCCGCCACCACCCGCGTCGGTGTCGGTGTCAGAGTCGCTGTCACCGCAGGCGGCGAGGGCGAAAGTCGCGGCCGCTGCCACCGCGACCAGTTTGGTCACCCGGCGCACAGGTGCCTCCTTCATGGGATCACTACTGGGTCGAACCGGGAGTTGCCGGGACATGACTGCCAGGACAACTGCGCCGGTCCCGGCCCTGTCGGGCCGGTGTCACGGCGACCATAGCCCCTCATCAGAGCGGTTTTACGACCGAGCACCGTTCGGTGGCCGGATCGTGACCACGGAAATCTGATCGTCATTGACCCGCGCGGCCGAAAGGATGACGGCCGCGGGCCGGAATCGGTCAGTCGGTGCTACACGTGAACAAACTGCCCAAGAGCGACACTTCGTTCATAGGTAGAGCACGATCAGACCGAGAACAGGTCCCGCACCGCAGCGCCGGCGAGGAACGTGGCCCCCACCCCGATCGCCCGCTCGTCCACGTCGAAGTCGGGCCGGTGCAGGTCGTAGGTGGGCCCGCCGGGCACCCGGGTGCCGAGCCGGACCATCGCGCCGGGCACCTTCTCGAGGATCCAGGCGAAGTCCTCCCCACCCAGGCTCTGCGGGGTGAGGACCAGTGCGTCCTCGCCGAGCTCGGCCTTCACCGCGGCCTCGGCGATGGCCACCGCCTCGGCGTCGTTCACCGTGGGCGGCACCCCGCGCTGGTAGCTGACCTCGGCCTTGACCCCGTAGGGCTGCACCACCTGCTGGATCGTGTCGGTGATGATCGAGCCGGCCACCGTCCAGACCGCACTGTCGAGGCAGCGGAACGTGCCCGCCACCTCGCCGCTGCTGGGGATCGCGTTCATCGCCACGCCCGCGCTGATCCGGCCCCAGACCATCGAGGCGCCGGCGCGCGGGTCGAGCCGCCGCGACAGCGCCGCCGGCACGCCGCGGACCACCTCGGCCAGGGCGAACACCACGTCCTGGGTGAGGTGCGGGCGTGAGGTGTGCCCGCCCTGCCCGGTCAGCTGGACGCTGATGTGGTCGGCGGCCGCGGTGATCGGGCCCACCCGGGAGCCGACGAAGCCCACGTCGGTGTGCGGGTCGCAGTGCAGTGCGTAGGCCCGGGTGACCTCGTCGAAGATCCCGTCGCCGAGCACCTTCAGCGCTCCGCCGGGCATCTTCTCCTCGGCCGGCTGGAACACCATGCGTACCCGGCCGGGCAGCGGCCGGCGCTCGTGCAGGTCGGCCAGCGCGAGCGCGGCGCCCAGCGCAGCCGTGGTGTGCACGTCGTGACCACAGGCGTGAGTGGCACCCTCGTTCACCGAGGCCCACGGACGTCCACAGGCATCTTTCATCGGCAATGCGTCGAGGTCGGCGCGCAGGGCGACCGTGCGACCCGGGCCACCGATGTCGCACCACAGCCCGGTGCCACCCGGGAGCCGTTGCGGGTCGAGCCCGGCCTTGGCGAGCCGGTCGAACACCAGCCCGGTGGTTCGCATCTCCTGGAAACCGAGCTCCGGATGCGTGTGGATGTCCCGGCGCACGTCGATGAGCTCTTCGGCATACGCCGCTACCAGGGGAGCGACTTCGGGAATGTTCACGATCCCGCGAGCATAGACCTGCACGGTGTGATTTCTTGCACCCGGACGGAGTACGGCAACTATTTAACGAGCCGTTCGCAGAAGTGCACTGCACAGGGTCAGCCCGGGCCCGAAAGCCATGGCCACCACCGGCTCCCCGGCCTGCAGCCGGCGTTGCTCGCGGATCCGGGCGAGCACCATCAGAACCGTCGCCGAAGAGCAGTTCCCGTACCGGTCGAGGATCTCCCGGCTGGCGGCGGCCTGGTCGTCGCTGAGCTTGAGCCGTTCGGCGACCACCTCCACGATCCGGCGGCCACCCGGGTGCACCGCCCAGCCGGCCACGTCGCCCACCGAGTAACCGAACGGCGTGATCAGCTCGGCGGTGGCCTCCTCGACCTGCCCGGCCAGCACGTCCGGCACCTTGGGCGAGAGCCCCATCCGGAACCCGTGGGCAGTTACGTCCCACGTCATCAGCTCTTCCGTGCCGGGCACGGTGGCCGCGGTGGTGTGCAGCAGTTCCAGCCCGGGAGCGTCGGGCTCGAGCACCACGGCGGCCGCGGCGTCGGCGAACAGCGCGTGCGAGACCACCGTCTGCAGGTCCGAGGGGTCGTTCGAGGGCTGACGGTGCAGGCTGGTCAGCTCCACGCAGAGCATCACCGCGGGCAGGCCCTGGGCGCGCACGAAGTCGGCGGCCGCGTTGAGGCCGGGAATCGCTGCGTAGCAACCCATGTGGCCAACGATCAGCCGGCGCACACCCGGATCCATCCCCAGGTCCTCGGCGATCTTGATGTCCAGCCCGGGGGTGGCGTAGCCGGTGCAGGAGACCACCACGAAGAGCCCGATCTCGTCCGCTGTCCGCCCGGCGTCGGCCAGGGCCGCCGTCACCGCCGCCCCGCCCAGCTTGCGGCCCTCGGTGACGTAGCGACGCATCCGGTCGCCGGTGCTCCAGCCGCTTACGTCGGTCTCGCGCGGGTCGACCACGGCGTGCCGGGTGGTGATGCCGGCCCGCAGGAAGATCTGCCGGGCCACCCGGTCACCGTTCAGCTGCCCGGCGAAGGCGTCTTCCCAGATCTCCTTCTGCGCAACCGGTTCCGGTACGGCCTGACCGTGCCCGGTGATCATCGCCCGGTGACCACCGACCAGAGGACGTCCGTCCTGGGTGCCGCTCACGCGGCGTCCTTGGTTGCGGTCGCCTGATAGACCATCGCCACCGACCCGGTCGGCCGCATCGTCACGTCGCTGCGCCGGCGGGCCAGCCAGGCCAGGTACTGGCCGATGTCCGGGCGCAGGCCGACCGGCGGGTGCATCCGCACGCCGTGCCGGGCCAGCAAATCTTTGAGGACGACCGGGGAGACCAGGAGCCTCGGGTCGTGGACGCCGGGTGGCGGGCCTCCGGGCAGTCGCTCGGCGATCCGCACCATCGCGATCCGGCACAGCCAGGTGTCGTTGAGGGTGTCGACGACGAGGGTGCCGCCCGGGGCCAGCACCCGGCTGATCTCGGCCACCGCCGAGGGCAGGTCGGGCAGGTGCTCGAGCACCTCGCCGGCCACCACGCAGGCGAACGACGAGTCGGCGAAGGGCAGCCGGAGGGCATCGGCGGCCGCCACCCCCACCCCGTGGGCGCGGGCCTGGTGCAGCGCCGGGCGCGACAGGTCCACCCCGACGTGGGCCCACCCGGACAGCGGCCCGGTGAGGTGCGGCTGCAGCAACCCGGCACCGCAGGCCACGTCGAGCAGCGGTGCCCCCGGCCGGGGCGGGGCCGGGATCAGCCCGGCCCGCGCCCGGGCCAGCCAGTGCAGCGCCGCGAACCTTCCGTGCGGAGGCCACCACTCGTCGGTGAGGTCGTCGTACTGAGCCGGGTCGTTCCGGACCCGCTGCCCCACGCGTGACGACATGCCGCTCCTAGGTGTCGATTACCGCATCACCTAGGAATTGACTCACGACAGACCCGATCGGGCATTACTAAATGCGTCAGCGGAGATCGTGCCGGCCCAGCTCGGTCAGTGTCTCGACCACCTTCTTGACGTCCTGGGCCCACTCCCGGGTGGTCACCAGCACCGCGGACGGGGTGTCGATGACCACCACGTCCTTCAGCCCGAGCACCGCCACCAGCCGCTCACCGGCCGGCACCGCGATCCCGGAGGAGTCCACGTCGAGCACCTGCGCGGCGTCGCCGACCACCTTCAGGGCCGCGTCGCCGGGCAGCAGGGCGGCCAGCGAGGCCCAGTCGCCGATGTCGTCCCAGCCCAGTGCGGCCGGCACCACGGCCACCCGGCCGGCCGCGGCGGCGGGCTCGGCGATCGCGTAGTCGATCGCCACCTTCTCGAGCTGCGGCCACAGCCGGTCGACCACCGTGTCGCGCTCGGGGGTGTCCCACGCCTCGGCGATCCGGATCACCCCGGCGTACAGCTCCGGGCGGTTGCGCTCCAGCTCGGCCAGCAGCACGTCGGCCCGGGCCACGAACATCCCGGCGTTCCAGCGGTACCCGCCCTCCTCGAGGTAACGGGTGGCGGTGTCGGCGTCGGGCTTCTCCACGAAGCACTCGACCTTGCACGCGGAGGGCGCCTCGGCCAGCCCGAGCGACTCCCCGACCTGGATGTAGCCGAACGCGGTGGAGGCGTGGTCGGGCTCGATGCCCAGGGTGACGATCCGCCCGTCGCGGGCCACCGCCACCGCCTCGGCCACCGCACCCTCGAACCCGGTGGAGTTACGGATCACGTGGTCGGCCGCGAACGAGCCGATCACCGCCTCCGGGTCGCGCTGCGCGATCACCGCGGTGGCCAGGCAGATGGCCGCTGCGGAGTCGCGCGGGGTGGGCTCGGTGAGCAGGTTGGCCGCCTGCAGACCGGGCAGCTGGCCGGTGACCGCCTCGGCGTGGGCGGTACCGGTGACCACGGTGATCCCGCCCGGACCGGCCAGCGGGACCAGCCGGTCCCAGGTCTGCTGCAGCAGGGTGCGGCCGGAGCCGGTGAGGTCCAGCAGGAACTTGGGCCTGGCCTGGCGGGAGAGCGGCCATAACCGGGTGCCGGCCCCGCCGGCGGGCACGATGGCATAGAACCCGGGCAGAGCGGCAGACGATTCACGCGCTTGGTCAGTCACCCGCCCAACCGTAGGGCCACGGCCTGCCTCTCTGTGACGAACTCGGCGGAACAGCACCCGATGAGCCCGACTTCACCCACCGGCCGTCACGGCCGGCGCCCGGGGATCGACGGTCCGCGACGACCGCTCGTCCCGAAGGTGAACACGCCTCGCCGGTAGCTGTTCACCTCGGCCACCTCGTCCGCTTCCCTGCCGATCACCCCGTCGGCCGAAGCTTTCGCTCATGCAGCGAGAGTCTGTGGTGACCTCGGCCGAGCTGAGCCTGTTGCCCTCGGCCGGATCGTCCTCCGTGGTCGTGCCTCCTTCTGCCGCAGTCGGTCCCGGAGCGGGGCGGCTGCGGGTCGCGATCGTCGCCGAGTCGTTCCTGCCCACCGGCAACGGCGTGACGAACAGCGTCTGCCGGGTGCTGGAGCACCTGGCCCGGCGCGGCCACGAGGCCGTCGTCATCTGCCCCGGCCCGGCTCCCGAGAGCTTCGCCGGGTTCCGGGTGGTCGGCGTGCCCTCGTTCAGCTACCGCCAGTTCCCGGTCGGCATGCCCAGCTCCAAGGTCCTGCGCACGCTCTCCGGGTTCCGGCCGGACATCGTCCACCTCGCTTCCCCCTTCGTCCTGGGCGCCGTCGGAGTGACCGCGGCCGGACAGCTGGGCGTACCGACGGTGGCCGTGTTCCAGACCGACGTCCCGGCCTTCGCCCAGCGCCACCACATGGGCGCGCTGGCCAGCACGGCCTGGCGCTGGGTACGCCGGATCCACTCCCAGGCGGATCTGACACTCGCCCCGTCCAGCTCGGCCCTGGAGGAACTGCGCGAGCACGCGGTGCCGCGGCTCGCCCTCTGGCAGCGCGGGGTCGACAGCGAGCGCTTCCATCCCGACCGTCGCGAGACCCCGGACGTGCAGGCGCTGCGGGCCCGGCTCGCCCCGAACGGCGAGGTGCTGGTCGGCTACGTCGGCCGGCTGGCCACCGAGAAGCGGGTCGACCGGCTGGTCGCGCTGGCCGGCCTGCCCAACGTGCGCCTGGTCGTCGCCGGCGACGGGCCGCACCGCAAGGTGCTCGAGCGCACTCTGAAGAACGCCACGTTCCTCGGCTGGCAGGACGGTGACGGTCTGGCCGACACCTTCGCCGCGCTGGACCTTTTCGTGCACACCGGCACCTCCGAGACCTTCGGGCAGACCCTGCAGGAGGCGATGGCCAGCGGCGTGCCGGTGGTCGCCCCGGCCGCCGGCGGACCGCTCGACCTGGTCACCCCGGGCACCAACGGCCTGCTGTACCGCCCGGAGGACGACGACGACCTGCGCCACTGCGTGCAGACCCTGGCCGACGACCCGGAACAGCGCCGCTGGATGGGCGCGGCCGGCCGGGTAGGGGTGCAGCGCAACACCTGGGAAATGCTCGGCGACGAGCTGCTCGGGCACTACCGCAGCGTGCTCGGCGCCGGGGTCGAGGTGGCTTCCTAGCCCGGATTTCTGTGCAAAAGCATTTAGAACGGACTTATCCGCCACTTGGCGTACCGGCCGGGCCCAGTTGTGAAGCTTGAACGGTCAAGCATGGCTTCACGAAAGGGTCTGCCGATGAATCTCCGGCGCAAGCTCTCCCTGCTCGCCTCGTCCGCCCTGCTGGTGCCGGTGGCGCTGGCCACCGGCGCCGCCGGTGCCTCAGCGGCCGGCGCGTCCGACGCGGCCGAGGCCTGCTCCAGCTACCCGCACCCGGCGACCGGCAACTTCCGCCCCTCGGCCAACCCCGTCAGCACGCCTGAGGTACGCGAGTTCTACCCCTGGAACTACCTGATGCCGGCCGAGGGCGTGTACGAGGTCTGCCTGGACGGTGCGGCCGGCACCAACTACGACATCGAACTCCTTTACTGGGACTCCACGGTCCGCGACTACGTGGTGGTCGCCGCCTCCCGCGGCGCGGGCTCGACCGAGCGGTTGTCGTACACCGCCGTCGGCGACAACCTCGCCCAGTTCCGGGTCCGCGTGGTGGCGGTAGAGGGCTACGGCGCCTACACCGTGGCGGTGCGGATGCCCCAGGACGGCTGAGCTCGGACAGGTCAGGTGTGACGGCGGGAATCCGGCCGTCACACCTGACCGTCTGGTCCCTGCAGCATTCAGGTTCAACCGTCGTCGGCCGGATTCCCCAGGTACGCTCGGTCTCACGATGTCCAGTTCCTACCGTTCCCGGCGCGCGTTCCGGTTCCTCGGCGCCGTGGCCGTGGTCACCGGTCTGACTCTGGGCACCGGCCTTCCGGCCGAGGCCGCCCCCGCGCCGAAGAAGAAGTTCGTGCCGCCCAAGGCCGTCTCCTGGGTCGGCGGCGAAGACCTGATCAGCACGAAGACCCTCACCGACCTGCCCGCCGGCGTGCCCGCCCCGCCCGCGCCCAAGGCCACCTCCTGGCTCGTCGCCGACCTGGACACCCGCGAGATCGTCGCCGCCCGCAACGTGCACGTGCCGCTCGCCCCGGCCTCCACCCTCAAGGTGTTCACCTCGCTGGCTCTGGCCCCCGAGCTCGACCGCGAGCAGGTCTACACCGGCACCTTCGAGGACGCGAACATCGACGGCACCCGGGTGGGCATCGTCGCGGGCTCCCGTTACACGGTCGACGACCTGCTGCACGGTCTGCTGATGAGCAGCGGCAACGACACCGCCCACGCCCTCGGCGAACTGGTCGGCGGCAATTCCGCCGCGGTCGGCCTGATGCGGGCCAAGGCGGTGGAGCTGGGCGCGTTCGACACGGTGATCCGCAACACCAGCGGCCTCGACGCCAAGGGCCAGGTGAGCAGCGCCTACGACCTGGCGCTGGCCGGTTCGGCCGCGCTCGACGACGAGCAACTGGCCAAGATCATGGTCACCCCCGCCTACGCGTTCCCGGCGCAGGGAAAGTCGCTGGGCGCCAAGCGCAAGCGTTACCAGACCCAGAACCACAACCGGCTGCTCGGCTACCTCCCGGGCGTCACCGGCATCAAGAACGGCTACACCAGCAAGGCCCTGGCCTCCAACGTGGCCAGTGCCACGTACAAGGGGCACTCGTACATCGCTGTGGTGATGCGGGCCGAGGGTGCGGTCTTCACCCCCACCGGCGAACTGCTGGAGTGGGCCTTCAAGTACGGGCAGAAGGCCCGGCCGGTGGGCACTCTGGTCAAGCCCGGTGAGCTGACCGCGATGACCGGCCCGGACGTTCCCGAGGTGACCGAACAGAACAACAGCCTGTCCGCCGCCGAGGCACCCCCGTCTCCTCAGCCGTCCTCAGTCGATGCTCTGGCCGGTGCCGCCCTGCCGGCCACGGCCACCGCCGACCCGCAGAACCCGGTGCTGAAGTTCTGGCCGGTGGCCGCGATCAGCCTGCTCCTGCTGGCGGTAGCGGCTTTCGGCCTACGGCCGGTTCTGGCGAACAGCCGGCGTACCCGCCGGATGCGCAACCGGCAGCGGCGTTCCCGGCACGGGTACTGAGGTCCGTGAGACTGCACGTCGGGTGCGCGATGTGGACGCACAAGGCCTGGGTCGGACGGGTCGCCCCCCGCACCGCCGACGCGCAGGAACGGCTGCGCCACTACGCGGGCTGGTGCAATGCCGTCGAGGGCAACACCACGTTCTATGCCACCCCGAGCCGGGCCACCGTCGAGTCGTGGGCGTCACAGACCCCCGAGCACTTCCGCTTCGCCGCCAAGCTGCCGCGCACCGTCACCCACGGCCGCCAGCTCAACGGCGCCGACCTGCGAACCTTCCTCCACGTGATCGAACCCCTGGGGCCCCGCCTGGACCCGCTCTGGGTGCAGCTCCCGGGCTCGTTCGCCCCGGCCGACCTGCCCTCACTCGAGAGACTGCTGAAAAGCCTTCCGCAGCAGCACCGTTGCGCGGTCGAGGTGCGGCACCCGCGGTTCTTCGACGATCCGGCCGAGGCCCGGCGCCTGGAGCAGGTCTGCGCCACCGTGGGCGCCGAATGGATCTCGTTCGACACCACCGTGTTCTTCGCCGAGCCGCCCACCAGTGATGCGGAACGCGAGGCCTGGGAACGCAAGCCCCGCCTGCCCCGCCGCTCGGTCGCACTGACCGAGCGGCCTACCGTTCGCTATCTCGGCCGTGACGACGAGCGCGCGACCGTGGCCGGCTGGCAGCCCTGGGTCGAGATCGTGGCCGGATGGCTGCGCGAGGGGCGCTCCCCCACCTTCTTCCTGCACACGCCCGACAACAACGACGCCCCCACGCTGGCCCGGCGCTTCCACGAAGAGGTGCGCACCCTCGTCCCCGGTCTGGAACCGTTGCCGGAGCCGGAGCCGACCGAACCCGCCACGCTCTTCTGAGTTTCCGGGCCGGTACCCGTCCGGCCCACCGCCGAAAGAGCGAACCGCAGCAGCCTGCTCATGAGCCGCCGTCGCCGACCGATCAGTGGTGGCGTGAGACCGAGACCCAGCCTGCCCGAGCAGGCCCGCCACGAGGCGGTCGCCCGCCTCATCGGCCTCGGTCTGTACCACGAGGCGCAGAGCCTGCTCAGTATCGACGAGCCGGTGGACGCCGAGCTGGGCATGCTCAGCTCGCTCCTGGCCGGCGACCCGCAGGCCGCGGCCAAGTTCCTGGGGCGGCGGATGATGGCGCAGAACGCCCGCGCGGGTGAGGTGGACCTGGTGCGCGGTTGCATCGCGCTGGTCTCGGGACACGACGAGAACCTGGCCGGCACCGAGCAGGTGCTGGTGCAGATGAAGGCCCGCAGCCAGGACTGGGCGGCCTTCGCGGTGAGTGCGGCGCCGCACGATCTGCACGCCGCGGCGCGGGCTGCGGCCATGGTCACCGAGCAGACCGGGCCTGCTGTCCTGGCCGTGCTGGCCGCGGCCCGGGCGGTCGGCGGCGATGCTCAGGGCGCCCAGAAACTGCTTGAAGCCGGCGAGAACGGCGTGGGCGACGATCCACGCCGCAAGACCGTCGAGCTACTGAAGACCCACGGCTACGACGTGGCCGTCCAGGCGCTCGAGGCCGCCCGTTTCCAGCGGCACTCGTTCGCGCAGTCGATGACCCGCCGCTACGGCGCCTGGCGCCGGCGGCGGGACGAACGTGATCTGCAGTGCCGGTGCGCAACCACCCCGGTGTGGGCCGGTGAGAGCTCGCGGTACTACGTGAACTGGCACCTGGAACTGCTCGAGAGCCTCTCCCCCGAGCCGGACGAGACGGCCTGGCGCATCCTGTTCTGCGCCCGTAGCGGCGTGCGCTACCTGGACCGCTCGTCCATCCCGGTGTCGGTGCGGATCGGTGCGTTCACCGGTTCGCTGGAGACCTGGCTTCCGTCAGCGACGTAGCCCGGGAGCGGCGCGGAAGACCTCGCCCTCACCGCTCAGGGTCAGCGGACCCGCGGTGGCCGTGACGAAGGCCGAGTGCCCACTCTCCAGCGTCACCGAGACGCCGTCGGCGGTCACCGTGACCGAGCCCTTGGTGCAGAGCACGATCTGCGGGCCACCGACCGAGGCGTCGGTACCGCGGCTCTGATCGCTCACCACCACCCGGCTGAGCTGGAAGTCCTCCACCGGGGGACGCCAGGCCAGCTCCTCGTCGGCCAGCGGGGTCAGGTTGCTGTCACCGGAGGCCAGCGGCTGCGTCTCGACCACGTCGAGCAGCTCCCCGACGTTGATCTCCTTGCTGGTCAGGCCGCAGCGCAGGACGTTGTCGGAACCGGCCATGATCTCCACGCCGAGACCGCTGAGGTAGGCGTGCGGCACCCCGGCGTCCACGAACACGGTCTGCCCCGGAGTCATCCGGACCAGGTCGAGCAGCAGCGGCGCGAGCACCATCGGGTCGGCCGGGTGCAGGCCGATCAGCCGGTCGAGCCAGCCGAACACCTCGGGGTAGTCGGGGCTGCCCTCGGCGGTGAGCCGGCTGCTGCCCGCCGCCACCTCGGCGACCAGCGCCGCCCGGTCCTCCACCGGCCAGGTGATCAGCAGTTCCAGGCCGGCCCGGAGCCGGGCCGCCTCGTCCTGGCCGCTCTCGTCCAGGGCGGCGATCAGCGGCTCCAGCCGCGGCGAGCGCAGCCGGCCGAGCAGCATCGCCACCTGGGCCGGCGGGCGGAAGCCGTACAGCGCCTCGATCGGCTCCAGCGCGTAGAGCATCTCCGGCTTGTGGAACGGGTCGACGTACGGCGACTCCGGACCCGTCGTGTACTTCTCGCGGGCGCGCTCGGAGGTCGGGTGGACCTGCACCGACAGCGGCCGCGCAATCGCCAGGATCTTGAACAGGTAGGGCAGCCGCGGGCCGAAGCGCTCCAGCGTCTCGCTGCCCAGCACCTGCTCGCCGAAGCGCTCGATCGCCTCAGGCAGCGGCAGCTCACGACCGTCGGGCAGCACCAGCACCGACGGCGCCGACGGGTGCGTGCCCATCCACAGCTCGGCCTCCGGCCCACCGCTGGGCGTACGGCTCTGCAGCAGGGCGAGCGCCGAGGTGGAACCCCAGTCGTAGTCCCGGATCGAGTTCCGCATCGCGGTCACCGCCGGAACTGCGGTCAGGGGCTGCTCGTTTGCCGAAGTTTCAGCGGTCCAGGCCGTCATGCGCGTCACCATACCGGGACGCCTGACCGGTTCCGTCCGAAAGGGCCGATCCCGCCTGATGTTCGGGCTGATGTCACCCGACCGGCAACAGCTTCCCGCACAACTGGTCACTCTGCGTCATTCCAGAGTCGTTTCAGAGCCTGAAGACGCGGGTGGGCACCTGGTCAGCCCGCGTCCGGTTCCGCGTCGGCGGCCAGAGCGAGGAGGTCGTCGGCGATCCGGCCCGGCTCGGTGGTCAGCACCCGTGCGCCGTCGCCGTAGTACCAGCTCACCCGGGCCCGGGCCAGTCCGCCGAGGGCCTCGGCGATGCCGGTCCGGGTGGCCGTGCCGCCCCCCTCCGGGTCGGACACACCGTCCGGCGGCACCACCGGGCAGAGCACCGTCGGCACACCGATCAGCGGGTACCAGGCCCGGGGCTCGCCAAGGAAGATCGAGCGGGCCACCTCCCGGCGCCGGGTGACGATCGGGTCGGACGCGACCGCCGCGTCCGAGTCGTCCATCGGGGTGTCGGGGTTCTCGGTGTTCCAGAAGCGCTCGAACGAGGGGTAGCGCCAGGCCGGGCGGGTCCAGCCGCCGTCGATGCAGCACAGGCCGGTCAGCCCGTCGCGCCGGGCGGCCAGCGACAGCGCCACGTTGGCGCCCCACCCGTGCCCGGCCACGATCGGCGAGCGGGCGCCGGTGTAGCCGAGCTGGTCGAGCAGCGTGGCCAGGTCGTCGGCGCAGGTGTCGGTGTCGTAGCCGGACCCGGGCGAGGCCGAGCGGCCGTGCCCGCGCAGGTCGACGGCGGCGATCTCGTGGCCGGACTCGACCAGCCGTTCCGCCACCTGACCCCACACCGAGGAGTCCGACGACTCGCCGTGCACCAGCAGGAACGGGCGTAAGGGGGCCTCGATCCGGGCCACCGCCAGGGCGGGCCCGTCGATCAGCTGCACCATCTGCACCTCGCCCTGTTCGACCGGCATGCCCCGTCCCTGCCCTCTGTCTCGCCCACGCTGACCGGATGTGACCAGCCGACCGTATGTGATTCGGCTCCGATCTGCCTGCTCAGGAGCTTCCCGGTGCGTCGCTCCCGAACTCGGTCCGGACCGGCCCGGGGATGCCGACGCGGGCCCGGCGGCGAGAAGGTGCCAGAATGATGGGCATGCCTGAGAGTGGTAGCGCGCGGCCCCGGCTGCTGTCCGGAATGCAGCCGACCTCCGATTCCCTGCACCTGGGGAACTACATCGGCGCGCTGGCCAACTGGGTCGAGCTGCAGGAGCAGTTCGAGGCCTACTTCTTCATCGCCGACCTGCACACCATCACGATGGGGCACGACCCGAAGGCCCTGCGCACGCGCTCGCACCGCTACATCGCGCAGTACCTGGCCGCGGGCATCGACCCGGCGAAGTCGGTGCTGTTCGCGCAGAGCCACGTCCCCGAGCACCCGCGCCTGTCCTGGGTGCTGGAGTGCCTGACCGGGTTCGGCGAGGCCGGCCGGATGACCCAGTTCAAGGACAAGTCGCAGAAGGACGGCACCGAGGGTGCCACCGTCGGGCTGTTCACCTACCCGATCCTGCAGGCGGCCGACATCCTGCTCTACCGGCCCGCCCTGGTCCCGGTCGGCGAGGACCAGCGGCAGCACCTGGAGCTCACCCGCGACCTGGCGCAGCGGTTCAACAAGCGCTTCGGCAAGACCTTCCGGGTGCCCGAGGCGCACATCGTGAAGGCCACCGCGAAGATCCTCGACCTGCAGCACCCCGACAAGAAGATGAGCGGCAGCGTCGGCGGTCCGGGGTGCCTGTGGCTGCTCGACGACCCGAAGGTGTCGGCCAAGAAGATCCGTTCGGCGGTCACCGACACCGGTCGCGACATCGTCTTCGACCCGGAGAACAAGCCCGGCGTCTCCAACCTGCTCACCATCCTCTCGGTGCTCACCAAGGCCCCGGTCGAGACGCTGGAGCAGAAGTTCGCCGGGGCCGGCTACGGCGACCTGAAGAAGGAGGTCGCCGCGGCGTACGAGGAGTTCGCCGGTCCGGTCGCCGAGAAGGCCAACGCGCTGCTCGCCGACCCGGGCACGCTCGACGACATCCTCGCCGACGGGGCGGCGAGGGCCCAGGAGACGACCGCGCGGGTGCTCGCCGAGGTCTACGACCGGGTCGGGTTCCTGCCTCCGAAGCGTTGACCGGCATGCCCACCCCCCGGGAAGCACCGCCGACCATGAGCATGGCGGTGCTGCGGCCCGCCCCGGAACAGGCCGACGACATCGTCACCATCGGCGTGGTCCTGGACATCCCCCAGCCGCACGGCGAGTTCCTGCGGCAGCGCCGGGCCGCCTTCGGCGACCCGCTCGCCGCCGAGATCCCGCCGCACATCACCCTGCTTCCGCCCACCCCGGTGCCGGAGGACGAGGACCAGGCGATCCAGGACCACCTGGCCGCGGTCGCCGCCGTCACCGCCCCGTTCCGGATCGCCCTGGCCGGCACCGGGTCGTTCCGGCCGATCTCGCCGGTGGTGTTCGTCAAGCTCGCCGAGGGCGCCGAGCACTGCGCCGACCTGCAGCGTCTGCTGCGCACCGGCCCGCTCAAGCGCACCCTCGAGTTCGACTACCACCCGCACGTCACGGTCGCCCACCACCTGGACGACGCCGCGATGGACCGGGCGGAGGCCGAGCTCCTGGGCTACCAGGCCGAGTTCGAGGCCACCGGGCTGAACTTCTACGAGCACGACGGCGACGGGGTCTGGCAGCTGCGCCGGCGCTTCGGGTTCCGCGCCGCCGGGGGCTGATCGCGCACATCGCCGGGTTTGCTGGACACTATGCCCCGTGAGCGAGACGACAGCGTCCAAGTCCCCGGCCCGTCTGCTGGCCCGCGCCCAGCGCACCGTCGCCTGGCGCGCCTGGCAGCGCTACGGCAAGGCCCGGGGCGGGGTGCTGGCCGGGGGCATGGCGTACGCGGCGTTCTTCTCGATCTTCCCGGCCCTGGCCGTCGGCTTCACCGTGTTCGGCCTGGTCGTGGGCGACGACCGGGCGATGCAGAAACGCGTGATCGAGGCGGTCAACGACGGCGTGGGCACGGTGGTGATCAGCCCGATCGGTGAGACCGGGGGCATCGTCTCGATCGACACGCTGACCGGCGGCGACCAGCTCACCATCGCCGGCATCATCGGTCTGGTCGGTTTCCTGTTCACCGGCCTGGGCTGGCTGGACGCGATGCGCGAGGGCATCCGGGCGATGTTCGGCCGGCCCACCCAGGAGGCCAACTTCGCCCTGGCCAAGGCCCGCGACCTGGGCGTGCTGGTGAGTATCGGCCTGGTGATGCTGCTCTCGGCGGTCTCCGGCATCTTCGTCAGCGCCTCCACCGGCGTGATCCTGGGCTGGATCGGCGTGGACGAGGGCTCGAGCCTGGGCCGGGTGGTCCTCGGCTGCGCCGGCACCCTGCTCGTCCTCGGCGTCGACATCCTGATCTTCATGCTGCTGTTCCGCCTGCTGTCCGGTGTTCAGCTGCCCAACCACGACCTGTGGGACGCGGCCCTGTTCGGCGGCATCGGCCTGGGCATCCTGAAGCTGCTGTCCGGCGTGCTGCTCAACGGCGCCTCCAACAACAAGTTCCTGGCCACCGCCGGGGTCGCCCTGATCCTGCTGGTCTGGCTCAACCTGGTCTGCCGCCTCACCCTGGTCGCCGCCGCCTGGGGCGCCACCCAGGCCATCGACCGTGGCCATCTGGCCGACACCGTCGCCCTGCCCGAGCACACGGTCACTGTGGAACGCGCCCGCGCCGGCCTGGCCACCTCCGCGCGCCCCGCCGCCTCGACCAACCCGGCCGCCGCCGGCGTCCGCACCGCCGTCCCGGTCCAGCCCGTCCCCTACACCCCCGTGGTCAGCCCCCGCGCCGCAGACCGCGTTTCGGTGGTGGCGGGTGCCGTGCTGGGCGCCGCCGGCCTGGTGGCCGCACGCACTGCCGTGGGCGCGGTGAAGTCGGTGGGCAGCGTGGTGCGGCGGGACGACGACTGATCCGGCCGTACTACCTTCGCCTCATGGTCGATGTGCTGTATCCCAAGCCCCTGCGAGCCGGCGACCGGATCGAGGTTCCCGCTCCCTCCATGGGTGTTCCCGGCCCGTTGCTGGGCCGCCTTGCCGACGCGGCAGCATCTCTGCAGCGCAGCGGATTCGATGTCGCTCTGCACGACCACACCCGGATCGGCGGGCTCACCCCGGCCCCGGCCACCGAACGAGCTCAGGCCCTGCACGCTGCCTTCAGCGACGCCGGAGCCGTACTGCCGCCCTGGGGTGGGGAACTCGCGATCGAACTGGTGGAGCAGATCGACTGGGAGGCCATCGCCCGATCGCGTACCTGGTTCGTCGGCTGGTCCGACATCTCCACCCTGCTCATGCCGCTGACCGTCCTCACCGGCCTGGCCACCCTGCACGGCGCCAACCTGATGGACGAACCGTGGGAGCTACCCACCCAGTTCTCCCGGTGGACCGAGGTCGCCGGCCGGGACGAAGGTGCCTCCTTCGAGCAGCAGTCGGCGCCTTTCCGGCGCTCGCGCCCCTGGGTCGACTGGAAGGACGAACCGCTCGATCGCGCGTCAGCCTACGAAGCCCCCACCCACTGGCGTCCATTGGACGGCCGACCACGGCTCACCATGCGCGGCCGACTCATCGGTGGCTGCCTGGAGACCGTCTCTCTGCTGGCGGGCACGCGTTACGGCGACGTCCCCGGCTTCGCCCGACGTCACGCTCCCGAGGGCGTGATCGTCTACCTGGAGGTCTCCGGCTCCGCCCCGGTCACGGTGCTCCGGATGCTCTGGTCGCTGCGCCTGGCCGGCTGGTTCGACCACGCCTCCGGCATCCTGATCGGCCGCACCAGCGCCCCGGACACCCCCGAACTGACGCAGGAGCAGGCCGTCCAGCGGGCCCTGGGCGACCTCGGCCTCCCCGTGGTCCTCGACTTCGACACCGGCCACCAGCCCCCACAGATGCCCCTGGTCAACGGTGCACTCGCGGAGGTGACCCTCAACGACGGCCAGTGCGTGATCGTGCAGAGTCTCGTCCCCTGACCGGCAAGCTCCGCTGCCAGGTCGCTCCGCCGCTCCGCGTACGACGGCGCCAGATCAACTTCAGCCGCAGTGACCAGAGCGGCCAGACCCGGCGAAGCGATGGCGTAGTCGATCCGCCACCCCGCCCCGGTGTCCAAGGGCCGTCGTCAATCCACCAGATCAAGCAGATGCGCGTTCAAGCCTGCTCAGCGTGTTGGCCGAGTCCTCGGCGCCAGTCATGAGTTGGGCGTCTGCCCGGACCGCGGCGATCATGTCCGCCAACCGCCGACGATCCTTCTTCGTCAGCTCGACCTCGCGGAAGTCACGAGCAGCGATGAGCGATGCGAGAGTCAGGAAGTCGCTTCGGTGGCGGCCCTTCGCCGGATCGCCGACAGCGCTGTGAGCCGCCGCCTTCATGACCAGTGCTCCCACCAGCGTTGGACGGCGAACTGAACCTTCGCGCCCCTCGACGGACACCAAGACCGACTCGCTGCGATCAAGCGCCTGGGTACCGTCTGGCGTCGGGAGGGTCGGGCTGGCGGTGACACCGGTCCTCAGGGCCGCCTTCTCTCCCACGCCATCGGGCAGCAGCACGTCGATCGTCGCCTGGCCACGCACCCAACGATGCTGGATCCCTTCGGCCGAGATACCTGATGCCCTGAACCCAAGGCCCACCAGGACCTGCGTAAATATCTGAAGCATGTTGGGGCGAGCTCTGACGTCGATCACCGTGTCGATATCGTTCGTCGGACGAGTAGGCGCATGGCTGGCCTCAGCGCAATGCAGATGAACCATCTGCCCGCCCACAAGAGTCCAGCCGTCCCCCAGCTTCTCGTGAAGGTCCATGACCCCGTGCCAGGAGGCAGCTTGGGGGCTGGACATTGCGGGTAGAACAATCATGATGAATCCCCCGATTTTCCTTGCTTCACCCGCGACTTCGCGAGTTCGTACAACAACTCGGCCGCCCTGGCCTCCTCACGAGGGCGTCGATACTCAGCCAGATCTGCAGCCAGCAGGAGCAGACCGCGATCCTCGCCGCCAGCCGGGCCGAGTGAGCCGACATGCAGGACGACATTGGCCTTGGCCTCGGCCCTCTCTTGGACGAGGAGATAGTCCTGGGCAACCGCCTCGACCTGACCTACGGCGACATACCCCTCGACCAGGTCACCCGATGCAATACCGCTGCGCGGGTCGCTGAGTCCTGACAAGGCAATGCGTCGATCTTCGCGTAGATCTACCAGATCACGCACGGATGCCCGCCAGAGCTGGCGCTGTGCGCGGTTCCGCAACAGCGATCTCAGAATGCCGGCGGACTCCTGCACTTCGGCTTCAGACAGCACCGCATGCATCGAGAACCGCGCGAGAAGGCTCGACACCCGCTTTTCGGCTCGGCTTCGCTCCGCAGCAGCCACTTTGGAGAGGGCCTGGGAATCGCCTCGGCCGACCGCTATCAGAGCCCAGGCCGAGCGCTCCGAAAGCGGGCGCCCGGCGCGATGGCGCTCAGCGACCAGTGAAAGTGATGATTCGTCGATCGCCCATCGCGAGCCGATCCGCTGGGCCGGCAACGAACCGTCGGCGATTCGCTGATGCACGCGCGCCACACCGACGCCCAGTCGCCGAGCGGCTTCGGCCACGTCTATCAACGCCACGTACACAATTCTATACGAGCGTATAGGATTGTGTTACTACCATGGGTAGTCTCGGAACTGATCCAAATCTAAAGGGCCAGGTCCACGACGACGGGAGAGTGGTCGCTCCACCGCTCCGCGTACGACGGCGCCAGATCAACTTCAGCCGCAGTGACCAGAGCAGCCAGACCCGGCGAAGCGATGGCGTAGTCGATCCGCCACCCCGCCCCGGTGTCCCACGCCTTCCCCCGCCACGAGAACCACGTGTACGGTCCGGGCCCCTCCCCCGCCAGCTTCCGGTGCACGTCCACGAAGCCGTCCTCGTCGAAGAGCGCGTCCATCCAGGCCCTTTCGGCCGGCAGGAAGCCGGCCTTCTTCAGGTTGCCCTTCCAGTTCTTCAGGTCGACCTCGCGGTGGCAGATGTTGAGGTCGCCGCAGACCAGCAGATGACGTCCGTCGGCGGCGAGTTTGTTCATCCGCTCGCGCATCTCGTTCAGGAAGCGGTGCTTCTCGTCCTGCTTCGGGGTCTCCGCCTCGCCGGTGTGCACGTAGACCGAGACCACCGTGAGCAGGCCGCCGTCGGCCAGGGCGAAGTCGGCCTCGACCCAGCGGCCGGCGCCGAGGAAGGAGCCCAGGCCGGAGCGGGTGGCCACCGGCTCGGTGCGGGACAGCACGGCCACGCCGGCCCGCCCCTTGGCCGAGGAGGACTCCTCGTGCACGCCGTGCCAGCTCTCACCCATGATCTTGTAGAGCGTGGGGTCGTCGGCGCGGACCTCTTGCAGGCAGAGGATGTCGGGCTGCCGCTCGGCCAGCCAGGCGGGCATGCCCCGGCGTTCGGCGGCACGGATGCCGTTGACGTTGGCGGTGGCGATCCTCATCGGGCCATCTTCTCCCATCCGCCGGCGTCCCCCAGACAGGCTGCGCGTCATACCTGGTTACTGGCCGGTCAGGGGCGGATTCCGGGTTCGGGCGTGACCGGAGGGGCGTTTCGGCGCACGTTCGCCGGTGGCTTTGTGTGAAACCCCTGTCACACCGGCGCGGAAGAGGGTAGACAACTTGTCATGACCCTTCTGGACGACGCGGCCGGGATCAGTGCTGATCTTGCCGATCTGCGGCACCGGCTGCACCGGCGCCCCGAGATCGGGCTGAAGCTGCAACGCACCCAGCAGGCGGTGCTGGAGGCCCTGGACGGGCTGGACCTGGAGATCACGGCCGGCTCGGACATCGGCTCGGTCACCGCGGTGCTGCGGGGCGAGGGTGCGGCGGATCCGGAGAATGCACCGGTGGTGCTGCTCCGGGCCGACATGGATGCACTGCCGGTGCACGAGGAGGTGGACGTTGCGTTCCGCTCCACGGTCGACGGGGCGATGCACGCCTGCGGCCATGATCTGCACACGGCGATGCTGGTGGGGGCGGCCCGGCTGCTGAGCGACCGGCGGGATCAGCTCGGCGGCGATGTGGTGCTGATGTTCCAGCCGGGTGAAGAGGGGTATCAGGGCGCAGCCAAGATGATCGACGGCGGGGTGCTGGGGGCAGCCGGGCGCGCGGCGGACAAGGCATTCGCCCTGCATGTGCTGCCCAACCAGGTTTCGCGGGGCACGGTAGCCAGTCGCTCTGGCGCCGTGATGGCCGCCGCTGATGGGCTTTTCGTCACGGCTCGAGGCCTCGGTGGGCACGCCGCCTCCCCTCACCTGGCCCACGACCCGGTGCCTGCCATCTGCGAGATGGTGATGGCGTTGCAGACCGCGATCACCCGCCGGATCGATGCTTTCGAGGCCGCGGTGCTCACCGTGGGCAAGCTCAAGGCGGGCACCAAGCACACGGTCATCCCCGACACGGCCGGGTTCGAGGCCACCGTGCGCACTTTCGACCGGGGCGTGCGCCGCAAGGTGCGCGACGTGGTGCACCAGGTGTGCCACGGCATCGCCGACGCGCACGGGGTCGAGGTGAGCATCGAGTACCTCGAAGAATGCCCGGTCACCATGAACGACGTCAGCGCAACCGATTTCGCGTTCCAGACGGCTTCGGAGCTGTTTGGTGAACAGAGGACGTTTGCACTCCCCCGGCCTCTCACCGGCACCGAGGACTTCTCGCGGGTTCTCGAACGAGTGCCCGGCGCAATGGTTCTGATCGGCGCCTGCCCGGAAGGACGGGATCCGGAGATGGCACCGAGCAATCACTCCCCGCACGCCGCGTTCGACGATGCAGTGTTGCCCGACGGCGCCGCGCTCTACGCCGAACTGGCTCTGCGGCAGTTGAATCGATGAAACCCAACAACTGAATTGGGGACGTTTGTGCGCCAGTCGCGCACAAACGTCCCCAATTTGTTCTGGAACCTACTGGCGCTCAGCCGCTTCCACGACGTTGGCCAGCAGCATGGCCCGGGTCATCGGGCCCACACCACCGGGGTTGGGCGCCACCCAGCCCGCCACCTCGCGCACGCTCAGCGCGACATCGCCGGCCAGCTTGGACTTTCCGGTGACCGGGTCGGGCTCGGTGCGGCTGACCCCGACGTCGAGCACCACCGCACCCGGCTTGACCATGTCGGCGGTGATCATGTTGGCCACGCCCGCGGCGGCGACCACCACGTCGGCCCGGCGCACGTGCTCGGCCGTGTCCCGAGTACCGGTGTGGCACAACGTGACCGTGGCATTCAGCTCGCGCCGGGTGAGCAGCAGGCCCAGCGGACGGCCGACGGTGACGCCGCGGCCGACCACGCAGACCTCCTTGCCCTTGAGGTCGATGTCGTTGCGCAGCAACAGGTCGACGATGCCGTGCGGGGTGCACGGGATCGGCGACGTCATCGGCGCATTGACGTTGAGCACCAGCCGGCCGAGGTTGGTCGGGTGCAGACCGTCGGCGTCCTTGTCCGGGTCGATCAGCTCGAGCACCCGGTCGGAGTCCAGGCCCTTGGGCAACGGCAGCTGGACGATGTAGCCGGTGCAGGCCGGGTCGTCGTTCAGCCGCCTGATCGCGTCCTCCACCTGCTGCTGGGTGGCGTCGGCGGGCAGGTCCTCGCGGATGCTGTTGATGCCGACCTCGAGGCAGTCGGCGTGCTTCATCGCCACGTACTTGGCGCTGCCCGGGTCTTCCCCGACCAGAACCGTGCCCAGCCCGGGAACGATGCCCTTGGCCTTCAGCGCGGCGACCCGCTCCTTGAGCTCGAGCCGGATCGCGGCCGCGGCCGCCTTGCCGTCGAGGAGCTTGGCGGTCACCAGGTCTCCAGACCGTCGTAGAGCGGGAAGTCGGCGGCCAGCCTGTCCACCCGCTTGCGCAGCGCGTCCACGTCGCAGGTGGGCTGCAGGGCGGCGGCGATCACGTCGGCGACCTCGGTGAACTCCTCGTCGCCGAAGCCCCGGGTGGCCAGCGCGGGCGTGCCGATCCGCAGGCCGGAGGTGACCATCGGCGGGCGCGGGTCGAACGGCACGGCGTTGCGGTTCACCGTGATGCCGATCTCGTGCAGCCGGTCCTCGGCCTGCTTGCCGTCGAGCGTGGACTCGCGCAGGTCGACCAGGATCAGGTGCACGTCGGTGCCGCCGGTGAGCACGGAGACGCCCGCCTTGGTGGCGTCCTCGGCGGTGAGGCGCTCGGCCAGGATCTTGGCGCCGCGCAGCGTGCGCTCCTGGCGGTCCTTGAACTCCTCGCCGTGGGCGATCTTGAACGCGGCCGCCTTGCCGGCGATCACGTGCATCAGCGGGCCGCCCTGCTGGCCCGGGAACACCGCGGACTGGAACTTCTTGGCGTGCTCGTCGCTGTTGGCCAGGATGACGCCGCCGCGCGGGCCGGCCAGCGTCTTGTGCGTGGTGCTGGTGACGACGTGGGCGTGCGGGACCGGGCTGGGGTGCAGACCGGCCGCGACCAGACCGGCGAAGTGCGCCATGTCGACCATCAGCATCGCGCCGACCTCGTCGGCGATCGAGCGGAAGGCGGCGAAGTCGAGCTGGCGGGGGTAGGCGGACCAGCCGGCGATGATCAGCTTCGGCCGGTGCTCCAGGGCCTTCTCGCGCACCACGTCCATGTCGACCAGGAACGTCTTGGGGTCGACCCCGTAGGCGGCCACGTCGTACAGCCGGCCGGAGAAGTTGATCTTCATGCCGTGGGTCAGGTGGCCACCGTGGGCCAGCTCGAGGCCCAGGATGCCGTCACCGTGGCGGATCAGGGCGTGCATGGCGGCCGCGTTGGCCTGCGCGCCGGAGTGCGGCTGCACGTTGGCGTAGGCGGCCCCGAACAGCGACTTGACCCGGCTGATGGCCAGTTCCTCGGCGATGTCCACGTACTCGCAGCCACCGTAGTAGCGCTTGCCGGGGTAGCCCTCGGCGTACTTGTTGGTGAGCACCGAACCCTGCGCCTCGAGCACGGCTCGGGGGGCGAAGTTCTCGCTTGCGATCATCTCCAGCGTGCCCCGCTGGCGGCCGAGCTCTTGGCCGAGGACGGCGGCGAGCTCCGGGTCGGCGTCGGCCAGGGACTTCTGGGTGATCGCACGGCTGTTGACGGCGTCGGTCATGCGGTCGGCTCCAAGCGGTAGCGGTCGTCGGGTGGGCAGGGTGGTTCCCCATTGGCCCCGGGCCCAGGCGAACGACCCGAAGACGACGACTCCACCGCTTCCCGGTGGTGACCCACCCGAACGCCAGTTGCGGCACACACATGCTACCAACGCACCCCGGGTGCCGGTCGAGACGGCCCGCGACCGCACCACGTCCGCAATCAGCAGTGATCCGGCGGTTTGCCCACGGCTTTAGGATCCGGGACATGGAAGAGCTGCGCTTCGGCATCACCCTCGACGACCGCCCGGCCCGCGTCCAGGAGATGGGCGGGCGCGACTTCACGGTGATCGGCGCGGTGTCGTCGTACCAGGAGATCGGGGTGGACGCCGAGGGCCGGCTCTTCCTGCTGGACCCCACGCCGAGCACGCCGAGTCTGCTGAACACCACGATGGACGCCTTCCGCGGCTTCCTGAAGGCGTTCGACGAGTTCTACGCCGGCGAGCCCGCTCCCGACTCGGGCGAGGAGCCGCTGGTCCCTCGCCGTAAGCGACTGCGGCTGCTGAAGAAACAGCTGAACGCAGTGGACACCGAGGCCATTGCCAAGGATCTGTACTGGTGCGTGATCGTGGAGCAGATCGAGGACGCCATCCTGTAACGGACGCCTTCGGCTCCCCACCGGGAGCCGCCACCTTCGGGCCATCGGTGCCCACCGACGTCTTCAATTGAGAAAACGGCCCCCGGGAGCATTCTCCCGAGGGCCGTTCTCGTGGCTGGAGCTAGTTGCCGTAGACCTCTTTGTACTTCGCGGCGGCGTTCGGGTTCTGCCCGCTGCCGTAGATCGAGCCCGCGTAGTAGCCGGCGTCCTCGTTGAAGTAGGCCTCGTAGGCGAGCTGGCTGCCCAGGCTCTCGAACCAGTTCTTCATCTTGGCGATGTAGTACGGGTTGTCGCCGCCGTTGTTACCGGCGTTGGCCGTGCCCGGGTAGACGCCCCACTCGGGGACGCTGATCTTCTTGCCCCGGTTCTTGGCCCAGTTCGCCCAGTAGTTCAGGCCCTGCTTGCCGTTGAGGTGCACGTTCCACGACTTCTCGTCGACCGCACCCGGCCACATGTCGTAGGAGTCGAGGCCGACGATGTCGACGTACTCGTCGCCCGGGTAGGCCTTGGTCGGGTCGGACAGACCGGCGCTGACGCCCCGGTTGACCGTCCAGTCCCAGGTCAGGGCGGGGGCCACGGACTCGGCCGCGCCGACCACCTGACGCCAGCACTCCTTGAAGGCGTCGGTGTCGCTGGCCTGCCAGGCGTACCAGTCGCCGTTGAACTCCCAGCCCAGCCGGATCACCGTGCTGTCGGAGATACCGGCGTTCTTGATGCCCTTGGCGATCTGCTCCCACTTGTCGTTGTAGGCCCCGGTGGCGCACTGCTGCAGCGTGCTGCCGTCTTCCGGGAACGGCGGGAAGCCGAAGACCTTGGTGTAGGAGGTGTCCTTCCAGCTGCGGTACAGCCAGTCCGGGTTCACCAGGTCGTCCCAGTTGGCGCGGGCCGGCCAGTCGACGACCACGTCGAGGGCCCGGCCGCGCCAGTCGCCGAAGGCCTCGGCGTTGCTGGCCAGGCTGCCCGGCATGTACATGCCCGAGGCCCAGCCCAGACCGGAGTTCTTGTCGCTGAGGTTGGCCAGGCCGACCTGGGTGGTGCCGCCGGCGCGGGGAGCCTTCGACGAGGGGGTGTCGTCGCCGCCGCCGGAGTCGCTGGTCTTGCTACCGGTCGGCGACTTGCTCGGCGCCTTGCTCTTGGTCGCCTTCTCGCTGGTCTTGCGGGCCGTTGAGATGGCCTTGCTCAGGCGTTCCTGGTTCTTCTTCAGCTGCTCGGTGGTGGGTGACGGCGGCCGCGTCTGGGTGATCGGCGGCATCTCGAGGCTGTCGGTGGTGAGCGCCGCGTCCTCGATCTTCTCGTCGCTCTCGCGGTTCATGAACTGCGAGGCGGGCACGGCCACGACCAGGGCGATCGCCACGGCGCTGAGCCAGGCGCGCTTGTTGCTGGCCGCCCGGCCGATCGGGCCGCGGTTGGAGCGACGGCCCGTCTTGGGGCGCTTGCCGCGCAGGTCACGACGCGACGACAGCTCGCCGGTGGGCGTCGGGTCGTCGACCGTGACGTCGGCCTCGATGATGTCGGCGGAGGCCGCGGGCAGCGTGATCGAGCCGGTGGGGGGCGGCGGCATCGTGCCGGTACGCGTGGGGATCGCACCGGTGCGGCCGGAGCGGACCCGGATGCTCCCGGTGCTCGTCTCGTCGAGCTCGGGGATGGCCACGGTGGCGGCGTGCGGGTCGGTCTCCCGGCCCATCAGGCCGAAGGTCAGCTGACGCTGCAGGGCGCGACGCTTACGGCGCTTCTCCATCCGCTCGCGGCGGGCGCGCAGATCGGCCCGGCTCAGCTGCGGTTCGCGACGGGCCGGCTCGACCCGCACACGGGGAGCCTCGCCGTCGGCGAAGAAGGAAGCACTTTCGGCGGCGCCGACGCGCGCGCCGGTGGCGGCACGGCGCTTACGGCGGGCCTGGGCGGGGTCTGCGTACTGGTCGTGCTGGTCCGACGGGGCGTACTGGGAGGGGCTGTAGCTGTTTCGGGCGGCCCGGCCGTTGGACGAATCAAGCACCTCGCCACCACGAGCGGAGGACTGGTGCCCCTCACGCTCCGCAGCCGTTCGTGCCTGCCGATCGCTTTCGGCCTGAGCCCTGCGTCTGCTCGTCACGGTGGTTCTCTGCTCCCATGGTCGCCGGCCACTGATCAGCGTCTGGCCGCCATCGGCCGGTTGATACGGACGCATCCCGGTCAATCAGCTCAACCGAGATCGAATCGTGATGCTAAGGGACCCCGTTCCCAACCGTCTAATGTGGGCCAGACCATACCAGTGCTGGTCAGAGGGCATTCAAAACAGACGACCAATTCTCAGGGCGGTCTCAGCGGTTGCCTGGAGCAGCTGATCGACAAGCCTCCAGAACAGCCCTCGCGCAGGTCATCACGGCGTGTTGGAAGGGCCGGAATGATCATGTGAGCTGGGCGCCTGACAGTGGGCGATCAGACGACTACGGATTCTCCGTGGCCGCCGTGCGGCATATCTTTGCCGCTTCCATAACATTCACTTAGCGTGGCGCTCCTAGGCGGCATTGACTGCCATCGCGCTGTGCTGTGACTCCCGCACTCCGGGTGTCCCGAAGGTGACGCGCAACCGTTACCGGGGCGCCGCTCTTGACCGTTCGGTGCCCGTCCCAGCACGCTGCGGAAGTGACCGATGCCTCGTCCTTCGCAACAGCCGGCGCCGATCCCACGGCGACATCCGCACCTGCCCCCCTCGGTGCCGGTGGTTCCGCCCCCGCCGACCGCAAGCAGTACATCCTCACCCTCGCGTGCGAGGACCGGCCGGGCATCGTCTACGCCGTCGCCAGCTTCCTGATCCAGCACGGCTGCAACATCCTGCAGAGCGAGCAGTACGACGCCGACGCCGGCGACGGGAGCACCGGCACCTTCTTCATGCGGGTGCAGTTCAGTGCCCTCGACCCGATGGAGACCCTGGAGCGCCTGCGCGCGGGCTTCCTGGCCGTGGCCGACTCGTTCCGGATGCAGTGGCGCCTGGTCGACGCGGCCACCCGCTGCCGCACGCTGATCCTGGTCTCGAAGTTCGGCCACTGCCTGAACGACCTGTTGTTCAGGCATCGCATCGGGGCCCTGGGCATCGACATCCCGGCGGTGGTCAGCAACCACCGGGACTTCCAGGACCTGGTGGAGTCGCACGGCATCCCGTTCATCTACGTGCCGGTGACGAAGGAGACCAAGCCCGAGGCGGAGAAGCAGCTGCTGGAGATCGTCGACCGCGAGCAGATCGACCTGGTGGTGCTGGCCCGGTACATGCAGGTGCTCTCACCGGAGCTCTGCCAGGCCCTGGACGGCCGCGCGATCAACATCCACCACTCGTTCCTGCCGAGTTTCAAGGGTGCCCGGCCCTACCAGCAGGCCCACGCCCGCGGCGTGAAGATCATCGGAGCGACGGCCCACTACGTGACGAGCGACCTGGACGAGGGCCCGATCATCGAGCAGGACGTGGAACGCGTGAAGCACGCGACCACCGCCGACCAGATGGCCGCGGCCGGCCGGGACGTGGAGTGCCGGGTACTCGCGCGGGCGGTGACCTGGCACGCGGAGAACCGGGTGATGATCAACGGTAACAAGACCGTGGTCTTCGGCTGAGTTATCCACAGTTTTCGCGCGACCCGGACTTTTGGGGTGGGGGCTGGTTACTCTCTTTCTCATGAACGGGGGACGTTTTTTCGCGGCACTGCTTGCTGGTGCGCTTCTACTGGTGGCCGGGTGTTCGGGCTCGAAGTCTGATTCGGATACGGAGAGAACTCCGGCCACCAGCGAAACATCAACAACGGTGGGGACAGTGGGGGCCACGCCGAGTATTGAGGCGCCGGTGGCGCCTGAGGCGGAGAAGAGTGCGGAGGGGGCTGAGGCGTTTGTTCGGTATTTTTGGGATGTTCACAACTACGCCTATCAGACCCTGGAAACAGCCCCATTCGAATCCATAGTTGAGGACGACTGCACCTTCTGCGCTTCGACCCTGGCCGATTTGAAAAACGCCGCCTCTCGAAACGCATCTATCTCCGGGTCGGAAGTTTCCCTGACCGTGGTGGCAGTCCCTCCTGGAAAGGTGGGCTCGCGGGTCGTCGTGGCGACAGTCATAACCCAAAACGAAGGCGTTGAGTCACACCCAGATGGGACTAAGGAAACCTTTCCTCCCATCCCTGCAACGCAGAGTTCCATTGCCCTTCAGTGGACTCCATCAGCCCAGTGGGTCGTTCACGACATCTCTATTGATGACACGGATGCGACCCAGTGATCATTCTGGCGAGCCTTGCGGGGCTCATTCTTTTGAGTGATCTACCGCCGGAACCCTCCCGGTCTATCACCTCCCGCACCTCGACCAGCAACGTCGACTTGCATGCCTGGGCCCAATCTGACGGCACCGAAAGCTCCGGAACCAAGGCCAAACCTGTTTCCGCGCAACCAAAGACAGTCCGCACCTACCTCCCCGCCTGTACCGAGAACTGGCCGCAGAGGAGCAGTGCCACGCTCTGCCAGAACGCGACCCTCATGTGCCAGGCCACCCCGGATCCGAACGACATCGGGTTCTGGGTATGGAGTGCTCCAGCGGGGGCCACTACCGCCGAGAGCTGGAGTTCGACGGGTGAGTACTTCTGCCTCGGCGAGACTGAGCCGGGTGAGCCGCCTTTGGTGGTGCCGGTGCTCACCGGGGCAGACTTTCAGCGGTTGCCGTTGCCGGCCTCGCCCATTGTGGTCCAGCCCGCCAACCTTCGAACCCTGGTGAATGTGCCGACCAACCTCTACGCGGACGCTGAGACGGTGACGTTGCCGACCACGATTCTGGGGCAGCCGGTGCAGGTTCGGGCTACGCCGCAGGAGTTTCGGTGGTCCTACGGGGACGGCGAGTCTCTGGCTACGGAGGATGCGGGGGCGCCGTACCCCGAGCTTCGTACTGCCCACGTCTATCGGCAGGCCGGGGAGCGGCGGGTTGCGCTGACCACGGTCTACAGCGGCGAGTACTCAGTGAACGGTGGGCCCTGGCTGCCGGTCGACGGGGTGGCCACGGTGGCCAGTCCGGTGAGCACGCTGGAGGTCGTGGCCGCCGAGAACCGGTTGGTCGCTGAAGGCGCACCCACCCGCCGTGGCGAGTAGGTGCGTCTTCAAGCCGCTCTTTGCTACTGCTCGTCGGGCGTTGCGCGGCGGATGACCAGCCTGGTCCAGGCGCCTACGTAAACCCGGTCGCCCTCGCGGAACTCGATGCGCTGGCCTGCCGGGATCGGGTCGGTGGGCAGGGGCGCGCCGGCGGGGGCGATGTAGGTGCCGTTGGACGACTGCAGGTCCTCGGCGAACCAGCGCTGGCCGTCGGTGGTCAGTTGCGCGTGCCGGCGAGAGACACCGTGGTCCGTTCCGCAGTCCACCTGGGGGTGGATGTTGCGGCTGGTGGAGCGGCGGCCGACCAGGATGCTCTTGTCCCACAACGGAACTACGGCGGGCATTCCGGCGGACGGGCAGGGCTCGTCGCTCTCCTGGGTGGAGTACCAGTCGGGGTCGATCCAGACCTCGGCCACCCAGGTGAGAGTTGCCTGCTCGGGCGAGGTTGCTGCGGCGGGCGGGGTGACTTGCTGCGGGGTGGTCGGCGCGTTGATCATCACCGCGTCCTCAGCCGGGGCCTCGGTCTCCTGGTCGCCGGGGGCCGGAACCGGCTCCGGCATCACGCCGGTGGTGAAGTCGTAGCCGCAGACCTCGCAGAACAGGTCGTCGATCGGCACGACGGCCTGGCAGTTCGGGCACTCCTTGTCTTTCGGCCCGCCCGACGCCGACGCACCACCCGACGAGGGCGCCGGGGCGAGGTCGAGGGGGTTGACCGACGGCGTGGGCGCCGGTGCGGGCGCCGCATTCATCGGCTGACCGCAGACGTCGCAGTAGTCCGTCGATTCGGAGACGTGCCCGTCCGGGCAGCGTGCGCTCATCTCTTGTTGACCCTTGTCGTCTTCGTCGAAGCGGTGTCGAGTGCCATCTCGTCGAGCTTGTCGACAGACCGCTTCAGACGCACGGTGCCGGTCGCCGGATCGTCGATGTCGACCACCTTCCGAAGCTTGCTGGTGGCCTCATCGTTGCCGGTCTCGGCCGCGAGTGCGACCGCACGTCCCAGCTTGGCGGTGGCGGCCTCCTCGTCGCCCGCGGCCTTGGCGGCCAGTCCCTCCTGGATCGCGGAGGCCAGCTCGGCCTGGCCGGTGTAGTGCGCCACGGCCGGGTCGATCCGGGTGGTAAGCGCGTCGTCGCCGGACCACTTGGCCTTCACCAGCCCCTGCGAGACCACCTGGTCGCGGACCATGAGCTGGACCCGGGCGGCGAGCCGTTCCTGGCCCACGGCCTGCGGCTGGACCCGCACGGCCACGTGGTAGTCACGGGACTCGTCGCCCCAGGCGCCGGTGGGGAAGGCCGAGGTCAGCGGGTTCACGTCGACCCGGCGGCTGCTCAGGTCCTCGACGTTGGGCGAGACCTGGCGTACCCACAGCACCTGTGAGCCCTGCGGTGCCCAGACCCGCAGGGTGGCCTCGGCCACGCCCCGGCCCATCGCCTTCTGCATCAGCTGCTCGAAGTCGGCGGCCATCGAGGCCGGGTCGGCGATCAGGTCGACCGTGCCCAGCAGCGCGGTGGACACCCGCCGCAGCTCCGCGACGTCCCAGTCGGCGCCGACACCGCGGCAGTCGCACTGGAACCGGCCGGTGACCGAGTCGATGGCGTTCTGGAACTGGTGCGGCTGCTCGCTCTGGTTCTGGCCGTCGGTAAGCAGGATCGCGTGGCGCTGGGTGGCTTGCGGAACCGTGTCGAACAGCTGCCCCGCGAGCTTCAGCCACGACCCCATCGCCGTGCCGCCGTCGGCCTCCAGCCGGGAGATGGCCTCCTTGGCCGCCGCTCGCGCCCCCGGCTCCATCTGCACCATCGAGACCCGCGCGTTCGGGTACGGGAACGCGCGGGTGGCCACGTGGGTCCCGGAGATGATCGCGAACCAGGTGCCGTCGAGGATCTGGTCGACCGCCACCGCGGCCGCCTGCCGGGCGGCGACGATCTTGGCGTCGAGCATCGAGCCGGAGGTGTCGACGATGATGATCTCGGCGGCGTCACCCCCTTCCCCACGGCCGGCCTCACCGGCGCCGGAGCAGGTCACCGACACGATGGCGTGTACGTCGGTGCTGCCCTCCGAGATGAACTCGTTCTGGAACACCTCGGCACTGAAGGACGGCATCTGGTTCTCCGATCGTTCGCGGGCCACCGGCCGGATGGCCCTGTTCATCGTGCCCGATTCACAGGCTGGTCGCGCTCTTGTCCGGGATGTCCGGACGTGGTTCAGGTCTGCGGGCTTCCGTAGTCGGCGGGCGGGTAGGCCTCGGGCATGGGCTGGGTCGGCGGCAGCGGCGAGGTCTGCGCGGCGGCCCCCGCGGGAACCCGCTGCGGTGGGACCGGGGCGACGCGGGCCAGGGCCACGGTGATGTTGTCCTGGCCGCCGCGGGAGTTGGCCCAGTCGACCAGGCGGTTGGCCAGCAGCGCGGGATCGCCCTGGGCCTCGGTCGCGAGACCCCGCACCAGCTCGGCCATGTCGTGCGCCGGGGAGCAGTAGTTCCACAGGCCGTCGGAGCAGACCAGCAGCCAGCCCGGGCGGTCGACGACACGGGAGTCGCGGGTGGGGACGGTGTCCGGGCTGTCCGGGCCGAGCCAGCGGGTGATGGCGTGCGCGCGCGGCCCGTTCTCCGCTTCCTCGCGGGGCACCCCGGCGAGGATCTGCTCGGTGGCCCACGAGTCGTCCCTGGACATCTGTTCCGGCTCGCCGGAGTCCGGGATCCAGTAGATCCGGCTGTCCCCCACCCAGCCCGCGACGATCACGCCGGAGTCGAAGACGGCGGCCGCGAAGGTGCACGACGGCGGGTTGTCCAGGCGCTCACCGGGCCGGCCGCTGGGCTCGCGGCCGGCCTCGACCGCGTGCTTGTTGGCCTCGTCGCCGGCCAGGGCCAGGCGCTCGGTCCAGGCCGAGATCCGCCCGGCCACCGAGGGCAGGTCGGCCTGCTGGCGGTCGAGCACGTCCCGGGCGGCGCGGGCGGCCGCCAGGCTGGCGATGTCGGAGTCGGCCGAGGAGGAGACCCCGTCGCAGACCACCAGGACTGCGCGGGAACCGTGCTCGGGACGGGCACTCACGGCCATCCCGTCCTCGTTGCGGTGGTGCCGGACGCCGCGGTCGGAGACCGCTGCCACCCAGGCCGCCGGACGTTCCTGCCAGTGATCGCGGATCTTGACCGCGGGCGTCCCACAATTTTCGCAGTAGCCGTCCAGGAAGGTGGTGCCTGCGCAGTTGCGGCACACCGGGCTGAGCGCGTTCATGTCGGCGGGCCGGGTCGGGGTGGTGGCCCCGGGGTGGACCATGCCTCCCGGCCGTTTCAGCCCGTCGGCCGGGATCGGCGAAACGCCGTCGGGCAGGTCCTGCCCGCAGTTCTCGCAGAACAGGTCGCCGGGCTCGGCGGCCACGCCGCAGTTGGGGCAGACGATCTGCTGCCCCGCAGCCGATTCCGGCGCGGAATGCGCGCCGGTCGGCGGAATCTCGTTCACATCAACCTCATAGCCAGGTGATTCACCCATGATCACCGCCACGTCCAGCGGCGGACTCGATTGGCCTCGTCGACGAGCCGTACCCGCTCGTCACGCTGCTCGGTCAGCTGGGCCAGTTCCCGGTAGGCCGTCTCCAGTTCGTCCTGCAGCCCAGGGGCCTGAGCCGGTACGCCACCGACGGTGACATCGGGACGTTCTCCGCCGGAGTTGACGTCGGACAGGGCCGCGGACAGCACGTCGACCCGGAGCTGGGCCCGGTCACGCGGGTCCAGCCGCACCGCGGAAACGCTCTCCAGAGCGGCCGACAGTGCGTCGAGCCCGGCTCCGGAGCCGACCAGCAGCGCGGCCTTCTGGCGGCGCGCGCTGACGAAGCTGCGGCTGGTGGTCGGGACCATGTCCAGGGCCGCGATCGCCGCCTCCAGCTCGCCCTGCCCCTCGGTGTGCCGCTGCGAGCGGATCCGGGCCAGGCCGAACGCCGCCGCGGCGGTGAAGTTGGCGTCGGTGCGCAGGCAGGTCAGGTACAGGCTCTCGGCGATGTCCGGCTGGTTGCCCTCTTCACAGGCCACCGCCAGCGCCAGCTTGGGCGCGAGCTCACCGGGGACCTGGCCGTAGACCGCGTTGAAGGCGGCCTGGGCGTTGGTCGGGTCCTGCCGGGCCAGCGCGGCCAGACCGGCCAGCCAGATCGCCCGCCACTCCCAGGGGTCGTCGTTGAGGATCTCGCCGACCACGCGGTCGGCGGTGGCCAGGTCGCGGGCCTCGACCGCGGTGTAGGCGGTGGCCAGCCGGACCTCGATCGAGGGGTTCAGCGCGTTCAGCAGCAGGTCGAGCTTGGCCACCGGGTCGTCCACGTCGATCGAGGCCAGCCAGGCGGCCTGCGGGTCGGTGTCGTCGACCTTGAGCTTGGGCAGGTTGTCCCACTGCAGCCGGTCGCCCTCGACCACCGGCGGCTCGAACAGCAGCGAGGCGGTGGAGTGCGAGGCCGGCCGCTCACCACGGTGGGCGGCGACCACCTCGCGCAGCACGCCGAGCAACTGGGTGCGCAGCTCGTCGGCGGTGGCGAAGCGGTCGCCCGGGTTGGGCGCGCAGCACTTGGCCAGCAGCCGGTAGAGCGAGTCGTACTGCTGGAACAGCGGCGTGTCGGCCACGTTCGGCAGGGTGGTGGCGTAGGTGGTGGTGTTGCCGCGGAACTCCATCGCCAGCGAGACCAGGCTGCGCCCGACGGTGTAGATGTCGCTGGCGATCGAGGGACCGACGTCCGGCACCTCGGGAGCCTGGTAGCCGACGGTGCCGTAGATCGCCGAGTCCATGTCGTCGATCCGGCGCACACCGCCCAGGTCGATCAGCTTGATCGAGTCGCCGGCCTGAATGATGTTGTCCGGCTTGAAGTCGCAGTAGAGCAGGCCGGTGTCGTGCAGGTACTGGAAGGCGGGCAGGACCTCGAGGATGTAGGCGATCGCCTGGTCGACCGGGAACGGGCTGAAGGTGCCGCCGGACTCCTTGAGCCGGTCCTTCAGCAGGTCTTTCAGCGACTTGCCGCCGACGTACTCCATGACGATGTAACCGGCGCTGTCGTGCGTCACGAAGTTGTAGATCTCGACGATCAGCGGGTGCTCGACCTGGGCCAGGAACCGCTGCTCGGCGATCGCCGCGGCCAGCGCGTCCGGGTCGCCGGAGTTCAGCAGGCCCTTGAGCACCACCCAGCGGTCGGAGACGTTCTTGTCTTTGGCCAGGTAGATCCAGCCCAGGCCGCCGTGCGCGATCGCGCCGACCACCTCGTACTGGTGGGCGACCAGATCGCCCTTCTTCAGCTTGGGGGTGAAGGAGAACGGCGCGCGGCAGTTCGGGCAGAAGCCCTCCGGCCGGCCCTCGCGCCCCTGCCGGGAGCGGCCCACCGGGTTGCCGCAGTTCGGGCAGTAGCGCCGGCTCTCCGGTACCTGCGGGTCGTCCTTGACTGCGGCCAGCGGGTCGGGGACCGCGGCCGGGGGCACCGTGGTGATGCCCGCGCCCAGCCGGGCACCCCGGGTGCGGGACGAGGTGGAGCCCAGCCGACGGGTGTTGTTGGTGCCGCCCATCGCCCGGGCCGAGCCCAGGGGCGCGCTGGCCAGACGGTTGGAGGACGCGGTGCGGCTGGACATCACCCGCGCCGAGTCGGCCTCCACCGGTCCGCCGCCGGCCGCGGCGGGCGCGCTGACCCCGGCCGGCGAACCGCAGACGTTGCAGTAGCCGTCTTCGATGGTGCCGGTGCAGCCCGGCTGGGTGCAGGCGAGCGGAGTCGAAGGCATTTCAGATTCCTCCCCCGGGGACCGGGACGATCAGCCGCTGGTAGTTCTCGACTGTGTTGCGAGCGTCCTGGATGTGGCAGGGCACGGCCGAGAGCGCGGCCTCTGCCTGTTCTTTGACGAGTGCGACGAGCGGATCGTTCGCCCGGCCGTTGGCCTTGGCCTTGGCGGCGAACGCCTGGAGCAGACCGAGCAGGACGGCGGGCTCACCGAGAGCCCGGGTGTAGGTGTCGCGTATCTGCCGCATCGCGGCGGCGACCAGTTCCAGCCGGGCCCGGAACGCGTCGAGGGCCTCGCGCGTCTGCGGCACCTTTCCGAGCCTGGAGACGTCCGGCACCGCCAGTTTGGGGGTCGGTACCACCGCTGCGCGGGTACGGTCCACGAGCCGGAACAGCTCCTCGGCCTCGGCCTCGAGTTCACGACGGCGGGCCAGGGTGGCGCGGTAGTCGCGGCCCAGGTCGCGATGCGCGGCGCCGGCCACGATCAGGTCGCGCTCGGCCTTGGCCGCGGCTGCCTCGATCGCGGCGAACGGGCCGCTCACGTCCGACCCGCGTCGGGCCCGGGCCGCCAGTTCGTCGAGTCGCCGGGTGAGCGCGTCGATGTCGGGCAGCGAGGCCGGGCGGGTGGCCCGGCTGTCGGCCAGTTGCTCGGCGCAGCGTTCCAGTGTGGCCCGGGTGGCCTGGATCCGGGCGGCCACGTCGGCCGCCATCGGATCGAACGACAGCCGGGCCCGCAGCGTGGCGGTGAGCGCGTCGGACAGCCGGCAGGCCTCGACCAGCGAAAGACCCATCATCGTGCCGGTCATCGCGGCTGAGCCACCGCCCGCACCGGTGCCCCAGATCACTCGGGACATCTGCTCCTGCTGCTGCGGGCCGACCCGGCCGGAGTCCCAGATCCGGGTGAGCTCGCCCCAGCGGTCGCTGACCGACTGCCACATGGTCATCGCCAGGGTCAGGTCGGCGGTGTAGCTGTCGGCCTCGTCCGAGCGCAGGGCGGCGGCGTCGATCTGGTCGAGCTCCCGCTTGCGCGAGGCCCGCCAGGTGTCCAGCGCGCCGAGGTAGGTGCGCAACTCGTCCACGCCGATCGCCTGGCCCAGACGGCCCGGGGCGGTGGGGGCCGTGGCGTGTTCCGGTCGTGTCATCGAGGGCAATTCGACCACGATGCCCGCCGTTCGCGCTGCCTCGGGGGTGTGGGGAACATCAGCCGCGCTTCTCCAGCGCTGCCTGCTGGCGTCCGTAGACCGCCTTCGGTACGGCCGGCTTGGCGCCGTTGCCCTTCATCCACTTGTCATAGAGGCCGTCGAGCGTGCCGTCGGTCCGCATCTGCTCGAGCACCAGGTTGACGAAGCGGGTGAAGTCGTAGTCGCCCGGGGCGATCCCCAGGCCGTAGGGCACCTCGGTGAACGCATCGCCGACCACCTTGGCGTACTTGTCCTGTGCCCGGAATCCGGCCAGCACGGTGTCGTCACCGGTGATCGCGGTGGTCTCGCCCTCCTGGAACCGGACCAGGCACTCGCCCACGTCGCCAACCTCGACCGGCGTCACCCCTCGCCCCTCGAGGTTGGCCAGGCTGGTGGAACCAGTTGCTGCGCAGACCGTCTGGCCTTTCAGGTCGTCGATACCAGTGGCCTTGGAGTCGCTGCGCACCAGCACCTTCTGGCCGGCCCGGTAGTACTCGGTGGAGAAGTTGATGAACTCGTCCGGCTTCTCCTTGCTGCCGAACCAGCGCTCGCAGGTCATCGTCATCGTGTGCGCGACCAGCTGCACGTCACCGTTCTTCAGCCGGGGCAGCCGATCGGCAAAGTTGATCACTTCGTACTCGACCTGGACCTTGGGGCCGATCGCGTCGGCGATGCGGTTGGCCACGTCGATGTCGAAACCCTGGAGCTCGGTGGAGCCGGGCTTGCGCGACCCCCACAGATTCACGTCACCGGCGACGCCCACCACCAGTTTTCCGCTGCTGCGGACCTCGGCCATGGTGGACTTGTCCGACCAGGTGGCCGGGTTCAGGCTTGCCCCGGTGGTGGCCAGGGACGCCTCTCGCGGCAGGTTGTCCTCAGGACAGTTCTTCTCAGTGGCCGTGGCCGCCACCGGCTGGGCTGCGATCGCCTCTGGGCCAGGCTCACCAGCGGAAGAGGCGCCGGCGCAGCCGGACAGCAGCAGGGCCCCGGCGGCAGTGGCCGTGAGGATCCGACGGGCGCGTGTGGAGTTGGTCATCGTCATCACCGGTACTCGTCGAGTCGGAGCGAGATCCCCCACCAGGCCCCGGCCGCGCACAGCACGCCGATGACCAGCAGGAGCAGAGCGATCAGCAGCAACGAGTCGTTCGCGGCGCCGAGCCGGTCGAGCGCGACCGTTCTCTGCTTGTCCAGGCTCAGCCGGGTCTGGTCGTCGTAGCTCTGGAACAAGGCGTTCCCCGAGCCTTCGCCCGAGCTGATCGCCTGGTCGACGGCGTCGTCCCACTGGCCTCTCAGGTCGAGATCGTTCACCTCTTCGTGAGCCGTTCCGTACTGCTCCAGCGCGGACTTGGCGTCGGGGTAGTCCAGCCCGTCGAGACTGCCCACGGCTTCGGTGTAGGCGTCTTGCCAGTCCTCGTCGGCGTCTGTGGCCGAGCCGCGGTCGATCAGAGTCAGGCTCTCCTGAGCCTTGGCGTCGAACGCTGCCACCCGCGAATCGCTGAGTTCGGTCGCGCGTTCCAGAGGGCCGAAGCGCACGTCGCTGGCCTCGCTCTGCGCCGACGACATCACCACCGCCGCGCTCGCCAGCACCGCGACCAGTCCCACGGTGGACACCGCGGCCGGGATGTTCACGTACCGATGGGAGTGCCGCGTGACCAGGAGCTGCGCATAGCCGAGCCCGCCGATCCCGATCACCGCGGCAACCAGCAGCAGCCAACGGGCGTTCTCCGACTGGGCGAAGGCATCGTCCTGGACCTGCGCGGAAGCATCAGCGCGAGCCTGCAGCAACGGCACGATGCCCTCGCTCTCACGGCCCTCCTGGGTCTCACCGCGCAGCAGCGTGCTGGCCGACTGCAGATAGCTGGCCCCGACCGTGTTGCCCTGCCGATTGTTGGCCCGGGCCGAGGAGATGTAGCCGGCATAGCGGGTGAGCAGCGCGTTCGCCCGGCCCAGCGTCTCGGCGTCGTCCTGGCTGTATCGGGAGGCCAGCGCCAGCTCGCTGGAGGCGTCGCGCAGCGCCGTGATGTAGTCGAGCCGCTGCTCCTGCGGTTCGAGACCGTCGCCGAGGAACGAGTTGGTGGCCGCGGCATTCGCCTCTACCAGCTTGGTCTGCACGCTCTGCAGTCGTAGCAGGTGCTCGGAGGAGGCCTTGGCCCGGTCGAGCGCCGACGAACGCATCTGCAGCGCCCACCCACCCAGCAGCGCAGAGATCACCACCGACAGCACAGCCCCGAGCGCAATCAGCCGCAGCCGCCCCGGACTACCGGCGAACGAGGCCCGCAGTGCCTGCCCGGCCGCCTGGATCCGGTTGGGCGGTGGCGCCGCCTCGGGACCACTCCGGATGAACACGGGCGCGGGCACAACCGTCTGACTCATGACGCACTCTCCTGCCCAGCGGGGTCGGTGTCCGGAGCGCTCACATCCGTGCTGACGTCTGCTTCGGGCGATTCGTTGCTTGCTACTTCGTCCTCGCTTGCTGCTTCGTCCTCGCCGTCCAGGTCGCTCGGCAGCAGTTCACGCAACTGCTCCACGGTGGGGGTCTCGACGTCTCTCAGCCGCCAGGCCTGGTGCCCGATCGCGGCCTCGAGCACGTTACGGGCCCAGCGCCCGTTGCCGAAACCGGTCGGCCGCTCGTCGGGCAGCAGTTCGCGGAAGCGTTCGCGCGTGGCCTCGCCCACCAGGTAGTCGGCGTTGCCGGCGTGCATCGAGAAGATCTGCTCGAGCTCGTCGTCGGTGTAGTCGTCGAACTCGATCGTGGTGCGGAACCGGCTGGACAGGCCCGGGTTGCTGGCAATGAAACTGGCCATCGGCAGCGGGTATCCGGCGACGATGACCACCAGGTCGTCGCGGTGGTCCTCCATCTCCTTGACCAGCGTGTCGATCGCCTCGGTGCCGTAGTCGTCGCCGGCGAGCGAGTAGGCCTCGTCGATGAACAGAACTCCGCCCAGGGCACTCTTGACCACCTCGGCGGTCTTCGGGGCGGTCTGCCCCAGGTAACCGGCCACCAGCTCCGACCGGTCGACCTCGACCAGGTGCCCCTGGCTGAGCAGCCCGAGGGCACGGTAGATGCCCGCCACCAGGCGGGCCACGGTGGTCTTGCCGGTGCCCGGGTTGCCGTTGAACACCAGGTGCCGGGTGATCGTGACGCTGCGCAGACCGGCCTCGGCCCGCAGCTTCTCGACCCGCAGAAGCTGCGCCTGCCGGTGAATCTCGTTCTTCACCGTGGTCAGGCCGATCAGCTCGTCGAGCTCGGCGAGCAGCTCTTCCAGCGACCTGGCCGGCGGCTCGGGTTCTTTCGGAGCTTCGACTGAGGACGCCAGTGAGGCCTGCTGCGGTTGGGCGGAGGTCAGGCCCGCGGCCGGGTTGGGATCGGTGTTCTGTGGCTGGGCCGGGTCTGGACCACCGGTGAAACGCCAGCCCCCAGGCAGATCCTGCACCGACAGGGGCCCGAAGGGCGCCAGGGTGGGGATCACGGGAGTGCTTGGAACATAGGACGATTGCGGCGCCGGCTCGGTGGGTGGCGGCAGGGGGCGGAGATTTGCCCCCGCCAGTTGAGCGGCCGAGGCGGCCGAGGCGTTGGCTACCACCCGCATCGACGGTTCGCCCAGCGAGCAGGCCGCGGAAGCCACCTCGGTGAGGGCCTTTGCGTAGTCTTCGGACTGGGGGGAGCCGGACCGGGCCAGCCTGGTGAGCAGTGCCGTGGGCGAGTTGCGCCAGCGCCGCGCGCTGCTGGCCGCATCGAAGAAGTCCTGCACGGTGCGACCCTGGGCCGCGGCCCACTGATGGGCGGCGCCAGTGGCCGACTCGGCGATGGCGGCCGCGAAAGCCGCACCCTCGGAACGCACCTCGGCCTCGTCGAGACCGGCGGCGACACCTGTGGCGGCAAGCTTCGCCAGGGCCGGAAGGAGTTCGTGGCGATCGTTCATGCCGCACCCGTCGGTGGTTCGAGCCGGCGTACCGGCGGGGTCCGGCCCGGATCGGTGGGCTCGTCTTCCAGCTCGATGCTCGGTGCGCGCTGGTCGGCGGACGGAGCGGTGCGCGGCGGCACCCCGGACAGCGGCGGCGGCGCCTGGCCGGGTTGCGGTGGCGCGTTGATCTGACCGATCTCCAGACCGGTTCCTGCACCGAACTTCTCGGCAAGGAACTGACCGTGGGCGATCAGGGCGGCGGCATCGGCCCGGACCACCGCGTCGAGGATCTGGTCCATCTTATAGGCCAGCAGGTCGAGCTGGTCGCAGAGCAGGAGCAGGGCCGTCTTGCCGTTGGCGATCGGCCGGGTGTCGGCCCACGAGCGGGGCAGCCGCAGGTAGCCGCCGACCGCCTCGGGCAGGTAGCTGGTGGCGGTGGCGACCACCGTGTGCGCCTGGTAGCTGCCCGCCCCGAGCTGGTCGAGCCGGGGGATCGTGTCGCGCACGATCGAGGCCACCCGGGCCACCCGGGACAGCACCATCGTGGGTACCCGGTCGGCGATCTCCTGCTCGAAGGCGGCCAGCTCGTCCAGCAGCTCGGCGCTGGTCTTCACCCTGGGCAGCTCCAGCCGGGGCTGCTCCGGCTCGGGCTCCCGGCCGAAGACCCGGCCGAGCCAGTCACCGAAGGACACGACGGCCCCGTTCTGCGCACATCTTCAGCTCTTCTGCTTCCCCGCTCGTGTCAGCGTCGCTTGCTCAGCGGCCCATGCCGAGGTCGAGCGAACCGCCCCGCTCGGCCTGCGCGGTGCGCTGGTCGTTGGCGTGCACCCGGTCGAGATAGCCGCGGGCCTTGGTGGTCTCGGTCTCCAGCGTGCCGATGGTGGCCGCCATCGTGTCCAGCGCCTGCACCTTGAACGTGTCGATCGCGTCCATCGTGGCGTAGATGTTGGCGAAGGCCCGCTGCAGCTCGGGCAGGCCGACCGCGGCCGACGCGGCGCCGGCCTGGATCCGCGCCGAGTTGTCCTTCAGCATCTCCGAGGTGCTCTCGATCATCCGCGAGGTGGTGCTGTTCAGCGCGGTGATCTGGTCGAGCACGAGCTGCTGGTTGGACAGCGCCTGGGCCACGATCACCGCGGTGCGCAGGGCCGAGACCGTGGTGGTGGTGGCCCGGTCGACGCCCTTGATCAGCTCCAGGTTGTTCTTGATGATGATGTCCATCGCCAGGTAGCCCTGGATCGACACGGCCAGCTGGGTGAGCAGGTCCTGGTGCTTCTGCCGGACGTAGAACAGGACGTCCTCGCGCAGGGCCTTGGCCCGCTGCGGGTCGGAGGCCTCGAACTCGGCGATCTGCGCCGACAGGCGCGAGTCCAGCCGCTCGGCCACGTAGATGTACTGGTTCAGCCGGGCCATCGTGGTCCAGAGGTGCTGCTTCTCCTGGTTCAGCGAGGCGTTGTCGCGACGCAGCTCGTCCTGGCCGTTGTAGAGCGCCTGGATGATCGCGTTGAGCTGCTCCTGCGCGCTCTGGTAGCGCTGGAAGTAGTCGCGCACCTTGTTGCCGAACGGGATCATCCCGAGGATCTTCTTGGTGCCGGTGGCCCCCTTGGGGTCCAGCTCCTCGACCGTGCGCCGCAGCTCCACCAGGGTGGCGCCGACCTTGGACCCCTTGGCCAGACCGCCCTCGTTCAACGCCTTCACCGGCACCTGGAGCAGCCGGTTGGAACTGTCGGCGGCCTCCCGGATGTCGGTGTCGCCCATCGTGCGCACGTCGTTGGTGCGGCTGGCGAACTCCGGCGACTTGGGGTCGGCCGACATCAGCGAGCCGATGTAGTCGTCCACCTTGGCGTCCAGCCCGGGCAGCGCCGCCGGGTCGATGGCCGGGGCCAGCTCCGGCGCCTGGGTCTGGGCGATCGCCGGCGGTGGCTCCGGCGCGGTCAGGGTGAGCGAGGACACAGCCGGAGCAGGGGGCTGCAGGGGGCTCGGGCGGCTGGCAGCAGCCTGACCGCCGGGGCTCGTAGGCTCGCTCATCGGATCCCTTTCGCGTCAGTTCCCCCCGGACACCGGTGAGGCATCAGGGCTTCCTGCGGGCCGAGGAGGGCCCGCACCTTGCACAACGCTCTGCCCCGGGCCGACGTTGCATGCTCGCCCCGGGAGGCCCCCACCCTCAGGTCAGCCTAAGCGCTGGGACCCTTCCGGCGGATCACCCACCGGGGACTTTCCAGGCCAACAGGGCAACCGCGACTCCCAGCACGTACATGGTCAGGACGTCCTGCTGCCGGGACCGCACGAGCAGCCCCAGGCAGAGGTAGTCGGGCAGCACCGCGCGAGCGGTGCCCCCGACCAGTGCGGCCAGCGCGAGCACGTACCCGCCGACCTGGAAGTTGATCAGCAGGGTCAGCGGCAGCGAGGCCGCGACCAGCAGCAGCACGACGAAGAACGCGGTCCGGCGAACCGGTAGCGACGGCCCCTCCACCCCGCTCAGCCCCCTGCTGTGACTCGTGGTCGGTGTGCTCACGGTGCCCGCTGCCCTCAGTGGGCGAAGTGCCGGGTGCCGGTGAGGTACATCGTGACGCCGGCGGCCTGCGCGGCGGCGATGACCTCCTCGTCACGGATCGACCCGCCCGGCTGGACCACGGCCCGGACCCCGGCCTCGAGCAGCACCTGCAGCCCGTCGGCGAAGGGGAAGAACGCGTCGGAGGCGGCGACCGCCCCCTTGGCCCGCTCGGCCCCGGCCCGCTCGACCGCCAGGCGGCACGAGTCGACCCGGTTGACCTGGCCCATCCCGATACCGACGCTGGCCCCGCCGTCGGCCAGCAGGATCGCGTTGGACTTCACCGCGCGGATGGCCCGCCAGGCGAACTCCAGGTCGGCCAGGGTGGCCTCGTCGGCCGGCTCACCGGCCACCAGACGCCACTTGGACGGCTCGTCGCCACCGGTGGTTGACTCGTCGCCGGCCCCGGCGTCGATCCGGTCGACGTTCTGGATCAGCAGACCGCCGCTGATCGGGCGGGTCTCGGTCGCCGCGGGCGCCGTCTCGGCCGGCACCTTCAGCAGCCGGATGTTCTTCTTCCGGGTGAGCACCTCGAGCGCGGCGGGCTCGAAGTCGGGAGCGGCCACCACCTCGGTGAAGATCTCGGACAGCTGCTCGGCCATCGCCGCGCTGACCGTCTGGTTGGTGGCCACCACGCCGCCGTAGGCCGAGACCGGGTCGCAGTTGTGCGCCTTCAGGTGGGCCCCGGCGACGCCGTCGGTCCCGCTCTCGACCGCGATGCCGCACGGGTTGTTGTGCTTGATCACGGCGACCGTGGGCAGGGTGCCGTGGTCGTGCGCGGCCCGCCAGGCGGCGTCGGTGTCGACGTAGTTGTTGTACGACATCTCCTTGCCGTGCAGCTGCTCGGCGTGCGCCAGGCCGGGCCGGCCGCTCTTGTACAGCGCGGCCTTCTGGTGCGGGTTCTCGCCGTAGCGCAGCACCGTCTCGCGCTCGTAGGTGGCGCCGGCCCAGACCGGGAAGCCGGAGCCGTCTTCGGCGGGGGCGAGCACGTTGCCCATCCAGGAGGCGACCGCCACGTCGTAGTCGGCGGTGTGGCGGAACGCGGCGGCGGCCAGCTGCTGCCGCTCGGCCAGGGTGAAGCCGCCGGCAGCGACCGCGGCCAGGACGTCGGAGTAGCGGGCCGGGTCGACCACGACGGCCACCGACGGGTGGTTCTTCGCGGCGCCGCGCACCATGCTCGGGCCGCCGATGTCGATCTGCTCGACGCACTCGTCGGGGGTGGCGCCGGAGGCCACGGTGGCCGTGAACGGGTAGAGGTTGCTGATCAGCAGGTCGAACGGCTCGACGCCGAGCTCGCCCAGCTGCTGCACGTGCGAGTCGAGGCGGCGGTCGGCCAGCAGCCCGGCGTGCACCTTGGGGTGCAGGGTCTTCACCCGGCCGTCGAGGCACTCGGGGAAGCCGGTGAGGTCTTCGACCTTGGTGACCGGGACCCCGGCGGCGGCGATCCGCCCGGCGGTGGAACCGGTGGAGACCAGGGCCACCCCGGCCTCGTGCAGGCCGCGGGCCAGCTCTTCGAGACCGGTCTTGTCGTAGACGGAGACCAGGGCCCGGCGGATCGGGAGCCGGGAGGCCGCAGCGGCGGGAACGGGGGTGGCAGTGGTTTCACTCACGGCACCAGACGATATCCGTTACCGGTGACAGTTCTGCACCGGCTGCGGCCCGGTACCGGTGGTTCCAGGGACGGTTTCCGGGACACCACCGGGTGGCTACCGGGGACGCCTCCGGGCACTCCCCGATCGCCCCGCCCGGCAGAACGCGCCGGGGCCCCCTGGGGCGGCTCAGCCGAGGCGGACCTTGCGGCCCTCCACCTTCCAGCCCTTGGTGCTCATCCGCTCCACCACGTCCACCAGCAGGTCCCGCTCCAGCACCTTGATCCGCTCGTGCAGCGTCTCCTCGGTGTCCTCGTCCAGGACGTCGGTGGCCCGCTGGGCGATGATCGGCCCGGTGTCGGTGCCCGCGTCGACCAGGATCACCGAGCAGCCGGTCACCTTCACCCCGTGCGCCATCGCGTCACGCACCCCGTGCGCCCCGGGGAAGGCCGGCAGCAGGGCCGGGTGGGTGTTGATGATCCGCCCGCCGTACCTGGTCAGCAGGGGCTCGCCGACGATCCGCATGAAACCGGCCAGCACGATCAGGTCGGGCGCGAACGCCTCGACCGCGCGCAGCAGGCCCCGGTCCCAGGCGGCCCGGTCGGGGAAGTCCTTCACCTCGACCACCGCCGTGGGCACCCCGGCCCGGCGGGCCCGCTCCAGGCCGAGCGCGTCGGCGCGGTCGGAGAGCACGGAACTGATGGTGTAGCCCTGCGCGTTGTCCAGAAGTGCCTGCAGCAGTGTGCCGCTGCCGGACACGATGACGGCGACCCGCGGCAACGCCGCGGCCCCGCCCTGGGTTCCGGCGTCTGCGGCCGCTGCGGGTACCTGGGGATCCTCGGTCACGAACGGAGACGATAGCCAGGCCCGGACGGCATCCGGGCGCCGGAGGTGGCGAAGTCCGCCGCCAACTGTGGCCGCAACCGTGACCGCAGCAGACCTGCGCCGGGCCGAACTGCCGGTACAACAGCATTTGAGACCATTCGAAAGACCGGCCGCCCCGGCGGTCCCCGAGCCAACGATGAGGAGCCGTGCCGAGCACCCCCAACCCTGGGCCTGGCCACACCTGGCCCGACGCACCGGAGAAGAGCCCGGTGCCGCAGGACGACGACCGCCGCACCGAGGTGGCCGGCGCCCCCGCGGGGAGCCCACACGCCCCAGGCCGGCCATCGGAGCCGGCCAACTCGAAGGCCGAAGGCTCAGGGGAAGAGGCCTCGGAACCCCAGGGCTCCGGCCCGGAAGACCTGAGCCCTCCCCGCCCCCGCGCCACGTCCGAAGAAGGGGGCTCGTCCCCGATCCCGCCCCACGAGACCGGCGCCACCCGCCGGCCGCCCCTGCCCCCCGGCCAGATCCCGGCCGCCTGGCTGCAGGAGGAGCCGCTCGCCGCGAGCCCGGCCCCCCTGGACGACGAGGCTGAGACCAACCAGGTGAAGGCCACCGGCGAACTGACGGGCGCTGCGGGCCGTGGTGGCGAGGTCGAGACCCACGACCACCCGGCTCGGAGCACGGAGCCAGGGCCGGACAAGATCGAAGTCGGCATTGATCAGACCGGGCCGGGCGAGGCGGACGGCAGCACTGTGAGTGAGAAGGCGGCCCAGGGTCAGACGGTCGAGGAGCGGAATTCGGACAGCCAAACCGCCACGGAGACCACCGCAGGCCAAACCCCGCCCAGCCAGGCTACTTACGGGCAGCCGCCGGCCAACCAGGCCACCCCCGGACAGGTATCCCCTGCTCAGGCTCCTCACGGCCAGCCGACTCCCGGGCAGCCGCAGAACGACCACCCCTCATCCGGCCAGACGCTGCCTGGCCAGGCTCCCTACGGCCAGTATCCGGGGCCCGGCGAGGCCTGGTCCCAGGACTCGACGCCTCAGGGACAGCCTGGCTCACCCGGCCAGTACGGTCAGCCCACGCCGAACACCCAGCCCGCCCCGTACGGCCAGCCGGGCCATTTCGGCCCGACGGACCAAACGGGCCAGTTCAGCCAGCCGAACCAGTTCGCTCAAACGGGCCAACTCGGCCAGTACGGGCAGCCCGGCCAGGCAAGCCAGTTCGGTCAATCGGGCCAGTTCGGCGAAGCAAGCCAGTTCGGCCCGGCGGGCCCGTACGGACAACCGGGTCCCTACAACCAGTACGGCCAGCCGGGCCCTTACAACCAGTTCCATCAGCCCGGCCCGTACGGCCAGTTCGGTCAGCCGGGCGGGCCAGGCCAATCCGGCGGACCGGGCGGACCGGGGCAGCAGGGCTGGAACCTGCCCGACCGCAGGCGCAAGAGCCCCGACGAACTGAAGGCCCTGGCGCTGCGCACCCGCGACCGGCTCAGGCTGTTCATCATCATGGTGATCGGCCTGCTGATCGTGACCTCGCTGGCCCTGCCCTTCCGGCTGGCCGGGATCGCGCTCGGGCTGGCCGGGGCGTTCGTCGGCATCCGGGTCCTGATCGGCCTGGCCGAGATGCGGCGCGCCGGAATGCCCGCCCGCGGCGTGGTCTTCACCGTGTTCGGGCTGGGGGTGACCGGGTTGCTCCTGCTGATCCTGCTCACCCAGGCGGTCTACTACCCGGTGATCTCGGACCTGGAGAAGTGCCAGAGCCGGGCCAGCACCGACACCGCCGAGAAGGCCTGCCTGGACGAGACGAACGACCGGTTCGACAGCATTCTGGAAGACCTGAACCAGCGCTCCGGGAGCTGAGTCTCAGGAGGCGTGGCGGGGCGGGTCCGTGCGTTTGCGCGGGCCCGGCCCGGGCCGGTCCAGCCAGGCCAGCGGGTCCGCCCCCACATCGGCCAGCGAGGCCGGCTTCTTGGCCGTCCCCGCCGCCGTGGCCGAGGCACCCGGGGCATCAGCGATGCCGGACACGAGCAGCCCTTCGGCGGGAGTCCGGGCCGGACGCGGGATACCGCGGCCCGGGGTACCACCAGACATCGGCACGTCAGCAGCAGCGCTCTTACGTGACCCGATGAGACGACGCACCACGAGCCCGACAGCCACCGTAAGCACGATCGCGCCACCAGCCTCGGCCGCCATGAACAGAGCCAGTGTCGGGACGTCGGGCCCCATCACGTCGAGCCGGCCGGGCCCGGCCGCACCACCGGAAAGCCAGCCGAGCAGGGTCCAGGCGAGAACCATGAGCAGACCGGCAACGACCGCGCGGACCAGGGGTACGCGCACATGATGGGGCACCCGCTCGATCATCCGGCGGGTGGGCGAGGCGTCAATGTGGATCAGGTTGCGGCCGAGAGGCATCCGCAGCACGCGGTAACCGGTCACCAGGCCGCCCAGCACCGGGATCGCCATCAGCAACCAGAGCGTTTCCGGGCCGGGGGCGGAGGGCAGGGCGCCCAGGACGGGCAGCGCCGGCAACGCCCCGACGTCGAGCTGGCCGGGGGCCACAGTGGTGCCCTCCCCCACCGAGAAGCCTGCCCCCGCCGCATAGGAGCCGGACCAGATCGTCAGGTTCGGCACCACGAGCAACTGCCCCAGGGTCAGCACGATCCCGCCGACCACGCCCGGGGCGAGCGCTGAATGCAGCTGCGTGACCCGGTCCCAGCCCAGCACGGTGGCCACGACGAAGAGCACCAGAGCCGCGGCGAGCTGCACCGCGAGCCCCAGCAGAACTGGCCGGAAGCAGCGGCGGATCACCTTGGGCGCGCGAGACTTGTCCACCAGCAGGCGCAGCCCGGGGATCACTCCCCCGCCCACCCAGGCGGCCATCCCCGCCGCGCCGGCCAGGCAGACGATCACCATCGCGCCGGCGAACGCCTGGCCCAGCAGGGGGCGGACCTGCGAGGTCGTCACCAGCGTGGCCATCGCCGTCACCGTGCCCGCATAGCTGAACGCGAACACCGCCATCGCCTTCGGCCGGGGCGCCCGGGGGCGGGCCCGGCCGATTCCCTCGCGGATCTGGTCGGTGTTCGGGTCCAGTCCCCGGGCCAGCCGAACCCCGCCGAACCAGCAGCTGACCACCGGGATCAGCAGCAGGCCGATCGGGACCAGCCCGATGTGCCCGTCCGGGATCACGATGCCGACGTGGTGCCCGAGCAGCCAGGCGCCGATCCCCAGCTGGACCACGTCGGTCCAGGGGGCCCGGCTGTACGAGGCCGTGGCCCAGGCCAGCACCACCGGCACCATCACCACCACGAGTGAGGCCAGGGCCGCCTGAACAGCCACGACGGCGGAGTAGAGCACCATGTTCGGGCGCCGGCCCGGCCCGGCCACCACCGGAGCCGGGGGCGTGCCGGGGCGGAGGCCGATGCGTTCCCGTACGGTGCTCATCCCCGTCATGCTGGTCGAGGAAACGCCCCTGACGTGGGACTTCCACGGGGGTGTCGCCAGATCCGTGACGAGTCACAGTTTTGGGGCGTACCGCTCGACCCGCGAGCCGCCACCCCCGAACTCGCCGCTCCCCGCGAGCAGGCCCACAAACGTCCTAAAAAAGGTTTGGCCGCAGGGAGCCCACCATCGGCTGCCCTGCGGCCAAAAACCGCAAGCGTCAGAGAGCGCTGACGATCTCCCGCATCAGCTGGGCGGTTTCGCTCGGCGTCTTGCCGACCTTCACCCCGGCGGCCTCGAGGGCCTCCTTCTTCGCCTGCGCGGTGCCCGACGAGCCGGACACGATCGCGCCCGCGTGGCCCATCGTCTTGCCCTCGGGGGCGGTGAAACCCGCGACGTAGCCGACGACCGGCTTGGTCACGTGCTCCTTGATGTAGGCCGCGGCCCGCTCCTCGGCGTCGCCACCGATCTCGCCGATCATCACGATCGCCTTGGTCTCCGGGTCGGCCTCGAACGCGGCGAGCGCGTCGATGTGGGTGGTCCCGATCACCGGGTCACCACCGATGCCCACGCCGGACGAGAAGCCGATGTCCCGCAGCTCGTACATCATCTGGTAGGTCAGCGTGCCGCTCTTGCTGACCAGCCCGATCGGGCCCGGGCCGGTGATGCTGGCCGGGATGATGCCGACGTTCGACTTGCCGGGGCTGATCAGGCCCGGGCAGTTCGGCCCGATCAGCCGGGTGGTGCCGGAGTTGACCGCGTGCTGATAGAAGTCGGCGGTGTCGTGCACCGGCACGCCCTCGGTGATCACCACGGCCAGCGGGATGCCCGCGTCGATCGCCTCGTACGCCGCGGCCTTGGTGAAGGCGGCGGGCACGAAGATGACGCTGACGTCGGCGCCGGTCTCCTTGATCGCCTCGGCGACCGTGCCGAACACCGGCACGGACACGCCACCCTCGAACTCGACCGTGGTGCCGGCCTTGCGCGGGTTCACGCCGCCGACGATCTGGGTGCCCGACTTCAGCATCAGCTGGGCGTGCTTCTTGCCCTCGGAGCCGGTCAGGCCCTGGACGATGACCTTGCTGTTCTCGTCGATGAAGATCGCCATCGCTCAGGCTCCCTTGGCTGCGAGCTCGGCCGCGCGGGAGGCGGCGCCGTCCATCGTGTCCACCTGCTCCAGGCCCGCGAGCCCGGCGTCGGTGAGGATCTGCCGGCCCAGCTCGGCGTTGTTGCCGTCGAGGCGGACGACCAGCGGGCGGGTCACGCTCTCGCCCCGGGACTCCAGCAGCTGGAAGGCCTGCACGATGCCGTTCGCCACCGCGTCGCAGGCGGTGATACCGCCGAAGACGTTGACGAACACCGACTTCACCTGCGGGTCGGAGAGGATGATCTCCAGGCCGTTGGCCATCACCTCGGCGCTGGCGCCACCGCCGATGTCGAGGAAGTTGGCCGGACGCGAGCCACCGAACTGCTCACCGGCGTAGGCGACCACGTCGAGCGTGCTCATCACGAGCCCGGCGCCGTTACCGATGATGCCGACGTTGCCGTCGAGCTTCACGTAGTTGAGGTTCTTCTCCTTGGCCTTCGCCTCGAGCGGGTCGGCGGCGGCCTGGTCGGCCAGGGCCTCGTGCTCGGGGTGGCGGAAGCCGGCGTTCTCGTCCAGCGAGACCTTGCCGTCGAGCGCGACGATCTTGCCGTCACCGCTCTTGATCAGCGGGTTGACCTCGACGAGGGTCGCGTCCTCGGACTTGAACACGGTCCAGAGCTTCTGGATGACCTCGACGATCTGCGGCTTGACGGCCTCGTCGAACCCGGCGGCGTCGATGATCTCCTGAGCCTTCGCGGCGTCGATGCCGGTGATGGCGTCGACGGGGATGCGGGCCAGGGCCTCCGGGCGCTCGACCGCAAGCTCCTCGATCTCCATGCCGCCCTCACGGGAGGCCATGGCGAGGTAGGTACGGTTGGCCCGGTCGAGCAGCACCGAGAAGTAGTACTCCTCGGCGATGTCGGCGCCCTGGGTGATCATGACCCGGCGGACCGGCAGGTCCTTGATGGTCAGCGCGAGAATGTCCTTGGCGCGCTCGGCGGCCTCTTCGGGGGACTTGGCGAGCTTGACGCCGCCCGCCTTACCCCGGCCACCGGCCTTCACCTGCGCCTTGACGACGACTACGGAGCCTTCAAGCTTGCTGGCGGCCTCGGCGGCCTGTTCCGGTGTGTCGGCCACGAGGGCGTCCAGCACCGGTACGCCGTGGGCCGCGAACAGGTCGCGAGCCTGGTATTCGTAAAGATCCACGGGTGGGGTCCTCAACGACGGGGACGGTTGTGTCGTCGAGCCTAGTCCGGACAGGTTGGTGTGCCGGACCAAGCGGCCGTGTAGCGCGTCACGTCGGTGATGGTTCAGAAATTTGAGGACGAGGGTGGGCACCGTGGCGGGGCGCCTCACCGGGAGTGGGGGGCCAGGGACATGACAGGCTGCAGGGGTGACTGAGGCTTACCGGCATCCGCGACGGCACCCTGTCCTGCGCGCAGGCGCACTGGCCGGCCTGGTGGCGACCGGTCTGGTGCTGTCCGGCTGCTCGGCCGGGGAGGAGGATCCGCAGGCGCAGCCCGGTGTCTCACCCACCACCGACAGCCGCGACCTTCCCGCCGCTTCGAGCACTCCCACCGCATCCCCGCAGCCGACGGCCACCGTCGATCCGGGTACCGCCTGCGTGCAGTCGGCAGTGTCGGCCATGAGCGTCGCCGAGCAGGCCGGGCAGCTGGTGATGGCCGGCACCCCGCTGACCGATGCGGACGCAGTGGTGCCGGTGGTGAAGCGCAATCACCTGGGCTCGGTGTTCCTGCACGGGCGCAGCGGTCGTTCCGCGGGCGGGCTGCTCAAGGAGATCGGCCGGATCCCGGCGATGGAGGCCGGCGGGGCGAAGATCGAGCCGCTGGTCTCGATCGACCAGGAGGGCGGGGCCGTGCAGTCGCTGCGCGGTTCCCGGTGGGGCGACCTGCCCCGGGCCCGCACGCAGGGCGAGTGGAACTCGGCCCGCCTGACCGAGGAGACCGAAAGCTGGGCCAAAGACCTTGCCCAGGCCGGGATCTCGATGAATCTGGCGCCGGTGGCCGACGTGGTGCCCAGCGGCACCGAGAACCGCAACCCCCCGATCGGTAAGTACGGACGTGAGTACGGCACCGACAGTGCAACGGTCGCCAAGGCGGTGGCGACGGTCACCGAGGCCCTGCGCTCACAGGGGGTGGTCGCGACCGTGAAGCACTTCCCCGGGCTGGGGCGGGTGCCGCTGAACACCGACCTCTCCGGCGACGTGGTGGACACGAAGACCACGGTGGACGACCCGTACCTGGGGGCCTTCCGGGCCGGGATCAACGCCGGGGCGGGTGCGGTGATGATGTCCTCGGCCACCTACGAGCAGATCGACCCGGACAACCGGGCGGTGTTCTCGTCGGCGGTGATCACCGATCTGCTGCGTGAGCAGATGGGCTTCTCGGGCGTGGTGATGACCGACGACGTTGGCGCGGCCAAGGCCGTTGCCGACGTCGCCCCCGGCCAGCGCGCGGTGCGCTTCGTCGAGGCCGGGGGTGACCTGGTGCTCACCGTCGAGGCAGACCTGGCCCGCCCGATGATGACGGCGTTGTCGTCGAAGGCGGCCAAGGACGAGGATTTCGCCGCCAAGGTGGAGGCCTCCGCGACCCGGGTGCTGACCCTGAAGTTGCAGGCCGGCCTGATGACCTGCGACTCCTAGCGCTAGAGCTTGGTGACCGGGGCGTAGCGCAGCAGCAGGCGTTTCACCTCTCCGCCGAAGTCGATGTGCGCCACCGTCTTGTCGCCCTCGCCGACCACCTCGACCACCTTGCCCATGCCGAACGCGTCGTGGGTGACCCGGTCTCCGGTGGAAAGGCTGATCAGCGGCCGGTTGCCGGGCCCCCGGCCGCCCGGGCGGGCGGCGAGCCGGGCCACGGCCGGGCTCGCCTGCGACCGCATCTGGGTGGACTCGCTGCGCCGCCAGGTGATGAGGCCGGGCGGGATCTCGTTGAGGAACCGGCTGGGCGGGTTGTAGCTGGGCTGGCCCCAGGCGCTGCGGATGGCCGCGCGGGTGATGTACAGCCGCTCTTCGGCCCGGGTCAGGCCGACGTAGGCCAGGCGGCGTTCCTCGGCGAGCTCCTTCGGTTCCTTCAGCGAGCGCATGTGCGGGAACGCGCCGTCCTCCATGCCGGTGAGGAAGACGACCGGGAACTCCAGGCCCTTGGCGGTGTGCAGGGTCATCAGCGTGATGACCCCCTCGTCGGCCCGGCGCTTGGCCTCGTCCTCGTCCTCGTCGGGGATCTCGTCGGCGTCGGCCACCAGCGAGACCTGCTCGAGGAAGTCCTGCAGGCTGCCGTCGGGCGTGGTGCGGGCGTACTCCTGGGTGACGGCCACCAGCTCGGCCAGGTTCTCCACCCGGGTCTCGTCCTGCGGGTCGTGGCTGTTCTGCAGCTCTTCCAGGTAGCCCGTCTGCTCCAGCACCGCCTGCAGCACGATGGCCGGGTCGGCGCCGCCCTCGAGCAGGGTGCGCAGCTCGTCGAGCAGGAGCGCGAACTTCTTCACGGCGGTGAGCGAGCGGGTGGCCAGGCCCGGCGCCTCCTGCGCGCGGAACAGCGCGTCGCCGAACGAGATCCGCTCCCGGTCGGCCAGCGCCACCAGGGCGCCCTCGGCCCGGTCGCCGATGCCGCGCTTGGGCACGTTGATGATGCGCCGCAGGTTGACCGTGTCGGACGGGTTCACCAGCACCCGCAGGTAGGCCAGGGCGTCCTTGATCTCGCGGCGCTCGTAGAACCGGGTGCCGCCGACCACCTTGTAGGGCAGACCGGCCCGGACCAGCACCTCTTCCAAGGCCCGGGACTGTGCGTTGGTGCGGTAGAACACCGCCACGTCGCCCGGGCGGACCTTGTCGCTCTTGCCCAGCCGCTCGATCTCCTCGGCGACGAAGGCGGCCTCGTCGTGCTCGTCGTCGGCCACGTAACCGGTGATCTGCGCCCCGGCGGCCCCGGCCGTCCACAGTTTCTTCGGTTTGCGGTCGGGGTTGTTCTCGATCACCGCGTTGGCCGCGGACAGGATGGTCTGGGTGGAGCGGTAGTTCTGCTCCAGCATGATGGTGCGGGCCTGCGGGTAGTCGAGCTCGAACTCGATGATGTTGCGGATCGAGGCGCCGCGGAAGGCGTAGATCGACTGGTCGGCGTCACCCACCACGGTGAGCTCGGCCATCGGGATCTGCGGCCGCTCCGGCTCGCCGGGCTTGGCCGGCCGGGGCTGGGTGGCCGTCTCGCCGCCGACCAGTTCGCGGATGAGCACGTACTGGGCGTGGTTGGTGTCCTGGTACTCGTCGACCATGATGTGCCGGAACCGCCGCCGGTACTGCTCGGCCACCTCGGGGAAGGCCTGCAGGATGTTGACCGTGGTCATGATCAGGTCGTCGAAGTCGAGCGCGTTGGCCTGGCGCAGCCGCCGCTGGTAGCCGGTGTAGACCTCGGCCAGGTTGCGCTCGGCCGGGTTGCCCTCGCCGATCCGGTGGGAGTTGGTCTCCTCGTCGACCAGCTCGTTCTTCAGGTTCGAGATCTGGGCGGCGAGCCCGCGCGGCGGGTACTTCTTCGGGTCGAGGTCGAGCTCGCGGGCGACCAGGCCGATCAGCCGCTGCGAGTCGGCCGAGTCGTAGATCGAGAAGTTGGAGCGCAGGCCCACGTGCGTGGCCTCGCGGCGCAGGATGCGCACGCAGGAGCTGTGGAAGGTGGAGACCCAGATCGAGGAGGCGCGCGGGCCGACCATGGTGGCCACCCGCTCGCGCATCTCGGCCGCGGCCTTGTTGGTGAAGGTGATGGCCAGGATCTGCCCGGGCCGCACCCCGCGGGCGGCCAGCAGGTAGCCGATGCGGTGGGTGAGCACCCGGGTCTTGCCCGAGCCGGCCCCAGCCAGGATCAGCAGCGGTGAGTCGCGGTGCAGCACCGCGGCGGCCTGCTGCTCGTTCAGCCCCTCGACCAGCTTGTCCGGATCGAGGTCGGGGGCGATCGCCCGCAGGTCACGCTGCGGCGCCCCGCCCTGCTCCTCCTCGCCCTTGGCGATCTTGGGCAGGGGGTAGCGCTTGGCCGAACGCTCGGCGGCGAGCTGCCGGGCCTTCTCCTTCGGCGACAGTTCCACTGCTGCCTCGGGAACCGCCTTCTCGACCTCCGGCGCGACCTTCGGCGCAACCTCGAGCGGGACCTCCGCCTGGACCGCCGACTGGGCGGCGGGCTGACTCGCCGCCTGAGCCGCCTGAGCCGCCGGTGCCGGACCGGCGGCGGACTTGGCTGCCCGGGCCGCCGCTCGGACGGCCGCGGCCCCACGGGCAGCCGGGGTGGTCGGGGCAGCCGGTTCGGCCGCGGCGGCCCCCTTGGGCGCCGGCGTCTCGTCGGGGAGGTCGAATAGCGTGCTCATCGGAAATCAGCCTACGTGCCCGCACCGACAGCCTTGACCAGAGCGCGAACCTGGCCGAGGTCAGAGCAGTCGTCGGTCCGCCGCCCACCGGGTCAGCTCGTGCCGACTGGAGAGCTGGAGCTTGCGCAGCACCGCCGAGACGTGGGTCTCCACCGTCTTCACCGAGATGAACAGCTCCTTGGCCACCTCCTTGTAGGCGTAGCCCCGGGCGATCAGCCGCATCACTTCCCGCTCGCGCGCCGACAGCCGGTCCAGCTCGTCGTCGACCGCCGCCACCTCACCGGCCCCGGTGCCGAACGCGTCGAGCACGAAACCGGCCAGCCGGGGCGAGAACACCGCATCGCCCGAGGCCACCGTGAGCACTGCGGCGATCAGCTCGGAGCCGGTGATCGACTTGGTCACGTAACCCCGCGCCCCGGCCCGGATCACCGCGATCACGTCCTCGGCGGCGTCGGACACGCTGAGCGCCAGGAACCGGGTGACCGGCTCGTTGTTCTCGGCCGGCTGGCCGGAGCTGACCAGGCTGCCGTTGCCGATCAGCGAGGCCGAGCGGGAGAGCACCTCGCGCCCGCCCGGGCGCATCGTGCCGCCCGGCAGGTGCACGTCGAGCAGCACCACGTCCGGCCGGTGCCGGGCGACCACGGCGATCGCTTCCTCCACGTCGCCGGCCTCGCCGACGATGTCGAGCCGGCCGTCGGTGACCGCCGGGGCGAGCTCGGCCCGCACCCCGCTGCGGAACACCCGGTGGTCGTCGACGATCACCACCCGCACGGGCAGTTTCACGGCGGGGGCTGCTTCCTGACTCACTTTTCCTCCTCGGGAGAACCGTTGTCCGGCAGGAGCAGCCGGACCTCGGTGCCCTCACCCTCTTCGCTGCGGATCCGCGCCGATCCGCCGTGCCGTTCCATCCTGCCGATGATCGACTCGCGTACGCCCAGTCTGTCCTCCGGGACCGCGGCCAGGTCGAACCCGGGCCCCCGGTCGCGGACAAAGGCCTCGATCCCGTCCGGCATGCACTCCACATACACCCGCACCGATTCGCCACCGGCGTGCCGGGCCGCGTTCGCCACCGCCTCGCGCAGCGCCGACAGCAACGCGATGGCCCGCTCGTCGACCGGCCGGTCGCCCACCGTGACCACCTCGACCACGGCACTGTGCACGTCTTCCGCCTCGGCCGCGAGTGCCTGCACCCGGGCCGCGATCATCGTCGGGTCGTTGTCCGCGCCGCCGTACAGCCAGCCGCGCAGGTCTCTCTCCTGTGCGCGGGCCAGCCGGGCCACCTCGGTGGCGTCCGCGCTGCGGCGCTGGATCAGGGCGAGCGTCTGCAGTACCGAGTCGTGCAGATGGGCGGCGATGTCGGCCCGCTCAGCCTCCCGCACCCGGCCGGAACGTTCGGAATCCAATGCCCGCCAGAACCGCACGCCCCAGGGGGCGAACACCACCGCCACCCCGACCAGCACCGCGAAGGTGGCCAGCAGAGTCTGGCCAAGAATCAGCGGATCGGTGTTCTGCAGGACCATCAGCACGATGCCGAGCACCACCAGCACCACGCCCAGCAACAGCCGCAGAGTGGCGGCGCGGGTGGTGAAGCCGGTGGGCGAGAACCAGCGCGAACGGTCGGCCTCGTCGAACTGGGCGTAGGCGATCACCGCGCCGGAGGCCACGATCAGCATGGGCAGGACCAGCCCGGCCTGTACCTCCCAGCCGCTCCAGGAGGCGATCAGCACGCCCGTCGCAGCAAGTAGGCAGAGCCCGGCAAAAAGGTCCGCCCGTAGCCGGGTTCGCCGGGTGGAACGTTCTTCCTGCTCCACCTGCTCCACCGCGGCAGCAACGGCCGCGGCCCGGGCGGCCTGCGCAGCATCGGTGGCGGCACCGGCCGGGTCTTCAGTCTCAATTGAGGACGTCGGTGGCTGGGGCTCTTCCGAGCCCCCCTCGTCTTCGGTTTGCCCCTGCGGGCTTTCTTGCTTTACGGACGTTTGTGGGCCCGTCAGCGTTTCCGGCTGGGTAGGAGCCGGTTCGGTGAGCGGAGGAACAGGGAAAGGTCTGCCGCCGATCTGCGCGCCCAGGATCGGGCCGCCCGCGTAGGGCGTGCGGTTGGACTGCCGCATCGCCTGCTCGACCGCCGCAGCGGCCGAGGACTCATCCGGCACCAGGGCCCAGAGCCAGGCATAGAGAACCGCCCCCGGGCCACCCATGAGCGTGGCTACGACGAAGGCGAACCGTACGGCGCGAACCGGCAGCCCCAGGTGGATGGCGACCCCTGCGGCCACGCCGGCCAGCATCCGATCGTCCTGCGGGCGGATCAGCGGCGGGCGTTGACCGACGACCGGCCCGACCGCGGCGACGCGGACGGCCGGCGGCCCCGGGACAACGGGCCTTCCAGGTGCTCCTGGGCCCGTGTCCGGGCCGATCAGACCAGGCGGTGTACTCACCGGGCAATCGTCACACGTACGGCGACGGTTTCCCTCAGGGACGAGCCTCGCCTGCTCCCCCAACCACCCCGGTCTCTGGTTCAGGGTGGTCTCGGGGGCACCCCCGATCCCTTTGACGGCCCGGAACGAGCAGCATCTTCGGTAGACATCCGGTCATCCACCACGGCGGGCCGCGAACCATCGAGCACCACGAGCAATGACCAAGGGGGCCATCTCATGTCCGGAACGCAGGAGCCGGGCGGTGCGGTCTGGGGATCGCCCGACCCGTCGCCCAACCAGAGGCAGCCCGCCGGCCCGCCTCCGTTCAGCACCGGCGCCCCCGGCCCGGGTCAGTCCGGCGGGCCGGGAAGCTGGAGTCCGCCGCCCGAGCCGGGCGCGCCGAACCGCCGTCCGGGAGACGACTTCTTCGGCCGCATTCGGGAGTACGGCGCTGCTCGGCCCGCCGAGGGCCGCTGGGTCGCCGGCGTGGCCAGTGGCCTGTCTCATCGCCTGAACATCGACCAGACGCTGATCCGCGGTGGCTTCGTGGCCCTGTCGATCGTGGGTGGCATGGGCGTGGCGCTGTACGGCATCTGCTGGATGCTCATGCCGCAGCAGCAGGACGGCCGGATCCACCTGCAGGAGGCCGTACGTGGCCACTTCAGCGCCGGTTTCTTCGCCTCGGTCCTGCTCTCCCTGGCCCTGATCGGCGGGGGCGGCGGCAGCTGGTTCGGTAACGGCGGGGTCTGGGGCTTCCCCGGCACGCTGGTCCTGGCCGCGCTGATCATCGGCGGGCTCTGGTGGATGGCCAAGAAGCTGCCGCAGCCGCCCGAAGGCCAGTCCAACCCGGGCCTGCACGGAATGCACCACGGCGGGGGCCCGGCGAGTCACGGCGCGCCGCACTGGACGCACGAGGGCAGCCGCCGGATGGCCGAGGACGCCGCCCGCTGGGGCCGGGAGACCGGCGAAGCGGTGCACACCTGGGCCAAGGACTTCAGCAACCGGCAGCCGACCGCCCACGAGGAAGCGGCGTGGGCCCGCGTCGAGGCGCACCAGCGGGCCCGGGCCCGCACGGCGCCCTCGCGCCGGGTGCGACAGCTCAGCCTGGGTGGCGCCCTGGTCGCGTCCGCCGCGGTACTGACCGCCGAGGCCGCGGGTGACCTGCCCGGGTGGGCCGGGCTGACCGCTCTGGCCGCCGCGATCGTCGTGCTGGCCTGCGGTGTGGTGGCGAACGGACTGATGGGGCGCCGCAGCCCCGGCCTGGCCGGCCTGGGCATCCTGCTCTCGCTGTTCCTGGCGGTCGGCGCGGCCGCCCAGCACGCCGGGGTCAAGACCAACCAGCACCTCTCCGTGGCCGGCGAGACCAACTGGGCGCCGCAGACCCGGGACGCCGCCGAGACCCAGTACACCCTGGGCTTCGGTGAGGCCCGGCTGAACCTGACCTCGGCGAGCATGCTGAGCGGGGCCACCGCGACCGACCCGCTCGAGGTCGACGCCAACCTCGGTGTGGGACACATGATCCTGACCATCCCGGCCTCGGTGCCGGTAGAGGTGGACGTGCAGATGGGCGCCGGCGAGGTGGTCGAGCCGGACGGAAGTTCCTACGACGTGGGCAACAACCAGGACCGGCAAAGCCGCGTACTGACCTACGGTTCCGGCGACCCGGTGCTGAAGATCGACGTGCAGCAGGGGGCCGGGCAGCTGGAGATCGTGCAGGAGGGGGCGAGCGACCTGACCTCGCAGCTCCCCGACGTGAGCGACCTGGACGGAGACAACTGATGTCCGGCAACGAGTTCCAGACCACGGGCAACGCAGGCCCGGACAGCAAGGACGCGATCGGGGACAGCCCGGAGGACAGCCCGAGCGACAGCTCCGGGCGCAGTTCGGGAAACAGCTTCGGGGACAGCTCCGTGGGCAGCGCTGGGTACAACTCTGGGGACAGCTCCGGCTCCGGCTCCGGGGACACTGCGCAGCTTCCGACGCCGCAGCATCAGCCGACCCGCGAGTTCGAGGCCGTGCCGCTGGACCAGACCCGCTCCTTCGAGACCCCCGCCGCGCCCCCCTCCGCCACAACGCCCAACTCCCCCGCAGCACCCAACTCACCCGCTACGCCCAACTCACCCGCTACGCCCAACTCACCCGCTGCGCCCGCAGCAGCCAATGCACCCGCAGCGCTCAATGCGCCCGCTGCGCCCGGTGCCCCGGCAGCACCCGAAAACCCCTCCACCTCGGCCACCCCGGCCGATCCGGCGCCCTACGCCAACCTGGCTGACACGGTCGACTCAGCTGGCCTGGCCAACCCAATCAACCCGGCTGACCCTGCTGACCCGGCTGACCCGGCTGACCCGGCCGATCCTGCCGACCCGGCCGACCCGGCCGACCCGGCCGACCCGGCCGACCCCGCCGACCCCGCCGACCCGACTGGCCCAGCCAATCCCACCGACTCGGCTAATCCGGCTACACCCACTGATCCGGCCAATTCAGCCAGCCCTGCGAGCTCTGGCAGCCCGACGAACTCGGCCAACCCCGCCAGCCCGATCAACTCCGCCGAACCGACCGGCCCCGCCAATCCCGCAGACCCGGCTAATCCGGCTACACCCACTGATCCGGCCAATCCAGCCAACCCTGCGAACTCCGACAGCCCGATGAACTCGGCCAGCCCGATCAACCCCACCGATCCGGCCGACCCCACTTACCTGACCGACCCGGCTGACCCGACGGGCTCGGCCGACAACCCCAACCCCAACCCGCTCGACCTGCCGGAGGCACCCAAGGCCGCAGACTCGTCCTCTGTCGAGCACGAGGCCGCCGCCTTCATCGCCGCCGAGCCGATCGCCCCCTACCGCCCGGAGAACGAGTCGACCTCGGGGAAGCCCGGTTTCGTCGGCTACATCACCGGCAAGCGTGGCCCGGAAATGCCTCCCACCAGCCAGCCCGCACCGCACTTCACCCCAGCCGGCAGCCAGCCCGGAGCTCCCGTGACCCATCCGCCGCTGGGGCACCCGGGCGTGCGGTTCAGCACCGTGCTCGTGGGCCTGATCCTTCTGGTGGTCGGCCTTTCCGCACTGACCAGCCAGTTCAGCGAGACCCAGATCAACCCCGGAGCAATGGCCCTGGCCGTGATGCTCGGGGCCGGCATCGCCCTCATGGCGGCGGCGATCCGGCGCTCCCAGAAGAGCGACTGACCCCGGCCGAGCAGATGCGCCCTCGCCCCCGTGAACGGGGCGAGGGCGCATCCGGTTTGGTCCAGGTTCTCTCGAGCGCCTTCAGCCCGGGCCGTCACCAGAAACCTTCACGACAAAGGGCCAGCCCCGTTCGTCGTCGTGTACACCCGGTACCAGGTGTACTTGATGTACACATCGCCGCATGGAGGCTACGGTCGCTGACCAGCCCGGCGACGGGCCAGTAGTCCAGTTACACCGGACCGCTCATGCCCCCGGCCCTGCGCCGCAAAGCCGCCGGGCCGCCGGGCCGCCGGGCCGCCGGGCCGCCGGGCCGCCGGGATCGAGCGGTGACAGGTTCAGCTAGGCGGCAGCCCGCTCCGACCGGGCGAACACCCCGATGTCGGGCTGATCGGTGAACAAACCGTCGATTCCCGTCGCCAGATAAGCGATCTGCTCATCGATCGCCCGCCCGTAGTCGGCCTCGCCCGCGCCCACCCGATAGTCGCTGGGCAGGAAGCTGTTCTCGGCCCGGAAGGTGTACGGATGCACGAGAAGTCCTGACCCGTGAGCATTGTCGACCAGCTCGGTCGGCTTCCCCAGGGCACCGGCCGCGGTCCGGCCGATGACCAGGTTCTTGTCCGGCCCGATCCCCTGCGCGTACTTGGCGATCACACCGAGTCCCTTCGGGGTGATCAGGTCGGCGTAGGTGCGCGGATCACCGGCGGCAACCAGGTCGTAGGGTGCCCCGGCCGCACTCAGCAGCTGCACGGCCGGCGCCTTCAGGCCCAGCCGGCGCAACTGCTGCAGGTTGGTGGTCTCGAACGACTGCACGAAGATCGGCGCGTCCGGGTGATTCAGGCCGTGCTTGCGCACCAGGTTCAGCAGGCGCTTCTCCAGCGGCAGTCCGAGTTCCTTGAAGTAGGTGGGGTGCTTGGTCTCGGGGTAGATGCCGATCCGGCGGCCCAGCCGGCGGGAGAGCTCGGCGCGCAACTGGAACACCTCGTCCAGGGTCGGCACCCGAAGCCGCTTGTTGTACAGCGTGTTCTCCTGCCGGACGGCCGGCAGGCGCTCGGCGGCGTAAAGGGTCTTCAGCTCCTTCAGCGTGAAATCCTCGGCCCACCAGCCGGTCACGTCGACGCCGTCGAGCTTCTTGGTCTTCTTGCGGTCGGCGAACTCGGCTCGTTCGGCCACGTCGGTGGTGCCACCGATCTCCGGCTCGTGTCGGCAGACCAGCACCCCGTCCTTGGTGATCACCACGTCGGGCTCGATGAAGTCGGCCCCCATCCGGGCGGCCAGGTCGTAGGCGGCCAGGGTGTGCTCGGGCCGGTAGCCGCTGGCCCCGCGGTGACCGATGACCAGCGTGGCCCCCTTGCGCGAACTGGCCGAGACCGCGAGCGGTCCGGCGAGCGCCGGTTGCGCCACGGCTGCGGTGAACGGGGTGACAGCCAGGCCGGCGATGACCGTGCGACGGTGCATCTTTCCTCCATGGCGCCCCTGGCGACCTTCGCCGTTGCGGCGCCCCCGAGATGCGAGGAAAGCGAGAAAGACCGACGCCCGGCCCCACACGACGTGTCCGCCGGACGACGCCCGGATGAACTACGCAGCAGTTCAGTTACCCGGCGTTCAGTTGTTCGGAGTGTTCACTCAGCCTTCAGCCGGTCGTAGGCCCGCAGCAGCCGTTCGGCGGTCACCCAGCCGCCGTGCCGCATCTCGTCCTGCCGACGTAACGCGGTGAAAGTTCCGATCAGATGGACAAGTTCAATCCGGTCGAAACCGAGCAGCACCGCGTGCGCGGCGTCCAGTTCGGCCCGGGCGAGCGCCACCTCCTCGGCCGACAGCGGCCCCGGAAGCTCGACCCCACTCGTCCTTAATTCAGCAGCAAGGCCGTCCAGCTCGCCCGACCACACCACTGCCCGCGCGAAACGGTTCAGCACCCATTGCGCGATCGTGCCGTCGCTCCAGGGCGATGGCTGGTCGTAGGCCTCCGGGGGCGGCACCGGAACCTGCTCCAGCTTGAAGAAGTTCACGTTCGCGCCTGCGTGCTTCTGCCGGAGCAGATAATCCACCGGAAGCGTGGACAAGGCGGCCAGCAGCAGTGGCAGACGTTCCGCCGAGATCAGGGGCAGCGAATTGCCTACGGCGACGACGGGGAGCGGGGTAGGCAGCAGTGTGCGCGGCGCGACGGTGGTCGAGACGTTGCGATACCCGGCGAGCCAGCCCCGGTCGCACAGGTCTCCGTATCGTTCCCGGACCAGTTCCATCGGCACCCAGTAGCGGGGTGCGGTGGTCGAGCCACCTTTGGGGTCGAGCATTGCGCAGTGCTTCGCTTCCCACAGAGGCACCAGCCCTTTCCCTGGCGCAGAGCGGAAATGCCTGGCATCACGCGTCATGTGCAACGGCGTGACCAAGCGCAACTGCCAAGGATCAGAACTAGGGACGGCGGTGAGCGGGTCCCGCCGTAGCAGCACCGGAGTGCGGCGGTGGGCTTCGGTGACGATGGTTGCGTCGGTCGCCGAGGCGAACAGTGGCGCGGTGGCCGTGTTGGGATTGAGCACACGCAACAGGTGGGCCGGCAGTTGCCAGGAACGCTCGCCCGGAGGCTGGTCCGGCCCCGCCAGCCCCACCGCGACCTCTGCCTGTGTGGGCTCCTTGGCCGCTGCAGGCCCACCGCGCAGCTCGACCACCGCCACGCCGACTCTTCCGCTGACCCCCGCGAAGATCGGCCCCCTGGGCTCGATCAGGTGCAAACGCCCGAGCGAACCGGCGTTGCACAGGGCTTCCAGGAGGCGCGCGGCCGACCGGTCAGAGGCGATGCCGGCGGGAACGAGCAGCGCAGCCCGGCCCTCGGGAGCGAGTAACCGCCAGCAGGTCTCGACGAAGGGCAGGTAGGCGTTGAGCTCCCCGGCACCGGTCAGCGGGTGGCGACCGGCATCGCGCAGTGCCCTCGCCGTACCGGCCCGGTGATCGCGCAGGCCGACCGGGATCGCGCCACCCCAGTCGCGCGCGTGCACCTTCAGCCGTTCCCAGGGCGGGTTGGCCACGATTACGTCGAAACCGCCCCGCCACCCGGTGACCGGCTCCGGCTCTGCCCCCTCCACATCCAGCACCGCGGGGAAGGCCTCGTGCCAAGTCAGCCCGGCCCCCGCCGCCGCCTGGTTGGGCGTGGCGCCGGACAGGCCGTCTCCGGCCACGATCCGGTGCTCCAATTCAGCGGGCTCCGTAGGACGCCCCGCCAGGCTCAGGTCAGCCGCCAAGGCCGAACGGGCCAGCGAAGCGGCGACCGGGTCAGCATCGACACCGTGCAACGCCCAAATCGCTTCCTCCGGGGGCACATCCAGAGAGAGCAGGCGGGCCAAGGCTGCGCGCAGCAGATTCCCTGCACCACAGGCAGGATCGACGACCGTAGGCGTCCGGCCGTCTGCAGGTAGCGCCGGGATCGCCCGCCGGGCAAGCGAATCGGCATAGACAGCAGGCGTACTGAACGCCCCCCGGTGCCGGCGCTCGGCGTTCCCGATGGGCTGCAGGGTGAGTGCCCCACCGCTCTCGGCCGGGACATAGAGCAGCAGCGCGTCGTACCCCCCGGCCAACGCCCCGACGGTGACCATGTCGCCCGCCTGCCAAGCCTTCTCGACCGCCAGCAGAACAGCCTGGTCACGCCAGAGCTGGGGGTCGAGATCACCCGCGATCTCCGCGGCCGCGGCCAGCACCAGCCCGGCCGGGCCGGTCAGCTCCGGCGCAACCCGGACCCGACGGTTCACCACATCCCTCTCGACCGTTTCCGACGGCGTCCCCAGACCAGCCGGACCGCCCGCCGTGTGCCCCGGCGGACACTGCGACTCGTCTTACGCACCACCCGATACCAGCGTCCCATCAGCCGGCTCCGTCCCGATACGCACGCCAGGCCGCCAGTGCCTCGTGCGCCGTGGGCACCGCCCCCATCCGGGTGAGGTCGGCGACCGGGATCCACGCCGCCTCGTCGGTGGAACCGTCCACCTCGATCACCTGCGGTTCCTGGTCCACCGGCACCGAACCGGCGTAGATCAGCCGCACCGCGTGGAAGTCCTCGAGCCGGCCGTGCGGAGCGCGCCCGACGAAGTGCCGGCTGGAGATGTCGATCAGCGGCCCGGCCTGGTACGTCAGCCCCGCCTCTTCGTAGATCTCGCGATGGAGAGCCAGCCGGGGGTGCTCGCCGTGATCGATCCCGCCGCCCGGCAGCGTCCAGGTGCTCGCGCTGCCGGTGAATTTGCTCAGCAGCATCCGCGGACCGCCGGGGGCGTCCTCGTCGACCAGCACCGCGTAAGCCGCAGGGCGCTGCACGAAGACCGGTACTTCCGGATCCCCCACCGCCGGCTCGGCAGGCTCGGGGGGCGGCAGCAACAGAGCCGGATCGATCGGTGGGTCGAGCAGGGTCACATCGCCGCTGAGCGGCTGTTCCTCGTCTTCGCCTTCGCCCTCGCCCAGCAACATGGAACGGAGAAACCCGGACAGCGGCAGCCCGGCCAGTTCGCCCTCGGCCATGAACCGGCCGACGAACTGGGCCACCGGCCGGTCCGGACCGGGCGGCACCACCACGGCGACCGCGGCGGGCAACTCGCCCAGCGACTCCGGGGCCGGGGTGACCACCGGGTCTTCCCCCGGCAGCCGGTCGATCCGGTCGAGTTCCAGCTGATGGGCGAGCACTTCCTCCTCGCTCAGCGCCGCCGGCCGCCCCGGACCCCCGATCCCGGCGGGCCGGCCCGGCAGGGTGACGTCGAACAGCAGCCGCAGCGTGTGCACGCTCACCCCCTGCTCCGGCAGCTCCACCACATCGGCCCCGGCGTCCCGCGGCGTGATGCTCGCCGCGCGCAGACCCGTCTGCTCCAGCAGCCCGGCCCGCACCCGATCGCGCGGATGCTCGCCGTGCCGGACCACTCCCCCGGGCAACGACCACCGCCCCTGCGGGCCGTTCCCGCCCGGCACCCGCAAGAGCAGCACACCGCCGGAACCGTCGCTGACCACCCCGTACGCCGCTGTCCGTTGCACCGGGCGGAGCTTGGGGGCGCTGGGCCGGGACTGGGAGGGCTGCGATTCGGCGGACGGCACCCGAAGACGCTACATGCCTACCGCCGGGCATTGTTGGACAGTTGTCCGGCCGACGCGACGCCGGATCGTGACCTCGGTGACGTCACCCGGGCACCACCCGAATCACCGGAAACGGGCATCTGCCCTATCCTGCGGGGATGTCCGGCCGTCAGATAGTGCGCCGCCCGTATGCGATGGCATTGAGCCTCTACCGTCGTCTGCCCCGCTTCCTCCGCCTCTGGATCATCCGGCGGGTCGCCCCGGGCCACACCGTGGGCGCGCTCGCGCTGATCGAGCACGACGGCTCGCTGCTGATGCTGAAACAGCGGCACCGGCGCGGCTGGACGTTCCCCGGCGGCCTGCTCAACCGCGGCGAGAACGCCTCGTCGGCGGTCGTGCGCGAGGTCGAGGAGGAGACCGGCCTGCGGGTCGAGGTCGGCCTGCCGTTCTCCACCGTGGTCGAGCCGGGCTCCCGCCGCGTCGACATCCTGTTCTGGGTGCAGGTCGACGAGCCGTTCGCGGTGCAGGCGTCCGGCGAGGCGCTGGAGGCCGGCTGGGTGCCGGTCGGCGACCTGATGGATCCGCAGACCACCGACGAGCCCACCCGCACCGCCGTGGCCGAGTTCGTGCGCTTCAACGGCACCTCCGGGGTAGGCGCGGCCAACACAGGCATCGACACCGCCCCGCACCAGGGCCGCCGGCTCGGCGCCTGAGAGAACCAGACGCATGGCTGAGCAGCTGGCCGGGATCGTTCTCGCGGCGGGGGAGGGCCGGCGCCTACGTCCGCTCACCGAGCTGCGCCCCAAACCGCTGTGCCCGGTAGGAAATGTCCCCCTGGTCGACCATGCCCTCAACCGTCTGCGTCCGCTCACCGGGGAGGGGCCGGCCAACCTGGCGGTCAACGCCTTCCACCACGCTGAGCAGATTCGCGAGCACTGCGAGGGCCGGGCCACCGTGGCGGTCGAGCCGGGCGCCGAGGCCCTGGGCACGGCCGGTGGCGTGGCCAACCTCCTGCCCTGGCTGAACGGGCGGCACGCCCTGGTGACCAACGCCGACCAGTACCTCCCCGGGGGCCTCAGAGGCTTCGTGGAGGGCTGGGACGGCGAGCGCTGCCGTCTGCTCTGCCTGCCGGACGAGACGAAGCGTGACTTCACCACCTCCGAGGGGCGCCCGGTCCGCTACGTGGGGGCCTGCCTGCTGCCCTGGCACCTGATCAAGCACCTCAAGCCCGAGCCGACCGGGCTGTACGAGGTGCTCTGGCGGCAACAGTTGGCCGACGGTCTGCTCGACCTCTGGGTGCTTCCGGAGGATGACGTTGCGATCGACTGCGGTACTCCGGCCGACTACCTGCAGGCCAACCTGCATGCCTCTAAGGGCGAGAACGTGGTCGGTGCGGGCGCCGAGGTGATCGGCGAGATCACCGCCTCGGTGGTGTGGGACGGGGCCTTCGTGGGCCCCGAGGAGAAGCTGAAACATCAGGTCCGGGCCGGATCCCGGGAACGGAGGGTCACCGTTGCGGGCTGAACTACCTGGACTTCCCCACGGCGGCGGTCACTCTCCAGCACCGGCCGGACACGCGATCGGGGGATGCCAACCGCGGCAGGCCCGGCTACTGTCCCAACCGTGACCACCCTTGCGGCCTCCTCGCAGTCACCGGTGCTGATCACCGGGGCCGCGGGCACCATCGGCCGGATGGTGCGCCCGCGCCTGGCCGCCATGGGCTGGGAACTGCACTCGCTCGACCGGGACCCGGACGGCGACCCCGACATCAGCTCGATCGACGTGCTCGACGCCGATGCGCTCGACGCCGCCACGGTGGGCTGCGGCGCGGTGATCCACCTGGCCGGCATCCCGCACGAGGCTCCCCTGGCGCAGATTCTCGAGGCCAACGTCCAGGGCACCCAGGCGGTGCTCGACGCGGCGCTGCGCCGGGGCATCCGGCGCGTGGTGCTGGCCAGCAGCTGCCACGCAGTCGGCTTCTGGGAGCGCACAGCCGGCGGCAGCGACCTGGGCGTAGACGTTCGGCCCCGCCCGGACACGTTCTACGGCGTGGCCAAGGTGGCCCTGGAGGCGCTCGGTCAGCTGTACAGCGACCGGTTCGGCCTGGAGGTCGTCTCGCTGCGCATCGGCGCCTGTAAGGACGCGCCGGTCAACCGTCGTGAGCTGTCCACCTGGCTGAGCCCCGGGGACGCGGCCCGGCTGATGGACGCCAGTCTGCGCGGCAAGGTACGCGGCCACGTGATCGCGTACGGCATCTCGGCCAACACCCGGGCGTGGTGGGACCTGGGGTCGGCCCGGGCGCTGGGGTACATGCCCCAGGACGACGCCGAGGCCTTCGCCGACAGCATCCCGCCGGAGACCAGCCGCCGCTCGCGTACCGGCCAGCAGCCCCCGCCCGCCCCCGAACGGGTCGGCGGCCCGATGACCTCGATGCCGCTCGGTGGCATCACCCGCTCGTTCCTGCCCACGCCGAGCGGCGAGTTCTGACGGCTGGCCAGCCACCAACGGACGGGTGACGCGGGCTGGGAGGCCCACACTCGTCCTCAGTTGTAAAAGCCCTTCAAACAAAGGACGGGTGTCTCGCCTACGTAGGCGAGACACCCGTCCTTTGTTGTTGGGCTTCTACTCCCACTCGATGGTGCCCGGGGGCTTGCTCGTCACGTCGAGCACCACCCGGTTCACCTCGGCCACCTCGTTGGTGATCCGCGTGGAGATCTTGGCCAGCAGCTCGTAGGGCACGCGCGTCCAGTCGGCCGTCATCGCGTCTTCCGAGGAGACCGGGCGCAGCACGATCGGGTGACCGTAGGTACGGCCGTCGCCCTGCACACCCACCGAGCGCACGTCGGCCAGCAGCACCACCGGGCACTGCCAGATCTCGCGGTCGAGCCCGGCCGCGGTGAGCTCGGCCCGCACGATGGCGTCGGCCTGACGCAGCGTGTCCAGCCGCTCCTTGGTGACCTCACCGATGATCCGGATGGCCAGACCCGGGCCCGGGAAGGGCTGGCGCTGCACGATCTCCTCGGGCAGGCCGAGCTGGGCGCCGACCGCGCGGACCTCGTCCTTGAACAGCGTGCGCAGCGGCTCGACCAGCTTGAACTGCAGGTCGTCGGGCAGCCCGCCGACGTTGTGGTGGCTCTTGATGTTGGCCGTGCCGGTGCCGCCGCCGGACTCCACCACGTCGGGGTAGAGCGTGCCCTGGACCAGGAACTCGACGTCGCCGCCGGCCGACTCGTGCGCCTCTTCGACCAGCTCGCGGGCCGCGTCCTCGAAGACCCGGATGAACTCACGGCCGATGATCTTGCGCTTGGTCTCCGGGTCGCTCACCCCGGCCAGTGCGGTGGCGAAGCGGTCGACCGCGTCGACCACCTTGAGCTTCACCCCGGTGGAGGCCACGAAGTCCTGCTCGACCTGCTCGGCCTCACCCGCCCGCAGCAGCCCGTGGTCGACGAAGACACAGGTCAGCTGGTCGCCCACGGCCCGCTGGACGAGCGCGGCGGCGACCGCCGAGTCGACCCCGCCGGACAGCGCGCAGATCACCTTCGCGTCGCCGACCTCGGCCCGGATCCGGGCGACCTGCTCCTCGATGACGTTGCCGGTGGTCCAGTCGCCCGGCAGCTGGGCGCCCTCGTAGAGGAAGTTGGTGAGCACCTTCTGGCCGAAGGTGGAGTGCTTGACCTCGGGGTGCCACTGCACGCCGTAGAAGTTGCGCTCGGTGTCCTCGAAGGCGGCGACCGGGGCGCCGGACGACTCGGCCAGCACACTGAACCCGGGCGGGGCGTTGTGCACCGCGTCGCCGTGGCTCATCCACACCGACTGGTCGGCCGGAGTGCCGTGCAGCAGCGTGCTCTCGTCGGCGGTGACCGCCACCTTGGTGCCGCCGTACTCCCGCAGGCCGGTGTGCGCCACCTCGCCCCCGAGGCTCAGCGCCATCGCCTGGAAGCCGTAGCAGATGCCCAGGACCGGCACCCCGGCCTCGAACAGCGCCGGGTCGATCTGCGGGGCACCCTCTTCGTACACACTGCTCGGGCCGCCGGACAGCACGATCGCGGCCGGGTCCTTGGCCAGGATGTCGGCCACCGGCATGCTCGAGGGCACGATCTCGGAGTAGACGTTGGCCTCGCGCACGCGGCGGGCGATCAGCTGGGCGTACTGCGCGCCGAAGTCGACGACCAGCACGGGGCGGTGGTCCGTATGGTCACTAGGGGGTTGACTCACGCAGTCAAGGGTAGTGCCGATTCAGGCCGAGGCCGATCGGGCCTTCTTCTCCACCACGGCGCCGATCATCGGGCGCACGCGGCCGGTCACCCAGCGCTCGGCCACGAACGACATCACCGGAATGGTCCCGGCCAGGACCACCCCCACGGTGCCCAGGGCGGGCAGGCGGGTGCGCATCCACAGGTCCACCGCCACGATCACGTAGATCAGGTAGAGCCAGCCGTGGATCATCGGAATGGCGTGCCCGGTGCCGGGGATCACCGCGCTCATGCCCTCGTTCGAGAACCACGACTCACCGGTGTCCTGCGCCTGGAAACCCTGCAGCACGATGTGGAGGGTGAGCAGCAGCAGGAAGACACCGGTGACCCAGGCCAGGATCCGGTATCTCAGCAGCGCGTTGCTCAGCGCCTGGGCGCGTTGGCCGGCGGCCATGGTGATTCCTCTTTCTCGGGCAGGTCGGTGACGGGCCCGTCGGCCTCGTCCTCTTCGTCGGGGTTGCGGCGCAGCAGCCCGCGGTGGTCGTCGCGGACCAGGCGGAACCAGAACAGCAGCGCGATCAGGGCGAACGCCCACCACTGGATCGCGTAGGACAGGTTGCCCCAGTCGAGCTTCCCGTCCGAGGCCGGGGGCGGTACCTGGGTCAGGGCGGGGCCGGTGGCCGGGGTCTGCGAGTCCATCACCACGAACCCGGTGATCATCGGCTGCGGCCAGAGCGCGGCGAGCTCGGCCACGGCCACCCGCTCGACCTGCCCCTGTGCCAGGCCCGAGGTCTCGCCCGGCGGCCGGACCACCGGAGGCTCGGTGGGCTGGACCAGACCGGTGATCGTGATGTCGGTGTCGCTGTCGGGCTCGGTGGCCTCAGCGGCGGAGGCGACCCAGCCGCGGACCACCGGGATCGTGGTGCCGTCCTCGGCGATCAGCGGGGTCAGCACCCACAGGCCCGGGCGCCCGTCCAGCTCGCGATCGGCGACCAGCAACTGGTCCGCACCGCTCCAGTGCCCACTGACCGAGACCTTGGCGTTGATCATCTCGCTCTGGAACATCTCGCTCGGCCGGATCACTTCGGCGATCGGGACCGACTGGGTGGACTGTTGCGCCGCCTGCGCCTGTTCCGCCGAATCACCGTGCTCGCGGGCCCGGTCGAGCTGCCATTCGCCGAGCTTGGCCATCACCGAGGCGGCCAGCAGCATCACCACCAGGAGGGCCAGCCAGCGTGGCTTGAGGGCGGTACGCAGCATCCGGCAACGGTAACGCGGGCCGGTGACCATCCCGGAAACTGGGGTGCGGAGGGGCCCCGCGTCTCCGTAGCGTGACTTGACGTGATCACGCTTCCTGATGCGTCACCACCGGAGCCCGACACCTCCTCGGCCGTCGCCTACATCCGCTCGATGGCCCGGGCCCAGCGCCGCACGCTGGCCGGGGCCGTGCTGCTGGGTGTGCTGTGGATGAGCTCGCAGGCCGCGATCCCGCTGGTGGTGGGCAACACGATCGACGCCGGGCTGGTGCGGGACGACCGCGACGCCCTGATCACCGGCTGCCTGCTGCTGGCCGGGCTGAGTGTGGGCGCCTCGCTGACCAGCACGCTGCGGCACCGGTTCGCGGTGTCCAACTGGCTGCTCGCCGCGTTGCGCTCGCAGCATCTGGTCGGGCGGCACGTCGCCGAGCAGGGGCTGACCGTGTCGGCGCGCACCACTACCGGCGAGGTGGTGCAGGCGGTCAGCACCGACGCCACACGTTTCGCCGACCTGATGGACATCGTGGCCCGCGGCGCCGGCTCGGTGGTCTCGTTCCTGGCGGTCACCGTCTACCTGCTGCGGATCGACCTGGTGATCGGGCTGTTCGTGGTGATCGGCCTGCCGTTGCTCGTGGCCGGCTCGATCGTGCTGGTTCGCCCCTTGCAGACCCGGCAGTCGAAGCAGCGCACGGCAGAAGGAGAACTGACCTCCCTGGGCGCGGACACCGTGGCTGGGCTGCGCGTGCTGCGGGGTATCGGCGGCGAGGAGCAGTTCACGACGCGGTACGCGCAGCGCAGTCAGGAAGTGCGGCGCGCGGGCGTGGTGGTCGCCGGGTTGCAGGCCCTGCTCGAGGCCGCGCACGTGTTCCTGCCGGGGATCTTCCTGGCCGGGCTCACCTGGCTGGCGGCGCGGGGGGTGCTGGACGGGCGGCTGAGTGTGGGCGAGCTGATCACGGTGTACGCCGTCACCGCGTTCCTGCGGCTGCCGCTGGAGACGGCCACCCAGGTGCTGTCGATGTGGGTCCGGTCGAAGGTGGCAGCCGGGCGGCTGGTCGGGGTGCTGGTTCAGGGCAATGTGCTTGAGGACGTCCGTGAGCCGGTATCGCTGTCTGCGCACGGGGATCTCGTGGACCCGGAGTCGGGTCTTCGGGTCCGCCCGGGTCTGCTGACGGCGGTGGTCAGTGCCCAGCCGGAGACCGGCCTGGCCATCGCCGACCGGTTCGCCCGGTTGTCCGCGGAGGGTGCCTCACCGGTCTGGGGCTCGGTCCCGCTGAGCCAGGTGCCCGACGACGAGGTGCGGCGACGGATCCTGCTCAGCGAGGCCGAACCCTGGCTGTTCAGCGGCACTCTGCGCGAACAGGTCGATCCCCGCGGCGAGCACTCGGACGCGGAGGTGCTGGCGGCGGTGCGGGTGGGTGATGCCGAGGACGTGGTGGCCGGACTGCCGGGCGGACTTGCGGCAGGGGTCGGTGAACGGGGGCGGGACTTCTCGGGCGGTCAGCGGCAACGGCTGGCCCTGGCCCGAGCGGTGCTGATGGCTGGGCAACCGGAGGTGCAGGTGCTGATCCTGGTGGAGCCGACCTCAGCCGTGGACGCGCACACCGAGGCCCGGATCGCCGAACGGCTGCGGGTTGCCCGGGCCGGAAAGAGCACTCTAGTAGTCACTTCCAGCCCTCTGATGCTGGACCGCTGCGACCGGGTGGTGCTTCTGAACAATGGACGGGTGGTGGCGGAGGGCACGCACCGGCACCTCCTGCGCTCGGAGCCTGGGTATCGGGACGTGGTCGCCCGGGACTCGGACGCACTGGGCGACGAGGCCCTGGAGGCGAGTCGATGAGTGAGACCCTGCCGATCGCCTCACCCGCCCGGGTGCGGGCCGAAACGTTCCGGCTGCTGCGCAGTCATCGCGGCGCCCTGACCTTCTCAGCCGCGGCCCACGCCGCCGCAGCCATCGCCGGGCTGGCCGGCCCCGCCCTGCTCGGCGCCCTGGTCGAGGACTTCACCGACCGCACGGCGACTGCCTCGGCGGTGAACCAGGCCGTGCTGCTGCTCACCGTCGCCACCGTGCTGCAGGCCGGCCTGGCCTGGTACGCCCACCGCAGTTCGCTGGTGCTGGGCGAGCAGGTCTTCGCCGAGATGCGGGAAGGGTTCCTGCGCGAGGTCACCCGGCTGCCGCTGTCGGTGGTCGAGCGGGCGGGCAGCGGAGACCTGATCTCACGCACCACCAACGACGTCGAATCGGTCAGCCACAGCGTGCGTTACGCCGTGCCCAACATCCTGGTCGGGGTGGTGGGCCTGCTCGTCACCGCAACCGCGATCTTGATTACCTCGCCGCTGGTGGCGCTGGGCGCGTTCACTGTGCTGTTCTTCGTCATCCCCTCCACACGCTGGTACCTACGCCGGGCCCGGGACGGCTACCTGGGCGAGATGAGCGCCTACGCGAAGCTCGACGGCACGGTCAGCGAAACCCTCGACGGGGCAAGGTCCGTCGCCGCCCTGCGGTTGGGCAGCCGGCGTAAGCAGTTGATCGAGAAAGACATCGCCGGCATCTACCGGGCCGAGCGCTACACCCTGTGGCTTCGCTCGGTCTGGTACCCGCTCGTCGAAGTGGGTTACGTGCTTCCGGTGGCCGCCGTACTGGCCTGGGGTGGCTGGCTGATCGCCAACGGGCACGCGCAGGTCGGCGAGGTGACCACGGTGGCGTTGTACGTGTCGCAGCTGGTCGGCCCGGTCGACCTGATCCTCGAGTTCATGGACGAGTTGCAGGTCGGCGGCGCCTCACTGGCCCGGATCATCGGTGTAGGCCAGGTCCCGGACGACCGAGTGGCCCGCGCCGACGCGGACCAGCTCCCACCCGGCCCGCAGTCGATCTCGGCCGACCACGTGCGCTACGCCTACCGGGACGACCTGGACGTACTGCACGAGGTCTCACTGGCTCTGCGCCCCGGCGAGCGCCTAGCCGTGGTCGGCCCCAGCGGCGCCGGAAAGTCCACCCTGGGCCGACTTCTGGCCGGCATCCATCCGCCCCGAACCGGCTCGGTCCGCGTCTCGTCCGGCCCCAGCGGCAGCGGCGGCCCGGCCCTGGACCTGGTCGACCTCCCCCTGCCCCAGCTACGCCGACAGGTCGCACTGGTCACCCAGGAGCAGCACGTCTTCGTCGGCACTCTGGCGGAGAACCTGCGACTGGCCCGGCCGGAGTCGTCGGACCGCGAACTGCTGGGAGCCCTCGCCGCAGTGGACGCCTCGGGCTGGGTCGCGCAGCTACCGGAAGGCCTGGCCACGTTGGTCGGTTCGGGCGGCCACACCCTCACCCCCAGCCAGGCCCAGCAGGTTGCCCTGGCCCGCCTGACCCTGTCCGACCCGCACACCCTGGTACTGGACGAGGCGACCTCGCTGCTGGACCCGCGAGCGGCCCGGCATCTGGAGCGCTCGCTGTCGGCGGTACTGACCGGTCGGACCGTGGTGGCGGTGGCGCACCGCCTGCACACCGCCCACGATGCCGACCGGGTGGCCGTGGTGGAGAACGGCCGGATCAGCGAACTCGGCACCCACCACGAACTGCTGCAGCAGAACGGTTCCTACGCGGCACTCTGGCGCTCGTGGCAGGACCAGGACCCGGAAGACCCGACTTCGTAATCATCGGCCCGGGCAGGGTCGGGACCAGGACCGGCGCCAGGGCAGGGCCTGGTCGGCGAGGTGTACACCTGGTACCGCGTGTACACCTCGCCACAGGGCAACCGCGGGCTGAGGCTGAGCGCCATCACGAAAACCACCTCGGAATTCCTCGACCCGGCGGCCGCGCCGACGCTCTTACGGCCTGAGATCCTCACGACCCAGCCTCGCGATCACCCAGCCTGACGATCGTCCTTTGTTTGCCCTTGTTCTTTTTCAGCCAGACCTTTGCGCCGCTCCCGCTGCCCCCGCGCGATCTCGGTGGCCAGGGCGTCCAGCGGCTGCACCAGCGCCTCGACCGGGTTGCGCAGCGCCTCCAGCCAGTTGCGCGCCGCCGCCACCCCCTCGTCGTCGATCGCGTACAAGCGCCGCTGACCCTCCGCCCGCACCTTCACCAGCCCCGCCGCCAGCAGCACCTTCAGGTGGTGCGACACGGCCGGCTGGGTGACGGCGGTCCGCGCCCGGACCGCCGTCACCAGCGCACCCACGGGCTGCTCCCCCGCCGACAACAGCTCCAAGAGGTGCCGCCTCAACGGGTCGCCCAGGGCTTCGAACACGCGCTCCATGACCGGCGATCCTGTCAGCTTTCCGAACTGTCCTCGGAAGTACCGGTGTAGAAGCCGAACGTGCGATCGGCCGCGGCCCTGGCCGCCTCCGGCGCGTCCCCGGACGCAATCGCCGCCTCGGCCCAGCCATCGGCACACAGGCGCATGAAGGTCTTGCCCTCCGGCGTGGTTCCCCAGAGCGCCGCTTCGGCCGGATCCATCGAAGCGCCCGTGTCGAGATATGCGCCGAGACCGTAGAGCGCCCCGTCCCAGCCGACCCCCGTGGCGCCCGGACCGAACTGGTCCCAGAGCTCCTGGGGCACGACCGCCTCATGCTCCAGCTCGAGTGTCGCCCCCTCCGGCGCCTCGGCCAGACGCACCCTGACCCACGACGTCATCTCGCCGAATTCCCAGGTGAGAGCGAAGAACTCGGGCGCCTCGCAGCGCTCGACCGTGCCCCCGGCATTCCCCTCCAGCTGGTAGTGACCGCCCACCTTCAGATCCCCGCTGACCGGAAGGAACCAGCGCGGGATGCGCTCGGCGTTGGTCAGCACGTCCCAGAGGTCGGCTCGATCGGTGGCGTAGGTACGGCGGGCCACCGAGACCTTGGTCGGAACCCCCTCCCGAGTGCCGTTACGTACCTCTCGGACCACCAGACCGGCGGCGGCAATGTCCACGCGCTTACTCCTTCATAAGTGGCGACTTATATAAGTGGAAGTATATGAAGTCTCCGTCCCCTGGCAAGCACCTTGGTACATTCACTTGACGACATATACCGCCGGAGGTACTTTCCCGGAGTGATGACGGTCTTCGAGATCCTGGCCCTTCCGGTCCGCCGCGAGATCCTCGACCACCTGCGCCGAGGGCCGAGTTCGGTGGGGGAACTGGCCGAGACCCTCGGAGTCAGCCAGCCGATCATGTCCAAGCACCTGCGGGTGCTCCGCGAGAGCGGGTTCGTCAGCGTGCGCGCCGAGGCCCAGCGCCGTTGGTACGAGCTGCGTCCGGAACCGTTCGCCGAGGTGGCGAACTGGCTCGAGCCGTACCGCTGGATGTGGCACGACAGCCTCGACCGGCTGGGCGAGCAGCTCGACACCCTGCGCGAGGAGGAGGAACGATGACCGATCCCAGCTTCCTGAACGATCAGGGCCGCCCGGCCGTGCGCCTGGAGCGCCGCTACCCCCATCCGGTCGAGCGGGTCTGGCGCGCCGTGACCGAGTCGGCCAGCCTGACCCACTGGTTCCCCAGCGAGGTCGAGTTCGACCTGGCCGCAGGCAAAGTGGTGTTCGACCCGAACGGCCCGGACCCCATGACAGGTCTGGTGCTGGAGTCCGACCCACCCCGCCGCCTGATCTTCACCTGGGACAGCGACCAGCTCGAGTTCACCCTGGCCCCGGACGGCGACGGCACCCTCTTCACCCTGACCCACCGATTCGACGACCGGCCCGGCGCCGCCAGCTTCGCCACCGGCTGGGAGCAGTGCCTGAACGCCCTGCTGAACGAGGCCGCCCCCGCACCGCAAGGACGGAAGGCCACCGCGCGCCACGAGGAGCTGGTACTCCGGTTCGGCCTCGACCAACCCGAGATCACCTGGGCCGGGCAAGAATGGACGATCCGCTACGAACGCCAGCTCAGCTGCGACGCCGACACGGCCTGGAACCTGTTGTTCGGCGATGAAGTTCCGATAGCCGGCCACACCTTTCCCCCGCGCGTTAGCTCCTTTCCGGCAGCCAGCAACGCCTCTCAGGCAGTCAGCAGCACCTTCCCCCCGGGCGACATCGAGTTCCGGACCAAGCAGCCAGACCAGACCACCCTCGGCCGGCTCACCACCGTGGACGCACCGCGCGCGTTCACCTTCGAAGTGCCCGACGGAGTACCAGGTCGCGCCGGGTCCGGCCGCCTCGGCGCGGGCACCGGCCAGGGAGCAAGACTGTTCCTGGAGGTGACCGGCTCAGGCAAGGACGAACTACAGACCGCACTCGTGGTCTGGGGCACCGAAGCGGTAGCCGGGCTGGCCCGGGCGGCCGCCGCTCTGGGCTGACTGCCCAGCTCACAGGCCCAACTCACGGGCCCAACTCACGGGCCCAGCTCGCAGGCGCCGCTGACGGCCCTCACCCACCACCTCGCCCACGGCGCGGCCGCACACCCAGTTGGCTGACCACGTCGGCAGCCCACGTCGGCAGCCCACGGGGCCAACCCAACTGGCCATCTTGCCTCGCGGTCAGCCCAGCGGCCGCTCCCCCGGGAGCGACTTCAGCGGTTGGCTTTTCCGTCCAGCCTCAGCACCGCGGACTCGTCCCGGTGAACCCCCTCGCTGCCCACATGCTTCTCGCTGATCTCGGGACCGTTCTTCAGCACGTGGAAGAACGCCATGGCGTGCCCCCGCCCGATGCCGTAGTCGTCTTTCAGCCAGGCGGCCACGTCCCCGGCCTTGCTGGTCTCATTGAACCCGCGCTGCCGGGCGACCTCGAGCAGGGCGGACGGGATCATGCCGGACTTGGTCTCGACCGCGTCGATGTAGGCCTGGAAGGACATGAGACTCCTCGTTCTCGGTGCGCCACTGGATGCCCGCGCTTCTCCTCATACAGACTGCGCTCACCCCCTGGATTCATCGGTCAGTCGCCCAGCCGCTCCAATGTCTGAGCGCTCCAACTGAGGGTGACACTGCCGTCGGTGATGCTCACGCCCTCCTCGTCCATCGTGACCGAAACCCCCGACAGGTCGCCCTGGAACGGGTCCGGTGCCACGTAGAAGCGGTCACCCGCATGCCCGGCCTGATAGACGTGCACCTCCTGCCTCCCTCCGACCACGAGCAGCTCCGGGTAGCTCACCCAGCTCACGCAGTACCCGTCGTCCTGACAATCCTGCCGAGCGACCTTCTCGAACACCGCCAGGCTGTCCCCCACCACCCATCGGCACCCAAGGATGAACAGCACCACGACCACCGCCGTGCCGATCATCAGGGGCCACCGGCGTCGGCGGGTGCCGCGCGCACTGCCGGGGCTGTTCGGACCGCTCGGCAGGGGCTGGGTCTTGGCCGTCTTCATCCGAAGACGCTATTCGGACAGATGGGCTACGGCGTCCTACTACAGGGGGATCTGCTGGCGGATATCAGACACCTGCCATTAGCCCACCCGCCATCAGCCACCCCCTGTCTCCTCACCGCCTTGTCAGCTCATTGCCGCACCGCCGTCGCGGTGCCGAACGTGGCCTGGTCGGCGGCACCTCGGCCGCTCGCCCAGCCCATGTGGTCGCCCACCCGGATGCTGCGCCCCCGGGTGACGGTCGGGAACAGTTCGGCGAAGCGGTCTTCCACGTCCTGCTGACGGCTGGCCAGCACCGGCAGCAAGCGGTCGTCGCCGATCTCCGAACGCGCGGCCTGGGTCTGCTCCTCGGTGATCTCGGCCAGGCGCTCGCCGATCCGGAATGCGTACGCGGCCAGGAACGACTGACGGAAGGTCTTGCTGCGGGCCCGGCCACCGGCCTGCTCGATCCGGCCGGCTCTCGTCATCGCCGAGGTGGCCTGCACCAGCAGCGAGGTGAAGAGCGCTTCCACCGCGTCGAGGTCGGCGTCGAAACCGATCACCGTGCAGAAGCCGATGTTCTTGGTCCACACCGAGCGGGTGCGGTTGGCCGAGGCGACCGCGTTCAGCAGAACGGTCTTGGACTGCTCGTAGGGCGGGTCGATCCAGATGCGCCGGGTGGCCGGCCGTTCACCCCGCGGCCCCCGCCCGCCACCTTCGGAGCCGGCCTGCACCATGGCCATGTCGATGCTGTGCCGGGCCATGCGTTCCTGCGCCCCCGCGGTGAACGCTTCAGCCTCGGCCTCGGAAGTGGTTGCCTCAGCCTTGGCCAGGAGTGCCCGGATCCGGCTGAGCACCCGTTCGTCCACCGGCCGCGCCGACCTCTGCCCCGGCCCTGGCGCCGCGTTCGGCGCACCGGCCCCAGCGTTCGATCCCTCGTCCGAACGGGATTCCGAGGCCGGAGGCCGGTACTCCCCCGGCGGCGGACCGATCCTCTCCAACCCCGGCAGCACCAGCAAAAGCGCCACCAGTTCAAGCAGTTCCGGCGCGAAGGTCACCCAGCCATCTCGCTCGATGCGGGCCTGCGCCAAGGTCTGCCCCGAGGGCCACCAGCGCTCCACCTCGAACTCGGCTACCTGAGCCTGCCACCGCGGATCGACCGTGATCGCCGCGTAGCCGGCCAGTTGCTCCGACACTGCCTCGCCGGCGAGCACCGCCCGGCCCGGCCCCAGTTTGCGGCCCACGTAGCGCACCACGTCGGCCGGCTCCCACCCCCGCGACCAGGCTTGCTGAACTGCAGAAGGCAGACGCACAGCCAAGTCACGGGCCACCAGGGCGCGCCACCCGTCCACGTCCGGCCTCTGCACGAGAGCGTCCGACACCAGCTCGAAGGCAGCCTTGTCGCCGGCAGCGAGTGCCGTCATCGCCGCCTGCAGCAGGATCTCGGCCAGTTTCTCCGGAGGCAGTTGCGCCCCGGCGATCCCGGTCAGCCCCCGCACCCCGGATGCGCTGCTCTTGCGACGGTCTTTGCTACCCATGCGATCACCCTAGGCTGACCGGCTCCCTGGTCCGGCCCTGGTGGAGGTCGGGTGGGCAACCACTTCAATCCACAGGTCAGGGTCGGCAGGAACCTTAAATCCGGTGTCGCTACGTGTTCAGATGCCTTATGCAAGAATCCTTTTGAAGAGTCAATACTTGGAAATCCAAGCACAGTCCCGACAAACTCTCTCTATTCCCTGGCCTCACCGAAGGGTGAATATTTGTTACAGCGCGCAACGGGGCTTCACAGATCGCGGAGGTCGGGGCAGTAGAGCGGCGGCGGGTCGGGCGGGCGGCCGCGGCGACAGGCTCGTCGCCAACCGGCAGAAACTAGAGATGGCCTGGCAGCAAGTCACGCCGAGCCCGAAAGCAAACCAGAAACGGGCCAAGCGGCAAGTCCACGCTGGGCCCGGGTGGAGAGCAGCGGTCGGAAACACAACGAACGGCGGCTCGCCGCGAGATCGACGAGGGTTACGGGGTCTGCCGTCTGGGGCCGTGCTCGGTGAGTCCCAGGATGTCCAGTGCTGCGGCTGCGGTCAGGGTGTCCCACTGCTTGATCGAGCGCAGCATTGCGTGGTCTGCGCCGGGGATCTCGTGATGGACCACCGAGTCCGCGGCGGAGCGGGCGCGCTCGGCGTACCGGGAGGTCAGTCGTGGGTCGGTGACCTTGTCCTCGGTTCCGTGCACCAGCGCTACCGAGCGGCCGGCCAGCTGGTGCACCGGTTCGTCTTCGGGAACCCACGGCGCGAGGGCCACCGCGCCGCGCACGTTCTCACCATCGGCGACGCGTAGCGCCGTACGCGCCCCCATCGAGTGGCCGACCAACACGATTGGGCGAGCCAAACGTCCTTCAATTTGCTCTAAGGCCCACCGTGCATCCTCCACCGGCGAAGCTTCGGGCCCGTTCCACCCTCGTACCGCGAAGCGAAGGTTCCAGACCTGCACACCATGCCTGTGCACCCGCCGGTGCAGAGCCTCCGCCAGGAGGTTCACTCTCAGCACGGCGGGCTGGTACCAGGTGACGGGTTCACGTCCGCTGACCCGGCCGCCGTGCAGCACCAGCGCTACGGCGCGCACCTTTTCGGCCGGGAGGCGAGAACTGCGCACGGACAGGTGGCGGCCCGTACCGGGGAAGAATCGGCTGTTCACAGGAGGGCTTCGGAACCGGGTGCGGGCGTGGATGGCTCAGGACGACAGTGATCCCGGAGTTCCTGGTCGAGGAGCTCCGGGATCATCAGTCAGGAATCAGCTGGGCTGGTAGGGCGAGACGACGACCTCGACCCGCTGGAACTCCTTGAGGTCGGAGTAGCCGGTGGTGGCCATCGAGCGGCGCAGCGCCCCGATCAGGTTGGTGGTGCCGTCGGCCACCCGGCCCGGACCGTAGAGGATCTCCTCCAGGGTGCCGACCGTGCCGACCTGGGCCCGGGTGCCGCGGGGCACCGACGGGTGGTGAGCCTCCGGACCCCAGTGGAAGCCCCGGCCGGGCGCGTCGGACGCGCGGGCCAGCGCAGCCCCCAGCATGACCGCGTCGGCGCCGCAGGCGATCGCCTTGACCATCTCACCCGACCGGCCCATCCCGCCGTCGGCGATGACGTGCACGTAACGGCCGCCCGACTCGTCCATGTAGTCGCGACGGGCTGCGGCCACGTCGGCCACCGCGCTCGCCATCGGGGCGTGGATGCCCAGCGTGTCGCGGGTGGTGTGGGTGGCGCCGCCGCCGAAACCGACCAGCACGCCGGCCGCGCCGGTGCGCATCAGGTGCAGGGCGGCGGTGTAGGTGGCGCAGCCGCCGACGATCACCGGCACGTCGAGCTCGTAGATGAAGCGCTTGAGGTTCAGCGGTTCGGCCCGGCCGGAGACGTGCTCGGCCGAGACCGTGGTACCGCGGATGACGAACAGGTCGACCCCGGCGTCCACCACGGTCTTCCAGAACTCCTGGGTGCGCTGCGGGGTGAGCGCCGCGGCCACGGTGACCCCGCCGTCGCGGATCTGCCGGATGCGCTCGACGATCAGCTCGGGCTTGATCTCCTCGGCGTACAGCTCCTGCATGCGCCGGGTGGCCACGGCCGGCTCGAGCCCGGCGATCTCGGCCAGCAGCGGCGCCGGGTCCTCGTAGCGCGTCCACAGACCCTCGAGGTCGAGCACGCCCAGACCACCCAGGTTGCCCATGGCCACGGCGGTGGCCGGGGACATCACCGAGTCCATCGGGGCGGCGACGATCGGCAGGTCGAAGCGGTAGGCGTCGATCTGCCAGTGCGTCGACACCTCTTCGGGATCGCGGGTCCGCCGGCTGGGGACGATCGCGATGTCGTCGAACGTGTAGGCGCGCCGGCCCCGCTTGCCCCGGCCGATCTCGATCTCAGTCACAAACGGAAGGTTACCGATAGGGGCAGGGCTGCGCGGCATCGCCGTGACGAGGAGGTGCCCGGTGCAGGCGATGTCGTGCAGCCCTGACCCTCAGGGACGGCGGTGGCGCACCGCCGCCCCCTGGTCACCTCAGCGGCGGCTGTAGTTGGGAGCCTCGACCGTCATCTGGATGTCGTGCGGGTGGCTCTCCTTCAGACCCGCCGAGGTGATCCGGACGAACTGGCCCTTGGCCTTCAGCTCGGGCACGGTGGCGGCGCCGACGTAGAACATCGACTGCCGCAGGCCACCGATCAGCTGGTAGGCCACGGCACCGAGGGGGCCTCGGTAGGGCACCTGGCCCTCGATGCCCTCGGGCACGAACTTGTCGTCGGTCACGTCGCCCTGGAAGTACCTGTCCTTGGAGTAGGACTTGGCCTTGCCCCGGGACTGCGCCGCGCCGAGCGAGCCCATGCCGCGGTAGCTCTTGAACTGCTTGCCGTTGATGAAGACCAGGTCGCCCGGGCTCTCCTCGCAGCCGGCCAGCAGCGAGCCCAGCATCACCGTGTCGGCCCCGGCGACCAGGGCCTTGGCGATGTCGCCGGAGTACTGCAGGCCACCGTCACCGATCACCGGCACGCCCGCGGCCTTGGCCGCCCGCGCCGCCTCGAGGATCGCGGTGACCTGGGGCACGCCGACGCCGGCCACGACCCGGGTGGTGCAGATCGAGCCGGGCCCGACCCCGACCTTGACCCCGTCGGCCCCGGCGTCGATCAGGGCCTGGGCCCCGGCGCGGGTGGCCACGTTGCCGCCGATGATGTCGACGTGCGCCGCGGCGCTGTCTTTCTTCAGCCGGGCGATCATGTCGGCCACACCGTGCGAGTGGCCGTGCGCCGTGTCGACGATCAGCACGTCGACCCCGGCCTCGACCAGCGCCATACCGCGCTTCCAGGCGTCGTCGAAGAAGCCGATCGCCGCGCCCACCCGCAGCCGGCCGGCCTCGTCCTTGGTGGCCAGCGGGAACTGCTCACGCTTGGTGTAGTCCTTCACCGTGATCAGCCCGGCCAGCCGGCCGGACTCGTCGACCAGCGGCAGCTTCTCGATCTTGTTGCGGGCCAGCAGGGCCATCGCGTCGTCCGGGCTGATCCCGACCGGGCCGGTGATCAGCGGCATCCGGGTCATCACGTCACCGACGCGACGGCTGGAGTCGGACTCGAAGCGCATGTCCCGGTTGGTGATGATGCCGACCAGCTTGCCCGCGTCGTCGACCACCGGCAGGCCGGAGACCCGGTAGTGGCCGCACAGCGCGTCCACCTCGCCGAGAGTGGCGTCCTGGGTGGTGGTGACGGGGTGGGTGACCATGCCGGCCTCGGAGCGCTTGACCTGGTCGACGTGCTGCGCCTGGTCCTCGATGGACAGGTTGCGGTGCAGCACCCCCAGACCACCCTGGCGGGCCATGGCGATCGCCATCCGGGCCTCGGTGACGGTGTCCATCGCCGCCGACATCAGCGGGATGGCGACCTCGACCCGGCGGCTCACCCGGGAACGGGTGTCGGCCGCGCTGGGGATGACGTCGCTCTCACCCGGCAGGAGCAGGACGTCGTCGTAGGTGAGTCCGAGCGGCATCGCCGGGATCTCGTCGTTGGGGTTCACGCTCACCAGGAAAACCTTCCGCGTCGCGGCTCTTCGGAGCACTGCACGGGTGACGAACGGCGCCGATTCGCGTTGTCTTCCCGTGCACCCATGCTAGTCACGATCGGAGGGTGCTCCTGACCCGTGGGCAGTGACCGCTCAGTCGGCGGACGAGGCCTGGGCCGGGCTGGTGTCGGACGACCCACCCGAGGAGGACCCGGTGTTGGTCGCCGGCGGATCGGTCTGGCCGCCGCTGCTGCCACTGCCGCTGCTCGTCGGCTCGCTGGCCGGCGTGGTGACACTGTGCGACGTGGAGGTGGGCGGCGCCGGCTCGTCGGTGGTGCTGGAAGGCGGTGCGCTGGGCTCGTTCTCGCCCCCGCTGCCCCCGCCGCTGGTGGTCGGCGCGCCGGTGGGCGTGGTGGTGGGCGGAGCCGAGGGGCTGGCGGTGACCGGGCCCTCGCCGGTCGGGGTGACGTCCGGGGTGCTGGTGGCGGCCACTGTCGTCGCCCCGGGCACGCTCGGGTCGTCGGGGTCGCCGGGCAGCTGAGTGGCCAACGTCTCGACCTGCTGGTCCAGGTCGGCCGTCTCGTCGTCGGGCAGTTCGGCGAGCATCTTGCGGGCGGTGTTCAGATGCTGCGCGGCCTGCTCGGGATCGCTGACCGCGAGCTCCTGGGCCAGGGCGAGCTCGGCCTGCGCCTGCTGCAGCTTGCTGTCGTTCGGGTCGGAGCGGTCGACGCCGGGCAGCTTGGCCACCACCGAGCCGACCCCGTTCAGCGGCGCCAGCGGGTCGCCCGCGACGGCAGCGCTGACGCCACCCCCGAGCAGGACCATGACGGCGATCGAGGCGGCCGCGACCGGGGCGGACACCTTGCCCGCGGCCACCCGCCAGCGCTTGCTGCGGGCCGCGGTGATCGGGGTGGGCAGGATCTCGGCCGGACCGGCGGTCAGGTCGTCGTCGTTGCCCTTCTCGCTCTTCTGCTCCGGCGAGGTGAGATCGATCAGGCTCTCCACCTCGAGGGCGGTGGGCCCGTCGAAGTACAGCGGGCGCCCGGCCAGGACCTCGACCAGGCGGGCGGTGGCCGGATCGGCCCCGGACTCGGCGTCGACGTCGCTCAGCAGCCGGTTCAGGGCCGCGGCGGTCGGGTCGAGCAGATCGTCGTCGGAGGGCCGGCGGGCAGCCAGCCGGTCGAGCAGCGCATCGGTCGCGGCGAGCTCGGAGAGGTCGGCGGTGGGCACCTCGGTGCCACCGTCCTTGTCGTCACCGGGGGCGGGGGGCGTCGTACTCATGCCGTCTCCGTCGCAGGAACATCGATCATGCCCCGCAGGCGCTGCATCGCCCGGTGCTGGGCAACCCTGACCGCCCCCGCGGTCATCCCCAGCGCCCGGCCCGTCTCCTCGGCCGACATCCCCACCGCCACACGCAGCACGAGCAGCTCGCGCAACTGGTCGGGAAGACGACTCAGGAGTTCACGGACCTGCTGCGCGTCACCGGCCCGCTCGGCCAGCTCCTCCGGCCCGGGAGCGGTCTCCGGGGTCTCCGGGACCTCCGCGACCGGCACGGCAGCACGGTAGAAGGCACGCTGGGCATCAGCCACCTTGTTGGCCGCAATCCGGTAGACGAACGCCTCGAAGGGTCGTCCTTCGTCCCGATAACGTCCAAGGGCCGAGAGCACAGCGATGCAAACCTCCTGCGCAACATCGTCCGCCGTGTGCTCCCCGCCGGGCATGCGCGAGAGTCTGGCCCGGCAGTAACGCCGCACCATCCGGTGAACGAGTTGGAGCAATCGTTCGGTGGCCGCGTCGTCACCCTGGACGGCGCGGGACGACAGCTCCTGGAAGTCTTCTGTGTCGTCCGGTGAAGACATCGCGACAGGAGGTCTCGGCGTTACACCTACGGCATTGGACTTGCCGCCCCGGACGGCCATTACTTCACCGTATCAGGCCCCACCGGAAGCCGACCGCAACGGCCTGAGCCCGGTCTGCGGCGCCCATCTTCCGAAAAAGCCTGCGAGCGTGCGTCTTCACGGTGTCTTCCGACAGGTAGAGCTCCTTGCCGATCTCGGCGTTGCTCCTACCTCGGCTCATTCCGGTGAGCACCTGCATCTCACGCTCGGTGAGGGGCGGGGCCGACACGTTCGCGTCGTTGCTGCGGGGGGCCGGGACCGTACGCCGGGCCAGGCCGTCGCTCAGGGCGTAGACCACCGTTGCCGCCACCTCCTCCCGGGACGCGTCCTTGACCAGGTAGCCGCGGGCGCCGCCGGCCACCGACCGGGCCACACCATCGGCGTCCTCGGCCATGGTCACCATAACCACGATCGCCTCGGGATGACGGGAGAGCAACCTCCGCGCCGCCTCGACGCCGCCGATCCCGGGCATCCGGACGTCCATCAGCACCAGCGAGGGACGCTCGACGGGCCAGCGCGCCAGCGCCTCCTCACCAGAGGATGCGTCCACGACCCGGGTAATGCCTGGAACTGAGGACAATGCCCTGTGCAAGGTCTCCCTGACCAGCGCAGAGTCGTCGCACACCAGAACCGTAGCCACAGATACACCTCACGAAACCTTGGCATCCCCCATCCGTGGGAGATGTCCCTGGTCCAAGGTTTCGACACCGGGGGCGGGGACTTGAGCCCCCGGGGCGATCATCCGAGCGGCGTCGGCGCACGTCGGGCGGGGTACGGGATGCGGCTAGGAGGGTGCGGCTGCAGGGCAGGGCGGGTGCCGTCGGGGGCGGCGTAGGTGCCGAACCATTGGACGCCCGCGAGCGGCAACGCGCCTCGGCCCACCTTCAGCGGTGGAGCCCCACACAGAACTGCTTACGGACGCTTGTGAGCCCACCTTTGACGGGCTTCGCGGCCGTCAGTTGTGCAGACCGCGCAGGACCTCGTCGATCGCCTCGATCAGCGAACCGGCCGTACGGGCGCTGGCCGGGATGGTGTCGGGCCGCCAGCCCGGCCCGGCCAGGATCACCGTGGGCGCGGGCCGCTGCCGACGCAGCATCTGCGCGTCGCCTGCGTCGGCCCCCGGCATCCGGGCGAACAGCACGATCACCGACGGCCCGGTGCGCCGCACCGACGAGGCCAGGGCGTGCGGAGGCAGCCCGGAACCCAGCATCCGGGTGGGCACCTCGTGCTCGGCCAGGGCCGCGGCCAGGGCGTGCAGCGGAAGCGAGTGGTAGTCCGAGTCGGCGCAGGCCAGCAGGACCATCGGGGAGTTACGGGTGATCCGGACATTCACCGCCGCGTTGCGGAACACCCCGAGGATCGCCTCGGAGAAAGCGTGCTCCACGTCGATGCCCTCGCCGGAGACCCGCACCCGCTCACCCAGCGCGCGCAGCACTGGCATGATCATCGAGTTCCAGGTCGGCACCACGCCCTGGCGCCGGATGCTCTCGCGCAGGATGCGGTGCGTCTCGAACGAGTCGAGCGCCATCGCGGCCCGGGCCAGACCCCGGCTCTGCGGCGTGCCGTCGGGCAGGGCCACGATCCGGCCGCCGCCGGACAGACCGCCCCGCGTGGTCTCGACCGAGCGCAGCGTGCCCGGCCAGTCTTCTTCGGCCTGGGGCTGGGGCTCGAACGGCTCGAGATCCAGCTCGTCCGGCTCGACCTCACGGGGCCCGCGCCAGGCCTGACCCCGGGCCGACCAGGCGGTGGGCTCCTCCTCGGACCCGACCCGCTCGTCGCGGCCGTAACCCCCGGCCAGCTCCACGTCGTCCAGGCCGGTCTCGTCGGGCAGGCCCAGACCGCGGCTCTTCACCTCGTGGTCGAGATCCACCTCGTCCATGAAGGAGCCGGGCGGGTAACGCTCCTCGTCCGGGTCGACCACCGGGGCCGGCCGGTTCGGGGCGACCGGGCGCGACTGGTCGAACGCCCCCAGCGCAGAGGCGTCGTACCCCTCGACCGGGGTGTGGTCGTCTTCCGGCTGGATCGGGCGGCCCTCGGGGCTGAGGGCGGTGGCCAGCGCGATCTTGGCGGCGTCACTGGGGGCGACGCCCTCCAGAGTGAGCCGGCGCATGACCATCAACCGGGCCACGTCGGCCGGTGAGTAGCGGCGGTGCGCGCCCGCCGTGTGGGCGGAGGGACCGAGGCCGTAACGGCGGTCCCAGGTGCGCAGCGTGGGAGGCGCGACGCCCAGGCGTCGGGCAACAGCAGCAACCGTAAGAGTCGGCGAGGGGGGCGTCGAACTCGCCTCCGTCACGTCGATCGGACCTTCGACGGGCTCTTCAGCTCCGGTCCCGGCCTGCCGAGACGTTTCTGACACTTCACCCGCCCCCTGGCACTAGAGAAACAGACACTAACTCACATCGCCTCCCGGCGCCGCCTGAGTCGAACAAGTGATGAAGCGATGACCCTTGAACAACTCTTGAAGCGGTACCTCGGGCTCGATTACCGATTCAAAGGTAGTTCACTCGCCCTTCAAGCGCGCACTGAGACGGCCGATGCATCTACTGCCAGGCCCTTCGTGGTTTCGGCGAAGTGCCGGACCGGCACCTCAACAGTTCAGCATCCGGCCGGACGGCCGGATGAGGTCCTTCGATCGGAATGGTGTGTCCATGATGGCTGAGATCTCGCGTCTTCCCGGGCCCGTTGCCGACCTGTGGGAATGGCAGCTCGAAGGGGCCTGCCGGACCGCGGATCCCCGGGTCTTCTTCCACCCCGAGGGCGAGCGCGGCCCAGCCCGCAGGCAGCGCGATGTGGCGGCCAAGTCAGTGTGCGCGCGGTGCCCGGTCCTGGAGCACTGCCGCTCGCACGCACTGCAGGTGCGTGAGCCGTACGGCGTGTGGGGCGGGCTCACGGAGGACGAGCGGGAGAACTTCTACGCGAGCGAGAGCCCGCTCGCGCAGCCGCAGACCGCAGCCAGTTAGTCCTTGTCCGAAGCGGGTTGCCGGGTTCCCGGGCCGGGGACGCGTCCCCGGTGAGCTGACCGATCCAGGCGCGCCACCCGTCCTCAGTTCGCCTTGTGCGGGCGGGCCACGATGACCGACTGACGCCCGGCCACCCGGGTGAGCACGATCGTCGCCTCGTTCGGCCCGGCCAGCCGCAACTGCTTGCGCAACTGCTCGGGCTCCACCGCGGTGCCCCGCTTCTTGATCGTGAGCCGGCCGACCCCCCGGTCGCGCAGGTAGGTGCGCAGCGACTTGAGCTGGAAGCCGAACACGTCCTCGACCGCGTAGACCTTGGCCAAAGGCGTGTACTCGGTGCGGTCGGCAGTAATGTAGGCGATGGTCGGGTCGATCAGCCGGCCGCCGATCTGGTTGGCCACCGCGGCCACCAGCCCGGCCCGGATCACCGCACCGTCGGGCTCGTAGAGGAACTGGCCCACCTTGCCCACCTCGGCGGGCACCGTGTCGGCCATCGAGCTGTCGTTGATCTCGGCGCCACCGCCGGCCGAGTCGAGCACCAGCGCACTGCGCCGCACCCCCTCCCGGCGCACCTTGCCGAACCACAGCCCGCACTCCACCACGTCACCGTCGACCGACACCCACTGCGCCTCGGTGTCTTCCGGAACCAGGTGATGCGGCACTCCGGGGGCAGTCTTCATGCCGACCGCAGGCAGCCGGCCGGCCAGCTCACGTACGAATGACAGCGGCGGATTCCCGGTGCGCGGGTCGAGCAGGCGCCGGCCCGAGGCCTCCCGCCGCGCCGGATCGAGGAAGGCGCCGTCCAGGTCGTCGATGCGCGTGGTCATCGCGTCTTCGTGCCGCACCACGGCCTCCGGCCAGTGCCGCAGGTTCACCGTCGCGATGGCCGCCGTGACCTCGTCCTTCTCCACCGCCACGACCTCCCGGTCGAGCGTGGCCAGGGCCATCGAGTCGGCCCCGACGCCGCAGCCCAGGTCGCCGACCCGCCGGATCCCGGCGTTGGCGAAACGCTGGGCGTGCCGGGCCGCGACCGGAAGCCGGGTGGCCTGCTCCAGACCCGTCGGGGTGAATAGCATGCCGTCGGCGAAGGGCCCGAACTTGGCCCGCGCGGCGGATCTGAGGCGCGACTGGGTGAGGGCGGCCGCGACCATCTCCGGCGGGTGCCCGTCGCGCCGCAACTGCTCGCCCAGGGTCATCGAGGTGGTCTCGTCGTAGGCCGGCAGCGACTCCAGCAGAGCCCATCCGTCGGAAGTCAGCAGCGTCGCGATACCGGTCAGATCCACCGGCGGATTCTCCCACGCGCCGGACGCCCCCGATCGCACCGGCGGCGCGCCGGACTTTGGCACTCGGGTTGACCGAGTGCTAACGAGCGTTCTAGATTCAACCTGGCACTCTCCCCTGGAGATTGCCAGCAGCAAGATCCCTCAGCAGGGCTCCGATCGGCACCCGCGACGACGGTCGATGTCCCGCTGGGACCCCAGTCCTTGTATTTTCATCGACGTTCCGAGAAGGGGAGGTCCGCCAGTGTCGGTCTCCATCAAGCCGCTCGAGGACCGCATTGTCGTCAAGCCGCTGGACGCGGAGCAGACGACGGCTTCTGGTCTCGTCATCCCGGACACCGCCAAGGAGAAGCCCCAGGAGGGCGAGGTCCTGGCGGTCGGTCCCGGGCGCTTCGACGACGAGGGCGAGAAGCGCATTCCGCTCGACGTCAAGGTCGGCGACACGGTCCTCTACAGCAAGTACGGCGGCACCGAGGTCAAGTACTCCGGCGAGGAGTACCTGATCCTCTCCGCCCGCGACGTGCTCGCGATCATCGAGAAGTGATCTGATTCGCCCTCGCCCCGGTCCGCCCTCACGGCGGCCGGGGCGTTCGCGTCTCCCGCCAGAACCGTCCTCGAACGGCCTAGAACCCAAAAAGCACACCTCGATCCAAGGGACTTGACCCATGGCAAAGACTCTCGAGTTCAACGACGACGCCCGGCGTTCGCTGGAGCGCGGTGTCGACGCGCTCGCCAACGCCGTCAAGGTGACGCTCGGCCCGCGCGGCCGCAACGTGGTGATCGACAAGAAGTGGGGCGCTCCCACGATCACCAACGACGGTGTGACGATCGCCAAGGAGGTGGAACTGGACGACCCGTACGAGAACCTGGGCGCCCAGCTCGCCAAGGAGGTCGCCACCAAGACCAACGACGTCGCCGGTGACGGCACCACCACCGCGACCGTGCTGGCCCAGGCGATGGTGAAGGAAGGCCTGCGCAACGTGGCCGCCGGCGCCGCCCCCTCCAGCCTGAAGCGCGGCATCGACGCGGCGGTGGAGGCGGTCAGCACCAAGCTGCTCGACACCGCCCGCGAGATCGAGGGCAAGGGCGAGATCGCCCACGTCGCCACCATCTCGGCGCAGGACTCGGTGGTCGGCAACCTGATCGCCGACGCGTTCGACAAGGTCGGCAAGGACGGCGTGATCACCGTCGAGGAGTCCTCCTCGGCCGGGACCGAGCTGGACTTCACCGAGGGCATGCAGTTCGACAAGGGTTACCTGTCGCCCTACTTCGTGACCGACACGGAGCGGATGGAGGCCGTCCTGGAGGACGCCTACATCCTGATCCACCAGAACAAGATCTCCTCGATCTCCGAGCTGCTGCCGCTGCTGGAGAAGGTGCTGCAGGCCGGCAAGCCGCTGCTGATCCTGGCCGAGGACGTGGACGGCGAGGCGCTGTCCACCCTGGTGGTCAACAAGATCAAGGGCACGTTCAACGCGGCCGCGGTCAAGGCGCCGGGCTTCGGCGACCGCCGCAAGGCCACCCTGCAGGACATCGCCGTGCTCACCGGCGGCCAGGTGGTCAGCCCCGAGATCGGCCTGAAGCTCGACCAGATCGGCCTCGAGGAGCTCGGCCGCGCCCGCCGCGTCGTCATCACCAAGGACGACACCACGATCATCGAGGGCGCCGGCGAGCGCTCCGAGGTCGAGGGCCGGATCCAGCAGATCCGCGCCGAGATCGAGCGCACCGACTCCGACTGGGACCGCGAGAAGCTCCAGGAGCGCCTGGCCAAGCTCGGTGGCGGCGTCTGCGTCATCCGTGTGGGTGCGCACACCGAGGTGGAGCTCAAGGAGAAGAAGCACCGCATCGAGGACGCCGTCTCGGCGACCCGCGCGGCCATCGAAGAGGGCATCGTCTCCGGCGGTGGCTCGGCCCTGGTCCACGCCGTCGCGGTGCTGGACGACAACCTCGGCCTGACCGGCGACGAGGCCACCGGCGTGCAGATCGTCAAGCGCGCCGCCGCCGAGCCGCTGCGCTGGATCGCCGAGAACGCCGGCCTCGAGGGCTACGTCGTGGTCCACCGGGTGCAGGAGGGTGGCGTGGGCACCGGCTTCGACGCCGCCGCCCAGGAGTACGGCGACCTGCTGGCCAAGGGCATCATCGACCCGGTCAAGGTCACCCGCTCGGCGCTGCGCAACGCCGCGTCCATCGCGTCGATGGTGCTCACCACCGACACGCTGGTCGTGGACAAGCCCGAGCCGGTCGAAGAGGCCGCCGCGGGTCACGGCCACGGGCACGGCCACTGATCTGAACTGGTAGTTGCAGGCCCGGTTCCCGCTTCGGCGGGGGCCGGGTCTGTTTTTGTTTTCGGACGTTTGTGGCCTGCTCGGTTCTAGTCCGGGCTCGCAGTCGTCCCCGGCTTCAGAACCGCGAGTTGCGCTCGTGGTCGTGGTCGATCGCCGGTCACCCCTGGGCCGACAGGTGGGCGAACGTCCGTGGCTCAGGAAAGACTTCCAGGACCTCTGGCCACTGCTCCCATCCGTCCCAGTCCTGGTTCAGGGTCACCAGCCCATCCCTGAATTCGAGAACGATCGCGTCCAGGTCGTAGTGCTCCTCCAGCAGGACGCCCTGCGAAGTGTTGCCGCTCATGCCCAGCACCGCCTTCATCATGCTGCGGTGCACCCGGATCATCGTCTCGTCGCCGGAACGACTGAGGTCCTCGAATATCAGGGTCAGATTGCTGTCCAGGGCGAACGTGTTCAGAGCGGTTTCGCGATCCACTTCATCCGGCTCTACGGCGTTGACGAGCAGCTTGTCCACGTGCACAGACGGAATGTCGTTTTCACCGACCTCCACCGACCCGCCCAGGAGTTCTGCGACCTGGGCCAAGGAGTCTTCGAGAGGACGCTGTGCCGGGGTACGGATCAGCAGCATGAATTCGTAAGACATTGGTGAAACCCTTCCCGTTAAGGCCAGACCCTGCTGACTGCACCGTTCTTGACGGCCAGCACTTCCCGAAGACCACTCGGCGCCTTGCGGGCCAAGAACTCTCGCAGCTGGTCTTCCGAGAACTGGCTCTCGTCAAGATTGACCACGAATCGATCGGCCTGCCTCTTGCCGATCTTCTGGCGCATCTTGCTTCGAATATTCTCCAAGGGGGTCACACTACGCGGCGCGTAACAGCAGTAACCCGCTGGAACTCACGTCACTCGAAGACCCGCCGTGAGCAAGTGCCTGCACCCGCCCGATGGTTGCGGTTGCTGAGGAGTACGCCTCGGCCAGCACCGACTCCAGAGCCTGAAGATCAACGGTCAGCGACTCCGCTCGTTCGGCTGAGCCCCGGGCCCCCAACTCCAGGAAGACTTCATGTAACTCTGCAGCCAGGGAAACGGCCTCGCCGCCCAGCTGTTGTGACGCCGCAATGAGGTTCAGGCATTCAGCCTGGCGGTTCAGCAGATCCTCCAAGCGGCTCATCAGGTTGCCGCCCCCACAAGAGCCATCTGATTCACCTTCCGCTCAATGTGCTCTTCGGTAGTCAGTAAGTCAACGTCTGCGGCATCGAAGCAGAAGAGCCTTAGGACGACATTCCGAAGAATAGAAGGAGAGCACGGGACCAGCCGCTCAGGCGAGAGGCCCACGGGGCTCTCACCGGCGTCCTCAATGGGGTTTTCAGGCCTGGACGAGCGTGACCGGCATTGAACTGTCGGCGGGCAGGGTGAGGTCGGAGGGGGTGCGGCCGGTTTGGACCATGCGGGCGCCGAGAGCAGCCACCATGGCGCCGTTGTCGGTGCAGAGCTTGGGGCGGGGTACGCGGAGGGTGATGCCGGCCTTGTCGCAGCGCTCCTGGGCCATCGTGCGCAGGCGGGAGTTGGCGGCCACTCCCCCGCCGATCAGCAGGTGCTCGACGCCGTTCTCCTGGCAGGCGAGGACTGCCTTGCGGGTGAGCACGTCGACGACGGCTTCCTGGAACGAGGCTGAGACGTCGTTGACCGGGATGCTGACGCCGTCGGCCTCCTGCTGCTCGACCCAGCGGGCCACGGCAGTTTTCAGGCCGGAGAAGGAGAAGTCGAAGCGGTGATCGCGCATGTCGTGGGCGGCGCTCAGGCCTCGGGGAAAGCGGATTGCGGCGGGGTCGCCTTCGCGGGCGGCCTTGTCGATGAGGGGGCCGCCGGGGAAGCCGAGGCCCAGCAAGCGGGCGACCTTGTCGAAGGCTTCGCCGGCTGCGTCGTCGATGGTGCGGCCCAGGGGCTGCACGTCGTAGGTCACGTCCGGCACCATCAGCAGCGAAGAGTGGCCGCCGGAGACCAGCATGGCCACGGCCGGCTGGGGCAGGGGGCCGTGTTCGAGGATGTCTACGGCGACGTGGGCGGCCAGGTGGTTCACGCCGTAGAGGGGTTTGCCCAGGGCCAGCGCGAGAGCCTTGGCTGCGGCTACCCCCACCATGAGTGCGCCGGACAGGCCCGGGCCGGAGGTGACGGCGATCGCGTCGAGGTCGTTCAGGGTGACTCCGGCGTCGGCGCAGGCGCGGCGCAGGGTGGGGACCATCGCCTCGAGGTGGGCGCGGCTGGCGACCTCGGGAACCACCCCGCCGAAGCGGGCGTGTTCCTCGACCGAGGAGGCCACCGCGTCGGCCAGCAGCGTGCCGCCGCGGACGATGCCCACCCCGGTCTCGTCGCAGGACGTCTCCAGGCCGAGGACGAGCGGTTCTTCTCTCACGGTTCTTACCCTAGGTGAGTGGACGTAGTCGCATGACCCAGGCGTCGATGTCGCCGGGCTGGTAGTAGCGGCGCCGGATCGCGATGCGCTCGAAACCGCGGGCGGAGTACAGCTTGATCGCTGCTTCGTTGTCGGCCCGGACCTCCAGGAGCAGCGACGTCGCGGCGCGCTCGCGGGCCTGGTCGATGAGGGCGTCGAGCAGCCCGCGCCCGATCCCCTGGCCCTGGGCGTGCGGGGCTACCGCGACGGTCTGCACATCCGCCTCCAGACCTGGCGCCAACAGACCTGCGTACCCAAGGACGTCCGTTGTCTCGGGGTTCTCGGCCACCACGTACCACCGGGTCTCCGGGTGCGAGAGCTCCGACCAGAACATCTCGGCCGACCACGCGGTGTCGCCGAAAAGCTCACGCTCCAGCGGCATCAGGGCCTCGACGTCCCACCAGCGCATCGGGCGCAGTCTCACTTCAGGACGCGTTTCCGGCTGATGTTGGCCTGCGCGTCGGGGCGCCTCAGATACAGCGGCTCGGGCTCGAGCACGAAGCGTTTGTCCAGTGCCGCAAGGGAAGCCAGGGCTCCGGCGGACGGGTCGAGCGAACCTTCCAAGGGCTGATTGAGGACGTCGGGGTAGAGCAGTGCGCCTCGGCCCGCCACCCGTAGTCCTTGCAGTTCGATGTCGGCCGCGGCGCTCACCTCGGGCAGTTGCGTACGCACGGGCACGCTTACCCCGTCGATCTCGGTGACGTCGTAGCGGGCCCAGTAGACCTCGCGACGGCGGGCGTCCATCGCGGCGATGAAGCTGCCGATTGCCCCGGCCCGGACTGCGTCCAGGGCAACTGCATCGAGACTGCAGACGCCCTTCACCTCCAGTTCGAGGGCGTAGGCGAGCACGTTCGCGGTGACCAGGCCGACCCGCAGCCCGGTGAAGGGCCCCGGGCCTACCCCGGCCACGACGCCGGTGAGCTGCGCCCGGGTGCGCCCGCTCTCGGCCAGCACCGCCTCGATCAGCGGGGTGAGCTGCTCAGCGTGTTTGCCGCCCTGCTCACCGGCGCGCTCGGCCAGCACTCGTTCGCCGTCGTGCAGGGCGACCGAGACCGTGGCCGACGCGGTGTCCAGGGCCAGGGTGAGCTCTTCGGTCATCGTGATGGTCTCTCAGATCGAGGGCAGGTCGACACCGGCCCAGCGGGGGCCGAAGCCACGCAGCCGCACCGTGCGGGGTTCGTCGCCGGAGGTCTCCGGGTCGTCGGGGCCGGATGCACCGCGCGGGCGCGCCAGCCGGACCTCGAGCCGGTCCGAGGCCAGACCCTCGACCAGGCCCTCGCCCCACTCGACCACGGTGACCGACTCGGACAGGTCGGCATCCAGGTCGAGGTCGTCCACCTCGGAAAGCGTCTCCAGCCGGTAGGCGTCGACGTGGACCAGGGCCGGGCCCCCGGTCAGGGCCGGGCCCCCGGTCAGGGCCGGGTGCACGCGGGCGATCACGAAGGTCGGGCTGGTGATGTCGCCCCGCACCTGCAGCCCGGCGCCGATGCCCTGGGTCAGCGTGGTCTTGCCCGCGCCCAGGTCGCCGGTGAGGACCAGTAGGTCTCCGGGGCGCAGCACCCCGGCGATCAGCTCGCCGAGTTCGCGCATCGCGGCCGCCGAGGGCACGCTGGACGTCACGGTCGCGGCCGGCTCGTCGACCGACCCGGCCGGGTCGGCACGGTGCGCCCCACTCACCTGTGACCGCCTCCTCGTTCGCTGTTTCCGGTGCTGAACGGCGCGCGCAGAGAACGGCGCCGCTCACGTACGGGGGTCACGGTACGACGTCCCCAGCCCCGCCGACGAGTCGGAGGCTGTACCGATGTCTTCTCGGCGACGTCGGCGAGCAGTTCGGCCAGGTGCGTGTTGACCAGCTGGGGGTGCTCCAGTGGCAGCAGGTGCCCGGCGTCGCGGACCACCACGTAGTCGGCGTCGGGCAGCTCGGCGACGATGTCGTCGCTGTGCGCCCGCGGGATCAGCAGGTCCTTCTCGCCGGCCATGACCAGCAGGTCGCGGCCGTTCAACACGGCCAGCGCGACGCGTTTGTCGTGGCTGCTGAGCGTGGGCAGGAAGTCGGAGATCACTTCCATCCGGGTCTGTGCGATCAGCCCGGCGGAGAACCGGACGAGCTCGGCGGGCACCGGGGAGGCGAACGAGTAGCGGCGCACCAGAAGGCTTTCCAGCTCGCTGCCGAGCCGGCGGGTGTGAGCCACCAGGTTCCCCTGCCGGGCCAGCAGCCGGGCCGCGGTGGGGGCGACGGTCATCATCGCCCGGCCCAGCCCGGACAGGCCGAGGTCGAGCGCGCCCAGGCCGCCGGCGCTGGTGCAGAACAGGCCGACGCCGACCACCCGCTCGGCGAAGAGCTCGGGGCGCTGCTCGGCCAGGGACATCACCGTCATGCCACCCATCGAGTGGCCGAGCAGGACGAGTGGGCCGTGCGGCGCCACCTCGTCGATGACGGCCCCGAGGTCCTTGCCGATCTGCTCGATCGTGGACGAACCGGGTTCGCCGGTGCCGGAGCGGCCGTGCCCGCGCTGGTCCCACAGCACCAGCCGGTACCGGCCGCGCAGGGCCAGGCGCTGGTAGTGCCAGGCGTCCAGGCTGAGCGAATAGCCGTGCGAGAGGACGACGGTCAGGCCCGGTTCGCTGGGCCCTGGCTCGCCTTCCGCATCGTCCACGTGACGATTCACCGCCGGCTCGTGCACCCAGTCCGGATCGGCCTCGTCCACCTCGACGTGCAGCGGGACCTCACCGCTCAACACGACCCGCGCCTGGCCGCGCAGAGAGCCCAGAGGCGGCCCGCCACGTCCGTCAGTTTCCTCGTCGATCAGGGAGACCTGCTCGGCCTGGGCTCCGCGCAGCATGCGGGCCACCTGAGCGCGCTCGGCGGCCAGTCCGAGCACCGCGCCGACTCCGGTGGCGGCCAACCCCACCCCGAAGGCCAGGGCAGTGCGCTCGGGACGCCAGTAGTTCGGGCGTACGGCGGTGGGGTCGATGACGGGCTGCGGGGCGGGCTGCTGCGGTTTCTTCTGGATCATGCCGGTGCCGTCCTAGCGTTGGTCCGGTTCGGTGCCGGCCGACCCGACGTAGAGCCGGGGCACGCGGCTGCCGATCCGGGTGACGATCTCGTAGCCGATGGTGTCAGCCGCCTCGGCCCAGTCCTGCACCGTCGGCTCACCCGGGGCGCCACCGAAGAGCACCGCCACGTCCCCGGCTGCAACCTTGCCGATCCCGTTCGGGGCCAGGTCCACCACCACCTGGTCCATGCACACCCGGCCGGCGATCCGGAAGGTCTGGCCGGCGAGCTGAACCGGCCCGGAATTGCTGGCGTGCCGCGGGATTCCGTCGCCGTAGCCGAGCGGCACGACGGCCAGTTCCGTGTCGGCCGAGGTGGTGTAGGCGTGCCCGTAGGAGACTCCTTGCCCGGCCGCCACCTGCTTGACGTTGGCCACCCGGCCCAGCAGCGTCATGGCCGGCCGCAGGCCGAACTCCTGCGGCGGCCGGCCGGGCAACGAGCTCACCCCGTAGCCCGCCAGGCCCGGCCGGACCAGGTCGAAGTGTGAGTCGGGATCGCTGAGCAGGGCCGGCGAGTTGGCCATGTGCCGCACCTCGAACCGGGCCCCGGCCGCGGTGGCCAGGTCGATCGCAGTGCCGAAACGCTTCAGCTGTTCCTGGTTCACGGCCGAGCCGGGGCTGTCCGCCTCGACGAAGTGGGAGAAGGCACCGACCACCGAGACGAGACCCTCTGCCTGCAGTTTCAGCGCGTCCTCGACCAGCTGGGGCCACTCCGCCAGGGTGACGCCGTTGCGGTTCATGCCGGTGTCGACCTTGAGGTGCAACCGGGCCGGGCGGCCGACCTCGCGGGCCGCATCAGCAATCTCCCGCAGCGCCCAGCTCGCACTGACCCCGAGGTCGACGTCCTGCCCGACCGCCGCAGCGAAGCTGTCGCCCGGGACGATGAGCCAGGACAGCACCGGCGCAGTGACGCCGGCCGCCCTCAGCTGCAGCGCCTCCGTGATCTGGGCGGTGCCGAGCCAGGCCGCTCCCCCGGCGAGCGCAGCACGGGCACTCGGCACCAGGCCGTGTCCGTAGGCGTCGGCCTTGACCACGGACATGACCTGGGCCGTTGGCGCGTGCGCGCGCAGCGCCCGGACGTTGTCGGCGATGGCGTCCAGGTCGACCACCGCGGCCGAGGGAAGCCCCGGAGGCAAGGCGATGCGGGGGCTCGACGTGGGCACGCTCATAACCGCCGATTGTCGCAGCCGATGTGCGGGTTTGCCGCTCAGGCCCCCAAGCCCTCAGGTCCTCAGGTCCTCACCCTCAGGTCCTCACCCTCAGGTCCTCACCCTCAGGTCCTCACCCTCAGGTCCTCACCCTCAGGTCCTCACCCTCAGATCCTCACCCTCAGATCCTCAGGTCCCCAGGTCCCCAGGTCCCCAGGTCGCCAGGTCCCCAGGTCGCCAGGTCGCCAGGTCCTCAGATCCTCCGGCCCGGGGCGAGTGCTCGCCGTGGTGCCGTTCGGGGTTGCTCAAGGATTCAGCCCTGCTCCCTCGGGGGGCGCGAAACGCCGAAGCAGGGGGGCAAGGAGTTTGATCTAAGGATGGATGCGACGATCCGTAAACCTTGGACCCCTAGGCTTTATTGATTTACCGGGAATCGTTTCCTTCGTATCCCCTTCCCCGGCCAGGCCTGTGTCTGTGCGTCTGTGGGCGGCCGGTGTGAGGTGCTCGCGCCGGCTGGAGGGACGGGCATGGTGTGAACGCGGGCCGTGGTCGTGACCTGGAATTGCACGCCGACTGCAGAGCACCGGCACCAGCACCCGGTGGCGGTCTGGGCTGCGCCGATCGGGCCGCGGCTTTCCAAACGTTCTCAGGTTGTCTGCGCTCGAGGCCGCCTGCCGCTCACGGCCGCCTGCCCCTCACGGGTTGTCCGCCCCTCACGGCCGCCTGCCCCTGAAGGGTTGTCCGCCACTGAAGGGTCGTCCGCCGCTCAAGGGCCGTCCGCCGCTCAAGGGCCGTCCGCCGCTCAAGGGCCGTCCGCCGCTCAAGGTTGTGTGCACCGCCGGCGATCAGGGAGAAGGCGACGACCACTGCGGGTCCTCAGTGCCGCAGCAAACCCGCCACCGTCGACGAAACCTGCTCCGCCACGTCCATGCTCGTGATCGGTCCACCTCCCGAGGCCCGCCCGGCAGCCTTCCCGTGTACGTACGCAGCCACGCTGCCCGCGTCGAACGGGCTCAGTCCACTGGCCAGCAGGGCCCCGGCGATCCCGGCGAGCACGTCGCCGGCCCCGGCGGTGGCCAGCCAGGAGGGTGCCTCGGCCTGGCTTCGGGCATGGCCGTCGGGCCGGACCACCAGCGTGGTCGAGCCCTTGAGCAGCACCGTCGCGCCGGTCAGCCGGGCTGCGGCGTGGGCGTGGCGGTAGGGCTGCACCTCTACCTCTTCGCGGTGCACCTCCTCGCCCAGTTCGGTGAGCAGCCGGGCCAGCTCGCCCGCGTGCGGGGTGAGCAGCAGCTGGTCGGAGCGGTCGGGGACGCCGCCGCTGGAGTCGGTGTGGGCGCGCAACTCCTCGGGGAAGAGTCCGAGGGCTCCCGCGTCGAGCAGGCAGGGCTGGCCCGACTCCAGCGCGGTGTGGATGGCCTCGGGCTGGTCGTCGTTGGCCTCGGGCACGACGCCGGAGCCGAGCAGCCAAGCCTGCACCCGGCCGGGGCCGGCGACCACTTCCGGCCAGGCGGAGCGCACGGCCGCCGTGGCGTCTTTCGGCCCTACGTAGCGGATCATGCCCACGCCGGTACGCAGCGCACCGGCGACGGCGAGCACGGCCGCGCCGGGGTAGCCGGCGGAACCGGCCACTACGCCGAGCACCCCACGCCGGTACTTGTCTGCGCTCGGCGGTGGCACCGGCCAGAGCCGGGCCACGTCGGCCGCCGCCAGTCGGCGCACCAGGGGCTCGTGCGGCAGGTGGGGGGTCAGGCCGATGTCGACGATCTCCAGGTCACCCACGGCAGCACTGGCCGGGGGCAGGAGCAGGCAGGCCTTGGCGGCGCCGAAGGTCACGGTCAGGTCGGCCCAGACGTGCGAGGAGCCGGTGGCGCCGGTGTCCGGGTCCACCCCGCTGGGCAGGTCCACGGCCACCACTGCGGCGTGGTCGGGGATCCGGTCGACCAGGCCCGCCGCCGGTTCGCGCAGGCCCGGGCGGCCGCCCAGACCCAGCAGGCCGTCGACCACCAGGTCGGCCGCCTCCAGGTGGGTCCAGGCCTCGACCGCCGTCTCGGGGCCGACCTCGACGCAGCGACCGCCGGCCGCCGCGAGCGCGTGGATGCCTGCGCCGTGCACCTTTTCGGAGGTCAGCAGCGCGGTGACGGCCACGCCCCGGCCGACCAGCCGGACGCCGGCGTAGAGCGCGTCACCACCGTTGTCGCCGGGGCCCACCAGGAGCACGGCCCGGCGGCCGGACACCCCTCCGGTGCGTTCCCGGAGCACTCGGGCGCAGCTCACGGCCAGCCCGGCGGCGGCCCTCTGCATGAGGGCCCCCTCCGGAAGGGTGGCCATCACCTGCTGCTCGGCCTTACGCAGGTCCTCGACGGGGTAGGCCGCAGGACCATGCTGGTGGCGGCCCGCCTTTGGGTTCGCACTCCTCATCCGCCCATCTAAGCAACAGACGGCGGCCGCGCACCTCTCCCCCGGCTCGGACCCGGCAGAACGGGCGACGCACGTCACCCACACGCGCGATGCAGCGGTGCCGGACCGGACCTACTCGACGGTGACCGACTTGGCCAGGTTGCGGGGCTGGTCGACGTCCAGGCCCTTGGCCGTGGCCAGCTCGCAGGCGAACACCTGCAGCGGGACGACAGTGACCAGGGGGGCCAGCAGCGTGGGCGTCTGCGGGACGTAGATCACCTCGCTGGCGTACGGCACCACGTCGGTGTCGCCCTCTTCGGCGATCACGATGGTGCGCGCACCCCGGGCGTTGATCTCCTGGATGTTGGAGACCACCTTGGAGTGCAGCGAGTCCCGCCCACGGGGCGAGGGCACGACCACGAAGACCGCCTGGCCGGGCTCGATCAGGGCGATCGGGCCGTGCTTGAGCTCACCCGCGGCGAAGCCCTCGGCGTGGATGTAGGCCAGCTCCTTGAGCTTGAGAGCACCCTCCATCGCCACCGGGAAGCCGACGTGCCGGCCGAGGAACAGCACCGAGCGGGTGTCGGCCATCCACCGGGCCATGGTGCGCACCTGCTCCAGGCCGTCCAGCACCTTCTGGATCTTCTCCGGCATGGCCTGCAGCTGGGCCAGGATCTCGCGCAACTCGTCGGGGAACTTGTTGCCGCGCACCCGGGCCAGGTAGAGGCCGAGCAGGTAGCAGGCGGTGATCTGGGCCAGGAAGGCCTTGGTCGAGGCGACCGCGATCTCCGGGCCGGCGTGGGTGTAGAGCACCGCGTCGGACTCGCGCGGGATGGTCGAGCCGTGGGTGTTGCAGATCGCGACCACCTTGGCGCCCTGCTCGCGGGCGTGCCGGATCGCCATGATCGTGTCCATCGTCTCGCCGGACTGCGAGATCGCCACGACCAGCGTGCGAGCGTTCACCACCGGGTCGCGGTAGCGGAACTCGTGCGACAGCTCGACCTCGGTCGGGATCCGGCACCAGTGCTCGATCGCGTACTTCGCCACCATGCCCGCGTAGGCCGAGGTGCCGCAGGCCAGCACCACGATCTTGTCGATCGTGCGCAGCACCGACTCGTCGATCCGCAGCTCGTCCAGCACCAGGTTGCCGGCCACGTCGGTGCGCCCGAGCAGGGTGTCGGCCACCGCCTGGGGCTGGTCCATGATCTCTTTCGCCATGAAGGAGGGGTGGCCGCCCTTCTCCGCCGCGGCCGCGTCCCAGTCCACGTGGAAGGCCTTGCCCTCGACCGGGACGCCGTCGAAGCCGACGATCGACACCGAGGCCGGGGTGATCGTGACGATCTGGTCCTGGCCGAGCTCGATCGCCTCGCGGGTGTGGCCGATGAAGGCCGCCACGTCCGAGCCCAGGTAGTTCGCGTTCTCGCCGACCCCGACCACCAGCGGCGAGTTGCGGCGCGCGCCGACCACCGTGCTGGGCACGTCCGCGTGCACGGCCAGCAGCGTGAAGGCGCCCTCGAGCCGGTTGGCCACCAGGCGCATCGCCTCGGTCAGGTCGCCGCTGGTGGTGTAGGCCGCGTTCAGCAGGTGCGCGGCCACCTCGGTGTCGGTCTGGCTGAGGAACTCCACGCCGTCGGCGGCCAGCTCGGCCTTCAGCACGGCGAAGTTCTCGATGATGCCGTTGTGGATCACGGCCACCCGGCCGCCACCGGCCAGGTGCGGGTGCGCGTTGGCGTCGGTCGGGCCGCCGTGGGTGGCCCACCGGGTGTGCCCGATGCCGGTGGTCGCGGCCGCCGGGGGCGCGGCCTGCAGGGCCTCCTCGAGCCGGGCCAGCTTGCCCGAGCGCTTCTCCGTCCACAGTTGGCCGTCGATCTGCAGGGCGACCCCGGCGGAGTCGTAACCCCGGTACTCCAGGCGCCGCAGGCCTTCCAGGACGACGTCGAGCGCCCCCGGGTTCGCCGAGGCCGGATCCGTCACGTAGCCCACGATTCCGCACATGGTTGCGAACTCTAGTCGGCCCGCCGAGGGCTCAGAGCACGTTCGGTGGCGGTTAGCCCGATCACCCCCATCGACGGCCGCTTTCCGTCACCGGCCTGATACCGCCGGTGAATGTGAGATAGGCCGTAACCAGGCCGGACCCTGGCCGTTACCCCGAGGGGCACAATGTCTGCCGTGCAGAGGCGCCTGGACCCCCTGAGTGCACCGGAACGCCACGAAGGCGCCGGCGCCCGATCCGACCGGGCTGTCACCACCAACAGCACCCCCTACGTGGAGCTGGACCGGGAGGCCTGGCGGGCGCTGCGGGCGAACACCCCGCTCACCCTCACCGAGGACGACGTGGACCGCCTGCGCGGTCTGGGCGACCTGCTCGACCTGCGTGAGGTCGAGGAGATCTACCTGCCGATGAGCCGGCTGCTGAACCTCTACGTGGCCGGCACCGCCCAACTGCACCAGGCCACCTCCACCTTCCTGCAGGAGGCCCCGGCCCGGACGCCGTTCGTGATCGGCATCGCCGGGTCGGTGGCGGTGGGCAAGTCCACCACCGCCCGCATCCTGCGCGAGCTGCTGACCCGCTGGCCCGGCACCCCGAGTGTGGAGCTGGTCACCACCGACGGTTTCCTGCACCCCAACGCCGAACTGGACCGCCTCGGGCTGATGAGCCGCAAGGGTTTCCCGGAGTCGTACGACGTGCGCCGGCTGCTGCGCTTCGTGGCCGACGTGAAGTCCGGCAAGCCCGAGGTGAAGGCCCCGGTGTACTCGCACCTGACCTACGACATCGTGCCCGGTGAACAGGTCGTGGTGCGGCGGCCGGACGTGCTGATCGTGGAGGGCCTGAACGTGCTGCAGCCGGCCCGGGTGCGCGCCGACGGCCGGCAGGGCCTGGCGGTCAGCGACTTCTTCGACTTCTCGATCTACGTGGACGCCCACACCGACCAGGTGCGGAAGTGGTACGTGAACCGGTTCCTGCGCCTGCGCGAGACCGCGTTCACCCACCCGGAGTCGTACTTCCACCGCTACGCCGTGCTGTCCGACTCCGAGGCGGTGGCCACGGCCGAGCGGATCTGGCGCGAGATCAACGAGAAGAACCTGGTCGAGAACGTTCTGCCGACCCGGGGCCGGGCCACCCTGATCCTGACCAAGGGCGCCGACCACGCCGCCCGACGGATCCGTCTGCGCAAGCTGTAGCCGCCTCAGGCAACCTGCCCCCGGCCTCCCGGCGTGTGAATCAACACCGATCGTGAGGCAAGGGAAAGGATGCGGCCGACCTGATGAATGACGAGACCGGCTTCCGCCAGTTCGTCAACGCCCGCTGGCCGGCCCTGGTGCAGAGCGCCTACCTGGTCACGCTGGACCGCGGCATCGCCGAGGACTGCGTGCAGGAGGCGCTGACCAGGGTGCACCGCCGCTGGAGACGCGTTGCGGTGGACAACCCGGAGGCCTACGTACGTAAGGCCGTTCTGAACGCGGCGTTGTCGTGGCGGCGTAAGCGCCGTCTGCGCGAGGTACCGCTGGAGCACGCAGGTTCCCCGAGGGCGGACGATCCGGTGTCTTTGTCGATGCTGGACGCGGACGACCAACTGGTGGCCGCGCTGCGCTCGCTCCCGCCCCAGATGCGCGCCGCCGTGGTGCTGCGTTATTTGGAAGACCGATCCGAGAGCGAGACCGCCCAATTGCTGGGCTGTTCCGTAGGCGCAGTCAAGAGTGCAAGCAGCCGGGGAATCGCCCGCCTGCGCACCGCACTGGGCGAGCCGGGACCGCCCGCACCTCCGCCCCGGGCCGAGCTGATCGACCCGGAGGGACCGCAGTCGCAGATGTTCAGGTTCGTGGAGGGAACCCGATGACCGAGCCGCAGGCACACGAGCAGGGGCTGCCCACAGGTCTGGCGACCCGGCTCCATGGGCTGGCCGACCGACGTACCCAGGGCACCCGTCCGTACCCGGCAGTGGACCGGGCGATCCGGCGCGACCGGATCACCCGCATCGGCGGTGTCGCCGCCGCCACCGTCATGACCGTGGTCATTGCGATGGGGTTCGTGGTGGGGGGCGACCTGCTGGGCCGCCCGGACGCCGCCGCCCCGGCGAACAGCAATGAAAAGCCCCAGACCCCGGAGGAGGCCGGGTACCCGACAGCGACGTCGGGCTCGCTGGCCGACGACACCGGCTGGGTGGACGAACTGCGCGCAGTGGCTGCGCGACGCAATCAGGCCGAATGGGAAGGCATTTCGGCCGAGGACGTCCGGGTGGTGGCCGCCGGTGACATCGAAGGCAAGGTCCGCTACACCCTGATCCTCTTCCCCACCCAGGACGGCCAGTGGGTGCGCCAACTCTGGTACGGCCGGCCCGGGGACGAGCCGGAGGCGATGCAGCCGCACGGCCCGTCGGACCGAGAGGACGACGGGGTGCCCACCGGTCCGGTCGCTGCATTCAGCCGGGCCGGTGACCGGGCCAACATCCTGACCGCCGACCCGGCCGAGCAGGAGGACCCGATCGTCATCGTCCTGGCTGTCAAGGCCGACAGCGTCTCCGTTGTCACCGGGCGCGACGTTCAGGCGGACGGCGGGTTCAGCGACCGGTTCCGCGAACTTCCCTCGGTGGCCGACGGTGTCTGGGCCGCCTCTGTCGACGACGCCGAGTTCGCCGTGGGCGACGTCTGGGTGGATGGCGCGTCGTTGACCCCGTATCACGAGGCCGATGCCGGGTACGGCAGCGCACCGAACGAGTATGCCGCCGAGTCGCACTTCATTCCGGTCGCCCCGGAAGGCACCACCTGGCGCGATCTCTCCGGACTGCAGCAGGCCTTCCGGAAGTACCTGGCCGGCTCGGTCGGGCCGGACGTGGCGAACGAACCGCTTTATGCGGCCTACCAGCGGCTGGACAACGGCGGCCGGGTCGGGGTCGGGCTGATGCGCGCACCCAGCGGTGCCTACCTGTGGGCCCTGACCGAGTTCGTCCGTGGTCGCGCCGCCCAGGCCACCCACTGGAGCAGCGGCGGCACGCTCGCGGCGGGCCCGGACGCCGACGAGGTGATGACTGCGATGCGGGTGCGTCACCAGAAGGTGCACCGGTACGTGGTGATGGCTCCCGAGAACGCCGTCACGGTCCAGGCCGGATCGTTCAGCGCCGAGGTGACCGACCGGGTAGCCGTGATCGAGGTGCCGGCGAAGAAGGACCCGGACGACGTGCCCCAGGTCCAGGCCCGCGATGCCGCCGGCAAGGTGATCGGCGAGGTCACCCCGGCCGACACCTTCTGAAAGACTCGAGTCACCTTCCCGGGGAACCGGGAAGGTGACTCGAGCAACCTGAACGACCCCGGCTGCGTATGACTCCCCAGCAAACCGTTTCCGGTCATGGGGGAAGGACGCGTACATGGACGACGAAGCCTTCAGGCAGTTCGTCGCTGCGCGGTGGCCCGCCCTGGTGCAGAGCGCCTACCTGATCACGGTCGACCGCGGCATCGCGGAGGACTGTGTGCAGGAGGCTCTGGCCAAGGTGCATCAACGCCGGCACCACATCCGGGACGAGAATCCCGAGCCGTACGTGCGCAAGGCCGTGGTCAACGCGGCCCTGTCGTGGCGCCGTAAGCGCCGGATCCGCGAGGTGCCGCTGGAGTCGGCGCCCGCACCGGCCCTGGGGTACGAGCCCGAGCTGCGTACCCGCAACGAGCAGCTGATCGCCGCCCTGCGCTCGCTGCCTCCGCTGATGCGCGCGGCGGTGGCCCTGCGCTATCTCGAGGACTGTTCCGAGGCCGAGACCGCGCGGCTGATCGGCTGCTCGACCGGCACGGTGAAGAGCGCGTCCAGCCGCGGGGTGGCGAAGCTGCGGGTGGCCCTGGCGACGACGGAAGGAGCGCGGTGATGAAGCAGGACGAGCACGGCCTGTCGGCAGACCTGGCCGAGGAGTTCCGGCAGCTGGCCGGGCACGAGACCGTCGGCAGCCGGCCGTTCCCCCGGGTGGACGCAGCGATCCGTCGCCGGCGCGCCACCCGTTACGGCGGGGTCGCCCTGGCCGGGGCAGTGGCCGCGGTGGTGGTGGCCGTGGACCTGCTGGCCGGCGGTGGCGCGAATCAGGCCGACCAGCAAGGGGTTCCCAGCGGTCCGACGCCGGTGTTCACCTCCAGCCAGGCCCCCGAGGTGCAGGTGACGGACGAGCCGTCCACCCCGGAAGAGGCCGGCTACCCGGAGCAGACCATCGGCTCATTGGCCGGGGACGAGACCTGGCTGGCGAGTCTGCGGCAGCGGCTCCAGGAGGACGATAGCTGGCGTTTCTCCGACATCCCCAAGATCGCCGACGAAGACGTCCGGGTGGTGGCGGCCGGGGACATCGAGGACCGGGCCCGCTTCGCGGTCGTTCTCTACAGCTGGCAGAAGAAGGGCGAGACGTACTGGGGCCGGGACCTGTGGCTGGGCCGGGCCGGGGCGTCGGCGGAGGAGCTGGACATGACCGGCTCGGCCGGGGCGCCGGACGTTCCGGACGTGGTGCCCTACGAACCGCTGACGGTCTTCGAGTCGCCCACCGACGACCCGGCCGAGGCGGTCGTGATGGTCGTCGCACCCATGGGTGTCGATTCGGCACAGGTCACCACCGACCGCGTGTTCACCGACCGGACGGGTCCGCTCGAGGCCTCGGTGGACCGCACCGAGGTGCCGCAGATCGGGGCCGAGGACCCGCGGTCCAGTTCGGTGTGGGCCGGGCCGGTCACCGAGGCCGAGTACCGGTTCTCCGAGATCGAACTGCTGTCCGCCGAGGGCGAACGGGCCGGCGGCACCGTCCTGAGCCGGGCTCCGGGCTACGACCTCACCGAGGTCGCCGAGGAGGGCACCGATCCGGCCGATCTGGAGTCGCTCAGCGGCAGCCTGGGTGAGCAGCGGGCCGGTGGCGACGACGTGCCGGTGCTGGCCGGGGGCTGGCCGGACGGCAAGGACTCGGACTGGCATTCGGCGGCGACCGTGCTGCGCACCGGTGGGGACGTCTACGTGGCCGGTTTCACCCTGCGGATGTCGCGTGACCAGGACTACGAGACCACCTGGCACGGCAGCATGCAGGCGGTCGCGAGTTCGGAGGACGCCGTGATGATGGGGGTGTCGGCCACCCCGGAGAACACGGACAAGGTCTACGTGATGCTCGTGCTCCCGAAGAACACCGAGCGCATCAAGATCGGCTCCGACGTCATCCTCTACACCGCCCGCGGACGCGTGGTCACGCTGATCAGGCCGAATGACGACAGTCTCCGGAACGCCGGGGGCGAACTGACGGTGGTGGCCAAGGACGGGAACGGGAAGACGCTCGGCGAGATCACGCCGCAGCCGTGGGACGAGAGCAGCCAGACCTCGCAGGAGATCGGCACCTTCGAGGGAGACGGCACCTCGGTACGTCCCTGAGAGAACAACCTGAGGACGACCGGAGGGGCGGCCCGCTGTCGCGGAACCGCCCCTCCGGCAAGGCTTCTACACCGGCAGAGCGAGCCGGGTACGCACCACCGAGGCCAGCCCCTCGGCCTCGGACCGGGCCTGCCCGGCCTCCTTGGCCTCGACCATGACCCGCACCAGCGCCTCGGTGCCGGAGGGGCGCAGCAGCACCCGGCCAGTGTCACCGAGGCGGGCCTCGGCCTCGGCCACCGCGGCCTGCAGCTCCTCGTCGGCGTGGCAGCGCGACTTGTCCACGCCCTTCACGTTGACCAGGACCTGCGGCAGCCGCTCCATCACCGAGGCGAGCTCGGCCAGCGTCTTGCCGGTCTGGGCCATCCGGGCCAGCAGGTGCAGCCCGGTGAGCACCCCGTCGCCGGTGGTGCTGTGGTCGAGCATGACCACGTGCCCGGACTGCTCGCCGCCGAGCGAGTAGCCGCCGGAGCGCATCTCCTCCAGCACGTAGCGGTCGCCCACCGCGGTCTGGACCAGGCGGATGCCCTCGCGCTCCATCGCCAGCCGCAGCCCCAGGTTGCTCATCACCGTGGTGACCAGCGTCTTGTGGGCCAGCACGCCCCGGTCGGCGAAGGCCAGCGCCAGCACCGCCATGATCTGGTCGCCGTCGATCTCGTTGCCCTGGTGGTCGACCGCCAGGCAGCGGTCGGCGTCACCGTCGTGCGCGATCCCGACGTCGGCGCCGTGCTCCAGCACCGCGGCCTTCAGCGGGCCCAGGTGGGTGGAGCCGTAACCGTCGTTGATGTTCAGCCCGTCGGGCTCGGCCCCGATCACCACGACCTCGGCCCCGGCCGCACGGAACGCCCGCGGAGAGACCTCGCTGGCCGCGCCGTGGGCGCAGTCGAGCACCACCTTCAGCCCGTCGAGCCGGACCGGCAGGGTGTCGACCAGGTGCTTGACGTAGCGGTCGCCGGCCTTGGCCAGCCGACGGGTGCGGCCGACCTCGGCGCCGGTGGGACGGGCCCACGGCTCCTGCATGCGCCGCTCGATCTGGTCCTCCACCTCGTCGGGCAGCTTGAAGCCGCCGGCGGCGAAGAACTTGATGCCGTTGTCGGGCATCGGGTTGTGCGAGGCCGAGAGCACCACGCCCAGGTCGGCCTCGCTGTCGTCGACCAGGAAGGCCACCGCGGGGGTGGGAACCACACCCGCGTCCTCCACGTCGACGCCCGCGCTGGCCAGGCCCGCCATCACCGCGGCGGACAGAAACTCGCCCGAGGCGCGGGGGTCGCGCCCGACCACGGCTCTGGGCCGGCGGCCGTTGAAGTCCGCGACCTCACCGAGCACGTGCGCCGCCGCGACCGACAGGTCGAGGGCGAGTTCAGCGGTGACGTCCCGGTTGGCCAGCCCTCGGACGCCGTCCGTGCCGAATAGTCGCGCCAACGCGTTCCTCCTAGCGGGAATGTCCCAACCCTACGCGCACCCGGGTCCTGATTCCCCGGTACGCAGAATCCGCAGGCGCACCCGACAGCGCGGGAGAACACGCCCTGGAACGCACGACAGCCCCGGAGCCGAATGACCCCGGGGCCGTGCGGTGCGCAGCTGTACTGCCGAGAGGGCAGATCAGCGCTTGCTGTACTGAGGAGCCTTACGCGCCTTCTTGAGACCGGCCTTCTTCCGCTCCTTGGCCCGCGGGTCACGGGTCATGAAGCCGGCCTTCTTCATCGCCGGGCGGTTGGCCTCGGCGTCGATCTCGTTCAGCGACCGGGCCACACCCAGTCGCAGGGCGCCGGCCTGGCCGGAGGAGCCACCACCGTGCAGCAGGGCGATGACGTCGAAGCGGCCCTCGGTCTCGGTGACCCGGAAGGGCTCGTTGACCAGCTGCTGGTGCACCTTGTTGGGGAAGTAGTCCTCCAGGGTGCGGCCGTTGATGGTCCACTGGCCGGTGCCGGGCACCAGGCGGACCCGGGCGACAGCCTCCTTGCGACGGCCGGTGGCCGAGCCGGGGGCGGTGATGCTGGAGCCGCCACCCTTGACCGCCGGCGTGGCGGAGGTGTAGCTGCTGGGAGCGTCCTCTTCGAACTCCTCGGCGGCGTCGTCGACGACCACGTCGGTGGTGGACTCGGTCACGTTTCTCCTTGGTGCGCTTGGCTACGGGGATCGCAGGTCCGCGGGCGCCGTCGGGCGGCGCCGGCACGAACTACTGGGCGATCTGGGTGATCTCGAAGGGGACGGGCTGCTGCGCGGCGTGCGGGTGCTCCGGGCCGGCGTAGACCTTGAGCTTGCTGAGCACCTGACGGCCGAGGGAGTTCTTCGGCAGCATGCCCCGGATCGCCTTCTCGACGGCGCGCTGGGGGTTCTTGTCCAGCAGTTCGGTGTAGGTGACCGAGCGCAGACCACCCGGGTAGCCGGAGTGCCGGTACGCCTTCTTCTGCTCACGCTTGTTGCCGGTCAGGGCGACCTTGTCGGCGTTGATGATGATGACGAAGTCACCGGTGTCGACGTGCGGAGCGAAGGTCGGCTTGTGCTTGCCACGCAGCAGCACGGCCGCCTGCGAAGCCAGACGACCGAGAACGACGTCGTTCGCGTCGATGACATGCCAGCGACGGTCGATGTCACCGGGCTTGGGGGTAAACGTACGCACTGGTCGCAGCCTCGTTCTGATCAGAGCATTCGGGTCGACATTTACATGTGCCACGGACAGCAGCCCGACCCTGAATGCCTTGGGAGAGGACTGTTGCTCCGCGCCCCGACGTGCCACGTGCCAGAAAGGCTCGACATGGCGTACGGGTCACACAACGATGAGCCAGATTACCGGCCCGCTTCCGGAGGGTCAAAACGCGGCGTCGGCGAGCTGACCATCAACCCTCCCTCTGGCCAGGCCGATGAAGCCCGGGAACACTGACAAAGCCAGCGTGGCACGCGGATCCGGGGGAACACTCATGGCCGAGCAGCGAGAGTACGACTACGACCTTCTGGTCATCGGATCCGGCCCGGGCGGCCAGAAAGCCGCGATCGCCGCGGCCAAGCTGGGCCGGCGGGCCGCCGTGGTGGAGCGTGGGGACATGGTCGGCGGGGTGTGCATCAACACCGGCACCATCCCCTCCAAGACGCTGCGTGAGGCCGTGCTCTATCTCACCGGCACCTACCAGCGGGACATGTACGGCCAGAACTACCGGGTCAAGCAGGACATCACGCTGGACGACCTGCTGGCCCGGACCCAGCACGTGATCGGCCGCGAGATCGAGGTGATCCGCAGCCAGCTGAACCGCAACGGGGTGGACCTGATCCAGGGCACCGGCCGCTTCACCGACCCGCACACGGTGCTGATCGAGGGCGGCCCGGGCGGCACCCGCACCGCCTCGGCCGAGTACGTGGTGATCGCCACCGGCACCACCCCGGCCCGGCCCTCGACCGTGGAGTTCGACGGCAAGAAGGTGATCGACTCGGACGGGATCCTGCACCTGGACCAACTGCCGCGCTCACTGGTGGTGGTCGGGGCCGGGGTGATCGGGATCGAGTACGCGTCGATGTTCGCCGCGGTCGGCTGCAAGGTCACCGTGGTGGAGCAGAACGACCGGATGCTCGGGTTCTGCGACCAGGAGATCGTCGAGTCGCTGAAGTTCCACCTGCGCGACCTCTCGGTCACCTTCCGCTTCGGCGAGAAGGTGTCGTCGGTCGAGCACAACGCCATGGGCACAGTCACCCATCTGGCCTCGGGCAAGAAGATCCCGGCGGACGCGGTGATGTACTCGGCCGGGCGGCAGGGCGCCACCGAGAAGCTGGACCTGGCCGCCGCCGGGCTGGAGGCCGACCCCCGAGGCCGGATCAACGTCGACGACAAGTACCGCACCAGCGTGGAACACATCTACGCGGTGGGCGACGTGATCGGCTTCCCGGCGCTGGCCGCGACCTCGATGGAGCAGGGCCGGCTGGCCGCCTGCCACGCCTTCGGCGAGCCGGTGAACAGCCTGATCGGGATGCAGCCGATCGGCATCTACACGATCCCCGAGATCAGCTACTGCGGCTGGACCGAGGACGACCTGACCTCCTCCTCGGTGCCCTACGAGGTGGGCATCTCGCGCTACCGCGAGCTGGCCCGCGGGCAGATCGCCGGCGACTCCTACGGCATGCTCAAGCTGCTGGTCAGCACCGGCACCCGAAAACTGCTGGGGGTGCACGTGTTCGGCTCCCAGGCCACCGAGCTGGTGCACCTGGGACAGGCCATCATGACCTGCGAGGGCACGGTCGACCACCTGGTCGACACGGTGTTCAACTACCCCACGCTGTCCGAGGCGTACAAGGTGGCCGCACTCGACGCCGTCAACAAGATCCGGGCGGTCGAGCGGTTCTTCGCGCCCGCAAACAAGTCCGAGACCAAGCCGGACGTCTCGACGCAAGAGGCGTAGAGACGTCCTGAAAAGGTTCTAGGAACGGGCTTTCTGCCGCGCCCGCACGTCGGCCACCCCGACCGTCGCATCCTCCGGCACGATCACCCGCAGCCCACCCTGGATGATCCCGAACACCTCCGGCGTGCGCGCCGACAGCTCCCCGTCGACGTTGATCGTGTGGTCGGGGGTGGTGCTGACGCGCACCCGCCGGGTGGTGACGTGGTACACGTGGTCGCTCTCGGTGAAGTGACCACTGACGAAGTGCCGGGCCACCTGCCAGCGCTGCAGGGGGGTGCCCCGGGGGATGGCGTACACGTCGAGCAGGTGGTCGTCGATGCCCGCCCCCGGCGCGACCACCGCTCCCCCGCCGTAGAACCGGCCGTTGGCCACGGCCAGCTGCAGCAGGTCGTCCAGCTCGACGTCGGGGTGGTCGCCGTCGGGGAACTCCAGCCGGGCCGAGAAGGTCTTGAAGCGGCGGTAGGCCTTGACCGTGGCGACCGGGTAGGCGAGCGCCCCGAGCCGCTTCTTCAGCTTGGGGTTGAGCTGCCGGGTCACCCCCACGGCGAGGCCGATCGAGCTGACGTTGAGGAAGCGGTCGTCGCCGACCACCCCCAGGTCGACGTCGACCACCTTGCCGGCCGCCACGTTCTCGCAGGCCCGGATCAGGTCGGTGGGCAGACCGAGGGTGCGGGCCAGGTCGTTCGCGGTGCCGGTGGGCAGCAGGCCGAGCACCACGCCGGTCTCGCACAACTGCGGTGCCACCGAGCTGACCGTGCCGTCACCGCCGCCCAGGATGATCGTGCGGGCGCCCTCGGCGATCGCCTGCGAGACCACCGAGGGCAGCGTGCTGGGATCGTCGACCGCATGGGCCGCCTGCAGCTCGACCCCCAGCCCGGAGAGGCTCTCCCGAGCGCGCTCGAAGTCCTCCTGTCCGCGGCGCGAGGCCGAGTTGACGATGAGGACGGCCGGCGACTCGATCACGCACCACAGGCTAAGCCCCGATTCTGAACGTTGCGTGAGAGCCCCCTGAGTGGGTCAGCGCGCTCGCTGCACTCTCGTTTCGTCCCAGACCGGCTCGTCCGACTCGTAGACCCGCCCGTCCGAGCCGAACACCAGGAAGCGGTCGAACTCCCGGGCGAACCAGCGGTCGTGGGTCACCGCCACCACCGTGCCCTCGAACGCCGCCAGGCCCTTCTCCAGCGCCTCGGCCGAGTGCAGGTCCAGGTTGTCGGTGGGCTCGTCGAGCAGCAGCAGGGTGGCCCCGGACAGCTCCAGCAGCAGGATCTGGAACCGGGCCTGCTGCCCGCCGGAGAGCGACTCGAACTTCTGCTCGGCCTGCACGCTGAGGCCGTAGCGGTCCAGCACCCGGCTGGCCGCCTCCCGCGGCAGCCCGGAGCGGTGGCCGTCGCCGCGGTGCAGGATCTCCAGCAGGGTGCGCCCGGCCAGCTCGGGATGCTGGTGGGTCTGGGCGAACCAGCCGGGCCGGACCCGGGCGCCGAGCTTGACGTTGCCGGTGTGTGCCACCGCGCCCGGGCGGGCGGTCGGGGAGTCGTCCACCGGCTGGTGCTCCAGGTCCGGGTCGCTGCCGCCGATCGCCAGCAGCCGCAGGAAGTGCGACTTGCCGGAACCGTTGGAGCCCAGCACCGCGACCCGGTCGCCGAACCACAGCTCGGTGCTGAACGGCTTCATCAGCCCGGTCAGCTCCAGGTCGGTGGCCACCACCGCGCGCTTGCCGGTGCGGCCGCCCTTGAGCCGCATGTGCACGTTCTGGTCGTTGGCCACCAGTTCCGGCGGCCCGGCCTCCTCGAACTTGGCCAGCCGGGTCTGCGCGGCGTGGTACTGCGCGGCCAGGGTGTCCATGTAGGCGGCCTTGTTCTTCAGCATCAGCACCAGGGCCTTGAGCTTGGCGTGCTCCTCGTCCCAGCGCCGGCGCAGCTCCTCGAGCCGCGAGTTCCGGTCGGTGCGGGCCTGCGCGTAGGTGCCGAACCCGGCGCCGTGCACCCAGGCGTTCGCCCCGGCCGCGTGCGGTTCCAGGGTGACGATCCGGGTGGCGGCGTGACTCAGGAGCTCCCGGTCGTGGCTGACCAGCAGCACCGTCTTCTTCGTCTCGGCCAGCTGGGCCTCGAGCCAGCGCTTGCCCGGCACGTCGAGGTAGTTGTCCGGCTCGTCGAGCAGCAGCATGTCGTCGGGGCCCCGGAGCAGGGCCTCCAGCACGAGACGTTTCTGCTCCCCGCCGGAGAGCGTGTTGGCGCTGCGGAACTGGGCCTTCTCGAACGGCATCCCGAGCGCAGCCATGGTGACCACGTCCCAGCCGGTCTCGGCCTCGTAGCCGCCCACGTCGGCCCAGTCGGACAGGGCCTGGGCGTAGGCCATCTGGGTGGGCTCGTCCTCGCGCTCCATCATCGCCAGCTCGGCCTTGTCCAGGGCCTGGCCGGCCTTGCGGATCGGGGCCGGGGCGACCGAGACCAGCAGGTCCCGCACGCTGGTCTGGTCGCGCACACTGCCGATGAACTGGCGCATCACGCCGAGCGAGCCGGTCAGCACGGCAGCGCCGGACTGGGCGGCCAGATCACCGGCGATGATCCGCAGCAGCGTGGTCTTACCGGTGCCGTTGGGGCCGATCAGGGCGGCCACGGCGCCCTCGGGCACCTTGAAGGTGACCTCGTCGAGCAGCGGGCGCCCGTCCGGGAGAGTGAAGGAGACCTGGTTGACATCGATACCGGACACGTCAGTCAGTGTGCCCTGTCCCCGGGACGGTACGCCCGCCAATATCCGCGGGAGCGGATCCTGATCAGTCGATGATGTGGATCGCGGCCTCTTCGGCGCTGGCCGCGCCGTAGTCGATGCCCACGTCCGAGCCGACCAGGTCCTTCTCCTCGTCCGAGCCGAGCCCCTCGTCCGGGTCGACCAGCCGGCCGGCGCGATCGCCGCCGACCTCGGCGTAGGACAGGTCCTCGTCCTCGATCCGGTTGTTGTCCACCGAGTCGATGTTCTCGTCGGTGGGCGAGGCCTCCAGGTCGGAGGCCAGGTTCGGGTCCGGGACCTCCTGGGCCAGGCGCTGGTCGAGGCTCTCGCCCTGCAGCTCCTCCTCGGCCGTGGTGCCGAACCGGGTCATCCCCTGGGGCTTCTCCGGCGGGGAGTAACTGGCGTCGAAGACCTGCTCGTCCACGTTGTCGTCGCCGAAGGCCTGGTCCAGGTCGTACGCATCGTCGGAGCCGTCCTGCCCCGGTTGGTACACCTCGTCCGAGACCTCGGGCTCGTTCGTCGAGTCACTCATGGAGGTGACCCTGGCACTTCCGGGCCGCGATCGCCATTCGTGACCCGGGTGAGTTCGGCCCATCGTTCCCGAACCCGACAACAAAGGTCCCCCAGCCCTGGAGGGCCGGGAGGTGCCCCCAGTCCGCGGGCCTCTTTGCGAGGCTCGCGGACGTCCCCTGTTGGAAGCTCTTCTACTTACGGAGCTTCAGCCCGATCAGCACCGGGTCGTGGTCGGAGGTGCGGAAGCGGTCGGGCGCGTAGAGCGAGGCGATCTGGCCGGCCGACTTGAAGTTGGTGTTGTAGTCCAGCACCGACGGCTCGTCCGCGTTGATGTGCACGTCCTCGACGTCCTTCACCTGCGAGCGCAGCGAGGAGCTGGCCAGCGCGGTGTCCAGCGAGCCGGACTGGCCGTCGAACACGTACGAGTAGGCGTCCTTGCCGGACTTGGCCCGGACCATGTCCGTGTAGCCGTTGGCCTTGCTGGTCAGGAGCAGGATCGGGTCCTCCTGGGCGTAGGAGTTCAGGTCCCCGATGATCAGCACGTCCTGGTCCCCTGCGGCCGGGACGACAGTGCCGTCGATCCAGCCGGCCAGAGCCTTGGCCTGCTCGGTGCGGCGGGCGTTGAAGCAGCTCTGCCCGTCGTTCTGGTCGGTGTTGGCGCCGGTCGCGCCGTCGCAGCCCTTGGACTTGAAGTGGTTGACCACCACGCTGACCCGGGCGCCGCCCTTCTTCTGCGCAAAGGTCACCGAGACCGGGTGCCGCTCGAACGTCTCGTCCTGCTGTACAAGCGTTTTCACCGGGGTAACAGCGGCCGGCTTGTACAGCAGACCCACCTTGATCGCGTCGTCGCCGGCCGCGTTGGTGACGCCGGTGGCCGCGTCGACGTCCACGTAGGCGTAGGTACCGGGCTTGGTCGCCGCGTTCAGCGCTTCGGTGAGGTCAGCGATCGCGCTGCCCGCCGCGTAGCCGTCGTTCTCGACCTCCATCAGCCCGACCACGTCGGCATCGAGCGACTTCAGCGCGGCGACCTCCTTGGCGGTCTGCCGCTGCAGCTCCGTTGCGTTCTCGGCGCCGCGGCAGTCGGTCGTCGCTCCGCCCACGCCGTACGTGCAGCCGGTGAACGTGTTGAAGTAATTGAGGACGTTGCTGCTCGCCACGGTCAGGTCCCCGGACACCTTGTTGTTGCGGGGACGGTCGTTGTCGGCGCGGAACTTGGCCTCACCGTTCAGCGCACCCACCGGACGTAGGCGCCAGGCGTTGGGGCTGGCCGAGTTGCCGCCCCACGTGTAGGTGAGCACGCCAGTGGCGTTCTTCACGGTGTCCCCGGTGCGCAGCGTGTTCTCGGCGCTCAGCGGCTTGCCGCCGCGGCCGAAGACGATCGGGTCCGGGTTCTGGGCGTTGGTGGCGTCGTCGATGATCAGCTGGTTCAGGTCGTTGCGGGCCTGGAGCTGGGCACTGCGCGGGTCGGCGGCCGGGTAGACGTTGGTCGGCTGCTGCAGCCGCCCGCCGGAGGAGACGGTGACCTGGCCGAAGCGCCCGAGCAGGTAGTGCTCGGTGACGGTGAGCCGCTGCGGCAGGCTGACCAGCATGCCCTCGTAACGCTCGAGGTCGTCGGCGGCCTTAAGAGGCAGCTTCACGTCGGTCGCCTTGACCTTCTGACCACTGGCGCACACATCGACAGTGCCGGCGGTGATCTGGGTCTGCCCCTGGTACTCCGCCGCGGTACCGGTGACCTGGACCTCGTCACCGGCCTTGACCTGGTCGGCGCCGCTGGACGCGAAGACGAAGATGCCGTCCGAGGTGGCCTTGTCCTTGTCCCCGCCGTCCTGGACGAAGAAGCCGCGCAGGGTGGGCGCAGCGCCCTCGTTGTCGCCCACCACGACGCCGCGCACGGTGACCGCGCCGGTGATGGCCGCGGTCGCGCCGCTGCCCTGGATCGCCCCGATCTTGGTCGCCTCGCCCGTGCAGGCGGCGGCCTGGGCGCTGCCGGCGGTCAGGAGGCTGAGCCCAGTGAGGGCGGTCAGTGAGGTGGCGGCGGCGAGCGCGGCGGCGCCGGCCCGGACGCTCCGGCGTCCGCGATGATCACTCTGGGTGTCGGCGTTACGCCGGTTGGTCGTCACGCTGGAGGATCCTAGGGGCGTTCGGTCCCCTTTGGCATGAACAGAACATGACGCGGGGGCAGCAATCCGTTCAGCGGTCTCCAGGCTCCGGCAGCGTACGGACGGCCCGTGCTTCCCGGGCGCGTGCCGCCAGCGCCTGGTCCGGCGGGTATCCCACCTCTTCCAGCACCAGGCCGTGTGGGGGCACAACCGCGACGTGCGGGTCCCGGGTGCGCGACGTAAGCACCAGGGCGGGCCAGTCCACCGGTTTGCGCCCCTCCCCCACCGGCAGCACTGCTCCGACCAGAGCCCGCACCATCGAGTGGCAGAACGCGTCCGCCAGCACGGTAGCGACCAGGAGGCCGTCTTCCTGGCGCTGCCAGGAGTAGGTGAGCAGGGTGCGGATGGTGGTGGCGCCCTCACGGTGCTTGCAGAACGCGGCGAAGTCGTTGAGTCCGGTCAGCGTGGCGGCCGCCGCTGTCATGGCCTCCGGGTCCAGAGGACGTCGGTGGTGGAGGACGTCGTGTCGGCGCAGCGGGGGTGCCCCGGCGGGATGGTCGCTGATCCGGTAGGCGTAGCGGCGATGGATGGCGGAGAACCGGGCGTCGAAGCCCTCAGAAGCGATCTGAGCCGCATGCACCCGGACGTCTGCGGGGAGGACACCGGCCAGCCTGGTCAGCAGTGCAGTGGCAGGGGGACGGTCGCTGCGCCCGGGGATGCTTTCCCATGCCCCCTGGGGGGTTTCGAAGTGCGCCACCTGGCCGCTGGCATGCACTCCGGCGTCGGTACGGCCCGCCACGGTGAGCTTGGGCGGTTCAGTGCGCAGGATCGTGCCCAGTGCGTTGGAGAGCACTTCTTCCACCGTGCGCCGGCCCGGCTGCGCGGCCCAGCCGCTGAAGTGGGTGCCGTCGTACCCGAGGTCGAGACGGATCCGCACCAGGGGTGAGTCTGCCAACGCCGCTTCCTCTGCATCGATGGTGGAAATGCCGCGAGCCCGCCACCCCCGGGAAGGGGTGACGGGCTCGGCGGGGAGTACTTACTTCTTGTCGACCGCGTCGTCCGCAGCCTCTTCGGCCAGGTCGGAAGCAGCCTTCGCGTCCTTGGCCTCGTCGCTGCCCGGGGCCGCGTCGTCGGCCACCGCGGCCGCCGTCTCGGTCTCGGCGGCAGCGTCGACCGCGCCTTCGGCGTCACCCTCGACCTTGGCGTTCTCCGCCTCGGTCGCGGTGTCCTCGGCGGCCTGCTCGGCCGCGACGGCCTTGTTGCCGCGCGAGGCGCGGGCCGTGGCGGCCTCGGCCTCACGGACCGTGGCCTGACCGGCGGTCAGCGGCTCGAGCACCAGCTCGATGACAACCATGGCGGCGTTGTCGCCCTTACGGTTGCCGATCTTCGTGATGCGGGTGTAGCCACCCTTGCGCTCGGACACCACGGGGGCGATCTCGGTGAAGAGCGTGTGCACGACGCCCTTGTCCGTGATCGTCTGCAGCACCCGGCGACGCGCGGACAGGTCGCCGCGCTTCGCGAACGTGATCATGCGCTCAGCCAGCGGCTGCATGCGCTTCGCACGGGTCTGCGTGGTGGTGATGGACTTGTGCGTGAACAGCTGGGTCGCGAGGTTGGCGAGCAGCAGCCGCTCGTGCGCGGGACCACCCCCGAGCCGGGGACCCTTGGTGGGCGTGGGCATGTCGGTGAACTCCTAGTGATGCGCCCGGCCACGAGCCACCCGGGCCGGGTCAGGGGGTTGTCAGAGCTGCTCGTCCTCGGCGAACGACATGTCGTCGTCCGCCCCGAAGCTGTCGACGACGAGGGTGGGGTCGAATCCGGGCGGGCTGTCCTTGAGCGCCAGGTTCATGCCGTGGAGCTTGGCCTTCACCTCGTCGATCGACTTGGCGCCGAAGTTCCGGATGTCGAGCAGGTCGGCCTCGCTGCGCCCGACGAGCTCACCCACGGTGTGGATGCCCTCGCGCTTGAGGCAGTTGTACGACCGGACCGTCAGGTCGAGCTCCTCGATCGGGAGCGCGAGGTCGGCGGCCAGGGCGGCGTCCGAGGGGGACGGGCCCATGTCGATGCCCTCGGCCTCGAGGTTGAGCTCACGGGCCAGGCCGAACAGCTCGACCAGCGTCTTGCCGGCGCTCGCCATGGCGTCGCGCGGCTGCATCGACGGCTTGGTCTCGACGTCGACGATCAGCCGGTCGAAGTCGGTGCGCTGCTCGACGCGGGTCGCCTCGACCTTGTACGTGACCTTCAGCACCGGGGAGTAGATCGAGTCGATCGGGATCCGGCCGATCTCCTGCTCACCGGTCTTGTTCTGGTTGGCCGACACGTAGCCACGACCGCGCTCGACGGTCAGCTCGAGCTCGAGCTTGCCCTTCGCGTTCAGGGTGGCGATGTGCAGGTCGGGGTTGTGCACCTCGACGCCGGCCGGCGGGGCGATGTCCGCCGCGGTGACCGTGCCCGGGCCCTGCTTGCGCAGGTACATCACGATCGGCTCGTCGTGCTCCGAGGAGACGACCAGCCGCTTGATGTTCAGGATCAGCTCGGTGACGTCTTCCTTGACACCGGGCACCGTGGTGAACTCGTGCAGCACACCGTCGATGCGGATGCTGGTCACCGACGCGCCCGGGATGCTCGAGAGCAGGGTGCGGCGGAGCGAGTTACCGAGGGTGTAGCCGAAACCCGGCTCCAGCGGCTCGATGACGAACCGGGAGCGGTGCTCGGAGACCGCCTCCTCGGCGAGGATGGGGCGCTGTGCAATCAGCACGGGTGTATTCCCTTTCGCTACAGGCGACCGCTATATGACGCCTGCTGGGGGTGAGCCCGCCGGCCCTCTGTCCGGCCGGCGGGCTGTTTCACGATTAGACGCGGCGACGCTTGGGCGGGCGGCAGCCGTTGTGCGGGGTGGGCGTGACGTCCTGGATCGAGCCGACCTCCAGGCCGGTGGCCTGGAGCGAGCGGATCGCGGTCTCACGGCCCGAGCCCGGGCCCTTGACGAAGACGTCGACCTTGCGCATGCCGTGCTCCTGGGCGCGGCGGGCAGCGGCCTCGGCCGCCATCTGCGCGGCGAACGGCGTGGACTTACGCGAGCCCTTGAAGCCGACCTGACCGGCGGACGCCCACGAGATCACGTTGCCGACCGGGTCGGTGATCGACACGATCGTGTTGTTGAACGTGCTCTTGATGTGCGCGTGGCCGTGCGCGACGTTCTTCTTCTCCTTGCGCCGCGGCTTACGCGACGCAGCGGCCTGACGTGACTTGGGAGGCATTGAAAGCTCTTCCTGGGAGGTCGTCGGTCCGTACTCCGGACCCTGTGATGTTTAGGGTTTGGAGCAGGACTACTTCTTGCCGGCCTTCTTCTTGCCGGCCACGGTGCGCTTGGGGCCCTTACGGGTACGCGCGTTGGTCTTCGTGCGCTGCCCACGGACGGGCAGACCGCGGCGGTGACGCAGACCCTCGTAGCAGCCGATCTCGACCTTGCGGCGGATGTCGGCGGCGACCTCACGGCGCAGGTCACCCTCGAGCTTGAAGTTGCCGTCGAGGTAGTCGCGCAGGCGGACGAGGTCTTCCTCGCTCAGCTCACGCACGCGCAGGTCGGCGCTCAGGCCGGTGGCCGCGAGGGTCTCCTTCGCGCGGGTCTTCCCGACGCCGAAGATGTAGGTGAGGGCGACCTCGAGCCGCTTTTCGCGGGGCAGGTCGACTCCGACGAGACGTGCCATTGCAGATGTTCTCTTCTCTGCTTCGTACCAGGTGTGGAGCAGGACCTGACCCAGCTCACCCAGGAGCTGGTCCCCGGCCCGGTAGCCCGGGGGTGTCGCCCCACGAGGTCGGGCGTGTCGCCCGGCCCCCGGAAGCGGGCCCTGCTGTTTCTCTCAGATCGGTGCAGTGGTGCTACGCGGGCTGATCAGCCCTGGCGCTGCTTGTGGCGCACGTTGTCGCAGATCACCATGACCCGGCCGTTACGGCGGATCACTCGGCACTTGTCACAGATCTTCTTGACGCTCGGCTTGACCTTCATCGTGGCTTCCGCTAGTGGGTCATGTGGCTGGATGGGGCAGTGGTACGTCTGTCACTTGTAGCGGTAGACGATGCGCCCACGGGAAAGGTCGTACGGGCTGAGTTCGACCACGACCCGGTCTTCCGGAAGGATCCGGATGTAGTGCTGGCGCATCTTGCCGGAGATGTGCGCGAGTACCTTGTGCCCGTTGGACAGCTCCACGCGGAACATGGCGTTCGGCAGCGCCTCCACCACGGTGCCCTCGATCTCGATGACGCCGTCTTTCTTCGGCATGTCCTCCGCTTTTCCTGTTGATCGTTCGTTTGCGGCGCCCGGCCGCAGACCGGCCCCTTCGGATCAGGGCCGGAAACGATCAGGCGTTGCACCGGACGGCTCAGACTCGTGCGGACACGGTCTGCTGCTGTCTCGGGCCGTCACCACCCTCGAGGGCGACGAAGCAATTCAGCACATGAGCCGACGCAGAAGTCTACGTGATACCACGCCGGAGGACGAAATCGAGGCCGTCAGCCGGCCAGCCGGGAGACCTTCGCGCCGAGTTCACGGAGCTTGGCCACGCCGCCGTCACGGGCGGTCAGCACCCACAGGCCGTCGTCGAGCAGGGCGACCGAGTGCTCCCAGTGCGCGGCGTTGCCGCCGTCCACGGTGGCGACCGTCCAGTCGTCCGCAAGCACCTTGGTGTCGGGGTTGCCGAAGGTCAGCATCGGCTCGATGGCCAGGCAGATCCCGGGCTTGAGCTTCGGGCCGCGATCGCGGGTGCGGTAGTTCAGCACGTGCGGTTCCTGGTGCATCTCGGTGCCGATGCCGTGGCCTCCGTAGTCCTCCACCAGGCCGAACCGGTCACCGACGAAGTCCTCCACGGCGATGCCGACCGCGTTCAGCCGCTCCCCCGCGGCGATCGCGGCGATCCCGCGCCACATCGACTCCTCGGTGGTGTCGATCAGGTCCTGGTCGGACTTCACCTGGTCGGGGCTGCGCTCGTCGGGCTGCTCGGCGGTGCCCGGGACGATCGCGGTGAACGCCGAGTCGCCGTGCCAGCCGTCGAGGATGGCCCCGCAGTCGACGCTCACCACGTCACCGGCGCGCAGCACACGCCGGCCCGGGATGCCGTGCACGACCTCTTCGTTGACCGAGACGCAGAGCGTGGCCGGGTAGGGCGGGTGCCCGTAGTTCAGGAAGGAGGGGGTGGCACCGCGGCCGACGATCAGCTCGTTCGCTATCCGGTCCAGATCGGCGGTGGTCAGGCCGGGCGCCAGCGCGGCCCGCACCGCGTCCAGCGCGTCGGCCACGATCAGCCCGGCCAGGCGCATCAGCTGCACCTGGTCGGGCGTCTTGTACTGGATCCGGTCGCGACCGAGCATTGCCGACTCTCTCTGGTTACGGGTGGTTCAGACGGCGAAGTCGTCGCAGGCGGCCAGCAGCCGGCCGGTGACGTCGCCGATGTCGCCCATGCCGTCGACCCGCTGCAGCAGGTTCCGGTCCGAGTACAGGTGCACCAGCGGCGCGGTCTGCTCGGCGTAGACCTCGAGGCGGTGGCGGATGACGTCCTCGGTGTCGTCCGGCCGGCCCTCGATCTCGGCGCGCTTGAGCAGCCGGCTGACCACCTCGTCCATGTCGACGGTCAGCTCGAGCACGGCGTCCAGCCGGGTGCTGGAGGCGGACAGCATGGCGTCGAGCTCGTCCACCTGAGCAGCGGTCCGCGGGTAGCCGTCGAGCAGGAACCCGACCGCGGCGTCGTCCTCGAGCAGGCGGTTGCGCACCAGCTCGTTGGTCAGCTCGTCCGGCACGTACTTGCCGGAGGACATGATCTCCTCGACCTGTTTACCCAGCTCCGTGCCGTCCGCGACGTTCTGCCGGAAGATGTCGCCGGTGGAGATCGCCGGGATGCCGAAGTGCGCGGCCACCTTCTTGGCCTGCGTGCCCTTACCGGCTCCGGGAGGACCGAGGATCACAAGCCTCATGGACGCACCGCTCTCATCGCAGGAACCCTTCGTAGTGACGCTGCTGCAACTGGGATTCGATCTGCTTGACCGTCTCCAACCCCACTCCGACCACGATCAGGATCGATGTGCCGCCGAAGGGGAAGTTCTGATTCGCGTCGACCAGAATCAGCGCGATCAGAGGGATCAATGCCACCATGCCCAGATACAGAGCACCAGCAAGAGTAATGCGACTCAGAACATATTCGAGGTAGTCGGCGGTGGGGCGCCCGGCGCGGATTCCGGGAATGAAGCCGCCGTACTTCTTCATGTTCTCGGCGACCTCGTCGGGGTTGAAGGTGATCGCCACGTAGAAGTAGGTGAAGAACACGATCAGCAGGAAGTAGGCCGTGATGTAGTACGGGTGGTCGCCCTGGACCAGGTGGTCGTTGATCCACCTCACCCATCCGGCCGTGCTGTTCTGCTGGAACTGGGCGATCAGGGCGGGCAGGTAGAGCAGCGACGACGCGAAGATCACCGGGATCACGCCGGCCATGTTGACCTTGATCGGGATGTACGTCGTGGTGCCGCCGTAGGCCCGCCGGCCGACCTGACGCTTGGCGTACTGCACCGGGATCCGGCGCTGGCTCTGCTCGACGAAGATGACCGCGGCCATGATCAGCAGCCCGATGCCGATCACCAGGAAGAAGGTGTTGAAGCCCTGGGTCTGCTTGATCGCCCAGAGCGAGGACGGGAACGCCGCCGCGATCGAGGTGAAGATCAGCAGCGACATGCCGTTGCCGATCCCCTTCTCGGTGACCAGCTCACCCAGCCACATGATGAAGCCGGTACCGGCGGTCATGGTCAGCACCATGATGCCGAGGGTGAACAGGTCGTCGTTCGGGATCAGGGTCTCGGTGCAGTTCTGGAAGAGCCCGCCCTGCTGGCGCGAGATCGCCACGAAGGTGGTCGACTGCAGCACCGCCAGGCCGATGGTCAGGTACCGCGTGTACTGCGTGAGTTTCGCGGTGCCGGACTGGCCTTCTTCTTTCAGCGCTTCGAACCGCGGGATGACCACGGTGAGCAGCTGGATGATGATCGACGCCGTGATGTACGGCATGATCCCGAGCGCGAAGACCGACAACTGCAGCAGCGCACCGCCGCTGAACAGGTTGACCAGGGCGTAGAGGCCCTGCGAGTCCTGGGTGCTGGCGAGATCGACGCAACGCCGCACGGCCGAGAAGTCGACGCCGGGAGTGGGGATGAACGACCCCAGGCGGAACAGCGCCATGATCGCTACGGTGAAGAAGATCTTGCGCCGCAGATCGGGGGTGCGAAACGCCCGGAAGAACGCGGTGAGCACGCAAAACCTCCAGCGTGCTGCCCTGGCCGGGCAGCTCGTCGTTACGGGCCGGGAGCGGCCGAGTGGGGTGCGCTTCGGAACGGCCGTCAGGCCGGTCCACAAGACGCCGGTCGTGTGACCCTAACATCCGGCGGCCCCCCTATCAGGGGAGCCGCCGGATGTGAAGGAATCGTGCCTGTTGAGCGGTGTTTACAGCTCGGTGGCGCTACCGCCGGCCGCAGCCAGCTTCTCCTTGGCGCTGGCCGAGAACTTGTTCGCGCTCACGTTCAGCGCGACCGAGATCTCGCCGTCGCCCAGCACCTTGACCAGGTGGCCCTCACGGACCGCACCCTTGGCCACCAGGTCCTCGACGGAGACGTTGCCGCCGTCGGGGAACAGGCTGCTGAGCTTGTCCAGGTTGACCACCTGGTACTCGGTCCGGAACGGGTTCTTGAACCCACGGAGCTTGGGCAGCCGCATGTGCAGCGGAACCTGCCCACCCTCGAACCGGGCCGGGACCTGGTAACGGGCCTTCGTACCCTTGGTACCGCGACCCGCGGTCTTACCGCGCTTGCCGCCCTCACCACGACCGACCCGGATCTTGGCCGACTTGGCCCCGGGCGCCGGACGCAGGTGGTGCACCTTCAGCGCGTGCTCGCGCTGGCCTTCTGCCATCTCAGTCCACCTCCTCGACGGTGACGAGATGCCGCACCGTGTTGACCATCCCGCGGATCTCGGGACGGTCCTCCTTGATCACGGAGTGCCCGATCCGCTTGAGGCCGAGCGAACGCAGCGAGTCGCGCTGGTTCTGCTTGCCGCCGATCTTCGACTTGACCTGGGTGACCTTGAGCTGAGCCATCAGCCGGCCACCCCCGCGGCCCGGGCGCGCAGCATGGCGACCGGAGCGACGTCCTCGATCGACAGGCCACGACGGGCCGCGACCTCTTCGGGACGCTCGAGCCCACGCAGCGCGGAAACCGTCGCGTGGACCACGTTGATCGCGTTGTCCGAGCCGAGCGACTTGCTCAGCACGTCGTGGATACCGGCGCACTCCAGCACGGCGCGCACCGGACCACCGGCGATGACGCCGGTACCCGGGGACGCCGGCATGAGCAGCACGACACCGGCGGCCTCTTCACCCTGGATCCGGTGAGGGATCGTGCCCTGGATGCGGGGAACCTTGAAGAAGGCCTTCTTCGCCTCTTCAACGCCCTTCGCGATCGCTGCGGGCACTTCCTTGGCCTTGCCGTAGCCGACGCCGACCGTGCCGTCGCCGTCACCGACGACGACCAGGGCGGTGAAGCTGAAGCGACGACCACCCTTCACGACCTTGGCGACCCGGTTGATCGCCACGACGCGCTCGACGAACTGGTTCTTGTCCTGGCCGCCGTCACGACCGCCACGGTTGTCGCGGTCACGGCCGCCCCGGCGACCGCCGCCGCCGCTGTTCTCGCCGCCGCTGTTCGGCCCGCCGGAGTTGGTGTTACCCCCGGGCCCGCGACGCTGAGGTCCAGCCATCAGACGTTCCTTCTCTCTGTCTTCGAAATGGTCAGCGTGCGCATCGGCTAGAGAACCAGCCCGGCCTCACGGGCGCCGTCCGCAATTGCGGCGACGCGGCCGTGGTAACGGTTCCCACCGCGGTCGAAGACCACGGCGGAGACACCGGCGGCCTTGGCGCGCTCGGCGACCAGCTCGCCGACCTTCTTGGCCTTGGCGGTCTTGTCGCCGTCCAGGCCTCGCAGGTCGGCCTCCATGGTGGAGGCGGAAGCCAGGGTCTTGCCGACCGTGTCGTCCACGACCTGCACGAAGACGTGCCGGGAGGAACGGTTCACGACCAGGCGCGGGCGCTCGGTCGAGCCCCGCAGCTGCTTGCGCACTCGCAGGTGGCGGCGGGTGCGGGAGGCCGACTTGCTCTTGGCCGCGCCACCACCGCTGCGCTTCAAACCGATCGCCATTACTTCTTGCCCGCCTTTCCGACCTTGCGCTTGATCACTTCGCCGGCGTAGCGGACGCCCTTGCCCTTGTACGGGTCGGGCTTACGCAGCTTGCGCAGGTTCGCCGCAACCTCGCCGACGGCCTGCTTGTCGATCCCCGAGACCGAGAACCGCACGGGGCCGTCGGTCGCGAAGGTGATGCCGGCGGGCGGCTCGACGACGATCGGGTGGCTGTAGCCGAGGGCGAACTCCAGGTTGGAGCCCTTCGCCGCGACGCGGTAACCGGTCCCGACGATCTCGAGCTTCTTCTCGTAGCCCTTGGTCACACCCTCGACCATGTTGGCGATCAGGGTGCGGGTCAGGCCGTGCAGGGCACGCGACGAACGCTCGTCGTCCGGGCGCGTGACCTTCATCGTTCCGTCGTCCTCGCGGGCGACGGTGATCGGGGCCGCGACGGTGTGCGTGAGGGTGCCCTTCGGGCCCTTCACGATCACCTGCGCGCCGTCGAGGGTCACGTCGACGCCGGCGGGAACGGTGATCGGCAGTCTTCCGATTCGGGACATGCTCTCTCTCCCTTCCCGTTACCAGACGTAGGCGAGGACTTCCCCACCCACGCCCTTCTGCTTGGCCTGCTTGTCGGTCATCAGACCGGACGAGGTCGAGAGGATCGCCACGCCGAGTCCGCCGAGGACGCGGGGCAGGTTCGTCGACTTCGCGTAGACCCGCAGACCGGGCTTGCTGATCCGGCGCAGGCCGGCGATCGAGCGCTCCCGGTTGGGGCCGAACTTCAGCTTGATGGTCAGCGTCTTGCCGACCTCGGCGTCCGCGACCTCCCAGCTGGAGATGTAACCCTCGGTCTGCAGCAGCTCGGCAACCTTCTGCTTGAGCTTGCTGTAGGGCATCTGGGTCTGGTCGTGGTACGCGGAGTTCGCGTTCCGTACGCGGGTCAGCATGTCCGCGATCGGATCGGTCATCACCATTGGGCAGTTCCGCCCTTTCCCACCGCGGTTTCGGCAACCTTCTCGGAGGCGTCGACCTGCGGCGTAGTTGTTTCTTCGAGGAACTCGGGGAGGTATTCCGGTACGTCGTGCCGCAGCGTCACCAGGCCGGTGGGAAGGCTGGAGCGCAGCGAAACCATGCGATTGTTGCGCACCGTCCGACGGCGGCCGGCCCCCAGGGCCACCTGGGTGGCGCCGGGGTTCGGGATCGTCAGCTGTGACACGGCCGGCCTACCAGCTGCTCTTGGTCACGCCGGGCAGTTCGCCCCGGTGCGCCATCTCACGCAGGCAGATCCGGCACAGGCCGAACTTGCGGTAGACCGAGTGCGGGCGGCCGCAGCGCTGGCAGCGCGTGTAGGCCCGCACCGCGAACTTCTGCTTGCCCGCCGCCTTGTTGATCAGAGCGGTCTTCGCCACGTCAGTTCTCCTTGAACGGGAAACCGAGGAGCTTCAGGAACGCGCGCCCCTCGTCGTCGTTGGTCGCCGTCGTGACGACGGTGATGTCCATACCCCGCACGCGGTCGATCCGGTCCTGGTCGATCTCGTGGAACATGGACTGCTCGTTCAGGCCGAACGTGTAGTTGCCACGCCCGTCGAACTGCTTGCCGCTGAGCCCGCGGAAGTCGCGGATACGCGGCAGGGCGATGCTCACCAGGCGGTCGGTGAACTCCCACATCCGGTCGCCGCGCAGCGTGACGTGCGCGCCGATCGGCATGCCCTCGCGCAGCTTGAACTGCGCGATGGACTTGCGGGCCTTGGTGACCTGCGGCTTCTGGCCGGTGATGGCGCTCAGGTCGCGGATCGCACCGTCGATCAGCTTGGAGTCGCGGGCGGCCTCGCCCACACCCATGTTCACGACGACCTTGACCAGACGCGGGGTCTGCATCACGTTCGCGTAGCTGAACTGCTCGCGCAGGGCCGGCGCGATCTCGGCGTCGTAGCGGGCGCGCAGCCGCGGCTGCACCTTGGTGCCCTCTTCAGTCACTGTCATGGTCACAGGTCCTTACCGGATCGCTTCGCGAAGCGAACCCGCACGTTCTTGGTCTTGCCGTCACGCTCGACGGTCTCGACCCGGATACCGACGCGGGTGGCCTTGTTCGACTCCGGGTCCACCAGCATCACGTTGCTGATGTGGACCGGAGCCTCCTGGGTGATGATCCCGCCGGTCTTCGAGCCCCGGCCGGTCGCACCTTCCTTGACGTGGCGCTTGACCCGGTTGATGCCCTCGACCAGGACCCGCTGGGTCTCCGGGTAGACAGCGATGACCTTGCCGGTCTTGTTCCGGTCGCCACCGTTCTTCTGCGAACGGCCGGTGATCAGCTGGACGGTGTCGCCCTTCTTGATCTTCAGCTTCGCCATCTCAGAGCACCTCCGGAGCCAGCGAAATGATCTTCATGAACTTCTTGTCCCGCAGCTCACGCCCCACCGGGCCGAAGATGCGGGTGCCGCGCGGGTCGCCGTCGTTGCGGAGGATCACCGCGGCGTTCTCGTCGAAGCGGATGTACGAGCCGTCCGGACGCCGGCGCTCCTTGACGGTGCGCACGATGACCGCCTTGACGACGTCACCCTTCTTGACGTTGCCACCGGGGATCGCGTCCTTGACGGTCGCGACGATGACGTCACCGATACCGGCGTAACGACGGCCGGAACCGCCGAGCACGCGGATGCAGAGGATCTCCTTGGCACCGGTGTTGTCGGCGACCCGCAGCCGGGACTCCTGCTGAATCACTTGGCCTTCTCCAGAATCTCGACCAGGCGCCAGCGCTTGGTCGCCGACAGCGGACGGGTCTCCGAGATCGACACCAGGTCGCCGATGCCCGCGGTGTTGGCCTCGTCGTGCACCTTCACCTTGGTCGTACGGCGGATGACCTTGCCGTAGAGCGGGTGCTTGACCCGGTCCTCGACCTCGACCACAACGGTCTTGTCCATCTTGTCGCTGACGACGTAACCGCGGCGCGCCTTGCGGTAGCCACGCACCGGGGCGTCAGCCTGGGCGTTCTCACTCATCTCAGGCCTCCGGGGTGGCAGTGATGCCGAGCTCGCGCTCGCGCATGATCGTGTAGATACGAGCGATGTCACGCTTCACCGCGCGCAGCCGCATGTTGTTCTCGAGCTGACCGGTGGCCGACTGGAAGCGCAGGTTGAACAGCTCTTCCTTGGCCTTCTTCAGCTCTTCGGCCAGGCGCTCGGATTCGAAGCCCCGCAGGTTCGCCGGGTTCAGGTCCTTGGAACCGATGGCCATCAGCTTTCACCGCCTTCGCGCCGGACGATCCGGCACTTCATCGGCAGCTTGTGGATCGCCCGGGTGAGGGCTTCCTTCGCCACCTTTTCAGTCGGGAACGAGAGTTCGAACATCACGCGACCGGGCTTGACGTTCGCGACCCACCACTCCGGGGAACCCTTACCGGAACCCATGCGGGTCTCGGCCGGCTTCTTGGTCAGCGGGCGGTCCGGGTAGATGTTGATCCAGACCTTGCCGCCACGGCGGATGTGACGCGTGATGGCGATACGAGCGGACTCGATCTGCCGGTTGGTCACGTACGCCGGCTCCAGCGCCTGGATGCCCCACTCACCGAAGGTCACGGCGTTGCCGCCCTTCGACATGCCGGAACGGCTGGGGTGGTGCTGCTTGCGGTACTTGACCCGACGGGGGATCAGCATGGTGCTCAGGCCTCCGATCCGGTGCCGGACGAAGCCTTGTCGGCAGCGGCCGACGCGGCTGCGTTCTCGGCGGGGGCGGCCGACGCGGCCGGCGTGCCCTCGGACTGCTGCGGACGACGACGCTGCGGGCGCTGCGCGCGACCGCCGCCACCCGGGCCCTCACGACGCGGGCCCCGCGGCGGAGCCGCAGCCTGCTCGCGAGCCAGCTCACGGCTGGTGATGTCGCCCTTGTAGATCCACACCTTCACGCCGATCCGGCCGAAGGTGGTGCGGGCCTCGTACAGGCCGTAGTCGATGTTCGCGCGGAGCGTGTGCAGCGGCACCCGGCCCTCGCGGTAGAACTCCGACCGGCTCATCTCGGCCCCGCCCAGACGACCCGAGCACTGCACCCGGATGCCCTTGGCGCCGGCGCGCAGCGAGGACTGCATGCCCTTGCGCATCGCGCGGCGGAAGGAGACCCGGCTGGCCAGCTGCTCGGCGATGCCCTGGGCCACCAGCTGAGCGTCGACCTCGGGGTTCTTCACCTCGAGGATGTTCAGCTGGACCTGCTTGCCGGTGAGCTTCTCCAGCTCGCCCCGGATCCGGTCGGCCTCGGCGCCGCGGCGGCCGATGACGATGCCCGGACGGGCGGTGTGGATGTCGACGCGGACCCGGTCACGGGTGCGCTCGATCTCGACACGGCTGATGCCGGCCCGCTCCATGCCCTTGGACATGAGCTTGCGGATCGCGACGTCTTCCTTCACGTAGTCGCGGTACCGCTGACCACCCTTGGTGCTGTCGGCGAACCACCGGCTCTTGTGCTCGGTGGTGATGCCCAGGCGGAACCCGTGCGGGTTGACCTTCTGTCCCACTAGCGGGTCCTCCCATTCGCGGTGGCGGCCTGGGGGCCGCCCTTCGTCTCGGCCGGACCGACCACAACGGTGATGTGGCTGGTCCGCTTGCGGATCCGGTACGCCCGGCCCTGCGCCCGCGGCCGGAACCGCTTGAGCGTCGGGCCCTCGTCCACGTACGCCTCCTGGATGACCAGGGTGCGCTCGTCGAACGCCTCGGACGCGGCGGCGGCCTTCACCCGGGCGTTCGCGATCGCGCTCTGCACGACCTTGAGCACCGGCTCGCTGGCGGCCTGCGGAGCGAACTCCAGCGTGGCGATCGCCTGCGGTGCCTGCTTCCCGCGGATGAGGTCGACGACGCGGCGGGCCTTCATGGGCGTGACACGGACGTACCGCGCCTGCGCCTTGGCTTCCATCGCTGCTTCCTACCTTCTGTCGCTACTGACTGCTGGGGCGGGCGCGATCAGCGCCGACGGCCCTTGCGGTCGTCCTTCTCGTGTCCGCGGAACGTGCGGGTGGGGGCGAACTCGCCCAGCTTGTGACCGATCATCGACTCGGTGACGAACACCGGGACGTGCTTGCGGCCGTCGTGCACGGCGATCGTGTGACCGAGCATGTCGGGCACGATCATCGAGCGCCGGGACCAGGTCCGGATGACGTTCTTGGTCCCCTTCTCGTTCTGTACGTCCACCTTCTTCTGCAGGTGGTCGTCGACGAAGGGACCCTTCTTCAGACTGCGAGGCATTCTCGAAAGGCTCCTATCAGCGCTTCTTGCCGGTACGGCGGCGGCGAACGATCATCTTGTCGCTCTCCTTGTTGGGGCGACGGGTACGACCCTCGGCCTGGCCCCAGGGGCTGACCGGGTGGCGACCACCGGAGGTCTTACCCTCACCACCACCGTGCGGGTGGTCGATCGGGTTCATCGCCACACCGCGGACGGTCGGGCGCTTGCCCTTCCAGCGCATGCGGCCGGCCTTGCCCCAGTTGATGTTCGACTGCTCGGCGTTGCCGACCTCGCCGACGGTGGCGCGGCAGCGCACGTCGACGTTGCGGATCTCGCCGGAGGGCATGCGCAGCTGCGCGAAGCGGCCCTCACGGGCGACCAGCTGCACCGAGGCGCCGGCCGAGCGGGCGATCTTGGCGCCGCCACCGGGCCGCAGCTCGATCGCGTGGACGACCGTACCGACCGGGATGTTGCGCAGCTCGAGGCTGTTACCCGGCTTGATGTCGGCCGTGGGGCCGTTCTCGATGCGGTCGCCCTGCTTGAGCTTGGTCGGGGCGACGATGTAGCGCTTCTCGCCGTCCGCGTAGTGCAGAAGGGCGATACGCGCGGTGCGGTTGGGGTCGTACTCGATGTGAGCGACCGTGGCCGGAATGCCGTCCTTGTCGTGACGGCGGAAGTCGATCATCCGGTAGGCGCGCTTGTGACCGCCGCCCTTGTGCCGGGTGGTGATCCGGCCGGTGTTGTTCCGGCCGCCGCTCTTGGTCAGCGGCCGCACCAGGGACTTCTCCGGCTCCGACCGGGTGATCTCCACGAAGTCGGCGACGGACGAACCACGGCGGCCCGGCGTCGTCGGCTTGTACTTGCGGATTCCCATGTGAGTCAGTCCTCTTGCTGTTTCTCGGATGTCGGTCTTCTGACGCCCTCAATCCGGTCGGTGGAAGCCGTCCGGATCGGAACGCTGGGGCCTCAGGAGACCGGCCCGCCGAAGATGTCGATGGTGCCTTCGCTCAGCGTGATGATCGCGCGCTTGGTGTCCTTGCGCTTGCCCGTGCCGGTCCGCGTGCGGCGGGTCTTGCCCTGCCGGTTCGCGGTGTTCACGGCGGCGACCTTGACCCCGAACACCGTCTCGACGGCGATCTTGATCTCGGTCTTGTTGGCGGCCGGGTTCACCAGGAAGGTGTACTTGCCCTCGTCCAGGAGCGTGTAGCTCTTCTCCGAGACGACCGGCGCCAGCAGGATGTCGCGCGGGTCCTTGTGGACGCCTCCGATGGTGCTCACTTGGCAGCCTCCTTCGCGGTGACCTTGGTGACGACCGGGCTCTCGAGGAACGAGTCCAGCGCGGCCTTGGTGAACACCACGTCGTCGGCGCACAGCACGTCGTAGGCGTTCAGCTGGTCGAAGGGCAGCACGTGCACGCTGTCCAGGTTGGACAGGCTGCGCTTGCCGACCTCGTCGGTCCGGGTCACGACGACCAGCACGTTCTGCCGCTCGGTGATGCCGGCCAGGGCCTTCGCGACCGACTTGGTCGACGGGGCGTCGCCCTTGACCAGCTCGGAGAGCACGTGGACGCGACCGTGACGGTTGCGGTCCGAGAGCGATCCCCGCAGCGCGGCGGCGATCATCTTCTTCGGGGTGCGCTGGGCGTAGTTGCGCGGCGTGGGGCCGTGCACGACGCCACCGCCGGCGAACTGCGGCGCGCGGGTCGAGCCCTGACGGGCGCGGCCGGTGCCCTTCTGGCGGTACGGCTTCTTGCCGCCGCCCCGGACCTCGCCACGGGTCTTCGTGTCGTGCGTGCCCTGGCGGGCCGCGGCCAGCTGGGCCACGACGACCTGGTGGATCAGCGGCACGTTGGTCTGGGCGTCGAAGATCGCCGCGGGCAGATCGACGGAGCCGACCTTCTCACCCACGCCGTCCACGACGTCCAGGCTCAGCTTGGTGGTGGTTTCGGTGGCCATTGCCTCAGCCCTTCTTCGCCGCGGTGCGGACCAGGACGATGCCGCCGCGCGGTCCGGGAACGGCACCCTTGATCAGGAGCAGACCGCGCTCGGCGTCGACGGCGTACACGCTGAGGTTCTGCGTGGTCTGCCGCTCGCCACCCATGCGGCCGGCCATCCGCGTGCCCTTGAAGACACGACCGGGGGTGGCGCAACCGCCGATGGAGCCCGGGGAACGGTGCTTGCGCTGCGTACCGTGCGAGGCGCCGAGGCCCTTGAAGCCGTGGCGCTTCATGCCACCGGCCCAGCCCTTGCCCTTGGTGGTACCCGAGACGTCGACCACCTGGCCGGCCTCGAAGGTCTCCACCGTGAGCTCCTGGCCCAGGCTGTACTCGGTCGCGTCGGCCGTGCGCAGCTCCACGATGTGGCGCCGCGGCGTCACGCCGGCCTTCTCGAAGTGCCCGGCCAGCGGCTTGGTCACCTTGCGGGGGTCGATCGCGCCGTACGCGATCTGGACGCCCGGGTAGCCCTCGCCCTCAGCGCTGCGCACCTGAGTGACGACGCAAGGACCCACCTGGATGACGGTGACCGGGACGAGCCGGTTGTTGGCGTCCCAGACCTGGGTCATCCCGAGCTTTTCGCCGAGCAAGCCCTTGACGGCTCGCACCGTCGGCTTGCTGATCGTCTTGAGAGTCATCTTCAGGAGGTCCTTCTAGAGCTTGATCTCGATGTCCACGCCGGCGGGCAGGTCAAGCCGCATCAGCGAGTCCACCGTCTTCGGCGTCGGGTTGATGATGTCGATCAACCGCTTGTGGGTGCGCATCTCGAAGTGCTCGCGGCTGTCCTTGTACTTGTGCGGCGAACGGATGACGCAGAAAACGTTCTTCTCCGTCGGCAGCGGCACCGGCCCTGCGACCGTCGCGCCCGTGCGAACGACCGTGTCGACGATCTTGCGGGCCGAGCTGTCGATGACCTCGTGGTCGTAGGCCTTCAGCCGGATGCGGATCTTTTGTCCCGCCATGGCGTCGTTGCGCTCTCTTTCGCTTGGTCGACAGGCGTTGACCGGCCTGGAGTAGCGACCGGTCGGCACTGTCTGTGGTCCACCCGGGCCGTGGAGCGCGGCTCGGGCCTTCGCAACTGCTGTCTAGCTGGTCGTGCTGGTGTTCCACGTCTTCTGCGACGCTGACACCCCGTTCTGGGTCAGGCTGTCGAACACCGACCCCCGAGGTCGGGCGTGTCGCGTTCGTCGATCAGACTTGCCCGTCGTTACCGACGAGACCAGGAGTCTGAACCGGTTGGTGCTGTTGGTGGTCACTGCGCGCGGCCATTCCGGGCCCCACAAAGGGCGCGACGGACACGGCTGTGCGCGAGCAACCTGTCCAGTGTGCCAGACGCAGCCCACCGTTGACCAATCGCGGTCCTGACGGTGAACACCTCCCCCCCGGTGACCAGGTGCTACCACCGGGGTTCCAGGACTTCCGGACCGCGCCGCCAGACCCGTCATCCCCTGCGTGGGCCACCCTCGCCCGGACCGGAGAGCGCTCCCCCGCTTTCGCATTCCGCGAGTTCGGTTGGTTGGGAGCTGCGCACCGACCGGAACGATCCGGAGGTCCACGGCCAGGAGGTGGCCGGCACAGCGGCGCCGGGCCGGAAGGACCCTGAACGCACGCCAGCGGCGACAGCCCGAAGGCTGCCGCCGCTGGAGAGTACTACTTGATGATCTTGGTGACGCGACCCGAACCGACGGTCCGGCCACCCTCACGGATGGCGAACAGCAGGCCGTCCTCCATGGCGATCGGCTGGATCAGCTCGACCGACATCTCGGTGTTGTCGCCCGGCATGACCATCTCGGTGCCCTCGGGGAGCTTCACAACGCCGGTGACGTCCGTGGTCCGGAAGTAGAACTGCGGACGGTAGGAGTCGTAGAACGGCGTGTGACGGCCACCCTCGTCCTTCGAGAGGATGTAGACGTTCGCCTCGAAGTTCGTGTGCGGGGTGATCGAGCCCGGCTTGACCACGACCTGGCCGCGCTCCACGTCCTCGCGCTTGATACCACGCAGGAGCAGACCGCAGTTCTCGCCGGCCATGGCCTCGTCGAGGGTCTTGCGGAACATCTCGATCGCCGTGACCGTGGTGGTCGTCGACTTGTCCTTGATCCCGACGATCTCGACGGTCTCGTTGGTCTTCAGGATGCCGCGCTCGACCTTGCCGGTCACGACGGTGCCACGACCGGTGATCGTGAAGACGTCCTCGATCGGCATCAGGAACGGCTTGTCCGTGTCCCGCTGCGGCTCGGGGATGTGCTCGTCGACCGCGGCCAGCAGCTCGAGGACCTTCTCCTGCCACTCGGCGTCGCCCTCGAGAGCCTTCAGCGCGGAGACCCGCACGATCGGCAGGTCGTCGCCCGGGAACTCGTAGGAGGACAGGAGCTCACGGACCTCGAGCTCGACGAGCTCCATGATCTCTTCGTCGTCCACCATGTCGGACTTGTTCAGGGCCACGACGATGTAGGGGACGCCGACCTGACGCGCGAGCAGCACGTGCTCACGGGTCTGCGGCATCGGGCCGTCGGTCGCCGCCACCACGAGGATGGCGCCGTCCATCTGGGCCGCACCGGTGATCATGTTCTTGATGTAGTCGGCGTGACCGGGGCAGTCGACGTGCGCGTAGTGACGCGTCTCGGTCTGGTACTCGATGTGAGCGATCGAGATCGTGATACCACGCTGGCGCTCTTCCGGCGCCTTGTCGATCTGGTCGAACGCCTGCGTGTCCGGGTTGAGGTCCGGCCACTTGGTGTGCAGGGTCTTGCTGATCGCAGCCGTCAGCGTCGTCTTACCGTGGTCGATGTGACCAATGGTACCGATGTTGACGTGCGGCTTAGTCCGCTCGAACTTCGCCTTCGCCACGGGGTCCTCCTGTCGGACGGGTTGATTTCTGTTCTTGGTTCGACGGGATGCTGGTGGCGCGATTACTCGCCGCGAACCTTCTTGATGATCTCTTCCGCAACGTTCCGGGGAACCTCTGCGTAGGAGTCGAACTGCATGGTGTAGACGGCGCGCCCCTGCGTCTTGCTGCGCAGGTCTCCGACGTAACCGAACATCTCCGACAGCGGAACCAGGGCCTTGACGACCTTGGCGCCACTGATGTCCTCCATGGCCTGGATCTGGCCACGGCGGGAGTTCAGGTCGCCGATCACGTCGCCCATGTACTCCATCGGCGTGCGCACCTCGACGGCCATCATCGGCTCCAGGAGCACGGGGCTGGCCTTGCGGGCAGCCTCCTTCAGCACCATCGAGCCGGCGATCTTGAACGCCATCTCGGACGAGTCGACGTCGTGCGCCGCACCGTCGAGCAGGATGGCCTTGATGCCGACCAGCGGGTAGCCCGCCAGGATGCCGAACTGCATGGCGTCCTGGATACCGGCGTCCACGCTCGGGATGTACTCGCGCGGGACGCGACCACCGGTGACCTTGTTCTCGAACTCGTAGAACACGCCTTCCGACGTGTCCATCGGCTCGATGGTCACCTGCACCTTGGCGTACTGGCCCGACCCACCGGTCTGCTTCTTGTGGGTGTAGTCGAGCTTGACGACCGCCTTGCGGATGGTCTCGCGGTAGGCGACCTGCGGCTTGCCGACGTTCGCCTCGACCTTGAACTCGCGGCGCATGCGGTCCACCAGGATGTCCAGGTGGAGCTCGCCCATGCCGGCGATGATCGTCTGACCCGTCTCCTCGTCCTGGCGGACCTGGAACGTCGGGTCCTCCTCGGCGAGCTTCTGGATCGCGGTGCCCAGCTTCTCCTGGTCGCCCTTGGTCTTCGGCTCGATCGCCACCGAGATGACCGGCTCCGGGAACGTCATCGACTCCAGGACGATGGGGTTCGTCGGGTCGGAGAGCGTCTCACCGGTCGTGGTGTCCTTCAGCCCGATGACCGCGTAGATGTGGCCGGCCGCGGCCTCCTCGACCGGGTTCTCCTTGTTGGAGTGCATCTGGAAGATCTTCCCGATGCGCTCCTTCTTGCCCTTGGTCGAGTTCACGACCTGGGCGCCGCTGGCCACCTTGCCGGAGTACACCCGGATGTAGGTCAGCTTCCCGAAGAACGGGTGCGCCGCGATCTTGAAGGCCAGGGCGGAGAACGGGGCGTCGTTGTTCGCGGCCCGGGTGAGGGTCTTCTCCTCGTCCTTCGGGTCGGTGCCCTCGACGTCCGGGACGTCCAGCGGGGTCGGCAGGTAGTCGATCACGGCGTCGAGCATGGGCTGCACGCCCTTGTTCTTGAACGCCGAACCGCACAGCACCGGGTTGACCTCGGAGGCGATCGTCATCTTGCGGATCGCGCCCTTGATCTCCTCGGGCGTGAGCTCCTCGCCGCCGAAGAACTTCTCGAGCAGTGCCTCGTCGGACTCGGCCACGGTCTCGAGCAGCTTCTGCCGCCACTCCTCGGCCTTCTCCTTGAGGTCGGCCGGGATCTCCTCGATCTCGTAGGCCTCACCCTTGCCGGTGTCGCCCCGCCAGGTCAGCGCCCGCATGTAGATCAGGTCGATGACACCGAGGAAGTCGGACTCGGCACCGATCGGCAGCTGGACGACCAGCGGCTTCGCACCCAGACGGTCGATGATCGTCTGGACCGTGAAGTAGAAGTCCGCGCCGAGCTTGTCCATCTTGTTGACGAAGCAGATCCGCGGGACGTCGTACTTGTCGGCCTGCCGCCACACCGTCTCCGACTGCGGCTCGACACCCTCCTTGCCGTCGAACACCGCGACCGCGCCGTCGAGGACGCGCAGGTTGCGCTCGACCTCGACGGTGAAGTCGACGTGCCCGGGGGTGTCGATCAGGTTGATCTGGTTGCCTTCCCAGAAGCAGGTGGTGGCGGCGGAGGTGATGGTGATACCCCGCTCCTGCTCCTGCTCCATCCAGTCCATCGTGGCCGCGCCGTCGTGGACCTCACCGATCTTGTAGTTGATCCCGGTGTAGAACAGGATCCGCTCAGTGGTGGTGGTCTTGCCGGCGTCGATGTGAGCCATGATGCCGATGTTGCGGACCTTGTTGAGGTCCGTCAGCACGTCTTGTGCCACGTCGATCGCCTCTCTCATGAGGTTTGTGTTTCAGGGGGGAAAGACCCGCAGTGCTTGACTGCCGGGCTTCCCCGGCGCCACTGTGGCCGCCGGATCCCGGCGGCCGCAGCGGTGGGTAGATGACTACCGGCTTAATTACCAGCGGTAGTGAGCGAACGCGCGGTTCGACTCGGCCATCTTGTGGGTGTCCTCGCGACGCTTGACCGCCGCGCCGAGACCGTTGGACGCGTCCAGGATCTCGTTCATCAGACGGTCCGTCATCGTCTTTTCCCGACGGGCCCGGGAGTAGCCCACCAGCCAGCGCAGGGCCAGCGTGGTGGAGCGGCCGGCCTTGACCTCGACCGGGACCTGGTAGGTCGCGCCACCGACGCGGCGGCTGCGGACCTCGAGGGTCGGCTTCACGTTGTCGAGCGCGCGCTTCAGCGTGATGACCGGGTCGTTACCGGTCTTGTCGCGGCAGCCCTCGAGCGCTTCGTAGACGATCTTCTCGGCGGTGGACTTCTTACCGTCGAGGAGGATCTTGTTCACCAGCTGGGTGACCAGCGGCGAGCCGTACACGGGGTCGATGACGAGCGGCCGCTTCGGGGCCGGGCCCTTGCGGGGCATTAGCTCTTCTCCTTCTTCGCGCCGTAACGGCTGCGAGCCTGCTTACGGTTCTTCACACCCTGGGTGTCGAGGGAACCGCGGATGATCTTGTACCGCACGCCGGGGAGGTCCTTCACACGGCCGCCGCGGACGAGCACGATCGAGTGCTCCTGCAGGTTGTGACCGACACCCGGGATGTACGCCGTGACCTCGATCTGGGAGGTCAGCTTCACACGAGCGACCTTGCGCAGAGCGGAGTTCGGCTTCTTCGGCGTGGTCGTGTACACACGCGTGCACACGCCGCGGCGCTGGGGGCTGCCCTTCAGAGCAGGGGTCTTGGTCTTGCTGACCTTGTCCTGCCGGCCCTTTCGGACCAGCTGCTGGATCGTGGGCACCGGTTCTCCGAACTCTCTGCTCGCTTGTGCTGCTCTACCTGACTTGCTGTCTTACTGGCCTTGCGGTTGTCCGGATCGTCGCGCACAGCCTCTGGGGCCGCACCCCGCGCTCGGGCGTGTCGCTTACCTCGCGACCTGGCCCGGCGACGTCCCGCGGGGTGGGAGCTCCGCTGCGTATCGCACGCTGACAGCTTCCGGACCGTCAGGAGGGCACGCGCGGCAGCCCGAGAGAACTCGGGCACGAAGTGTGAGGCTACCCGTTGCCCGCGGCGAGCGTCAAAACGGCCCGCACACGGGTGAGGCGCTTGTCTCTTCGCCTCGTCCTGCTGACAGAGCGGGGCCGGCCGGACGCCGGCCCCACCACTGCTACCTCGATCCCAAACGGCCCCGCGTGCCGGTTTTGTTCCTCCGGAACGCGGAGCCGCCTGGGGCACATCAGTGGTCCCGAGCCTCAGCGGTCGTAACGGCCGAGGTCGAACTCCTCCAGCGGGACCGCCTGACCGGTGCCCACCCCGAAGTGGCCGTAGTCGACCTCTTCGTAGCCGGGCATCGCGTACATGGCGGCCTTCGCCTCTTCGGTCGGCTCGACCCGCACGTTGCGGTAGCGGGGCAGACCCGTACCGGCCGGGATGAGCTTACCGAGGATGACGTTCTCCTTGAGGCCCAGCAGCGGGTCGCTGCGGCCCTCCATCGCGGCGTTCGTGAGCACCCGGGTGGTCTCCTGGAAGGAGGCCGCCGACAGCCACGAGTCGGTCGCCAGCGACGCCTTCGTGATCCCCATCAGGTCCGGACGGGCCGAGGCGGGCTGGAGGCCCTCGGCCACCACGCGCCGGTTCTCGGTCTCGAACCGGGCCCGCTCGACCAGCTCACCGGGCAGCAGCTCGGCGTCGCCGGACTCGATGATGGTGACCCGCTTCAGCATCTGGCGGACGATCACCTCGATGTGCTTGTCGTGGATACCCACACCCTGGCTGCGGTACACGTTCTGCACCTCGTCGACCAGGTGCACCTGGACCGCACGCGGCCCGAGGATGCGCAGCACCTGCTTGGGGTCGATCGCGCCCTGGATCAGCTTCTGGCCGACCTCGACCTGCTGACCGTCCTCCACCAGCAGGCGGGAACGCTTCGACACCGGGTAGGCGACCTCTTCGGAGCCGTCGTCCGGCACCACGACCAGCTTGCGCGAACGGTCGGTGTCGTCGATCCGCACCCGGCCGGCGGCCTCGGAGATCGGGGCCACGCCCTTGGGGGTACGGGCCTCGAAGAGCTCCTGCACACGCGGCAGACCGTGGGTGATGTCCTCACCCGCGACACCACCGGTGTGGAAGGTACGCATGGTCAGCTGGGTACCCGGCTCACCGATCGACTGGGCCGCGATGATGCCGACGGCCTCGCCGATGTCCACGAGGTGACCGGCCGCCAGCGACCGGCCGTAGCAGCGGGCGCAGGTGCCGACCTTGGACTCGCAGGTGAGCACGGAGCGCACCTTGACCTCGGAGACGCCCTTGCCCAGCAGCAGCTCGATGCTCGGGTCACCCAGGTCGGTGTTGGCGGCCAGGACGACCTCGCCGCCGACCACCACGTCCTGGGCGAGAGACCGCGCGTAGACGCTGTTCTCGACCGAGTCGTGGGCCCGGATCGTGCCGTCGGCACCGGTGGTGGCGATCGGCATCATCAGACCGCGCTCGGTGCCGCAGTCCTCCTCGCGGATGATCACGTCCTGCGAGACGTCCACCAGACGACGGGTCAGGTAACCCGAGTCGGCGGTACGCAGGGCGGTGTCGGCCAGACCCTTACGGGCACCGTGGGTCGAGATGAAGAACTCGACCACCGACAGGCCCTCGCGGAAGTTGGCCTTGATCGGGCGCGGGATGATCTCGCCCTTGGGGTTGGCCACCAGGCCTCGCATACCCGCGATCTGGCGCATCTGCATCCAGTTACCACGGGCACCCGAGGACACCATCTTGAAGATGGAGTTGGTCCGCGGGAGGTTGTCCTCCATCGCCTTGGCGACCCGGTTGGTCGCCTCGGTCCAGATCCCGATGAGCTCCTGACGGCGCTCCTCGTCGGTGATCAGACCGCGCAGGTACTGCGACTGCACCTTGGCGGCGCGGGTCTCGTGCTCGTCGAGGATGCCCGCCTTGGCCGGCGGGGTGACCACGTCGGAGATCGAGACCGTGACGCCCGAGCGGGTGGCCCAGTGGAAACCGGCCGCCTTGAGGGCGTCCAGCGTCGCGGCCACGGCGACCTTCGGGTAACGCTCGGCGAGGTCGTTGACGATCGCCGAGAGTTCCTTCTTGCCCACCACCTGGTCGACGAACGCGTAGTCCGGCGGCAGGGTCTGGTTGAACAGCGCCCGGCCCAGGCTGGTCTCGAGGATGATCGGGTCGCCCTGGACCCACTCCTCGGGAGCGACCCAGTCGCGCGGCGGCACGATGTCGTCGAAGCGCAGCTTGATCTTCGCCTGCAGGTGCAGGTGACCGCTGTCGAAGGCCATCTGGGCCTCGGACACCGAGCTGAACGAACGCCCCTCGCCGACCGGGCTCTCGTCGTTGTCGAGAGTCAGGTGGTACAGACCGATGATCATGTCCTGGGTGGGCATGGTCACCGGCCGGCCGTCGGCCGGCTTCAGGATGTTGTTGCTCGAGAGCATCAGGATCCGGGCCTCGGCCTGGGCCTCGGCCGACAGCGGCAGGTGCACCGCCATCTGGTCGCCGTCGAAGTCGGCGTTGAAGGCCGAGCAGACCAGCGGGTGGATCTGGATGGCCTTGCCCTCGACCAGCTGCGGCTCGAACGCCTGGATGCCCAGACGGTGCAGGGTGGGCGCGCGGTTCAGCAGGACCGGGTGCTCGGAGATGACCTCTTCCAGCACGTCCCACACCACCGGGCGGGCGCGCTCGACCATCCGCTTGGCCGACTTGATGTTCTGCGCGTGGTTCAGGTCGACCAGGCGCTTCATCACGAACGGCTTGAACAGCTCCAGGGCCATCTGCTTGGGCAGACCGCACTGGTGCAGCTTCAGCTGCGGGCCGACCACGATGACCGAACGGCCGGAGTAGTCGACGCGCTTACCGAGCAGGTTCTGCCGGAAACGACCCTGCTTGCCCTTGAGCATGTCGGACAACGACTTCAGCGGGCGGTTGCCCGGGCCGGTCACCGGCCGGCCGCGGCGGCCGTTGTCGAACAGCGCGTCGACGGCCTCCTGCAGCATCCGCTTCTCGTTGTTGACGATGATCTCCGGCGCGCCCAGGTCGAGCAGGCGCTTGAGCCGGTTGTTCCGGTTGATCACGCGGCGGTACAGGTCGTTCAGGTCGGAGGTGGCGAACCGGCCACCGTCCAGCTGCACCATCGGGCGCAGGTCCGGCGGGATCACCGGGACGCAGTCGAGCACCATGCCCAGCGGCGAGTTGTTCGTGGTGAGGAACGCGGAGACGACCTTGAGCCGCTTCAGGGCGCGGGTCTTGCGCTGGCCCTTGCCGGTCGCGATGGTCTCGCGCAGGTTGTCGGCCTCGGCGTCCAGGTCGAACGACTCCAGCCGCTTCTGGATCGCGGCGGCGCCCATCCCGCCCTCGAAGTACATGCCGAACCGGTCCCGCATCTCGCGGTACAGGATCTCGTCACCCTCGAGGTCCTGGACCTTCAGGTTCTTGAAGCGGTCCCAGACCTGCTGGATGCGGTCGATCTCGGCGTCGGCGCGCTTGCGCAGCTGCGACATCTCGCGCTCGGCCGACTCCTTGACCTTGCGGCGCACGTCACCCTTGGCGCCCTCGGCCTCGAGCTCGGCCAGGTCGCTCTCCAGGCGCTTGGCCCGGGCCTCGACGTCGGCGTCGCGCCGGTTCTCGATCTCCTTCTTCTCCACCTCGATGTTGGCTTCCATCGAGGGCAGATCCCGGTGACGGTTCTCGTCGTCGACCCAGGTGATCATGTAGGCGGCGAAGTAGATGACCTTCTCGAGGTCCTTCGGCGCCAGGTCGAGCAGGTAGCCGAGCCGGCTCGGGACACCCTTGAAGTACCAGATGTGGGTGACCGGGGCGGCCAGCTCGATGTGGCCCATCCGCTCGCGGCGCACCTTGGCGCGCGTGACCTCGACGCCACAGCGCTCGCAGATGATGCCCTTGAAGCGAACCCGCTTGTACTTACCGCAGTAGCACTCCCAGTCCCGGGTGGGGCCGAAGATCTTCTCGCAGAAGAGCCCGTCCTTCTCCGGCTTCAGGGTGCGGTAGTTGATGGTCTCCGGCTTCTTCACCTCGCCGTGCGACCACTGCCGGATGTTCTCGGCGGTGGCCAGGCCGATACGCAGTTCGTCGAAGAAGTTAACGTCCAGCAAGACGTTGCCTGCTTTCTCCTGGGTAGTTCTTGTTTTCTACTGACCGTGCTCGTAGCTCAGGTGAGCCGTGGGCCAGGCCGCGCGTCCCGCAGGACGCGCGGCCGGCCTCAGCGGATCAGACTTCCTCGACGCTGCTCGGCTCGCGGCGGGACAGGTCGATGCCCAGCTCCTCGGCGGCCCGGAACACGTCCTCGTCCGAGTCGCGCATCTCGATGGACGTGCCGTCGCTGGACAGCACCTCCACGTTGAGGCAGAGCGACTGCATTTCCTTGATCAGAACCTTGAACGACTCCGGGATGCCCGGCTCGGGGATGTTCTCGCCCTTGACGATGGCCTCGTAGACCTTCACCCGGCCGACCACGTCGTCCGACTTGATCGTCAGCAGTTCCTGCAGGGCGTAGGAGGCGCCGTAGGCCTCCAGGGCCCACACCTCCATCTCACCGAAGCGCTGGCCACCGAACTGCGCCTTACCACCCAGCGGCTGCTGCGTGATCATCGAGTAGGGGCCGGTGGAACGGGCGTGGATCTTGTCGTCGACCAGGTGGTGGAGCTTCAGGATGTACATGTAGCCCACCGAGACCGGCATCGGCAGCTTCTCGCCGGTGCGGCCGTCGAAGATCGTCGCCTTGCCGGAACCGTCGATCAGGCGCACGCCGTCACGGGTCTTGCGGGTGGAGTCGAGCAGACCGATGATCTCCTCTTCCCGCACACCGTCGAAGACCGGCGAGGCGACCCGGGTGTTCGGCTCGGCCTGGCGGCGGTCCGGGGTGATCAGCTTCGCCCAGTCGGGGTCGCCCTCGATCTCCCAGCCGCGCGAGGCGACCCAGCCCAGGTGCGTCTCCAGGACCTGGCCCACGTTCATCCGGCTCGGCACACCGAGCGGGTTGAGCACGATGTCGACCGGGGTGCCGTCCTCGAGGAACGGCATGTCCTCGACGGGGAGGATCTTGGAGATGACGCCCTTGTTGCCGTGCCGGCCGGCCAGCTTGTCGCCGTCGGTGATCTTCCGCTTCTGCGCCACGTACACGCGCACCAGCTGGTTGACACCGGGGGGCAGCTCGTCGCCGTCCTCGCGGTCGAAGACCTTGACGCCGATGACCGTGCCGCTCTCACCGTGCGGCACCTTCAGCGAGGTGTCCCGGACCTCCCGGGCCTTCTCACCGAAGATGGCGCGCAGCAGGCGTTCCTCCGGGGTCAGCTCGGTCTCGCCCTTGGGCGTGACCTTGCCGACCAGGATGTCGCCGGGCACGACCTCGGCACCGATCCGGATGATGCCCCGCTCGTCGAGGTCGGCCAGGACCTCCTCGGCGACGTTCGGGATGTCCCGGGTGATCTCCTCCGGGCCCAGCTTGGTGTCGCGGGCGTCGACCTCGTGCTCCTCGATGTGGATCGAGGAGAGGACGTCGTCCTGCACCAGACGCTGGGAGAGGATGATCGCGTCCTCGTAGTTGTGCCCTTCCCAGGACATGAACGCGACCAGCAGGTTCTTGCCCAGGGCCATCTCGCCCAGGTCGGTGGCCGGGCCGTCGGCGATGACCGAGCCGACCTCCAGGCGCGCACCCTCGTCGACCAGCACGCGCTGGTTGTAGGAGGTGCCCTGGTTGGACCGGCGGAACTTGGCGATCTTGTACGTGGTGTGCGAACCGTCGTCGTTCATCGTGGTGACGGCCTCGGCCGACACCTCGGTGACCACACCGGCGGTGTGCGCGACGACCACGTCACCGGCGTCCACCGCGGCCCGGAACTCCATGCCGGTACCCACCAGCGGAGCCTCGGACTTCACCAGTGGCACGGCCTGACGCTGCATGTTCGAGCCCATCAGGGCGCGGTTGGCGTCGTCGTGCTCGAGGAACGGGATCAGCGCGGTGGCCACGGAGACCATCTGCCGGGCCGAGACGTCCATGTAGTCGACCTCGTTGGCCGGGACCAGTTCGGCCTCGCCGTCCTTGGAGCGGGACAGGACGCCTTCCTCGGCGAACCGGTTGTCCTCGGTCAGCAGCGCGTTCGCCTGGGCGACCACGACGTGGTCTTCCTCGTCGGCGGTCAGGTACTGGATCTCGTCGAGGACCTGGCCGTTCTCGGCCTTGCGGTACGGGGTCTCGACGAAACCGAACGGGTTGATCCGCGCGTAGGTGGCGAGCGAGCCGATCAGGCCGATGTTCGGGCCTTCCGGGGTCTCGATCGGGCACATCCGGCCGTAGTGCGAGGTGTGCACGTCACGGACCTCGAACCCGGCCCGCTCACGGGACAGACCACCCGGGCCCAGCGCCGAGAGGCGGCGCTTGTGGGTCAGGCCGGCCAGCGGGTTGTTCTGGTCCATGAACTGCGACAGCTGCGAGGTGCCGAAGAACTCCTTGATCGACGCCACCACGGGGCGGATGTTGATCAGGGTCTGCGGGGTGATCGCCTCGACGTCCTGGGTGGTCATCCGCTCGCGGACGACGCGCTCCATCCGGGACAGGCCGGTGCGGACCTGGTTCTGGATCAGCTCGCCCACGGTGCGCAGACGACGGTTGCCGAAGTGGTCGATGTCGTCGACCTCGACCACCAGGTCGATCGGCTCACCGTTCTTGGTGCCGGGCATCTGGTTGCCGCCGGCGTGCAGCGTGACCAGGAACCGGATGGCCGCGATGATGTCGTCCACCGTGAGCACGCTGTCGGACAGCGGCTGGCTCAGGCCCAGCTTCTTGTTGATCTTGTACCGGCCGACCTTGGCCAGGTCGTAGCGCTTCGGGTTGAAGTACAGGTTCTCCAGAAGCGTCTGCGCGGCCTCCCGCGTCGGCGGTTCGCCCGGGCGCAGCTTCCGGTAGATGTCCAGCAACGCCTCGTCGGTGCTGGCGGTGTGGTCCTTCTCGAGGGTCTGGCGGATCGAGTCGACCTCGCCGAACTCCTCCAGGATCTGCGCCTCGGACCAGCCGAGGGCCTTCAGCAGCACGGTGACCGACTGCTTGCGCTTGCGGTCGATGCGGACACCGACCATGTCGCGCTTGTCGATCTCGAACTCCAGCCACGCACCGCGCGACGGGATCACCTTGGCCGTGTAGATGTCCTTGTCGGACGTCTTGTCGATCGAGCGCTCGAAGTACACGCCCGGCGAACGGACCAGCTGGGAGACGACCACGCGCTCGGTACCGTTGATCACGAACGTGCCGCGCTCGGTCATGAGCGGGAAGTCGCCCATGAAGACGGTCTGGCTCTTGATCTCCCCCGTGGTGGTGTTCATGAACTCGGCCGTCACGAAGAGCGGGGCCGAGTACGTCATGTCCCGCTCCTTGCACTCGTCGATCGAGTACTTGGGCGGTTCGAAGCGGTGATCGCGGAACGACAGGCTCATCGATCCGGAGAAGTCCTCGATCGGCGAGATCTCCTCGAAGATCTCCTCGAGGCCGGAGGTGGTCGGGACGGCCTGGTTGCCACCGTCGATGGCCGCCTGGACACGGCCCTGCCACTTGTCGTTGCCGAGGAGCCAGTCGAAGGCCTCGGTCTGCAATGCCAGGAGGTTCGGAACCTCAAGCGGTTCATGGATCTTGGCGAAAGAGATACGGCCTGACGGGGTAGTCGAGCCACTGAACGCGGTGCGCGAGGCAGCCAAGAGGGGTCCTTCCACGGGCCTGCGGGCGTAACGTGCGCGCGCTCTGAATCTCCCGCGAATGGGTCGCAGGGGAGGGCAGAGGTCAGCGCAAAGGCTCACCCTACTCGTAAAAGGCCAGGACTGTCTACCCGGCAATCTCAGCCGGTGCTGGCAACCTCGGCACGTCGCCGGTCACGAGTGTGCAACAGGGAGTCGGACACAGCCCGTTCACCTGCATCTTCACGCTCGACGGCGGTGCTTGCAGAAAGAGCATGACAAGCGCTCAGACCAGCGTCAACCCCACGCGCCGCGACATTCCGGTGACCGGTGCGCCGACTTTGCGCCGACTTCCGGCCTCGTTCACCCGCTCGCGGGGGTCCGACCGGGCATCGGGTGGAGTAACGAGCCTGGTACCTGGCCGTTCGGCCGATGTCGACATGTTTCAGCGCCAATTTATGACGTCGGTGGGCACCGACCGCACGACGGCCCACCGAGTGTGAAATGTCCCAAAACAGCGGTTCCCCCGTACCAGCGGTACGGGGGAACCGGAGTCACTCAGAGCTGCCCGGCGAGCCGGGCGGGGATCACTTGAGGGTGACGGTGGCGCCGGCGCCCTCGAGGGCCGCCTTGGCCTTCTCCGCAGCGTCCTTGGCAACCTTCTCCAGGACCGGCTTCGGGGCGCCGTCCACGAGGTCCTTGGCCTCCTTCAGGCCCAGGCTCGTGAGGCCACGGACCTCCTTGATGACCTGGATCTTCTTGTCACCGGCGGCCTCGAGGATGACGTCGAACTCGTCCTTCTCCTCGACGACCTCGGCGGCAGCGGCGCCGCCACCGGCAGCGGCGACGGCGACCGGGGCGGCCGCGGTGACGTCGAAGGTCTCCTCGAACGCCTTCACGAACTCGGAGAGCTCGATCAGGGTCAGTTCCTTGAAGGCGTCGAGCAGTTCTTCGGTGCTGAGCTTCGCCATGGTGGCATTCCCTTTCGGTACTGCGTTGCGAGCCGGGCTGCGCAACGGCGTTGAGGAGGTGTGGATCCTGCGAACCTGCCCCGCAGGATCCGTTGGTTCAGGGGTGGATCAGGCGTCCACGGTCTCCGCGGCCGGCGTGGCCTCGGTGGTGTCGCCCTCGGCCGCGGGCGCACCCTCGGCCTGCTTGGCGCGCAGCGCCTCGACGGTACGGACCGTCTTGGACAGCGGCGCCTGGAACAGGACGGCGGCCTTGGTGAGGGACGCCTTCATCGCTCCGGCCATCTTGGCCAGCAGCACCTCGCGCGACTCCAGGTCGGCCAGCTTGCGCACCTCGTCGGCGGTCAGCGGCTTGCCCTCGAGGAACCCGCCCTTGACGACCAGCGCCGGGTTGGCCTTCGAGAAGTCACGCAGGCTCTTGGCCACCTCGACCGCGTCGCCGGTGATGAACGCGACCGCGCTCGGACCGGCCAGCTCGCCGTCGAACGCCGTGATGCCGGCGTTCTGCGCGGCCAGCTTCGTCAGCGTGTTCTTGGTGACCGTGTAGGTCGCGTGGTCCTGGATGTTCTTGCGCAGCTGGGTGAGCTGGGCGACGGTCAGCCCGCGGTACTCGGTCAGGACCGCGGCGTTGGCACCGCGGAACTTCTCGGTGAGCTCTGCGACCGTCGCAGTCTTGTCTGCCCTCGCCATGGCTCTCCTTCACTTCTGTTGCCGGTGCACTCACGGCCCCAGAAATACGGAACGCCCCGCGCAGGCGCACGGGGCGTTGGATTTTCGCTGCGTTCCGGCGGGCCGGGGCAGAAGAAGATCGAAAGCCTGACATGTCACCTGCGCTGGCCGCCCGCTGACTGCGGGACCTTGGGCCGAACTCTGACGAGACGGCGACCGGCGGTCTTTGGCTGTGTCAAGAGTACGGGGACGCGCCCCCGATTCCAAAATCAGCGGCCGTCAACGGCGCGGCAGCCGCACCACGCTGACGAAGAAGTCGTCGATGTGCCGGACCGTGGTGATGAACCGCTCGAAGTCGACCGGCTTGGTCACGTAGGCGTTGGCGTGCAGGTCGTAGCTGCGCAGCACGTCCTCCTCGGCCTCCGAGGTGGTCAGCACCACCACCGGGATCTGCCGCAGCTCCGGGTCCTCCTTGATCACCTGCAGGACCTCCCGGCCGTGCATCCGGGGCAGGTTGAGGTCGAGCAGGATCAGGTCGGGCAGCAGCGCGTCGGTGTACTCACCGCGGCGGTAGAGGAAGTCCAGCGCCTCGGCACCGTCGCCGACCACGTTCAGCCGGCTGGTGACCCCGGTGTCCTCCAGCGCCTCCTTGGTCATCAGCACGTCGCCCGGGTCGTCCTCGACCAGCAGCACCGCGATCACTTGGCCACCTTCTCGCCCTCCGCCACCTCGTCGGCGGCCGGCGCGTCGGGGAGCTGCAGTGCGCTGGTGGTCACCGGCAGGGTCCAGCGGATCGTCGTGCCGGGACCGTCGGCGGCCGGTGCGTCCGCGTCCTCGGTGGCCGGCCGGACGGGGGTGCCGGCCGCGGCCGACTCCTCCACCCAGATCCGCCCGCCGTGGTACTCGACGATCTTCTTGCACATGGCCAGGCCGATGCCGGTGCCGCCGTAGACCTCCTTGGCGTGCAGCCGCTGGAAGATCAGGAAGACCCGCTCGGCGTACTCCGGCTCGATCCCGATGCCGTTGTCGGAGCAGGCGAACTCCCAGAACTCCCCCGACTGCCGGACCGTCAGCCGGATCCGCGGGGGTGCCGCGGCCCGGAACTTGATCGCGTTGCCGATCAGGTTCTGCAGCAGCTGGGTGAGCAACGGCGCCTCGCCGTGCACCACCGGCAGCTCGTCGGCCTCGATCTCGGCCCCGGACTCCTCCCGGGCCGCCTCCAGCGCGTACATCGCGTTCTTCAGGCAGTCGGCGAGGTTCACGTCGGCCGAGGGCGTGCTGATCCGGCCCACCCGGGAGAACTCCAGCAGGTCGTTGATCAGCTGCTGCATGCGCTTGGCGCCGTCCACCGCGAAATGGATGTACTGGTCGGCCCGCTCGTCCAGCTGGCCGCCGTAGCGCCGCTGCAGCATCTGGCAGAAGCTGGCCACCTTGCGCAGCGGTTCCTGCAGGTCGTGCGAGGCGACGTAGGCGAACTGCTCGAGCTCGCGGTTGGAGCGCTGCAGCTCCAGGGTCTGCTCCTCCAGGGCGGCCCGGGAGCGGTTCATCTCGCGCCGGGCCTCGTCGGCCTGGTCGATCTCCGAGACCAGACGCTGGCGCATCAGCTCGACGTCGTCACCCAGCTGCACGAACTCGGGCGGGCCCTGACCCACGACGACATGGTCGAGCTCACCGTTGGCGACGATCCGCGCCTCACCCGCCAGGCGGGTGGCCGGGTTGCTGACCCAGCGCCGCATCAGGCTCCACAGCACCAGACCGGCAACCAGGCAGATGATTGCGCTGAGCACACCGAAGGCGAAGCCCAGATTGGTGACCTCGCCCAGGTGGTCGGCCTCGGCCTGACGTTCCGGCCGCAGGATCCCGATCGCCTCGTTGTACTCCGCCCGGAAGGCGTCGAACAGCGCCCGGCCCTCGGCGAAGTCGGGCGGGGTGAGGGTCTCACCGGCGTCGATGCGCTCGATCGTGGGCGCGGCGAAGTCGGTGTACCAGACCTTCGCCGCGGCCTCTGCCTCGCGCATCGGCCCGATCGCCCCGGTCCCCGGCAGAACGGCCGCCAGGTGACCGGAGACCGGGTTGTCCCAGGGCTGCCCGGACTCGTTCAGGGGCTCCAGGGCGGCGCGGTCACCGGTGAGGGCGTAGCCGCGGATCGCGGTCTCGGAGTCGAGCATCGCGATGAAGAAGTTCTGCGAGCTGCGCAGGCCCTCGTAGAAGTCCTCGACCACGTTCTTCTGGACGTCGCGGGTCTCCAGCAGCGTGACCGTGGCCGCGGTGACCACGCCGGTGAGCAGCGCCACCACCACCGCCAGGGCGGCGGCGATCCGGCCGTGCACCCCCCAGGCCTGCGGCTTCCGCAGGCGGGCCCAGCCGACCGGGCGGGCCGGTCGTTCCGGTCGGACGAACGGTGTGCTCACGTGAAGTCCCTCGGCCACTGGACGGCGATGACCGCCACGTCGTCGGGCAGTTCGCCGCCGTGCGCGCTCTGCACCCGGTCGAGCAGGTCGTCGACCACCTCGGCCCCGTCGTCGCTGACGGTGCGGCTGGACTGGGCCAGCTCCAGCAGGCCGGGCACGCCGAGCTCGTGCTGCAGCCCCCGGCCGCGTGAGCCCTCGACCAGGCCGTCGGTGTAGAACATCAGCCGCCAGCGGGTGGGCAGGGTGATCTTGCGGCCCCGCCAGGCCCCGGGCGGCAGCAGGCCCAGCGCCAGGCTGGCCGGGTCGCCCGGCAGCTGGGTGGGCACCGGGTCGAGCAGCATCGGCGGCAGGTGGGCGGCCAGCCACAGGTGCGCGGTGAGCCGGTCGGCGTCGATCACGCAGAGCGTGGCCTGGACGAAGATCTCCTCGGACCGGCGCTCCCGGATCAGCACGTCCTCCAGCACCGGCAGGAGCCGGTTCGGGTCGACCCCGGCGATCACCAGCGCACGCCAGGCGACCCGCAGGCTGACTCCGAGCGCGGCCTCTTCCGGGCCGTGCCCGGCCACCCCGCCGATCAGGACGAACACCCGGCCGTCGGGCGCCTCGACCACGTCGTAGAAGTCGGCGCCGAGCAGGTCACCGGCCTGCGGGCGGTAGCGCGCGGTGACCCCGAGCGCGGGGTCGCGGGTCTGGGTGAGCGGCAGCAGGCCGCGCTCCAGCCGGGCGTACTCCTGGGTGCGGACCTCGCTGGCGTAGAGCTGGCGGGACTGTTCCTCGGCGCGCCGGCGCTCCACCGCGTAGCGGATCGAGCGGCTCAGCAGCTCACCGTCGACCTGGCCCTTGACCAGGTAGTCCTGGGCGCCCGCGGCGACCGCGGCGGCCCCCGAGCGTTCGTCGTCCAGGCCGGTGAAGCAGATCACGGCCACTTCGGAGGCCTCGTCGAGCAGGCTGTGGACCACGTCCAGGCCCTGCCCGTCGGGCAGGCCGAGGTCGAGCAGCACGCACCCGAACCGGGTGCGGCGAAGCAGCTCGCGGGCCTGCTTGAGAGTGCGCGCGCGAACGATCTCGAAGCCGCTGCCGGCCAGGTCCAGCAGGTCTTCGACGATCAGCGCGTCGCCGTCGTCGTCCTCGACGAGCAGCAGCCTGCTCTCCGAGCGGGCCGCGGGCTCCTCCAGACGTTCCGTTTCGTACACCAGGCCTCCGCCCCACACATTCCGCGCACAGCGAACAGCGCTGGGGCCCGGCTGCTGGACCCGCGTCGCGGCAAACCACTCCCGCGGACGCCGCGCCCGTTAACCCTACCTTGCGGATCAGGCGAAATTGACCTTGCCCGGACGGGCCGGTCGCGGACGTGGGGAAGCATCGTGATCAAGAGAACGGCCCCGTCCGCGAAGGCGGACGGGGCCGGGTGGTGCAATGTCCGGAGACCGGTGCCGAGCACCGGTTCCCGAGACGGCGGCCAGGTCAGTCCTGGGTCGCCTCGAGCGCCTTCACCTGGTTCGGGTCGACCGGGATGCCCGGGCCCATGGTGGTGGTGATGGTCGCCTTCTTCAGGTAGCGGCCCTTCGCGGCCGACGGCTTGAGGCGCATGACCTCTTCGATCGCCGCCGCGTAGTTCTGGACCAGCTGGGTCTCGCTGAACGAGGTCTTACCGATGATGAAGTGCAGGTTCGAGTGCTTGTCGACGCGGAACTCGATCTTGCCGCCCTTGATCTCCTCGACCGCCTTGGCGACGTCCATGGTCACCGTGCCGGTCTTCGGGTTCGGCATCAGACCACGCGGACCGAGGACCTTACCGAGGCGCCCGACCTTGCCCATCAGGTCGGGGGTCGCCACGACGGCGTCGAAGTCCAGGAAGCCGCCCTGGATCTTCGTGATCAGCTCGTCGGAGCCGACGATGTCGGCGCCGGCGGCCTCGGCCGCGGCGGCACGGTCACCGGTGGCGAAGACCAGCACCCGGGCGGTCTTACCGGTGCCGTTCGGCAGGTTCACGGTGCCACGCACCATCTGGTCGGCCTTACGGGGGTCGACACCGAGACGGAACGCGACCTCGACGGTCGCGTCGTACTTGGTGGCCGACGTCTCCTTGGCCAGCTTGACCGCCTCGAGCGGGGAGTACAGCTCGTCGCTGTCGATCTTCTCCGCCGCTGCGCGGTACGCCTTGCTGCGCTTCATGGTTCTCCTCCTGGAGAAGGTGTGGTCGACGGGCCGCGCAGGCCCTGCCACGTGGTGCTGGGACGAAAAGTTCGCAGTGTCGGGGGCGCTCAGCCCTCGACGGTGATGCCCATCGAGCGAGCCGTACCGGCGATGATCTTGGACGCCTGGTCCAGGTCGTTCGCGTTCAGGTCCTCGAGCTTGGTCTGGGCGATCTCCCGGACCTGGGCGGCGGTGAGGTTGCCGACCTTCTTGACGTGCGGCTCACCGGAGCCCTTGGGCACGCCCGCAGCCTTCTTGATCAGCTCGGCGGCCGGCGGGGTCTTGGTGATGAAGGTGAAGGAACGGTCTTCGTAGACCGTGATCTCCACCGGGACCACACTGCCGCGCTGACCTTCGGTCTTGGCGTTGTAGGCCTTGCAGAACTCCATGATGTTGACGCCGTGCTGACCGAGCGCGGGGCCGATCGGCGGGGCGGGAGTGGCCTGGCCGGCGTTGATCTGCAGCTTGATCAGAGCTGAGACCTTCTTCTTGGGGGGCATGACGCTGTTCCTTTTTCCGGGTGTTTGGGCGATCAGATCTTGGAGACGTCGGCGAACGACAGTTCGACGGGGGTCTCCCGACCGAAGATCGAGACCAGCACCTTGAGCTTCTGGGCGTCGGCGTTGATCTCGGAGATGGTGGCCGGCAGGGTCTCGAAGGGGCCTTCCATCACGGTGACGGTCTCGCCGACCTCGAAGTCGACGACCTTCACCTCGGCCTTGCTCGAGCTGGCTGCCTTGCTGGGCTCGGCCGGCGCCAGGGCCGGGGCGAGCATCGAGAAGACCTCGTCCAGGCTCAGCGGGACCGGCTGGTGGGTGTGACCGACGAAGCCGGTGACGCCCGGAGTGTGCCGGACAGCGCCCCACGACTCGTCGGTGAGGTCCATCCGGACCAGCACGTAGCCGGGGATCCGGACCCGACGGACCTGCTTGCGCTGGCCGTTCTTGATCTCGGTGACGTCTTCCATCGGCACCTCGACCTGGAAGATGTAGTCCTCCATGTTGAGGCTGGTGGTGCGGTTCTCGAGGTTGGCCTTGACCCGGTTCTCGTAACCGGCGTACGAGTGGATCACGTACCAGTCACCGGGCGCCCGGCGCAGACCGGCCTTGAACTCCTCGACCGGGTCGACCGGGGCCTCGTCGTCCGCACCCGCGGTGGGCACGAACGCGGCCTCGTCGTCCGACTCGGTGGCTTCGTCGGCTTCGTCCGCCTCAGGCGTGTCGTCCGCCTCGGGGGCGTCGTCCGCCTCGTCGGTGATGGCGCCGTCGGGAGCGACCTCAGCCTCCTGCGGGGCGAGGTCGGTCTCCTCCTCGGTGAACTGCGAGGTCTTCTCGGACACGCTTTGTCCTGCTTCCCTTCGTACCGTCCGGCCTGGTCTCGTTCTGGTCAGGCCCGCTCATGGCGATCTACGCGGCGATCCCTCGGCCGGCCGGCGGAACCGGGCGATCTACTCGCCGCCGCCGAAGGCCCAGAGCACGAGCTTGCCGAAGCCGAAGTCGAGTGCCGACACGTACAGCATCACGACGAGGACGAAGATCAGCACCACCGAGGTGTAGGTGATCAGCTCGGTCCGGGTGGGCCGGACCACCTTGCGCAGCTCGGCCACGACCTGCCGCAGGAAGAGCAGCGGCCCGCCCCTGCGCTTCTTCGTCGACGACGTGCTGCTCACGGTCCTCACCTGGTTGTCTAGGCTCGGACCGCCCTCGATCCGCGCCGGAGCGAGGATCCGAGGTCGGCCCGTGATCGCGGCCCGCACCGGCCAGACGCCGGTGCCGGGCCCTTGTCAGCCTCACGGCACATCCTGTTGCCGCGAGCACATCCCGCAGGGCAGGAGGGACTCGAACCCCCAACCGCCGGTTTTGGAGACCGGAGCTCTGCCAATTGAGCCACTGCCCTACAAGCGGATGTTCGGCGCCAGCCCTGCACACCTGCGGCGTGCGTCAGCATGGCGGTTCACAACCACCCGGAGTGAGTCTACGCATCCAAGTGCTCCTGGGTCGAACCGGCACGTCGGCGCGGGGATGACGGCCTCTCGACGGACGCTCGACGGACAAGGTGACGGTCCCTGGTCCACCGACCGGTGGACGCCGGTTCAGCCTGCCGGTAGTCCCCGGCCGGGGGCCCGCCGAACAGCATGGTTGTCATGTCGGGACCAACCACATCACCCACCGCGGCGGCCGGGCCGGCCGCCACCTCGGGGCCGGCCCAGATCCGGGTCCGGGGCCTGGCCAAACGCTACGGCGACAGGCTCGCCGTGAACGATCTCGAGCTGGACGTCGCCGCCGGAGAGGTGTTCGCCCTGCTGGGGCCGAACGGCGCGGGCAAGACCACCACCACCGAGATCCTCGAAGGGTTCCGCGAGCGTGACGCCGGTGAGGTGGCGGTGCTCGGACAGGACCCGCAGCGTGCCGGACGGGCCTGGCGCTCGCGGATCGGGATCGTGCTGCAGACCACCAACGACTACGCCGAACTGAGCGTGGAGGAGCTGATCCGGCACTTCGCCCGGTACTACCCCCACCCGCGCGACCCGGACGAGGTGATCGAGGCGGTCGGCCTGGAGGCCAAGCGCCGGGACCGGGTCCGGGCCCTGTCCGGGGGCCAGCGCCGGCGGCTGGACGTGGGGCTGGGCATCGTCGGCTCGCCCGAGCTGCTGTTCCTCGACGAGCCGACCACCGGCTTCGACCCGCAGGCCCGGCGCTCGTTCTGGGAGCTGATCCGCCGGCTGCGCACCGAGGGCACGACGATCCTGCTGACCACGCACTACCTGGACGAGGCCGAGCAGCTGGCCGACCGGGTCGGGGTGATCGCCGGAGGCCGGCTGGTCGCCGTGAACACCCCGGCCGACCTGGGCGGGCGTCAGAGCCGGCAGGCGCGGGTGGTGTGGCGCGACGGCGAGGAGTCCACCGACACCCCGACCCGGCTGGTGGCCGAGCTGGCCACCCGGTACCCCGGCGGCGAGGTGCCGGCCCTGCAGGTCCTGCGCCCCACCCTCGAGGACATCTACCTGGACATGATCGGAGAGAAGTCGTGAGCACCGTGACGACCGAGCGCCTGCCCGGGGCCCTGCAGCTGGGCCTGGCCCGGACCGGGATCGAGCTGAAGGAGTTCTTCCGGATGCGCGAGACGGTGGTCTTCACCTTCGCCTTCCCGGTGATCCTGCTGTTCGTCTTCGGCTCGGTGTTCAGCGACGAACTGGCCCCGGGGGTCTCGTTCACCCAGTACTTCACCGCCGGGATGATCGCCTCGGGCGTGGTCCTGTCCAGCTTCCAGACCCTGGCCATCGGGATCGCCGTGGAGCGTGACGAGGGCACCCTGAAACGCCTGCGTGGCACCCCGATGCCGCCGATCGCGTACTTCCTCGGCAAGATCGGCATGGTGCTGGTCACCAGCGTCGTGCAGACCGCGATCCTGCTGCTGATCGGCGTCCTGCTGATGGATCTCGAACTGCCCACCGGGGTGGCCCCGTGGTTGCGCTTCACCTGGATCTTCGTGCTCGGCATCGCCTCCGGCACCGCGGTCGGGATCGCCTACTCCTCGCTCGCCCGGTCGTCCAAAAGCGCTGCCGCAGTGGTGAGCCCGGTGGTGATCGTGCTGCAGTTCATCTCCGGCGTGTACTTCGTCTTCACCGAGCTGCCGAGCTGGATGCAGACCATCGGCTCGCTGTTCCCGCTGCGCTGGCTGGCCCAGGGCATGCGCTCGGTGTTCCTGCCCGAGGAGTTCGCCTCGATGGAGGCCGGTAACTCCTGGCAACTGCTGCCCACCGCCCTGATACTGACCGGATGGCTGGTGATCGGGATGCTGCTGGCGCTGCGGACCTTTCGCTGGCAGCGGCACGACCAGAAGTGAGCGTCCCGGCGGTGCACGCCTGGAACCGTTCCCAGCGCGGCTGGACCCTCGGCTTCTGGCTGCTGATGACCCTGATCGCCCTGGGTCTGCTGACCAGTCCCGAGGTCTCCGGCGGCCGCCGGCTGAGCGGGCTGGCCTGCCTGGCGGTCATCGTCGTCGCCTTCCGCGTGCTGCGCCCGGACGCCTGGCGGCCCAGCAGCGGGCCCGCCGAGGTCACGTACCTCCTGATCGCGATCGTCACCACCGGCGTCGCCGCGGCGGTCGAGTCCTCGTTGACCGTGCTGCTGTCGGTGATCTACGCCCAGGTCTGGCTCTTCTCGCCGACCCTGCGGGTGGGGCTGTGGTTCAGCGCCCTGACCGGGCTGAGTGTGGCCGTCGGGCTGATGACCGCGGAGGGCTGGACCTACGAGGCGGCCCGGGTCACCCTGCCGGTGATGCTGGTGAGCACCGCGTTCAGCTCCGCCCTGGGGCTGTGGATCAGCCGGATCATCGACCAGTCGGCCGAAAGGGCCGGGCTGATCCAGGAACTGGAGAAGGCCCGGGCGGAACTCGGTGCGGCGTACCACACCCAGGGGGTGCAGGCCGAGCGGGAGCGTCTGGCCCGGGAGATCCACGACACTCTGGCCCAGGGCTACACCAGCATCATCATGCTCTCCCAGGTGGCCCAGGCCGCCCTCGACAGCGGGCGGCCCGCCGATCCGGGCAAGCTCCGGGAACGGCTGAACCTGATCGAGGACGTGGCCCGCGAGAACCTCGGCGAGGCAAGGGCTCTGGTGGCCGCCTTCGCCCCGGTCGGCCTGGACGGGGCCACCCTTGCCGACGCGGTGCGGCGGCTGGTCAGCCGGTTCGGGGCCGAGACGCAGATCGCCTCGGAGGTGACGGTGGACGGCGAGCTGACCGGCCTGACCCGCGACCTGGAGGTGGTGCTGCTGCGCTCGGCCCAGGAGGCGCTGGCGAACGTGCGCCGGCACTCGGGTGCCGCCTCGGTCACCGTCCGCCTGGTGGGCGACGAGAACCACGTGAGGATCGAGATCTGCGACGACGGGAAGGGTTTCGACGTGTGGGGAAAGAACCGGCCGCTGGGGTTCGGGCTGACCGGGATGCGCGACCGGGCCCAGGCCTGCGGCGGTGAGCTCCTCCTGATCAGCTCCCCCGGCAAGGGCACCCGGGTGACCGTGCGCGTGCCTCATGCGCCGGCCGCCGACGAGGGTGAGAAGGTGTCGTCGTGATCCGTGTCCTGATCGCCGACGACCACCCCATCGTCCGCTCCGGCCTGGCCGGCCTGCTGGAGGTGGAGGAGGACATGACCGTGGTGGGCGAGGCCGGTGACGGCGAGGAGGCGGTCTCCCGGGCCACCGCGCTGCGCCCCGACGTCGTGCTGATGGACCTGCGGATGCCCGGCCTGGACGGGGTCGGCGCCACCCGCAAGATCACCGCCACCCTGCCGCAGACCCGGGTGCTGGTGCTGACCACCTACGACACCGACGACGACATCGTGCACGCGGTGGAGGCCGGGGCCACCGGTTACCTGCTCAAGGACACCCCGCGTCCGGTGCTGGTGAACGCGGTGCGCTCGGCCGCCCGGGGCGAGACCGTGCTGGCCCCGCCGGTGGCCGCGAAACTGGTCTCGCACCTGCGCGCCCCGGCACCACCGCCGCCCCCGGTCAATCCGCTCACCCCCCGCGAGGTCGAGGTGCTGCGAGCAGTGGCCCGCGGCCTGTCCAACGCCGAGATCGGCCGCGAGCTGTTCATCGGTGAGGCCACGGTGAAGACCCATCTGCTGCGGGTCTTCGCCAAGCTGGGGGTGGACGACCGCACCCGCGCAGTGACGGCGGCGATGGAGCGGGGCATCCTGCCGCCGCCGTCGGCCCGCTGACCGCTACATCACCCCGACCCGCTGGAACTCGTCGATGCCGAGCTGGTTCAGCGCGGCCTTGTACGAGTCCTGCCGGTGCAGCTGGGCCAGCTCGTAGCGCCAGGTGGCCAGATCCTCCTGCCAGAGCGCGACGAACCCGGCCAGCTCCTGCGGCGTGATCCGCCCCAGCCGCTCCTGTCCGGCCCGGACCGCCTCCAGCTGCTGCCGGGCGGCCGGCGTGAAGCGGGCCAGCGCCGCCAGCCGGGCCATCACCTCGGCGTGCAGTGCCTGTCGGCCTTCGATCACCTGCGCCCAGTAGCCCGGCTGGTACGCCGGGTCGACGATCCGGGCGCGGTCGGCGACCGGCCCCTGTCCGACCAGCCCGAGCAACAGGTCGGCCGGGGACTGGTGCAGGAGAGCGAAGAGCCCCTCCCCCAGCACGTCGCCGAACTCTTCGCGAGCGGCCCGCCGAGGGTCGAACGGGTTGTACGGCTGCTGATCCACCGCTCCCGGGAGGGCCATCCGCCGGTCGCGGACGGCTTCCCAGCAGAACAGCCAGTCCTCGTTGTAGACCGCCGGGAAGAACGGCAGGGGCCGGGTCAGGTCGACCAGCAGGCAACCTCCGGCCAGGAAGGTGTCCTGCTTCAGGCCCACGGTGCGCCGGGCGTGGCAGACCACCGAGTTGTCCGGGAACTCGTGGGCCGGCCAGCTGGCCATCGATGCCCCGCCCGGGCCGAGCATGGAGACCGCCCGGGTGATCTCCTCGGCCGACGGCGGCTGGATGTCGTCGTCCAGGAAGAGCAGCCGCCGCCAGCCCAGCTGCCGCGAGAGCAGGAGGGCGACGTTGCGTTTGGTCCCGGCGTCCAGGTAGGGCGCCTGATCCCCCGCCACCGCAGTGGCGAGGCTCGAAGATTCGTCCTGACCGACGTCCATTGTTCGGAAACTTAAGGACGTTTGTGGGTCACCGACACGGTGGCCGGCGACCGCCGGAACGGGTCTGGCCCATTGCCGTGACTCCAGGGCGAGCCGGCGGGTGCGCATCCTGCGTACCGCGGTGGGGGGCTCCTCCGGGACTGCGAAGGCGACCCCCTGCCAGCCGTCCAGCTCCCTGGCGACGTCCTGCACGTTGGCCCGGCCACTGCAGGCCACCACCAACGGGCAGCCGAGCGCCTCGGCCAGCGCGACCGCCGCCGTGAGGTTGTGACTAGGTCTGCTGGCCGGCACCACCACCGCGCAGACCTCGTCCGGATAGACCTCGGGCCATTCCTGTCGGACCAGGTGCACATGCGATGGGCGATGTGCGACCGGACCTGCCGAATACTGGTGCAGCACAAAGGCACCCGCCTTCCCCCGTGCGTGACAGCGGTCGGCGGGGAGGCGGATCCGCTGTCAGACCGTAACTACCTTGCGCCTCTCGGTAGTCGATGCTGGTCGCCCGGGGCGCTCCTGACAACCCTCTTCGGTCGCCTGCTGCGGCCACGGCTGACGGGCGGCGGCGAGCAGCTGCGGGATTTCCGTCTCCGATTCCGGCCCGGCGGCCTCCTGCGACAGCCTGACCAGCACGGTTCGCCAGTACCGCCAGTCCCGCAGCCACTTTGCGGTGTAACCCAGGAGCTTGCGGTGGTTCAGCTGCCGATGCGTCCAGAGTGCAGCGTTCATACACACCACCACCGCGTCGTCCGAGCGCGCCGGCTGGTCCTCGTCCCAGAGCACCAGCCCCTCCCCCCGGCCCCGGATGATGGTGCGCAGCAGGGTGCGGCGCCGGCCCATCACCCGCTTCCAGTACTGCCCGCTCAGCAGCGACAGGAAGCCGGGGCCGTGGTCTTCAACCCGGTTCATCAGCCCCTCGGCGAGGATCTCCCCGGCCTCCTCGGAGCGCGCCCGCACCGGGCAGAACGCCTCGTACTCCTTCTGGTGCACCGGCCCGGCGTGGGCCAGGGCGCGCTGGTAGTCGCGGGCCCCGGCCAGCGTCTGCAGCACCAGCAGCCAGTCCTCGTTGTAGACCCCGTGCGGGAAGAAGGCCGTGCCCTCGCCCACCCGCAGCAGCAGGGCGCCGCTGCTGATGAAGATGTCCTGCGGAAGGCCGACCAGCGGGCGGGCGTGCCCGACCACCGAGTTGTCGTCGAAGTCGCGCAGCGTCCAGCCGACGATCATCAGGTCCGGGTCCTCGTTCAGCACCCGCAACGCGTGGGCCAGGTACTGCGGGGTGAGGGTGGGCCCCTCGGCCGCCGCCGAGATGTCGTCGTCCAGGAAGAGCACGAACTCCCAGCCGAACCGGACGGCCAGCATGATGCCGAGGTTGCGCTTCCAGCCCACGTCGTTCGAGCGGTGCAGGCTGCTCAGCTCGTCCTCGGCCGAGGCGAAGCCGGGCATCCAGGAGGGGTGCACCTGCTCCAGGTCGACCAGGACCAGGGCGTCGCCCAGCAGTTCGCGCACAGCGGCCGGGAAGTCCTCCGGCCGGGCGTCGCGGCTGTGCACCACGATCAGGGGGCAGCCGTGGCTGAGGGCGATGCCGGCGGCGAACCGCAGCCCCTCCTCGGTGAGCCGGAAGTCGCGGCCGGCCGGGACCACGATGCCGCCGACCCGGCGGCCGGTGTCGGGACGGTGCGCGCCGAGCAGGGGCCCGAAGGCGCTCAGCTCGCTGTCCGGCGGCGGCAGGACCGGGCGGCCCGGACCGTACAGGCTGGTGAGCAGGCCGGAGTGGCTGGCCCGGTAGTCGGCCGCCGAGTCGGGGCGGGGCTCGGTCACCGTGGGAACGGTGAGCACGCGCGACTCGGTGTGCGTCCGCGGGACGGACGCAGGGGGTATCGATGGCATGGCCCGGTTTTCGTCTTGGGCGAGCGGGCGCCTACGGCCCGGTCACGATGAGGCGATCAGAAGGTCAGGACGTTCGGATCCGGCTGCTGGATCGGCCCAGGTCGGGCGTCATCGTGGTACCGGCGATGACCGGCACTCTGACCAGCATCCAGAAGTCCTCGGGGTCGAGGTAGTTCTCCACCCAGGCGCCGTTCCGGCTGCGGAACCGAGCGTCTGTGAAAGCCCTTACTGCGCCGTATGTTCCACGGCTGAACATGCCACCGAAACGGGTTGCGCTGACCCCCGGGTTGAACGGGTTGGGGGTGCGCTGGATGAGCGCGACGTCGGAGGTGAGCTGCGGCGCGCCCTTCTTCCAGGCCCGCTCGCGCTCGTCGTCCTTGCCCACCTCCCAGGTGGGGCGGTGCGACTCGACCTTGGCCATCTCGGCCGGGTCGGAGGTGGGCCGGCCCTCGTCGTCGAGCATGACCTGCACCTCGCCGTCGAACTCGACGCCGTCCTCGTCCCACTCCATCCGGACCGGGTTCTCCAGACGGTCACGGAGGATCTCGAGCACGTTGACCGAACCGATCGGCACCTCGAACAGGTCCGCGTCGACCCCGCCGAGCAGGATCAGGTGCCCGGTGAGCTGGTCGGCGGAACTGACCCGGTCGTAGGTGAGCCAGCTGACCTCGGCCCGTGGGTTCTCCGCCCGGACGTGCCCGACCAGCTCCAGCAGGGCGTCGATGTCGGCGTTGTAGAGGTTGCGCACGAAGTTGGGGTGGGTCAGGTTCGTCGCGTACTGCGCCGCCGGGTAGAGCTCGCCCCGGTTCGCCTTCTCGTCGGTGTAGTCGAGCTGCCGACTGCTCAGCGGAGTACAGAGGATGGTCACCGGCTGGTCGTCCGGGTAGTACAGGAACTGCCCGCCCAGGGCCCCGGCCGCCCTGTCCTCGGCCGGGGGCGCCTCCTGGATCCGGGCCCGCAACTCCCGCAGTTCGTCGAAAAGCCTTTCCCGGTCGCCCTCTTCATCTTCGGTCAGGGTCTGCTCGGGCACCAGGCGCACCTGGTCGCCCTCGAGCGAGCGCTGCGTGCAGAACAACAGGGCGTAGGAGGCGAGCCGTTCCTCCGGCGGCACCGCCACCCCGCTCTCCCACGAGCTGACCAGTGCACCGCTGAGCCCGAGGGCCTGGGAGAGCTGCCGCTGGGTGATCGCCTGGGAGAAGTGACGGGTCCGGAGCGAGCGCAGCCTGCTCCCCAGACGGGCGTTGTTCACATCAGCCACCGTCACACCCCCGCTTCACTGAAGACGCTGGAACTACAGCCGATTCCGACCCGTCAAGTTAACCACTGAAGGGCTGGAGCCGGGGAGAGTCTGAGCGCAATTCAAACAGAACGTGTCGCGCACTCCGGCATTGCGGGCGCGACCTCGCCGAATACCGTCGTGACGGACGACCTGCGCTTCTTTAATGACATTGATTAATGTCATCGTGAGCTCGAAACTGACAACGTTGCACGGAGTCTCGACCCCGCGGGTGAAGATCAGCTGGGCATCAGCGGGGGCCAGGCGTGCAGGGCTGAATGGCGCTGAAATTTCATTTATCGGGGTAGATCTGTCCCTGAAATCCCTTGCCGTCCGGCTTCAGGATGGCCACACTGATATCAGGCGCTTTTCAGCTGAACACCAGTCGCCCGGTCGCCGACTTCAGCGAACCGGGCTGACGGACCGCAGGTCTTCACCGACTCCGCGGACTCAGCGGTCGCTCTGCGACGCGCACCTTGCTCGGCCGCACGAGGGAGGGGAACCAAGTGGGCTTCACCGCGGTCAGTGCATCCGATCTGAACACACTCGTCGCCTCGGGGGGCAGCGACGGGGGCCGGCAGGGCGTGCTGCTGCTGATCTTCGTCCTGCTCTTCGCCGTGGCTCTCACCATCATGAACCTGGTCAACCGCATCCGGCAGCCCTACGTGGTGGTCCTGCAGAACCCGTTCCGGCTGCTGATGAAGACCGTGATGCTGGGGGTCACCACCACGGTGGTCACGGTCGCCGTCGTCTCGATCATCATCGCCACCGCCGGCTCGCCGAGCTGACGCTCGCCCGGCCACCCGCACAGACCTGCTCCAGTACGCAGTGCACGTCAGTACCACCAGCTTCCGGATCGGCCGGGCCTGTCCCCCGTCGGGCCTCACCGAGCCGGAGCCGCGCTCATGCAGATGCGCGGCGTCTGGTCGCCGTCCCGCCTGAGGGTGCGGGACGGTGACCGGGCTCATCAGGGCGTGGCTCCGGGTCGCCGCCGGAGCCACGCCCTCACCCGTCTCAGCTCGCGGCCGGCTCCTGCGCCCAGGTCTCGACCTCGGCCAGCAGGGTCTTCTTCACGTCGTCGGGAGCTCGCGAGGCCTCGATCGACGAGGCGGCCAGATGCCGCAGCCCGTCGTCGGAGAGCCCGTGCACGTCGCGGGCCGCCTGGTACTGGGCCTCCAGCCGGGGACCGAAGAGCAGCGGGTCGTCGGCGCCCAGGGCCAGCCGGGCCCCGGCGTCGATCAGGGTGCGCAGCGGCACCTCGCTGAGCGTCGGGTACACCCCCAGGGCCACGTTCGAGGCCGGGCAGACCTCCAGGGCCACCCCCGCGTCGATCACCCGGGCCAGCACCTCGGGACTCTCGGCCGAGCGCACACCGTGCCCCAGCCGGTCCGGCGCCAGGGCGTCGAGGGTGGTCTGCACATGCTCGGGCCCCCGCAGTTCACCGCTGTGCGGCACGCTGGCCAGACCGGCGTTGCGGGCGATCCGGAAGGCCGCCGCGAACTCTTCGGTGTCGCCCCGGCGCTCGTCGTTGCTCAGCCCGAACCCGACCACCGTGCCCGCGCCCTCACCGGCGTAGCGGGCCGCCAGCCGGGCCAGGATGCGGGCGTCGAGCGGATGCCGCATACGACTGGCCGCCACCACGATCGCCACCTGGCAGCCGGTGGTCTGCGAGGCCTCACGGGCGGCGTCGAGCACGATCTCCAGCGCCGGAGTGATCCCGCCCACGTGCGGGGCGTACGAGGTGGGATCGACCTGCATCTCCAGCCAGCGCGAGCCCTCGGCCGCATCGTCCTGCGCGGCCTCGATCACCAGCCGGCGCATGTCGTCCGCGTCGCGCACACAGGCCCGGGCCGCGTCGTACAGGCGCTGGAAGCGGAACCAGCCGCGCTCGTCCGGGGTCAGGCGCAGCAGGTGGTGCTCCCGCAGCGACTCCGGCAGGCGGATCCGGTGCTTGGCCGCCATCTCCTCCAGCGTCGCCGGCCTCATCGAGCCGGTGAAGTGCAGGTGCAGGTGGGCCTTGGGGAGGGTGGCGACCGGCCGGATCACAGGCTGCATGACGAGAGTTTGCCAGGTTCCGGGTGCTCCCCGGTCCAGCTCCGTCCGACGGACGAGTCAGATCTCACAGCCGATCAGTTCGGGCTCGGGCACCAGCCGCACGCCGTAGATCTTGGCCACCCCGTCGCGGACCTGCCGGGCCACGTCCAGCACGTCGGCCGCGCCGGCCCCGCCGCGGTTGGTCAGGGCCAGCGTGTGCTTGGTGGAAAGGCTCGCCGGACCGGGCAGGCCGAACCCCTTGGAGAACCCGGCGTGATCGATCAGCCAGGCCGCGGACGTCTTCACCCTCCCGTCGCCGGCGTCGAAACGCGGCGCCTCCGGGGGCAGTGCGGCGGCCTGCTCGGCCGGCAGCAGGGGGTTGGTGAAGAACGAACCGGCGCTCCAGGTGTCGTGGTCGTCCGGGTCGAGCACCATGCCCTTCCCAGCCCGCAGTTTGAGGACGCTCTCGCGCACCTTTGCGAGCGGCACCCGTTCGTCGATCCCGGCTTTCAGGGAGCGGGCCAGTTCGGCGTAGCGCAGCGGCTCGCTGTAGTCGCTCACGACGAACTGGAACGACACCGAAAGGACGACGTAGCGCGGCCCGCCCAGGTGCCGTTCCCGCTTGAACAGCGAGTCCCGGTAGGCGAAGCGGCAGTCGGTGGCGGCCAGCGTCCGGATCTTCTGTTCCACCCGGTCGTAGGTGCGTACCGCGGAGATCGTGCCGGACACCTCCTGACCGTAGGCGCCCACGTTCTGCACCGGCGTGGCCCCGGTCGAACCCGGGATGCCGGACAGCGCCTCGACCCCGGTCCAGCCTTCGGCGACCGCGCGGGCGACCACCTCGTCCCACGGGTGCCCGGCCTCGACCGTGATCTCCGCGCCCCCGCAGTAGTCGACCGAGTGCACGGTGATCCCGCGCGAGGTGATCTGCACCACGGTGCCGTCGAAGCCCGCGTCGCCCACCACCAGGTTCGAGCCGCCACCGACCAGCAGCAGCGGTTCGCCCGCCTGGTCGGCCGCGCGAACGGCGGCCACCAGTTCGTCGGCGGTGGAGGCGGTCACGTGCCGCCGGGCCGGACCTCCCACCCGCAGGGTCGTCAGCTCCGCCAGCCGCACCATCTCGCCGTCCTCCACGCTTGTCGTGCCCGTCTGCTCCGCGATCCCGCCCGATCAGGTCAGGCGAGCCGGACCTTCGCGATCGCCTTGCCCAGGACCTTCTGCCCACTGCTGAGCGCGGTCAGGGTGACGGTGGCGGTGCGGTTCTCCTCGTCGACGGCCGTGACCTTGCCGCCGAACGTGATGGTGGCCCCGGCCTCGTCGTCCGGTACCGGCACCGGGTTGGTGAACCGGACGCCGTACTCCAGCACCGCACCGGCGTCGCCGGCCCACTCACTGACGTACCGGCCGCCCAGGGCCATCGTGTACATCCCGTGCGCGATCACGCCGGGCAGGCCGACCGAGGTGGCCACCCGCTCGTTCCAGTGGATCACGTTGAAGTCGCCGCTGGCCCCGGCGTAGCGGATCAGGTCGGCGCGGGTGACGGTGATGTCCGCCGCGGGCAGCTCCTCGCCCACCGCGACCTGGCCAAACTTCGCGCTCACGCCTTCTCCTCAGCTTTTTCCTCGGCCTTTTCCTCAGCCCGGATGACCACCATCGACACGGCGGTGACGACCGGTTCGCCCGCCGCGTCGGTGATCTCGACCCGGGTGATCACCCGGCCGTTGCCGGCCATCAGCCGGGCGTCGTCGACGTGCGCCACCGAGGTGAGGCGGTCACCGGCGACGATCGGCCGGTGGTGGGTGAACTTCTGCTCGCCGTGCACCAGGCGGGTGTAGTCGATCCCGGCCTCCGGATCGCTCATCACCTGCCCCTCGCAGCGCTGGGCGATCACGATGGCGAAGGTGGGCGGGGCCACCACGTCGGGGTGACCGAGCGCCTGGGCGGCCGCCGGGTCGGTGTGCACCGGATCGGTCGAACCGATCGCCTCGGCGAACTCGCGGATCTTCTCCCGGCCGACCTCGTAGACCGGCGCACCGGTGTAGGTCTTGCCGGCGATCTGTGGGTTCACGCCCACGGGACGGCTCCTTGGTTCTGGCTGACCTGGCGGGGCCCGAGATCAGGGGGCAAACATGACGAATGGCCGCCCCGCGAACGGGACGGCCATTCGGCGAGGACGACTCAGCGGGTCTCGCGGTGCGCGGTGTGGTTGCCGCAGCGCGGGCAGAACTTCTTCAGTTCCATCCGGTCCGGGTCGTTACGCCGGTTCTTCTTGGTGATGTAGTTGCGCTCTTTGCACTCGACGCACGCCATGGTGATCTTCGGGCGGACGTCTGCAGCCTTGCTAGCCACGGCGGGGCCTCTTTCGATGGGTTCGCTGTCGATGAGGATCGAACTGCGGCGGTAAAGATAACTTCAGAGTAGCGAGGACGGGACTTGAACCCGTGACACAACGATTATGAGTCGTTTGCTCTACCAACTGAGCTACCCCGCCAAGCGCGGTCTCGCTCTGGACAAGACCAACCAGAGCCCCGATAGGGAATCGAACCCTAGACCTTCTCCTTACCATGGAGACGCTCTGCCGACTGAGCTATCGGGGCCTGTCCTCCGGGCGGCTTGTTGCTTTCCCGGCGACGTCGAGAACGATACAGGATCCGGGGCCCAGGACTGAAATCCATTCCCCCACGCGCCGCGCCGGAGCATCATTCGTCCTGGTCAGAACGCTTTTCGGGGGTTCCTGGCGGGCCCTGCGGGTCGGGGAAGACCAGGGTTCCGGGCACCGCGAGCCCACGAACGATCATGACCAGCACCCGGCGGTACGAGGCCTCGGCCTCGTCCGGCGCCACCAGGCCGCCCATCTCCAGTGCGACCGCGCCGTGCACCGCGCTCCAGACCTGCCTGGCAACCGTGGCCGCATCACCCTCGATCAGCCGGCCGGCCGCCATCAGGGTGAAGACGTGGTCCACCAGGACCTGGAACGCCGCCCCGGCACAGTCGGCGAACTCGTCCGAGCGCTCCCAGTCCTTCTCGGTCAGGTCGCCGAACATCAGGGCGTAGTGCGAGCGGTGGGACAGCGCGAACTCCCGGTAGCGCAGCCCCGACATCCAGAGCCGCAGGACCGGGTCGGCCTCGGCGTCCCGAGGCGAGATCGCCGCCGTCAGCCCCTGGAAGCCGCGGATCAGCAGCGCCTCGATCAGGCCGTCCTTGCTGCCGAACCGGTTGTAGACGCCCATCGGCGCGACCCCGGCCTCAGCGGCCACCGCACGCACCGTGACCGCCGCCGGGCCCTCACGCATCAGCACCGCTTCGGCGGCGTCGGTCAGCGCGGTCTTCACGTCCGCGCTGGGGGTGCGCACGGATCGGGCCTTCGTCTGCGCCGCAACGGTTTTCCGCGTCTTCTTTCGGGGCGACGACTCAACTGTCGGCCCGGCGGACGACGCCGCCGGAGCCTTGGTCCGTTCCGCACGGTTCGTCGACGGAGCCGACCCCCCACCCAACGGACCGCTGCCGCCATCGCCGACTTCGCCGTCCTTCGTTCCGCCCACTCGACCACCCGACGAAACCCGTGCCGACCCGTCCTCCATCGGCCCATCCTCCCTCACCACGCCCCCGGGGTTGACGAACCCGGGCCGCTAGTAGAACGTAGTGCCACAACTATAGGACGTTGTTCTAAGGAGCTGGCGATGAGCGCACCGAACCCGAACGCTGCCCGTGACCCGCGCCGCTGGTGGATGCTGGTCGTGCTCTGCCTGAGCGTGCTGCTGGTCACGGTGGACAACACGATCGTCAACGTCGCGCTGCCGACCCTGAGCCGCGAACTGGGTGCCTCGACCAGCGGCCTGCAGTGGATCGTCGATGCCTACACGCTCGTCTTCGCCAGCCTGCTGCTGCTCAGCGGTCACCTCGGTGACCGGTTCGGGCGGCTGCGCACCCTGCAGCTCGGCCTGGCGCTGTTCGCCCTGACCTCGTTCCTGGCCTCGCTCGCTTCCACCACCGGGGAACTGGTCGCCGGGCGGGCCGCGATGGGGGTGGCGGCGGCGATGATCTACCCGGCCACCCTGGGGCTCCTGACCAACGTCTTCACCGACGCCCGCGAGCGGGCCACCGCGATCGGGGTCTGGGCCGGCGTCTCCGGCCTGGCCGTGGCGATCGGCCCGGTCAGCGGCGGGGTGCTGCTGGAGCACTTCGCCTGGAACTCGGTGTTCCTGGTCAACCTGCCGCTCGCCGCCCTGGCCCTGGCCGCCGGCTGGTTCGTGCTCGGCGAGTCGAGGGACGAGCAGGCCGGTGGCTTCGACCGGCTCGGCGCGCTGGGCTCGGTGGCGGTCGTGGGCACCCTGGTCTGGACCCTGATCGAGGCCCCCGGACACGGCTGGACGTCGGCCACCACGATCACCGGTTTCGTGGCGGCGGTGCTGCTGCTGGCCGGGTTCATCGCCTGGGAGGCCCGGCACCCGCACCCGCTGCTCGACGTCCGGCTCTTCACCAACCCCCGGTTCAGCGCGGCCAGCGGGGCGATCACCGCGGCGTTCTTCGCCCTGTTCGGCTTCATCTTCCTGATCACCCAGTACTTCCAGGCCGTAGAGGGCTGGGGCGCCCTCCGGGCCGGTCTCGCCACTCTGCCGTTCGCGCTGGTCACCGGGGTCCTGTCGCCGGTCGCGATCCTGCTGATGAAGCGCTGGGGCACCACCGTGGTGGTCACCGCCGGCCTGGCCTCGATGTCGGCCGGCTTCTACCTGGCCTCCACGGTGACCTTGGAGTCGGACTACTGGGGCAAGGTGATCTGCTCGATGGTGCTGATGGCGACCGGCCTGGCCCTGAGCACCGGCCCGGCCACCGACGCGATCGTCGGGGCGCTGCCGAAGGAGAAGGCGGGCGTGGGCTCGGCGGTCAACGACACCACCCGTGAGGTCGGCGGCACGCTCGGGGTCGCGGTGCTGGGCTCGGTGACGAGCTCCTTCTACGCCTCGAGCATCCAGGACTCGCTGTCCGGCCTGGGCGTCGACGGGGAGACCACGGCGATCGCGAAGGAGTCGGTGATGGCCGGCATGCAGATGGTCGGGCAACTGCCCGCATCGGTCGCCGGGCCGGCCGCCGACGCAGTGCGCCAGGGATTCCTGGACGGCGTGCAGGCCGGCTCACTGATCGCCGCGGGCACCGCGGCGCTCGCGGCCGTCGCCGTGGCCCTCCTGCTCCCCGCGCGCCACCGGGAAGAGGCACCGGCACTGGTGACGGTCTGAGGCCCCACAACGAAAGCGGCGCCGGTGCCCACCCAGGTGGGCCCGACGCCGTCTTCAGTTTGTGTTCTGCGTCTCAGTTCAGCGGTAGTTCACGAACTGCAGCGCCACGTCCAGGTCGGCGCCCTTGAGCAGCGTGATGACCTCCTGCAGGTCGTCGCGGCTCTTGCTGGAGACCCGCATCTCCTCGCCGGTGATCTGGGTCTTCACACCCTTCGGGCCCTCGTCCCGGATGATCTTGCCGATCTTCTTGGCGATCTCCTGGGACAGGCCCTCCTTGATCTCGGACTCCATCCGGTACTCCTTGCCGGAGGCCTTGGGCTCGGAGGAGTCCAGCACCTTCAGCGAGACACCACGTTTGATCAGCTTGCTCTGGAACACGTCCAGAACCGCGGCCACCCGCTCCTCGCTGTTGGCCTTGATCACCACGGTCTTCTCACCGCTCCACTCGATCGAGGCGCCGACACCCTTGAAGTCGTAGCGCTGGGCGATCTCCTTCTCCGCCTGGTTGAGCGCGTTGTCGACCTCCTGCCGGTCGACCTTGCTGACCACATCGAACGACGAATCGCTGGCCAAGACGAAGCTCCTTCTTGCTTACCTGAGGGGGTCCGAACGGTCCGCCGGAGCCCCTCGGAGGGGCCCGGACGGGAGCGGGTGCGCGAAGCACCCGTCATCCTTGCTATTCTTCCATTCGCCGAACGGGCCGAAGGGCTCGGACGGTGCACCAAGGCTGGTTGCCCGAGTGGCCAAAGGGATCTGACTGTAAATCAGACGGCTCAGCCTACGCAGGTTCGAACCCTGCACCAGCCACACCAGGCGAAACGCCCGCTGATCTGCGCAAGCAGGTTGGTGGGCGTTTCGGCGTTTGTCCGGGCGTCACCGGGTGGGAGCGGGGATCTACGGGTGTCCGCGTCTCATGCGCGTCCAAGTTTTCAAGATCCTTGCCCCCGTTACGCCCTGCCTGCTGCTGCCGACCCCAGATCTGGACGCCACCCTCATCACCCGAGGACTCCTGCTATGCAGTGACGTACATCACTAGTGCATTGTTTCGGCGTTGCCCGCGAGAGCACGCACCCGGGCTGCACCTCGACCCCGAGCCCACGAGAACCACACGTAACGACTCGCAGCGTCGAAAGGGACGAACCGCCAGGTCAGGCAAAAGAAAAGTGGGGAGCGGCCTCCAAGGAGGCGACTCCCCTACTTCAGAACTTGGGCTGCCCGGGGCAGCGACTTTCAAGATACGGGCACACTCGGGCAATGAGCAACCCCCAGGACGCCGCCCTCTCGGGCGTTCCACTGATGCAAGGGGTGATTGGTCAGGACTGGTACGCAACCCATGTCGCCGTCCGCCTCAAGGAGTTCTACTTCGCCAGTTCACCGTGGCAGCGAAGACTGTGGAACGCCGGAACCGTGGGTGGGCTGTACGAAGTGCTGGAGGCCTCTCGATGGCGGAACCAGAACGTTCTGCGAGAGGCGGCGCTCCTCAACTTCTGTCACGAGATGCAACGCGCCGTCGGCCAAGACCGAGGCGTTGCTTCGGGAAGGCTCAGACGGTCCGTCGCCGATGAATTGAAGTCAGGCGCGCACTACGACACAAGGCACTGGCGGACACTGGAGCAACTCGTTCCCCACGTTGCCGACGGATACCTGAAGCGCTGGGCCGAAGCCGTGACCTCGGCCTCGCCCCCGGGACCTGAGCGAGTAGCTCGCGCCGTCGCATCGCATCTGCTCGACCGCGGCTACAGCATGGCCCACCTGCACGCCGGGATGCGTCGGCATATCGAGGCCAGGAGCAGCCTGCAAGACGTTTTTGAGGACGCGATGGCGCTCGACTGCTGCGAGCGCCGCCTCTACGACGTGCTTCTGCCCTTCGAAGTCATGCCGAAGGAGACGACGGCCCGACAGCAGCCGAACTGGCGAACCGGTCCGCAGGTCAAGACCTGGCTGACAGAACGTGGCGGCACGCGCGCAGGGCAGGCCGTGCCGCGCTATGTAGGCGGGTTCCACTACCGCTTACCCGCCCTGGACAGCTATGCGGCCGCCGAGCAGACCGCAGCCATCAGGGACCGGCTCCTGGCGCGGGCGAGCTATGCGGCCGGCTACACACATATCAAGGCGTTCGATGCCGCATGGATACACGACCCCGCTACAGCCGACCTGTCGGGAGTCAAGCTTTTCGGTCTGGACAACCCGCATCGCAGCGTCTTCGTGAAATCGCTGGTCCGAGAGAAGAAGATTCATGATGTCGGCATCGAGCCAACGGTTCTGGACGACGCCCTCGAACTGGCTGCGGCCCTGAATCACAGCGGTTCCCGCGGGCCGGCCATTGCCAGCGGCTGGTCGGCCCTGGAGTCTCTTCTCTGTTCTCCCGGCGACCCGGAGGACGCTCAGCAGGGGCGAGGCGTCGTGGTGAGCCTTCGTGCAGCCGCTCTGGTGGCGTGTTCATGGCCTCGGGCCGAACTCACCGCCCTTTCATACGGGCAAGCCGGGCAGACGTCTTCAGTGAATGCGGTGGGAGTGGCGGGACCACGGGCGCAGGAGAGGGCGGACCGGATTCCGGCGGCCGAGGACTTCGCACAGCATCTGGCGCTTGCCGACACCAACCGAGCAAGGTGCCGGGTGATGCTGGACCACTACGCCCAAGGCGGTTGCCTGTCCGTTTCCACCCCAGAGGCGGCAGCCGCCCAGGAACGGGTCCTCGCTCTCCTTGCCGATCCGCACCCAGCGCTGACCGAGCTCCGTGGCCACCTGGAGAGCGCTTTTCAGCGGCTCTACCGGATGCGCAATGTCGTCCTGCACGGCGGAGCCGCGTCTGCGGCAGGGCTGGAAGTCACTCTGCGCACCACCGCGCCTCTGGTGGGAGCAGCGCTGGACCGGGTGGCACACGCTCAACTGGTTGACGGTGTCTCACCACTCTCTCTGGCCGCCCGTGCCCAAGCTCGCCTGGATCTCCTCGGAGAACCCGGCACGCCCAACGTGGCCGATCTGCTGGAGTGACCCGAAAGCACTGGCAGCGCTACTGCGCGGCGCGGCGCGCCGCACCGCCTCGGCCCCGGCCTCGTCCCCCACCGCCAGCAGCCCCGCGACCACTCCCTCGCGGTCGGCCTCGGGCCGGTTCTGGCTGAGTTTGGCCTTGGCCTCGATCCGGGTGATCCGCAGCTCGACCCCCACGATCGCGCGCAGCTGGCCCGCGACGAACTTCGGCGGGGCGTCGTCGACCGCCCAGGCCGGGGTGCGGCCGGCCTCGTGCTGGTCGGTGAGCCGGTTCACCAGGGTCTCCAGCCAGGCCACGTCGTCGTGGATCACCAGGTCGCCGTAGACGTGGGCGGTCAGGTAGTTCCAGGTCGGCACCACCCGGCCGTGCTCGGCCTTGCTGGCGTACCAGGAGGGCGAGACGTAGCTGTCGGGGCCGCGCAGGATGACCAGCGACTCGCCGGTGGGCGGGGACTGCCAGTGCGGGTTGTTGCGGGCCAGGTGTCCCAGGAGGGCTCCCTGCGGTCCGGCGGAGGGGTCGAACAGCAGGGGGAGGAAGGTGGCGACCAGGCCGTCTGCCGTGGGCGTGATCAGGTCGGCGGCGGCGGGGCGGGTCAGGAGCTCGTGGATCTGCTCGGGGGTAGCAGCGAAGTGGGCGGGGACATACACGGGACGAGTGTGTGCGGGCTGAGCTCAGGGGGTCTACGGCCAATCCGTGTCCAGCGGCCATGAAGTCGACGGCGGTGGGTCGATCCGGTGAACTCCGCCACCGTGGCCCCTCGGAGCTTGCATCTCCCGCGCGGGGAGGTGTTCGATCGAGCGTCGTGACCACTGTTCCCTCGCTCGACGACGACCTGCTCACCGAGGGTGTGCCGGAGGCCGAGTTCAACCCGGGCATCGCGTCCCGCCTGCCGAGCAAGAACGTTGCGGCGGCCGCGCTGATCCGTGATGGGCTGGGCCGGGTGCTGCTGCTGGAGGCCGTCTACAAGCCCACCTGGGTGATGGCCGGCGGGGTGGTCGAGGCGAACGAGGACCCGCACCTGGGGTGTACCCGCGAGCTGGCCGAGGAGCTGGGGCTGGAGACCGTGCCCGGGCGGCTGCTGGTGGTCGATTGGGTGCCGCGGCACGGGGTCTGGGGCGATCAGCTGCAGTTCGTCTTCGACGGCGGGACGCTGAGCCCTACCCAGATCGATTCGATTCAGCTGCAGGAGAGCGAGTTACGGGCGGCGCACTGGGTGGCCCCGGAGGATCTGCCTTCCGTCCCACTCGCCCCGTCGTTGCTCCGGCGGCTGGTGGCGTCGCTCACCGCCCTTGCCCAGGGGACCACTGAATACACAACCTATGGACGCTCGGGGCGGTAGGACGTCCATAGGTTGCCTCCCAGCCGAGCGGGCTGGGAGGCGACCGAGACCGCTCAGGCGACCTGGAACGACCGCTTGGACAGCCCCCACATGTAGCCCTCGATGGTCGTGGTGACCGGGGCTTCCGGGTTCGAGGCGGCGCCCAGCGTGATGAACGCCGGCACGAAGTGCTCCACCGTGGGGTGCGAGTAGGGCAGACCGGGAGCACGTTTCAGGTAGTTCATCAGCGTGTCCACGTCGCCGCGGGCCAGCGTCTCCTGGGCCCAGGAGTCGAAGTCGGCCGACCAGCCCGGGATCTTGCCGGCGAACGCCTCACGGGTCAGGAACGGCAGGCCGTGGGTCATGAAGCCGGAGCCGATGATCAGCACACCCTGCTCCCGCAGTGGGCGCAGGCGCCGGCCCAGTTCCATCAGCTTGGCCGGGTCATGGGTGGGGATGCTCAGCTGCAGCACCGGCACGTCGCCGAGCGGGTACATCACCTTCAGCGGCACCCAGGCGCCGTGGTCCAGGCCCCGGCTGTTGTGCTGGTGCACCGTCTCCACGTCCGGCATCACCGAGGTGACCAACGCGGCCAGAGCGGCTGCGTCCGGGGTGCGGTACTGCATCTCGAAGTAGCGCTGGGCGAACCCGCCGAAGTCGTAGACCAGCGGGGTGTGGGCCAGCGGGCTGGTCAGGCTGAGCGGCGCCGACTCCCAGTGCGCGCTGATGATCAGGATGCTCTTCGGCTTGGGCATCTGCTGCGCCCAGGCGTGCAGCTGATCCATCCAGGGGCCGTCGTCGAAGAGCGGGGGCGCGCCGTGGGAGAGGTAGAGCGCCGGCAGGGCGCCGTCGGCGGGGGTCCAGTCGCGCTGCGCCTGGCTGGTGGCCAGCGCTCCGGGAAGGAAGGCATCGAACGCCGCACCGGGCGCCGTGGGGTCCACCGTGGAGGTCATATTTCAAAGGTAGGACGACTTAGTTGAAATCTCAAGCATTTCTCGGAGCGACCACAGAGAGCACATGACCGGTCACTCGATCCGCGGGCTGCCGGACGGGTGAAACCGGGTTCCCGGGCTGAGCGTGCGCCGGTGCGTAATCACGGCGATTCTCAGCGGATTCACCGCGATCACCGGGCACTCTCGAGACTGCCAACGATCGGCGGACAGCGGTCCCATCTCTTCCGCAGCGTTAGAGTTGCGAGAGGCGACAGCAGTTCGCCGCACCCCCGTACCGGAAAGGTCTGCGAACCATGCGCGCCACGCCATCGGACGACGCCCACCAGAGCGGGTTGTCCCACGGGAATGGGCGGCACGCGGCACCGGAGAGCGATCCGGCCGCCGCGACCAGCCCCATCCCGGGCGGGCCGGCCGATCCCCCGTCGGGCCCGGGCGGCAAGCCCCCGGCCACCGGTGGCGCGCGCAAGAAACTGCTGGCCGCCGGGGCGGTGGTGGCGCTGATCGCGCTGATCGGCGTGATCTTCGCGGTCACCCAGGGTTCGGACGACGAGACCAGCTCCCCCACCCCCAGCGCCTCGGCCGGCGAGGGCAGCACTGGGGGCACCGGCACCAAGTTCGGGGTGTTCCGGCAGACCTCGGCCGACAACGTCGAGGCGTACCAGCAGTGGCTGGGGGCCGACGTCGAGTACGTGGTCGACTTCTCGGCCCGCGGCACCTGGGACAACATCGCCAACCCGCAGTACCTGTTCGACGAGTGGGCCGACACCCCGTACCGCCTGGTCTACGGCGTACCCCTGCTGCCCACCGACGTCGAGGGCGTGAGCATCCAGGCCGGGGCCGCAGGCGACTACAACGACTACTTCCGCAACCTCGCCGACAACCTGGTCAAGGCCGGCCAGGAGGACGCGGTCCTGCGCGTCGGCTGGGAGTTCAACCTGGAGTCGTGGAAGTGGGCCAGCGACGACGCCGAGAGCTGGAAGGCGTTCTACCGCAACGTCGTCGAGACCATGCGCTCGGTGGACGGTGCGAAGTTCGAGTTCGACTGGAACGTCAACGGCGGGCCGAACAAGTACGACGCGGCGAACTACTACCCCGGTGACGACGTGGTCGACTACGTCGGGGTGGACGCCTACGACGTGTCCGGCGCGGCCTACCCGTACCCGGACGACTGCGACAGCGCCTGCTACGTGAAGGCCCAGAAGAAGGCCTGGGACGTGTCGATCTACGGCGGCGACCGCGGTCTGCAGTACTGGTCGCAGTTCGCCAAGGACCACGGCAAGCCGCTGTCCATCCCGGAGTGGGGGGTCTGGGCCCGCCCGGACGGCATCGGCGGCCACGACAACCCCGACTACATCCAGCGGATGTACGACTTCATCACCGACCCGGCCAACAACGTGGCGTACGCGGCCTACTTCGAGTACGACTACACCGACGGCCAGGGCGGCCAGCACAGCCTCGAGAACTCGTTCCCGAACAGCGCGGCGAAGTTCAAGGAACTGTTCGTGCCGCTCTACCAGAAGGCCGACGGTTCGTAACCCGGCGCAGGTGCACCAAGCAGTGCCCCGGGCGGGCTAAGATCCTTCCGGACCTTTGTGAAGCAGTCGTAAAGATCCATTTCCTGGCGGGACCCGGTAAGTCGTCCCGCCCCGCGATGGATGGGGAAGTACGACTGCATGACGACCACAGGCCGTTCTCCGCGACCTGATGCCGCTGCTGCGCCGGACCGTCTTCAGAGTTCGACGCCGCTGCGCGAGCTGCTCAACTCGATGGTCGGTCTCCTGCTCGGTGAGATCACCGAGGGTGCCGAGACCGACCGCCTCAGGCGCTACGTCGATCCGCTGACCATCTGCCTGAGCCTGGAGCGGGACCTCACCGACCAGGCCGGCCAGGCCCGGGACGCGGTGGCCCGGGTCCAGGCCCAGCAGATGAGCGATCTGGCGACCGGGGTGCTCATGGCCCGGCTGGGCTGCGACCCGCCGACCGCACGCCGGCTGCTGTCCGAGTGGCTGGCCCAGCGCGGCGTGGATGCGGCGGAACTGTCGCCGGCCGATGTGCAGGCCCTGCTCGAAGATCCCGACTGGGGACGTCCCTGAGCCGCTGAGGCGGTCGGGCGGCCCCTTCGTCGGTGGTCACCTCTGAGAACGAACACAGCCCCCGGAGCCGAGCGATGGCTCCGGGGGCTGACAGGTTCTCACCGCGCCGGCGACCGGCGGGGAGAACCCGGTCGGGTGGTTCAGCGGCGGTAGCCGGCCATCGACTCCAGGCGGGCGATGCGGTCGGCCATCGGCGGGTGGGTGGCGAAGAGCTTGGCCACCCCGCCACCCCGGAACGGGTTGGCGATCATCATGTGGCTGGAGTTGACCAGCTCCCGCTCGGGCGGCAGCGGCAGCTGCCGGGTGCCCATCTCCAGCTTGCGCAGGGCCGAGGCCAGCGCCAGCGGGTCGCCGGTGAGCTTGGCGCCGTCCTCGTCGGCGTCGTACTCGCGGGTGCGGCTGACCGCCATCTGGATCACCCCGGCGGCGAGCGGGCCGAGCAGCGACATCGCGATCATCGCGACGAAGTTGGGGCGCTCCTCGTCGCTGCCGCCGAAGAAGAAGGCGAACTGCGCGATGAAGGTGATCGCGCTGGCCAGGGCCCCGGCGACGGAGGCGGTGAGGATGTCCCGGTTGTACACGTGCATCAGCTCGTGGCCCAGCACCCCGCGCAGCTCGCGCTCGTCGAGGATCTGCAGGATGCCCTCGGTGCAGCAGACCGCGGCGTTGCGCGGGTTGCGGCCGGTGGCGAACGCGTTCGGCGCCTGGGTGGGTGAGATGTACAGCGCGGGCATCGGCTGGCGGGCCTCGTTGGCCAGCTCCCGCACGATCCGGTACATCACCGGCTGCTCGGCCTCGCTGACCGGGCGGGCGCGCATCGCCTTGATCGCCATCTTGCCGGAGTTCCAGTACTGGTAACCGCTGATCGCCAGCGAGACCCCGAAGGCGATCACCAGACCGGTGCTCCCGGCCATCAGCTGACCGATCACCAGCAAGAACGCCGAGAGGCCACCCAGCAGGACGGCGGTCTTCAGCCCGTTGAAATGACTATGACCCATGCGGTGCTCCCTGACTCCTCACGACCGGTGCCACCGGGCACCGTCAGGAAACTCAACGGTGTCCGGCCTGCGCACGTTCCCGCCGGGTCCACCGTCGCACCCGTCCGGCTCCGATGATCCTCAGTACTTCGATCAGTGCAGGATCCCAGGCAGCAGCCCGGCGATCACCTGGGCCCCCACCGAGAGGCCGAGGCACCCGGCGGCAGCTCCCCCCAGCACGATCCCCTCCGCCGGGCGAAGCCGCCACCGGGGCGGTGCGGCGCCCGCGGGCGAGACCAGCAGGGCGGTCCAGCGCAGGTAGTAGGCCAGGGCCAGGGCGACGTTGAGGGCGGCGAGCACGGCGATCGGCCAGGTCTCGGCGTGCACCACCGGGCGCAGCACCACCACCTTGGCGATCAGGCCCATCACCCCGGGCGGGAGTCCGGCCAGGCAGAACAGGGCGAAGGCGAGGACGGCGGCGGCCACCGGTTCGGTGCGGCCCAGCCCCCGGTAGGCCTGCAGCGTGTGCTCCTCCCCGGCCCGGTGGTGCCGGGCCACCAGCACCACCACGGCGAACACGGCCAGACCGGCCACCACGTAGGCCAGCAGGTAGCCGATCGAGGCGGCGGCCACCTCACGCACGCTGTCCCGGGAGGCGCCGGCCCCGGCGAAGGGCAGCACCACCCAGCCGGCCTGCGCGACGGTGGACCAGGCGAGCAGGCGCACGGCCACGGTCTGCCGCAGCGCCACCAGATTGCCCACCGTCATGGTGAGCACGGCCAGCACCCCGACCAGCGGCGCCCAGACCTCGTGCAGCGTCGGCACCCCTATGCCGAGCAGCACCACCACCGCGGTCAGGCCGGCCGCCTTGGACACCGTGGACAGGAACGCGGCGACCGGCAGCGGCGCGCCGGCGTAGGTGTCCGGCGTCCACAGGTGGAAGGGCACCAGCGAGACTTTGAACCCGATGCCCGCGATCGCCAGCACCACCCCCAGGGCGGCCACCACCAGGACCGGCCGTTGCGGGTCGGCGGCCAGGACGTCGGCGATGCGGGCGAGGTAGAGCGAGCCGGTGGCCAGGAAGAGCAGACCGACGCCGAGGAGCAGCAGGCCGAGCGAGGCGACCGCGGTGAGCAGCATGGTGACGGCGGCCTGGGCCCCCTGGGCGTCGCGGCGCAGCGCGATCAGGCCGATCACCGGCAGGGTCGCGGTCTCCAGGGCGACGGTCAGGGTGGCCAGGTCGCGGGCCCCGGCCAGGGCGGCGGCGCCCGCCACCGTGGCCAGCAGCAGAGTGTGGTGCGCCGTGCGGTCTTTCGCGCCCGGGCCGGCCAGGGCCAGCAGCAGACAGGCCAGGGCACCGAGCAGGACGATGCCCTGGACCGCCAGGGTCAGGTCGGAGACCACGTAGGAGCAGCCGAAGCCGAACTGGGCCGGGCTCAGCGACTCCGGCAGCCGGGTCGGCCCGGTCTGCCCGCTGGTCACCACGAACCCGCTGGAGCAGGCGGTAGTACGGTCCTCGCCGTCCTGGGCCAGGTACGCCACCGCCCCCGCGGCCACCAGCAGCCCGCTCACGCCGAGCGCGTCGGTGACCGCTCTCAGGCCCGGCCGGATCGCATCCACCAGCAGGATCAGCAGCAGGGCGACGACCGGTGCGATCACCGGCAGCAGGGCGACGGCGTCGATCTTGGGGACGCCGGTGAGTTCGGCGAAGGTCTCGGCGAGCATCAGGGCACCACTCCCCCGCCGGGCAGGAGCAACCGGACCACGCCGGCCGTGGCCGCCAGCAGCGGGCCCGGCACCAGGCCGAGCCCGACGGTGGCCAGGACCAGCGGCATCGTGGTCAGCGACTCGTGCCGGGTGACATCGCCGATGTCCTGGCCGTCCCAGCGCCCGTCGGTGCGGCCCTGCCAGAGCACCCTCAGCACCCTCAGCCAGTAGGCCGCGGCGATCACGGTGCCAACGGCGGCAACGACTGCGAACGGACGATTGAGGGCACCGAGCGCTCCCGACTGCCAGGCCCCGGCAATGGCCAGCAGCTCACCCCAGAACACGGCCAGGCCGGGCAGACCCAGACCGGCCACCGCGCCGAAGGTGAGCAACCACCCCAGCCTCGGCAGCCGATCGCGCAGACCGGGGCCGAGCTCGCCCAGGCCGGCGCTGTGGTGCCGGTCCTTCAGCGCCCCGACCACGAAGAACAGCAGCGCGCTGACCACCCCGTGGGCGATGTTGGCGTAGAGCGCGCCCTGCAGGCCGGTCGGCGTCATCGAGGCCACGCCCAGCAGGACGAACCCCATGTGCGCCACCGACGACAGGGCGACCAGACGTTTCAGGTCGTTCTCGGCCAGGCAGGCCAGGCCCGCCCAGACGATGCCGACCACCGCGAAGCCGCCCAGCCAGGGAGCCACGTTCTCCATCCCGGCGGGCAGCACCGGCACGGCCACCCGGACCAGGCCGTACGTGCCGAGTTTCAGCAGGACCCCGGCCAGCAGCACCGATCCGGTGGTGGGGGCGATGGTGTGGGCCGGCGGCAGCCAGGTGTGCAGCGGCCACATCGGGGTCTTCACCGCCAGGCCGATCACGATCAGCACGGCCGCCACGGTCTGGGTGCTCTCGGACATGCCCGCACCACCGCGCTCGATCAGCTCGGTGATGTCGGCGGTACCGGTGCGGGTGATCACCAGGATCAGGCCCAGCAGCATCACCGCCGAGCCGGTGGCGGTGTAGAGCACGAAGCGGGCCGCGGCGTTGCCCGGCTGCCCCGGGAGCCGCCGGTCGCCCCAGACCCCGATCACGAACCACATCGGGATCAGCACGGTCTCGAAGGCGATGAAGAACAGCAGCAGGTCGAGCGCGGTGAAGGTGGCCAGCGCCCCACCGGTGACGGTCAGCACGCAGACCACCAGCAGCCGGACCCGGCCGTGCTCGGGGTGCACCCGGATCAGGTGCCCGCAGGTGAGCACCGCGAGCAGGGCGGTGAGCAGGACCAGGGGCGCGCTCACCCCGTCGAGGCCGAGATGCGCCTGCAGGCCGAGGGCCGGGATCCAGTCGGTGCGCACCTGCAGCTGCATCCGCCCCAGGCCCCGGTCCCAGGCCACGAGAGTGGCCAGGGCACCGATCAGCAGGGTCACCCCGCTGATCCCGGCGCCCAGGCGAGCGGCGGTCCGGTCGGGAATCTGCGGCACGGCCAGCAGCACCAGGGCGCCGGCCAGGGGCAGCAGGACCAGGGTGGGCAGCAGCCAGTTCACGGCGCCGGTGTCGGGCGTCATACCAGCACCACCCCGGCCACCGCGATCACGACCGCCCCGGCGAACACCCAGGCCGCGTAGGCCGAGGCCAGCCCGGTCTGGGCCAGCCGCAACAGCTTTCCGGCGATCGTGGTGGCCGGGCCGACGCCGCGCACGTACGCGTCCACCACGTCGTGCTCGCCCACCCGGACCAGTACGGTCAGGCCCAGCGCGGGGCGGACCACCAGCGCCCGGATCACCCGGTCGAAGCCGAACGCGTTCAGCAGCACCGTCCGGGCCCGCTCAGGCAGGGCGAAGGCGATGTCCGCAGTGCCCAGTCGGGGCGCCGACACCGCCCAGCCCACCCCGGAAAGAGCCAGCAGAGCACCGGTGATCGCGGTGCCGGGCTCGATCTGGAGCCCGTGCAGCAGATCCGGCGGCTGCAGGAGAACCAGGCCGAAGGCCAGGCTCGGCAGGGCCAGGAGGTAGAGGGGCAGCATCATGGCGAGGGGTACGCGATGGCGGTTTTCCCCGTCCTCAATTGGGTTTTCCGAGGTTCGCCCCATCGCAACCATCGCCCACGCGCGACCGGCGTACAGACCCGTCAGCACGATCGTGCTTACCCCCGCGACGAGGACCATCCAGCCCACCCAGGTTCCGGCGTGCGCCGCCTCGTCCGCCGCCGAGAGAACGGCCTCCTTGGACCAGAAGCCGCCGAAGGGCGGGATACCCGCCAGCCCCAGGAGCCCGATCCCGAAGAGCACAGCAAGGCTTCGATGGGTACGCCAGAGGCCGCCCATGTCGGCGAGCGCGGTGGAGCCCACGATGTGCACCACGCACCCCGCCGCCAGGAACAGCAACGCCTTGAAGGCTCCGTGGGAGAGCAGGTGCGCCACCCCCGGCGCGGCCAACCCCACCGGGTCGCCGGAACCCAGCTCCCGGTCGGAGGCCACGCAGACCGCCGCCAGCATGTACGCGACCTGACTGATCGTGGAGTAGGCCAGCAGCCGCTTCAGGTCGGTCTGGGCCAGCGCGGCCAGGGCGGCCCCGACCATGCTGACCGAGGCCAGCACCGCACCGGTCTGCAGCACCCCGGGCGCGGTCAGGAACAGGGGCAGCAGACGGGCCACCAAGAACACGCCGGCCACCACCATCGTGGCCGCGTGGATCAGGGCGGAGACCGGGGTCGGGCCCTCCATCGCGTCCGGGAGCCAGGTGTGCAGGGGGAACTGCGCCGACTTGCCCACCACCCCGGCGAGCAGCAGTGCGGCCGCGGTGAGGACCGTGCCGTGGCCGATCTCGTTCTCGGTCGCCGCGCGGTTCAGCTCGCTGATCGAGGTGGTGCCCGCGCCCGCGATCAGCACCACCACGGCCAGCACCACCCCGATGTCGCCGGTGCGGGTGATCAGGAACGCCTTGGTGGCTGCGGCCCGGGCCGCGGCCCGCTCGCTGTGATGGCCCACCAGAAGGTACGAGGCCAGGCCCATCACTTCCCAGCCGATCAGCAGCAGCACCAGGTCACCGGCGTGGACCACGAGCATCATCGCGGCGGTGAACATCGAGACGGTGGCCGCGTAGGCGGGGTAGCGGGTGGGCGCCTCCGGTGTTCCTTCGCCGTGCAGATAGGCGGTGGAGTAGATCTGCACGCAGAGGGCGACCAGGGCGACCATCACGGCGACGCCCGCGGCCAGCTGGTCCGAGCGCAGGTCGAGGGCGATGGTGGCGCTGCCCAGCTGAGCATCTCCGAGGAACCCCACGGAGGTGCTCCCCTCCTGGGTGCTGACCAGCACCAGCTCGGCCACGGCGGCGATCAGCGCGCCCAGTGCACCGGCCACCGCCCAGTCCGACGCCCAGCTGCGGGCAGCCGGGGACGAGCTCATGACCAGACCGAAGACCGCAGCCGCGGCGGGCAGGACCACGGTGAGGATGGCGGCGGCCCCGGTCACGACCCCGCCTGCTTCGCCTCGGGATAACCCGCCGGGTTCTCGGTGTGGCGGGGTGAGGCCTCGCCCAGCTCCGTGACCTCGGTCAGCTCGACCGTGCCACGGGCCCGGAACAGCAGCAGCACGATCGCCAGCGCCACCCCGATCTCGGCGGCCGCGATCGTGATCACGAAGATGGTCATCACCTGGCCCGGGATCAGCGGGTCCTGCACCAGGTCAGGGCCCCCGGCGCCGGCCTCGGGCAGGGCCGCCAGCCCTCCGGCAGGCAGCGCCGAGGCCGTGACCAGGAGCACGTTCGCGGCGTTGAGCAGCAGTTCGGCGCCGATCAGCACGAGGACGGCGTTGCGCCGGGCGAGGATCCCGTACACGCCGATCCCGGCGAGGGCCGCAGCGAGCACGGCCGGGCCGAGCAGGTGGATCATCCCGTCTCTTCCCCGCTCTCGACCTTGCCGGGCTCCTTGCCGGGCTCCTTGCCGGGCTCCTTACGGGACACCGCGATCGCCGCGACCAGGGCCGCCAGCAGCAGTACCGAGAGCAGCTCGAAGGGAAGCAGCCAACCGGAGAACACGGCCTCGCCGATCGGGCGCGCGGCCCCCTGCTCGGTACGCACGGCGACCTTGGTGTCTCCGACGGCGTAGATGAGCGTGCCGGCCAGGACCCCCGTCACCGCGACCCCGGCCGCCCCCGCCGCCAGCCGCTGCCCGAGGGATCCGTCGAGGCGTGCGCTGGGCTCGATCGGCGCGCGGGTGAGCATGAGCGCAAAGATCACCAGGACCACCACCGCGCCCACGTAGACCAGGAGCTGGACCAGCGCGACCACCTCGGCGCCGAGCACCAGGTAGACGCCGGCCAGCGCGCCCAGGCAGACCACGAGCCAGAGGGCGCAGTGGACGACGCGGGGACTGGACACGGCGAGCAGCCCAGCGGCTCCGGCGAGAACGGCCAGAGCGACGAAGAGGACCTCGAGACCGGTCACGGTCGGCTCCGGCGCGGGGGGTCTTCGGGGTCGGGGGTGGCCGGGTCCGAGCTGGCCGGATCGGGCTTGGCGTGATCAGGTGCACCGCGGTCAGGCGAGGCTGAATCCGCGGTGGCCAGGTCAGGCGCGGCTCGGTGGGACGCGCCCGGGTCCGCGGTGGCTTGGTCAGGCATGCCCGGGTCCAGGGTGACTTGGCCAGGAGTGGTCAGGTCGGCGGTGGCCGGGTCGGGGGTGGCCGGGTCGGCGGTGGCCGGGTCGGCGGTGGCCGGGTCCGAGCTGGCCGGGTCGGGCTTGGCGTGATCAGGTGCGCCCCGGTCAGGCGCGGCTGCGTCCGCGGTGGCCAGGTCAGGCGCGGCTTGGGCAGGGGTGGCCAGGTCCCGGACCGGTGGCATGGGTTGGGTCTCGTCCGTGACGGGTGGCAGAGGCTGGGTTTCGTCGGTGACCGCAGGCAGTAGCGCCGTTTTTTCGTCGTCCGGGTGGCTGCTGTGGGTCGCGGTCGTCTCAGGGACAGCGGCCGTCTCCCGAAGGGCCGGGTCTGGGCGCGTCGCTTCTTCGCGGTCGGCCGTCCCTTCGTCGGCGGTGGCCTCGGGGCCTCCCACTTTCTCGTGGTCGGTAGCCATCTCGTCGGCAGTGACCCCCTCGTGGCCAGTGGCTGCCTGGGTCGCGGCGTCCTGGGCCACTACTTCCTGAGCGGCAGTCTCCCGAGCGGCAACCTCCTGGGGCGCCGCCTCCTGAACCGCTTTTTCCTGGGCCGTCGCCTCTTGGGCTGCCTCTTGGGCCGCCGCCTCCTGGGCAGTTGCTTCCTGGGCAGTTGCTTCCTGGGCTGCTGCTTCTCGAGCCGCCACCTCCTGGGCGGCAACCTCCTGGGCTGCTGCTTCCCGAGCCGCCACCTCCTGGGCCGCCGCCTCTCGGGCCGCCTCCTGGGCCGCCGCCTGGGCTGCTTCCTGGGCGGCTGCCTCCTGAGCCGCCACCTCCCGAGCGGCAACCTCCTGGGCTGTCGCCTCTCGGGCTGCCTCTTGGGCCGCTGCCTCCTGGGCTGCCTCCTGAGCAGCTGCCTCCTGAGCGGCGACCTCCTGAGCCGCAGCCTCCTGGCGGGCGGCCTCGTAGGCCGCGATCGCCTTCTCGGCGGCGGCGCGGGCGACACCCACCTCCTTGGCCTCCACTGCCCCGGGGTCGGGCAGGGGCGGGGGCTGGACGCTGGTCATCCAGCTCTCCAGGCGGTCGCTCTCGTGGAGCAGGTCGCGGATGTCGAACTCCGCGTACTCGAACTCGGGGCTCCAGAAGAGCGCGTCGAAGGGGCAGACCTCGATGCAGATGCCGCAGTACATGCAGAGCGAGAAGTCGATGGCGAAGCGGTCCAGCATGTTCTTCTGCCGGGCCCGGCCGCCGGTCTCGGCGGCGGGGACCTCTTCCTTGTGCGACTCGATGTAGATGCACCAGTCCGGGCACTCCCGGGCGCACAGCATGCAGCTCGTGCAGTTCTCCGCCAGCAGCGCGATCACGCCCCGGCTGCGCGGTGGCAGGTCCGGTCGCACGTCGGGGTACTCGGCCGTGTGGGTGGGCCGGACCAGCGACCTCGCCGTGGTGGCGAGCCCGGAGACCAGACCACGGCCGAACCCCAGACCACGACCGAGCCCGTGGCCGGGCTGCTGACCGGATTCGTGGCTGTGTTCGTGGCCGGGCCCGTGGGTGTGTTCGTGGTCGTGCCCAGGAACGCTGCCCAGATCGTGCCGGTGACTGCCGGAGCCGCCCGCGACGTTCTGCTGTTCGGAGGTCACCGCTGCATCCTGCCGTGTTTTGCGGTTCCGAGGGGCGTGGATCCGGCGCGTCCGCGACTCAGCGCTGGGCGGGAGGCAGCATCAGCGCGCTCAGACCGAGCTCGTGGGCGGCGTACTCGTCGGCCCAGACCCGGGCCCGGCCGCGTGAGAGCGTGCCTCTGACCTGGGTGGCCACGACCAGGCCGTCGAGCATGACGCAGATCCGCAGCGCCGCCTCCGAGGGGTCCGCGCACTCGAACTCGCCGGCCTCGACCCCCTGCGTGACCAGCCGGGTCAGGCCGTGCCGCCGGCGGGTGTCGTTGCGCCGGACCACCTCGCGGATCTCGTCGGTGTAGCGGCCCTCGGCCCAGGCGTCGATGTTGCGCGACCACACCTCCAGGTCGGCCGGTTCCACCGGGACCTGCTGGTACAGACCGATCACGTTGCGCAGCCGCTCGGTGTGAGAGCCCGGCCCGGCGACCACCGCCTCCATCGCCGCCAGTTCCCGGTCGGAGGCCAGCACAAATGCTTCCGACAGCAGTCGTTCTTTGGAATCGAAATGGTAAAAGACCAGGCCGGGACTGATTCCGAGCTCGGCGGCGACATCCGCGACCCGGGTACGCGCGAATCCCTTCCGGGCGACCACCGTCGCGGCCGACCGGAGAATCTCCTCGCGCCGGATCTCTGCCTGCTGCCGCGCCACCTCACCGACCTCACATGCGTTCCGACAAAAGACCCGGCCGGAACGGGGGGCACCTCCTGGCCCTTTAGGGCCGGGAGAACACGCACCTGGCGCGACCATAATATTTTCGGATTGGACGCCGAATCCGGCGGTCGCCGGATCGGGCTTACCGGACCGACCCGCGACCATTGAGAATATTAGCGGCCCCGGCCCGAGGATCGGTCCGATCACCGGAATTACCCGTATGAGCTGCCCAGATTTCCCCACCGGACCCAATCGCACCGGCAACGTGCGACCGCCCGTCATGGAATCGCTCCCAGATCCGCACACCCGACGTATCCGGGCGCCGGCCTTGGTGGCGATCCGCTCATCCCCGGCGCGGCGCCCGCCCGCCGCACGCACGAGCCGACGCTGAGCCGGCACCGCGCGCGTCACTCAACGTAACCACCACGGAACCGGTCGCTCGCGCCCTAGGCGCGCCACCCGTCCATAGTTTGACCGCTTGCCCAATTTCGGCACCCGGCGCCACAACAATGGGCCTCCCACGGCCTCTGATCAGCCCTTCAACTGCACCGGAAATCCCGCACGGTCGCCGTGCTGAAGCAACCAAGGAACGCTGATGGCCGCGATCCGCCAGCGAAGCGCACCGGCAGTGCATCGAAAGTGCGCCGTCAGTGCGGTGAGGAGAGCCCGCGACGGGATTAGCCCTCGATTCACCGGCCTGACGTATGCCTTAATCCCATTCCTGACCTGCGCATTCTTCCGGTTTCCGGGGGCCTGCCCGAGGCTCCGGCGGAATGCGACAACCACTCCGAGCGGTCGGATCGCGGTCGTTCTGGCAGTATTCCCATTCGTGGAACGCGTGACGGGTATCGGGGGTCTGTTCTTCCGAAGCAGAGATCCGGAGAGACTGGCAGCCTGGTACGAGGAGCATCTCGGGGTGACCCCGGTGCCCCTCACCTATGCGGAGGAGCCCTGGTATTCACAGTCCGGGCCGACCGTGTTCGCCGCCTTCGCCGAAGAGACCGAGCACTTCGGGCGCGCGGCCCAGCAATGGATGGTGAATTTCCGGGTCCGTGACCTGGACGCCATGGTGCGGCAGTTGCGGGCCTCCGGCATCGAGGTGGAGGTCGATCCGGAGGTGTACCCCAACGGGCGCTTCGCCCGGGTGTACGACCCGGAGGGCAACCCCGTGGAACTATGGGAGCCGTGAGCAACTCTCCCGTAACCGATCTCGTCCTCCGCGACGCCCCTTTCGACAGCCCCGAGGCGATCACCCTGATCGCCGAACTCCAGCAGGAGTACGTGACCCGCTACGGCGGGCAGGACGAGACCCCGGTCGAGCCGGGTGAGTTCACCCCGCCGGCCGGCCTCTTCGTGGTCGCCGAGGTGGGGGGCGAGCTGGCTGGATGCGTGGGCGTGAGGGAACACGCGGCGGGCGGGGAGCAGTGCGCGGAGATGAAGCGGATGTACGTGCGGCCGGCCTTCCGGCGTCGTGGGCTGGCCCGCAAGCTGCTCAGCGCAGCCGAGCAGCGGGCCGTGGTGCTGGGCTACCGGCGCCTGGTGCTGGAGACCGGTGACCAGCAGCCCGAGGCGGTCTCGCTGTACCAGAACTCGGGCTACCGGCCGCACCAGAACTTCGGCATCTACGCCGACGAGGCGGGCTCGCAGTACTTCGCCAAGGACCTCGTCTGACCTGTCCCACCCGGAGCCGGGCGGTTGCTACAACCGCCCGGCTTCGATGATCCGCCTCAGGAACTGGCGGGTGCGCTCCTCGGTGGGCTCGCCCAGGACCTGTTCGGGCGCCCCCCGTTCCAGCACCCGCCCGCCGTCGAGGAAGCACACCTCGTCGGCCACCTGCCGGGCGAAACCCATCTCGTGGGTGGCCACCAGCATGGTCATGCCCTCGGACTTCAGGTCGCGCAGCATGGCCAGCACCTCCCCGACCAGTTCCGGGTCGAGTGCCGAGGTGACCTCGTCGAACAGCATCAGCACGGGGTCGTTCACCAGCGAGCGGGCGATCGCCACGCGCTGCTGCTGACCGCCGGACAGATGGTCCGGATGAGCGTCGGCCCGGTGCCGCAGGCCGACCCGGTCGAGCATCGCCAGAGCGCGCTCGCGGGCCTGTTCGGCGGGCACCTTGTGCACCTTGCGGGGCGCCAGCGTGATGTTGTCCAGCACGCTGAGGTGGGGGAAGAGGTTGAACGACTGAAAGACGATGCCGATCTTCGCGCGCACCTCGTCGGCGTTCACCCGGGGGTCGGTGATGTCCTGCCCCTGCAGCTCGATCACCCCGTCGTCGACCGTCTCCAGCAGGTCGATACAGCGCAGCAGAGTGGACTTGCCCGAGCCGGAGGCCCCGATCAGGACCACCACGTCGTGCTCGGCCACGTCCAGGCTCAGGTCGCGCAGCACCACGCTGGGCCCGTAGGTCTTGCGCAGGTTCTGGACGCTGAGCAGCCCGCTCACAGGTGGCCTCCGCCGGGGACGGCCCCGTACCGCCGCGACACCCGGTCGGTGATCCGGGTCAGCGGGATGGTCAGGATCAGGAAGAGCACCCCGGCCACCACGTACGGGGTGAAGTTGAAGCTGGTCGCGGTCTCGATCTGGGCGGCCCGGACGGCGTCGATGGCCGCCCCGAGCACCGAGATCAGGCCCGAGTCCTTGGTCAGCGAGGCCAGGTCGTTCAGCAGCGGCGGGACGACCCGGCGCACGGCCTGCGGCAGCACCACGTAACGCATGCTCTGCGGCCCGCTCAGACCCAGCGACCGGGCCGCGGCCCGCTGGCTGGGGTGCACCGACTCGATGCCGGCCCGGAACACCTCGGCCACGTAGGCCGAGTAGGTCAGCACCAGGGCCACGCAGCCCAGCACGATCGGGTCGGTGGGCACCCCGGTCAGGTTGAGCGCCGGCACCCCGAACCCGACCAGCAGCAGGACCAGGATCAGAGGCAGGCCGCGGAAGACGTCCACGTAGACCGTGGCCAGGGCGCGCAATGGCCAGAAGACCGGTCCACGCAGCGTCTTCAGAACGGCCAGGAGCAGGCCCACCAGCAGCACGCAGACCGCGCTGACCAGGAAGACCTGGACGTTGACCCAGAAGCCCTCGAGGACGGCCGGGAACGACTCCACGGCCTTGTCCCAGTTGAAGAACGTCTCCCGGGTGCGGTCCCAGCCGGGTGCGCTGACCACCCCGGCGATCAGCGCACCTCCCACGACCACGGTGCTGATCACGGCGATCAGGAGCGACTGCAGGCTCCGGCGCCGCCGGTAGGCGTCGCGTTCGAGCTGCCGGGGTGAAGGGCTCCAGTCGTCGAGCGTGTCCGGGCTGCTCACTTCAGTTCGGGCGCGCCGGCCGACTCGGTCAGCCACTCGGTCTCGAGCTTCTCCAGCGTGCCGTCTGCGCGCAGCGCGTCGACCGCGTCGGAGACGCAGTCGGTCAGCGGGCTGTCCTTGGCCAGGAGCAGACCGAACTGCTCCGCGCTGTCACCGGCGGCGGGCAGCTGGCCGACCACGACGCCGTTGTCCAGCTCGGCGGCGGCCAGGTACAGCGCGGTGGGCAGGTCCACCACCAGGGCGTCGATCTGGCCGTTGTTCAGCGCCAGCTTGGCCTTGTCGTTGTCGTCGTACACGGCCGGCTTCGAGGACGGCTGGATCTGCTCCTCGATCGCCTTGTAGCTGGTGGTGCCCACCTGCGCACCGAGCTTGACGTCCTTGAGGTCGGCCAGCGAGGTGGCCCCGGCGGCCTTGCTGCCCTTGATCGTCACGACCGCCTGGGCGACGTCGTAGTAGCCGGAGGAGAAGTCCACGGCCTCTTTGCGCTCGTCGGTGATCGAGAACTGGTTGATGTCGAAGTCGAAGGTCTTGGCGCCCGGCTGCACCGCCGCGTTGAAGCCCACCGTCTCCCACTTGACCTGGTCGTTCGTGTAGCCGAGCTGCTCGGCCACGGCGTACGCCACGGCGGACTCGAAGCCCTTGCCGTTGGTCGGGTCGTTGTCCTGGAACCACGGCGTGTAAGCCGGGGTGTCGGTGCCGACGGTCAGCGTGCCGGCGGCCAGGGTGTCCAGATCGGCCGGGGCGCAGGAGGCCGAGGTGCTGGCCGACGCCGAGGAGCCGGTGCCCGCCTCGTCTTCGGAGTCGGCCGGGGCACAGGCGGCGACGGCCAGCAGGGCGATGAGGGCAGATCCTGCGGCAGGCAGTCGGCGGGACATGAATACTCCAAGGTCAGCGCATGGTTTCGGCGGCTGAGTCTAGCCCTGCCCGGTTCGGCCCTCCGAGGGTGTTCACGTGTTCGGTCGCGGATGACCCCGACCCGACCGGAAGTTTCTCCGCAAGGTCAGAACAACTCGTCCAGAAGTACATGAAAGGACAACCGGCGCAGATCCGGCTCGGTCTCGCCGTAACGCTGGAGGAACCGGGCGCGCAGATCGGCGCCGAACCCGCCCAGCGCGTTCGAGAGGATGCCGAGGTCCTGGTAGCGGTCGGCCAGCCCGAGCCGGCCGACGTCGAGCAGGCCGGTGACCTCGCCGTTGCTGAGCAGCACGTTGTCCAGGGAGAGGTCGCCGTGGGTCACCACCCGGCCGGCTTCCAGCGGCAGCAGGGCGGTGAGCTCCTGCCAGACCTGCTCGGGGGTCCAGCCCTGGCGCTCTTCGTCGAAGTCGTCCGCGTCGACCCGGCCGGCGTCGATGTTGGCCCGGGCGTGGCGCAGCCGGAAGGCGTGACCGGCGACGAACGGGCAGGTGTCGGCATCGAGGGCGTGCAGCCGGCGGGTGAAGTCGGCCAGCGCGTCGACCACCCGCTCGGCGTCGGCCTCGATCTCCAGCAGGGCGCTGCGGCCGGGCAGGGCGGTGGTGAGCAGCCAGGCGTCTTCGGGGCTGCGCACGAAGCGGACGACTTCCGGCGCCGGGATCCGCCCGCGTAACCAGGCCAGCCGCACCATCTCGTCGGTGACCTCCTCGGCCGCCTCGCCCCGTCCGTGTTTGAGGAAGAGATCGCGTCCCGGACCGCGCAGCCGGTGAACGGCGTTGCCGGACTGCCCGACCGTGTCGCGGACCCACTCGTAGCCGTGGATCTCGTCGGCGATGGTCGCGGGCGGGAGGGGCGTGCTCATCCGGGCACGCTAGATGATTCGATGGGGCGCATGGCCGAAGTGAGAGAGAACCAGGAAAAGAACCGTTTCGAGATCTGGGTGGACGACGAGCTGGCCGGCTTCACCGAGCACCGCGGCCTGGGGCCGGTGGTGAGCCTGGTGCACACCGAGATCGGTGAGCGCTTCGGCGGGCAGGGCCTGGCCACGCAGCTGATCCGCCAGACCCTGGACGACCTGCGCGAGCGCGATTCCCAGGTGCTCCCGATCTGCCCCTTCGTCAAGGCCTTCATCGACAAGCACCCCGACTACCTCGACCTCGTCCCCGCCGGTCGCCGCGCCGTCTTCGGTCTCCCCTCCGCCCCCCGCACTTGAGACCCGATTCTGTCGGGCCCCCTGGGTAGAGTCCTTTCCCATGGAGGGCCTGGAGACTTACCTGGTCGTCGCCGCCGTGATCGCCGCCGGCGCGCTGCTGTTCGTCGGAGGCATCGGGGCGGCCCGGGCGCTGCGCCCGCGCGTGCCCTCGCCCGAGAAGACCCTCACCTACGAGAGCGGCGTCGATCCGGTCGGCCACGGCTGGGCGCAGAGCCAGATCCGCTACTACCTCTACGCCTTTCTGTACCTGATCTTCGCGGTCGACGCGGTGTACCTGTTCCCCTGGGTCACCGTGGTGAAAGACCTGGGCTGGGCCACCCTGGCCGAGATGGGCGTGTTCCTCGGCGTGATCGCGATCGGCCTGATCCACGCCGTGCGCCGTGGGGTCCTGCGATGGATCTGACCCGGCCGGGCAGCGGCAGCCGGCCGGTCTCGCCGAAGACCGCGCTGCCGATGCCGGTTCTGCGGCAACCGCACGAGCACGAAATTGAAGACGGGTCAGCAGGCCTGGGTGCCCTGGCTGCGGTTGCGCCGCATCCACTTCGGCTGGTGCTCAACTGGGGCCGGCGCTACTCGCTCTGGGTGTTCAACTTCGGTCTGGCCTGCTGTGCCATCGAGTTCATCGCCGCCAGCATGGCCCGTCACGACTTCATCCGCCTCGGCGTGATCCCGTTCGCCAACGGCCCCCGGCAGGCCGACCTGATGGTGGTGTCGGGCACCGTCACCGACAAGATGGCCCCGGCCGTGCGCCGGCTGTGGGAACAGATGCCCGAGCCGAAATACGCCATCTCGTTCGGCGCCTGCTCCAACTCGGGCGGCCCCTACTGGGACTCGTACTGCGTCACCAAGGGGGTCGACCAGATCATCCCGGTCGACGTCTACGTGCCCGGCTGCCCGCCGCGCCCCGAGGCGTTGCTGCAGGGCATCGTGAAGCTGCAGGAGAAGATCGCCGACGAGAACCTGGCCCGGCGCTACGGCTCCCGCCGTCGGGGCGCTGCCTCGCTCAACCGGGGCCTGGTCGAGGGCAGCCCGGCATGAGCTCAGCACTGCCAAGCCGCATTTCGCCCGACGCCAACCAGCTCACCGCGTGGTTCACGGCGGCGCTCAGTAAGGCTGGGGTCGGCACACCTGCGGGGGCCGACCAGGGCGGGCCCACCGACCGGGCCGCTGCAGACGGTGAGCCCGGGCAGTCCGACGCCCCGGAGTCAGCCCCGCCCACCTCCAGGTCCTCCGCCCTGGTCACGGTCACCGCCGACGGCGCGGGCACACCTGTGGTCGACGTGCCCGCAGCCGGCTGGGTGGCCGCCGCCACCTGCGCCCGTGACCAGTTGGGGCTCGACTTCCTCGACTGGCTCTCGGCCGTCGACGAACCCGACGCCGACCCGGCCGGTCTCGACGTGCTCCTCCACCTCGCCGCCACCGACTCGTTCGGCTCGCCCGACCGCGTCGTCCGCCGCCTCCTGCTGCGCACCCGGGTGCCCGAAACCACCCTCAGTCTGCCCAGTCTCACCGCGCTCTGGCCGGGGGTCGCCTGGCACGAGCGCGAGACCTTCGAGATGTTCGGGCTCACCTTCACCGGCTTCGAAGACGGCAGCGGCGCAGGCCTCAGACCGCTCCTGCTGCCCGACGGGTTCGAGGGCACTCCCCTGCGCAAGTCGTTCGTCCTGGCCGCCCGGGCGGCCAAGGCGTGGCCTGGCGCCAAAGACCCGGGCGACTCGGCCGCCGGCAAGGCCCCCCGCCGCAAGACCCTGCCGCCCGGCGTCCCCGATCCTTCGTGGGGCCCGCACGAACCCGGCGCGCCCCGCGAAGATGCGCCGCCCGCCCGCCCCCGCCGCGAGCGCCCAGCCGGCATTTCCCGCGCCGCCGCCGCAGCCCGGAAAGCCGCCGCGACGGCCCCTTCCGCTCCGACGAGTCCCTCGACCCCAACGTCACCGATCACCACCACACCCCCTCCCACAGCGCCGCCGCCTCCCACCGCCACACGCCCCTCCCCAGATGCACAGGACGAAGCATGAGTCCCGATGTCGCCCTGATCGGCGAGATCGTCCTGCGCGCCGTCTGCGTGCTCGCCGCCTTCCTCACCCTCCCCCTCCTCGTGGGCCAGACCGAGCACAAGGTCATGGCTCACATGCAGGGTCGTCTGGGGCCGATGTACGCGGGCGGTTTCCACGGCTGGGCCCAGCTCGTGGCCGACGGGGTGAAGTTCCTCCAGAAAGAAGACATCGTTCCGGCGCGGGCCGACGCCGCCGTCTTCCGCCTGGCCCCCGCCGTCGCCCTCGTCCCCTACCTCGTCGCCCTGTCCGTGATCCCGCTCAGTCCCGGCTGGGTCGCCGCCGATGTCGACGCCGGCCTGTTGTTCGTTCTGGCCGCCAGCGCGGTGGCGGTGCTCGGCACGCTGATGGCCGGCTGGTCCAGCGCCAACAAGTACGCCCTGATCGGTTCGATGCGGGCGGCCGCGCAGCTCCTGGCCTACGAGCTCCCCCTGGTCTTGGCCGCCGCCAGCGTGGCCATGGCGGCGGGCACGCTCTCGCTCACCGGGATCGGCGAGGCCTGGCAGTGGTGGTGGCTGATCTGGCAGTTCCCGGCCCTGGTGGTGTTCGTGGTGGCCGGGCTGGCCGAGGTGCAGCGGCCCCCGTTCGACATGCCGATCGCCGAGTCCGAGCTGGTCGCCGGGCCCTACACCGAGTACACCGGGCTGCGTTTCGCGTTGTTCCTGTTGAGCGAGTACGCCGGGATCGTGGTGCTGGCCGGGCTCACCGCGGTGCTGTTCCTCGGCGGCTGGCACGGCCCGTTCTCCGAGACGCTGGGCCCCCTGTGGACCCTGCTGAAGACCGGCCTGGTCGCGGTGGTGGTGATCTGGCTGCGGGTGGCCTGGCCCCGGCTACGCGAGGACCAGCTGCAGCGCCTGGCCTGGGCCGGGCTGGTCCCGATCGCCCTGGCCCAGCTGGCCCTGACCGCCGTCGTGGTGGTGCTGCAGGCCTAGGTTCCGTTGTGGTTCTGCCCCGGCACGGTGGCCGACCGCTCGTCCGGCGCAGCGGGTGTCCGGGCCCGACGGGATCGGCTGAGCCCGTTGAGCATCGCTCTTGAGAGCAGGGACTTTGCCGAGCCCGCCGTCAAAGACTGAGGGCCGGTCAACTGCAGGTTCTCGGGCCGGCGGCACGAGGTCAGGCACATGCAACGGCCGGGTCCGAATCAGTGCCCGGCTCACGGCACCCGGCGCCCGGTACCCGACTCACGGCGCCCGGCTCACGGCGCCCGGCTCACGGCGCCCGGCTCACGGCGCCCGGCTCATGGTGCTCGGCGAGCGGTCTGCAGCCGGCGGTGGGCATGGTCAGGCAATGAACGTGGACACTTGGTACACGGTGTACCAGGTGTACACATCGTCGATCAGCCCAGCACGACCCTGGCCAGCCCTGGTCCAGCCCTGTGGATCGGCACAGGAGCCCAGAAAGGTGCCCGGTGACGGCCTGGGTCCGGCCGTGTCATTGGCAACGGACAGGCTGTGACGGCCTAGATACGGCCGGCGGGCGACCTGGGCTCGGCCCGGCGGGCAGCCCAGGTCGGCCCGGCAGGCAACCCAGGTTCGGCCGGCAGGCAACTACCCGGGTTGGACCAGCAGGCAGCTGCCCGGCTTGGACCAGCAGGCAGCCTGGGTTTGGCCGGTGGGCGGCTCTGATGAGGTGGGCGCCTGCGGATTCTGGGCGGGGGCGGCTGAGTGTTTGCCGCGTACAGGCTGCCCCGGAGCGGACCTGGACCAGCAGAACCCCGCTGTGGGCGTGGGGCTGCAGAAATCGACCTAGCGCTTCACTCGTCCTCTGACCGCGATCGTCAGCAGGTCCGAGGCCGGCCCGCGGGGTGCGCTGCCCAGCGGCCAGACCGCCAGCAGCCGCCGGTCCAGGGTGAGTCCACCCACTGGCACTGCGCGCAGCCGGCCCGAGGCCACGTCGTCGGCCACGGCCAGGCTGCTGAGCATTGCGGGCCCGGCGCCGGCCAGCACGGCGCCTCGTACTGCGGCCGTCCCGGACAGCTCCAGCAGGGGCTCGGCCTGCTCGTACCCGCTGCCCAGCGCGGTCTCCAGGGCCACCTCGAGCGCCCGGCGGGTGCCCGACCCGGCCTCTCGTGAGACCAGCGGGGTGCGGGCCAGTTCGGTCGCGTCCACCGGGCGGCGGCGCCGTGTCCAGGGATGGCCGGCGGGCACCACCAGGACCAGCGAGTCGGTGCCGATCTCCCGCCAGGCCAGGTTCTCGGGGGCGGACGGGCCCTCGACGAACCCCAGCCCGGCCCGGCCGTCGCGCACCCGCTCGGCCACCTCTTCCGAGTTCGTCGCCGTCAGCTGGACCGACAGCTCGTCCCCCCGGGCCTCGACCTGGTGCCGCAAAGTGACCAGCCAGCGGGGCATCAGGTACTCGGCCACCGTCAGGCTGGCAGCCACCCGCAGCCGGGCGTGCCGCTCGGCGCGCAGCGCGGCCACGCTGGCCTCCAGCCCGGCCGCGAGCTCGGTGAGCTGCCCGGCCCAGTCCGCGACCAGCGCCCCGGCCGTGGTCAGGCTCGAGCCCTGCCGGCTGCGCCGTAGCACCTGAACGCCGAGAGTGCCCTCCAGGCGCCGGATCCGCTCGCTCGCGGCCTGCTGACTGATGCCGTGTTCCCGCGCCGCCGCGCCCAGGCTGCCGGTACGGGCCACCGACAGCAGCAGGTCGAGCGCGGTCAGCTCGGGCACGCGCGGTGACAGGGGCATGGGGTCAGGCTAGCCGCGTCACAAGGCGAACCTGTGACACCACAAGACCGGGAGGACTACGCGGCGCGCCGAGCCGGCTGCACTGTTGTGGACGGCATGTCTCGCCCTGGTTGCATTAGCAGAACACCAGGACCAAGGGGAACCTTAGTAAGGTGCGAAGCATCCCACAGCGAGACACTGAGGTGCGGGCGCAAGCACGACCGTGACGAAGATCGCGGGCACTGCCAGGCGGACTGAGGAGACTTCATGGAAGACACGGCTGTGGTCCCGACAGATTCGAGCAAGCGGCCCGACGGGCCCCGGGTCGAGCGGATCGACAGCGTGGTGATCCGGTTCGCCGGTGACTCCGGCGACGGCATGCAACTGACCGGCGACCGCTTCACCGCGGAGACCGCTTCGCTGGGCAACGACCTGGCCACGCTGCCGAACTTCCCCGCCGAGATCCGCGCTCCCCAGGGCACCCTGCCCGGTGTCTCCAGCTTCCAGCTGCACTTCGCCGACCACGACGTGCTCACCCCCGGCGACGCGCCCGACGTGCTCGTGGCGATGAACCCGGCGGCGCTCAAGGCCAACCTGGCCGACCTGCCCCGCGGCAAGACGATCATCGTGAACACCGACGAGTTCACCAAGCGGAACCTGGCCAAGGTCGGCTTCACCGCCAGCCCGGTCGAGGACGGCTCGCTGGAGTCCTGGCAGGTGCACCCGGTGCCGCTGACCAGCCTGACGGTCGAGGCGCTGAAGGAGTTCGGCCTCTCCCGCAAGGACGCCGAGCGCTCCAAGAACATGTTCGCCCTGGGCCTGCTCTGCTGGCTCTACAACCGCCCGACCGAGGGCACCGAGCGCTTCCTGAACACCAAGTTCGGTCGCCGGCCGGAGATCCTGGCCGCCAACCTGGCCGCGTTCAAGGCCGGCTGGGCGTTCGGCGAGACCACCGAGGGTTTCGCCGTCTCCTACGAGATCGCCCCGGCGCCCGCCCCGGCCGGCGTCTACCGGAACGTCACCGGCAACACCGCGCTGGCCTACGGGCTGGTCGCCGCCGGGCACCGTTCCGGGCTGCCGATCGTGCTCGGCTCGTACCCGATCACCCCGGCCTCGGACATCCTGCACGCGCTGTCGGGGATGAAGAAGTTCGGCGTCACCACCATCCAGGCCGAAGACGAGATCTCGGCCATCGGCGCGGCGCTGGGCGCCTCGTACGGCGGCGCGATCGGGGTCACCACCACCTCCGGCCCCGGTCTGGCCCTGAAGAGCGAGACCATCGGCCTGGCCGTCTCCCTGGAACTGCCGCTGGTCATCGTGGACGTGCAGCGCGGCGGCCCGTCCACCGGCCTGCCCACCAAGACCGAGCAGTCCGACCTCCTGCAGGCCATGTACGGCCGCAACGGCGAGTCACCGGTGCCGGTGATCGCCCCCCGCTCCCCCGCCGACTGCTTCGACGCCGCGATCGAGGCCGTGCGGGTGGCCACCAAGTACCGCACGCCGGTGCTGCTGCTGTCCGACGGCTACCTGGCCAACGGTTCCGAGCCCTGGCAGCTGCCCTCGGTCAGCGACCTGCCCGACCTGCACACGCAGTTCGCCCAGCCCGGCACCGAACCCTTCCGTCCCTACGACCGGGATCCGGAGACGCTGGCCCGGCCCTGGGCGCCACCCGGCGTGGCCGGTCTCGAGCACCGCATCGGTGGCATCGAAAAGGCCGACGGCACGGGCGAGATCAGCTACGACCCGGACAACCACGACAAGATGGTGCGGCTGCGCCAGGCCAAGGTCGACGGCATCGACGTGCCCCCGCTGGAGGTCGACGACCCCACCGGCGACGCCGACGTGCTGGTGATCGGCTGGGGCAGCACGTTCGGCCCGATCGCCGCCGGGGCCCGCGAGGCGCGCCGCTCGCAGACCAAGGTCGCCACCGCGCACCTGCGCCATCTGAACCCGTTCCCGGCCAACACCGGCGAGGTGCTGAAGCGCTACCGGCGGGTGCTGATCCCGGAGATGAACCTCGGCCAGCTGGCCCTGTTGCTGCGGGCGAAGTACCTGGTCGACGCCCGCGGTTACAACCAGGTGCGCGGCCTGCCGTTCAGCTCGGCCGAGATCGCCACCGCGATCACCTCGCTCGCCACCGAGATCCGAGAGGGCTTCTGAGATGACCACCGAACTCGGCATGCCGACCGTGCTCTCCGGCCTGGCCGGAGTGCCGCACCTGACCCCGGAAGACGCCCGGCAGACCCGTAAGGACTTCACCTCCGGCGCCGAGGTGCGCTGGTGCCCCGGCTGCGGCGACTACGCGATCCTGGCCGCCGTGCAGGGGTTCCTGCCCGAGCTCGGCATCCGGCGGGAGAACGTGGTCTGTGTCTCCGGCATCGGCTGCTCCTCGCGTTTCCCCTACTACCTCGACACCTACGGCCTGCACTCGATCCACGGCCGCGCCCCGGCGATCGCCACCGGCCTGGCTACCGCCCGTCCCGACCTCAACGTCTGGGTGGTCACCGGTGACGGGGACGCGCTCTCGATCGGCGGCAACCACCTGATCCACGCCCTGCGCCGCAACGTGAACCTCACCATCCTGCTGTTCAACAACCGGATCTACGGGCTGACCAAGGGCCAGTACTCACCCACCTCCGAGTCCGGCAAGATCACCAAGTCCACCCCGGTCGGCTCGGTGGACACCCCGTTCAACCCGATCTCGCTGGCCCTGGGCGCCGAGGCCACCTTCGTCGCCCGCACGCTCGACTCCGACCGCAAGCACCTGACCAGCGTGCTGCGCCAGGCCGTGGAGCACCGCGGCTCGGCGCTGGTGGAGATCTACCAGAACTGCCCGATCTTCAACGACGGTGCGTTCGACGTGCTGAAGGACAAGGACGAGGCCCAGGCCCGGCTGATCCGGCTGGAGCACGGTGAACCCATCCGGTTCGGCGCCGAGGGCGCACGCGGTGTGGTCCGGGCCGCCGACGGCACCCTGCAGGTGGTCGACGTGGCCTCGGTGAGCGAGTCCGACCTGCTCGTGCACGACGCCGAGAACCCCAACCCGGCCACCCAGTTCGCGCTCTCCCGGCTGGACGAGGAGACCCTCTCGCACGTCCCGCTCGGCGTGTTCCGCAAGGTCGCCCGCCCCGCCTACGACGACCTGGTGCGAGCCCAGGTGAACGGGGCGGTCGAGGCGAACAACGGCCCCGCCACCGACGACGACCTGGCCGCCCTGCTGGCCGGCCGGGACACCTGGACGGTCACCGACTGACCCGTGACCTGAGCACGAACGAAAGGCGACTTGAGGACGTCGGTGCTCACCGACGTCCTCAAGTCGGTTTTGTTCTTGGGGCACCGATAACGATGGACGTCTGCCTCAGCGGCCGTGGGCCTGTCACCGTGGGAGGGTGACGAGCAGGGTGGGTGGAGCGGCCGAGCCGCTGGTGGTGTGGCAGGAGCAGGGCCGCACAGTCGGGCGGGCTCTCGCCCCGTGGTGGCTGACCCAGGTGGTGCTGAGCCTGGCCTGGTTCTACGCGGTGCTGAACCGTGATCCGGGTGAGTCGGTGCAGTGCCGGGACAACCCGGCCGCCTGCACCGACTGGGGTGTGGACACGGCGCTGGCCACCGGCAGCCTGTTCGCCGTCCCGTTCCTGCTCTGGATCGCTCCCCGGGCCGGGCTGTTGCTCGGCGGGCTCTGGGGCGTGCTCTTCCTGGTGTTCTCGTTCGATGCGGGCGAGGACCTGTCGATCGGCCTGCACGGTCTGGCCTGCTGCGCGGTGCTCGCCGTGGTGCAGAACGACCGGTACCGCCGACAGGCCGCCATCCGGCCGGACATACCGGCCGCAGCGGTCGCCGGTCCCCGTCCGCACCTGCGCATGCCGGCCGCGTTCTGGATCATCCCTACCGCCGTCACCACGGTCCTGCTCGTCTTCGCAGCCCTTTTCGCCGCCCTCTACATCTGGGCCTCCCAGGCCCGGGACGACTGGTTCGAACGCAGCGTGGTGGTCGACGCCCGGGTGACTGCCCTGGACGAGTTCGGCGATCTCGTGCTCGAGCACACCGACGGCACTACCTGGAACATCGACGCCCAGGACACCTATCGCGTCGGAGACCCCGCCCGGGTGCGCTACGACCCGCAAGACCCGGACGCGGCCGAACTGGAGGCCGAACCGAGTAAGTTCGGCGGCTTCCTGGCCGCGACGGGCTGGCTGCTCACGCTGGCCGCCGCGGTGATCTGGCGGCTCGCCGGCCAGCGCCGATTCCTCGGCCGGCTGCGCCGCGGAGGCCTGCCGGAGTACTCCGTGCTGGCCGGTCTGCGCTCGCGCTACGTCTACCTTCACGGCCATCCGGCCCAGGGGCAGGCCCCGTCGAGGCCCTTCGCCATGCTGCCCACCCGCAGTGCCTCCAGCCCGGCCGAACCGCTCAGGACCGCACCCCTCTACGGCGAACCAGAAGAGCCGCTCCAGCCGGTGCTGCTGCTGAGTTCCGCCGTGTTCGTCGGCGAACCTCTACCCGGCCGATGGGGCGTCGTCGTGGCTGACGACGTGGTGCGTTGGGCCCGCAAACCCCTGCAAGAGGTTCACCGAGCGCCCTGGAACCGCTCCGACCAGCCGATTCACACGCTCAGCCAGGCCCGTTGGAGGCTCCCCACGCAATCTGCCTCCTAGAATCGTGGGATGAATCCGGACGTCCGTAGGGGCATCGCCTACGGCTTCACGAGCTATCTGCTCTGGGGCTGCTTCCCGCTGTACTTCCGGCTCCTGCAGGAGTCGGGGGCGTTCGAGGTGCTGCTCTGCCGGATCGTCTTCAGCGGCCTCGCCTGCCTGGCCCTGCTCGCCGCCCTGCGCTCGTGGGCCGAGATGCGCGCCGTGCTGCGTAACCGCCGGCAGGTGCGGCTGCTCGGTTCGGCCGCGTTCCTGATCGCGCTCAACTGGGGCGTCTACATCTACGCGGTGAACAGCGATCAGGTGGTCGAGGCCGCGCTCGGCTACTTCCTGAACCCGCTGATCACGGTGGCCCTGGGCGTGCTGGTCCTCCGCGAGCGACTGCGCGTGCTGCAGTGGGTGGCGGTGCTGATCGGGGTGGTCGCGGGCATCGTGCTCACGGTGAACTACGGGCACGTCCCGACCATCGCGCTCACCCTGGCGCTCTCCTTCGGCACCTACGGCCTGCTGAAGAAGCAGGTCGGCAGCAACGGCGGGGTCAGCGCCCTGGCCGGGCTGAGCACTGAGAACCTGGTGCTGGCGCCGTTCGCGGTGGTCGGGCTGGTGGTGCTGGCGCTCAACGGCGACAGCACGATCGGCCACAACCCGCCCTGGCAGGCCCTCCTCCTGGCCAGCACCGGCATTGTCACCATCGCTCCCCTGCTGCTCTTCGCGGCGGCGGCCAGCCGGGTGCCGTTGTCCACGATGGGGCTGCTGCAGTACCTCACGCCCGTGCTGCAGTTCCTCTGCGGCGTACTGGTTCTGGACGAGCACATGCCCGCCTCCCGCTGGGCCGGGTTCGGCCTGGTCTGGCTGGCCCTGGTGGTTCTGACCGCCGACAGCCTGCGCGCCGCCCGGCGGCAGCGAGCCCAGCGGCTCGCCGCCACCCAGGTCGAGGCGAGCGTCTCCTAGCGCTTCTCGAGCCGGATGAGCACCGACTTGGAGGCCGGGGTGTTGCTCACGTCGGCCACGCTGTCCAGGGGCACCAACACGTTCGTCTCGGGGTAGTAGGCGGCTGCGCAGCCCTTGGCGGTGTTGTACTTGACCACCCGGAAGTCCTGGGCGCGGCGCTCGATCCCGTCCACCCACTCCGAGACCAGGTCGACCATCTCGCCGTCCTCGAATCCCAGCGCCACCAGGTCGTCCGCGTTCACGAAGACCACGCGACGGCCGTTCTTGATGCCGCGGTAGCGGTCGTCCAGGCCGTAGATGGTGGTGTTGTACTGGTCGTGGCTGCGCAGGGTCTGCAGCAGCAGGCGTCCTTCGGGGATCCTGGGGTATTCCAGCGGGAGCGCGGCGAAGTTGGCGCGGCCGCTGTGGGTGGGGAAGCGCCGGCTGCGTGAGGCGTGCGGCAGGGTGAAGCCGTTCGGGTTCTCCAGCTTGCTCTCGTACTCGTCGAAGCCCGGCACCACGCGGGAGATGCTGCTGCGGATGGTGCGGTAGTCGCCCTCGAACTCCTCCCAGGGCACGTCCACCTTGTCGCCGACCGCGCGCCGGGCCAGCCGGGTCAGGATCGACACCTCCGAGAGCAGGTTCTCCGACGGCGGTTTCAGGTTGCCCCGGGAGGCGTGGACCCGGCTCATCGAGTCCTCCACGCTGACCCTCTGCTCACCGGAGGCCTGGAAGTCGCGGTCGGTACGGCCCAGGGTGGGCAGGATCAGCGCGGTGTCGCCGCAGACCGTGTGCGAGCGGTTCAGCTTGGTCGAGACCTGCACCGTCAGACGGCATCTGCGCAGCGCGGCCTCGGTCACCTCGCTGTCCGGGGTGGCCCGGATGAAGTTGCCGCCGACCGCCATGAACACGTCGATCTTCCCGTCGCGCATCGCCCGGATGCTGTTGACGGTGTCGAAGCCGTGCTCACGCGGCGGGTCGAACCCGAACTCCTGCTGCAGGTTGTCCATGAACCACTCGGGCATCTTCTCGAAAATGCCCATCGTGCGGTCACCCTGGACGTTGCTGTGCCCGCGCACCGGGCACACCCCGGCGCCGGGCCGGCCCAGGTTGCCCTGGATCAGCAGCACGTTCACGATCTCGCGGATCGTGGCCACGGAGTGCTTGTGCTGGGTGATGCCCATCGCCCAGCAGACGATCGTCTTGCTGGAGGCGGCGAACCGGGCGGCCAGGCCGCGCACCTCCGGCTCGGTCAGGCCGGTGGCGGTGACCAGTTCGGCCAGGTCCAGGCCCTTCACGTGGGCCGCGTACTCGTCGAAACCGGCCGTGTACTCGTCGATGAAGGCGCGATCGACCACCGACTCGTCCTGCAGCAGGATCTGCGCCACGGCCATCAGCAGGGCCTGGTCACCGCCGAGCCGGATCTGCAGGAAGTCGTCGGCCATGTCGGTGCCGCCGCCGACCACGCCCTTGGGGGTCTGCGGGTTGTGGAAGTTGATCAGGCCGGCCTCGGGCAGCGGGTTCACCGCCACGATCACCGCGCCGTTCTGCTTGGCCACCTCGAGGGTGGAGAGCATGCGCGGGTGGTTGGTGCCCGGGTTCTGGCCCATCACCACGATCAGCTCGGCCTGCTCCAGGTCTTCGAGCTGCACGCTGCCCTTGCCCACCCCGATCGCGTCGGTGAGCGCCGAGCCGGACGACTCGTGACACATGTTCGAGCAGTCGGGCAGGTTGTTCGTGCCCAGCGCGCGGACCATCAGCTGGTACACGAACGCGGCCTCGTTGCTGGTGCGGCCGGAGGTGTAGAAGGTGGCCCGGTCGGGGCTGTCCAGACCGCGCAGCTCGGTGGCGATCAGGTCGAACGCGGCGTCCCAGCTGATCGGGCGGTAGTGGTCCTGCCCGGCGGGTTTGATCATCGGCTCGACCAGGCGGCCCTGCTGGCCCAGCCACCAGTCGGTCTTCTGGTTCAGCTCGTGCACCGAGTGCTTGGCGAAGAAGTCGGCGTCGACCAGGCGCCGGGTGGCCTCCTCGGCGACCGCCTTGGCGCCGTTCTCGCAGAACTCCGCGACGTGCCGCTTGTCCTTCTCCGGCCAGGCGCAGCCCGGGCAGTCGAAACCGTCTTTCTGGTTCAGCTTCAGCAGGGTGCGGGCCGTGCGCTGGGCGCCCATCTGCTGGTACGAGATCTTGAGCGCGTGGTAGACGCCGGGGACCCCGGCCGCGTAGTCCTTGTGCTGACCGACCTCGACATCTTTCTCGTCGGAGTCCTCGCGGGGTGCGCGATTCATGACCCGGCCCTCACCTTCAGCGACATTGCAGAACCCACCCTTCGAAGCTACCTGAGGGTCGGGTTTGTCTCCAGGTGAGGTCGGTTCAGGTGGCGCGGACCGGCCGGTCGAAGTGGGTGAGGTCTACGTCGACGTCGAAGGGCTCACTCGATCTGAGACGCTCGTGGTGGACGCCGGTGAGTACATACGACTTGGTCTCGGGGTCGAGCCGGTAGACATGGACAACCGGCTTGCCGTCCACTTGCGCCACCCGCCAGTAGTGCGGGATCCCGCCCTGGGCGTAGAGCTGTGGCTTGCGCTCCCGGTCGCGCAGCTCGGAGTCGGGCGACTCCACCTCGACCGCCAGAAGCACGACCTCGGCCGGGTAGCGCGTGTCCCGGAGGCCGTTCACCGCATCGAGCGGGATGACGGAGAGGTCCGGCTCCGGCGCCTGACGATCACCGATGACCACGTTCATCTCGCGGATCACCTCGAGGTGACCTGGAACAGCGTCATCAAGCACCCGTTCCAAGAGTCTGAGCATCCTCATGTGGAACCTCGCGTGCGGGCTCACGAAAACCAGTTCCCCGTCGATCAGCTCGGTGTGCGGGGGGAGGTTCGGCAGCCGGAAGAATTCGTCCACGGTGAATCCGCCGGGCTTGCGCACCCAGTCCGGGACCGGCTCGTAGTCATCCGTCACCGCATCATTGTCGGCCCCGGAGTGGCTGTAGTACACGGGCTCGGCGCTCATGTCGCTCCCCCCAGTCGTCCGCGCCAATTGGGAAAATACCGAACAGTGCGCGACAAAGGCAAACCCACAAACGTCCAAAAGCACTGAAAGCCCGGCTGCGCAGATGTCAGCCGGGCTCGTGCGAAGGGTCAGCGGGTGCGGTCCACCACGGCCTCGGCGAACTGCCGCAGGGCCACCTTGGCCGGTGACTCCGGCAGCGGCTCCAGGGTGGCGATCGCCTCCTGGGCCCAGCGGGCGGCCTCGTCGCGGGCCGCGTCCATCACCTTGTGCTCGTTCAGCGCGGCGATGGTCTCGGCCAGCCGGGCGTCCTCCGAGAGGTCGCCGTCGAGCATGGCCACGATCCGTGCGGCCTCGGCGTCGCCGTTACCGGCCGCCCGGCGGGCCAGCAGCGTGGGCAGGGTGGGCACGCCCTCGCGCAGGTCGGTGCCCTGCACCTTGCCCGACACCCGGCCCGCGCTGGACAGGTCGATCACGTCGTCGGCGAGCTGGAAGGCCACCCCGACGAGCTCGCCGTAGCGCACCATGATGTCGACCGTCTCGGGCGGGCAGCCGCCGAACATGGCGCCGAAGCGGCCCGCGGTGGCGATCAGCGAACCGGTCTTGTCGCCCAGCACCTGCAGGTAGTGCGCGATCGGGTCGTCGGCCGGCGAGGGGCCCACGGTCTCGTGCATCTGGCCCAGGCAGAGCCGCTCGAAGGTGGCCGCCTGGATGTTCACCGCCTCCGGGCCGAGGTCGGCCACCACCCGGGAGGCCCGGGCGAAGAGCAGGTCGCCGACCAGGATCGCCACCTGATTGCCCCACACCAGGTGGGCCGCGGCGGCCCCCCGGCGCTGGTCGGCCGAGTCCATCACGTCGTCGTGGTAGAGCGAGGCCAGGTGGGTCAGCTCGACCACCACCCCGGCCTCGACCACCTCGGGACGGCTCCCGTCGCCCAGGCTGGCGGCGAGCAGGGTGAGCATCGGGCGGATCCGCTTGCCGCCCGCCTCCACGAGGTGACGGGAGGCGGTGTCGGCGAGCTGGTCGGCCTGCTGGACCGCCTCTCGCAGCCGGGACTCGATCGTCTCCATGCCGACACGGACGGACTCGGCAAGGGCGGCGTCAACCACCGGCAGATCCAGGGAAGCGGTCACAGCACTCACGGTAAGAACACCGACGAACTATTGGCCAATTGAAGGGCGGCGGCGGGCAGTACGCCGAGCCCGATCGTCGCGACGACACCGACGCCGACGGCGAAGATCGTCAGGGCTCCGGGGCGGGTCACGGTGACAGCATCCCCTACCGAGTCATTGAAGTACATCAGCACGATGACCCGGATGTAGAAGAACACCGCGATGGCGCTGGCCGCGACGCCCACCAGGACCAGTCCCGGACCCCACGGGGCCTGGTCGACGGCGGCCGAGAAGACCGCGAACTTACCGGTGAAACCGCTGGTCAGCGGGATTCCGGCGAAGGCCAGCAGGAACAGCGTGAAGGTGAACGCGAGCAGCGGCGAGCGCTTGGCCAGGCCCTGCCACTGGGAGAGGTGAGTCGCCTCACCACCGACTCCGCCCTCCGGCGTGGAGGTGCGCACCAGGGTCACCAGGGCGAACGCCCCGACCGTGGTGAAGCCGTAGGCGGCCAGGTAGAAGAGCACGCTGCCGATGCCGTCGCGGTCCATCGCCAGCAGCCCGACCAGGATGAACCCGGCGTGCGCGATCGAGGAGTAGGCCAGCATCCGCTTCACGTCGGCCTGGACGATCGCGATGATCGAGCCGATCAGCATGGTCAGCGCGGCGACCACCCAGATCACCGGCTGCCAGTCCCAGCGCACCCCGGGCAGGGCCACGTAGGCGATGCGCAGCAGGGCGCCGAACGCGGCCACCTTGGTGCAGGCCGCCATGAACCCGGTGACCGGGGTGGGGGCGCCCTGGTAGACGTCCGGGGTCCAGGACTGGAACGGGAACGCGCCGACCTTGAACAGCAGGCCGACCGCCAGCAGGCCGACGCCGAGCAGGAGCAGGCCGTCCTTGCCGACCACGGCCGAGGCGGCGGTGCCGGTGCTGCCGTCGGAGATCGCGGCGGCGATGTCGGACAGCCGCACCGAGCCGGCGAAGCCGTACAGCAGGGCCGAGCCGAACAGGAAGAACGCCGACGAGAAGGCCCCGAGCAGGAAGTACTTCAGCGACGCCTCCTGGGACAGGAGCCGACGCCGGCGGGCCAGGCCGCACAGCAGGTACAGCGGCAGGGAGAGCACCTCGAGCGCGATGAACATGGTGAGCAGGTCGTTCGAGGCCGGGAAGAGCAGCATGCCGACCATCGAGAACAGGATCAGCGGGTAGACCTCGGTCTGCACCAGGCCGGCGCGGGCGGCCCGGGCCTCGTCGACCGAGCCGGGCACGGCCGAGGCCTGGGCGGTGAAGGCCCCGGACTCGGGGGCCTCGTCGGCCATCGTCAGCAGGGCCATCAGGCCCAGCACCAGGATGGTGCCCTGCAGGAACAGCGCCGGGCCGTCGATCACCACGGCCCCGCCCGCGGTGGTCACCGACTTCTCCTGGGTGCCCAGGTAGACCACGCTGATCAGGGCCGCGGCGATGCCGACGGAGGCCAGGACGACCTGGCTGACGAAGCGGGCGGTGCGGGGTGCGAACGCCTCGACGAGCACTGCGAGCAGCGCGGCGACGAAGACGATCAGCATCGGCGCCACCGCGGCGTAGTCGACCGAAGGAGCGTTCACTTGTCTTCTCCCTCAACTGCCACGGTCGGCGCCGGATCCGTCACGCCGACCTGCTGCATCGTGGTTGAGATGGCCGGGTTGATGACGTCCAGCACCGGCTTGGGGTAGACGCCCAGGAACAGGATCACCACGACCAACGGGGCGACGACCCAGACCTCGCGGGCGCTGGCGTCCTTCCAGCCCCCGGCGTACTCCCGCACCGGGCCGGTGAACATCCGCTGGTAGGTGAGCAGGATGTACAGCGCGGCCAGGACGATGCCCAGGGTGGCCAGCACGGCCACCGCCGGGTACTTCACGAAGGTGCCGGTCAGCACCATGAACTCGCTGACGAAGCTTGACATGCCGGGCAGCGCCAGGCTGGACAGGCCGGCCAGCAGGAAGCCCGCGGCCAGCACCGGGGTGCTGCGCTGCAGGCCGCCGAAGTCGTCGATGTCGGCCGAGCCGCGGCGGCGGATCAGCATGCCGGCCACCAGGAACAGGGCGGCGGTGGAGAAGCCGTGGTTGACCATGTAGAGGGTCGAGCCGGTCTGCCCGGTCGAGGTCATCGCGAAGATGCCCAGCACGATGAACCCGAAGTGGGAGATCGAGGTGTAGGCGATCAGCCGCTTCAGGTCGGTCTGGCCGATCGCCAGCAGCGCCCCGTAGAGCACGCTGACCACCGCCAGGGCCAGGACCACGGGCGCCGCCCACTTGCTGGCCTCAGGGAACAGCGGCAGGCAGAGGGTGAGCATGCCGAACGTGCCGACCTTGTCGAGCACCCCGACCAGCAGCACCGACACCCCGGCCGGGGCCTCGTCGGTGGCGTCCGGCAGCCAGGTGTGCACCGGCCACATCGGCGCCTTGATCGCGAAGGCGATGAAGAACGCCACGAACATCAGCCGCTCGGCCGTGCTGCTGGAGAACTCCAGCCCGGTCAGGTTGTCGATCAGGAAGCCTTCTTCGCCGCCCGGGCCGGCGCCGTAGAGGCCGATCACCCCGACCAGCATGACCAGCCCGCCGACGAGCGAGTAGACCAGGAACTTGACCGCGGTGTAGCGGCGGCGCTCGCTCGAGCCGAAGGCCCCGATCAGGAAGTAGACCGGGATCAGCATGGCCTCGAAGAACACGTAGAACAGGAACAGGTCGCGGGCCGCGAAGACGCCGACCATCATCGCCTCGAGCACCAGCACCAGGCCGAAGAACAGCCGGGCCTGGTCGTCGTCGATCTCGTTCCAGGCGGCCAGCACGCACAGCGGCACCAGCACGGTGGACAGCGCCACCATGACCAGGCCGATGCCGTTCACGCCGACCGCGTAGCTGACCCCGAACTCGCCGATCCAGGAGTGCTGTTCGGCGAGCTGGATCTCACCGGCCCGGGCGACGTCGAACTGCACCGCCGCGACCACGGTGAGCACGAAGGTGGCCAGCGAGACGCCGAGCGCGACGAGCCGGGCCCGGGGCGCCAGGGCCTTGGGCAGGGCCGCGACCACGACCGAGCCCACCAGAGGGACGGCTCCGATCACCGTCAGCCAGGGGAAGTCCATCGAGTCCTCAATCAGAGCCGGACGGCGAGCAGGCCGCCGAGAAGGATGACGACGCCCGCGAGCATCGACGCTGCATAGGAACGGACCAGACCGGTCTGGACCCGGCGCAGGCGGCCGCCGAGCCCGCCGACCAGGGCGGCCAGGCCACCCACGGCGCCGTCGACGCCCTTGTTGTCCACGAAGACCAGCGTGCGGGTCAGGTACTGGCCCGGGCGCATGAACAGGCCCTCGTTCACGTCGTCCTGGAACAGGTCCCGGCGCGCGGCCCGGGTGAGCAGGCTGCCCCGCGGGGCGGTGCGCGGTACCGGCTCGTTCCAGTACATCCGCCAGGCCAGGAACACGCCCAGGGCGACCAGCACCAGGGTGCTGCCGGTGATCACCGGGACCGAGAGCACCGGCTCGTGGTGCTCGGCGTGCCCGATCACCGGTTCCAGCCAGTGCACCAGGCCGTCGCTGACGCCCAGGGCCAGGCCGAGGAACGCCGAGCCGACCGCCAGGATCATCATCGGCACGGTCATCAGGGCCGGGGACTCGTGCGGGTGGGCGTCGTCGGCCCAGCGCTTCTCCTTGCCCTGGAAGGTCATGAAGAAGAGCCGGGACATGTAGAACGCGGTGACGCCGGCGGCCAGCAGCGCGGTGAGCCCGAAGACCCAGGGACGCCAGCCCTCACCGACGAACGCCGACTCGATGATCTTGTCCTTGCTCCAGAAGCCGGACAGGAACGGGAAGCCGATGATGGCCAGCCAGCCCAGCCCGAACGTCACCCAGGTGATCTTCATGACCCCGGACAGCCGCCCGAACGTCCGCATGTTCACCGAGTCGTTCATGCCGTGCATCACCGAGCCGGCCCCGAGGAACATCCCGGCCTTGAAGAAGCCGTGGGTGAGCAGGTGGAAGATGGCGAAGGCGGCGCCCACCGGGCCCAGCCCGGCGGCCAGCATCATGTAGCCGATCTGCGACATGGTGGAGGCGGCGAGCGCCTTCTTGATGTCGTCCTTGGCGCAGCCCACGATCGCGCCGTAGACCAGCGTGATCGCTCCGACGACGACCACCACGAGCTGGGCGTCCGGCGCCCCGACGTAGACCGGCATCGAGCGGACCACCAGGTAGACGCCGGCGGTGACCATCGTGGCGGCGTGGATCAGGGCCGACACCGGGGTCGGGCCGGCCATTGCGTCGCCCAGCCAGGACTGCAGCGGGAACTGCGCCGACTTGCCGCAGGCACCGACCAGCAGGAGCAGGCCGATCACGGTGAGCTGGGCCTCGCTCGCGTTGCCGGCCTCGGCGAACACCCCGGAGAACGTGACGGTTCCGAAGGCCAGGAACATCGCCATGATCGCGAGTGAGAGGCCCACGTCGCCGACCCGGTTGACGATGAACGCCTTCTTCGCCGCGGTGGCGTAGGCCGGGTTGTGGTTCCAGAAACCGATCAGCAGGTACGACGCAAGTCCCACGCCCTCCCAGCCGACGAACAACAGCAGGTAGGAGTCGGCCAGGACGAGCAGGAGCATCGAGGCGACGAACAGGTTGAGGTAGGCGAAGAACCGGCGCCGGTCCGGGTCGTGCTCCATGTAGGCCACGGAGTAGACGTGGATCAGCGAGCCGACGAACGTCACCAGCAGGACGAAGGCCAGCGACAGCGGGTCGACCAGCAGACCCGCGTCGAGCTGGAACGCGCCGGCGTGGATCCACTCGAAAAGGTGGACCTGGACGGCCCTTTCCTCGCCGTCGCGGCCCAGCAGGTCGAAGAAGAGCAGGGCGCCCCAGACGAAGGCGGCCCAGCTCATCAGGACCCCGAGCCAGTGCCCCCAGCGGTCCAGGCGGCGCCCGCCGAGCAGCAGGACCGCCGCACCGAGGGCGGGCAGGGCGATCAGCAGCCAGGCGCCGGACTGAACGGTGCCCTCGGCTGCGTGATATGCGCCAGTTTCGGCAAGCATCGCGCGGCCTCTCAGTACTTCAGCAGGTTGGCGTCGTCCACCGACGCCGACCTGCGGGTGCGGAAGATGGTGAAGATGATCGCCAGCCCGACGACCACCTCGGCGGCCGCGACGAGCATCACGAACAGGGCGATCACCTGGCCCTCGATGTTGCCGTTGATCCGGGCGAAGGTGACGAACGCCAGGTTGGCGGCGTTCAGCATGAGCTCCACGCCCATGAACACCACGATCGCGTTGCGCCGCACCAGCACGGTGGCCGCCCCGATCGAGAACAGCAGCACCGCCAGGTAGAGCCAGTAGATCTGGTTCACTGCCCGGCTCCCTTCACCTTGACGTCGTCGGCCACGCTCTCTCCGTCCACGGCGCGGTCGCGGGCGCCCTTCAGGCCGTGGCCCTGCGGGTCGGCCAGGTTCTGCGCGGCCGGGCTGATCTCCGCCTCGATGATCGTGACGTCCTCGGAAACCGTGAGCACGGAACGGTTCTGGCCGCGCGCGGTGAGCACCCGGGAGACCGACAGCTCGGACGGCGTGCCGTCCGGCAGCAGGGCCGGGATGTCCACCGCGTTGTGCCGGGCGAAGACCCCGGGCGAGGGCAGCGGGGCCTTGATCGGGCCCTCCTGGATCCGCTTGATGGCCAGGTCCTTCTGGGTGGCCTTGGGCGTGAGCCGCTCGCGGTGGGCCAGCATCATCGCGCCGAGGACGGCGGTGATCAGCAGGGCGCTGGTGGCCTCGAAGGCCCAGACGTACTTGCCGAAGATGAGTTCGGCCATCCCGGTCATGTTCCCGGCCGTGTCCACGTCCTGCAGACCGCGGGCGCCGCCGTAGGTGGCCTGGCCGATCACCGAGGTCATCAGCACCGCCAGGGCGAGGCCGAAGACGAAGGCCAGCCAGCGCTGCCCCTTGATCGTCTCCACCAGGGAGTCCGAGGAGTCGACGCCGACCAGCATCATCATGAACAGGAAGAGCATCATCACGGCGCCGGCGTAGACGAAGATCTGCACCACCCCGAGGAACGGGGCCTGCAGCGCAAGGTAGGCGATGCCCAGGCAGACCATCACCAGCGCCATGCACAGCGCCGCGTGCACCGCCTTGCGGGCGAACAGCAGCCCGAGCGCCCCCGGCACGGTGATCAGCGCGATCACCCAGAACAGCACGTTCTCGCCGGTGCCGCCCAGGTCGGCGGCCCCCGGGGTGGCCTGGGCGAGGAGCAGGGACGGGGTGGTCACCGGACGGCCCCCTGCACGTTCTCGTCGTTCCCGGCCCGGGCTTCCACCCAGGCCTGCTGCTCGGGCACGGCCTGGGTGACCTTGCCCTGGTAGTAGTCCTGTTCGGTGGTGCCCGGCACCATCGGGTGCGGCGCCGGGATCATCCCGCCCAGCGGCGCGGCCAGCAGGTCCTGCTTCTCGAAGATCAGCCCGGCCCGGGTCGGGCCCTTCAGCTGCTCGTACTCGTTGGTCATGGTGAGCGCCCGGGTCGGGCAGGCCTCGATGCACAGACCGCAGAGGATGCAGCGCAGATAGTTGATCTGGTAGACGCGGCCGTAGCGCTCACCCGGCGAGAAGCGTTCCTCCTCGGTGTTGTCCGCGCCCTCGACGTAGATCGCGTCGGCCGGGCACGCCCAGGCGCACAGCTCGCAGCCGATGCACTTCTCCAGGCCGTCGGGGTGCCGGTTCAACTGGTGACGTCCGTGGAACCGGGGTGCGGTCGGCACCTTCTGCTCGGGGTACTCCTCGGTGACGACCTTGGTGAACATCGTCGCGAAGGTGACACCGAACCCGGCGATCGGGGCGAGGGCGGAGAGCCAGCCGCCGCCGGACTCGTCCTGGGTGCCGTTCGTTGCGCGGTCAGCCACCGCGGACCTCCTCGAGAGCGGGTGTTTCGCCCGGGCCCGGGACCGGGCGCGCCGAGCCGTTGGTCCGGATCAGCTTCTGGCCGGGCCGCGGCGGCACCGGGAAGCCCCCGGCGAACGGGTCGATCGGCTCGTCCGGGTCGGGCTGGTCGGGTTCGGGTTCCTGCTGCTGCATCCGCAGCGCCTCGATCGCGGCCCAGATCAGCCCGAGCACCAGGACCACGCCGACGATGATCATGACCCGCTCGCGCCGGTCCACGTCGTAGAACTGGTCCATCGCCCGCACGATCGCCACGCCCATCGTCCACAGCAGCGCCGAGGGGATGAGGATCTTCCAGCCGAAGCGCATGAACTGGTCGTAGCGCAGCCGCGGCAGGGTGCCGCGCAGCCAGATGAACAGGAACAGGAAGATCATCGTCTTGGCCGCGAACCAGAGCAGCGGCCAGTAGCCGGCGTTGGCCTCGTCCCACAGCGAGATCGGCCAGGGGGCCCGCCACCCGCCCAGGAACAGCGTGGTCGCCAGCATCGAGACGGTGACCATGTTGACGTACTCGGCCAGGAAGAACAGGGCGAACTTCAGCGAGGTGTACTCGGTGTGGAAGCCACCGACCAGCTCGCCCTCGGCCTCGGGCAGGTCGAACGGCGCCCGGTTGGTCTCGCCGACCATCGCGATCACGTAGATCACGAACGAGGGCAGCAGCGGCAGGCACCACCACAGCGACTGCTGCGCGTCCACGATCGCCGAGGTCGACATCGAGCCGGAGTAGAGGAAGACGCTGACCAGCGAGAGCCCCATCGCGATCTCGTAGGAGATCACCTGGGCCGAGGAGCGCAGACCGCCCAGCAGCGGGTAGGTGGAGCCGGACGACCAGCCCGCCAGCACGATCCCGTACACCCCGATCCCGGCCACCGCCAGGATGAACAGCACCGCCACGTTCAGGTCGGTGAGCTGCAGCGGGGTGATGATGTCGGTGAACGGGATCCGCACCTCGGGCCCGAACGGGATCACCGCGAACGACACGAAGCAGGCGGTGCAGGCGATCACCGGGGCGATCACGTAGACGACCTTGTCGGCCGCGGTCGGGATGATGTCTTCCTTCAGCGCCAGTTTCACGCCGTCGGCCAGCGACTGCAGCAGGCCGAAGGGACCGTTGCGGTTGGGGCCGGGCCGCGACTGCATGCGGCCCACCACGCGGCGTTCGGCCCAGATCATCAGCAGGGTGGCCACCACCGCGACGGCGAACAGCAGCACCGCCTTGCCGGCCACCACCCAGCCGTTGTCCTGGGAGAAGTCGGCCGTCGGGTTCTCGGCCAGCAGCATCAGGTGCATCGCTCAGACTCCCGTCAGCGCGTGGCCGGCGAGCCGGACGGAGACCGCGGCGCCGTTGCCGGCCGCCAGCCGGGCCCGGACCGGGCTGCCCGCGGAGTTGCTGGGCAGCCAGACCACTCCGTCGGGCATCGGGGTGAGGGCGACGGGCAAGGTGATCTCCCCACGGTCGTTGGAAACCGTCACCGAGCCGGTGGTGCCCGGGCTCAGGCCGAGCTGCTCGGCGGTGGCCGGGGACAGCCGGGCGACCGCCCGGTGCGCGGTGCCGGCCAGGTAGGGCTCGCCGTCCTGCAGCCGGCCCTTGTCCAGCAGCATCGACCAGGTCGACAGCAGCGTGGCGCCGGCCGGTTCGACGGTGTGCGCCTCGGGCTGGGCGGCCCGGGCGCCTTCCCAGCGCCCGAGCTGGGCCAGCTCGGCGAAACCGGCCTTCTCACCGCGCAGTCCGAGCCACTCGCCGGCCTCGGAGGCCAGCGCGTCGAGCACCTCGCCGTCGCTGAGCGCCTCGGAGGTGAGCGCCTGCGGGAACTCCCGCCAGCGGCCCTCCCAGTTCAGGAAGGTGCCGCCCTTCTCGGCGGGCGGGGCGACCGGCAGGACCACGTCCGCGTAGGCGGTGACCGCGCTCGCCCGGACCTCGAGACTGACCACGAACGAGGCGGTCTCGAGGGCCGCACGGGCCGCGGCCGGGTCGGGCAGGTCGTCCGGGTCGAGACCGCCGACGAGCAGACCGGGCAGCAGACCCGCCGCCGCGTCGTCGATGATCCGGGTGGTGTCGCGGCCCGGTTCGGTGGGCAGACTCTCCACCTCCCACGCCGCGGCGATGTCGACCCGGGCGGCCGGGTCGGCGACCGGACGGCCACCGGGCAGCAGGCTGGGCAGGGCACCGGCCTCGACCGCACCCCGCTCACCGGCCCGGCGCGGCACCCAGGCCAGCCGGGCCCCGGTGCTCGCGGCCAGGGCGAGGGCGGCCTGGTAGGCGCCGGGCGACTCGGTCAGGCGCGGGCCGAGCAGGATGATCGACCCGGGCGCGGCCACCGCCTCGGCGGCGGCCGGGGTGCCCAGGGCGGCGGCCTCCTGGCCGGGCCTGGTCTCCAGCAGCGTGCCGGACAGCTTGATCAGGCCCCGGGTGGCCCAGGGGGCGATCGAGAAGACCTGCTTGCTGCCCTTGAGCACCGACTTACGCAGCCGCAGGAAGATGCTCGCGGCCTCCTCCTCGGCCTCCAGACCGGCCAGGAGCACCGACGGTGCGGCCTCCAGTTCGGCGAAGGTGACGCCCAGACCGGTACCGGCCACGGCGTGACCGAGGAAGGCCTCCTCCTCGGCCGAGTGCGACCGGGCGCGGAAGTCGACGTCGTTGGTCCGCAGCACCACGCGGGCGAACTTGGCGTAGGCGTAGGCGTCCTCGACGGTCAGCCGGCCGCCGGGCAGCACCCCGACTCCCCCGGCCTGGCGGGCCCGCAGCAGCCCCTCGGCCGCCACCTGCAGCGCGTAGGGCCACGAGACCGGCTCCAGCTCACCGGTTTCCGGGTCACGCACCAGCGGGTGGGTGAGCCGGTCGGCGCCGGTGGCCCAGTTGAAGGCCCAGCGGCCCTTGTCGCAGTTCCACTCCTCGTTCACCGCCGGGTCGTCGGCGGCCAGGCGCCGGGTGACCTTGCCGCGACGGTGGTCGACCCGCAGCGCGCAGCCGCTGGAGCAGTGCTCGCACACGCCCTTGGTGGAGACCAGGTCGAACGGCCGGGCCTTGAACCGGTAGGCCGCGCCGGTCAGCGCGCCGACCGGGCAGATCTGGATCGTGTTGCCGGAGAAGTAGCTGGCGAACGGCTGGCCGGACTCGTCCAGCAGCGACTCGCCCTGGGTGCGCGCACTGGCCAGGTCGTCGGCCGCGTAGGTGCCGGTGACGTGGGCGTGGCCGGTGCCGCGCGACTCGTCCATGCCCTTCGGCGTGCCCTGGACGTGCGAGGCGACGGTCGGCTCGAGCTCCTCGCTGGTGCGCACCGCCGGGAAGGGCAGGTCGACGTGGAAGTCGAGCACCCCCGGCGAGAACGTCCCGATCTGCTGGTGCGCACCGCGCATCTGCAGGTCGATGAACGGGTCGCCGGCGATCTCCTTGGAGAAGCGGGTGCAGCGCTGGCACAGGATGCAGCGCTCGCGGTCGAGCAGGACCTGGGTAGAGATCCGGATCGGCTTCGGGAAGGTGCGCTTGACCTCGGTGAACCGGCTCTCCGAGCGGCCGTTGGCGAGCGCCTGGTTCTGCAGCGGGCACTCCCCGCCCTTGTCGCAGACCGGGCAGTCGAGCGGGTGGTTGATCAGCAGGAGTTCCATCACCCCGCGCTGGGCCTTCTCCGAGACCGCCGAGGTGAGCTGGGTCTTGACCACCATCCCGGGGGTGGCCGTCATCGTGCAGGAGGCCTGCGGCTTGGGCATCGGCCGCACGTTCCCCTCCCGGTCCGGCATGGCCACCTCGACCAGGCACTGCCGGCAGGCGCCGGCCGGGGCCAGCAGGGGGTGGTCGCAGAACCGCGGGATCGCGATCCCCAGTTCCTCGGCGGCGCGGATCAGCAGGGTGCCCTTGGGCACGCTGACCTCGATCCCGTCGATGGTCAGGGTGACCAGGTCGACCGCCGCCTTCGAGGGCTCAGTCACAGTCATCAGGCGTTCACTCCAGCGAAGAGCGTGGACTTCACCGGGTCGAACGGGCAGGCGCCCTCGGTCAGGTGAAGCAGGTACTCGTCTCGGAAGTACTTGATCGACGAGCTGATCGGGCTGGTCGCACCGTCGCCGAGGGCGCAGAACGAACGGCCCAGGATGTTGTCGCAGATGTCCAGCAGGCGTTCCAGGTCCTCCGGGACGCCCTGGCCGTTCTCGAGCTGGCGCAGCACCTGCACCAGCCAGTAGGTGCCCTCCCGGCAGGGGGTGCACTTGCCGCACGACTCGTGCGCGTAGAACTCGGTCCAGCGCAGCACCGCCCGGACCACGCAGACCGTCTCGTCGAAGATCTGCAGCGCCCGGGTGCCGAGCATCGAGCCGGCCGCCCCGGTGCTCTCGAAGTCCAGCGGGATGTCGAGGTGCTCGGCGGTGAACATCGGGGTGGACGAGCCGCCCGGCGTCCAGAACTTCAGCTCGTGGCCCTCGCGCATGCCGCCGGCCATGTCGATCAGCTCGCGCAGGGTGATGCCCAGCGGGGCCTCGTACTGACCGGGCTGCTGCACGTGCCCGGAGAGCGAGAAGAAGCCGAAACCGGCCGACTTCGCGGTGCCCATGCCGGAGAACCAGGACGCGCCGTTGTCGATGATCGAGGGCACGCTGGCGATCGACTCGACGTTGTTCACCACCGTGGGGCGGGCGTACAGGCCGGCCACGGCCGGGAAAGGCGGCTTCAGCCGGGGCTGTCCGCGCCGGCCCTCGAGAGAGTCGAGCAGCGCCGTCTCTTCACCACAGATGTAGGCGCCGGCCCCGGCGTGCACCACGATGTCGATGTTCTGCCCCGAGCCCAGCACGTTCTCGCCGAGATACCCCGCGGCCCGCGCCTCTTCGACGGCGGCCAGCAGGCGGCGGTACACGTGCACGACCTCGCCGCGCAGGTAGATGAACGCCCGCTCGGCCCGGATCGCGTGGCAGGTGATGATCGCCCCCTCGATCAGGTACTGCGGGGTGGCCATCATCAGCGGGATGTCTTTACAGGTGCCGGGTTCCGACTCGTCCGCGTTGATCACCAGGTAGCGCGGGTTGCCGTCCGGCTTGGGCAGGAAGCTCCACTTCAGCCCGGTGGGGAAGCCGGCCCCGCCGCGACCGCGCAGGCCCGAGTCCTTGACCGTGGTGACCACGTCCTCCGGGACCATCGCCAGCGCCTTACGCAGCGCCTGGTAGCCGCCGTTGCGCTCGTAACTCTCCAGCGTCCAGGACTCGGCCTCGTCCCAGTGCTTCGACAGCACGGGTGTCAGAGTCACCGGAACACGCTCGTCAGCCATCGGAACTCAGCCCTTCTTCTCCGTGCCGGTACCGGGGTCGTTCTCGCCGCGGGTGGCCTCGGCCGGGGGTTTGCCCGCCTCGGTGCCCGCCCGCTCCTTGGTGCCCGGGTCGACCGCCGGGGCGTCGGAACCGCTGCTGCGGGCCTCGCGGTTCTGGACATCAGCGGCCGCCGACGCGGTCGCGTCGGGCGCCGTGGGCGTCCCTTGTTCTGAAGAGGGACCACCGGTACCCGCGGGACCAGGTGCCTGCCAGCCCTTCTCGGCCGCCAGCAAGGTGCCCCGAAGCGAAGGGGCACCGGCCCCGACCCCCTGGGACGCCCGTCCGTCGTTGAAACCCGCCAGCACGTGCGAGACCTCTTTGAAGGTGGGCACGCTGTCCGGGCCCCGGGTGGGGGCCACGGCCTCACCGGCGCGCAGCCGGTCGCAGACCCCCCGGGCCGAGGACGGCGTCTGGTTGTCGAAGAACTCCCAGTTGACCATCATCACCGGGGCGAAGTCGCAGGCCGCGTTGCACTCGATCCGCTCGAGGGTGATCTTGCCGTCCTCGGTGGTCTCGTCGTGCCCGACCCCGAGGTGCTCCTCGAGCGCCTCGAAGATCGCGTCGCCGCCCATCACCGCGCACAGCGTGTTGGTGCAGACCCCGACCGTGTACTCACCGTTGGGGTGGCGCTTGTACTGCGTGTAGAAGGTGGCCACGGCCGAGACCTCGGCCGTGCTCAGGCCGAGGATCTGCGCGCACAGCGCGATCCCGTCCGGGCTGACGTAGCCCTCTTCGCTCTGCATCAGGTGCAGCATCGGCAGCAGGGCGCTGCGCGGCTGCGGGTAGCGGGCGATGATCTCGTGCGACTGGGTGGAGAGCCGTTCGACGGCCTCGGCGGAGAGCGACATCAGCGGTCGACGCCCCCCATCACCGGGTCGATCGATGCCACGGCCACGATCACGTCGGCCACCTGCCCGCCCTCACTCAACGCCGCCATCGCCTGCAGGTTGTGGAACGACGGATCCCGGAAATGGGCCCGGTAGGGCCGGGTTCCGCCGTCCGACACCAGGTGCACCCCGAGCTCGCCGCGGGGCGACTCGATGGCCTGGTAGACCTGGCCCGCGGGGACCCGGAAGCCCTCGGTGACCAGCTTGAAGTGGTGGATCAGGGCCTCCATCGAGGTGCCCATGATCTGCTTGATGTGGTCCAGGCTGTTGCCCATCCCGTCACCGCCGATGGCCAGCTGGGCCGGCCAGGCGATCTTCTTGTCGCCGACCATGACCGGGCCGGGGCCCATCTCCTGCAGCCGGTCGAGAGTCTGCTCGACGATCTTGAGCGACTCCTTCATCTCGTTGATCCGGATCCGCAGCCGGCCGTAGGCGTCGTTGGTGTCCCAGGTCTGCACGTCGAAGTCGTACGTCTCGTACCCGCAGTACGGCTCGGTCTTGCGCAGGTCGTGCGGGAAACCGGTGGAGCGCAGCATCGGCCCGGTCACGCCGAGCGCCATGCAGCCGGTCAGGTCGAGGTAGCCGACGTCCTGCAGCCGGGCCTTGACCAGCGGGTTCTCGTTGTTCAGCTTCTCCAGGTCGGAGATCCCGCGGCGCAGCACCGGGATGTCCTCGCGGATCCGGTCGATCGCGCCGGGGGGCAGGTCCTGGGCCAGGCCGCCGGGCCGGATGAACGCGTGGTTCATCCGCAGGCCGGTGATCAGCTCGAGCAGGTGCAGGACCACCTCGCGCTCGCGGAACCCGACCGTCATCACGGTCAGCGCGCCGATCTCCATGCCGCCGGTGGCCAGCGCGACCAGGTGCGAGCTGACCCGGTTGAGCTCCATCAGCAGGACCCGGATGATGCTGGCCCGCTCAGGGATGTCGTCGGTGATGCCGAGAAGCTTCTCGACGCCCAGACAGTAGGCGGCCTCCTGGTACAACGGGGACAGGTAGTCCATCCGCGTGCAGAAGGTGACGCCCTGGGTCCAGGTGCGGAACTCCATGTTCTTCTCGATGCCGGTGTGGAGGTAGCCGATGCCGCAGCGGGCCTCGGTCACCGTCTCGCCGTCGATCTCGAGGATCAGCCGGAGCACGCCGTGGGTGGACGGGTGCTGCGGGCCCATGTTCACGACGATGCGTTCCTCGCCGAGACTCACCGCCTCCTCGGCGATGTCGGCCCAGTCGCCGCCGGAAGAGGTGAAGACCCTGCCCTCTTCGGCCTCGGCGTCCGGGCCCGGGTCGATCGTTGATTCGGCCATCAGTTGTACGACCTCCTCGTGTCCGGCGGCGGGATGGTGGCGCCCTTGTACTCCACCGGGATCCCGCCGAGCGGATAGTCCTTGCGCTGGGGGTGGCCCGGCCAGTCGTCGGGCATCTGGATGCGGGTCAGGGCCGGGTGACCGTCGAAGATCAGCCCGAAGAAGTCCCACGTCTCGCGTTCGTGCCAGTCGGCGCTGGGGTAGATCTCGACGACCGAGGGGATGTGCCGGTCGCTGTCGGGCGCCGCGACCTCGAGCCGCACCCGGCGGGTGTGGGTGATCGAGGTGAGGTGGTACACCGCCCGCAGTTCACGGCCGTGGGCGTCGGGGTAGTGCACGCCGCTGACCCCGGAGAACATCTCGAACCGCAGGTCGGGCTCGTCACGCAGGCTCTTCACCACGGCGAGCAGGTGCTCCCGGCGGATGTAGAAGGTGATCTCGCCGCGGTCGACGACCACCGACTCGATCGCCGCACCGGGATCGGTACCGCCCGCGGTGAGGGCCTCGGCCAGGGCGTCGACCACGCCGTCGAACCAGCCGCCGTAGGGGCGGGGCGTGGGCGCCGGCATGGCGACGCTGCGGGTGAGCCCACCGAAACCCGAGGTGTCGCCCGAGTCCCGGTTGCCGAACATGCCGTGGCGGGTGGTGACCACCTCGGCCACCGGGGTGTTGACCGAGAGTTCGCCGGGCTCGTCGATGCCGTCGGTCACCGGAGCAGGCCCTTCATCTGGGAGGTGGGGATCGCCTTGAGGGCCGCCTCCTCGGCGGCCCGGGCGGCCTCGTCCCGGTTGACGCCGAGCGGCATCTTCTCGATCTGCTTGTGCAGCTCGAGGATGGCGTTGATCAGCATCTCCGGACGGGGCGGGCAGCCGGGCAGGTAGATGTCGACCGGGACGATGTGGTCGACGCCCTGGACGATCGCGTAGTTGTTGAACATCCCGCCGGAGGAGGCACAGACCCCCATCGACAGAACCCATTTCGGCTCGACCATCTGGTCGTAGACCTGGCGCACGACGGGGGCCATCTTCTGGCTCACCCGGCCCGCCACGATCATCAGGTCGGCCTGGCGGGGGGAGGCGCGGAACACCTCCATGCCGAACCGGGCCAGGTCGTAGCGCGGAGCGCCGGTGGTCATCATCTCGATCGCGCAGCAGGCCAGGCCGAACGTGGCCGGCCAGAGCGAGGCCTTACGCATGTACCCGGCCAGCACCTCGACCGAGGTCAGCATGAAACCGCTGGGAAGCTTCTCTTCGATACCCATTAGATTTCCTCTGTCCCGCGGGGTTTCAGTCCCACTCCAGGCCGCCGCGGCGCCACACGTAGGCGTAGGCGATGAAGACGGTGATCACGAAGAGCACCATCTCGACCAGCGCGAAGACCCCCAGGGAGTCGAACGCGACCGCGAAGGGCAGGAGGAAGACGCTCTCGATGTCGAAGACGATGAACAGCATCGCGACCAGGTAGTACTTCACCGGGAAGCGGCCACCGCCCGCGGCCTGCGGGGTGGGCTCGATACCGCACTCGTACGCGTCCAGCTTGGCCCGGTTGTACCGCTTGGGGCCGGAGAGGGCCCCGGCGACGATGGAGAAGACGGCGAACCCGCCGCCGATCGCCATCAGAGCCAGGATCGGAACGTAGGGGTTCACGACAGCAGCCCTCCCGAACTCTTCGCCGTTGAACACCCGGGCATCAGGCAGGCCGCCCGGGGCGCGCCCATCCTAGGGGCCTGCGTATTCGCGGACGGCACAGGGCGTACCGCACCGTCGCGATCGCTTGTGAAGTGATTCACGTGCACAGCATACGACCCGCACAGAACCTCTCCGACGCGCGGGGTATCGCTTTGGCCCTTTGTTCATAACCGCCCTGACCTGCAGCTTTACGAACGGTTGAAGTAACTTAATTCATGGTTGAAATGCCCTGTCGGGCAGTGGTTTTGCGTCCACCCGCGAGAGCCCGGTATTTACGGCACGGCTTCGGGCGGTAAATCAAAGGACGATCGGACGGGCTCGATGGGTACGCCCGCCTTGATTTCGACACACGGTGCCGTTTTGTTTGTTGACACCTTTTGGTGTCACCGTCGCGGTTTCGGCACCCGCCCCCAATGGGGGACGAGTCATGCAGGCCAGCATTTCGTCGAATCGACGCTATTCGACGGCCTGAAGAGCTCAATGACCGTTCGGCGACTAAATGCTGAATGTCGAGCCAGACCCTTGCCATTTCCAATACTTCTCTGATTTGTCGCAGCGGCAAAGCAGGAGCGCCCCCGGCCGGTCGGCCGGGGGCGCTCGTAGGTCTGAGCAGGGGGTCAGCGGAAGGCGCGGTGCAGCGCCACGATCCCGCCGGAGAGGTTGCGGTGGGCCACGTCGGTCCAGCCCGCCTGCCGCAGCTTCGCAGCCAGACCCCGCTGGTCCGGCCAGGCCCGGATCGACTCGGCGAGGTACACGTAGGCATCCGGGTTCGAGCTGACCACGCGGGCCACCGAGGGCAGCGCCCGCATCAGGTACTCGGTGTAGACGACCCGCCAGGGGGCCCACGTGGGGTGGGAGAACTCGCAGACCACGAACTTGCCGCCGGGCTTGGTCACCCGGCGCATCTCGGCCAGCGCCGCCTCCACGTCGACCACGTTGCGCAGCCCGAACGAGATCGTCACGGCGTCGAAGGAGGCGTCGGCGAAGGGCAGGCGGGTGGCGTCACCGGCCACGAAGGGCAGGTCGGGGCGGCGCCGGTTGCCCACCTTGAGCATGCCCAGCGAGAAGTCGCAGGGCACGGTGTGCACACCGGCGTCGGCGAAGGGCTCGCTGGAGGTGCCGGTGCCGGCCGCCAGGTCGAGCACGGTCTGCCCGGCCCTCAGGTCCAGGGCCTCGGCCACCAGCTTCCGCCAGCGGACGTCCTGGCGCATCGCCAGCACGGTGTTGGTCAGGTCGTAGCGAGCAGCGACACCGTCGAACATGCTCGCCACCTCGTGTGGCGTCTTCTCCAGACCAGCGCGGGACATGCCCCGATGCTCCCACGGGGATGCTGCGCGTCTCCTCCAGCGGCCCGTTCGGGTGAGGGGTGCCCTAGTTCACAGTGGGCCCGTCGCCCCCATCGGAGCCGGGGTTCACCTGGCCTTTTGCCCGTTCGGGGGAGTTCGGGCGGCCGAGGGTGACCGACCCCGCAGCGGGGCCCGGCCGGAGCGCTCCTAATCTTGAAGTCATCATGACCACTGCTCCTGCCCTGGCTCCCCTCATCGCCCGCACCGTGGCGATCTCCGACCCCGGTCCCCTGCTCGAACTGCTGCCGCCGGGCCCGGGTCTGGTCTGGCTGCGCCGGGGTGAGGGCCTGGTCGGCTGGGGCGAGGCGATGCGGGTGGACGGTGCGGGAGCGTCCCGGTTCACCTCGGCCCGGCGCACCTGGGCCGACATGGCGCAGCGCTCGGTGGTCCGCGACGAGGTGCGGCTGCCGGGCACCGGCCCGGTCGCCTTCGGCTCCTTCGCCTTCTCCCCCGCCTCCCCGGCCGGCGGTGTGCTGATCGTGCCCGAAGTGGTGGTCGGGCACCGGGCCGGCACCTGGTGGCTCACCACGATCACGGCCGGCGGCGCGATCCCGGCCCCGGTCCGGCTCACCCGGCACGAGCGGGAGCCGGTCTCGCCCGAAGGCACCGAGTTCACCCCGGGGGCGCGGGACCCGCAGGACTGGCGGGCCGCGGTCGCCGAGGTGATCGACCGGATCGAGGCCGGTCAGGTGGAGAAGGTGGTGCTGGCCCGCGACGTGGTGGCCCGCACCGCCCAGGACGTGGACCCGCGCGACGTGCTCGCCCGACTGGCCCGCGACTACCCCAACTGCTGGACGTTCAGCGTGGACGGCCTGCTCGGCGCCACCCCGGAGATGCTGGTCAAGCTGGAACGCGGTCTGGTCACCTCGCGGGTGCTGGCCGGCACGATCCGGCGCACCCAGAACGACGAGCAGGACCTGGCCCTGGCCGCCTCGCTGGCCCGTTCCAGCAAGGACCTGGAGGAGCACGAGTACGCCGTGCGCTCGGTGGCCGAGGCTCTGGCCCCGCACTGCACCACGACCAACGTGCCCGACTCCCCCTTCGTGCTGCACCTGCCCAACGTCATGCACCTGGCCACCGACGTCACCGGGGTGCTGGCCGACGGCGCCACCTCGCTCGACCTGGCCGCCGCCCTGCACCCCTCGGCCGCGGTCTGCGGCACCCCCACCGCCTCGGCCGCCGACCTGATCGAGGCCGTGGAGGGGATGGACCGGGGGCGTTACGCCGGGCCGGTGGGCTGGGTGGACGCGGCCGGCGACGGCGAGTGGGGAATCGCCCTGCGCAGCGCCCAGTTCGACCCGGAAGACCCGCGCCGCTTCCGGCTCTTCGCCGGCTGCGGGATCGTGGCGGGCTCGGACCCGGACGCCGAACTGGCCGAGTCCGAGGCCAAGCTGCTGCCGATCAAGGGCGCCCTGAGCCGCTAGGCCTGGGCCTGTACGGCCTGACGCAGCTTCTGGGCCAGTTCGCGGTGCCGGGTGCGGTCGATCGGGACGTGCAGCACCGAGATCCCCGAGAACGGCGCCGCGAGGGCCGCACGCAGTTCGTCCCCGCCCCGCACCCGCGTGTACGAAACCCCGTAGGCGCGCACCAACGTCTCTAGTTCGACCTGCTGAGCCGTGCCGAAAACCCGCTCATAGTGGCGCAACTGACGCTCACCCGACTCGGCCCGGGCGCCGTGCTCGAGGGTGGCGAAGATGCCACCGCCGTTGTCGTCCACCACCACGATCTGCAGATCGGGCCGCCGCTCCCCCGCCCCCAGCGACAATGCGCCCGCATCGTGCAGGAAGGTGAGGTCCCCGACCAGCAGCCGGGTGCGACGGGCACTGGCCAGGGCCGCCCCGATCGCGGTCGAGATCGTCCCGTCGATCCCCGCAAGTCCGCGATTGGCAAGGATTTCCGCGCCCACCGGGATCCGCGCCACCAGGTCGAGATCGCGGATCGGATTGCTGGCCCCGCAGACCAGGAGCTCGCCGGGACGGGTGACGGCCGAGAGCTCACGGGCCACGAACGGCCCGGTGACGCGGCCCTCGCGAAGCTCCTCGTCCAGCACCGAGTCCACCGCCGCAGTGGCCGACTTGCCCGCGGAAATCCACTCGGAGAGCCAGGACTCGTCCGGCTCATGACCTTCGGCGACCGCCACCGCGGGCACCACCAGCGCGGCCTTACGCCCGGCATCGGTCCAGTCCGGCCGGGGCGAGACCACGATCACCTCGGCACTGCCGCGCGACAGCAGCTGCGTGACCGGCCGGGACAACGTCGGGCGCCCGAAAACCACCACCCGCTCGATCTTCTCGCCCAGCTCACCACCGATCAGCAAGCGGTAGGGCGCGACCGTGCCCGACTGCCGCACTCCGGACGAGGGCTCGGCCAGCAGCGGCCAGCGCGCCTTCTCGGCCAGCTCGGCCGCTTCGGCACCGGCCCCGTCGCCTGCGAGAACGACGGTTCGGGGGCCACTTTCGATCAGAACCGGACGAGGCTGGGCAGCTACAGCGATCCGGGTGAGGCCGACGTCGGGGTCGCCTTGGGCGAGAGCGGGCTCGTCGTCCGGGGTGAGCGGCTCGGTGAAGCCGATGTTCAGTTGCACCGGCCCGGGCTGGCGCCCGACCTGACCCCGGGCCGCCGCCACGGCCCGGGCGAGGACGTTGCGCCAGCCTGCGATCTGCCCCTCTGCGTAGGCGGTGGGGGCCGGGATCTCGCCGAACCAGCGCACTGCCGAACCGAAGATCTTCACCTGGTCGGTGGTCTGGCTGGCTCCGGTGCCCCGCAGTTCGTGCGGGCGGTCGGCGGAGAGAACCAGGAGGGGAACCCCTGAGTGGGCGGCCTCGAGCACCGCGGGATGCAGATTGGCCACCGCCGTACCCGAAGTGGTCACCACCGCGGCGGGGGCGTGCTGGTCGTCGCCGCGGGCCAGCCCCAGGGCGAGGAAGGCCGCGGTGCGCTCGTCGATGCGCACGTGCAGCTCGATCCGGCCGGCGTCGGCGGCCTCGGCCAGGGCGTAGGCCAGCGGCGCGGAACGGCTGCCCGGGCAGAGCACGACGTGGCGTACGCCGAGCCGGGCCAGAGCATCGACCAGGACGGTGGCCAGAGCAGTCGACGGGTTCACCGGGCAATCACGTGTCCCATGGTCCCAGGGCGCTCGACCGGCGGCGCGGCGAGGCCCGTTCAGTCGCGGCGCAGGACCGAGCGCAGCCAGGTCTGCCAGCCCGGCCGGTTCACCGCCCGCTGAGCCCCGCGCGGCCGGCGGAGCTCGGCATCGGCCCGGGCGCTGCCCTCGTCCTCCTCCACCACTTCGCCCTCGATCACCCGCTCGGCCGCGGCCCCCTCCTCCGGCGCGAGCCCGTGCGGAGGGGTTCGGACCGGCGTCGGCGCCGAGGGCAGTTCCGGCTGCTGAGCAGGCCGGGAGGACGAGCCGAGGTATCCACCGAAGGCCCGCAGCCGGGTGCGCAGATCCCGCTCCTCACCCACCACCTCCGGCTCGTCGGCGGCCAGCGGGAACGGGTCGGCCGCCAGCTCGGCGCCAGGCAGCGCCTGCTCCCAGAACTCGCGCAGCCCCCTGCGGTCGACCGGCCCCAGCGCCGCCCGGATCTCGGCCTCTACCAGCGCGGCCAGATGCCCCGCGAGCCGCGCCGCCGGATCCCCCGCAGCCGGACTCGCCGCGACCCCGAACGGATCCGCCGGGAACGTGCTCTCCGACTCGACCAACCGCCGCAGCACCGGCCCGACCGGCAGCGCGGGGAGCCGGGGTACGTCGGCGCCGGTGTCGGGAAGGGCCTGAGGCGACAGCTCCCCTGGGCGCAGCATCGCCCGGGTGGAAGCGATCACCACCTCGCCCGCCAGTCGGTGCTTGTTCTGCCGCAGCATCCCGCCGACCAGCGGCAGCGCGGCCTCCAGTCCCAGCGGGACGGCCTCGCGCCAGGCACTGCCCACCGGGACCACGGGCAGCCGCGAACGCAGCACGGTGTCCCGCTGCGCCGGCTCGGCCGCGATGGCCACGGCGAACGCCGCCACCGTGACCCGCGGGGCGATCAGCCGACGCTCGGTGTTGCTCAGCCCCGGCCACGCCCGGTCGGCGAACATCAGCAGCTCGGCGGCCCGCCGGTGCAGGCCGTCGTCCTGCTCCGGCCAGCCGGGCCCGGTGATGGCCAGCAGGTTGAGCAACTGGGCCTGGGCGTCGGTCACCCCCGCCCGGCGCGGCCGCTCGCGCCCCTCCGCGTCGCGCAGCGGCAGGAAGTCGATGCGCTTGAGCAGTGCGGCGGCCAGCCGGGCGCTGTCCACGTCGTCGAGCCAGTCTCCGAGGTGCCGCAGAGCGACCGGCACCAGGTGCGGCGCCAGCTTCTCGGGGGCGGGCTCGGTGATCTGCAGCAGCAGCGAGGCGCTCCACGGCGCCCCGGCCGTCAGCCGGCCGAAGATGGCCGCCACCAGCGGTTCTGGATCTGCGTCGGGATTGGCGTCCACGGCCATCCGCAGCATGTGCCGTATCGCCGGACCCCGCAAACGCGGATCGCCGGAGATACGGCCGAGGGCCGAGGCGACGGCCACCTCGAGCATCACCCGGTCCGGTCCTGCCCCCTGGTCGGCCGCGGCCAGCTCCTCGGGACGCAGCCGGGCCAGACGGTCGGCATCCACCGCGGGGGCCACGAGATTCAGCACGGCAGCAGGAAGTCGCTCGCCCGCCGGAGCCTCGGAGTGCAGCCAGCCGCCCGGCTCGTACCCCGCCTCAGCCAGGTGGGGGATGATCCAGCGCGACAACGCCGCCGGATCGAGCGGACCGGTCAACTCGGCAATCCGCGCCCCGAGCCCGACTGCCTCGTCGGGCTGGATCGAACTAGGGACGTCGGTCTCACCCGCAGCGCTCGCCTCACCGTTGGAGTTGGCCGGCTTTCCGGCGGCGAAGCCGCCCCAGGCCCCGCGGGGCCCGCGGATGTTCCACCAGCCCCGGGACGCCCCCTCAGCCACCGGCTCGTCCGGCGGGTTCACAGGCTTACGGACGCTTTCTGCGGCCCGAGCGCCCGGGTCACCACTGCCCGACGCACCTTGAGAGGCGGGGGCCCCACCGACGTCCTTCAGTTCACGGACGCCCGGACCCCCACCCAGCGAACCGAACCCGCCGCCCACGCTCGTCTGCCCGCCGCCACCCGAGCCCTCCCGCGACGCGGACTCACCGCGCGCTTCCGACTCACCAGCGTCCAAAGCACCCGGTGAACCGAACTCCCCGCCCGCGTCCACCGGCCCACCCACACCCGAGGCGCCCTGCGAACCGAACCCGCCACCCACGTCCGTTGGTTCACCGGCGCCTGAGGCGCCTGAGGCCCTCGACCTGCCAGCGGGACCCCAGCTCGCCGCTCCGGCGCCACCGACGTCTCTAGGTAGCCGAACCCCCGACGCGCCGAACGCCCGCGAGGCCCCCGGGGCATGGCCCGCCCTGAACTCGTCGGACTCCTCCGGCGCGCCCGGCCAGCCCGAGCCCGACGGCCTCTCTTCCTGTTCGTCGGGGCCATGAGGCTCGCCGGCCGGCTCCACCACCGGCTCGCGCGAGGTCAGCATCCGGGCGGCGCGGTCGGCCAGGAGTTCCAGCCCGGCCGCCGCGAGATCCGGCCCGTGCACCAGTCGGGCGGTGCGATGGGCGAAGTCGATGGCACGCAGCAGCAGCACGCCGTGCCGTACGTCGCCCTCGTCGCCCCCGGCCGGGCGGGCCAGCCGGTCGGTGAGTTTGGCCAGTGGAGCACGCAGCCGGCTGGCCAGGCCCGGGTCGAAGCGGATGGTGTCGGGCAGCGGCGGGGCCTGGCGGAGCAGCCAGCCGTCGTCTTCCAGGGCCAGGTAGAGGTAGCTCTCGAACGCCGCCTGCACCAGCGCCGGACGCGGCGGGTCGGACTCCCGGGCCGCGACCAGGCGGCTCCAGGCCTGGTCGGCGTCGTCCACCGTGGCCGCGACCAGGGAGGCGAGCGCGGCGGCGAGGTCGTCGGACAGCTGCAGGCCCAGCGGGGTGTCGCGCAGGATGATCCGGGTCGCCGTGGGCAGGGCCAACGGCAGACCGGGGGTGAGCGCGACCGCTGCGGCCAGGAACCAGGCCGCCCCCTGCACGTCGGGGCTCACCTCGCCCGGGGCCCGGCTGCCGCCCGGCCACCAGTCTCCCCGCGGACCGCCGGTGGGCGGGGTGGCCAGGCTGATCTCGTCGAGCCGGCGCAGGCATCGCTCCAGGGCGCCGGGTTCCTCGCAGACCGCGTCGAGGGCCAGCCGGGACCAGTCGGTGACCCGCACGCTCTGGCCGAGATGGGTGCGGCGGTGGGCCGGTCCGCCGGAGGCGACCAGCGTGGCCTCGACCCGCGGATCGACGATCACCACCGGCAGGTGCCGGCCGCGCGGCAGGGTGAGGGCCGAGTCGAGGTCGGACTCGACGATGACGCTGACCACCGGGGTGCGCCAGCCCTCGGGGTCGTCCTCCTGCAGCGCCGCCGAGATCAGGTCGCCCTCGCCGCCGGCCTCGGCCTCGGCCCGGGCCAGCACGTCGGTGAGCCGCTCGTAGCTGGAGAAGGAGATGCGCAGGCTGACCGGGGGCGGCATGAGGAAGCTCACCAGCCCGATCCAGCGCACCCCGGCCTTCACGTTCGGGGCCACCAGCACCACCGGGGGGCCGCCCGCGACCGCCGCCGCCACCGCGTCCATCAGCAGGCCCAGGGCGCCGAGCTGGAAGTTCGGCCCGCCCACGAAGTCGACCACGTGCGCCCGGTCGACCACGTGCCCGCCGGGCAGCGGGGCCGGTTCGCCGTCGTCCTCCAGGGCGACCAGTGAACCGAACAGCTGGGCGTAGCGAACCACCGGCGCGTTCGGCGGCTGCAGCCACTGCCGGGCCCCCCACAGCTCGACCGGCCGGACGAAGCCCGGGGTCTGCGAGCGGCCCAGGGCGTCGGGGTCGACCAGGACATGGCTGTGCGTGCGGTCCTGGTAGTACCAGACCGCGTCGTGCCCACGGAGGCTGAACCTCATCCGTGGTTCGCGGAGCACCTGATCACCACCCCCGCCCTGGGGCTCGCTGCGCGGGGGCGGACCGGTTCGCGAGGCCGGCCAGCCTATTCTCGGGTGGGTGACGACCCCCAGCCGCGAGACCGTTTCCGAGATCTTCGATCCGCAGTCGTGGGAGCCCGTTCCCGATTACGACTTTACCGACATCACCTATCACAGATGTACCCGTTCGGGACCTGCGGGCGGCACGGTGCGTATCGCCTTCGACCGGCCGGAGGTGCGTAACGCGTTCCGTCCGCACACCGTGGACGAGCTCTACCAAGCCCTCGACCACGCCCGCCGTACCCCCGACGTGGGCACGGTCCTGCTCACCGGCAACGGCCCCAGCCCGAAGGACGGGGGCTGGGCCTTCTGCTCCGGCGGCGACCAGCGCATCCGGGGGCGCTCGGGCTACCAGTACGCCGAGGGTGAGACGGCTGACACAGTGGACGACGCCCGGGTCAAGGTCGAGGGCGGGCGCCTGCACATCCTCGAGGTGCAGCGGCTGATCCGGACCATGCCCAAGGTGGTGATCGCGGTGGTCAGCGGCTGGGCCGCCGGGGGCGGGCACAGCCTGCACGTGGTCTGCGACCTCACCGTGGCCAGCCGTCAGCACGCCCGCTTCAAGCAGACAGACGCGGATGTGGGCTCGTTCGACGCCGGTTACGGCTCCGCCTACCTGGCCAAGATGGTGGGCCAGAAGTTCGCCCGGGAGATCTTCTTCCTCGGCCGCCCCTACGACGCCGAGACCATGCAGCGGATGGGCGCGGTGAACGAGGTCGCCGACCACGCCGACCTGGAGAACGCGGCGCTGGAGATGGCCGCGGCGATCAACGCCAAGAGCCCGACCGCGCAGCGGATGCTGAAGTTCGCCTTCAACCTGACCGACGACGGGCTGATGGGGCAGCAGGTGTTCGCCGGGGAGGCGACCCGGCTGGCGTACATGACCGACGAGGCGGTCGAGGGCCGGGACGCCTTCCTGCAGAAGCGTGAACCGGACTGGAGCCCCTACCCCTACTACTACTGACCGACGGCGGATTCCGGGCTTACTCTCAGGCCGTCGAAGGACACATCAGGCATCGGACGTGGCAGGCTTGGGAGGACGGATTTCTCCCGGCCGCCCCCGGCTCCAGGGGTGGGGCCGGGGGATGCCACGCGCCCGCGCGCTGGGACCGGAAACCGACCGAAGGGGGAGCGCCGAAGTGCTGCTGACCGCCTTGCCCGTCCTGCTCTACATCGGACTGATCGTCTACTCGGTGTTCGACGCCCTGCAGACCCCGGCCGACGAGCTCTACCGCCTCACCCGGGGCCAGTGGATCGCCGCGATCGTCCTGGTCCCGCTCTTCGGTGCGGTGCTCTGGCTGCTGGCATCCGGGCCGCGGCGCGGAGGCCGGCACGAGCACGCCCCCGGTCACCCGGCCGGCACGGGCTGGGCGGCGGAGGGGATGACGCAGTACCCGGTGGGCCCGGACGACGACCCGGACTTCATCGCCGGGCTGGCCCGGGCCCAGCGCAAGCGCACCCTGACCCGCCCGGACGAGACCCCGGACGAGAACACCTCCGAGGCGAAGCCGTCCCCGCCGGACGACGAACCGGGCGACGCCACCGCCGGGTGAAACCGCGTTCCTGACGTCAAGCCGGACGCCTGACCTGGCGATACCCCGCCCATCGGGGATTGCGAGGCACGAGGGATGACGAACACGGAGCCGGGCAGCGGCAGCGGCCCCCGGGCCGAGATCCCGGTGCCCGGTCAGCGGCTGCCGGAGGAACCGGCCGGGGCCGCCGGCCTGGCGCCGGGTGAGGTCCTGATCTACGAGGACCGGTTCGGCCGGGTCACCCGGATCGGCACCGGTGAGGACGCGCTGATCCGGCGCGAGATGCTCGGGCCCAACGCGGCCGCCCGGGCCCGGCACTCGGCCGCGGTGATGGAGCGGCTCCGGGGGATCGCCGGGGTGCCCCAGCTGGTCCGCGGCGCCGAGGGCGCGGCTTACCACGCCAAGCCGTTCCGCGGGGAGTCGCTGCGGACGCTGATGGCCTCGCCGGGCTGGCACCTCGACCTGTCCGCCCTGGTCGACGTGGCCGTGGACCTGGCCGCCCTGCTCGCCCAGGTGCATGCCCGGGGCGTGGTGCACCACGACCTCAGCCCCGACACCGTTCTGCTCAGCGTGCCCCAGAACCGGGCGATGGTGGTCAACTTCGACCGGGCCACCCTGTTCTCCGGCGAGCAGCCCGGCTACGCGCACAGCAACTCGATCGTGAACCGGCTGGCCTACCTGGCCCCCGAGCAGACCGGGCGCACCGCCCAGCCGGTCGACCAGCGGGCCGACCTGTACGCCGTGGGGGTCGTCGTCTACGAGTTGTGCACCGGCGAACCGCCGTTCGGCCGGGGTGAGAACGACGCGCTCAGCCTGATGCGCGACCAGCTGGCCCGGATGCCCACCCCGATCGTCCAGGTGAAGCCGGACTTCCCCCGGCCGCTGTCGGACATCGTGGCCAAGCTGCTGGAGAAGGAGCCGGGCCGGCGGTACCAGAGCGCCGCCGGGCTGCTGCACGACCTGAAGCGGCTGCGGCAGGAGCTGGTCAAGGCGGGGGGCGCGCACGGTGGGCGGCAGCTCGCCCGGATCGGCTCGTTCGCGCTCGGCGACCAGGACTTCCCGCACCAGCTCACCGGTCCTTCCCGGCTGATCGCCCGGGAGGCCGCGACCGCCCGGCTGCGCACCGCGTTCCGGCAGGTCCGCACCGGCGGGGCGAGCGGGATCCTGGTCAGCGGGCGGGCCGGGGTGGGCAAGAGTGCCCTGGTCGACCAGCTGCGCCCGACCGTGGCCGAGGCCGGGGGCTGGTTCATCACCGGCACCTTCGACGCGGCCGACGCCGACCTGCGCTCGGACGCGGTGGTGGAGGCCCTCGGCGCACTCGGCCGGCTGCTGCTCGCCGAGCCCGACCACGCCCTGGCCGAGCAGCGTAAACGACTGCGGGACACGCTCGGTGGCAACGCCGCGCTGATCGCCGGGCTGGTGCCGGACCTGGCCCCGGTGCTGGGGGTGCCGGGCGAACCGGCGCTGGGCGATCCGCTGGAACTGCCCAGCCGGGTGCGGCAGGGCGCCCTCGACGTGCTGCGGGCCACCGCCTCCCCGCAGCGCCCGGTGGTGATGGTGCTGGACTCGCTGCACTGGGCCGCACCGTTCCCGCTCGGCCTGGTGGACGCGGTGCTGACCGGCACCGACATCGACGGCCTGCTGCTGGTCGGGACCCTGCGCGAGGACGAGGTGGGTGAGGGGCACCCGCTCGGGGCCCTGGTCCCGCGCTGGTCGCAGCTCGGGCTCTGGCCGGCCGCGGTCCGGCTGGAGAACCTGGCCCGCGACGACCTGGCCGGGATGCTCGCCGAGATGCTCCGGCTGGACCGGCGCGAGTCGGCCCGGCTGGCCGACGTGGTCGGGGCCCGCACCCGGGGCAACCCGTACGAGACCATCGAACTGCTGAACGCGCTGCGCGCCGAGGGCGCCCTGCGACTCGGCGAGACCGGCTGGACCTGGGACGCCTCGACCGTGCGGGGCCGGCTGGCCGGCAGCGACAGCGGCGACCTGCTCGCGGCCGGCCTGCAGCGGCTGCCCGACCCGACCGTGGCGGTGCTGGAGGTGCTGGCCGGGCTCGGGCACCGCAGCGAGCCGGCCACCCTGGCCACCGCGGCCGGGATGAGCATCCAGGAGCTGGACGAGCGGCTGGAACCGGCGCTCGCCGACGGGCTGGTGACGGTCACCAACGGCGACATCGAGGGGCGTTCGACGATCCGGTTCCGGCACGAGCGCAGCCGCCGGCTGGTGCGCGAGCGGCTGGGCCTGGAGGCGGAACGGCTGCTGCACCTGACCATCGCGCACCGCCTGGCCGACGACCCGGCCCACCTGACCACCGCGGCCGCGCAGTACGTGGCCGCCCTGCCGGAACTGACCGCCCCGGCCGAGCGCCGCCGGGCGGCGGCCCTGCTGGAGCGGGCCGGCTCAGCGATCCGGGTGACGAATCCGGTTGCCGCCGAACGCTTCTACGCGGCCGGACGGCGGCTGCTGGCCGGTGAGCTGGGCCCGGACGACGAGGACCTACGGCTGCGCCTGGACCTGGAACGGCACGCCACCGTCTACGGTCTGGGCGACCTGGACACGATGGACGCCCTGTTCGGGTCGCTGAGCACCCGCTGCGCCGACCCGGTGCGCCTGAACGACGCGGTCTGCCTGCAGATCTCGGCCCTGACCAACCGGGGCCGGGTGGACGAGGCGATCACCCTGGGCCGCCGGCAGCTGGAACGTCTGGGCTGCCCGGTCCCGCCCGCCGAGCAGCTCGCCGACCTGGTCGGGGCCGGGCTGCCGGAGTTCGGCGCCTGGGCCGGCGACGACGACCCGAGCGCCGACCTGAGCCGCCCGGAGGTCACCGATCCGCTCGTGCACGCCCGGGCCACGGTGATCCGCCGGCTCGGCCCGGCCGCCTACTTCGCCGACCACGACCTGCTCGGCTGGCTGATCCTGACCAGCTCCCGGATGTGGGCCGAGCACGGCCCGCAGCGGCAACTGGTGGAGTCGCTCTCGCACGCGGCGTTGCTGACGATCGGCCGCAACGACGACTTCCGGACCGGGTACCAGGTGGTGGGCCGGGTGCTGGCGGTCAGCGCCGAGCGCGGTTGGGAACCGGAGACCTCGCACGCCCGCTTCCTCTGCGGAGCCACCGCCCGGCCCTGGTTCGAGCCGCTGGAGCGGGCCGTCGCCGACCTCCAGCAGGCCGAGTCGGGGCTGCTGCGCGGTGGTGAGCCGCAGGCCGCCGCCTTCAGCTACGGCACCCTGTGCGCCTCGATGCTCGACTTCAGCCCGACCCTGAGCGGTCTGCTCGACACCGTCGACCAGGGCCTGGCGCTGGCCACCCGGATGGGCAACGAGCAGGCCCGCCAGCTGATCGTCTCCTACCGGGCGCTGGTCTGGGCGCTGCACGGCGACCAGGCGCCGGACCTGGGCCACCGCAGTTCGCTGACGGTGCCCGCGGCGGTGGTCAACCATCATCTGGTCTGGGCCCTGCTGGCCGCGGTGTTCGGCGACGACGACGCCCTCGAGGCTCACCTGGCCGAGGTGATGTCCCGGTTCGCCTTCGTCGAGAGCCTGTACCTGGGCTCGCAGGCGCACCTGCTGAACGCCCTGCTGCGGGCCCGCCGCGCGGATCCGCGGGCCCGGGACAGCCGGGACTGGCTGGCCCGGCGGGCCGAGGACCTGCCCGCCACCTTCGGCCACCTGCTCTCCTGGATCGACGGCGAGATCGCCTGGGCGGACGGGGACGTGCAGGCGGCGATGAAGCACTTCGACGACGCGATCCTGCACACCCAGCCGTTCCGCGGCTGGCACCGGGCGATGATCACCGAACGGTCGGCGCTGCTGCGGCAGTCGCTCGGCCACGAGTACGGCGCCCGGGCGATGTTCACCCTGAGCCGCGACTCCTACGCCGCCTGGGGCGCCACCCTCAAGGTCGAGCAGCTGCGCCAGCGCCATCCGTTCCTGCGGGCGGTGATGCCCGAGCACGAGCCGCAGCCGCACCGGGTGGACGCGTTGGTGGCCCCGGCCGCCGACCACGACGCGGTGGACCTGCTCGCGGTGCTCTCGGCCTCCCAGGCGATCGGCCGGGAGACCGACTTCGAGCAGTTGCACGCCCGGGTGGTCGAGGTGCTCACCGCGATGACCGGCGCCACCGACGTCACCGTCCTGATCCGCGACGCCGAGGGTGGCTGGGGCACCGCGGGACTGGGTGGCGAGCCGGCCTTCCCGATGTCGGCCTTCCGCTACGCCGAGCGCACCGGCGAGCCGCTGATGGTCGCCGACGCCACCCGGGACGACCGGTTCGGCGCCGACGAGTACCTGCGGGACCTGGCCTGCTGTGCGCTGATGGTGGTGCCGATCCAGGCCCAGGGCCGGACCGTCCTGGTCCTGGTGCTGGAGAATCACCTGCACAGCAACGCCTTCTCGGCCGACCGGCTGGACGCCGTACGGCTGGTCGCCGGGCAGCTGGCCGTCTCGTTCGAGAACGCCCTGGCCCGGCGCCGGACCGAGCAGGAGGCCGAGCAGCGGGAGAAGCTGCTGGAGGCGGTGCGCCAGCGGGAACGGCTGCTGGAGACGCTGCTGGCGATCCAGCGCGACATCTCCCACCGGGTGCCGCTGCAGATGGTCATGGACGCCGTCACCGAGGGCGCCTCGGCCATGCTCGGCGGCGCGTTCGTGGCCCTGGTGCTGCTCGACCTCAACGGCACCGACCGGCCGAACATCCCCTCGGTGAGCGGGCACCGGGCCGGGGCCGGGACCGACGAGGCGGTGCTGCGCACGGCGATCGCCGCGGTCGAGGCCGACGAACTGGTTTCCGCACCGGAGGGCGAGGAGCAGGACATCACCCTCATCGCCGCCCCGGTGCACGTCAGCGGGCGGATCATCGGCAGCCTGGTGACCAGCGCCCCGGAACGGCTGGGGGCCGAGGACTGGCGCCAGGACCTGCTGGGCGCGTTCGCCGAGCAGGTCAGCCTGGCCCTGAACGACGCCAGCACGCTGGAGGCGATCCGCGAGGCCTCCTACGACTCGCTCACCGGCCTGGCCAACCGCTCGCTGTTCCTGGACCGGCTGAAGCAGGCCCTCTCCGGTCCCGCGGAGCACGAGTCCGCCGAGGTCAGCGTGCTGTTCATCGACCTGGACCGGTTCAAGGCGGTGAACGACACCCTCGGGCACGCGGCCGGTGACGAACTGCTGGCCGAGGTGGCCCGGCGGCTGCGCGAGAGCATCCGGGACAGCGACACCGTGGCCCGGCTCGGCGGGGACGAGTTCGCGGTGCTGATGGAGGGCACCCGGGGCCCGGCCCCGGCGCTGCGGGCGGCCGAGCGGATCAGCCACGCGCTGAGCCGGCCGATCCCGGTGCACGGCCGCGACATCTTCGTCTCGGCCAGCGTGGGGGTGGCCTGCGGCCAGGCCGCGCAGCACGAGACCGGCGAACTGCTGCGCCAGGCCGACCTGGCGATGTACCAGGCCAAGAAGTCCGGCTCCCGGCGGGCGGTGGTCTTCGAACCGCAGATGCAGGAGGACGCCCGGGACCGCCTGGAGCTGCAGGGTGACCTCCGCCGGGCGCTCGCCGAGAGCCAGTTCGAGCTGGTCTACCAGCCGCTGATGGATCTGCAGGACCCGGCCGGGCGGCGGCCGCTGGGGGTGGAGACGCTGATCCGCTGGCGCCACCCCGAGCGCGGGCTGATCTCCCCGGCCCTGTTCGTCCCGCTCGCCGAGGAGACCGGGGCGGTGGTCGAGATGGGCCGCTGGGTGCTGGTCCAGAGCTGCCGCCAGGTCGCGGCCTGGCGCCGCCACTCCTGGCCCGACCTGGGCCTGAACATCAACGTCTCGGCCCGTCAGCTCGCCGACGGGCTGCTCGCCAAGGAGGTGATCAGCACCCTGGCCGAGACCGGTCTGCCGGCCTCGGCGCTGACCCTCGAGCTGACCGAGACAGTGCTGATGGAGGACCCGGAGGGGATCACCGCGCAGCTGTCGGAGCTGCGCCGGCTCGGCGTGCAGGTCGGCATCGACGACTTCGGCACCGGCTACTCCTCGCTGTCCTACCTGCGGCGCTTCCCGGTGGACAAGCTGAAGATCGACAAGTCGTTCATCGACAACATCGAGACCGTCGAGGAGGACCTGGCGATCGTGCGCACGGTGGTCGACCTGGCCCGGATCCTGGCGCTGGAGACCACCGCCGAGGGCATCGAGAGCGGCGCCCAGGCCGACCTGCTGCACGACGTGGGCTGCGAGGTCGGCCAGGGGTACTTCTTCGCCCGGCCGCTGCCTCCGGAGGAGATCCCGGCGTTCCTGTCGAAGTTCTAGAAGGGCACGATGTCGCGGTGCAGCACCCGGTGCCGCAGCGCCGCCCGGAACAGGTCGGCCGCCCCGGAACGGGCCCGCAGCTGCCGGTCCAGCAGGGCGCCGGACTCCTCGACCAGTTCCATCCAGCGCAGTTCCCGCAGCACCGCGAAGAACAGCGCGCTGGTGTCGCTCTCGGACGGGGTGCGCCGGCCGGCCACCCGCCAGCCGGACTCGGTGATCACCGCCTGGACCAGGGTGCGCACGTCTTCCTCACCGACCACGTCGCCCGGGGCCAGCACCGCCAGCACGACCTCCCAGGCCACGGCCAGGGCGGAGTGCTCCGGGCCGACCAGCCCGGCGGCCACGGCCTGCCAGAGGGTGCGGCCGTCGGCCAGGGCGGCCCGGCCGCTCGGGGTCAGGGTGAGCCGGGAGGCCCGGCGCCGGCACAGGCCCAGGCGCTGCGCGGTCTCGCGCAGCACCAGCACCGGGTAGGCGTCGACCTCGCGGTTGGCCGGGCCGATCAGCTCGTCGCGCCAGCCCAGCTCGTCGAGCGCCCGGGAGACGGTGCGCGGCGGCAGGTAGCCGGCCGCGGTCAGGGCCAGGCCGTCGCCGATCTCGGTGAGCAGCCAGTCGAGCGGGCGCAGCAGCGCCCGGGCCGGCGCGGCCATGCCCGGGTCGACGTTCTCGCGCAGCGACGTCTCCAGCGGGGCCAGCAGACCGCCGCGGGTGGTCGAGCGCGGGCCGCGGATCCAGTCGTCCAGCCGCTCGTCGAGGATCTGGTCGTACAGCGCCTCGCCGGACAGGTCCATCCGGGGCGAGAGCAGCACGTTCAGGGTGATCTCGGCCTGCGAGTCGCGCCAGCCCCGGGTGCCCGGCTGCAGGTCGCCCACGGCCACCGCCAGCTCCAGCCGGTCGGCCACCGCCTCGCGGGCCTGGCCCTCGGCCGGGCCCATGATCGCGCCCCAGGTGAGCAGTTCGGTGTCCGGCGGCTCGATGCCCGAGCGCTGCATCGCCCGGCGCACCACCGTGCGGCCCCGGTCGGGGGCCTGGTCACCGGTGAAGAGGATCTGCCGGGTGGTGTCGCTGCGGGCGATACCGGCGTAACGCTGCATACTCAGGCCGTCGAGCAGTGCGGCCAGCGCCGTGGCCACCCGCCAGCGGCCCTGCGCGTCCGACATCCACGACCGGTTCAGCTCGTCCCAGCAGAACTGCTGGAGCCGCCACTGCGTCACCGATTCGGGACCCTCACCCCCGGTCAGAGAGTCCCAAGCCGCCCGAGCGTCCTCGGCCACCTCGGGTTCGGCACGGCCGATTGCGGCCAGCGCCTGTTCCACGGAATGCACGGAAGCAGCCTGCCACTAACCATCCTCCTGGGGAACCTGCCGCGCTGGCCGATCAGGTCACCGCTTAGCATTGGCCGGTGCCGAACGGGACCCCCTCACGCTTCCTCGAGACCCGGCTGACCTGCACCGATGATCGTCTTAACGGCCTCCTTCCGGTGCTCCGGGCAGCGCTTTCGGGCAGTGGGCCGGCCCTCGCGCTCAGCGACGATGTCCCGCAAAGTCACCGTAAATCCACAGTGGGTCCATCTCCGGGCGATCTCGTCGGGGCCCCGATCCCGCTGGTCGGGGCCGATGACGACAGCGCCGACCCGACCGCGGTGGCGGTCCGGACGTCCGGTTCCACGGGTGCGGCCAAACACGTTCTGTTGTCCTCCTCGGCCCTGCTGAGCTCGGCCGCCGCCGCCCACGACCGGCTCGGCGGCAGCGGTCGCTGGCTGCTGGCGCTGCCCGCCCAGCACGTGGCCGGGCTCCAGGTCCTGGTGCGCTCGCTGGTGGCCGGCACCACCCCGGTCGTGATGGACCTCACGTCCGGCTTCACCCCGGCCGGCTTCGCCGAGGCGACCGCCCGGCTGAAGGGGCAGCGGTTGTACACCTCGCTCGTCCCGACCCAGCTCGTGCGTCTGCTGGACAGCCCGGAGGTCGACGCACTGCGGCGCTACGACGCGATTCTGGTCGGCGGGGCCGCAGCAGGGCCGGCGTTGCTCGAACGGGCTGCGGCAGCGGGCGTCCGACTGGTGACCACGTACGGCATGAGCGAAACGGCGGGCGGCTGCGTCTACGACGGGGTGCCGCTGGACGGCGTGCAGATCACCCTCGACGAGCCCGACGGCCGGATCCGGATCGCGGGGCCGGTGCTGGCCCGGGGGTATCTCGGCGACCCGGAGGGCACCGAGGCCGCCTTCGGCACCCGGCCGCGGCAGTTCGTCACCAGCGACCACGGCTCCTGGCAGGAAGGGCGACTGCAGATCGGGGGACGACTGGACTCGGTGATCATCAGCGGTGGCCTCAACATCGTCCCCGGCCCGCTTGAAGACGCTCTTGGTCACCTCTCCGGGGTGGCCGAGGCCGTGGTGGTCGGGTTGCCCGACCCCGAGTGGGGTCAGCGGGTGGCTGCGGCGATCGTGCTCTCCCCCGGCGCCGTTCCCCCTACCCTGGCCGAGGTCCGCGCCGCGGTCCGGCAGTTCGCCGACCCCCGCTCGGCGCCCCGGCAGCTGACCGTGCTGGAGAGCCTGCCGCTGCGCGGGCCCGGTAAGCCCGATCGCTCGGCGATCGCGCAGACCCTGGTGAGCACACCACCGACCGAAGTCCTGAGAGGAAGCTGAAGCATGGCCACCGCAACGCAATGGGTCGAGGGGGCGCGGCTGCGCACCCTCCCGCTCTCGGCCGCCCCGGTGCTGGCCGGGACCGGCGCGGCGATCGGCCAGGACCTGGGCTGGGGCGGGCGGGAACTGCTGGCGGCGGTGCTCGCAATGATCGTCTCGCTGGCCCTGCAGGTCGCCGTGAACTACGCCAACGACTACTCCGACGGCATCCGCGGCACCGACGACGACCGGGTCGGGCCGTTCCGGCTGACCGGCTCCCGCGCCGCCCGCCCGGAAGAGGTCAAGCGCGCCGCCTTCACCGGTTTCGGCGTGGCCGGGGTGGCCGGGCTGGCGCTGGTGCTGCTGTCCGGGCACCTCTGGCTGCTCGCCGTCGGGGTGCTGTGCGTGCTCGCGGCCTGGTACTACACCGGCGGCAAGCACCCCTACGGCTACGCCGGGTTCGGCGAGGTGTCAGTGTTCGTCTTCTTCGGCCTGGTGGCGGTGCTCGGCACGATGTACACCCAGGTGGGGACGATCTCGGGCACCGGAGTGGGGGCGGCCACCGGGATGGGGGCGCTGGCCTGCGCGGTCCTGGTCGCGAACAACCTGCGCGACATCCCCACCGACGCCGTGAGCGGGAAGCGGACGCTGGCGGTGCGACTGGGCGACCCGGCGACCCGGGTGTTCTTCACCTTCCTGGTGGCCACCCCGTTCGTGCTCACCCTGGTGATCTCGCCCTGGCACCCCTGGACCGCGCTGTCGCTGCTGGCCCTGCCCCTGGCCAAGGGCCCGGTGACCGCGGTGACCTCGGGCGAGACCGGTCTGGGACTGATCCCGGCGGTCGGCGGCACCGGCAAGCTGGGCCTGGTGTGGGCCCTGCTGATGGGCATCGGCCTGGCCTTCTGAGCCCCGCCGGCCGGGCCGGGCCGACCGCGCGAGCCGGCTACTTCTTCGGCTGCTGGTCCTGCTCGGCCCGGATCGCCTCGGCGGCCAGCGCGTCCTCCACCTCGTCGTCCGGCCGTTCGAGGCCGGCCTCACGGGCCGCGGCCTTCTCGTCCAGCCGCCGCCGGGTGCGCTCGGCCAGGGCCAGGCTCACCTCTTCGCGCGGCCTGCGCAGGAAGAGGTAGGACAGGGCCACCGAGATCACCCAGGCGAACACGATGAGCAGCAGGCTGCGGCCCATGACGAGGCCCAGCCCGATCAGGACCGCGACGAAGATCGCGAGCCGCATGGCGGTGTACTTGATCAGAGCCTGGTGCACCCCTTCAGGGTAGCCCGGCGTCACTCTCCGGCCGTCGCCCGCCCACCGGCACCTGACCGGGACGGGTCTTCAAGCTGCCCCCCTTCCCTGCCGAAGCAACGCGCATCAGCGTTCACCCGACCGGGTGACCCGCACCCGCGGTCTCGGCCGACGCCAGCAGGGAGACGACACGATGCAGCTTCTCGGGGCCGATCCCGGCGGCGAAGGCCGTCCCACCACTCCCGGCCTGAATTCCACCGACCTCAGCCCGGCCGGTCTGGCCCCGCTCACCGGTTTCGCCGGAACCGGCGCGACCGGCACCCAGGCGGGCCGCTGGGGCCGGCTGCGCCGGATGGGCCGGCTCAGCCGGATCAGCCGGGGCAGCCGCCGTGGCGCCCGGGTGCGACTGCGCGGCCGCCGTCCGGTCGTGCGCACCGGCCGCCCGGGGCCGATCGATGATCACGCCGGTCTGCCCGCACCTCTGCTGACTCCCCCGCTGGCGATCGCAACCCCTGTGCTGGACAACCAATCCCGCGACGCCGGGTGCGGATTCGACACCCTGACCTTCGGACCGGTCACACGCCCCGGCGGGCCCGGCGAAGAAGAGGCGGACACCGCCGAGTGGGACCTGCCGGTGTCCATGGCGATCGACCTGTCCGACGGCCCGAAGGTGATCCGGCGCCCGCTCCCGCCGCTACCCCCGGAGTTGCTCAAAGGCGTTCCCCGGCAGGCCGGTCCCGAGCGGGCCAACCCTGATGCGAACGACCAGGACGAACAGACCGGGCCGACCAACCCGGTCCTGGCCGAAGCCCTCGTTCCACCTCAGGCGCCGACCCCCGTGACCCCCTATGCCGGCGTCAATCTGAACCCGTCCTCTCCGGTGACCCACAAGGAACCCCGACGCGTCCCCGAGGCCCTGCTCACCCTCGTCCTTTCGTTGATCGCATCGGCCACCGCCTGGGCCACCGCCGCCACCCCGCAGGTCTGGCTCGCGCTCTCGGCCCTCCCCGCGGCCGGACTCCTGGCGCTGCTGCTGCCCGAGGCAACGGTGGCCCGGGTACTGCGCGCCACCGCGCTTTTCGCCTCCGCCGCCGCGCTGGCCGTGCTCGACCCGGCCATGACTCCCGTCAGCCTGACCATCGCCCTGGCCACCGCAGCCTTCTACCCCCTGATGCTCAGCCCAGCCGGCGGCTGGCTGGTTACCGCATTGGCTGTCGTCTCCCCCACCGCCGCACTGATCGGGCGCACGCTCGCCGACGGCCCCGACCGGGTGCTCCGCATGCTGGGCGACCCGCAGGCGAATCCGGCAGTCGGCCCCCAGATCGCGCTGGCCTCCGGCATTCTCGTCGCCGGACTGGTCGGCCTGACCACCACCGTCACCCGCCGCCGGCTCATCGGTGCCGCCTCAGCCGCCCAGACGGCCGAGCGCCAGGCCCGTGCCGAGGCGGCCGCCCTGGCCGCCGCCTCCTCGACCGATCCGGCCACCGGCCTGCCCAACCGCGACGGCCTGCTGCGGGCGATCGCGCTCACCCTCACCGAGCCCGACCCGGTCACCCGCGGCAGCAGCCAGCCCCCGGTCGGGCTGGTCCTGGCCGAGATCGAGCGGTTCGACCACCTGGCCGACACCTTGGGCGCCCCGCTGGCCGACGACCTCGCCGCCCAGGCCGGTCTGCGGATCTCCGAGGCCTTCGCCGACCATCTGGTGGGCCGCGTCTCGCGTCACCAGTTCGCCGTGGTGCTGACCGAGGACGTGCTCACCCCTAACGCCGACACCTGTGCCGACGTGGCCCGCAGCATCAGCCGGCAGATGGCCGAGCCGGTGCTGGCCGGCCGCCGCGAGTTCACCCTGTCCTGCTCACTGGGCGCCGTGATCTCTGGGCCCGGACTGATCACCGCCGACGACCTGCTGCAGGCCGCCGACGAGGCGGTACGCACCGCCCGGCGCGGTGGCCGCGGCCGCTTCACCATGTTCGACCGGGCCGTGCGGGCCCGCCGCCGGCTGCAGGCCGGGCTGGAGAACGAACTGCGCCAGGCCGTGCTGCGCGGCTCGATCGAGGTGGACTTCCAGCCGATGCTCGCGCTGGGCTCCGGGACCGACGACGACGACCACATCACCGGCGCCGAGGCCCGCCCGCGCTGGCGGCGGCCGGACGGCACCACCATGCCCGCCGAGGACTTCCTGCCGCTGGCCGACGAGCTCGGGCTGGGCGTCACCCTCGGCCTGCAGACGATCAACCGGGCCCTGACCGCGCTGGTGATCTGGCGGCACGAGGGGGTCGGCGTGGACCAGGTCTGGGTCGGCCTGACCCCGGCCCAGCTGCAGGATCCGGACTTCGCCCACGAGGTGGCCGCGCAGCTGGCGATCCGCGGGCTGGCCGCCTCCTGCCTCACCCTGCAGATCGGGGCCGGTGAGCTCGGCGAGTCCGGCCAGGCCCTGCTGACCCTGGGAATGCTTCGCTCGCTGGGGATCTCGGTGGCCCTGGCCGACTTCGGCGGCGGCGGAACGTCTCTGACCATGCTGCGCCGGCTGCCGATCAGCGCGGTGAAGCTGGATGCGCGGCTGACCGCCGAGCTCGCCGAGGCCGACGACGTGCCCCGGGCCGCGGCCCAGTTGTGCCACTCGCTCGGGCTACAGGTGATCTGCGACGCCGTGCAGACTCCCGGCCAGCTGGAGGGAGCCCGGCGGATCGGGGCGGACGCGGTGCAGGGTCAGGCGATCGCCCGGCCGATGTCCGCGCAGGACGTGACCAACCTGCTCACCCTGCGCATGCCTCGCGCCCTGCGGCTGGGCACCGAGAGCTAGAAGCTACTTCTTGTCCTCGTCGTCCGGCCGGGGCTGGCGGTGGTCGAGGGTGCGCAGGAAGTCGGGGTCGTCGTCGGGGCCCAGGGTGCGCAGCCGCCGCGGCGGCTGATTGCCCGGCGCGGCCTGGTGCCCGAAGAAGATCCAGATCAGACCGCCGAAGAACGGCACCATCACGATCAGCAGCAGCCACAGGGGTTTGGGCAGGGTGCGGATCTCGTCGTTGTTGCTGCGCAGGCAGTCGATGACCGCGTAGATGGTGATGCCGAGCGCCGCGAGCACGAGAAGAACCCTGACCATCGCCCAATGGTAGGCGGTGAGTCTGTGGCCCGCGCGTCCCCTTCGCGCACCACGAGAACCGAACCACAAACCGAGGACGCCTGTGAGCCGGAAGGCTCACAGGCGTCCTTGGTTTAGATCTTGGTTTCGTCGGTGCTACTTCGCGTAGGCGTGCAGCCCGGAGAAGAACAGGTTGACCCCGAAGTAGTTGAACATCAGGCAGGCGAAGGCGACGCAGGCCAGGTACGCGGCCCGCTTGCCGTCCCAGCCGCGGGTCGCCCGGGCGTGCAGGTAGGCGGCGTAGGCGACCCAGATGACGAAGCTCCAGATCTCCTTCGGGTCCCAGTTCCAGTAGCGGCCCCAGGCCTTCTCGGCCCAGATCGCACCGGCGATCAGGGTGAAGGTCCACAGCGGGAAGGCGATCGCGTAGAGCCGGTAGGACGTCCGGTCCAGCACGTCGGCGCTGGGCAGCTTGTCCATGAAGGCGCCGCGCGTGGGCGGCCGGCCCGCCGCGCTCAGCGAGGCCCGCCGGTCCTGCACCAACTGCAGCACGGTCAGCGAGAACCCGAGCACGTAGAGGGCGGAGGCGATGAACGCCACCGACACGTGGATGATCAGCCAGGTGCTCTGCAGGGCCGGCACCAGCTGGGCCGACTCGGTGTAGAGCACGGCGACCGCCAGGCCCAGGGTGAGCAGCACCGGGCCGACCACGAAGGTGCCCAGGAAGCGCAGGTCGAGGCGCCACAGCGAGGCCAGGTAGACCGCCGTGACGACGACCGCCCCGCTGATCGAGAACTCGTACATGTTGCTCCACGGCACCCGCTCCGCGGAGATGCCCCGGGTGATCACCCCGCCCAGGTGCAGGGCGAAGGCGAGCCAGGTGACCATCACCGCCATCGCCACGGTCTGCCGCTTCTCACCGGCCCGGTCGCCCGCCGCGAGCGAGGTCGGGGCCAGGTCGGTCCCGTGCTCGCTGGTCACCGACGGGACGCCGACCTTGGCCAGTTCCTTCTCGCGGACCGCGGCGGCGGCCACCCGGCCCCGGCCGGACAGGTCCACGGCGAAGGCGACCAGGGCGACGGCGTAGGCCGCCATCGCCGAATAGATCAGGTTGTTGCTCAACTGCGCCAGGGATTCGTTGACGCCCACGTCAGACTCCTTCGCCCGCTGTGTCGGCCGGCTTCTCGCTGGGCGCGTCCGGTTCCCGGTCCGCGCGTGGTTCGGTCGCCGCCGTGTCCGTGCTGGTCGCCGGGGACTCCTCCACCCGGGCGGGCACTGCGGCCGTAAGGAGACTACGCACCTCGTCGGCGAGTTGCGTGTCTTCGGTCCGGGAGAGTCCGCCGACCCCGACGACGGTGAGGCCGTCGGCGCCGGGCGTGACCCGGAACCAGACCCGGCGCCGGCGGACGAACAGCGAGGCCGTCACGCCGAACAGGGCCATCAGGGCGAAGACCAGGACATAGGGCTTCGTCGGGTCGTAGCGGATGTCGAGCGCGACGTAGCGGGTGACGCCGTCGAGGGTGACGGTGCCGTTGCCCCCGGGCAGCTCGACGCTCTCGCCCACCCCGATCGTCTTGCTGAACTGCTCGCCCTCGGCGTTCTTGACCGGGGTCAGCCCCTCCGGATCGAGGACGTAGACCGACCGGCCCACACCGTCGTCCAGGCCCAGGTCCCCGGTGAAGGCGAGAACCTGCAGCCGGGGGTTGTCGGCGGCCGGGAACACCGAGATCTCGGCGCCGGTGGCCGGGTCGGTGCCGGCGGTGGGCAGGAACACGCCCATCAGGCCCAGCTGCCGGGGCTTGGCCGCGGGCAGCTTGATCACGCCGGTGGAGGTGTAGTTCGAGTCGTTGGACAGGAAGGCCACCGGCCCGGACCAGACCTCGTTGCCCTCGCCGTCGCGCACGGTGATCTCGGGGGCGTAGCCGTTGCCGACCAGGAACAGCCGGGCGCCGTTCACGTCCAGCGGCTGGTTGACCCGGATCGACCTCTCCTGCGGGTCGGCCCCGGGCTCGGTGACCAGGTCGACCTTGGCCTCGAAGTCGCGGGCGGCGCCGAACTGGCTCCCGCCCGCCTGGGACTCGAAGTCGGCGGTGAAGCTCTTCAGCGTGAACGAGTACGGCGGCAGGTCGTCGGCGCCGACGTTGCGGCCGGCCTGGAAGGTGTCGTACTGCGGCAGGGTGTTCGCCCACTTCTCGCCGACGATCACCAGGTTCTGGCCGGAGTAGCTGACGAACGAGCCGATCGCCATCGCCGCCAGCAGCCCGACCAGCGAGAGGTGGAAGAGCAGGTTGCCGGTCTCGGAGAGCATCCCGCGGTCGGCCGAGAGCGTCTGCCCGTCGTGCGCGTGCACCCGGTAACGCCTGCGCCGCAACGCCTTGCGGGCCGCCTCGAGCACCTCTTCCGGCGCCGCCGAGGTCTCGGCGCGGCCGTGCACCGGCATCCGCTCCAGGCGGCGCGGGGCGCGCGGCGGCTTGGCCAGCAGCGCCTTGAACTGCTGCCGGGTGCGCGGCACCACGCAGCCGATCAGCGAGATGAACAGCAGCAGGTAGATCGCCGAGAACCAGGGCGAGCCGTAGACGTCGAAGCCGTCGAACCGGTTCACCCAGGGCGCCAGGGTGGGGTGCTCCTCGATGAAACCGGTGACCTGGGCGGGGTCGATCCGGGTCTGCGGGATCAGCGAGCCCGGCACCGCGGCCAGGGCGAGCAGCATCAGCAGGATCAGCGCGGTGCGCATGCTGGTGAGCTGACGCCACATCCAGCGCAGCCAGCCGATCGGCCCCAGCCGGGGCTGCACGATCGGCCGTTCGGTGTCGGTCTCGGGCAGCCGGGGCTTCTGGCCCTCCTGCAGGTCGGCGCTCATCTACAGCACCAGCTCGAAGTTGGCCACGAACCCCTGGCTGCTCGCCACCAGGTGCCCCCAGAAACCGCTAACCAGCATCAGCCCGATCAGGACGAGCATGATCCCGCCGAACCGGGTGATCGCCACCCGGTGCCGGCGCAGCACGCCGAAGGCCGACATGGCGCGCCGGTAGGCCAGCGCGGCCAGCAGGAACGGCAGGCCCAGGCCCATGCAGTAGGCGAAGGCCAGCAGGCCGCCCCGGCGGGCGTCGCCGAAACCGCTGGACATCGAGACGATCGCGGTGAGCGTGGGGCCGATGCACGGCGTCCAGCCCAGGCCGAACACCACCCCGAGCAGCGGGGCGCCGACCAGGCCGGCGGTGGGCCGGATGTCGAGCCGGCGCTCCACCGCGAACCTGGGCAGGAAGCCCGCGAACAGCAGCCCGAGGACGATGGTCACGGCCCCCAGCACCCGGGTGATGATGTCGTTGTACTCCATCAGCGAGCGCCCGACGGCCCCGGCGATCCAGCCCATGGTCACGAACACCGCGGTGAAACCGGCGATGAACAACGCCACTCCGAGCACCATCCGGCCGCGGCGCTGCTGCTCCAGGTCCTCACCGGTGAGACCGGTGACGTAGCCCAGGTAACCGGGCACCAGGGGCAGCACGCAGGGCGAGGCGAACGAGACCAGCCCGGCCAGGACCGCGATCGGGACGGCCAGCAACAGGGGGCCGTCGAGCACCGTGCCGGTCATGCCTGCGCATCTCCCGAGACGTCCTCGACCAGGTCGACCAGGGTGACCTTGGAGACCACGCCGACGTAGCGCGCGGCGATCCGGCCCTCGGCGTCGAGCACCAGGGTGACCGGGATGGTCTGCGAGGTGACCGCCCCGTTCAGGGCCAGCAGCAGGTCACCCTCGTCGAACAGGCTCGGGTAGGTGATCCCGTACTCCTTCTCGTGGGTCTTCGCCCCGGCCACGGTGTCGCGGAAGGCGATCCCGACGAAGTTCGCCTTCTCGCCCAGTTCCTCGTGCGCCTCCTGCAGGTCCGGCGCCTCGGTCCGGCAGGGCCCGCACCACGAACCCCACACGTTCATCACCAGCGGCTTGCCGCGCAGCGAGGCGAGGTCGAGCTTCTCGCCCTCGACCGTGGTGCCGGACATCGCGATCGGCTCCTTACGGTCACCGGTCTCGATGAACTGGGTGGCGCTGCCGTCGACGGCGGTGCCGTCGTCGGCCGACGCGTTCGAGCAGCCCGCCAGAGCCAGGACGAGGGCGCCGGCGGCGATCAGAGGTCGTGCGGAGAACATGGGACTCAGGCTCCCGCAATCTTCTGTGCGCCGGGCAGCAGGTCGCGCGAGGGCTCGGTGTAGGACACCGAGACCACCCGGTCGTCGTGGTACGTGATCGAGGTGACCGAGGCCAGCGAGCACTCGCGGGCGCGCGGGTCGTGCCACAGCCGGCGGTTCTCCACCTTCAGCCGGGCCATCCAGATCGGCAGCTGATGGCTGACCAGCACCGCCTCGTGGCCCACGGCCTTGTCCCGGGCGTCGGCCGCACCGGCCAGCATCCGCCCGGCGACCTGCTCGTAGGGCTCGCCCCAGGACGGCCGGAACGGGTTGCGCAGGTGCCACCAGTGCTGCGGGTGCCGCAGCGAGCCGTCGCCCACCCCGAAGGTCAGGCCCTGGAACACGCTGGTGCCCTCGGTGATCCGCGGGTCGGTGCCGACCTCCAGGTCGTGCGCCCCGGCCACCGGCTCGGCGGTCTGCTGGGCCCGCTCCATCGGCGAGGCGATCACCAGCACCACGTCGCGGGTGGCGAAGAACCCGGCGGCCCGCTCGGCCATCCGGTGGCCCAGGTCGGACAGCCGGAAACCGGGCAGCCGGCCGTAGAAGATGCCCTGCGGGTTGTAGACCTCGCCGTGGCGCAGCAGGTGCACCACGGTGCGGTGGTTCGCCTCGTCACCGGCCGTCGGGCGCACCAGGTGCGCGTTGACGTCCGGGTCCACCTCGGGCAGGTGGTCGGGCGCGGGCGGCACGTCCGGGTGGATCAGTTCCTCGTTGGTGCGCGGGGTCGCGCTCTCGCCGCTGGGCGGGTGCTCCTGGCTGGTCACGGCGCCATCCTTGCAGCCTCGGCGGCCGCCGCGGGCAGAGCGGAGACCACCTGGTCGAGGACCGTGTCGTCGTGCACGGCGGAGAGGAACCAGGCCTCGAAGGCGCTGGGCGGCAGGTAGACGCCCTGGCTGAGCATCGAGTGGAAGAACGCGGCGAACGCCGGCAGGTTCTGCTGCCGGGCCTGGTCGTAGTTGGTCACCGTGGTCTGCTCGGTGAAGAACACGCTGAACATCGAACCGGCGAACTGGATGGTGTGGGGCACCCCGGCGGCGTTCAGCGCGTCGCGCACGGCGTAGGCCAGCTTGCCCGACTGGGCCAGCAGGTGGCCGTACACGTCGTCGGTGAGGTTGCGCAGGGTGGCCAGACCGGCGGCGGTGGCCACCGGGTTCCCGGACAGGGTGCCCGCCTGGTAGACCGGGCCGGCCGGGGCCAGGTGGCCCATCACGTCGGCGCGGCCGCCGAACGCGGCGGCCGGGAAGCCCCCGCCCATCACCTTGCCGAAGGTGAACAGGTCGGGCTCTGGGCCGGACTCCGAGAGCCCCTGCCAGCCCGACCGCGACACCCGGAAACCGGTCATCACCTCGTCGGAGATCAGCAGGGCGCCGTTCAGCCGGGTGACGTCGCGCAGGGCGGCCTCGAACTCGCGGCTCGGCGGGACCACGCCCATGTTGCCGGCGGCGGCCTCGGTGATCACCGCGGCGATCTGCCCGCCCTCGGCCGCGAACACCTTCTGCAGGGCCTCGACGTCGTTGTACGGCAGGACGATCGTGTCGGCGGCCGCCGCCCCGGTGACCCCGGGGGTGTCCGGGAGGGCCAGCGTGGCCAGGCCGGAGCCGGCCGCGGCCAGCAGGCTGTCCACGTGGCCGTGGTAGCAGCCGGCGAACTTCACGATCCGGGAGCGGCCGGTGAAGCCGCGGGCCAGGCGGATCGCGCTCATCGTGGCCTCGGTCCCGCTGGAGACCAGGCGGAGCTGCTCGACCGGGGCGACCCGGGAGACGATCTCCTCCGCCAGGGCCACCTCGCCCTCGGTCGGCGTGCCGAACGAGAACCCGTTGGCGGTGGCGGCGCGGACGGCCTCCATCACGGCCGGGTGCTGGTGGCCCAGGATCATCGGGCCCCACGAGCACACCAGGTCGACGTAGCGCCGCCCGTCGGCATCGAAGAGATAAGGCCCCTCGCCCCGCACCATGAACCGCGGCGTGCCCCCCACCGCGCGGAAGGCGCGTACCGGGGAGTTGACGCCACCTGGCGTCACGGCGGAGGCGCGATCGAAGAGCGCCTGCGAAGCGGGAGCGTCGGCCGGGTAGACCCCACTGACGTCTGTCACCAGTGCAGTGTCCCAGTCCCGGACCTAGGACCCGCGACTGGGGGTCCTAGGTCTCCGCCGATCCTGCCCTGATCCTGCGCTGATCTTGCGGTGTTTCAGAGGTACAGGTCGACCCGGCCGGCCCCGATCGCCTGCACCGCCGCCATCTGGGCGGCCTGGGCCGCCATCATCGCGGCGTCGGCGGCCCGCTGGGCCAGCATCCGCGAGGCCTGCCGCTGTTCCATCATCTGCATGGTCGCCAGCAGGTCGACCCCGCCGTTGCCGACGTAGGCGTACTGGTTGCTCACGGCTCCTACACTCATCACTCCTCCTAGCCCGTCCAGGATCAAGCAGGCTTCAGGATCTGCCTGCCCCCTCCCGGTCGGCCGGACCCACCGTGATTTTCAGGCGCCGTCCGGGTGAATGAAGGGCTCGGATCGTGACCGTGCGTAGAGCTTCTCGCCCTAGGAGCGCAGGGCGGCGGCCACCTCGGTGGCGTAGTAGGTCAGGATCACCGACGCGCCGGCTCTGCGGATCGACAAGAGCGACTCATGGATTGCCTGCTCCCGGTCGATCCACCCGTTCGCGGCAGCCGCCTCGATCATCGCGTACTCGCCCGAGATCTGGTAGGCCGCAATGGGTATGCCGAACCGGTCGGCGGCCCGGGCGATCACGTCGAGGTAGCTCATCGCCGGCTTGACCATCACCAGGTCGGCCCCCTCGGCGATGTCCAGCTCCATCTCCCGCAGGCCCTCGGCGCCGTTGGCCGGGTCCTGCTGGTACGTCCGCCGGTCGCCCTTCAGGCTGGAGTCGACCGCCTCGCGGAACGGGCCGTAGAACGCCGAGGCGTACTTGGCGCCGTAGGCCAGGATCGACACGTCCTGGAAGCCGCGGCCGTCGAGCGCCGCCCGGACCGCCGCGACCTGGCCGTCCATCATCCCGCTGGGGCCCACCGTGTGGACCCCGGCCTCGGCCAGCGCCACACCCATGTCGGCGTAGCGCTGCAGCGTGGCGTCGTTGTCCACGGCGCCCTCGGGGGTGAGCACGCCGCAGTGGCCGTGGTCGGTGAACTCGTCCAGGCACAGGTCGGCCATCACCACGAGCTCGTCGCCGACCTCCTGGCGCACGTCCTGCACGGCCTGGTTCAGGATGCCCTCGGGGTCCGTGGCCCCGGAGCCGGCCGCGTCCTTGTGCAGCGGGATCCCGAACAGCATGATCCCGCCCAGGCCGAGCCCGGCGGCCTCGGCCGCCGCCTTCCGCAGCGACTCACGGCTGTGCTGGTACACCCCGGGCATCGTGCTGATCGGGCGCGGCTCGTCCAGGCCCTCCTTCACGAAGGCGGGCAGGACGAGTTCGGCCGCGTGCAGCCGGTTCTCGGCCACCATCCGGCGCACCGCGGGGTTGCCCCGCAGGCGGCGCGGCCGGATCTGCGGGTAACCACTCACTTCGCGCTCCTGCGGGTGGATCCCTTGCGCTGGCTGGGCCGCAGCACCGGCTCACCGGCCTCGTCGGCGCTCAGCCGCAGCCCCGCACCGTACTCGGCCAGGGCCGCCACCAGCGCGTCGGCGCTCGGCTCGGCGGCCAGCACGTCGACCCGCAGGCCGTGCTCCTCGGCGGTCTTCGCGGTCTGCGGGCCGATGCAGGCGACCACCGTGGTGGCGTGCGGCTTGCCGGCGATGCCGACCAGGTTGCGCACCGTGGACGAGGAGGTGAAGACCACCGCGTCGAAGTGCCCGCTCTTGATCGCCTCCCGGGTGTCGGCCGGCGGCGGGGCGGCCCGCACCGTGCGGTAGGCGGTGACGTCGTCCACCTCCCAGCCGTTCTGCTCCAGCCCGGCCACCAGGGTGTCGGTGGCGATGTCGGCCCGCGGCAGGAAGACCCGGTTGATCGGGTCGAGCACCTCGTCGTAGGGCGGCCAGCACTCCAGCAGGCCGATCGCCGACTGGTTCTCGGCCGGGGTCAGGTCCGGCTCGATCCCCCAGTCGCGCAGCGCCGCGGCGGTGACCCCGCCCACGGCCGCGACCTTGAGGCCGGCGAAGGCCCGGGCGTCCAGGCCGAACTCCTCGAACTTCTCCCGCACCGCACGCACCGCGTTGACGCTGGTGAAGCCGATCCACTCGTAGCGGCCGGTGACCAGGCCCTTGACCGCCTTCTCCATCTGGTGCGGAGTGCGCGGCGGCTCGACCGAGATGGTCGGCACCACCTGGGCGGTCGCGCCGTGGTCGGCCAGCTCCTTGACGATCCCGCCGGCCTGCTGCTTGGTCCGCGGCACCAGCACCCGCCAGCCGAACAGCGGCTTGGTCTCGAACCAGGAGCCCTTGTCGCGCAGGCCCGCGGCCTCGCCGAACACCGCGGTCAGCGGCTTGTCCAGCTTGGCGGCGGCCAGCACCGGGCTGAGCTCGCCGAGCTGACAGGCCACCGAGCGCTGCCGGGTGGTGGTGCCGTGCGCGGTGACCACCACCGGGGTGTTGGCCCGGCGGCCGGCCTCGAGCAGACCGTCGGCCGCGCCGGCGATGTCCTCCTCGGCGCCCAGGACCACCACGGTGGTGCCGGCCGAGGCGTGCAGCTTCCAGTCCACCACCTCGCCGTGCGGGTGCAGCACGTGCACGCCGCTGACCCCGGCCGGGGTCAGCGGGACCCCGGCGTAGGCGGGCACCGCGGAGGCGGCGGAGACCCCGGGCACGACCTCGAAGGGCAGGGACTGCTTGCGGCAGGCCTGGATCTCCTCGGCCAGACCGGTGAACGTGGCCGGGTCGCCGTCCATCAGGCGCACCACCCGGGCCCCGGTCCGGGCCGCGTTGACCACGACCTTGGCCCGGCTGGCCCGGGTCATCGGCTGGCCGTCCTCACCGAAACCGGCGTCGAGCACCTCGACCCCGGGCCGGCAGTAACGGGCGATGACCGCCTCGCGGGGAAGCTGGTCGACCACGACGACGTCGGCCTCGCCGAGACGCTCGACGGCACGGAGGGTGAGCAGGCCGTCATCGCCGGGGCCGGCACCGACGAAGGCGACGGAACCACCGGGAGCCGCCTTCTTGCTGGTGATGATCGATGTCACGAGTCACCTTCTCTAGCCACGGCCACGTCGGCCGCCGGCAGGGGGTCTGGTACGGGGATCAGGAGGGCGGCGCCGGCGTCGAGCATCTGCTCGGCGAGCGCGCGGCCCAGGGTGGTGGCGACCTGCTCGTCCTGGGGATCGCCCAGCCGGGCGGTCGCACTGCGGCGGATGGTCTTCACGCCGTCCGGAGAACCGGCGAACGCGGTCAGCGTCAGCACCTCGTTCTCGATGGTGGCCAGGGCGCCCACGGGGGCGGCGCACCCTGCCTCCAGCCGGGCCAGCAGCGCCCGCTCGGCGAGCACGCAGAGCCGGGAGACCCGGTCGTCGAGCAGTCGCAGGGCGGCCAGCAGCGAAGCCGACTCCGGGCGGCACTCCACGGCGAGTGCGCCCTGCCCGGGAGCGGGCAGCATCTGCTCCGGGCCGAAGTGGTGGGTGGTCTCGCCGTCGCGCCCGAGCCGGCGCAGGCCGGACAGGGCCAGCACGACCGCGTCGACCTCGCCCGTCCCGATCCGGCCGATCCGGGTGCCCACGTTGCCGCGGATCCCGGTGACCTCCAGGTCCGGGCGCAGGGCGCTGAGCTGGGCGGCGCGGCGGGGCGAGCCGGTGCCGACCCGGGCCCCGGCGGGCAGCTGGGCGAAAGTCAGCCCGTCCCGGGCGACCAGCGCGTCGGACGGGTCTTCGCGCACCGGCACCGCGGCCAGGGTCAGGCCCGCGGGCTGGGCGTTGGGCAGGTCCTTGAGCGAGTGCACGGCGAAGTCGCAGCGCCCCTCGAGCACCGCCTCGCGCAGCGCCGAGACGAACACGCCGGTGCCGCCGAGCTGGGTCAGCGGGGTGTTGTCGGCCTGGCTGATGTCGCCCTTGGTGACGATCTCGACCAGCTCGACCTGGAACCCGCGCTTGGGGCAGGCCACCGACAGCGCCTCGAGCAGCCGGTCGGCCACCCACCGCGACTGGGTGGTGGCGAGCTCACTGCGCCGGGTGCCCAGCCGCAGCACGGTGGGCTTGTCGTCGAGGCCCTCGAGCACCCCGAAGGCGTCGGCGAACATTTGGTCGAGCGTGGTCACGATGCTCCTCCGGTGCGCCCGAGCAGGGCCGACAGGTCGGTCAGGGAGTCCTGCTCGAGCTGGACGGCCAGTTCCACCCCGGGCAGGTCACCCGCCTTCGCCGCCGGCGCCGGGCCGAGATTGAACAGCAGGCGCAGCGCCTCGGCGTAGGTGTCTCCACCGGGGGCTGCGGCCAGTTCCTTGACCCGTACGGTGGGCTGGTGGAGAAGCTTCTCCACCACCCGGTGCACGGTCTGCTCCAGTTCGGCGAAGACGTCCGGGTCCAGGCCGTCCAGGCGGCCCGAGAGCCGCTCCAGTTCCGCCTCCATCACCGAGCGGGCCATCGCCCGCAGCGCGACGACGGTCGGCGCGACCTCCTTGGCCCGCTGGTCGGCCAGGTACAGCGCGACCTCGTTCTCCACCATCGACCGGGCCTCGGCCAGGTCCTCGCTCAGGCCCTCGGCGGTCAGGATCCGGCCCAGGTGCTCCAGGTCGAACACGTACGCACCGGGCAGCGCGGCCACCTCGGGCTCCACGTCGCGGGGCAGGGCCAGGTCGATGTACGCCTGCGGGCGGCCCTCGCGGGTCTTCAGCGCCAGCTCGGCCGCGTCGCGGGTGACCAGGTAGCCGGTGGCGCCCGCGCAGGCGATCACCAGGTCGGCGGCGGCCAGGGCCTGCGGCAGCTGCTCCAGCGGGACCGGGGTGCCGTCGACCGACTCGGCCAGGCGGCGGGCCCGGGGCAGGGTGCGGCTGCAGACCGAGATCGAGGCGACCTGGGCCCGGTGCGCCGAGGCGACCGAGAGGCCGCTCATCGCGCCGGCCCCGAGCACCAGCACGTCCAGCCCGCCGAGCGGGCCGAGCTCTTCGGCGGCCTGCCGCAGACCGGCCTCGACCAGGCTCGGGGCGGCCTTGTCGAGCAGCGTCTCGGAGTGCACCCGCTTGCCCACCCGCAGCGCGTTCTGCACCAGGTGGCCGATGGTGCGCCCGGCCGAGCCGGTGGCCTGGGCGGCCCGCAGCGCGGTGCGCACCTGGCCGAGGATCTGCTGCTCGCCGACCGCCATCGAGTCCAGGCCGCAGGTGACCTGGAAGAGGTGGGCCACGGCGGCGTTCTCGTAGTGCACGTAGAGGTGCTCGGTGAGCTCGCCCAGCGGCACCCCGGTGGCCTCGGCCAGCCCGGCACCGATCTCGCCGATGCCGCCGTGGAACTTGCTGACCTCGGCGTAGACCTCGAGCCGGTTGCAGGTGACCAGGGCGATGGCCTCGGCCACGTGCTCTCCCCGGCACAGGCTCGCGACCAGGCCGGAGGCCGACTCGGTGGTGAGGGTGGTGCGTTCCAGCAGGGCGATCGGAGCGGTGCGGTGCGACAGCCCGACGATCATGATGCTCATCCGGCGGCCTCGGCTCTCGACTCCGTCAGTGCGGCTCGGGGGGTGGTTCGGGGGGTGTTGCGGGGTTCGGAGGGCGCCGCTGCCCTCGTGTCGGTCCGGCCGTCACTCAGGCCGGCCAGGGCCCCGGAGAGGTCCTGGGGTTCGGTGGGCATCTCGCTGGTCAGCCGGCTGGCGAGGCGTCGCTGCTCGTGGAAGGCCAGGATCTGCAGTTCGGTGGCCAGGTCGACCCGGCGCACCATCACCCCGTCGGGGACGGTGAGCACGCACGGGGCGAAGTTGAGCACACCGGTGACCCCGGCCGCGACCAGCTGGTCGCAGATCTCCTGGGCGGCCGGCCCGGGGGTGGCGACCACCCCGATCTGGATGCCGCCGGCCCGGACGGTCTCCTCGAGATCCGCGAGCGGGCTGACCGTGAGTCCGGCCACAGTTTCGCCGACGACTTTCGGATCGGCGTCGACCAGAGCGGCGACGGTGAATCCCCGAGAGGTGAATCCGCCGTAGTTCGCCAGTGCGTGACCGAGATTTCCGATCCCGACGATCACGACCTTCCAGTCCTGGGTCAGGCCGAGTTCACGGGAAATTTGGTAAATCAGGTATTGGACCTCGTAACCCACCCCCCGGGTTCCGTACGAACCGAGGTGGGAAAGGTCTTTGCGGAGTTTCGCCGAACCGACTCCCGCCGCCGAGGCGAGTTCTTCCGAGGAGACCGTCGCCACACCGCGCTCGGCGAGGGCGGTCAGCGCCTGCAGGTAGAAGGGAAGCCGGGAGACCGTTGCCTCGGGGATTCCGTCACGGGCGGCCCGGCCGGATCGGACGAGCCGGGCGGGGCGTGGTCGGGTCACAGTCGGCCGGCTCCTTCGATGGCTTCGGTACCCCTGATGAGGGACGACTGACGCCTTGTGACCGGCGCAGTCATGCCGGTGTGTCGTTGCCCAGACTAAGCGCTTGTGAACGCATGCACAAAGTTTCGCGGTCATCGGTTACGGCGCGAGAAGAGCCCTTTACGGCGAGTGAGCGCTGCTCGCAGTCTGTCCTCGTCGACCCGCCAATAGGTGTGCTGTAGACCGTCCACGAGAACCACCGGGATCTGCTCCCAGTAGGTCTCGGCGAGTTCGGGATCATCCAGAATGGACAACTCGTTCCAGGCTGTCCCGGTTTCGATTGCGATCTTTTTCACCACCACCCGGGCGTCGTCGCACAAATGACAACCGGGTTTGCCGATGAGAGTGATTCGCGGCTGATCGCCGGTAACGTCGGGCACCCGGCCCACATTACGGTCACCGGCGGCCCCCGCCCACGCTCGCGACGTCACACAATTCATGTCTGTTCACGTCGGTGTGGCGTTGCCCGGCCTGTACGCCCTCCGCAGCGCGCGTAGACTCCCCGCCATGTCGGACGCCGAGATCCGGATGGTGGAGAGCCACTCCACACCGGCTCGCCCGGGCGACCCGACCGCGGCCGCCTTCTTCGACGTGGACAACACGATCGTCCGCGGGGCCTCGATCTTCCACCTGGCCAAGGGCCTCTACCACCGCGGCTTCCTGACCCCCCGCGACATCGCCCGGTTCGCCCTCCAGCAGGCACGTTTCCTGGCCCTCGGGGAGCATCCGCACGCGCTGGCCGAGGTGCAGACCCGGGCCCTGGCGTTCATCGCCGGCCGGTCGGTGGCCGAGATGCGCACCATCGGCGAGGAGGTCTTCGAGGACATCCTGGCCAACAAGATCTGGCCCGGCACCCTGGCCCTGGCCCGGATGCACGAGGACGCCGGGCAGCGGGTCTGGCTGGTCACCGCCACCCCGATCGAGATCGCCGAGGTGATCGCCCAGCGCCTGGCCCTGACCGGAGCATTGGGCACCATCTCCGAACATGTGGACGGCCACTACACCGGTCAGCTGGTCGGCGCCCCGATGCACGGGGAGGCGAAGGCCGACGCGGTGGCCGCCCTGGCCGAGCGCGAGGGCCTGTCGCTACGCCGCTGCGCGGCCTACAGCGACTCCTCCAACGACATCCCCCTGCTGTCCCTGGTCGGGCATCCGGTGGCGATCAACCCCGACAGCCGGCTGCGGGCGCACGCCCGGGTCAACGGCTGGCAGGTGCACGACTACCGCACCACCCGGCGGGTGGCCAAGATCGGCCTGCCCGCGGCCGGGGCCGGGGTGCTGGCCGGGTTCGCGGCCGGGGCCCTGCTCACCAAGCGGCACGAACGGCCGTCCTCGCACGCCTGCTCAGAAGAAGACCGAGCGCCGCTGAACCAGCAGTGAGTACAGGGTCTGCTGGATGGTCTGACGGATCCGGTCGGTCAGGTCGAACACCAGGATCGGGTCCTCGGCGGCGGCCACCTGGTCACCGCCCGGCCCGGTGGTCGGGACCGGGGTGCCGAACTCGATCAGCCACTTGCTCGGCAGGGGCACCGCGCCGAGCGGGCCGAGCAGCGGGAAGAACGGCGTGATCGGCAGATAGGGCAGGCCCAGCAGCCGGGCCAGCGCGGGCACCTGGGCGATGATCGGGTAGATCTCCTCGGCCCCGACGATCGAGCAGGGCACGATCGGCACCCCGGTGCGCAGTGCGGCCGAGACGAACCCGCCCCGACCGAAGCGCTGCAGTTTGTACCGCTCCGAGAACGGCTTGCCGATGCCCTTGTAGCCCTCGGGCCAGACCCCCACCAGTTCCCCGGACGAGAGCAGGCGCTCGGCGTCGGCGTTCGAGGCCAGCGTGGCCCCGCCCCGGCGGGCCAGCCCGGCCAGGAACGGCGTCTGGAACACCAGGTCGCCCCCGAGGATGCGCAGGTGCCGCTCTCGCTCCTCGCGCACCGCGACGGCCGTCATCAGCGCGTCGATGGGCACAGCGCCGGAGTGGTTGGCCACGATCAGCGCCCCGCCCTCGGCCGGGATGTTCTCCGCCCCGCGCACCTCCACCCGGAACCAGTGCTGGTAGAGCGGGCGCAGCAGGTTGAGCGGGACGGCGTCGGCGAACTCGGGGTCGAACCCGAACGCGTCCACCTCGAAGTCCCCGGCCAGCCGGGAGCGCAGGAACTCGAGCACCTCGAGCAGTCGGTCGGGATGCTCCTCGGCCGGCGGTTGCGTGGTGGGCGCCTCTGAATTGAAGACGTTTGTGCCGGCCGCCGCCGTCGGCTCCGGTCGGCCGGTGGTTTCGGTCCGGATCGGAGACGACTCTTGCCCGTCGTCGTCCTCCGCCCCCGGGACCTCGGTGATGGCGGTGAGCACGGACTGCCCGATCTGGTTGGCGATGGACAGCACCATGGAAGCGGCGGACGAGGCCGGGACCATGGAAGGCTTGGGGATCTCGGCGTCCGGCACGGCGGGCGGCGGGTCTTCCGGAACGATCAGCAGAGGCGTGGTCCGCCGCCGATTCCGCTCGGCCGCCGCCCTTTCCGCCCCCGCCCGCACCTGCTGAGCCGCGACGACGACAGACTCCTCGGACCGGTCGGCCGCCCGCGACTCCGCCCCGCCCGGCTTGGAGGAGGTGGCGCCCGGCTTGGAGGAGGTAGCGCCCTGCTTGGAGGAGGTAGCGCCCTGCTTGGAGGAGGTAGCGCCCTGCTTGGAGGAGGTAGCGCCCTGCTTGGGGGAGGTAGCGCCCGGAGTAGGGGAGGCTGCGGCCGGTTCGCGGGAGATGGCGCCCGGGCCGCGGGAGGTTGCGCCCGGGTCCAGGGAGGCTGCGCCCGGCTTGGAGGAGGTAGCGCCCGGAGTAGGGGAGGCTGCGGCCGGTTCGCGGGAGATGGCGCCCGGGCCGCGGGAGGTTGCGCCCGGGTCCAGGGGGGTTGCGGCCGGGTCGCGGGAGGTGACGGCCGGGTCGGGAAGGGTTGCGGCCGTGTCACCCGTCGCCACCGGCAGACCCGATACGCCGCCAGGCACGCCCGACACGCCCGGCGAGCCCGGCAACGGCTGCCCCGGCTGAGCTACCGAGGTGCCCTTGGCCACCCGCTTAGCGGTGCTCTTCCGCGGCTTTGCGGTGCTCTTCCGCGGCTTTGCGGTGCTCTTCCTCAGCTGCGCTGCGCTGTCGCCGGCCTTGGCCTCAGCGCGCGCCGACCTCGCCGTGTTTTCCTCGGCCTTTGCCACGCCGCCCCGGGCTCTCGCGGCACCATCTGAGGCCGTCGTCGCGCTGTCCTGGGGCTTCGCCACGCCCTCCGGAGCCTGCGCCGCGCTACCTGAGGGCTCCGTCGCCACACTCAAAGGCGTCGCGGCGCCCTGTGACTCCGATGCGTCCGGCTGAGGTCCCGCCGCCAGCTTTCGCGAACGTCCTGCCTTCTGGGGCTTCGCCTCCCCCGAGGAGCCGGGGCTCTTGGGCGCGGTCTTCCGCTTTCGGGGGGCGGACGGGTTCGTGGGGTCGGCCGGGCTCACTGGAGCACCTCCGTCCCGGGCTGCGGTTCCGGCCGGAGCCGGCTGACCAGCTTCCGCTCCACCGCGTTCACCACGGTCGGTGAGAACACCCCGCGCAGGCCTCGGGTGCGTACGAAGTCCTGGAAGGCCGAGCGGGTGGTGTAGGCCGGCTCCAGGCCGAGCACCTCGCGCATCCGGGTGGTGTCCAGACAGCGGCCGAAGCGCAGGTAGCGGATCTGGTCGGCGCTGAAGTCGGCGAGCCCGCCGCGGTGGTAGACCGTGCCCATCAGCTCGGCCAGCGGGGACGCGACGCCCACGGTGGGGCGGCCGGCGAAGCGCGCGGCCTGGCCCAGGGTGATCACCCCGTCGCCGGCCACGTTGATCACGTCCTGGGCCGGGCCCAGGGTGGCCCGGACCAGGGCCTCGATCGCGTCGTCCTCGTGCAGGAACTGCAGGCGGGGGTCGAACCCGAGCACGGTGGGCACGACCGGCAGCGAGAAGTAGTCGGTCATCGAGGTGCGGATGCCCGGGCCGATCACGTTGGCCAGCCGCAGCGTGGCCACCTCGACGTCGGGCCGGCGCCGGCCGAAGCCGCGCACGTACTCCTCCACCTCGGCCGAGTCCTTGCCCCAGCCGCTGCGGGGCGGGTTCTTGCCGGTCATCGTCTCGGTGAGCATCGCCGGGTCGCGCGGGCTGCTGCCGTAGACCGCCGAGGTGGACTTCACCACCAGTCGCTGCAGCCGGGGGGCCCGCTGGCAGGCCGCGAGCAGCTGCATGGTGCCGATGACGTTGATCTCTTTCTGCGCCGTGCGGCCGCCGGCCGAGTTGGGCGTGGCGATCACGCTCATGTGCACGACGGTGTCGGCCTCGGTCTGCTGCAGGATCCGCCCGATCATGGCGTTGCGGATGTCGGCCCGGACGAACTCGGCGGCGCCGATGTCGTGCGGCGGGGCGATGACGTCCACCCCGATCACCCGGCCGACCTCAGAACGGGAGGCGAGCGCCCGGGCGAACCGGCCACCGAGGTACCGGGAGACGCCGGTCACCAGCACCGTCCCACTCATCTGGTCCTCCGCCCCTGCTCGATGCCGTACCCGTGTCCCGACCGTAACCCTGACGGTAACCCTGACCGGACCGGCGCCCCTCGGCGACCGCAGCCCGCCCTCGCCTCAGACCGGGACCATCCCGACCGTAAGCGACTCGCCCGTCCGCGAGCGAGCATCCCGTCCGGGATCGGCGCTGCCTTCACGGTCTTGTCGCCACCTCGGGAACCCATCCGTCCACGAACGGTCTCGTCCCCGTCCCCCAACCCGACCCCGTCCAGAACTGGGCGTTCCTCCGCCCAGCCGGCACACCCGTCCGCAAGTGGTTGCCCCTCCGGCACGACTGTGCCCCCCGTGGGCCAAACCTCGGACCGACCCCACAAAGCACGCGCGGCGGCCAGTGAACACTGGCCGCCGAGGTGCGGTACTTCGTCCCTGCTGGGACTTACTTCTTGTTGCGACGCTGGTGACGCGTCTTGCGCAGCAGCTTGCGGTGCTTCTTCTTGGCCATCCGCTTGCGGCGCTTCTTGATGACGGAGCCCACGGGTCCTCGCAGTTCGTTGATCGGGTCGCCCGCGACACGCACGCGGGATCGAGGTTCTCGCGGCGCGGGGATGCCCGCACCAGCATTACCTGGTCCCAGGGTAGCGCCTCGTCAGTGGTGCACCCGGTCTCACCTCCGCGACATCGGTCCCAGCAGGACCTGCCGCGCGGCTCCTGGGCAGTTCAGGTGGTGGATCAGGCGGTCTCGGTGGTGCCGTTCATGTAGGAGTGACGCAGGTATTCCTGGACCGCGCGCTCGGGCACCCGGTAGGAACGGCCGACCCGCATGGCGGCCAGTTCACCGGCATGCACCAGCCGGTAGACGGTCATTTTCGACACCCTCATGATCCCGGCCACCTCGGCCACGGTGAGGAATCGAACTTCGAAATCTCCCCTGGGCAGTGCACGCACGGCGGTCATCTGAGGTCTCCCCTCGGTCGGGCTGACGGTCCGAATCGAAGGCGTTCGGCCCTCTCGCGCCGGATGTCGATTTCGCTCCGGATACGTTCGGCAACGCCCCGTAACCAACCATAGGTGTAAGTGAGCCTGAAGTGTGAATCGAGTTGCCGACTCGCCCGAATATCCGGGCGTGAGGATCCCCCGAACTGCCCGTTTTTGGCCCTCAACCCACCAGTACGGGCCTGGTGTGCATCAAAGTCCGTCTCCGAAGCCCGTTCGGGGGACGATTTGCTACTCCCCGGTCCGGCAGATCTCGGGCCGATGCCGGGCAGTCGGCAGGCGGTTGTCAGGCAGCTGCCGGGCCGGGGTTCAGTCGAAGTACGGGTCGAGCCCGTGGAGCGGGAAGATCGCCTTGCGGGTGGCCAGGACCACCCGGTCGATCGCGTCAGCCGGGTCGTAGCCGGTGCTCCAGGAGCGGTAGTCGACCTCGGCCCCGTCGGTCATCCGCTGCGGCGCCGGACGGCCGCAGCGGGATGTGACGTATTCGCGCCAACTGCCCGGCACATCTGTGCCCGGCGGGATCGGCCGGTGGGCCGCGATCCCGATCAGGTGCGCCCAGGCCCGGGGAACCACGTCGACAACCTCGTAGCCCCCGCCGCCGAAGGCCACCCAACGCCCGCCCGCGAAACGGTGGGCGAAGTCGTGCAGTGCTTCGTAGGAGGCGCGTTGGGCGTCGAGAGAGAGTGCTAGGTGGGCCAGTGGGTCGAGCACGTGGGAATCGCACCCCTGCTGGGTGACGAGCACCTCGGGCTCGAACGCCTGCAGCAGGGAGGGCACCACGGCGTGGAAGGCGCGCAGCCAGCCCGCATCGGAAGTGCCCGGGGGCAGCGCCACGTTGACCGCCGCGCCCTGCGCCGCGGGCCCACCGATTTCTTCAGGGAAGCCGGTGCCCGGGAACAGGACGCGCCCGTTCTCGTGCAGCGAGATGGTCAGGACCCGCGGGTCGTCCCAGAAGATCTTCTCCACGCCGTCGCCGTGGTGAACGTCCACGTCCACGTAGGCGACCCGTTGGGCGCCGGCGTCGAGCAGCGCCTGGATCGCCACGCCGATGTCGTTGTACACGCAGAACCCGCTGGCGGCGCCGGGCATGGCGTGGTGCAGCCCACCGGTGAAGTTGACCCCGTGCTCGGCCTGGCCGGACCAGACCGCCAGGGCCACCTCCCGGCTGGCCGCGCAGATCCGCGCGCTGGCCTCGTGCATGCCCGGGAAGGTGGGCACGTCGGTGGAACCCAGGCCGAACTTCAGGTCCGAGACCACCGGGCGGGTGGAGGCCCGGCGCACCGCCTCGACGTAGTCGGCGTCGTGCACGCTGAGCAGCAGCTCGTCGTCGGCCGGCTCGGCCCCGACCACGTGCACCCCGGCCTCGTCGAGCAGACCGAGGGCCTCGGCCAGGCGGGCGGTGAGCTCCAGCCGGATCGGGTGCATCGGGTGCTCGTCACCGAAGTCGTACGCGGTGAACGCCTCGTCCCAGACCAGCCGCAGTGCCTCCACGGCCCCCACGGTAATCGCTGGACGAGCTGGTGGGCAGGTTCACGCGTTACGTAACGCCACGCAGCCGGGAGATTGCTCTCAGCTCTGCGACAGCTGCGCGGAGCGATTGCAGGCCGCCTCGATCGCCGAGACGAAGGCCCCGCGCACCCGCTGGTCGTCGAGCAGCCGTACGGCCGCCGCGGTGGTGCCGCCCGGGCTGGTGACCTGCTCGCGCAGGATGCTCGGGTGCTCGCCGGTCTGCCGCAGCATGGTGGCGGCGCCGAACAGGGTCTGCACCACCAGCTCGGTGGAGGTCGGCCGGGGCAGGCCGAGCAGCACGCCGGCCTCGATCATCGCCTCGGCCACGTAGAACACGTAGGCCGGGCCGGAGCCACTGACCGCGGTCACCGCGTCCTGGTAGGCCTCCGGCACCTGCAGCACCTTGCCCGTGGAACTGAGCAGTTCCTGGGCGCGCTCGGTGTGCTCGGGCCGACAGTGCGTGCCCGGGCTGAGCACCGACATGCCCTGGTCGACCAGCGACGGCGTGTTCGGCATGACCCGGATCACCGGGGTGCCCTCGGGCAGGGCGCCCTCCAGCGCGGCGATGGTCTGCCCGGCGGCCAGCGAGACCACCAGCGTGCCCGGGCGCAGGGCCGGGCCGATCTCGGCGAGCAGGCCGGCGATGTCCCGGGGCTTGACCGCCAGCAGCACGGTGTCGCCCCAGGCGGCGGCCGCGACGTTGTCCAGCACCTCGACGCCGTGCCGCTGCTTCAGCTCCTCGGCCCGCTCCGGACGGCGCGCCGAGACCACCACCTCGCCCGGTGACCGGCCGGCCCGCAGCAGCCCGGCCAGGATCGTGCCGCCCATGTTCCCGGCGCCGAGGACGGCGACCCGGCTCTGATGCCCCTGCTCAACCATGCCCGCCATCATGCCTTCACCCCCCGGCCGAGCGGGCCAGCACCTCGCCCAGGGCCAGGCCCAGGTGCAGGCCGAGCCGGGCCTCGCCGGAGTCCAGGTCCACCCCGGCCAACTGCTCGATCCGCTCCAGCCGGTAGTAGAGCGTCTGCCGGTGCACCGACAGCGCGGCCGCCGTGCGGGCCGCGTTACCGCCCTGGTCCAGGTAGACCAGGGCGGTCCGGATCAGGTCGGCGTCGGCCCGGGCCCGCAGCCGGTCGGCCGGGGTGCCCTCGATCAGCGCCTGCACCGCGGCCGGGCCCTGCGCGATCACCCGGTACACGCCGAGGTCGGCCCAGGTCAGGACCGGGCCCAGGTGAGGACGGGCGTGGGCGGTGAGCGCGGCGGCCTCGGCCTGGCGGGCGGCGGAGAGAAGAACCGAAGCCCAACCCGGGCGCCCCTGCGACCCGCCGCTCGAAAACTCAGGCGCGCCAATCGTCCTTTGTTCAAAAGGACCGCAGATCTCGCTTACCCCCGCCACCGCTCCCGACGGCAACTGCCGCGCCACCCGGCGGGCCGCGACTTCGGCATCCGCGCCGGCCGGCACCGAAAGCACCGTGCGCCGCCGCGACCCGTCGGACAGTCGGATCACCGCAACCACCAACGGCTCCCCCGCCGCCAACTCCCCCAAGGCGACGAGACGGCGCCAGGCGACATCGACGTCTTCAGTAGTGCTCGTGTTCTCGAACAGTGCCTCGATCAACGCCGTACGTTCGTCGGCTGCCCCCGCCCGTCGGGCCAGAAGAGCCCCGGCACGTTCGGCGAGCGGCGCAGACCGAACCAGCGCGGCCTTGTCTACCCCGGTGGCCGGCTCGACCACCCAGAAATAGCCGTACGTACGCCCGGCTGCCCGTACGGGGATGCAGATCCTGGCCGCGATCTGCCGGGACTCGTCGGCCGGGATCCGCACCGGCCCGGTGGCCGAGGCGATGCCGTGCTCCAGGAAATAGCTACGGACCTGCGCAGTGGCGTTCTTCCGCAGAATCGTCGCGGCGCGCACCTGATCGACCCCGTCCGGGCTCTGCGAGCCGTAGGCCACCAGGGCGAATCCCAGGTCCTCGAGCACCGCGGGGGCCTGCAGCAGGTCCGAGACGTCGTCCACCAGCTCCTGCAGCGCCCGGGCGTCCGGCTCGGCGGGGGCAGAGGTCATCCTGGTCGGACATTCGTCGGAACGGCTCGTGACATCTGCACATGGTGGCACTCCTGCCCCACTCCTAGCCTGGCCGTATGCCGAAACTCCTGCTGGCCGCCGCTCAGACCCGGCCGGTCCGGGCCTCCGTCAGCGCGCTGCCGATCAGCCGCAAGATGGTCCGCCGGTTCATCGCCGGCCCGGACGCGCCCTCCGCCCTGGAGGTCACCCGGAAGCTGCGCGAGCAGGGCCTGTCGGTGACGCTGGACGTGCTCGGCGAGGACGTGACCGAGGCCTCGCAGGCGGCCGCCACCGCCGCGGCCTACCGCTCGCTGCTGGCCGCGCTGGCCGATGCCGAACTGTCCGACCGCGCCGAGGTCTCGGTGAAGCTCTCGGCCCTGGGGCAGGCGCTGGGCGCCGACGGCCACAAGATCGCGCTGGAGAACGCGGCCTCGATCGCCGAGGCCGCGGCCGCCACCGGCACCACCATGACGCTGGACATGGAGGACCACACCACGGTCGACTCCACCCTCGGCATCCTGACCGAGCTGCGCACCCAGCACCCCTGGGTCGGCGCGGTGCTCCAGGCCGCGCTGTACCGCACCGAGGGCGACTGCCGGGACCTGTCGAACGCCGGCTCGCGGGTGCGGCTGGTGAAGGGCGCCTACGCGGAACCGGCCTCGGTGGCCCACCCGCGCAAGGCCGACGTCGACGCCGCCTACCGCCGCTGCATGGAGATCCTGTTCCAGGGCGAGGGGCACCCGATGATCGCCACCCACGACCTGGCGCTGGTCGCCGAGGCCACGGCCACCGCCTCGCGCCTGGGCCGGGCCCGCGACAGCTGGGAACTGCAGATGCTGTACGGCATCCGTGACCAGGAGCAGCGTTCGCTCGCCGCCGCCGGGGTGGACGTGCGGGTGTACCTGCCGTTCGGCACCGACTGGTACGGGTACTACATCCGGCGCCTGGCCGAGCGCCCGGCGAACGTGTTCTTCCTGCTCCGTAACCTCTGAGACCCCTAATACCTAAGGACGATTCGATGGACGCGATCACGAAGGTCCCGGCTCCGGTCAACGAGCCGCCCCGCCCCTACACGGCCGGCAGCGCCGACCGAGCCGCACTCGAGCCCGCCCTGAAGGAGATCTGGGAGACCCGCACCGAGATCACGAACTGGATCGACGGGGAGCCGGTGGCCGGCGGCGGCGCCGTCGTCGAGGTCGTCGCCCCGTTCGAGAAGGCGCACGTCCTGGGCACTTTCCGGGAGTCGACGGCCGAGGACACGGCCCGGGCGATCGCCGCGGCGAAGAAGGCCGCCCCGGCCTGGGCCGCGCTCTCGATCGACGACCGGGCGGCGATCCTGCTCAAGGCCGCCGACCTGCTCACCGGCAGCTGGCGCGCGGTGACGAACGCGGTCACCATGCTCGGCCAGGCCAAGACGGTCTACCAGTCGGAGATCGACGCGGTCTGCGAGCTGGCCGACTTCTGGCGTTTCAACGCGCACTTCGCCCGGCAGATCTACGCCGAGCAGCCCGCGGCCAACTCCCCCGGCATCTGGAACCGGCTGGACCACCGGCCGCTCGAGGGCTTCGTCTACGCGATCACGCCGTTCAACTTCACCTCGATCGCCGCCAACCTGGCCACCGCCCCGGCCCTGATGGGCAACACGGTGATCTGGAAGCCGAGCCCCACGCAGGCCCTCTCGGCCGAGTACACGATGCGCCTGCTGCGCGCGGCCGGTCTGCCCGCCGGTGTGATCAACCTGATTCACGGCCCGGGCCCGGAGATCTCGTCGGTGGCCCTGGCCGACGAGGACCTGGCCGGTATCCACTTCACCGGTTCCACCGCCACTTTCCAGCACCTCTGGCAGGAGGTCGGGGCGCGGATCACGAACTACCGCTCCTACCCGCGCATCGTCGGCGAGACCGGCGGTAAGGACTTCGTCCTCGCGCACCCCAGCGCCGACGTCGACGTCCTGCGGACCGCCCTGGTGCGAGGCGCTTTCGAGTACTCCGGGCAGAAGTGCTCGGCGGCTTCGCGCGCCTACGTGCCCCGCTCGGTCTGGACCCGACTGAAGGACGGGCTCGCCGACGTCACCAGTTCTCTGCCCGTCGGTCCGCCCACCGACTTCGCAAACTTCACCTCGGCCGTGATCGACGAGCGGGCGTTCGCCAAGCACAAGGCCGCGCTGGCCCGGGCCGCCGCGGCCGAGGGCGTCGAGGTGCTGGCCGGTGGCAAGGTGGACGACAGCGTGGGCTACTTCGTCGAGCCGACCGTGCTGGTCGTCGACGACCCGGCCGACGAGGCGCTCACCACCGAGTACTTCGGCCCGATCCTGGCCGTGCACGTGTACGAGGACGCCGAGTTCGACGCCGTCGCGGCCGCCATTGCCAAGGACTCCAAGTACGCGCTGACCGGCGCGATCATCGCCCAGGACCGGCAGGCGGTGGCCTCGGCGGCCGAGGCCCTGCGGTTCGCGGCCGGCAACTTCTACGTCAACGACAAGCCGACCGGTGCGGTGGTGGGGCAGCAGCCGTTCGGCGGCTCGCGCGCCTCGGGCACCAACGACAAGGCCGGGGCCCCGCAGAACCTGCAGCGCTGGACCTCGACCCGGTCGATCAAGGAGACGTTCGAGCCGGCCGTGGACTGGCGCTACCCGCACATGGGCTGATCAAGGCCCGGCACTGACCACCGTGGGCTCCAGGTAACCCCCCTCGACCTGGGGCCCACGGTCTTTTCCTGAGTCCTAGCGGGCGGGCGTGAGGTCGGCCGAGGCCAGGTGCTCCCGGGCGAAGTTCAGGCACTCGGTCAGCTCGGCCTCCCGCTCGGCCCGGGTGCGGCACTTACGGGTGTTCACCTCGACCGCCACCACGCCGGCCCAGTCCCACTCCGAGAGCAGGTCCAGCACCTCGCCGCAGGGCTGCGTGCCCCGCCCGGGCAGCAGGTGCTCGTCCTTGGCCGAGCCCGCACCGTCGGCCAGGTGGATGTGCGCCAGCCGCTGCCCCAGAGCCCGGGCCATCGCCAGCGAGTCACCGCCGGCCGTGGCGGCGTGCGAGAAGTCCAGCGTGACGTGGCTGTACGGCTGCTCCAGCGGGTCCCAGCCCGGGGAATAGGCCATCACCTCGCGGCTACGGGCCCGCCAGGGGTACATGTTCTCCACCGCGATCGGCACCGCGAAGTGGTCGTTCATCCGGGCCACCCCGTCGACGAACGCCGCGCCGTACTCCTTCTGCCAGCGGAACGGCGGGTGCGCCACCACGGCAGTGGCCCCCACGTCCTCGGCCAGCTGCACCGAGCGCTCCAGCTTGGCCCAGGGCTCCTTGCCCCAGACCCGTTGCGTGACCAGCAGTGTGGGGGCGTGCACCGACAGCACCGGAACGCCGTAGTGCTGGGAAAGCCGCTTCAGCGCGCCGGTGTCCTGGCTGACCGGGTCGGTCCAGACCATGACCTCGACGCCGTCGTACCCCAGACGTGCAGCGATCTCGAACGCGTCGGCACAGGATTCCGGGTACACAGAACTCGTGGACAGCGCGACCTTGGCTGCCTTACCCCGTGAAGCCCGTGCCCCACCATTGTTCGATGAGCCCATGCCGTTCAGCGTAGTCACTCCCGCGGAGGCCGCTTGTGCACACCCTCCCGCGCACCGCGGGGCTCACCCGAGCGGCGTACGCGTGGACACGCCGGGCCCGGTGGCGCTCATCATGTCGTCGAGGCGGCGCAGGATCACGCCCTCGCGCAGCGCCCACGGGCTGATCTGCATGCTCTCCACCCCGAGCAGCTCCATCGCGGCCTCGGCGACCAGCGCCCCGGCCAGGATCTGCCGGGCCCGGCCGGTCGAGACGCTGGGCAGCTCGGCCCGCTCGGCCTCGGTCATCGCGGCCAGCCGCGGCACCCACTCGGTCAGGTCGGCCCGGCGCAGCGTGCCCTCCTCGGGGGTGCAGATCCGGGCCAGGGTGCGGAAGGTCTTGCTGCTGCCCACCACCTGGTCGGGCTGACCGCCGCGGACCACGTCCCGCACCACCCGGCCGATCTCGGCCCGGGCGTAGCGGCGGGCGGCGCGGATCTGCTCGGCGCTCGGCGGGTCTCCGGCCAGGCGGTCGCGGGTGAGGCGGCCCGCCCCGAGCGGCAGCGAGATCGCCACGTCGGGCAGTTCGTCCAGCCCCGCGCCGATCTCCAGCGAGCCGCCGCCGATGTCCAGCACCAGCAGCCGCCCGGCCGACCAGCCGAACCAGCGGCGTACGGCCAGGAAGGTGAGCCGGGCCTCGTCGCCGCCGCCCAGCACGTGCAGCTCGATGCCGGTCAGCTTGCGCACCCGGGCCAGCAGCTCCTCGCCGTTGGGGGCGTCCCGGATGGCGGAGGTGGCGAACCCGATGACCTCCTCGACGCCCAGGTCCTCACCCACGGTGAGGCTGGACTCGACGAACCGCAGCAGCGACTCCTCGGCCGCCGGGGAGATCCGGCCGTCCGCGTCCAGCTGCTCGGCCAGCCGCAACTCGGTCTTGTGCGAGGAGGCGGGCAGCGGCCGGGCCCCGGGATGGGCGTCCACCACCAGCAGATGCACCGTATTGGAACCCACGTCGAGAACACCGAGCCGCATCCTGCGAAAGTACCCCACGATCGCGTCGCGATCCGGCTACGGAGGGGTGGATCGCCTCCCATGCGCGAAAGCAGGCCCCGTCAGGGCTTACATTGTCGGCCATGCCCCATCCCCCCGCGCCGGAAATCGGCCTCGACCCGGCCCGGCTCTGGCTGGAGTTCCCCGACCCCGAGCCCGCCGAGATCGTCGAGGACCCCGAGAACCTCGACGACGACGACCACCTCGAGGAGCTGGTCGACGCGCTGCTCGAGGACGTCGTCGAGGACGAGGACGACGAGGAGGACGACGAGGACGGTCCGGTCGAGGACGACGACCAGCCCGACCAGGTCTTCCGCTGCGACCTCACCTGGCTCACCTCGAACTGGACGTGCGTCTACGGCAGCGGGTGCGCCGGCATCTACGCCGACCGGCCCAGCGACGGATGCTGCACGCTGGGCGCGCACTTCGCCGACGAGGAGGACGAGGAGCGGGTCACCGAGGCGGTCAAGGGCCTCGACGCGACCCTCTGGCAGTTCGCCGAGGAGGGCACCCGGGACGGCTGGGTCGAGGTCGACCCGGACGGCCAGCGCAAGACCCGGGTGTTCGAGGGGGCCTGCATCTTCCTCAACCGGCCCGGTTTCGCCGCGGGCGACGGGTGTTCGCTGCACAAGCTGGCCTGGGCCCAGGACCGCGAGCCGCTGGAGCTGAAACCGGACGTCTGCTGGCAGCTTCCGATCCGGCGTTCGTACCGCACCGTCGAGCGCCCCGACGGCACCAGCTATCTCGAGGTCACGATCAGCGAGTACGACCGCCGCGGCTGGGGGGCCGGCGGTCACGACCTGGACTGGTACTGCACCGGCAACCCGCAGGCCCACGTGGGCAGCAAGCCGGTGTACCGCAGCCTGCGCCCGGAACTGGTGGAGCTTATGGGCCAGGCCGCCTACGACGTGCTGGCCCAGCACTGCGACCAGATCACCGGCGCCCGCAAGCTGATCCCGCTCACCGTGCACCCGGCCACCACCCGCGCCCCGCACGGCCACTGAACCAAAGATGGCCGAGGTCGTCCCCAGCCCCAACATCTGGCGGCACCCGGGGGTCTACGAGGTCGAGAACCGCGCGGTCGACCCGGACGGGGTGATCGAGTCGGCGATGCGCTCGATCCAGGACTGGTCCGGCGCCACGGTGCTCGACATCGGCTGCGGCACAGGCTTTCACCTGCCCCGGTTCGCGGCCGAGGCGACGGCGGTGATCGGGGTGGAGCCGCACCCGCCCCTGGTCGAACTGGCCCGGCGGCGGGTGGCCGCGCTGAGATCGGCACCAGGCTCGGCGTCTGCGTCAGGTTCAGCTCCAGCATCGGCCGCGGCTTCGACGCCGCTGCCGGGGTCAGTGCCGGTGCCAGGCTCGGTCTCGGCGTCAGCTTCGGCCCCGGGCCCGGCCCCGGAGGAGTTGCGCGCCCGGATCGACGTGCGCACCGGAACGGCCCAGAAGCTCCCGGTGGCCGACCGTTCGGTGGATGTGGTGCACGCCCGCTGGGCCTACTTCTTCGGCCCAGGCTGTGAACCCGGCCTGACCGAGATCCGCCGGGTGCTGCGGCCCGGCGGGGTGGCCTTCGTCATCGACAACGACGCCACCCGCTCCACCTTCGGCGCCTGGTTCCGCCGCTGGCTGCCCACCTACGACCCGGCCGCGGTGGAGGCCTTCTGGGCCCGCCAGGGCTGGTCCCGCCAGAGCCTCGACATCCGCTGGGAGATGGCGACCCGCGCGGACTTCGAGGCCGTGGTGCGCATCGAGTTCAGCCGCGAGCACGCCGACCGCATCCTCGCCTCTCACCCCGGCTCGTCGGTGGACTACGCGGTGAACCTGCTCTGGTGGCGCGCACCCGAGGGCCTGGTGCTCAGCCGCTGAGTCGCCTGCGCGCTGATCCCCCTGAAGCAGGCGCGGGTTCGACGGGCACGGGTGCACTACGTGTAAACAAAGTCTTGCTATGGCAAGTTTTGTCTACACGTAGCCGCCCCGCCGATGGACCAGCAGCACCTCCCGCCTACCCCCGCTCCCCCCGGCTGCCGACCAGCGGGAAGGTGGCGCGGCTCAGGGCGGTGAGCACGTCAGGCACCTCGTAGACCACCATCCCCTCGGGAGCCGGCGCCGCGTCGCGGGTGCCGACGGGGACGAAGGCCGAGGTGAAGCCGAGGCGGGCGGCCTCGGCGAGGCGGCGGCCGACGCCGGCCACCGGGCGGACCTCACCGGCCAGGCCGACCTCGCCGACGGCGATGGTGCCGGGGGCTAGAGGGCGGTCGATGGCGGCGCCGGCCACGGCGAGCGCGACCGCAAGGTCGCAGGATGGCTCGGCGATACGGACGCCACCGACGGTGGAGACGTAGACGTCGTTGTTGGCCAGGCGGGCCCCGGCCCGGCGCTCGAGCACGGCCAGGATCATCGAGACGCGGCTGTTGTCGAGGCCGGAGGTGGCCCGGCGGGGGTTGCTGCCGGCGGTCGGGGCGACCAAGGCCTGCACCTCGCTGACCAGGGGGCGGCGGCCCTCGAGGGTGACGGTGACACAGGTGCCGGGCACCGGCTGGGCGTGCTGGGACACGAACAGGCCGCTGGGGTCGGTGAGGCCGACGATGCCCACCTCGGACAGGTCGAAGCAGCCCACCTCGTCGGTCGGGCCGTAGCGGTTCTTCACCGCGCGGACCAGGCGCAGCCGGGAGTGCCGGTCGCCCTCGAACTGGCAGACCACGTCGACCAGGTGCTCGAGCACCCGGGGCCCGGCGATCGAGCCGTCTTTCGTGACGTGCCCGACCAGCAGCGTGGCCATGCCCCGCTCCTTGGCCACCCGGATCAGCGAGGCCGCCACCTCACGCACCTGCGAGACGCTGCCGGCCGAGCTCTCCACCGCATCGCTGGCGATGGTCTGCACCGAGTCGACCACCAGCAGGTCGGGCTGCACGTCTTCGACGTGGCCGAGCACGGTGGACAGGTCGGTCTCGGCGGTGAGCAGCAGCCGCGGCCGCAGGGCGCCGATGCGCTCGGCCCGCAGCCGGACCTGGCTGGCCGACTCCTCACCGGTGACGTAGAGCACCGTGCGGGTCTGCTGCGCGGCCTTGGAGGCCACGTCGAGCAGCAGGGTGGACTTGCCCACCCCGGGCTCGCCGGCCAGCAGCACCACCGCCCCGCTGACGATGCCCCCGCCCAGCACCCGGTCGAGCTCTTCGACACCGGTGGACCAGGTCTGGGCGTTGTCGGCCGCCACCTCGGCGATCGGCTGGGCCTTGACCCCCACCGCGCGGGCCTTGGTGACCCCGGCGGGCGCCGCGCTGGCGGCCTCCATCACGGTGCCCCAGGCCTGGCACTCGCCGCAGCGCCCGGCCCACTTCGCCGTCTGCCACCCGCACTCGGCGCAGCGGTAGCCGGGGTTGTCGCGCCCGGACCGCTTGCTGCGCCCTGCCGAACCACGCCGCGCATCAGATGTGCTCACGCCCCAGAACCTACGCGGCCCCACCGACAGTCTTGCCCGGCCCCGGCCGGGAAACGCCTCGACCGCAGGCCAGGGGACACTCGGCCGGCGGCCCGCCCGGCCTTCGCGCCCGGCCGTCAGTGCATCCCGATAGACTTGCTCCCGTGGTCGCCGAGCGCACTCCCGAAGAGCTGCTGCGGTACACCCTTGCCGCCGTGGCCCCGGGCACCACGCTGCGCGACGGTCTGGAGCGCATCCTGCGGGGCCGCACCGGCGCGCTGATCGTGCTCGGTCACGACCCGGTGGTCGAGAGCATCTGCACCGGCGGCTTCCACCTCAACGTCGGCTTCTCCGCCACCCGGCTGCGCGAGCTGGCCAAGATGGACGGCGCGATCGTCACCGACGAGGACGGCTCGCACATCCTGCGGGCGGCCGTGCAGCTGGTGCCCGACCCGACCATCCAGACCGACGAGTCCGGCACCCGCCACCGCACCGCCGAGCGGGTGGCCAAGCAGACCGGCTACCCGGTGGTCTCGGTCAGCCAGTCGATGCGGATCATCGCGCTCTACGTGGCCGGCCGGCGTTACGTGCTCGAGGGTTCCGACGCGATCCTGGCCAAGGCCAACCAGGCCCTGGCCACGCTGGAGCGCTACAAGGCCCGGCTCGACGAGGTCACCAGCACCCTCTCCGCCCTCGAGATCGAGGATCTGGTCACCGTCCGCGACGTGTCGATCGTGATCCAGCGCCTGGAGATGGTCCGCCGCATCTCCGACGAGATCCAGCACTACGTGGTCGAACTCGGTACCGACGGCCGGCTGCTCTCGCTCCAGCTCGACGAGCTGATCGGCGGGGTCGGCCCCGACCGCGACCTGGTCATCCGCGACTACCTCGACGCCACCCGGCGGGAGCGCTCGATGCCCGAGGTGGTCACCGCCCTGGCCGAGATCGCCTCCAACGACCTGGTCGACCTCGGTCTGGTGGCCCGGGTCCTGGGCTTCGTGCAGGGCAACGACGCGCTCGACGCCTCGGTCAGCCCCAAGGGCTACCGCCTGCTCACCAAGGTCCCCCGGCTGCCCGGCGCGATCGTCGAGCGCCTGGTCGACCACTTCGGCGACCTGCAGAAACTCCTGGCCGCCAACCTCGACGACCTGATGCTCGTCGAGGGCGTCGGCGACCAGCGGGCCCGCGCGGTGCGCGAGGGCCTCTCGCGCCTGGCCGAGTCCAGCATCCTGGAGCGGTACATCTGAGCCCGACACGAACTAGAGACGGGTCTGGTCACCGACGCGGTCCCGGCACCTCCGCCACCACCCGAGGTGCGGGTCCCCGTGACCGCACCACCCCGTCCTCAATCGCTGACGAAAGCCCGCTCCACCGGCCGATCCTCGACTGGTACGAGGCCAACGCCCGCGAATTGCCCTGGCGCGAGCCGGGCTGCTCGCCCTGGCTGATCCTGGTCAGCGAGATCATGCTGCAGCAGACCCCGGTCAACCGGGTGCTGCCGATCTGGCGCGAGTGGGCCGAACGCTGGCCTACCCCCGCCGACCTGGCCGATGCCTCCCCGGCCGACGTGATCCGGGCCTGGGGTCGGCTCGGCTACCCCCGCCGGGCGCTGCGCCTGCACCAGGCCGCCCAGGCCATCGTCGAGCGCCACAACGGCAGCGTGCCGAGCGACCACGCCGAACTGCTGGCCCTGCCCGGCATCGGCTCGTACACGGCCGCCGCAGTGGCCAGCTTCGCCTTCGGCCAGCGCCACGCCGTGCTCGACACCAACGTGCGCCGGGTCTTCGCCCGCACCGTCTCCGGGGTCGAGTACCCGCCGCCCGCGCTCACCGCCGCCGAGACCCGGCTCGCCACCGAACTTCTGCCCGAGCAGAAGGCCCACGTCTGGGCGGTGGCAGTGATGGAACTGGGCGCTCTGATCTGCACCGCCCGCTCCCCCAAGTGCGCCGCCTGCCCGGTCTCGGCGCAGTGCGCCTGGCGGTTGGCCGGCTCACCCCCGCACACCGGCCCGGCCCGTAAGGGGCAGGCCTGGGCCGGCACCGACCGGCAGATCCGCGGCGCCCTGATGGCCGCCCTACGGCACAGCAAGGAGCCGCTGTCGCAGCCTCAGCTGGTCATCGAGGTGCCCGACAGCGCCCTGCGCGATCCCGGGCAGCGCTCGCGGTGCCTGGCCGGACTGATCGAGGACGGACTGGTCGAACCACTGCCGGACGAGCGCTACCAACTCCCTGCCTGAGCAGCATTAGGTGAAAACCCCCACATGGGATACACGGGGCGTACGTTACGACTGCCGTCTGAACGACTTAAATCTTCGCTAACCTCGACGCGTGGTCCAGAACGACGGGGGGAAGCCGCGGCCTGCCCAGGCGGCCGAGGCCGAGCCTGCTGTTGCCTTCGACCACGTCGCCTTCACCCTGCGCACGGGCTGGCGGCGTCGCCGTCGGCAACTGTTCGACAGCCTGTCGTTCACCGTCACCCCTGGTGAGGCGGTAGGTCTGCTGCTCCCTGAGGGAGCGGGCAAGACCAGCCTGGCCAAGCTGGCCACCGGGATGACCCGGCCGGGCTTCGGCTCGGTGCACCTGCTCGGCCTCGACCCGGTGCAGGCCGGGCTGGAGTCGGCCGGACGGGTCGGCGCCATCGTGAACGAGCACTCGCACCTGTGGCCCGACATCCCGCTCGAGGATGCGCTGGGCCTGCTCGCGCGCCATCTGGGCCTCGCCGAGCAGGCCGCCACCCTGCGCCCCCGTCTGCTGGCCGAACGGCTCGAGCTGACCCGGGTGCTGCGGACCCGGGTGGTCGACCTGACCGTGGCTCAGCGCCGCCGCGCCGAGCTGGTGGCCGCCCTGCTGCCCGATCCGGAACTGCTGATCCTGGACGAGCCGACCCGCGGCATGGACGCGGCGAGCAAGGAGCGCATCCGCTCGGTGCTGCGCCAGGAGAACCGGATGAACGGCCGCACCCTGCTGCTGCTCACCAGCGACCTGGCCGACGTCGAGTCCACCTGCCCCCGGCTGCTGGTCGGGGTGGAAGGCCGGATCGGGTTCGACGGCAACGTGCCTGCGCTGACCGAACTGCTGGGCGCGGAGAAGGTTCTGGTGGTCGACCTGCTGGCCCCGGCCGGCCCGCTGGACGACGTTCCCGGCACCCAGCTGATCGCGGTCGAGGCCGGAGGTCTGCGGCAGCGGCTGGGCATCACTCCCGGGCACACCACCACGGCGAAAGTGCTTGCCGACGTGGCCTCCCGGGCTCGGGTGCGGAACCTCACCCTTCAGGAGCCGGACGTCGCCGAACTGGTGCGCCGCCTGACGCTATAGCTCACGCAGCATGCGGGAGTTGCCCAGGGTGTTGGGCTTCACCCGGGCCAGGTCGAGGAACTCGGCCACGCCCTCGTCCCGCGAGCGCAGCAGTTCCAGATAGACCTCGGGCGCCACCGGCGTCCCCTCGATCTCCCGAAAACCGTGCTGCTCGAAGAACTTCACCTCGAAGGTCAGGCAGAACAACCGGGAGACGCCCAGCTCGGTGGCCTGCTCGATGAGCGTGTCGAGCAGCGCGTGCCCGACCCCGGCCCCGCGCCGGCTCGACGAGACCGCCAGCGTGCGCACCTCGGCCAGGTCTTCCCAGAGCACGTGCACTGCGCCGCACCCGATCACCTGGTCGTCGGCGTCCACCGCGACGCGGAACTCCTGGACGTCCTCGTAGTAGGTGACCCGCTCCTTGTTCAGCAGGATGCGCTCGTCGGCGTAGCCGGAGACCAGGCTCGCGATGGTGGGGACGTCGGTGGTGCGGGCACGCCGGACACGGAACTCAGCCACCCGTCGATGTTCCCACGCCCGGCACCCGTGCGGTGAGTCGGGAACCCCACTGCTTTTGGACGTTTGTGGGCACCCACGAAGGAAACGCACCTACATCGGTGCCCAAGCACGTCTTCAAACCACAAACGGCCGAAGGCCGGAACCCCCACGGGGTTCCGGCCTTCGCCGTGACAGTGCTGCGGATCAGGAAGCCGCTTCGCCGGCGACCGGCGGAGCGCCCTTCTCGGTGGCTCCGGCCAGCTCCGGGATGGACCCGCTCTTCGAGGCTCCGCGGAAGCTGAAGGTCGCCGTGGCCGGCTCCCCCTCAGCGTCGACCAGAACGATCTGGCCCGCCTTGAGCTCGTTGTAGAGGATCTTCTCGGACAGCGTGTCCTCGATCTCGCGCTGGATGGCGCGGCGCAGCGGCCGGGCGCCCAGCACGGGGTCGTAGCCCTTGTGGGCCAGAGCGATCTTCGCGGCCGGGGTGAGCTCGAGGCCCATGTCCCGGTCCTTCAGACGCTCGTCCACCTTGGCGATCATCAGGTCGACGATCTGGATGATCTCGTCCTGCGACAGCTGCGGGAAGACGATGGTGTCGTCGACCCGGTTGAGGAACTCCGGGCGGAAGTGCTGCTTGAGCTCCTCCGCGACCTTCGCCTTCATCCGCTCGTAGCTGGTCTTCGTGTCGCTGCCGGACTGGAAGCCCAACTGCACACCCTTGGCGATGTCCCGGGTACCCAGGTTCGTCGTCATGATGATCACAGTGTTCTTGAAGTCCACCTGGCGGCCCTGGCTGTCGGTCAGGCGACCGTCCTCCAGGATCTGCAGGAGCGAGTTGAAGATGTCCGGGTGGGCCTTCTCGACCTCGTCGAACAGCACCACCGAGAACGGCTTGCGCCGCACCTTCTCGGTGAGCTGGCCACCCTCTTCGTAGCCCACGTACCCGGGCGGCGAACCGAACAGCCGCGAGACCGTGTGCTTCTCCGAGAACTCGGACATGTCCAGCTGGATCAGCGAGTCCTCGTCGCCGAACAGGAACTCGGCGAGCGCCTTGGCCAGCTCGGTCTTACCCACACCGGTCGGGCCGGCGAAGATGAACGAGCCACCGGGACGCTTCGGGTCCTTCAGGCCGGCCCGGGTACGGCGGATCGCCTGGGAGAGCGCCCGCACCGCGTCGGTCTGGCCGATGATCCGCTTGTGCAGCTCGTCTTCCATCCGGAGCAGACGCGAGGTCTCCTCCTCGGTGAGCTTGAACACCGGGATACCGGTCGCCGTGGCCAGGACCTCGGCGATCAGTTCCTCGTCGACCTCGGCGACCACGTCCATGTCGCCGGCCTTCCACTGCTTCTCCCGCTCGGCCTTCGCCGCCAGCAGCTTCTTCTCGCTGTCGCGCAGCGAGGCCGCCTTCTCGAAGTCCTGCGCGTCGATCGCGGACTCCTTGTCGCGACGGGTCTGCGCGATCTTCTCGTCGAACTCGCGCAGGTCCGGCGGAGCGGTCATCCGGCGGATCCGCAACCGGGCGCCGGCCTCGTCGATCAGGTCGATCGCCTTGTCCGGCAGGAACCGGTCGTTGACGTACCGGTCGGCCAGCGTCGCCGCCGCGACCAGGGCCGCGTCGGTGATGGAGACCCGGTGGTGCGCCTCGTAGCGGTCGCGCAGCCCCTTGAGGATCTCGATGGCGTGGGCCAGCGAGGGCTCCTGCACCTGGACCGGCTGGAACCGGCGCTCCAGGGCGGCGTCCTTCTCGATGTGCTTGCGGTACTCGTCGAGCGTGGTGGCGCCGATGGTCTGCAGCTCACCGCGGGCCAGCATCGGCTTCAGGATGCTGGCGGCGTCGATCGCGCCCTCCGCGGCACCCGCCCCGACGAGGGTGTGGATCTCGTCGATGAACAGGATGATGTCGCCGCGGGTGCGGATCTCCTTGAGCACCTTCTTCAGGCGCTCCTCGAAGTCACCGCGGTACCGCGAGCCGGCCACCAGGGCGCCGAGGTCGAGGGTGTAGAGCTGCTTGTCCTTCAGCGTCTCGGGCACCTCGCCCTTGATGATCGCCTGGGACAGGCCCTCGACGACCGCCGTCTTACCGACCCCGGGCTCACCGATCAGGACCGGGTTGTTCTTGGTGCGCCGCGACAGCACCTGCATGACCCGCTCGATTTCCTTCTCCCGGCCGATGACCGGGTCGAGCTTGCCCTCGCGGGCGGCCTGCGTCAGGTTGCGGCCGAACTGGTCGAGCACCAGCGAGCCGGACGGCGTGCCCTCGGCCGGGCCGCCGGCCGCGGCCGGCTCCTTGCCCTGGTAGCCGGACAGCAGCTGGATGACCTGCTGGCGCACGCGGTTGAGGTCGGCGCCGAGCTTGACCAGCACCTGGGCGGCGACGCCCTCGCCCTCACGGATGAGGCCGAGCAGGATGTGCTCGGTACCGATGTAGTTGTGGCCCAGTTGCAGCGCTTCCCGCAGCGACAGCTCCAGCACCTTCTTGGCGCGGGGCGTGAACGGGATGTGCCCGGAGGGGGCCTGCTGTCCTTGACCGATGATCTCCTGCACCTGCTCGCGGACAGCGTCGAGCGAGATGCCGAGGGACTCCAGCGCCTTGGCTGCGACTCCCTCGCCCTCGTGGATCAGCCCCAGCAGGATGTGCTCGGTACCGATGTAGTTGTGGTTGAGCATCCTGGCCTCCTCCTGGGCCAGGACAACAACACGGCGGGCGCGGTCGGTGAACCTCTCGAACATCTGCGCTCCTCGTGCGGTCAGTGGGGGTGAGACTGAGGTCTCGCTGACCTTATCGATGCTATCTGGGGCTACGGAAAGAAACACCCTGCGTTCTGAGAGTGAGACTGTTCCGACACCCGTGCATCGGCCAACGGAGCTGGAACCTTACGTGTTCCAGGCTCGCGGCACAGCACTTCGATGTTCGCTGTCGGCGGACAGAACCGGCACCCTTCCGGCGCTTTGCGGTCTTCGTGCCCATGTCCGGCCGGGAGCGCCGGACGCGACGCGCCGGAGGAGCCCCTCTACGCGGGCTGCCCGTCCAGAGTGCCACCCGGGATCTTCCGGCGCGCCCCCGGATCACCCACTCGGCCCCGGCCCCCTCAGGCGTCTCCCGGCCAGGAATTCGGCGGGCTTTTCACCACCCGCGCGAGGGCACCGGACACGAAGCGGACAATGCCGGATGAGCACAACGATTGCACCGTTCACTGCACAAGCAATCCTTGCAGAACAACAGGCAGCGCCGGAACGATCACACAAACTCCTCCGGCCACGTTGTCAGTACGAGCTCCGGCCGGTGATGAAGTCGGGGGGGTTACCCGGCGGTGGGAGTCGATCGCATCACACCACCTTCCGGCACCGGTTAGACACGATCCGATCGGGGTGCCGCTTAGGTCCGGGCCGGGTCCGACAGTTTCCGGCCGGCCTTCATTCGGGCCGACCAGTGAATTCGGGAAAACGCCGAAATTCTGCGGTCGTCTTTTTCTCCGGCCGGCCGAGGAAAAAAGACCCGGCAAACGGCGACGGGCGCCGAACCTTCACGGTTCGGCGCCCGTCCACGAACTTCACCGTGATTTCCACGGAGGTGGCGCTGCTGTTCCCCCCTGATTTCCGCCGCCGGTAACCGGCGGCGGAGACGGCGGAAGGCTCAGTGCGCGCCCTCGTAGGCGGCCATCACCTCGGCCGAGACCCGGCCCCGGTCACTCACCTGGTAGCCGTTCTCCCGGGCCCACGCCCGCACGTCGCCCAGATCCGCCTTGGACGAGGCCGGACGGCGCCCGCGCGGGCTTCCGGCCCGGGTGGTACGGCCACTGACCTTGCGCGCGTGCCCCACCCACGGTGCGATCGCGTCCCGCAATGCCTCCGCATTCGCTGCGGAGAGGTCAATTTCATAGCTGACCCCGTCGAGCGAGAACGACACCGACTCCTCGGCCTCGCCCCCGTCCAGGTCGTCAACAAGAATGACCTGCACCTTCTGCGCCATCAATTACTCCTAGAAACGCCACCGGAGTCCACCCCGGGCAGGCGAACCCATTCATGGGAATGATGGAGTCGACATTCCAGCATGTCAAGCCAACACCTCAGCATGACCACAAATAGCCGGTGCTTAGCAGATCTTCCGCAGCTCCGGGACTTTCTGAGTTTCCCCGGTAGTCGGCCGACGGGTAGCGCGTTGCGTCACCCGTTCGGCCGAACCGGTGACAGTTATTGCTGTCCCGGTGTACCGGCCGGCTTCGGCGATTCACCGGGGCCGGCCGATTGCCCGGTCGATTGCGCGGTATGCGTTTGCCCCGCGGCTTTCTCGGCCGCCGCCGCCCGGCGGTCCTCGGCGGCCTGGGCCAGGCGCTCACGCCGGTCGGCCTGAAACACCGCCCGGATCGCGATCACGAAGAGGAAGAGAACACCGATCGAGGGAAAGATCGCGGCCACGTAGTCCATGTCGACTCCTACGACTTCAGCGGTTGCGGGCCGCTATTCCGGCTTGACCAACGGGAACAGAATCGTCTCCCGGATGCCGAGCCCGGTGACCGCCATCAACAGGCGGTCCAGGCCCATGCCCATGCCTCCGGTGGGCGGCATGCCGTGCTCCATCGCCCGCAGGAAGTCCTCGTCCAGGCGCATCGCCTCGTCGTCACCGGCCGCGGCGACCTTGGCCTGGGCCACGAAGCGCTCACGCTGCACCACCGGGTCGACCAGCTCCGAGTAGCCGGTGCCGAGCTCGAACGAGCGCACGTACAGGTCCCACTTCTCGGCGACCCCGGGGGTGCTGCGGTGCGGGGCGACCAGGGTGGAGGTCTCTTCCGGGTAGTCGCGCACGAAGGTCGGCGCGTACAGGTCCGGCACCACCAGTTCCTCGAAGAGCTCCTCGGCCAGCTTGCCCGGGCCGTACCAGCTCTCCACCTTCACGTCGTGCTTGGCGGCCAGCTCGACGAGTTCGGCCAGGTCGGTCTGCGCGGTGATCTCCCGGCCGGCGGCCTGCGACAGCGAGCCGTACATGGTGATCTGCTGCCACTCGCCGCCCAGGTCGTACTCGGTGCCGTCGGCCAGGGTCACCGTGGTGCCGCCGGCCACCGCGGTGGCGGCCGCCTGCACCAGGGTGCGGGTGAGCTCGGCCATCGAGTCGTAGTTGCCGTAGGCCTGGTAGGCCTCGATCATCGCGAACTCCGGCGAGTGCGTGGAGTCGGCACCCTCGTTCCGGAAGTTGCGGTTGATCTCGAAGACCCGGTCGATCCCGCCGACCACCGCGCGCTTGAGGAAGAGCTCGGGGGCGATCCGCAGGAACAGCTCGAGGTCGAAGGCGTTCATGTGGGTCTTGAACGGCCGGGCCGCGGCCCCGCCGTGGATGGTCTGCAGCATCGGGGTCTCGACCTCGACGAAGTCGCGACCGTGGAACGTCTCGCGCAGCGAGCGGACCACGGCGGCACGGGTGCGCACCACGTCGCGGGCGGCCGGGCGCACGATCAGGTCGACGTAGCGCTGCCGGACCCGGGCCTCCTCGGACATCTCCTTGTGCAGCACCGGGAGCGGGCGCAGCGCCTTGGCCGCCATCGCCCAGCGGTCGGCCATCACCGAGAGCTCACCCCGCTTGGACGAGATCACCTCACCGTGCACGGTGACGAAGTCACCCAGGTCGACGTCGGCCTTGAAGGCGGCCAGCGCCTCGGCGCCGACCCCGTTGGCGGTGACCATCACCTGCAGCTGGGTGCCATCGCCGTCCTGCAGCACGGCGAAGCAGAGCTTGCCCGCGTCGCGGAAGCGCATCACCCGCCCCGCCACCGAGACGATCTCGCCGCTGGAGGCGCCGGTCTCCAGCTCGGCGTGCGCGGTGCGGATCTCGGCCAGGGAGTGCGTGCGCTCGACCTCGACCGGGTACGCCGGCTTGCCCTCGGCCAGGATGCGCGCCCGCTTCTCCGCGCGGATACGCATCTGCTCGGGTACGTCCTCCCCGTTCGGGACGGGCGCGTCTGCCGGGTGGGCTGCCTGCTGTTCGGTCACGACGAGTCATCCTAGTCGGCTGCCTAGGCGCTGATCGCCCCGCCGTCAACCCCGGCCGCTCAGGACTGCTCGAGGATCGCGCTGGTGGTCAGGGCCGCCCAGATCCGGGCCGCGGTCTCGCGCTCGGCCGGGGTGGGGCGGACCACCAGTTCCGGGTCCTCCGGGTGCTCGGCCGCCTGACCGCCGACGTGCTCGACCAGGGCCACCGCCAGGTTGCGCAGCCGGATGTTGAAGTGCTGGCTGGCCCGGGCCAGGGCGGCGAAGGCGGCCGGGGCGTCGGCGCCGATCGCCCCCATCACGAGCCCCTTGGCCTGCTCGATGACCCGGCGGTACTGGGTCATCTGCAGCATCTGCTGGGCCACCTGCTCCTCGCCCGCGCAGTACTCCACCACCGCCAGGGCCTGGGTGACCAGCGGCTCGTAGCGGTCGATCTCGCGCAGCACCTGGCTGTCCGGCACCCGGTCCAGGTAGACCGAGAACACGGTGGGCAGGTCGGACCCGAACTCGCCGGGGACGAAGATCACGCCCCGGACCTGCTCGAGCAGCTTCGGCTCGACGCCGGGCAGGTCGCCCAGGCCGAGCTTGGCGTCGTCGCTGTCCGGCCGGGTGACCACGGCGTCCCGGCGGAAGGCGTCCCAGATCGGCCCGTGGGCATGTTGCCACTGCGCCGGGTCGAGTTCCGTGGCGACTCCGATCGCCGCGACGGTCTTCGGTGTCCCGCCCTCGTTCCGGCTGTCCGTCGCGACACTGAGGCCGACGCCGAGACTGCCCGGCACGGACTGCAGCGTGAACTCGAGAAGGCTTGTCAGCAGGTCGTTCCCGAACTCGCGGATGGTCAAAGAAGGATCCTTTCGAAGGCGGCGGCCGGACGACCGCCGGTCTCCCAGCATCAGGCTTCAGCGCGCGCAAAGCGATCACAGATGCCAGGCTCGAACGAGTAGCGGCAGCGGCGGCCGACCTGCACGGCCGGAGATCGCGCCGGTCGATGAGAGGAAGATGATCAGGTTATGGTGGCCCCCTCGTCCAGCACAGGCGCGAGTTCCTCACCCGTTTCCTTGAGCGGAACCTCTCGAGAGGCGCCTGTGTCCCCCTCCCGTAAACGACGTCGTGCCTCCCCCGAGTGGGAGGGTCGCACGATCATCCGCATCGCGGCACTCCCCGGGCGGGGTGTCTACGTCCGGCACCTCGGTCACCCCGAGGGTGTCGACGGTGTGCACCGGCCGACGGTGCAGATGCCCGGGTCCGCGCCGCGCCCCCCGGCCGCGTTCGACCCGGCCTGGCTGGCCGCCCATCTCGGCGACATGCAGGTCGTCCACGTGCACGCCCTGGCCCCCCGGATGAACGCCGAGCACGTGCAGGCGGCGATCCGGGCCACCCGTGAGTCCGGCCGCCCGCTGGTGGTCACCGCCTACCACCTGAGCGACCCGACCGGCCTGGACGAGGCCGGGTACGCCGAGCAGCTGGACGCCCTGATCCCGGCCGCGGACCAGGTGATCACGCTCACCGCCGGGGCCGCCGACGAGATCGCCCGGCGCTGGTCGGTGGGCGCCGACGTGCAGCCCCACCCGCACGCGGTCGACTTCGTGCGGATGCGCCGCGAGCGCCCCGCCCGCGGCCAGAACAGCCCGTTCGTGGTCGGGGTGCACCTGGGCGGCCTGCGGCTGCCGAGCGATCCGGTCAAGGTGGTCGCCGCGCTGGCCGAGGCGGCCCGGCAGGTGCCCGAGGTGCGCCTGGTGGCGTTCGCCCACGACCACCTGCTCGACTCCGACTCCACCCGCTACGACCCGGCCACCGTGCGCGAGATCGACCGGCTGCTCAGCGCCGCCGGCGGTTCGCTGCGGGCCCACCGGCCGATGACCGACTCCCAGCTCTGGGACAACATCTTCGGCCTCGACGCCGCACTCGTACCGCCCTTCTTCGGCTCGCACTCGGTGTGGCCGGAGGCCTGCTACGACCTGGGCACCCAGGCGATCATGCCGGCCGCCAACCACGCCGCCCAGCAGCGTCCGGACGCCGGCAGCCTCTCCTACACCAGCGACCGCGACGGCCTGCCCGACGTGGCCTCGCTGACCGAGGCGCTGGGCAAGGCGGTGGCCACCCAGGAGGTGCTGCGGGCCGACCCGACGGCGCGCTTCACCGAGCGGGTCAAGATCGCCGAGTGGCTGCGCAACAACTACGAGCGTCTGCTGGCCGACCGGGCCTGAGCCGCGAGGTGCGGCACACCGCGGTGTGCCGCACCGGTTCCCGGCCGGTGTAACGGTTCTCAGCCGACCAGGTCGATCGCCAGGTCGAGGATCGGTGAGGAGTGGGTCAGCCCGCCGACCGAGAGGTAGTCGACCCCGGTGCGGGCGTACTCGGCCGCCACCTCGAGGGTGAGCCCACCGGTGGCCTCGATCTCGATCGGCTCGCCGGTGGTCGCCCGGGCCGCCTTCACGCTCTCGGCCAGCAGGGCCGGCGACATGTTGTCCATCAGCAGGAACCGGGCGCCGATCTGCACCGCCTCCACCGCCTCGGCCGTGGTGGTCACCTCCACCTGCACCGCGACCTCCGGGAAGCGCTGCCGCACCAGGCGGTAGGCCTCGGCCACCGAGCCGGCCGCGATCTTGTGGTTGTCCTTCACCATCGCGACGTCGTACAGGCCCATCCGCTTGTTCGTGCCGCCGCCGCAGCGCACCGCGTACTTCTCCAGCATCCGCAGCCCCGGCGTGGTCTTGCGGGTGTCCAGCACCTGCGCCCCGGTGCCGGCCAGCTCGTCCACCCAGCGCCGGGTGTGGGTGGCCGTGCCGCTGGTACGGCAGACCAGGTTGAGCAGGGTGCGCTCGGCGATCAGCAGCACCTGGACCGGCCCGTGCAGCACGGCCAGCACGTCGTCGCGGACCACGGCCCGGCCGTCCGGGACCCGCAGTTCGGCGGTGGCCGCCGGCAGCCCGGTCCAGGCCGAGACCTCGGCGAGAACCACCGGCACCAGCGGCATCCCGCTGATCACCCCGGCCGCGCGGGCGACCACGTGGGCCCGGCCCGGCACCTCGGCCCCGATCGTGGACTCGCTGGTCACGTCGTGCCCGGGAGCGGCCCCGGGTACCTGCACGACGGCACCGCCGATGCCCAGGTCCTCGGCCAGGGCGTCGCGCACCACCGAGCGCACCCGGTCCGGGTCCAGCCCGGCGGCCGTCAGGGCCTCGATCGTGCCGGTGGGCCAGGGGGTCTCGGTCTGCCAGCGATCCACGATCAGCCTTCCAGGGGTTCGAACCGGGTGATGAGCTCACCGTCGGGGTCCAGCCGGCCGATCAGCCGGCCGCGCCAGGCGGCGTCGTCGCGCTGCGGGAAGTCCTCGCGGTAGTGCCCGCCGCGGGTCTCCTCGCGCAGGGCGGCGACCTGGGTGAGCACGGTGGCGACGGTGTGCAGGTTGGTGGTCTCCCACTCGGCGGTGCCGTGGGTGACGTCGATCTTGTCCACGCCCACCGGGACCTCGGTGCCACCGGCGGCGGAGATCCGGGCCAGGCTCGCGGCCGCCTTCTCCAGCCCCTCGGCGGTACGGATGACCCCGGGTCCGGAAGAGGCGGCCCGCTGCACCTTCACCCGCGCGGTGGCCGCGAGCAGGCCGGCCGGCCCCGGCCGGTCCACGGCCTCCAGCTGGGGCAGCTCCCCGCTCCCGAGCCGCGCGCTGACGTCGTCCGCAATTCGGTGGGCGAACACCAGACCCTCCAGCAGCGAGTTGCTGGCCAGCCGGTTCGCCCCGTGCACACCCGTGCACGAGCACTCGCCCACCGCGTACAACCCGGGCAGGCTGGAACGGCCGTCGGCGTTCACCCGGATCCCGCCGGAGTGGTAGTGCTGGGCGGGCGCCACCGGGATCAGGTCTTCCGCCGGGTCGAAACCGTGCCCGGCGAGCGCGTTCACGATGGTGGGGAAGCGCCGGCGCAAGAAGGTGCGGCCGAGGTGCCGGGCGTCGAGGAACACGTGCGAGGTGCCGGTGGTGGCCATCTGCCGCACGATCGCCTTGGCCACCACGTCACGCGGGGCCAGCTCGGCCATCTCGTGCACACCGGTCATGAAGCGCAGGCCGTTGACGTCGAGCAGCTGGGCCCCTTCGCCGCGCACCGCCTCGGAGATCAGCGGCTGCTGACCCCGGGCGTTCTGGCCCAGCCAGAGCACGGTCGGATGGAACTGCACGAACTCCAGGTCGGCGGTCTCGGCCCCGGCCCGCAGAGCCGCCGCGATGCCGTCGCCGGTGGCCTCACGCGGATTGGTGGACGACTGGAAGACCTGGCCGATGCCCCCGGTGGCCAGCACGACCGCCCGGCCGAGCGCCGCCCCGACTCCGTCGCGACTGCCTTCACCGATGACGTGAAGCGTTACCCCGCAAGCAGTTCCGTTTGCGCTGGTGAGCACGTCGAGCACCAGGGCCTGCTCCAGCACCTCGATGCCCGGGTCGTCGCGCACCGCCTCCAGAGCAGCGATCAGCGCGCGCGAGATCTCCGCCCCGGTCGCATCGCCACCGGCGTGCGCGATCCGGTCGCGGTGATGGCCGCCCTCGCGGGTCAGCGCGATCTCGCCGCTCGGAGTGAGGTCGAAGTTCGCCCCCAGAGCCACCAGTTCCCGCACCCGGGAGGGGCCTTCGGTGACCAGGGCGCGCACCGCACCCTCGTCGCACAGCCCCACCCCGGCGACCAGGGTGTCGTCGAGGTGCTCGGCCGGCGAGTCCTCCGGGGCCAGCGCCGCGGCGATCCCGCCCTGCGCCCACCGGGTGGAGCCGGAATCAAGGACGGTCTTGGTCACCAGAAGCACGCGGGGCACCCGACGTCGCAGCCGCAGTGCGGCGGTGAGCCCGGCGATCCCCGAGCCCACCACCACCACGTCGGCCTGACTGGTCCAGCCGATCTGGGGGGTGGCCAGCCGGGTGGCCAGTCTCGGGCTCACGCCGGGCCCCCGACCACCAGGGGCAGGTTGTCGATCAGCCGGGTGGTGCCGACCTTGGCCGCGACCAGCAGCACGGCCTCGCCCTGGAAGTACTCCGGCACGTCGTCCAGGCCGACCGGGTCGACCAGCACCAGGTAGTCCACGATCACCAGGGGCTCGGCCACCAGCACGTCCCGGGCGGCCCGGCGCACCGCGCTCGGCCCCTGGGCCCGCACCGCCTGCCCGGCCCGCAGGGCCCGGGACAACGCCAGGGCGCACTCCCGGTCCAGCTCCGTGAGGTAGCGGTTGCGGCTGCTCAGGGCCAGGCCGTCGCTCTCCCGCACGGTGGGCACGGCGACGATCTCGCAGCCGAAGTCCAGGTCCTTGGCCATCCGCCGGATCAGCAGCAGCTGCTGCGCGTCCTTCTGCCCGAAGAACGCCAGCTGCGGCCGGGTCAGGTGGAACAGCTTGGCCACCACGGTGAGCACACCGTCGAAATGCCCGGGCCGGGAGGCGCCTTCGAGCTTGGCCCCGAGCTGCCCGGCCGAGACCCGCACGCCCGGGTCGCCGCCCGGGTAGATCACGTCCGGCGAGGGGTTGAACACCAGGTCCACACCCTCCCGCTCGCACAGCTCGAGGTCGCTGTCGAACGTGCGCGGATACTTGGCCAGGTCCTCGCCCGGGCCGAACTGCAGCGGGTTGAGGAAGACGGTGACGATCACGCTGTCGGCCCGCTCCCGCGCCTGACGCACCAGCTCGGCGTGGCCGGAGTGCAGGGCCCCCATCGTCATCACGACGGCGACCGTGCCGGTGAGCTTCTCGCGGGCTACGGCCAGCTCGTCCCGGGTACGAGCGACAACTGTGGACATGGGCTCAACCTACTCGCCGCCTCCGGCCGGCCTCGGGCCGGAGTTCAGGGCGGCCAGCAGGGCCTCGGCGCTGTGCAGCGGCAGCCGCCCCGAGGCCAGCGCCCGGTCGGCGGTGGCCCGGGCCATCGCCCGGTAGGTCTCGAGCGTGCCCTCGCCCCGCTCACCGGTCGCCCGGATGGCGGTCAGGTGCTGGGCCAGGGTGCCCGCGTCGCCGCGGGCCACCGGGCCGGTCAGGGCGTTGTCGCCGGCCCGCAGCGAGTTGTCCAGCGAGGCCGACAGCAGCGGGGCCAGCAGCCGGGCCGGGTCGTCCACCCCGGCCCCGCGCAGCAGGTCCAGGGCCTGGGCGACCAGCGTGATCAGGTGGTTCGAGCCGTGTGCGAGGGCCGCGTGGTACAGACCGCGCATCTCCTCGGCGATCACCACCGGTTCGGCCCCCATCTCGACCACCAGGGCCTGGGCGATCGGCAGCACCGGGCCCGGGGCGCTGACCCCGAAGCAGCAGTCGGTCAGCCGGCTCAGGTCCAGGCTGGTGCCGGTGAAGGTCATCGCCGGGTGCAGGGCCAGCGGGATCGCGCCCCGGCCGACCGCCGGTTCCAGCGCCTTCCAGCCGAACCGCCCGCTGGTGTGCACCAGCAGCTGACCGGGCAGCCAGGCGCCGGTGCCGGCCAGGCCGGAGACCAGTTCCGGCAGCGCGTCGTCGGGGATCGCGATCAGCACCAGCTCGGAGCGCTCGACCACGTCGGGGATGTCCAGCACCGGCACGCCGGGCAGCAGCACCGAGGCCCGCTCCCGGCTGGCCTCGGACACCGCGCTGACCCCGACCACCGCATGACCGGCGGCCCGCAGGGCGGATCCGAGCACGGCACCGACCCGGCCGGCCCCGATCACACCGACCCCGAGCCGCCCCGGACGCTCGCCTGGGTTATGGGTTTCAGACACCTCGGCAGGGTAACCGGCGGCCCCTGGGTTGCACTGCACCTCACGTTTGCGCCGCCTCGTTCGTCTTCCCGGGCGGGAGGGCTTTGTCCGGGCCGTAAGTTGAGAGCGGCTCGGAGAGCACGAGCTTTGTCGCCCCCGCACTGCCGCCCACCTCACGTTTGCGCCGCCCCGTTCGTCTTCCCGGGCGGGAGGGCTTTGTCCAGGCGCCAGCTGAGAGGCCCTTCCCCCGCTCGGAGTCTCCCGCTGCAAGGGCGGCGTCCCCCGTCCCCCGCGTAGGGTTGCATCGTGGGACGTCACGAACGCATCGCCGAGCTGGTCGACCTCAACCGTCCGGGCCTGGAGGTGGCCGACCTGGCCAGTGGCCCCGGCCGCACCGTCCGGGCCCTGCTGAAGGCCGCCACCGGGGCCGAGCCGGGCCGGGTGCACGCCGTCGACGCGGCCTCCAACCTGGACGACGAGGTGCTGCACGACGCCCGGGTGCGCTCGGTGCTGGCCGACCTCGACGAGCCGCTGCCGTTCGCCGACGCGGGCCTCGACCGGGTGATCTCGCTGAACCTGGCCGAGCACCTGTCCGACCCGATGGCCCACCTCGCCGAGTGCTACCGGGTGCTGCGGCCGGGCGGTCTGCTGGTGCTGGCCCACAGCGACTGGGACACCGCCCTGTTCGCCAGCGCCGACGATGCGCTGACCCGGCTGCTGGTCGACCGGTTCGTCTCCACCGTGCCCCGGTTCGCCGAGCGCGCCGACGGTTTCATGGGCCGCAAGCTGCTCGGGCTGGCCGGCCGCTCGGAGTTCGAGCTGGTCAGCGCCGACACCTGGGCCGACTGCCACCGGCGCTTCGACCGGGGTTCGGTGAGCTGGAAGGTGGCGATGGGCGTGCTGGCCGCCACCAAGGACGACCCGCAGCTGGCCGACCGGGCCACCACCTGGGTCGAGGGACTGTCCCAGCTGGCCGCCGAGGGCAAGTTCCTGTTCGCGGTCACCGATGTCGCCCTGGTGCTGCGCCGCCCCGAGTAGCCGTGCTGCCGACCTGGCAAGAAGCCTGGCAGGGTGCGCTCTACGGGCCGGGCGGCTTCTACCTGCGCCCCGAAGGTCCGGCCGGGCACTTCCGCACGGCCGCCCACGCGGCTCCCGCGCAGCTGGCCGCGGCCGTCTCGCGGCTCGCCGACTCGGTGGGGGCACGAAGAATTGTGGACGTCGGTGCCGGCCGGGGCGAGTTGCTCACCTCATTGGTCGGCGTTGGTTCACAAGAACTTTGGGGCGTGGACGTGGTGCCCCGCCCGGCATCCCTCAGCCCTCGGGTGCACTGGGCCGCCGGGCTGAGCGAGCTCCCGAACGAGGCGCTCGCCGACGCTCTGGTGGTGGCCTGGGAGCTGCTCGACGTGGTACCTCTGAGCGTGCTCGAGCTGGACGAAAGTGGTTCTGCGTCTGTCGTTCTGGTGGACCCCCGAACCGGACGCGAGCGCCTTGGTGGCCCCGGACGTCTTCAAGATCGGCTCTGGATCGACCAGTGGTGGCCCCTGGACGGCCTGGAAGAGGGCGACCGCATCGAGGTCGGCCGGTACCGTGACCTTTTCTGGCGCAGACTCGTTCAGCGAGCCTGGTCAGCCGGGGCCAAGGCGGCCCTCTGCGTGGACTACGCCCACACCCGGGCAGACCGACCGGCCCTGGGCAGCCTGACCGGCTTTCGCGGCGGGCGCGCCGTGCCGCCCCGCCCAGACGGTTCCATGGACATCACCGCCCACGTCGCCATCGACTCCGTGGCTGCCGGCGGCTCGGTGGCTGAACTGACCACTCAGGCGCGGGCTCTGGCCGCGCTCGGGGTGAGCGACCCCGAACTGCTCGACCCGGGCGGCCTAGGCGGTTTCGCCTGGCTGCTCCAGGTGCCCTGAGCCGGGCCGGTCCAAGGGCACCGGATCCGGAGCCGGCTGGTCCTGGTACTCCGGACCCGGCTGGTTCAGGTGCCCGGAGATCTCCATCCAGCGCTCCGGACCGGACTTCTTGCGCGCCTGCTCGGCCCGGATCGACTGCACCGCGATGAGTTCCGAGGCCTGGGCCTGGTCGAGGTGCGAGGCGACCGGGCTGACCGGCCCGGCGGTGGAGTGCATGGTGAACGAGGCCAGCCCGAGCCGGCGCTGCAGCGGCCCCTGGGTCAGGCCCAGGCTCTGGGTGCGGGCGTGGGGCACGATGTCGAGGTGCCGGTAGATCCGGCCGCTGCGGATCAGCAGCGCCTGGTCGGTGACGCGCACGCCGGAACGCCCCCAGGAGATCGGGTCCACCCAGCGCGACCGGCGGGGCGCGGTGAGGAACCCGGCGCTGGCCCCGGTGCCGGTCAGCCCGGCGTCGACCACGTCCCACGGGTTCTCGCCCGGCTCGACCCCCAGGTCGGGCAGCACCAGCGCGAGCACGCCGACCGCCTCGACCTTGGGCCCGACCGGCAGGAGCGTGCTGCCGGACTCGGAATCGTTGTCGTCGCCGCCGTATCCGGCGATGTTGACGTGCACCGTCCACCAGCCCAGCCGACGCCAGAGCAGCCCCTGGCTCAGCCGCACGGCCTGCACCCGGCCCGGCGGCACCGTCTGGGTGCGCTGCTCCAGCAGGCCGTAGCGCAGCCGCAGCCCGTCCGGCGAGTCTGAGATGCGGAAGCCGAACCCGTTGGAGAACCGGTTCCACAGCACCCCCGCGGCGCCCAGCAGCGGCGCGAACGAGCCGGCCAGAGGGCCCGGGTGGCCGATCACCAGACTGATCACCGCGAGCACCAGCACCCCGCCCACGAAGCTGATCGCCGGGGTACTGACCAGCAGCGACAGGATCAGCCGGCCGACCGGCACCTCGAGCGTGGAACGCTCCGGCGCCTCCGGCGCGTCGGGCCCCTCGTACCGCACCCCGGCGGCCGAGGCCAGCAGGTGATTGCGCAGCGCCCGGGCGTCGTCCTCACGCAGGAACGACAGCGCGACGTTGGACTCCTTGCCCCCGGCCACCTCCACGGTGATCCGGGCCAGGCCGAGCAGCCGGGCCAGGAACGGCTGCACCACGTCGACCGCCTGCATCCGGTCCAGCCGGGCCCGGCGCTGCTGCCGGAACAGGATGCCGGTGTGCAGTTCCAGCGCCTCGTCGAGCACCCGGAACCGGGTGGCCCGCCACGAGGCGAAGGCCAGCCCCACGCCGATCAGGACGATCGCCAGCAGCACCGCCCCGCCGCCGAGCAGCCAGCGCCCGGCCACGTGCGGCTGCTCGAAGTTCGCCTCGCCCGCGATCAGGTCGTTGCCGAAGCTCTGCACCACGAAGACCAGCACCACGGCGATCACCTGCCAGGACCGCAGCAGCGGGGTGGCCGGGTGCATCAGGTGCCACTCGCCGTCGGCCAGGCCCGACTGACCCGGCTGACCGGACTGGCCCGACTGACCGGGAGGCTGGGTCACAGCCCCGCCAGCCGGGCCTCGCCGCGCGAGGCGAGCCGGTCGCGCAGGCGGGCCGCCTCGGCCGCGTTCAGGCCGGGGATCCGGGCATCGGTACCGGCCGAGGCGGTGTGCAGCTGGACGTGCGCCACATCGAACATCCGATCGATCGGGCCGGCCTCCACGTCGACGAACTGCATCCGCCCGTAGGGCACCACCACCAGGACCCGGAACATCACGCCGTGCCGGATCAGCAGGTCGTCGGCCCGTTCGGCATAACCCCAGGCCCGGACCTGACGGCCGATCAGCCACCACTCCCAGACCCAGGTGAGCAGCAGAACCACGACGCCGATCCAGAGCCAGGGGGTGAAGAACACCGCCAGCGCCGCGAAGGCGGCCGCGCCCAGCAGGTTCAGCAGGGTCGTGATGAGCCGTCTGACTTTGGCCAGCCCTGGCGATATCGGCGTCCAGGTGACACCGTCCGCATCGAAAACGTCGCCCAGAGTCCCGCCCATAGCCCGCAGGATGTCACACCGGTCCCGCCGCTCCTATAGGTCACCTCTGGGCGGTGATGCACCGATTCGCCGGGTGCCCGAATCCCCCGCCCCCGTGCGACGCGCGTGACAGACTCAGGCCCGTGACGGAGCCGGCAAGCCCTCGTGCCCTGACCGTGGCCCTCGGCTCCGAGGGCCTGGCCGCCTCCGACATGGTGCTCAACATCGGCCCCCAGCACCCGGCCACCCACGGCGTGCTCCGGCTGCGGATCGTCCTGGACGGCGAGCGGGTGGTCAGCGCCGAGCCGATCGTCGGCTACATGCACCGCGGCGCCGAGAAGCTGTTCGAGGTGCGCGACTACCGCCAGATCATCGTGCTGGCCAACCGGCACGACTGGCTCTCGGCCTTCGCCAACGAGCTCGGCGTGGTGCTGGCCGCCGAGCAGCTGCTGGGCATGGAGGTGCCCGAGCGCGCGGTCTGGGCCCGCACCCTGCTGGCCGAGCTCAACCGGATCCTGAACCACCTGATGTTCCTCGGCTCCTACCCGCTGGAGCTGGGCGCGATCACCCCGGTCTTCTACTCCTTCACCGAGCGGGAAGAGCTGCAGGCGGTGATGGAGGAGATCTCCGGCGGCCGGATGCACTACATGTTCAACCGGGTGGGTGGGCTGAAGGAGGACCTGCCGGCCGGCTGGCTGACCCGGGTGCTGAAGGCGGTGGCGGCCGTACGGCGCCGGCTGCCGCGGCTGGAAGGGCTGATCGTCGGCAACGAGATCCTGCAGGCCCGGACCCGCGGGGTCGGGGTGCTGGACCGGCAGACCGCGGCGGCCTACGGGGTCAGCGGGCCGGTCGCCCGGGCCAGTGGGCTGGACCTGGACCTGCGTCGCGACGAGCCCTACCTGGCCTACGGCGAGCTGTTCGCCCCGGGCGGTCCGGGCCGGGTGGTCACTCGCACCGAGGGCGACTGCCTGGCCCGGTTCCAGGTGCTGCTCGAGCAGGTGCACGTCAGCCTCGACCTGGCCGAGGCCTGCGTGGACCGGCTGCGCTCGCTGCCGCCCGGCCCGATCAACGTGAAACTGCCCAAGGTGCTGCGGGTCCCGGAGGGGCACGTCTACCGCTGGACGGAGAACCCGCTCGGCCTGAACGGGTACTACCTGGTCTCCAAGGGCGACAAGGTGCCCTGGCGGCTGAAGCTGCGCTCCGCCTCGTTCAGCAACGTCCAGGTGCTCACCGAACTGCTGCCCGGGACCCTGTTGGCCGACCTGGTCGCGATCCTGGGGTCGACCTTCTTCGTGGTCGGCGACGTAGACAAGTAAACCAAACTGAAGACGCTGGTGAGCCTCCGTAGAGACCGAAGGCTCACCAGCGTCTTCAGTTCGGTTATTTACTGCACTTGATCGTGGTCAGACCGTCACCGGCGTTCCGGGCGGTGTTGTTGCAGCGCACCACGTTCCCGCTGTGCCGCTTGGTCACGTTGATCGCGTAACCGTCACCGCGCACCGTGGACTTGTTGGCACTGAACAGATTCCGCCAGCCCCAGCCGTCCAGGATCTCGATCACCTTGTAGCCGTCGGCCCGTGAGTCGACCCCGGTGTTGCCCGAGATCAGCCAGCCGTTGCCCTTCACGTCCACCCAGCTGTCGCCCTCGGTCATCGTCGAGCCGTCGAAGGTGTTGCCGTTGAGCACCCCGCCCGAGGTGCCCTCCTTGATGTCGACCGACTCGGAGGTGGTGTCGGAGATCCGGTTGTTCAGGATGAAGTTGTTGTTGCTGGGATCGGGCTTGCAGTCGGTGTATTCGCACCAGTTGCTCTCGGCGGTACCGATGTAGACACCCTCGCCGTATTTCGGCTTCCGGTTGCCGGTGTCCCGGATGGTCAGGCCCCGCACCACGTTTCCGGAACTACCGGTGCGCAGGTGCACCGCCTCGTCACCGATCCGCTCGACCAGCAGGTTCTGCAGGGCGATACCCCGGCCGGCGTCGACCATCACGCCCTTCTGGCCGTTGCGCACCGTGAAACCGTCTACGCGCCAGTGGGTCGCGCCGTCGAAGTGCAGCGCGTAGCCACCCTTGATCGCACCGGCGTCGAGCACCGCGTTCCGCGAGCCGCACAGGTAGATCGGCTTGGCGGCGGAACCGTCCCGGGTGGTCTTGAACTCGCCGGTGTAGATGCCGTCCGCGATCCGGATCGAGGCGCCGGGACGCGCGTCTTCCAGGGCCTGCTCCAGTTCGTCGGCGGTAGCCACCTGAACCGTGGGCTTGGGGCACTTGAAGGCCGCCACCGGTGGCTTCTTCCACTTGGTGAGGGCGGGCAACCGGGCTCCGGCCGCCGCGGCGCCGACCTCACCCAGTTCCTCGTACTCGGTGGAATCGTCCTGGCCGGAACCACTGTCGGTCGGCGTGGGGGTGGGCTGGACCGTGACGACCGGGGCCGCGACGGTCTGGTCGGGCGTTGCCTGATCCTGGTCGTCGCCCTGGCCGACCGCCCAGCCGGCTCCGAAGGTGACCAGCATGCCCAGGGCGGCCGCGGCCATCAGGGGACGATTGGTGGGCGCCTTCACCGGCCCACCACCCGACGTCGGCGCGGAGGTTCGGGGTTCTGTCGAGACTCGGCGATGGCCAGGTCGATCATGGTGTGACCGGCCGCCGGGGTGAGCTCACCGGGCTGCTTCTCCCACCCGTCGCGCTCTTCCTCGCTCGGCCGGCGAGGCCGGGAGACCGGCTGATGCCACTCGGCGGCCACCGGCGGCTCGGGCTCGGCGTATCCCGGGTGATCACCGAAACCGTTGGTCTGGCGGGTCTGGTTGCGACGCGGCTGCAGGGTGGGAACCGTACGGCGGGGCGCGGCGTGGTCGTCGGCCGGACGCACCTGCGGGGTGGCCCGGGTCGGCAGCGAGACCTTGGCCGGCGCGTTCACCCGCGTGGTCCTCACCGGTCGCGGATGTGGCTGCGGCCCGGCCGGTTCGGGCGGGTTCTCGTTGGTGTGCACCGGATTCTCCCGTTCCTGGGGGGATCCCGCGATCGGCTTGCGCGGCCCACCCCTGACCAACAGTGGATCAGCCGGGTAGGGGGTACGGGTACCGCCACGCCGGGGACGGCTCATCGAGAGCAGAAGAACGCCCACGCCGATCCAGACCATCGTGAGCGGATGCAGAAGAATGCCCAGGAGCGAGTCTTTCGTGACCGTCCGGGACCAGCCGGAGTCGTCGGTGCCGAGCAGTTCGGGCTGATCGCCGGAGACCCGCACGGTGTCGATCGCCGAGGTGCCCGATCCGCGCAACTGGTTGCCGTCGGCCACGCTGCCGGCCACCGCCCCGACGAAGGTGAACGCGTGCAGCGTGACACCGGAGGTGGAGTTGTCCCGCAACTTCGCCACCGCGTCCCGCACGTGCACCCCGGTGGCCGCGCCGATCACGTTGTTCGAGGTGAGCTCGACGGTCGAGTCGTCGCGCACCTGGATGCCGTTGACCAGCGAGTCCTTCACCGTGTTGCTGTTCAGCTGCACGTCCTGGGCCGCGTCGGAGACCACGATGCCCGAGTGCCCGCCGGAGACGGTGTTGCCCAGCACGGTGAGCGCGGCGCCGCCGGCCACGTGCACCCCGATCCGCCCGTTGTCGCTGCTCTTGCTCGTGCTCAACACGTTGTTGCCGAACGGACGGGTGGAGGCGCCACTGGGTGAGGGCCCGTCGGCCAGCGGGCTGCCGGTGATCACCACGCCGTCGCGGCCGTTGCGGCGCACGTCCAGCCGGGTCATCACGGTGCCCTCGACGTTGCGGTTGATCACCACCCCGTCCAGCGCCGACTCCTGCACGGTGACCCCGGTGATCGTGGCCGCGTCCACGTTGCGGTGCAGCACCAGCCCGTCGACCAGGCTCTTGCTGATCACCGTGTCGCTCACCTGGGGGCCCGAGGAGCCGGAGATGAACAGCCCGAACGCGTTCCCGGTCATGCTGGAGTCGCGGATCGAGGAGGCGTAGGAGCCGGACTCGTCCAGCAGGGTGGCCGGCAGCTTGCCCGCGGGCAGGACGTCGGTGTGGCTGGCCGCCCGCTTAGCCACCGGCTCGTCGGTCACGCCGGTGGCCGCGCTGCCGGTCAGGCCGGTGGTGGGCAGGGTGCTGGCCGAGACCACGGCGACCCCGCCGGTGCGACCGCTCCAGAACCCGAGCCGGCCGAACTTGCTGTTGGTCACCACCATCTGGCCGCTGGCCCGCACGTAGGCCCGGCCGTCGGAAAGCTTCAGGTCGGGCTTGCCCTGGGTCTCGTCCCAGCTGGAGATCGAGATCGGTGCGGTGGCGGTACCGTTCAGCCGGATCCGCCCGCCCTCGGTCACGATCGAGGTGAAACCCTCCGGCCCGGACGACATCCGGAGCTTCAGCGGGCGGCGCGGGCTGATCGACAGCGTCGCCCCCGGGCCGACCAGGATGTGCTCGCGCAGCAGGAACGAGCCGTCGGCCTGCGGCACCAGGTTCTCGGCGGACAGCTGCCGCAGGTCGTCCCAGCTGTAGGGCTTACGGCGGGCGGTCAGCACCAGCGTCATCTGCCCGTCGGGCTGGGCCCGGTACGGCTTGGTCAGCTTCTGCTTCAGCAGGGCGCGGGTGACCCGCCGGTCCTCGTCGGCCACCAGTTCGGCCTGGCGCTGCGGGGCCACCCGGGCCGCCTTCGAGGCCTGGGCGGGCTCGGTCTTGGGATCGGCCGCGAGCGGCTGGGCAATGACCCCGGAAACCCCTACTGCGGTGACCATTCCGGCCACCACGCCCAGCCCGGCGAGGACCGAGATCACCCGCCGGGGGGTGGTTCTGCGCAGGTCAGCGGACATCGAGGACCACCTCGCGCTCGTCCCGGTCGAGCCGCTCGCCGAGCGAGGCGTTGTCCTGCCCGTCGCCGCCGACCTGGTCGGCGTGCCGGGTCAGCCAGCCCTGCTTGTTCATCGTGACGAACGCGTAGAGCTTGATCGGCAGCGAGATCATGATGACCACCAGGGTCACCACCGGCAGCAGGACGATGTCGGCCGGGTGCCGGCGCAGGTGCGAGACGCTGCGCACCAGGCGGCCGGCCATCAGCCAGCACAGCGCCAGCAGCACGCCGTTCCAGCCCGGCGCCATCCGGGAGAGCACCAGGTAGGTCAGGGCCATCCCCATGGTCACCGGGGTGAGCAGGATCTGCAGCACGGTGATCTTGGAGACGAACGGCACGTCGCGCAGCCAGCCCTTCCACAGCGCGGTCAGGTAGCAGCGGTAGGAGTTGCGGCTCCAGCGCACCCGCTGCTTCACGAAGGCACTGAACGTGGCCGGGAACATCGAAAGGGCCTGCGCGCTGGACTGGAACACGGTCTTGTAGCCGGAGGCGAGCACCAGCCAGGTCAGCCGGCCGTCGTCACCGGCCACGCAGCGGCGGCCCAGGAAGAACTCGTGCTCCAGGTTCTCCAGCACCGGCAGCACCGCCGAGCGGCGGTAGGCCGCGGTGCGGCCGGACACGCAGATCACCCCGCCGGCCCGGCCCATCGCCGGCACGTAGTCGTAGTAGCGCAGGTCGATGATCCAGTCGGCGATCACCCGCCAGAGGCTGGACCAGCGCCGGAACACCTTCTGCTGGGTGGCCACCGCCCCCACCGTCGGATCCTGGAAGGGCATCTGCACGGCGGCGAGAAGGCCCGGCTCCCAGGCGGTGTCGGAGTCGGTGAGAACCAGCACCTCACCCCGGGCGGCGCGGATCCCGACCCCCAGGGCGGAGCGCTTGCCCCGGTGCTCGAACGGCAGTACCCGCAGGCGCGGGTCGTTCACCCGGTTGAGCAGCTCGATGCACTCGATGTCGGCCACGTCGGGCACCACGATCAGCTCCGACGGCCCCTGCGCCAGCCAGGTGGCCAGGCAGCGCCGGAGGATCTCGACGTCCTCGCGGAACGACGGCACCACCACGGACGTCGTGGTCACGTACTGGTTGCTGACCGGCCGGTAGGCGCGGGAGAGCACCCAGCGGTAGATCCACAGGCTCCAGACGATCACCCCGGCCACCCCGAGCGGCATCCAGGCCCGGGCGTCCTGCACCGAGTCCCAGGGCACGAAGGCGTTGACGACGTCCAGGGGGTCGGACGCCACGGGCGCGGCTCCGAGCGCTGGCGTGACTGCGAGCAGCAAGACCTCTCCTGGGGCTAAGCGATCACGGTGTTAACGATCGGGTACCCAGGGTAGTTACGCGCGCGCGCGAGGAAGGCCGTACCGGCAGGAATGCCCGTTCGGCTGATGTTTGAGTCAACCTAGCGCCCAGGGGTTTTCCCACTGGTGAAGTCGCCCTGAAGATCAATAGCGTCCCGACCGTCACACCGGTCACCGCTGTCTCAGGGTGACGGCCTAGGAATCAGGCTTCTCGTCGTCGTCCGGAGGCACCCGGCACCAGCGTTGCACCACGAACCCGGCCACACTCAGCGCCGCGGCGGCCACCGCGGCCACCAGAGCGATCACGAAGCGGGTGAGCCGGTCACCGAGCAGATCGGGCAGCAGCACCAGCCCCTGGCTGAGGTACCAGCCCAGGATCAGCGCGCCGCCGTAGGCCGCGGCCTTGGCCAGCACCGCGGTACGGGCTGCCACCAGCGGGTCGATCGGGCGCCGCACGCCGGACCGGTCGGCCGGGGCGGTGCGCTGCCAGCGGCGCATCGGCAGCCCGGCGGCGATCACCACCAGCACCAGCGCGACCGTGCCGAACACCGCGGTCCAGGGCAGCGGTGGGGCGGCGTGCCCCTGCCCGGTCCAGGTGTCCAGCAGCACCCAGCACACCGCCGTGGAGGCCAGGCCGATCAGCAGCGTGGTGCCGATCCGGGCGCCCTTCATGCCCAGTGCTCCAGCGACAGTTCCGGCCGGTGCCGCAGCGACAGCCGGTCGGGGGCCTGCTCCAGCAGGTCGACCACCTTCTCCGGGCCGGTCGAGGTGAGCAGCGTGGCCTCCGGATCGACAGCGTGCCAGGGCGCCAGCACGAACGCCCGCTCGTGGGCCCGCGGGTGCGGCAGGGTCAGCTTCTCGTCGTAGCTGCGCAGCTCGGCGTAGCTGATCACGTCGATGTCCAGGGTGCGCGGGCCCCAGCGCTCGTGCCGCTCGCGGCCCTGCGCGGTCTCGATCCGGTTGGCCGCGGCCAGCACGTCGTGGGCGCTCAGCGTGGTCTCGGCCAGCACCACCGCGTTCAGGTAGTCGGGCTGTTCGGGCCCGCCCACCGGCTCGGTCTGGATCACCGGCGAGACCGCCTGGACCTCCAGGCCCTCGGTGGCGCGCAGCGCCTTCACCGCCTCCCGCAGGATCATCAGCCGATCGCCGAGGTTGGTGCCCAGCGCCAGCACCACCGGCACCGCCTGCCCGGGGGCCCGCTCCAGCAGGATCGTGCGCTCACGGCGCACCGCCACCACCACGTCGGCGAACGACTCGGTGATCGGGGCCTGCGGCTTGTGCACGGCCACGTCGGCGGCGAACACCCCGGCCGGCTCCAGGCAGGCCAGCGCGATCCGCTCGGCCAGGGTCTCGATCAGGTCGACCGGCTCACCCCGCACGATCTCGGCGACCGTCCCGGCCAGGACGCCGTAGTCGGCGGTCCGGCTCAGGTCGTCGGTGGCCGCAGCGGCGCTGACGTCGGTGTGCAGCACCACGTCGACGGTGAAGTCCTGCCCCTCGCGCCGCTCGAACTCGAACACGCCGTGGTTGCCGCGCGCCGTCACCCCGAAGAGCCGGATCTGGTCCAGCAACCGCCCCGAGGCCGATGTCATCGGGCCGAAACCCAGTCCCGCGCTCGCACTCACAGTTTTCCCGCAGCCCTTCCCACACGCGTGTGCTCTCGCACGGTCGCCCCCACCCGCACCGCATCCACGCTGGCCCGGACCGCGTGCACCCGCACGCACCAGACACCGGCGCGGGCGGCCAGGGTACTGATCGCGGCTGTGGCGTCGTCGCGGGCCTCCACCGGGGCGGGGGCGGCGTCCGGCCCGGCGAGCAGGCTGCCCAGGAACCGCTTGCGCGAGGCCCCCACCAGGATCGGCCGGCCGAGACCGACGAAGGCGTCCAGCCCGGCCACCAGCTCCCAGTTGTGTTCGGCGTTCTTGGAGAAACCGAGCCCGGGGTCGAGGATCACCTGGGCCGGGTCCACCCCGGCGGCGACCAGGGCGTCCAGGCTCTGCAGCAGTTCGGCGGCCACCTCGGCCACCACGTCGTCGTAGCGGGCGGCCAGGTCGTGCTCGGCCCGGCCGAGCGCCTGCACGCCCCGCCAGTGCATGGCCACGAACGGCGCGCCGGACTCGGCCACCAGCCGGGGCATCGCGGTGTCCCACCGGCCCCCGCTGACGTCGTTCACCAGCACCGCACCGGCTTCCAGGGCGGCCCGGGCCACGGACGCGCGCATCGTGTCGATGCTCACCGCCAGCCCCTCGGCCGCCAGCCGCCGTACCACCGGGACGGTGCGGCGCAGTTCCTCCTCCTCGGAGACCCGCTCGGCACCGGGCCGGGTGGACTCGCCGCCGACGTCCACCAGATCGGCGCCCTCGTCGCGCAGTTGCAGGCCGTGCCGGACCGCCGCGTCCGGGTCCAGCCAGCGGCCGCCGTCGCTGAAGGAGTCGGGCGTGACGTTGAGAACGCCCATCACCAGGGTCCGGCCCGGCCGGCCGAGCTGGATGTCGGGCGTTCCCCCTGTGTGGCTCACGGCTTCTTCCTCGTCGACGGGCGCGGCGCCCGTACGTTCAGCGGATGTGCCCGGCGATGAGGCTCATCGCCTCGGCCCGGGTGGCGGGGTCGCGCAGCTGGCCGCGCACCGCGGACGTCACGGTACGCGAGCCCGGCTTGCGCACGCCACGCATCGACATGCAGAGGTGCTCACACTCCACCACCACGATCACCCCGCGCGGCTTCAGGTGCTCCACCAGCGCGTCGGCGATCTGCGTGGTCAGCCGCTCCTGCACCTGGGGGCGCTTGGCGTAGACGTCGACCAGGCGGGCCAGCTTGCTCAGCCCGGTGATCCGGCCGTCGGCGCTGGGGATGTAGCCGACGTGGGCGACCCCGTGGAACGGCACGAGGTGGTGCTCGCAGGTGGAGTAGAGCTCGATGTCGCGGACCATCACCATCTCCTCGTGCCCGAGGTCGAAGGTGGTGGAGAGCACGTCGCCCGGGTCCTGGGTGAGGCCGGCGAACATCTCCGCGTAGGCCCGGGCCACCCGCTCCGGGGTCTTCTGCAGGCCGTCGCGGTCGGGGTCCTCGCCGATGGCGAAAAGGATCTCCCGCACCGCGGCCTCGATCCGGGGCTGGTCGACGCGCGTCACGTCGGCTTCCGAGGGTGTGTCCAGCTCTTGAACCACGTCAGTTCTCCAGTGTCTTCTCAGGCCGTGGCTCCCCCGGGTGCCGCGTCTGCCCGGCGCGGCCCGTCCCGGTGGGACCACCACGCCTGCTCAGATGAAAATCCCCGCAGGTTCCAGTGCGGACTGGAACCTGCGGGGAATCGATCGGTCGAACTTTAGTTCAGGTCGCCGTAGTCAGCGCCGTTCGCTGCCCCGTTGGCCGAACCGTGGGCGGCACCGTTGGCGGAGGCCGCGCTGCTGCCGTTCTGCACCAGCCGGCGCTCGGCCGGGCTCAGCACCGGCGGGATGTCGGAGACCGCGCGACGCTCGCTGGAGAGCCACACCGGCCGCACCGGGCGCTTGCGCACCCCGGCGAAGATCTCGGCCAGCTCGGCCCGGTTCAGCGTCTCCTTCTCGAGCAGCGCCAGCACCAGGTTGTCCAGGATGTCGCGGTTCTCGACCAGCGCCTCCCAGGCCTCGTCGTGCGCCGCCTCGATCAGCCGCCGGACCTCGTCGTCGACGACCCCGGCGACCTCTTCGGAGTAGTCCCGCTCGTGACCCATGTCGCGGCCCAGGAAGACCTCGCCGCTGCCCCGGCCCAGCTTGATCGCGCCCACCCGCTCGGACATGCCGTGCGTGGTGACCATCGACCGGGCGATCCCGGTGGCCTTCTCGATGTCGTTCGAGGCCCCGGTGGTCGGGTCGTGGAAGATGATCTCCTCGGCCACCCGCCCGCCCAGCGCGTAGGCGAGCTGGTCGAGCATCTCGTTGCGGGTGGTGGAGTACTTGTCGTCCTGCGGCAGCACCATCGTGTAGCCGAGGGCGCGGCCGCGGGGCAGGATCGTGACCTTGGTGACCGGCTCGGTGTTGTTCATCGCCGCCGCCACCAGCGCGTGACCACCCTCGTGGTACGCGGTGATCTTGCGTTCCTTGTCGCTCATCAGCCGGGTGCGCTTCTGCGGGCCGGCGATGACCCGGTCGATCGCCTCGTCGAGGGCCCGGTCGTCGATCACCCGGGCGTTGGCGCGGGCGGTCAGCAGGGCGGCCTCGTTCAGCACGTTGGCCAGGTCGGCACCGCTGAAACCGGGGGTCTTGCGGGCCACGCCCTCGAGGTCCACGTCGGGCGCCATCGGCTTGCCCTTGGAGTGCACCGTGAGGATCTTGGTGCGGCCCTTCATGTCCGGCGGCTCGACCGCGATCTGCCGGTCGAACCGGCCCGGGCGCAGCAGCGCCGGGTCGAGGATGTCGGGCCGGTTGGTGGCCGCGATCAGGATGACGTTCGTCTTGACGTCGAAGCCGTCCATCTCGACCAGCAGCTGGTTGAGGGTCTGCTCGCGCTCGTCGTGACCGCCGCCCAGACCCGCACCACGGTGCCGGCCGACCGCGTCGATCTCGTCGACGAAGATGATCGCCGGCGCGTTCTCCTTGGCCTGCTGGAACAGGTCGCGGACCCGGGAGGCACCGACACCGACGAACATCTCGACGAAGTCGGAACCGGAGATCGAGTAGAACGGCACCCCGGCCTCACCGGCCACGGCGCGGGCCAGCAGCGTCTTACCGGTACCGGGCTGGCCGTAGAGCAGCACACCCTTGGGGATCTTGGCGCCGACGGCCTGGAACTTGGCCGGCTCGGACAGGAACTCCTTGATCTCGTGGAGTTCCTCGACCGCCTCGTCGGCACCGGCCACGTCGGCGAAGGTCACCTTGGGAGTGTCCTTGCTGACCAGCCGGGCGCGGGACTTGCCGAAGTTCATCACCCGCGAGCCGCCGCCCTGCATCTGGCCCATCAGGAACCAGAACACGGCCAGCAGCAGGATCAGCGGCAGGACACCGATCAGCAGGCTCGACCACCAGGAGCTGCGCGGCACCTCGTCGGTGTAGCCCTCGGAAGGACGGTTGTCCTTCAGCAGCTGCACCATCTCGTCGCCGCGCTGCGAGATGTAGTTGGCCTCGACCTGGTCGTAGTCCTCGATCTCGTTGCCGGGCTTCAGCTTCAGCTCGATCCGCTGGTCGCCGTCCACCAGCTTGGCGCTCTCGACCTTGTTCTGCTCGATCAGCTCGATCGCCCGGTAGGTCTCGATCTTCTTGAACTGGTCGGGCGCGAACACGCGGGCCCCGATGATGAGCAGGACCACGAAGACGATCACCCAGATCGCCGGCCCCCGCGTCAGTCGTTTGACGTCCATGCCGTGTGTTCACCTGGGGCCGCCAAGGCCCCGACCCTCCTGCTCGTGCTCAATAGGACGACGGTACACCGATGCGCACAGACCCACCTGTGTCAACCGGTACGGCCGTTCGCATCTTGCTGCTTGTCGCCGCTGCGCCGGCGGTGGCCCCCGAGTGGAGCGGGGGCGCCCGGTGGGCGGCAATGAGAGGAACGGAGGAGATTGCCTCCCTGTTCCGCCGCACCCACCGCCCAGCCGCAGTTCACAGCTTCTTGCCCAGCCTCTCGACCGGCTTCTCGATCAGCTCGAGTACACGTGCTCCGCCAGGGTGCCCACAACCCGGAGGTTGCGGTACTTCTCGGCGTAGTCGAGGCCGTAGCCGACCACGAACTCGTTGGGTATGTCGAACCCGACGTAGCGGACCTTGAGATCCACCTTCATCGCGTCGGGCTTGCGCAGCAGGGTGCAGACCTCGACCGAGGCCGGCCCGCGCGAGCCCAGGTTGGCGATCAGCCAGGAAAGGGTCAGCCCGGAGTCGACGATGTCCTCGACGATCAGCACGTGCCGGCCGCTGATGTCCCGGTCCAGGTCCTTCAGGATGCGCACCACCCCGGAGGACTTGGTGCCGGAGCCGTAGGAGGAGACGGCCATCCAGTCGGTCTCGTAGCTGCGGTGCAGGGTGCGGCTCAGGTCGGCCATCACCATGATCGCGCCCTTGAGCACACCGACCAGTAGCACCTCCTGCCCGGCGTAGTCCTTCTCGATCTGCTCGGCCAGCTCGGCCAGACGGGCCTGGATCTGCTCCTCGGTGAGAAGGACCTTTTCCAGGTCAGACCCCATGTCGGAGGCGTCCACGAGTCTCCCAGGTGCGTTCGGTTCGGGGGCTGCGCGCCGGATCCGGCGGCAGCTCAGCCTGCCACAATCCGGCGCTTCAGGCAGACCCGGGCCCCCGCGTGCCCGGGTGAGGGACGCATCACCTCGGCCGTGACCCGCCCGGGCAGCGCGACCTGCCCCCGCCCGTCGGCCACCAGCTTGTCCAGGGCCAGGGCGTGCCGGTGGGTGAGCGCGCCACCTGGGCAGCCGGCCCGCTGCGCCGCGGCCAGCAGGGCCCGCCGCCGGATCGCGGGCAGGGCCTCGCGCAGCGGTGACACCCACAGCTCGCACGGGCCGGTGTTCTCGACGAGCGAACGCCCGAGCAGCTCGGCGGCCAGCTCGTCGAGGGCGTCGGCGTCCTCGCGCAGCAGCTGGGCACTGCGGGCCAGGGCCTGGGCCGTACCGGCGCCCAGGGCCTTCTCCAGCTCACCGGACAGCCGGCGCACCCGCACCCGGGTGTAGGCCGGGTCGTCGTTGGCCGGGTCGTGCCAGGGGTGCAGTTGCAGGGCCGCACCGGCGTCGGCCACCACCTTGCGCCGCACCGGCAGGAAGGGGCGACGGAATCGGCCCCGGCGGGCAGGCATCCCGGCCAGGCTGCGGGCCCCCGACCCCCGGCCCAGCCCCAGCAGCACCGTCTCGGCCTGGTCGTCGAGCGTGTGCCCGAGCAGCACCGCGGCCGCTCCGAGGCGTTGGGCCGCCTCTTCCAGCGCCGTGTACCGCGCCGCCCGGGCCACCGCCTCGGGCCCACCCGAAGCCCCGGTTGAGCGGCCCGGGACCGCGACCAGCTCGACCGGCTCCAGCCCCAGCTCCCGGCACTGCCCGGCGGCGCGCTCACCGGCCGCCGAGGCCTCGGCCGACCAGCCGTGGTCGACCACCACCGCACCGGCCCGCAGGTCGTGGGCGCGAGCGGTGGCGGCCAGCACCGCGGCCAGCGTCAGCGAGTCCGGGCCTCCGCTGCAGGCCACCAGAACCAGGGCCCGGCGGCTGTCGAAGAGGTCGCTCAGGCAGTCCCGGACGGCCACGTGGACCACGGTGAGCGCGTCATCCATGCACCCGTCGCACCCAGGCCTTCGCGTCGGTGATCTCCTCCGGCTGGGGCAGCGTGTTCGGCGACGTCCAGACCGCGTTGAAGCCCTCCATGCCCACCTGGTCCACCACGCCGCGCACGAACCGGGCCCCGTCGGCGTACTGCCGGGCCTTCGCGTCCAGCCCGAGCAGCCGGCGCAGGATCTGGTCGACCGCGCCCCGACCGGCCCGGCGCCGGGTGAAGCGCTGGCGGATGGTCGCGACCGTGGGCACCACCTGCGGGCCCACGTCGTCCATGACCACGTCGGCGTGCCCCTCCAGCAGCGACATCACCGCGGTGATGCGGGCCAGCTGGCGACGCTGCTCCGGGGTCTGCACGGCGTCGAGCACCGACTGCCCGTCGCCCTCGCCCCGGATCACGCCCGGCAGCCCGCGCAGCGCCTGGCCGAACCGGTCGGCCACCTGGCCGGGCTCCAGCATCAGGTCGGAGATCAGCGACCGGACCTCGGACAGCAGGTGCTCGGTGAGCCAGTCCGAGGCGGTGAACTGCACCCGGTGGGTCTCCTCGTGCAGGCACACCCAGAGCCGGAAGTCCTCCGGGACCACCTCCAGGTCACGCTCGACCGCGACGATGGTGGGGGCGATCAGCAGCAGCCGGCCGGGGGTGGCGAACGCGTCGTACTGGCCCAGCACCCGGCCGGACAGCACCCCGAGCAGGGCACCGATCTCGGCCCCGGAGACCCGGGCGCCGATCGCGGTCTGCCGGGTGCCCGGCAGCGGTTTGCCGCGCTCCTCGTTCTTGCGCTGCAGCTCGGCCATCACCGGCGCCAGCAGGGTGCGGAAGGCGGTGATGTTGGCCTTGGCCCAGCCCGGCCGGTCGACCACGTAGACCCCCTCGCCGGGGTTCGTGGTGAGGCCGGTGACCGCCTGTACGTGCGGGTGCGCGGTGATCGCGGCCTGCCGCAGCTCGCCGACGATCTGCTGGGCCTCGGCGGTGGTCACGTCCGGACCGGACCGCCCGACCCGGGCGGCGGTACGGGCCGCCAGGTCCCAGTTGATCATCGTGTCGACCGGTTCGGGGGCCAGGGTGCTCGGGGAATCCGCTGCCATGGATCAACGGTACGTGCATCCCGCACCCCGGCCCACCTCAGTGCCGACCTAGCAGCCGACCTAGCAGCCGACCTAGCAGCCGCACTCCGCGAGCTCGGCGGCGAACGCGTCCAGGGCCTCGCGGGCGGCGACCGTGGAGGGCACCTGGTCGGCCATCACGGCGAACACCAGGAGCCGGCCGTCCGCGTCGACCACGGCCCCGGCCAGCGAGCTGACCCCGCTCAGGGTGCCGGTCTTCGCCCGGACCAGCCCGGTGGCCCCCCGCTCCGCCTTGCCCTCGAAGCGCTCGGCCAGGGTGCCCGAGACGCCTGCGATCGGCATGCCGGTGAGCACCGGGCGCAGTCCGGTCGACTCCTCGTCGGCGGCCAGGGCGAGCACCGCGGTCAGGGTCCGGACCGGGATTCTGCTCTGAGCGGAAAGCCCGCTGCCGTCGGCCAGGCGGCTGCCCTCCACCGGCACGTCGTGCCCGGCCAGTTCGTCCAGCACCGCCGGACCGGTGTCGGTGAACCGGGCGCCCTCGCCGCGCTCGATCGCGACCAGCCGGCCGAGCGCCTCGGCGGCGGTGTTGTCGCTGTGGTCGAGGGTGAACTCGACCTGGTCTCCGATGGTCGCGGACTGCACCGCCCCCAGCTCGTCGGCCCCGGCCGGCGCGGCCCCGCGGCCGACCTTGGCCGAGACCTTGATGCCCTGGTCGGCCAGGGCGGTGGCGAACGTCTTGGCGGCGGCCAGGCCCGGGTCCTGCGAGCGGGGCACGTAGTTGCCCTCCTTCAGCCGCCCGGCGCTGATCTCGGCCGCGTAGACCGGGGCCACGTAGCCCAGGTCGACGTCCGACTGGTCCCAGCCGGCCGCCATCGCCGGGCCCTCGAAGAGCGTGTCGTCGAGCACCACCCGCACGCTGGTGGTGCCGGCCTCGCGCAGCGCCTCGGCGGTCTGCTCGGCCAGCGTGGCCAGCCCGGCGTGCCCGTTCACGGCGTCCTCGTCGCTCTCGCCCGCGCCGAGCAGCACGTCTCCCCCGCCGACCAGGTAGACCGTCTTGCCCTGGCCGACGGCTGCGGTGGTGAGGGTGTGCTGCGGCCCCAGGGCCGAGAGCGCGGCGGCCGTGGTGAGCAGCTTGGCCGTGGAGGCCGGGGTGCGGGCGGCGCCGGTGGCCCGGCTGAGCAGGTGCTCGCCGGTCAGCGGGTCGAGCACGTCGACCGAGACCGAGCTGCCCAGGTCCTTGCTGCCGATCAAGCGGCGCATCCGCTGTGTGAGCTTCGTCGCGGAGACCTCGGGCGCCTCGGTGCTCACCGCGGGCAGTACGTCGGCCGAGGGTTGTTGCGGCAGCACGGCTCCGGGCACCCGATCGGTCAGGGGCACGATCGCCCCTTGGGGGGATCCGGACTGCCGATCCCCGAACGGACCAAGTACCGTCAGAGCGGCGATCAGTGCGGCGACGAGAACAGCGAGCACCACGGTGAGACGGATCACGAGCCGTCTGGCCGTGCGCTGGGTGACGTCAGACACGCCGGTCACCCCCCATGCTCCATCGGTTCGAGAATAGTCTTGGCCGCCAACTCACATGCCGGAAGGTAGCGAATAACCCGTGGACTTCGACGTCACCATCGAGATTCCCAAGGGACAGCGCAACAAGTACGAGGTCGACCACGAGACCGGACGTATTCGCCTGGACCGCATGCTCTTCACCGCCACCCGCTACCCGGCGGACTACGGCTTCATCGACGGCACCCTCGGCGAGGACGGCGACCCGCTCGACGCGCTGGTCCTGCTCGAGGAGCCGACCTTCCCGGGCTGCCTGGTCAAGTGCCGGGCGATCGGCATGTTCCACATGCGCGACGAGAAGGGCGGCGACGACAAGATCCTGTGCATCCCGTCGGGCGACCCCCGCCTCGAGGTGTTCCAGGAACTCACCGACGTGAACGAGTTCTACCGCCTGGAGATCCAGCACTTCTTCGAGACCTACAAGGACCTCGAGCCGGGCAAGTCGGTCGAGGACGCCGCCTGGGCCAGCCGCGCCGCCGCGGAGGCCGAGATCGAGAACTCGCGCCAGCGTCTGATCGACGCCGGTGGCGTGTACCCGCACTGAGTTCCACCCCAACGCGCGTAGGCGGGGCGTCCCCTTCCCGGGGGCACCCGCCTACGTCGTTTTTGCTTATGGACGCTCTCGAGCTCGCCTTTGCGAGGCTCAGACCCGCCCGGCGTAGGGCATCGCGCCGGAGCTGCGCAGCGGCACAATCCGGATGAACGCGCCGGTGTACGGCGCCTCGATCATCTGACCGCCGCCGACGTACATGGCCACGTGGTGGATGCTCCCCGGATCGCCCCGGTCGGAGCCGAAGAACACCAGGTCTCCCGGGCGCATGCTGCTGTACGAAATGTGCTGCACCGACTGGTACTGCAGCCGTGAGGAGTGCGGCAGCGAGACGCCGGCCCGGGCCCAGGCCTGCATGGTCAGGCCGGAGCAGTCATAGCTGCCCGGTCCCTCGCCGCCCCACTGGTACGGCAGTCCGATCCGGCCCTTGGCCCAGTCCACCGCCGAGGATCCGGCCGAGGTGCTTCCGCTCGACGAACCGCCCGACGGGCTCCGGTTCTCCGGGGATCCCGAGGGTCCAGACGATTCGGGGACCGAACCGCCCTGGTCGCCACGATCGTCCTCAATCTGCTCGTCGGACTGGTTCTTGTCGGCCTGGGTACCGCTGCGGGACAGGCGTTCGGCCGCCTCCCGGGCCGCGGCCTCCCGGCGCTGCTCGGCCTGGCGGCGCAGGCCCTCCTCCCGCCGGCGCTCGATCTCGACCGACGTGCGCCGGGCCGCGGCCAGCTCGGCCAGCAGTTCGTTGCGTTGGGCGGTGTCGGCGGCCAGGGCCTGACGCGCGGCCGCCGCCCGCTGTTCGGCGACCGCCTTGGCCTCGGCCAGGGCGTCGGCCGCGGCCTGGCGCCGCTTCAGCGCCTCCTCGGCCTGTGCGGTGAGGCTGTTGGCCACCACCCGGGCAGAATCGGCCCGGCGCACGGTGCGCTGCTGCTGGCCGGCCACCACCTGCATCATCGAGGCCCGCTCGAGCACCTGCTCCGGGCCCCTGGGCGAGAACAGGACCTCCAGCTCGGCCAGGTTCCCGCCGTTGCGGTAGGCCCGCGCAGCCAGCTTCCCGACCTCCTGCTGAGCGCCGTCCAGCCGCTGTCCGGCGGCCTCGGCCACGGCCTGGGCGGCCCGGGCGGCCTTCTCCGCCTCGGCCAGCCGCACCTGGGCCTGGTTGTAGTTCTCGGTGGCCTCGCTCAGCGCCAGCCCGGCGGCCTCGGCCCGCTGCTGCGACCGGCGCAGCTGGTTCTGGATCGCCTCGACCCGGGCGGCCACCTCGTCGGTGTGCTGCTGGGCCCGGCGGACCTCGTCCTGCCCCGGGACCGGCTCGTCCGCCGCCGCACTCAGCGCCGGACCACCGACCAGCGCGGCCGCCAGCGTCAGCGCTGCCGCCGTCTGCCGTACCCCTCGTGTGCGCATCTGCTGCCCCTCGCCCGGTTTCCGCGGTGTCCACAGCGGAGTTCGGCACGGGGCGCAATCGGCTTTAGCCCGCCCGGGTGACGGCCGTCAGCCGGCTGGGTGAGCCCGCAAACGCCACGTGGGCGTCACCTCGAGGAGGTGACGCCCACGATTACGGCCGTTGGTCGGACGGCTGCTGGCACCGGGTTAGATCCTGGTGCCGCGACGACCCAGGAGGGCGAGGATCGCGCCGACCACGAGAATGCCGACACCGATGTAGACCAGGATCGTGCCGACGCCGCCGAAGCCGACGACCGCCAGGACGACACCGACGATGATGAGGATCAGCCACAGAGGCATACAAAGCTCCCAGTCACACGGGAAGGCGTCTTTCACGCCATCCGTTCGTTTTCCGACACCAAGATCGAATCACGTCGGGACCGGAGCGGCACGTCGAGATGCACGTTCCGGGGCTGATTTCTCAGATGTCGCGAAATCAGCCCCGTTGCGGCATCATTCGCCGCACAGGTCGACCAGCAGGCCGAGCATGGTGGCCACCTCCTCGGGCGAGCCCAGCCGGTGCTCGGCCCGGGTCTCCCCCGACCCCACCCGCACGGTCACGTCGCCCGCGTCGCCCCGCAGCACCGCGAAGGCCCGCTCGTCGGTCACGTCGTCGCCGGCGTAGAGCACCGCGTCGGCCCCGGTGATCGAGCGCAGCCGCCGCAGCGCGGTGCCCTTGGTGGTCGAGACCACCGACAGCTCAACCACTTCCTTGCCGTGGGTGAGGTGCACCCCGGGCCAGGTGGCGGGCCCGTCCAGGGCCTCCTGGGTGGCCGCGGCGGCGACCGGGCGCTCGGCCCGGCGAGTGTGCAGGACCACCCCGGTGGGCTTGGTCTCCACGTGCGTGCCGGGATGCCGGGCGCTGATCGTCTCCAGCTCGGCGGTCGCCTTGGCCAGCAGGCCGGCCTGGGCCTCGTCGAGCGGGGAGTTCACCGCGGCATCGCCCAGCGGGTCACGGAACTCGGCCCCGTGCGAGCCCACCAGGAGCGCCCGGGCCGGCGGCGTGGCCACCCGGACCAGGTCGTCCAGGGTGCGCCCGGAGACCAGGGCGACCCGCACCCCGGGCAGGGTGGAGAGCTCGTTCAGGTGCCGCAGGGCGTGCGGCAGCGGCCGGGCCGCGGCCGGGTCGGCCACGATCGGCGAGAGCACGCCGTCGAAGTCCAGAGCGATCAGCAGCGAGGGGCGCTGCGCGAAACCCTCCAGGGCAGTGACCAGTCCGAGCGAGAGCGGGGGCCGGCGGTCCTCCGGGTCGAGCAGCACCAGCGGGTCGTCGAGCACGTGCCCCGGCTCCTCGAGGCCCTCGGTGTCGTCGAGATCCGGCTCGTCCAGGGCGGTTCCGCCCTCGGGCACGAACTCGCCGTTGGCCCCGACGGTCGCCACCGGCACCGCCTCGGTGGCGTCCTGCTCGGAGCGGGCCTCGGCCTGGATCGCCGAGAGCTCGATCGACTCGGTGGCCGGGCTGCGCGGGGCGGGCGGAGCCGGCTCGGCCGCCGCCGAGGCCGCGACCTTGAGGAAGGTGGAGGCCCAGCGGGCCACGTCGAACTCGAACACCCGGCGGCGCATCGCCCGCATCCGGCGGGTGGACTCACGCGGCGAGAGCTGGGCGGCCCGCACGATCGCGGCCTTCATCCCGTCCACGTCGTGCGGGTTGATCAGGAACGCCTGCGGCAGCTCGATCGCGGCCCCGGCGAACTCGCTGAGCACCAGCGCACCGCGCTCGTCGTGCCGGGTGGCCACGTACTCCTTGGCCACCAGGTTCATCCCGTCGCGCAGGGCGGTGACCAGCATGACGTCGGCGGCCAGGTAGAGGGCGGCGAGCTCCTCGCGGTCCTGCGACTGGTGCAGGTAGTGCACGGCGGGGTGCCCGAGCTGGCCGTAGTCGCCGTTGATCCGCCCGACCGTGACCTCGACGTCGCGGCGCAGCTTCTCGTACTCCTCGACCCGGTCCCGGCTCGGGGTGGCCACCTGGACGAACACCGCGTCGGGCGGGCTGAGCACCTCCTCGGCGAACAGCTCCTCCACCGCCTTGAGCCGGTGCAGGATGCCCTTGGTGTAGTCGAGCCGGTCGACGCCGAGCAGCACCACCTTGGGATCGCCCAGCTCGCGCCGGATCTCGCGGGCCCGCTCCTGGATGTCGGGCCGGCGGCCGAGCTCGTCGATCAGCTCGGCGTCGATCGAGATCGGGAACGCGGCCGCCCGCACCTCGCGCGGCGGGTGGTTCTCGGCGCTGCCGAAGCGTGGCTCGGCCGGCAGGTGCACCAGGCCGCGGCGGGTGGACAGGCCGTTGCGGCGGCAGGCCCGCAGGAAGTTGTTCGCGTCGGCCGGGCGCTGGAAGCCGAGCTGGTCGGCGCCCAGCAGGCCGTCGAGGACCTGCCGCCGCCAGGGCAGCTGGGCGAAGATCTCGTAGGGCGGGAACGGGATGTGGTTGAAGAAGCCGATCCGCAGGTCGGGCCGCTGGGCCCGGAGCATCTGCGGGACCAGCAGCAACTGGTAGTCCTGCACCCAGACCAGCGCGTTCTCGGCCGAGTACCGGGCCGCCATGTCGGCGAACCGGCGGTTGACCCGCACGTAGGCCTCCCACCAGTGCCGGTGGAACTGCGGCTGGGCGATCACGTCGTGGAACAGCGGCCAGAGCGTGCCGTTGGACATGCCCTCGTAGTAGTCCTCGACGTCGGACTTGCTCAGCTCGACCGGGATCAGCTGGATACCGCGCGCCTCGAACGGCTCGGGCGCGTCTCCTGGCGCCCCGGTCCACCCGACCCAGGCCCCGGCGTTGCGCTGCATCACCGGCTCGAGGGCCGAGACCAGGCCGCCCGGGCTGGGCTTCCAGGTGGTGCTGCCGTCGGGGTTGGTCTGCCGGTCGACGGGGAGCCGGTTCGCGACCACCACGAGATCACTGAGTTGACTGGGCTGCTGGGGCTGGGGCTGCTCGGGCTGCTCCTGCGACACGGGGTCGGCCTTCCTGGTCAGGTCCTCGGTCCGCATGTCAGACGCACACCGGGTGACGGAAAGGAACCTCACCCTTCGTGACGTCATTCACGCCTTGTAACCCTAGGCACGTTGGGCATCGCACGCCTCCTGGAGGGGCGTGGCACTTGTCTCGCCCTTCCGCGAGTTTAATCCGATTTCGACCGTATTGCGTGGCTAAAATCGCCCGCCCTCGCGGCCAGGCTCGGCAACGTCATCATGGGCGATCACGGAGCGCGACCGGACAAGGGTTCGCCGGGGGCCGGAACGGCGCACCGGGCGTACCTTTCCCCGGTGACCGAACCCGAAGAGAAGCATCCCGTCGTCGCTCTGCTCGGCACCGGAATCATGGGCCTGGCCATGGGCCGGAACATCGCCCGGGCCGGCCTGCCGCTGCGGGCCTGGAACCGCACCACCGCCAAGGCCGAGCCGCTGGGACAGGACGGGGCCACCGTCGCCGCAACGGCCGCCGAGGCGGTCGAGGGGGCCGGCATCGTCGTCACCATGCTGTTCGACGCCGACAGCGTGGCCGAGGCGATCGCCCAGGCCGCTCCGGGCCTCGCTGCCGGCACGGTGTGGCTGCAGACCAGCACGGTCGGCGTCGAGGGCAACGACCGGCTGGCCGCCCTGGCCGCGGAGCACGACCTGGTCTACGTCGACGCCCCGGTGCTGGGCACCAAGGCGCCGGCCGAGCAGGGCACCCTCACCGTGCTGGCCTCCGGCCCCGAAGCAGCCCGGGCCACCGTGACGCCGGTGCTCGACGCGATCGGCGCCAAGACGCTGTGGGTGGGCGAGGCCGGAGCGGGGACCCGGCTGAAGCTGGTGGCCAACGGCTGGGTCCAGACCGTGACCGTGGGCGTGGCCCAGGCGCTGCGCACCGCCGAGGCGTTCGGGCTGGACCCCGCGCTGTTCCTGGAGGCGGTGAAGGGCGGCGCGGTGGACGCGCCCTACGTGCAACTGAAGGGTGCGGCCATGCTGTCGGGCTCGTTCGAGCCGTCGTTCGCGCTCAGCGGTGCCCTGAAGGACGCCGAGCTGATCGAGGACGGGGCCCGCGCGGCGGGTGCCGACCCCGGCATCGTCACCGTGGTCCGCGAAGCCTTCCGCCAGGCACAGGAGGACGGGCACGGCGACAAGGACATGTCGGCCGTCTACCTGACCTCCTGACCTGCCGGCCTGACCTCATGACCGGCCGGCCTGAGTTCGCGACCGCCGCCCTGAGTTCCTGACCGCGCGAGGGTGGGGCCCCACCGGCCCCGCCCTCGCTCCCCCACCCCACTCCGCGCCTACCCCACCGCGTCTACTCCACGGTGATCGTCTGCCGCAGGTCGTTCAGGCCGGTCGTGGCGTTCCAGGTGCCCTCGTTCGCCGTGCGGATCGCATACCGCGGATCGTCTGCCGTGGTCTCGTCGGACGCCGGGACCGAGAGATAGGCCCGGTAGGAACCGGCCGGCAAACCCTCCACCGACGCAGTCAGCTCGACCGTCTCCCCCGCCGCCCACGTCCTCACATCGGCATCTGCCTCGAACTCGACCGTGTGCCGGGCATCCCCGTCCACCAGCACCAGCCGGGCCTGCCGCGGGTTGTAGGGGGCGGCCCAGCCGTCGTTACGCACCCCCACCCAGACCTGGCTGGTGCCGTCGTCCTTGGCCGTGACCGTGCTCTCGGTGAGCACGAACCGGTAGCCCAGCCGGCGCTGCGTCTCGGCCAGCCCCTCCGCTCCCCAGGAGTCGAGCACCTCGGTCTGGTAGTCGCGGTTGAGGTAGCTGAAGTGGTAGCGCTCCATCTCGGCCGAGGCGCTCTCCCACTCCGAACGCGGCGCGTTCAGCGCACACGTCTCGCCGCCCATCGGCACGTGTTTCGTCTCGGCGGCCAGGTACTCCTGGTCGAGCGTGATCGGGTCGGACAGGAAGGTGCCGAAGTCGTCCTCCGAGGCCAGGAAGCAGTCGTTGTGGTGGCCGGTCCGGGCGGCGTCGGAGCCGCTGCCGGCCTCCTCGGCCGCAAGTGCGTTCTCGGCGCCGCTGCCGGTGCCGAGGGCCTTCTGCTTGGCGTTCATGTAGCGGACCTGCACCATGCGCTCGTCCGGCACCGCGTCGAGCAGGGCCTTCAGCACCGCCGAGCGTTTGTCCCAGTCGGCCTCGGTGAGCTGCCAGGGCCGGCTCGGGTCGGAGGCGAAGTGGTCGGTGTAGTAGCCCTCGCCCCAGAGCCCGACGAAGCCCTGCTGGACCGCCGCGATCACGTCGGCGTGTTCGTGGAACAGGGGTTTCAGCTGCGCGATGTGGGCGAGCACGACGTTCAGCGGGGCGTCGCCGAAGGGCGGCTCGTAGGGCCCGGCCCCGCCCTGCACGTAGGCGAACCGGGTGATCAGCGAGATGCCCTGCTGGCGGGCCGTGTTCAGGTCGGCCTCGACCAGCTCGAGGAACTTCGCGTCGAGAGTCTCGGTGGCGGCGAACTTCTCCAGGTAGAACACCCGCATCACCTGGGTGATGCCCTGCTCGCGGTACTCGGCCAGGTCGTCGGCCGAGAGCGGGGTGAAGCCGGATCCGTCGGCCCGGTAGTGCGTTTCGAGGTGTTTGTAGAAGCCCCGCTCGGGGTTGGCGATGTCGGCCCCGCTCGCCTCGTAGGTCACGGCCTGCGGCTCGGCGGCGGTGGCGGAGACGGCCAGGCCCCCGCACAGCGCCAGAGCCGCTACCGCACCGGCCATTGCACGTTTCCGGAACAACATGCCGTAGATCGTGTCCGGGCCGCGGTTCAGGGTGAGTCAGAAGGGCGTTAAGGACAGACCCGGGGATGATGGAGCCCGACACCCCCGCGACATCCGACATCCGAGCGAGAAGGAACGGCATGCCCACGATTGCCACCGCCAAGCGCGTGGAGCTCGACGAACTGCTGGAGTTCATCCGCCCGCGGCACCGGGCCACGCTGGTCACCACCCGCGCCGACGGCAGCCCGCAGCTGTCACTGGTCACCTGCGGGGTGGACAGCGCGGGCCGGATCGTGATCTCGACCTACCCCGAGCGGGCCAAGGCGATCAACCTGCGGCGCCGCCCCAGCGCCTCGGTGTGCATCCAGTCGGACGACTGGAACGGCGCCTACGTGCAGGTCGACGGCGAGGCCGAGGTGATCGACCTGCCCGACTCGGTGGAGCCGCTGGTCGAGTACTTCCGCTGCATCTCCGGCGAGCACCCGGACTGGGACGAGTACCGGGCCGCCATGGTCAAGCAGGGCAAGTCGCTGATCCGGATCACCCCGCAGCGCTGGGGGCCGATCGCCACCGGCGGGTTCCCGCCCGGTCGCGCCCCCCAGAGCTGACCACTACGAACCAGAACCTGTGGACGTTCGTGGCCACGAACGTCCACAGGTTGCAGTTCACGCCTCGGTCACCACCTCGAAGGCCCAGATGCTCGACCCGGTGGCCGCCGGCCCGTCGTTCGTCGGGCGCGAGGCGCCCTGGTGGCCGCTCTGGAACGCCTGCGAGGACTGCCAGGCGTCGAAGTCCTCCCGGGTCTTCCAGCGGGTGTAGACCAGGTACTGGTCGGTGCCCTCGACCGGGCGCAGCAGCTCGAAGTGCTCGAAGCCGGCCTGGTTCTCCACCATCCCGGCGCGGTTGGAGAACCGCTGCTCGAGGACCTCGCCGCGCCCACCCGGCACGGTCAGCACGTTGATGACCACATAAGACATGGCCTCATCCTCTTACACGGCGCGCTCGCCGAGGTAGGCACCCGCCATGAGCCGGCGCTGAGACCGGCCCTCTAGAGTTCGTTGCCGTGAGCAGCATTCTCTCCGGCCTGGTGATCGCCCTGGGCCTGGTCACCGCGGTCTGGAGCGCGATCCTGTTCGCCCGGGCCCGGCGGGCCAGCAACACCATGCTGCTGGTGCTGCTCGCCCTCGAGGTGCTGCTGCTGGTCCAGCTGATCGTGGCGATCGTCCGGGTGGCCGGGGGCGAGCGGCCGGACGAGACCGCCACCTTCGTCGCCTATGCGGCCAGTGAGCTGCTGATCCTGCCGGCCGGGGTGTTCTGGTCGGCGACCGACCGCTCGCGCACCAGCGTCCTGGTCATCTTCGTCGTCTGCTTTGCCGTGGCCGTGATGACGGCCCGGATGTTTCAGATCTGGAGCACCGTCGGGTGAATGAGTCAACCCGTACCTCGGGACCGGGCCGTCTGCTGGTCGCCGTCTACGCCGTCTTCGCCCTGGCCGCCTGCTCGCGGGCGATCGTGCAGCTGGCCACCAAGTTCGACGAGGCGCCGCTGGCCTACCTGCTCTCGCTGGTCTCCGGCGTGGTCTACGTGATCGCCACGCTGGCCCTGGCCCGCCCCGGCCCCACCTGGCGCCGGGTGGCCCTGGGCACCTGCACCTTCGAGCTGGTCGGGGTGCTCGCGGTCGGGATCCTGACGCTGCTCGACGACGGCGACTTCCCGGACGAGACGGTCTGGTCGAACTTCGGCCAGGGCTACGCCTTCATCCCGCTGGTGCTGCCCGTGCTGGGCCTGTACTGGCTGCGCCGCACCGCGGCGGCCGACCGCCGGCCGCAGGAGTAGCGCGGCGGTGAGGCTGGGAGCCCGCTATCGGATTCGAACCGATGACCTGCTGTTTACAAGACAGCTGCTCTGGCCAACTGAGCTAAGCGGGCGTTGCTCGTACTGGTCGTGCCGGTGGTGCAGGGCGACTCTACCGGCCTGGCCGGGCCGGGTGGGGCCGCGGGGCCTCCTTCGGTACGAACTGCCGATGCCGGTCAGTCCGTGACGAACGTCTTCAGGTTACCGGTGATCGCGGTCTCCACGTCGATCGGCCGGCCGAGCAGGAACAGCCGCACCTGCTCGCGGAAGGCGCTGCTCCAGGGGGCGTACCGGCGGATCGAGGGCCGGGACACGGCGGTGCCGAGGGCCGCGGGCATGCCCTCGAGCTGAGCCTTGACGGTGTTCTCGAAGAAGACCGGGCCCAGCGTGGGCACGTAGCCGCCGACGTGGAAGAGCTGCGACTGCCCCTGCCCCCGGGCGAGGAACGTGGCCACCTCGAGGGCCGCCCGGGGCGCAGTGGCGTTGTGGGCCAGCGCCACCACCTGCCCGCCGAGCACTCCCCCGGGAATCCGCACCGCGGCGTACGCCCGGCCGCCGCTCTCCTCGGCCACCGTCTCGGTCAGCAACTGGCGGTACTGCGAGGGCCAGAGCCGGGCGAACGCGGCCCGGTGCTCCTGCACGGCCACCAGGGTGCCGTTCTCGTCCCCCTCGTCGTTCCCGGTCGGCAGGGCGAACATCTGTTCGGTCGGGAACCGCTGCTTGAGCTGGTTCAGCGCCGCCCGCCCGGCCGGGGTGGCCAGGGTGGGGTCGGCCCTCACGTCACCACCGAAGGCGTGGATCAACTCGACCAGGCTGACCGTCAGCCCTTCGTAAGGACCGGCCTGCAAGAGGATCCGCCGGGTCTCCATCGGGCCGACCGAGGCGTCGGCGAAACGCTGGGCGGTGAGCCAGAACTCGGCCGCCTGGGCGGTCTGCTCCAAGCGGACCAGCCGGTCGACCACCGACCGGCGCTCCTTCGGCGGGAACAGGGTCAGGTCGATCACCAGCAGCGGCGCATCCGCGTTGAGCGGCAGGGCGTACAGCGGCGCCCGGCTTCCCTGGCCCACTCGGCAACGGGCGACCAGCGGGGCGAAACACCCCTCGTCGCGCAGCATGTCGGTGAGGGCCGGGGCATCCGGCAGGGCCTGGACCAGCCGGTCCTCGACCAGGCCGGGCAGGTGCTCCGGGTCGATCACCACCAGGTCGGTCTCCGGCTCGGCGGCCGAGAGCTTGTTGCGGACGATCCCGGCCTGGTCGTCGCTGCTGCTGCCGACCGGGAAGTAGTGAGCGACCCGGCCCACCCGGCCGGCCCTCGGAGTCGCACTCCAGACCGCCAGCGTGTTGTCCCGGGCCTCGTTGCTGTCGTCCCCACCGTGGACCAGGACAGTGCCGTCGTTGGAGGCCAGGCGATCAGCGATCCAGCGGGTGGGGTTGAGGTCGTGCAGGGCCCACTCGACCAGGCCACCCCCGACCGCACCGGCGGACACGGCCAGCAGCAGGGCCCGGCGCGGCGGGCCGGGTCGGTCGCCGCCCTTGGGGCCGCCGGCGGAGACGGCGGTGTTCGGCGGCTGGGGCGGTAGTTGTGACGGTCGGCCGGGTTGAGCTGGGGCGGGCTGGTCGGGCTGACTGGGCTGGTCGGGCTGCGAGGGATCGGGGCGGCTGGGTTGGCCGGGCTGATCGGGCGGGTCGGGCTGATCGGGCTGGTCATGCAGAGCTGGGGCCGCGGGGTCGGGCTGAGCTGGGCCAGGCCGGTCGCCGCGCTTGGGGCTGCCGGTGGAGACGGCGGTGTCCGGCAGTTGGGACGGCAGCTGCGACGGTCGGCCGGGTTGGGACGGAGCGGGCTCGCTGGGCTGGTGTGGCTGAGAGGGACCGGGCCGGCTGGGCGAGCCGGGCTGACCGGGCGAGCCGGGCTGACCGGGCGAGCCGGGCTGACCGGGCGAGCCGGGCTGACCGGGCGAGCCGGGCTGACCGGGCGAGCCGGGCTGACCGAGCGAAACGGGCTGATCGAGCGAGCCGGGCCGATCAGCGGGGCCGGGCTGAGCCGGGCCAGGCCGGTCGCCGCCCTCGGGGCTGCCGGTAGAGACGGCGGTGTCCGGCGGCTGGGGTGACAGCTGTGACGGTCGGCCGGGTTGAGCTGGAGCGGGCTGGCCGGGCTGGCCGGGCTGGCCGGGTTGGCCGGGTTGGCCGGGTTGGTCGGGCTGGTCGGGCTGGTCGGGTTGGTCGGGCTCGCTGGGTGGGCCGGGCTGGTCGGGCTGGTCATGTAGAGCTGGGGCCGGGGAGCCAGGCCGAGCCGGGCCGGGTGTGTCTGGTTGAACTGGACCCGGCACGTCGGGCTGAACCCGACCCGCCTCCTCCGGTCGAGCCCCGCCAGTCACCTCCGGCTGAACCCGGCGCGCCGCCTCGGGCGGAACCCCAGCCACCACCTCCCGCTGAGGCCCACCCACTACCTCCGGCGGAACCCCAGCCACTGCCTGCCGCTCAGCCCGGCCCTCCACCTCCGACTGATCTTGACCAGAGAGGTGGCCTTGGTCGGGGTCGGGCCTACTGGAGTTGGGTGGCGGCAGTTCGGCTTCGGCCGGTTGCGGCTTCACCGGCGCAGGGGCTGCTGGTTGTGGCTGCTTAGGTTCCAGGCTCGGGCGGGGTTTGGAGGGGGGCTCGACCGGCTCATGCTCCGGGTGCCCAGCAGGGTCCGACTGTTCGACCCACCTCGCTCCCTCACCCAGGTCCGACTCTCCGGCCGGCCCAACCCCCGCTGGCCCCGCCCCAGCGGCAAGTTCCGCTCCCTCCCCCAGCCCCGGCTCCCCAGGCCCCGCCCCTTCAGCAGGCCCCGCCCCTTCAGCAGGCCCCGCCCCTTCAGCAGGCCCCGCCCCTTCAGCAGGCCCCGCCCCTTCAGCAGGCCCCGCCCCTTCAGCAGGCCCCGCCCCTTCAGCAGGCCCCGCTCCCTTATCTAGACCCGTTTCTGCAGCAGGCCCCACCCCCACGACAGGCCCCGAACCAGCAGCAAGCCCCACTCCCTCACCCAGACCCGGTTCTCCAGCAGGCCCGGCCCCAGCAGCAGGCTCCGAACCAGCAGCAGACCCCGCCCCCTCACCAGCGCCGAGGTCCTCGGCGGGCTCGGGTTGCCTGGCCTGGGGTTCGGCCCGCCGGTGACCGCGCCCGGTCTCCACCTCTTCGGGTTGCTGCGCCGTGGTCACCAGTCTAGGCCTCCTCGATCAGGGCGGTCAGCTGATCCGCGATGTGCTCGGAGTTGGCGTCGGTGCTGCGGCAGCGCTCCCGGGCCCATTCCGGCTGCCCGCCGCAACCCGCTCCGATCACCACCACTTGGAGCTTCTTGCGGGCCGCGGCCGGAATGGGCGCTTCCTGCAGCGCATTCCGGCCATCGGTCAGAAGTATCAGCGCCCCTGAGGAAGGTTCACCGAGCACTTCGGCCAGCCCTGTCTCTCCCCCGGGCCGTACGTCCGGCAGCCTCAGCCTGGGCACCCCGGCCCCGGCCGTCTTCACCGTGCGGGCGGCCGAGGCGCCGGCGCCGGTGCGGGCCAGGATCACCGTGAGCTGGTCTTCCGCGTCGAGCGGCTTGGTCGATGCCCACTGCAGCAGTCCGTCCCGGGCCGCTGTGCCCGGGCTGGTGGCTCCGTCGCCGGCCACTCCCATGCTCTGCGACATGTCGAGCAGAACGGTTACCTCAAGCGGTTTCTCGGCGGGGGCGAGCACTGCGGCACGTGCCGCCACATCGGCCGGCTGGGCGGTGGAGGCGACCAGGCCGATCCGGTTGCGCGCCTCGGTGCGCTGCAGCCAGGACAGGAAGGCGTGGGCCGACTTCGCGCTGGTGCGACGGCCTTCCGGGTTGGTCGGGATCGCCAGCACCTCGGCGCCGATGATGTTGCCCTGCGCGTCTTCCAGCCCCAGCTCGTCGCGGCCGGAAGCTGCGCACGCCGAGTCCAGCCCGGCCGGGAGAACCACGCCCAGGCAGGCCTGTTCGTCGCCGAGGTCTACCCGCCGGCGTTCGATGCGCTGATCGGCAGCAGCGTGCAGCACGGCCGAGGCGACCGGGTCGAGCGGGGTGACGTCACGCACGTGCAGGTCGATCCGGCGCTCGGCGAGCTCGGCCAACGGGACGGCGGTGCGGGTGCGGTAGTCGCTCTCGTCCAGGTAGATCACGGCTGGCACCTGTCCGACCAGGTGCCAGCCGGCCGGTGGCGTGACCCCGACGGCCAGGTCGGCCCACACCCCGGACAGGCCCTGCAGCACCGCCGGGTCGGCCGTGATCACCCCGGCGACAGGCGTCTGAGCCGTGCGCAGGGCCGCGTGCGGGTCGCTGCCGAGGGCCGCGAACTCCACCGCCCCGGCGCACTCCTGGGCACTGCCCAGCCGGGAGCGGTTGGCCGCGAAGACCTGCTGCACGGCCGGCAGCAGCGCCTGGTCCACCTCGATCCGCGCCGTGCCGCACCCGTCCGGCCCGCGCCCCGGCAACGGCATCACGTCCCAGGCCGCAGCGGTGATGCTGAGCAGCACCACCGGCAGGGCGATGCAGCGGAACAGGTACTCGGCGCCCCGGCTCGGCCAACGCAGCACGACTCCCGGCCAGAAAAGGATCAGCGGCAACAGGATCACTACGACCCCGAGCGCGTCGTACAGGTCGATGCCCGGGCGGCGCAGCACCGCGATCCCGATGGCCGGCAGCACCACGACCTCCACTGCGGTCAGCCAGCCCCCGACCCGGCGGTACCACTCACCGGTGCGCGGACTGGGCACGCGCACCGACGGCATCGGATCGATGATCATCAGCAGCACGGTGACCGGCAGACCCACCGCCGCGACCACCGCACTGATCACGTCGGCCACCTTGGCGCCTTCGTCGAGGCCGCCGAAGGCCAGCGAGATGCCGAGGCTGAGCAGCGCACTCCCGCTGATCGTGAACCCGAGGGCCACGAGCATCTTCTGCCGACGCTCGGACAACCTTGGCCGCTGCTCGGACATCAATGTCTTCCGGGTGGATTTCCAGGGTATTTTCCGGAGCATAACCGAAGCCCGACTTGTCGGGATTGCGGATGGCCGGAAATTCTTCCTGCGGCATTCTTGGACGCTTGTCCGAAACTCGCGCAGATACCGTTCGATCTGCCCCACCTGCCACGAAAGCCCGTTTCGCGGCTATGAGTTCCCTCACCCGGCCGGGCGAACCCTGGCAGAACGATCGGTTTCGGCTGGTGTCCAAACCGCGTGGCTGTCTAGTTTCGCCCTGTGACAAATGCAGCGCGCACCGTTCTCCTCGGCGCCGGCGGGTATCTGGGCCGGGTGACTGCCCGGGCGCTGGTGGAACGCGGCCTGGACCCGATCCTCGCCGGGCGCGACGGCAACGAGCTCGCGGTGCTGGCCGACGAGCTGGGCGGCCTGGACTTCCGGGTCGCCGACGCTGCCGATCCGGGGTCGCTGACCGCGCTGATCCACCCGGGCGACGTGGTGATCAGCGCGATCGCCCCGTTCCGGACGGCCGGTGAGGGGGTGGTGCGGGCCGCCGTGACCCGCCGGGCCCACTACCTCGACACCGCCCTCGAGCCGCCGTTCATCCAGCTCGTGCTCCAGAAGTGGGGCCGTCCGGCCCGCGAGGCCGGGGTGGTGGTGATGCCCTCGGTCGGCTTCAGCTTCAGCCCCGGCAGTATCGCCGGGGCCGCCGCCCTGCAGGAGGCCGGGCCGCAGGCCACCCGGGTGCAGATCGGCTACTTCGTGGTCGGCGACTTCGGGCAGTCCTCGTTCAGCGCAGGCGTTCTCGACTCGGTCACCGGCTCCCTGTTCGAGCCCGGCCTGGTGCGCCGCGGCGGGGTGATCGAGTCCGAGATGCCGGGCCGGCGCGAGCGCACGTACCTGATCGACGGCGTGGAGCGGACGGCCACCAGCATCGGCGGCCCCGAGCACTTCACCCTGGCCCAGTTCCAGCCCCGGCTGCAGGACGTGGACGTCTTCATCGGCTGGCTGCGCCCCGACCCGAACGGCCGCTCCCTGCTGCCGAAGTCGGCCACCAGCACGTCCCGGCTCTCGATCGGGCGGGCGCTGACCAAGATGAAGCACCGGCAGATGCTGCGCGAGGCCGGTGAGGGACCGGACGCGGCCGGCCGCAGCGCGATGGTGAGCATGGTGGTGGCCGAGGCCCAGGACGCCTCGGGCGAAACCCTCTCCCGGGTCACGCTGACCGGCCCGAACCCCTACGACCTGACCGCCCGCCTGCTGGCCCACCACGCCGCCGCGGTGCCCAACTGCGAGCCCACCGTGTCCGGGGCGATCGGGCCGGTCAGCGCCTTCGGGCTGAACGCCGCGATCGACGCCGCCCGGCAGGCCGGGCTGGAACGCATCGACCAGGCCTAGGTTTTCGCCCCGGAAGCCGGGAACGTCACCCGACCCGCACCGGACGGCGTTCGCCCTCACCCTCGTCCTCAGGTGTGCTCCTGACCGGTTCGGGACGCAACGGTGACGGCTCGACCAGCAGCGGCCGGGCCAGCCAGGCCGGCAACCACCAGTTGTACTTGCCGAACAGCGAGACCAGGGCGGGCACCAGCAGCATGCGCACCAGCGTGGCGTCGAGCAGGATGCCCACCCCGAGCGCGGTGGCCACCACCTTGATCGGGGTGTCCGGGGTGGCGGCCAGCGCCGCGAACGAGAAGAACAGGATCAGCGCGGCCGAGGTGATCAGCCGCCCGGTGCGGCCCAGGCCCTCCTCGATGGCCCGGTCGGTGGAGCCGGTGCGGTCGTACTCCTCGCGCATCCGGGCCAGCAGGAACACCTCGTAGTCCATCGAGAGACCGAACAGGAAGGCGAAGATCAGGACCGGCAGCCAGAACTCCATCGCCCCGGTGGCACTCACCCCGAAGATTGCCTCGGAACCGTTGCCCTCCTGCCAGAACCAGGTGGCCAGCCCGAACACCGCGGCCAGGCTGAGCAGGTTCAGCAGCACCGCCTTCAGCGGCAGCAGCACCGACCGGAAGGTGCGCACCAGCAGCACGAAGGTGATCAGCGCGATCAGGGCCAGTACGTAGGGGAAACGGTCGAAAACGGCGGCCTGGTAGTCCTGTACGGTCGGGCCCGCCCCGGCCAGCCCTTCGTAGCCGGGCAGGCCGGCCAGCTCGGCGCGCACGTCGTCGGCGATCGCCACCGAGGTGTTGTCCACCGTCTCCTCGTCGGGCACCACCAGGACTGCAGTCAGACCGGCCGGGGAAGGCTCCAGCGGCACGGCCATCCTTACCCCGTCGACCTTTTCGGCAGCGGAGACGATCGCGGGGACGTCGTTCGACGATGCGACCGCCGCGGTGATCGGGGACAGCACACCGCTGCCCACCCCACCCTGCTCCAGCGTGACCAGCTTTTCGTGACCCGGCCCGGAGTCGGACAGCGCGTCCGAGTCGGTCAGGCCGAACTGCAGCCCGAAGACCGGGACGATGGCCAATGCGAGCGCGGCGGTGCCCACACCGGCCGCCACCCAGCGGTGCCGCACCACCCCACGGGCCCACGCCGACCAGCCGGCCGAGGCGTGGTTCTCCTTGCGGATGCGCGGCCAGTCCACCCGTGGCCCGACCAGACTGAGCAGGGCCGGCAGCAGGGTGAGGACCACCAGGGTGCTCATCAACGGGATCAGCATGCCGCCGAAGCCCATGCTGCGCAGCAGCGGGACCGGCACCACGACCAGCGCGATCAGGCTGATCGCGACGGTGACCCCGGAGGCCAGGACGGCGTGCCCGGCAGTACGGACGGCGGTGATCACCGCCTCCTCGTTGTCCGAGCCGTGGGCCCGTTCCTCCCGCCAGCGCGAGACCACCAGCAGCGAGTAGTCGATCGCCACGCCCAGGCCGATCAGCGCGACCAGGAACTGGACCACGAACGACACGTCGGTGACCTCGGTCAGCCCGAGCACCACCAGGAAGGTGGACAGGATCGCCACCGCGGCGACCAGCAGCGGCACCAGCGCCAGGAACGAGGCGAAGACGAACAGCAGCACGATCAGCGCGCCGAACCCGCCGATCAGGGTCTCGGCCAGGACGCTCGGGCCCTCGGTGTCCTCGGCCGAGTCCAGCGCCAGCTGGCCGTACCCGGTGAGCCCGACCTGCAGGCCGGACTCCTGACCGGCCTGCCGCAGCGTCTGCTCCAGCTGCTCGGCCACCGGGTCCTCGAAGCCCTCGGCCGAGGGTCGCAGCAGCAGGCTGAAGGTGCTGCGGCCGTCGTCGGTGAGGAAGCGCTCGTCCCCGGTCCCGCCGTAGCCCACGATTTCGGCGCCCGGCAGCTGCGCGAGGGCAGCATCGATCGCCGCCACCTCGTCGCGATGCTCGGCGATGCTCTCCCCCTCCGGCGCGGTGTAGACCGGCACGTCGGTCATGTCGCCGGTCATGCCGTACGCCTCTTTGAGCTCCAGAGAGGTTTCCCACCCCTCCTGCCCGGGCAGGGAGAAGTCGTAACTCAGCCGGTCCGGAACGGCCGAGGAGGCGAACACCCCGGCGAGGAGGGCGGCCGACCAGAAGCCGACCACCCACCAGCGGTGTCTGACGACGAACGTGGCAATGCTCTTCATGACCCCTCCGAGTTCCCCTGCTCGGCAGGTGTGACATCGGGCCGGTGCTGCACCCGACCGTCCCCCTGGCCCCGACGACTCCCGAGTATGAGCAGCCCCACACCGGCCCGGATCGGGGAACTCCCTGAACCTGCCCCTAGGTCCAGTCCTGGAGACGATCAGGGAACCCGGACAAGAGCCCCCTACCGGCGCCCGCCGGAGCAACCACCGCCAGACGGAAGCACGCGCCGCACGCGACTTTTGGGGACACCTGTCGATGCCCGGGTGAAAGCCGGACGAGACAGACATCGAAAAGTGTCATCTCCGGCGGCATCCTGCCCGTGTCGGCACCGGGACAGGGGGTAGGGGTTCATACACTGCGGGTGATGAATGCCGTGTCTCGTTGGCGAGCGCGCGGGACACGATGAGGAGAGTCATGCCGCGAGGAGAAGTACGCCGGGCCCGGCGCGTCCGGCACGACCGGGCCGGGGTGTCGGTCGCCGAGTCGCAGGCCCGGCACCGCGTCCTGCTCAGTGCCCTTCCGGACGGCGTCCTGCTGCAGGACGCCGACGGCACCGTGCTGCTGGCCAACCCCCGGGCCGGGCACCTGCTCGGGCTGCCCCTGCCGACGCCCGAGCTGTCCCGGCCGAACGTGCCGGTGCCCCGGCGGGCCGGCGAGACCGGCCCGATCGACCTCTCCCGGGCCCGCCCGGCCCTGGTCGCAGGGGTGGACCGGATCAGCGCGGCGGCCCTGCGGACCGGCCAGATGCAGAGCGGTTTCACCGATCCGGTGCTCGTCGACGGCCAGTCCCGGCTGCTCCAGGTCACCTCGATCCCGCTGCTCGGCGACGACGGCCTGGCCCGGGCGGTGGCCACCTCGATCAGCCCGGCCGAGGACCCGGCCCCCGCCCCCGACACCCCGCCGCACCCGGCCGGGGGCGAGGACATCTTCCGCCGGACCATGCAGCACAGCCCGATCGGGATCGCGGTGACCGCGCTGAACGGGCGCTTCCTGCGGGTCAACCGCACGCTGTGCCGGATGCTCGGCTTCCGCGCCGACGAACTGCAGGCCCGCACGCTGAGCGACGTGGTGCACCCCAAGGACGTGGACGTGCTGCGCGCCCGGCTGGCCGGCCTGGTCAGCGGGGACGCCGACACCCTGCGCCTGGAGCGGCGTTTCGTCGGGCACGGCGGCATGCACCTGTGGGGCACGCTGGTGGTCACCCCGATCCGCGACTCCGCCTCGCACCCGGTGCAACTGGTGGTGCAGGTGGAGGACCGCAGCGACCTGTACCAGGCGCAGGGCCTGATGACCCACATGACGCTGCACGACCGGCTCACCGGCCTGCCCAGCCGCCCGCTGGTGCTCGACCGGATCCAGAAGGCCCTGGACCGCACCCGGCGCAGCGGCCTGCGGGTCGCCGTACTGCAGTGCGACGTGGACCATTTCCGGGTGGTCAACGACAACGCGGGCTACGAGGACGGTGACGAGGTGCTGGCCGAGATCGGCCGCCGGGTGGCTGGGGCGCTGCGGGCCGGGGACACCGCCGGCCGGCTCGGCGGCGACGAGTTCGTGGTGGTCTGCGACGACGTCACCGACGAGGAGGAGGCCGGGGCGGTCGCCGACCGGGTGCGGGCCGCAGTCAACGAACCGCTCATCCTGGGCGGCCGCACGCTGCGGCCCACGGTCAGCGTCGGGATCGCCCTGTCCGGTGATCCGGCCGGCGATCCGCTGCTGCTGCTGCGGGATGCGGAAATGGCCACGTACCAGGCGAAGAGCCGGGGCCGCGACCGCTGGGACACGGTGGACACCTCGCAACGGCGGGCCGCCGCCGAGCGGCTGGACCTGGAGCACGAGCTGCGGGCGGCGATCGTCGACGACGAGCTGGAGCTGCACTTCCAGCCGATCGTCGGGCTCAGCGGGCGGCGGGTGATCGGCCGGGAGGCCCTGGTGCGCTGGCGGCACCCGGCCCGTGGGCTGATGCCGCCGATCACCTTCCTGCCGGTGGCCGAGGAGTCCGGGCTGATCGTCGACCTGGGCGCCTGGGTGCTGCGCGCCGCGGTCCGGGCCGCCGCCTCCAGCCCGGACCCGGGCTACGTGGCGGTGAACGTCTCGCCGAACCAGATGATCCGGCCCGGCCTGTCCGACCAGGTGGAGCAGATCCTGCGGGAGTCCGGGCTGCCGCCGGGGAAACTCGTGCTCGAGCTGACCGAGTCGGTGATGCTGAGCGCCGCCCCGGCCGCCCGGCAGGAGATCGAGCGGCTGCACGCCCTGGGCGTGCGGATCGTGGTGGACGACTTCGGCACCGGCTTCTCGGCCCTGTCCTACCTGCGTGACCTTCCGGTCTCCGGGATCAAGGTGGACCGCAGCTTCACCTCCGGGCTGGGCGAGGACCCGCAGTGCGACCGGATCGTCGAGGCCCTGATCGGCCTGGGCAACGGCCTGGGCATCGACGTGATCGTCGAGGGGGTGGAGACCGAGCAGCAGAGCGCGCTGCTGGCCGGGATCGGGGTGCAGCACGCCCAGGGCTACCTGTTCGGCCGGCCCAGCCCGAAGTACGAGCTGCAGCCCGCCTGACGCTTCGCGAACAACGAAAAAGCCCACCAGAGGACGTTTCTGGTGGGCTTTTCCGGTTCAGGCTCTAGCCGGTGAGCTGCTGGACGATCGTGCTGCCCTCGAGCGGGCCCCAGTCGGGGTCGTAGCCGGGGTCGCGCAGGATCATGACGCAGGACAGCAGGAGCAGGACCAGCACGGCCCAGCCGAGGATCCGGATCTGCGGGCCGCTGGTGATCGACGAGACCACCTTCTCGGTGCCCCGCCGCACCGGGCCGCCGCCGGGCCCCCACCAGGCGGTGAGCACCAGCGCCAGCATGCCCAGGGCCAGCGGGATCGGCCGGCCCGGGTTGGCCGCCGAGGGCGCGCCCCCGGTCTGCGCCGCGGCTGCGATGAAGGCCACGCTGACACCGATCAGCAGCGGCAGCAGCAGCGCGAACACCGTGGACATGACCGCGCCGAGAATGCGCCAGGGCAGGGACAACACGGTGACCATGCCGTCGCTGGGCCGGGGGCCGTGCACGTCGCGCCGCTGCATCAGGGCGGTGTTCGTGCGGTCGACCACGCGGGCGGCGACCATGCCGACCCCCACCACCAGCACCGCACCGTAGGGCGCGACCGCCGCCATCCCGGCCAGCGCGAGCAGCAGGCCGAACAGGAACAGCGGCATCGAGCCCAGCGGCAGGCGCTCGAGAACGTTCTCGCGGTGCTCGTTCTCGTCGTAGTGCGACTGCGGGCGGTCCGGATCGTCACCGATCGGGCGGCCCTTGGCCAGCACCGGTGCCGAGCCCCGGCGGAAGTCGTCGGAGCGGGCCGGCTGCTGGCCCGGCCGGGCCTCGAAACCGTTGGCGGGACCCGGCTGACCGGGCTGGTGCTGGTAACCGTGCCCGGGGGGCTGGTACTGCTGCTGGTTCTGGCCGTTCTGGCCGTTCTTGCCAGGCGGGTCGAAGCGCCGGGTGGCCTTCGGCCCGGAGCCGTTGGCCGGCGGGATGACCGACGTGGCCGCGTTGTTGCCGGCCGGGTTGTACGGCGGGATCACCGACGTGGGGTCGTTGTTGCCGCCGTTGGCGGGCGGGATCACCGACGTGGGCGCGTTGGCCCGGCCCGAGGGCGGCGGGATGACGTGCGTGGGCGCGTTCGAGCCGCCCATCGACTCCGGCGGGATCACCGACGTCTTGGCATCGGCGAAGCTCGGCGGCGGGGTGCGCATGGTGGCCACCTCGTCCGGGCTGGGCAGCCGGATCTCGGTGGAGTCGGTCGGCTTGACCTGCTTGCGGATCTCCTCGCCGGGCCCGGGCGTGCGGATCGTCTCCTCGTCGGGGCTCACGTAGGCACCGCCGGTGCCCCAGGCCGGGATCTGCGGCTGCGGGCCCGTGGTGGGCCGCGCCGGGGCCGGGGCGGCCAGGCCGGCGATCAGCTCTTCGGGGTGCGGGCGCACCCGGGGGTCGACCGAGAGCGCGGCGGTGAGCGTGGAGCGCAGCCCCTCGTCCACCCCGTCCAGGTCGGTGGCGCCGCGGCGCACCCGGTCGAGGACGACCTCGATCGGGCCGGTGCCGAACGGCGGGCGGCCGGTGGCGGCGTAGGCCAGGGTGGCGCCCCAGCCCCACCAGTCGGTGGCCGAGCTGACCGGGTCGCCGCCGATGATCTCCGGCGAGAGGTAGCCCGGGGTGCCCATCACCAGGCCGGTGTGGGTGATCCGGGACTCGTCGGCGGCGTGCGCGATACCGAAGTCGATCAGCACCGGCTCGCCGTCGAGCAGCATCACGTTGGCCGGCTTGACGTCGCGGTGGACCACCCCGGCGCTGTGCACGGTGCGCAGCGCGTCGGCCATCACCTTGCCGATCCGGGCCACGTGGCCGCGGGGCAGCGGCCCGTGGTCGCGCACGTGCTTCTCGAGCGTCTTGCCCGGCACGAAGCTGGTGACGATGTAGGGCACGTCACTCTCGACGTCGGCGTCCAGCACGCCGGCCACCCGGGGGTGCCGGACCCGCCGGAGCGTGGCGACCTCACGGGCCAGGCGGCGCCGGGCGTCGGGGTCGCCCGCCACGTGCGGGCGCAGCACCTTGACGGCGACAGCCTTCCCGTTCGGGTCCAGTCCGAGATGGACGACGCCCATCCCGCCTTCGCCCAGGCGCTGGACCAGGCGGTACTGACCTATCCGCCCGGTCTCGCCGGCTGGGCGGGCGGTTGCATCGCGCGGCATAGTGACCACGGTAGGCCAAACGCACGACAAGGCGTAGCCGTTGCACGGAGCTGGGAAACAGCTGCGCCCGGGATGAGATCAGCTCGTGATGTAGGCCTGGAGCTGGTCGCGCTCGCCCTCGAGCTCGTCGATCCGGTGCTTGACCACGTCCCCGATGCTGACGATGCCGACCAGCCGGTCGCCCTCGACCACCGGCACGTGCCGGAAGCGGCCCTTGGTCATCATCCGCATCAGCTCGTCCAGATCGGTCTCCGGCGGGCAGGTGCGCACGTGCTTGCTCATGATCTCGCTGACCGGCTCGCCGAGCAGGTCCGGGCCGAAGCGCTGGAGTCTGCGCACCACGTCCCGCTCACTGACGATGCCGTCGATGCTCTCGCCGTCGGCGGACACCACCAGGGCGCCCACCCCGTTGGTGGCCAGCGAGTCGAGTAGTTCGGTGACGGGCCGGTCGGGGGCGATGGTGACGACCAGGGCGCCCTTGTGCCGGAGAAGATCACTGATCCGCATGCGCAGAACCTCCCGAGGACGGGCTGTCACCCGGGCGCGAGACACGGACGTCAAGCACGCTCCGGACCGCCGGGGGCCGACGCTGCCCGCTCACTCAGGGTAGGTGAGCACTGCCCGAAGGGGAACCCCCGGACGTGTCCGGGATCACACCCTCACTCCGATGGCGGAGCTTCAGCCGGGACAGAACCGGTCGAACCGCGCACCACCAGCTCAGGCCGGAACAGGTACTCGGTGCGGGGAGCGAACGCGCGGTGACCGCCCCGCGCGCCGGCCCGCGCATTGCCGTGGATGTCGTCGAGCAGGGCCCGCACCGCTGCGGCCCCCATCGCCTGCACCGACTGCCGCACGGTGGTCAGCGGCGGATCGGTGAAGGCGATCAGCGGGGAGTCGTCGTACCCGATCACCGACACGTCGGCGGGCACGTCCAGACCCCGGTCGCGCACCGCCCGGATCGCCCCGAGCGCCATCAGGTCGCTGCCGCACACCACCCCGGTGCACCCCGCGTCGATCAGCCGGTGAGCGGCCGCCGCCCCACCCTCGACGCTGAACAGCGAGCACTCGATCAGCTCGTCCACGTCGGTCTGCCCCAGGTGCCGGAGCATGGCCTGCCGGAAACCGTCGATCTTGCGGATCACCGGCACGAACTGGCGCGGGCCGAGGGCCAGCCCGATCCGCCGGTGCCCCTGCGCCACCAGGTGATTCACCGCCAGGTCCATCGAGGTGACGTCGTCGTTGCTGACGAACGGCGCGTCCAGGCCCTCGACGAAGCCGTTGACCAGCACGATCGGAAGGCCCCGCCGGCGCAGGGCGACGTAGCGCCCGGGATCGGCGGAGGTGTCGGCGTGCAGGCCGGAGACGAAGACGATCCCGGCCACCCCGCGCTCGGTGAGCATCTGCGTGTACTCGTCCTCGCGCACCCCGCCGGGAGTCTGCGTGCACAGCACCGGGGTGTAGCCGTGGTGCGCCAGGGCCGACTCGATCACCTGGGCGAAGGCCGGGAAGATCGGGTTGTCCAGCTCGGGCACGATCAGCCCGATCAGGCCGGCCGAGTGCTGCCGCAGCCGCACCGGCCGTTCGTAGCCGAGCACGTCCAGGGCAGTGAGCACCGCCTCGCGGGTGCCCTCGGCCACCCCGGCGCGGTCGTTCAGGACACGACTCACCGTGGCCTCGCTCACTCCCGCCTGGGCGGCGATGTCGGCGAGTCGGGCGCGGGGGGCTGTCGCCATCGGCCGGTCTCCATGCTGGTCCGCTTCGGATTCCAAAGGGACATTCTGGGCGAAAGGCGGGTTCCGCACCTCACGGCCAGGCTTGCCGCGACCTACTGTGTCATCTCCGTCACGCGCGGCGCCTCGCCGATCGAGTGGGATGCAGATGACACCTACTACCCCTATGCGCCGGGGCGGTCCGCGGTCTTAGATGTACTCCGTGGCCGAAGACGCCCCCGCGGCGCCTGGTCATACGTTCCATCCGGGCCTGATGCGGGTCCGGCGACAATCGGCAAGACCCGGCGCCTGCGGCCTCGGGTCGACCCTCCACTCGGATCGTCCGGCACGTTCCTGCCGGTGAAGGGAAGTGGCAAAGTGGCCACCGTCACATTTGATCAGGCAACCCGCGTCTACCCGGGTGCCACCAAGCCGTCCGTGGACAAGCTCGACCTCCACATCGAGGACGGCGAGTTCCTCGTGCTGGTCGGGCCCTCGGGCTGCGGCAAGTCCACCTCGCTGCGCATGCTGGCCGGCCTGGAGGACGTCAACGAGGGACGCATCCTGATCGGCGACCGGGACGTCACCCAGATGCCGCCGAAGGACCGCGACATCGCGATGGTGTTCCAGAGCTACGCGCTCTACCCGCACATGACGGTCGGCGAGAACATGGGCTTCGCGCTCAAGATCGCCGGCGTCGCCAAGTCCGAGATCCAGCAGCGCGTGGCCGAGGCGGCCAAGATCCTCGACCTGACCGAGTACCTCGATCGGAAGCCGAAGGCCCTCTCCGGTGGTCAGCGTCAGCGCGTCGCGATGGGCCGGGCGATCGTCCGCCAGCCCCAGGTGTTCCTGATGGACGAGCCGCTGTCCAACCTGGACGCCAAGCTGCGGGTCCAGACCCGTACCCAGATCGCGTCGCTGCAGCGGCGTCTGGGCGTCACCACGGTCTACGTCACCCACGACCAGACCGAGGCGATGACCATGGGTGACCGGGTCGCGGTGCTGAAGGACGGTCTCCTGCAGCAGGTCGGCTCGCCCCGTGAGCTGTACGATCACCCGAACAACGCGTTCGTGGCCGGCTTCATCGGCTCGCCCGCGATGAACCTGCTCAACCTGCCGGTGACCAACGGCGGCGTGCAGTTCGGCGACGAGGTCTACCGGATCGCCGAGTCGACGCTGAGCGGCACCGGTGGCCGGGTCACGCTGGGCGTCCGCCCGGAGGACCTGTCCCTGGCCGACCACGGTCTGCCGGTCCAGGTCGAGCTGGTCGAGGTCCTCGGCGCCGACGCGTACCTGCACGGCACGCTGAAGAGCGAGGGCACCGACCTTCCGGTGATCGCCCGGGTCGACGGGCGGCGTCCCCCGGAGAAGGGCCAGACGGTCCACCTCAAGGCCAAGGAAGGCCACACGCACCTGTTCAACACCGAGTCGGGCGCTCGCATCGAGGCCTGATCTCGGGCACTGCTCATAGTTGGGGCGTCGTACCTGGCCGGTGCGGCGCCCCGACGCCTGCGGGCGGGGGTCCCCCTTCAGATGACTGCCACCAGAACACTCCAGATCACTTCCGCGGCACCGGATCCGGCCCTGCTGGACCTGCCGTGGGACGTCCCGCTGGAGAACTGGCCGGCCAACCGGCTGGCCACCCTGCCGCGAGGTATCTCGCGGCACATCGTCCGTTTCGTCCAGCTCTCCGGCAACGTGATCGCCGCCAAGGAGATCACCGAGGAGTTCGCCCGGCGCGAGTACGGGCTGCTGCGCCTGCTGCGCCGCCTGGGTCTGCCCGCGGTCGAGCCGCTGGGCATCATCACCGGGCGCACCGACGAGCACGGCGAGGACCTCGACCCGGTGCTGCTCACCCGGCACCTGCAGTTCTCGCTGCCCTACCGCGCGGTGTTCTCGCAGAGCATGGGTCCCGAGCCGGCCATGCGGCTGATCGACGCCCTGGCCGTGCTGATGGTGCGTCTGCACCTGAGCGGCTTCTTCTGGGGCGACGTCTCGCTGTCGAACACCCTGTTCCGGCGGGACGCGGGCGCGTTCGCCGCCTACCTGGTCGACGCCGAGACCGGTGACCTCTACGACAGCCTCTCGCGCGGTCAGCGCGAGCACGACCTCGACCTGGCCCGCACCAACATCGCCGGTGAGCTGATGGACCTGGAGGCCGGCGGCTTCCTCGACGCGGCCCTGGACCCGGTGAAGACCTCGGACGCGTTCATCGAGCGCTACCGCACGCTGTGGGCCGAGCTGACCGCCAAGGAGGCGTTCGGCCGCGGCGACCGCTGGCGGGTGGACGCCCGGATCCGGCGGCTGAACGACCTGGGCTTCGACGTCGGCGAGCTGAACATCAACACCGACGTCACCGGCACCTCGCTGGAGATCCAGCCCAAGGTGGTCGACGCCGGTCACCACCGGCGCCGGCTGCTGCGCCTGACCGGGCTGGACGTGGAGGAGAACCAGGCCCGGCGGCTGCTGAACGACCTGGACACCTATCGCGCCGCCACCGACCGGCAGGGCGTGGACGAGGACGTGATCTCGCACGAGTGGCTGGCCCGCCGGTTCGAGCCGGTGGTGCGCGCGGTGCCGCTCGAGATGCGCGGAAAACTGGCCCCGGCCGAGATCTTCCACGAGGTGCTGGAGCACGGCTGGTACCTGTCCGAGAACAGCGGGCGGGACGCGGGTCTCGACGAGGCGGTCGCCAGCTACATCCGTAACGTGCTGGTGCACCGGCCGGACGAGCAGGCGGTGCTCGGGGTGGACACCCAGGAGATGCCGGTCGTGGTCGATCCCCTCCCCTAGAACCACGAACTGAAACTGGGGACGTCGGTGAGCACCGACGTCCCCAGTTTTCAGTTTGTGGTCTACTCGGCTCGCAGTCGGGAAACCTCGTACAGCGAAACGCCCATCGCCACACTGGCGTTGAGCGACTCGGTGCCGCCGATCATCGGGATCGAGGCGATCGCGTCGCAGTTCTCCCGCACCAGCCGGGAAAGCCCCTTGCCCTCGGCCCCGGCCACCAGAACCAGTGGGCCGGTGGCCAGTTCGAGCCCGGGCAACTGCACGTCGCCGCCGGCGTCGAGGCCGACCACGAAACAGCCTGCGCTCTTGAGCGACTCGATCGCCCGGTTCACGTTCGACACCCGGGCCACCGGGATCCGGGCCGCGGCCCCGGCCGACGTCTTCCACGCGGTGGCCGTCATCCCGGCCGCCCGGCGCTCGGGCACGATCACCCCGTGACCACCGAAGGCGGCCACCGAGCGCACCACGGCGCCGAGGTTGCGCGGATCGGTGACCCCGTCGAGAACCACCAGCAGAGGCGGCCTTCCGCTGTCGGCCGCGAGCTCGAGCAGGTCGTCCGGGTGGGCGTACTCGTACGGCGGGACCTGCAGCGCGATGCCCTGGTGGACGGCGCCGTTGGTGAGCCGGTCGAGGTCGGTGCGGGAGGCCTCGAGCAGCGGAAGACCGGCCTCGGTGGCGGTTTTCAGCGCCTCCCGGACCCGTTCGTCGCTGTCGATCCGGGCCGCCACGTAGAGCGCCTTGGCCGGCACCCCGGCACGCAGCGCCTCGACCACCGGGTTGCGCCCGGCCACCATCTCGGCGGTGTTCGCCGAGGAACGCTTCTGCGGCGACCGGTTACCGCCCCCGGTGGAGGGGCGGCTGCTACCGGTACCGCTGTTCTTCTCTGCGGCCCGGGCCCGGCGGGCGGCCGGGTGGTGCTCGCGATCGGTCGCCTTGGGCGTGGGGCCCTTGCCCTCCAGGCGCTTACGGGACTGCCCGCCGGATCCGACGGTCGCGCCCTTCTTCGATCCGGGCCTGCGAGTGGCCCCCCTGCGCGACGAATTACCCGGCACTGCCGGCCTCCAGACTCCAGCGGGCGCCTTGCGGCGTGTCCTCGACGACCACCCCGGCTGCACTCAGCCGGTCGCGAATGGCATCCGCAGTGGTGAAATCTCTTTCTTTGCGCGCGGTCGCGCGGGCGTCCAGCTCGGCCCGCACCAGCACGTCCAGCGCCTTCGACTCCTGGCTGCCGGCGGTGCCCGCGCTCTTCCAGCGCTCGTCCAGCGGGTTCAGGCCGAGCACATCGGTCATCCCCAGGACCTCGGCCCCGAGCTGCTTCAGGCGCTCGGCGTCGCCGTCGGCCAGGGCCTTGTTGCCCTCCCGCACGGTGTCGTGCAGGACCGCCACGGCCGCGGGCACGCCCAGGTCGTCGTCCATCGCCGCGGTGAAGGCCGCCGGCACCTGCAACCCGACCGGGAAGTCAGGTCCGAGCTTCTCCGTCGCCCGCTGCACGAAGTTCTCGATCCGCTCGTAGGCCGCGGTGGCGTCGGCCAGCGACTCCGGGCTGATCTCGATGTTCGAGCGGTAGTGCGGGGTGGCCAGGACGTAGCGCAGCACCACCGGGCGGACCTGCTCGGTGAGCGCCGCGATGGTCATGGTGTTGCCCAGCGACTTGCTCATCTTCTCGCCGGCCATGGTGACCCAGGCGTTGTGCAGCCAGAACCGGGCGAACGGGTCACCGGCCGCGCGGGACTGGGCCAGCTCGTTCTCGTGGTGCGGGAAGCGCAGGTCCAGCCCGCCGCCGTGGATGTCGAACTCGGCCCCCAGGTAGCGGGTGGCCATCGCCGAGCACTCCAGGTGCCAGCCCGGCCGGCCCCGGCCCCAGGGCGTGGGCCAGGACGCGGTGGCCGGCTCGGAGGGCTTGGCGCTCTTCCACAGGGCGAAGTCCCGCGGGTCGCGCTTGCGGGCGTTGGGGTCGGCGTCGGCCGCCGCCTCCATGTCGTCGACCTTCTGCCGGGTGAGCGCGCCGTACTCGGGGAACGAGCGCACGTCGAAGTAGACGTCGCCCGAGCCGTCGGCCGCCGGGTAGGCGTGCCCGGCCTCGATCAGCCGCTGGATCAGCTCGACCATCTCGATGACGTGACCGGTGGCCCGCGGCTCGACCGTCGGCCGCAGGATGTTCAGCGAGTCGTAGGCGGCGGTGAACTCCTGCTCGTACAGGAACGCGTGCGCCCACCACTCCCGGCCGGCCTCGGCGGCCTTGGCCAGGATCTTGTCCTCGATGTCGGTGACGTTGCGGACGTAGGTGACCTCGAGCCCCTGGAACTCCAGCCAGCGCCGCAGCACGTCGAAGTTGACCTGGGCCCGGACGTGCCCGAGGTGGGGCGAACTCTGCGGGGTGGGACCACAGACGTAGATACCCGCCTTGCCGGGGACGATCGGGACGAAGTCCCGTACCTGCCGGGTAGCCGAGTCGAACAGTCTGAGGTTCACCGGTCAAGGCTACCCGGCCTGCTCAGCCCCGGCTGACGAGCGGGACCACCAGGGCGGTGGCGATCGCCGCCACGCCCTCACCCCGGCCGGTCAGGCCGAGTCCGTCGGTGGTGGTGGCCGAGACCGTCACCGGCGCCCCGCAGGCCGCGGACAGCACCGCCTGGGCCTCGTCGCGGCGCGGGCCGAGCTTGGGCCGGTTGCCGACCACCTGCACCGCCACGTTGCCGATCAGCCAGCCCGCCTCCCCCAGCCGCCGGGCCGTCTCGGCCAGCAGCGTGGTCCCGGCCGCCCCGGCCCACTCCGGCTGCGCGGTGCCGAACTGCGAGCCCAGGTCGCCCAGCCCGGCCGCGGACAGCAGCGCGTCGCAGACCGCGTGGGCCGCTACGTCGGCGTCCGAGTGCCCGTCCAGGGCCCGCTCCCCCGGCCATTCCAGACCGGCCAGCCAGAGCACCCGGTCCGAGTCCGGGGATGCGTAACCGTGCACGTCGACGCCCAGCCCGGTGCGCGGCAGACCGCCGGCCGGGGTGTTCGGCCCGGTCCCCGCGGGGCCGAACCGGTCGTTGGCTGAAGGTTCACTCACGGGCGCAAGTGTGGACCATCTAGAATCGAGAACCGTGACCGAGCCGGTAACCGCCCTTCCCACCGGGCCCGTGTGCCCTCCCGGCGCCGCGGCGTTCGTGGTGCTGGCCGGTGGCAGCGGTACCCGGGTGGGTGCCGGCCAGAACAAGGTCTACCTGCCGCTCGGCGGCCGCCCGGTGGTGTCCTGGGCCCTGTCCTGGGCCGACGCGGTACCCGAGGTGGGCCGCGTGGTCCTGGTGATCCGCCCGCAGGACGAGGCGCTGGCCCGCGAGGCGGTGGCCGCCGCCGGCATCCGTCTGCCGGTCGAGATCATCCACGGCGGCGTCACCCGGCACGCCTCCGAGCAGAACGCGCTCGACCACCTGTCCTGGCCGATCTGCGCGGGCTCCCTGCAGGTCGTCGCCATCCACGACGGCGCTCGCCCGCTGGCCGGGCCCGAGCTCCTGCGCACCGTCATCCAGGCCGCCGCGGCCAACGGGGGCGCGGTTCCCACCCTGCCCGAGGCCGAGGCCTGGGCGGTCGACGAGGCGGGCCGGCTCAGCCCGCCGGCCCAGGGCGAGACGCTGCACCGGGTGCAGACGCCGCAGGCCTTCCGGGCCACCCCGCTGCTCGAGGCCTACGCCCAGGCGCTGCGCGACGGCACCGAGGGCACCGACACGTCGGCCGCCCTGGAGGGCCGGCCCGGCGTGCAGGTGGTTGCCGTACCCGGCAGCCAGGAGAACCTGAAGGTCACCTTCGCCGAAGACATGTCGCGCGCCGAGGCGCTGCTCCCGCGCTGACCGGCCTTCAGCTCGCGGCGGCCACCACGGTGGCGCCCGCCGCGGTCAGCGCCGCCAGGATCTCGCCGGCCGACTCCACCTGAGGTTCCTGGAACAGCGCCTGCCGCAGCACCCCCAGCCGGGCCGCGATGGGCACGGTGACGAACCGGTGGTACTCACGGTCGGCCGTGCCCGCCAGCGCCCCGCCCGGCCCCACCCGCTTCAGGGTGTCGGTGACCGGCCGCACGCTGGTGACCACCAGCCCGCCCTCCGGCTCCTCCACGCCCACCGCCCGCAGGGTCTGCAGCACCGCCGCGACCCGGGCCGACTGCCCGGCGGCGGACAGCGGCGGGTCGAGCACGACGGCGAAGGCCTCGTCCGGCTCAGGGCAGGTGGCCAGCTCCCGCAGGGCGTGGACGGCGATCACGTCCGGGAGGTCGGTGAGGGGGGCGGCCGGAACCTGACCGGCCCGGATCAGGGCGACAAATGCCGTGGACATCGGAACTGCACCTCGACTGGAGAAGGAGAATTCGGCGCCCGGATCACGAATCCGCGATCTGCGGGCGGTTTCGGGGACTATTCACCCGGACGGGTGTGCCGGGCCCGAGAAGATCTTCGGAACATTGCGCCACCGGCCGCCGTCTGATCTTCGGAATGACAAAAGAAAAACCGGCGTCCTCTTCGAAGACCGGACCTGATTCGCCGGGGAACCCGGTGATCCGATTTTCGGCGAGGACGCCGGTTCAATGCATTACGTGGATCTTCCGGACCGGTGCGGTCCGGTGGACGCCGGGTGCGGCGGCCGGTGGATCAGGACGCCAGGACCTCGTTGAGCAGGGCCTCGGCCTTGTCCTCGTTGGTGTGCTCGGCCAGCGCCAGCTCCGACACCAGGATCTGCCGGGCCTTGGCCAGCATGCGCTTCTCACCTGCGGAAAGACCGCGGTCCTGGTCGCGGCGCCAGAGGTCGCGGACGACCTCTGCAACCCGGACGACGTCGCCGGAGGCGAGCTTCTCCAGGTTGGCCTTGTACCGGCGGGACCAGTTGGTGGGCTCCTCGGCGTAGGGGGCGCGGAGCACCTCGAACACCCGGTCGAGGCCTTCCTGGCCCACGACGTCCCGGACACCGACGAGGTCGACATTCATCGCCGGCACCTCGATGGTCAGATCTCCCTGAGCAACCTTCAGGACGAGGTACTGACGTTCCTCACCCTTGATAGTACGGGTCTTGATCTCCTCGATGAGCGCCGCCCCGTGATGGGGGTAAACGACAGTCTCGCCGACCGTGAAAGCCATGTGTAAGTATCCCCTTTCCCAGCCAACAGACTACCACGTCCTGCTTGGCAGCGACTAGCGGATCTTCAGTATTTTCGCAGGTCAGAGGCGTAACCAGGATACGCCCGGAGAAAAAGATGCGACACTGCGCGGTTTCGGGCGATCACGGTCCGTGTTCGCCCGGCCGATGCAAGGACCTGCGGACCACCGGTGCGGAGGGCTCCGGCCACGCCCGGAAGCAGCCGAAGAAGTATCCGGACGGCATGGCGTGGGGTTGCCTCAGACGGCCCACCGGCGCCCGATAGGCTTCGTCCGCACTTACGAATCCGCAGGAGGCCAGCGCCGTGAAGCGCACCCGTGTTGTCGCCGCCAAGACCGCCCTTGCCGCCGGCGCCGTCGCCCTCGGCCTGACCGGCTGCTCGGTCACGAACCCGGCCACGATCAAGGACCCGTACCCGCCGTCCGACGGCATCAACGCCGATCTGCCCGGCAGCCAGGTGCTGCTGCGGAACCTGATCGTGATCGGCGCCGAGCAGGGCGGGGACGCCGAGCTGATCGGCTCCGTGGTCAACCAGGGAGAGCAGGACGCCCGGGTCAATCTGCAGGCCGCCGTCGGCGAGTCCGGGCAGCCCAGCCAGACCACCGTCGCGGTGGGCGCCGGGCAGACCGTCCAGTTCGGCCCGGGCAGCAACCAGACCCCGGTGTCGATCAGCGGCCTGGCCGTCCCCCCGGGCGACGTGACCGGCATGACCGCCTCCACCGAGAGCGGAGGCCGGGTCGACCTGAACGTTCCGGTGCTGCCCCCGGAGGGCGACTACGCCGACGTCACCCCGGCGGCCACCCCCACGCCCTCGGCCACGCCTACGGCGCAGAAGACGAAGGGCAACGGGGGCAACGGCGGCAACGGCGGCAACGGTGCGGAGTCCAGCGCCGAACCCACCGCCACCGACGGGGAGACCGGCGCGCCGCAGAACCCCGACGCCGACAACCCGGCCGAAGAGGCCGACCAGCAGGACACCAACTGACCTGCCCCGGATCCTCAGAGCAACGCCGAAGGGCGGCACCCCCGCGGGGGTGCCGCCCTTCGGCGTTGCTCAGCGGTCGGCTCAGGCCTCGAACTTGTAGCCCAGGCCGCGCACGGTGACCAGGTAGCGCGGGCTCGCCGGATCGGGCTCCAGCTTGCCGCGCAGGCGCTTCACGTGGACGTCGAGGGTCTTGGTGTCACCCACGTAGTCCGAGCCCCAGACCCGGTCGATCAGCTGCATCCGCGTGAGCACCCGGCCGGCGTTGCGCAGCAGCAGCTCGAGCAGCTCGAACTCCTTCAGCGGCATCGGCACGGCCTCGCCGTTCACGGTCACCACGTGCCGCTCGACGTCCATCCGGACCGGGCCGGCCTCGACCGTCGCGCCCTCGACCACGTCCGGCTCGGTGCCGCGGCGCAGCACCGCGCGGATCCGGGCGACCAGCTCCCGCGAGGAGTACGGCTTGGTCACGTAGTCGTCGGCGCCCAGCTCCAGGCCGACCACCTTGTCGATCTCGCTGTCCTTGGCGGTCAGCATGATCACCGGGACCTTGCTGCGGGTGCGCAGCTGCCGGCACACCTCGGTGCCGGGCAGGTCGGGGAGCATCAGGTCGAGCAGGACCAGGTCGGCGCCGTTGCGGTCGAACTCGTCCAGGGCCGCCGGCCCGTCGCCGGCGACCGCGACCTCGTAGCCCTCTCGGCGCAGGAGGTAGGACAGCGGGTCGCTGAACGACTCCTCGTCCTCCACCACCAGGATGCGGGTCACGGGGTTGCTCCTTTCAGCTCGGACCCCGCGTCCTGCGGGAGTCCTGGGGCGGCGGGCCCACCGGTCGGGACGGCCGGGCCGTCCGGGACGGCGGGGGCGGCCGGATCGGGTGTTGCGGTCTTCGGGGCGGGCCGGGGAACCAGGCCGTTCTCCACCCAGGTCTCGGTGCCGGAGTGCTCGCCGCGGTCGTGGGCGCCGGCCGGCTGCACCGACTCCGGCAGCCGCAGGGTGAACGTGGAGCCCTGGCCCTGGCGGCTCCACAGCATCACCTCGCCGCCGTGGTTGGCGGCCACGTGCTTGACGATGCTCAGGCCCAGGCCGGTGCCCCCGGTGACCCGGGAGCGGGCCGGGTCGACCCGGTAGAAGCGCTCGAAGATCCGGTCCTGGTCGGTGCTGGCGATACCGATGCCCTGGTCGCTGACCACGATCTCGACGATGCCGCCGACCCGGCGCACCCCGACCCCGACCCGGGTGTTCTCGGGCGAGTAGGAGATCGCGTTGTCGACCAGGTTGCGGATGGCGGTGACCAGCAGGTTGTGGTCGCCGTAGACCACCGCGCCGTGGTCGCCGCCGAGCACCACCTCGATGTTCTTGGCGGTCGAGGCCATCACGCAGCGGTCGACCGCGTCCGAGACGACGTCGTCGATACCGACCGGCTCGGGCGGGTGCAGGGCGTCGGCCACCTGCAGCCGGGACAGGTCGATGATCTCCTGCACCAGCTTGGTCAGCCGGGTGGACTCGCGCTGCATCTGGCCGGAGAAGTGGCGCACCGCGTCGGCGTCGTCGGCGGCGTCGGCCACCGCCTCGGCCAGCAGGCTCAGCGCCCCGATCGGGGTCTTCAGCTCGTGGCTGACGTTGGCCACGAAGTCCCGCCGGACCTCCTCCACCCGTTTGGCCTCGGTCCGGTCCTCGACCAGGACCAGCACCAGGTCGGGCCGCAGCGGGGCGACCCGGGCGTAGACGACCAGCCGGCCCCGGCCGAGCGGGCCGCGGGGCAGCTCCAGCTCGCGCTCGCGGACCAGGCCCAGGGTGCCCGCCTCGGCCGCCATCTCGCGCAGTTCGGCGTGCACCAGCTCACGCCCGCGCACCAGCCCGAAGGCGTGCGCGGCGGGGCTGGACTTGATCAGCCGGCCGTCGGTGCCGAGCACGACCGAGGCCGAGGCCAGCACGTTCAGCACGTCGGCGGCGCCCTCGGGCAGCGGGCCGGTGGGGGTCGGGGTGGGGTGCGGCTGCGGTGCGCGGTTACCGCGTCCGGCCACGCTCAGCACACCGAGGACCAGCCCGACGACCAGGCCGATCCCGATGGCGATGGCAAAGGCCAGGGGCGTGCTCACCATGTCAGCGTAAGCTGCCGCCCGGGCAGTTTTGATCCGGAGAGTCGGCCGCGGCCCAACCCTTCGGCGCGTGTTCACCTTCAGATCGGGATCTATTCACGGGCCACTGCGACGGTGAGCCACGATCAGCCGTCGCCTCGTCACCGGTAGTGAGGACGGCGAGCGGTCGGTCAGGTTCCCGCTCCACCATCAGACCCTCAATCCTAGGAGAGCTCCGTGAGCGGTGGAATCCGCGAGCAGTTCGAGATCGACCTGCAGTCCATCGACGACCAGCTGGTCGAGATGACCCGGCTGGTCGGGTCGGCGATGGCCCGGTCCACCACCGCCCTGCTCGACGCCGACCTCACCCTGGCCGAGAGCGTGATCGAGGCCGACGAGCAGGTCGACGCGCTGCACCACGACCTCGAGGAGCGGGCGCTGGTGCTGATCGCCCGCCAGTCCCCGGTCGCCACCGACCTGCGCACGCTGATCGCCGCCCTGCGGATGAGCGCCGACCTGGAGCGGATGGGCGACCTGGCCCGGCACGTGTCCAAGCTGGCCCGGCTGCGCTACCCGAACTCCGCCGTCCCGGCCGAGCTGCGCAGCTACATCGTCGAGATGGGGCACATCGCCGAGCGTCTGGTGCTGAAGACCGGCACGATCATCGCCAGCCGCGACCTGAAGGCGGCCGAGGAGCTCGAGGCCGACGACGACGAGATGGACCGGATCCACCGGGAGATGTTCGCCAAGCTGCTCTCCCCCGACTGGACCCACGGCGTCGAGGCGGCCGTCGACATCACCCTGCTGAGCCGCTACTACGAGCGCTACGGCGACCACGCCGTGGGCGTCTGCCGCCGGGTGGTCTTCCTGGTCACCGGCGACCACACCGCCGCGCACGGTGAGGCCCCGCTCGACCAGGTCTGAAAAGCCGACGAACTACAGACGTCCGTGGTCCCCCTTCGGGGCCCACGGACGTCTTCAGTTCGGTCTGGTTCGTTCAGCGGCCCTGGTTGGCGACCGCGGCGACGGCCGCCGCGGCGGCGTCGGGGTCGAGGTACTTGCCGCCCTTGACCACGGGCTTGAACTCGTCGTCGAGTTCGTAGACCAGCGGGATGCCAGTGGGGATGTTCAGCCCGGCGATGTCCTCGTCGGAGATCCCGTCGAGGTGCTTGACCAGGGCGCGGATCGAGTTGCCGTGCGCGGCCAGCAGCACCGTCTTACCGGCCACCAGGTCGGGCTTCACGTCGCTCTCCCAGTACGGGAGCATGCGCGCGACAACGTCTTTCAGGCACTCGGTGGCCGGAAGGTCGTCGCCCAGGTCGGCGTAGCGCGGGTCTCCGGCCTGGGAGAACTCGTCCTTGGCGTCGATCGGCGGCGGGGGCGTGGCGTAGGAACGACGCCAGAGCATGAACTGCTCCTCGCCGAACTCGGCCAGCGTCTGCTTCTTGTCCTTGCCCTGCAGAGCGCCGTAGTGCCGCTCGTTGAGCCGCCAGTTGCGCTTGACCGGGATCCAGTGCCGGTTCGCCGCGTCGAGGGCGAGGTGGGCCGTGGTGATCGCGCGGCGCAGCAGCGACGTGTGCACCACGTCGGGCAGCACGCCGGCGTCGACCAGCAGCTGGCCGCCCTTCGCCGCTTCTTCACGGCCCTTCTCCGACAGGGGCACGTCGACCCAGCCGGTGAAGAGGTTCTTCGCGTTCCATTCGCTCTCGCCGTGGCGGAGCAGGACCAGGGTGTACGCCATACCCCGCAGATTAGTCACTCGCTCTGGAGGAGGTGACGGAAGGCCTCGAGGTTGCGGGTGGACTCGCCCCGATCGGTGCGCCAGGCCCACTCGCGGCGCATCGAGGAGAGGAAGCCCAGGGCGAGCAGGTCGTTGAACGAGCCGTCGGAGGCGGTGAGGACGGCGCCGAGCAGGTCGTCGATGGTCTCGGCGGTCACCCCGGCCAGCGGGATCCGGCCGGTCAGGTAGACGTCGCCGAGCTTGTCCAGGGCGAACGCGATGCCCGGCAGGCGGGTGTTGCGCTGCAGCAGCCAGCGGTAGAACGCCTCGTGGTTCTCGTCGGGCCTGCGCACCACGAACGCCGAGACGCTCAGCGCGCGGTCGGTGACCAGGATCGAGACGCCGGTGCGGAGCTTGGCCTCACCGGGCAGCTCGACCACGTACTCACCGGGCCGGGTGCCCGGCACCGACTCGACCCCCGCCTCGGCGAGCCAGCCGCGAACGGTGACTTCGGCGTCCTCACGCAGTTGGTTCAAGGCCCTACCCCTCAGCCGGCGGCAACTACCAGTTGCGGTCCCCCAGCCGCTAGGCGGCCGGGAGGTGCCCCCAGTTCGTGGGCGGCACAGGCGGCCGCGTACGTCTCGAGGGTGGCATCCACGGTGTGGTCCCAGCTGAACAGGTTCGCGTGTCGCACCGCCGCCCGGCTCATCCGTTCCCGGACCAGCGGGGCTCGCAACAGCTCCTCGAGCGCCCGGGCCCAGGTGGCCGGCTCGTGCCCGGTGACCAGCAGCCCGGTGCGGCCGTCGCGCACCGCAGTGGCCAGGCCGCCCACCCGGGCCGCCACCACCGGGGTGCCGCAGGCCTGCGCCTCCACCGCCACCAGGCCGAACGACTCGCTGTAGGAGGGCACCGCGACCAGGTCGGCGGCCCGGTACCACTCGGCCAGGACCGGGCGCCCGACCGGCGGGTGGAACCGCACCAGGTCACCGATGCCCAGGTCGACGGCCAGCTTCTGGAGTTCCTCGGGACGCTCCAGGCCGGACCCGCTGGGCCCGCCGAGCACGGCCACCACCAGCTTCTCCCGGCGCTGCGGGTCGGCCGCGACCAGCGCGGCGACTGCGCGCAGCAGCACGTCGGGGGCCTTCAGCGGCTGGATCCGGCCGACGAACAGCACCAGTTCGGCGTCGGCGGGCAGCCCCAGCCTCTGCCGGGCCCGGGCCCGCCCGTCGGCCTGCGGGGTGAAGGTGTCCAGGTCCACGCCCGGCGGGATCACCGTGACCAGTTCCGGATCGGCGTCGTACAGGCCGATCAGGTCGCGGGCCTCCAGGTCGGTGTTGGCGATCAGCCGGTCGGCGGCGGCCACCACCTGCTCCTCGCCGATCACCCGCCCGGCCGGTTCGGGCCTGTCGTCCGCGGCCAGGGACAGGTTCTTGACCTTGGCCATGGTGTGCATGGTGTGCAGCAGGGGCACGTTCCAGCGCTCGGCGGCCAGCCAGCCGACCTGCCCGGAGAGCCAGTAGTGCGAGTGGATCAGGTCGTACCAGCCGGCCGCGAGCCGGGCCTCGGTGCGCAGCACCCCGGCGGCGAAGGCGCAGAGCTGGCCGGGCAGATCGTCCTTGGCCAGGCCCTCGTAGGGTCCGGCGACGATGTTGCGCACCAGCACGCCGGGCAGCATCTCGGTCACCGAGGGCAGGTGGCCCGCAGTGGCCCGGGTGAAGATCTCCACCTCGGTGCCGCGTCGCGCGAGCCGTTTGGCGGTCTCGACCACGTACACGTTCAGGCCACCGGCGTCACCGGTGCCCGGTTGTTCCAGCGGCGAGGTGTGCACAGAGAGCATCGCGACCCGCCCGGGCGTCCCGTCCGGCCTCAGCCCCATGCGTCCTCCTCGCTCGTTCCAGTACTGCTGAAAAACCCCCGAACGAAGCTAACCCACAGGTGCAGACCGCTCTTCCCGAAGTCGGCCGGGGGTGACCGTCACCACGTGGTCACAACGGTGTTCGGTCCTGTCACCGCCAATGCACTCTTCGGCCCTGAACCTCACGTTCGGCCTTTGCTGGAGCGTCTTCCCGGGTGGGTGGGGGAGGGCGGGTGGCCGTCCGGCGTGAGTCTTAGGGTGGCTCCGTGCCTCCGCCCCGCCCCCGCGCCGTGCAGGGCACGATCACCCGGGGCACGACCAATCCCAACCGTTTGCGCAGGGTGGACCGCTGGCTGGCGGGACCGGCCGCAGGGCGGCTGAGGGCGGCTGAGGACCCGCTGGTGGTGGATCTGGGCTACGGGGCCAGCCCGATCACGGCGGTGGAGCTGCACCAGCGGCTGAGCGTGGTGCGGCCCGACGTCGAGGTGGTCGGCATCGAGATCGATCCGGCCCGGGTGGTGGTGGCCAAGCCGTTGGAACGGCCGGGCCTGAGCTTCCGGGTGGGTGGCTTCGAACTGCCCCTGGGTGGGCGTCGGCCGGTCGTGGTCAGGGCGTTCAACGTGCTCCGGCAGTACGCCGAGCCGGAGGTGGAGCCGGCCTGGGACCTGGTGCGGTCCGGGCTGGCCCCGGGTGGGCTGCTGGTGGACGGCACCTGCGACGAGATCGGCCGACGGTCGACCTGGGTGGCGGTGGACGCCGAACGGGGGCCGGTCAGTCTGAGCATCTCGTTGCGGCTGGGCGGGCTGGACCGGCCCTCGGACGTGGCCGAGCGGTTGCCGAAGTCACTGATCCACCGCAACGTGCCGGGTGAGCGGGTGCATGCGTACCTGAACGCGCTGGACGCCGCCTGGGCCCGCAGTGCCCCGCTGAGCTCGTTCGGGGCCCGTCAGCGGTGGCTGGCCACGGTCTCGGCGGTGAAGGCCGAGGGGTGGCCGGTGCTGGACGGGCCGGCGCGCTGGCGGCTCGGCGAGATCACCGTGACCTGGGAGTGCGTCAGGCCTCGAGCAGAATCGTGACCGGGCCGTCGTTGACCAGTTCCACCTGCATGTCGGCGCCGAAGCGGCCGGTGGCCACCTTGAGGCCGTGCCCGCGCAGGGCGTCGGCGAGGGCCTGGACCAACGGTTCGGCCACCGGGCCGGGGGCGGCCTGGTTCCACGACGGGCGGCGGCCCTTGGCGGTGTCTGCGTAGAGGGTGAACTGGCTGATCAGGAGCACACCGGCGCCCAGGTCGACCGCGGACCTCTCGTCTTTCAGGATGCGCAGGTGGGCGATCTTCTTGGCGATCGTGGCCACCTGCTCGGGACCGTCGGTGTGGGTCACCCCGGCCAGGACCACCAGGCCGGGGCCGTCGAGGGCACCGACCTCCTCACCCTCGACCGTGACCCGGCCGGACAATGCGCGCTGCACCACTGCTCTCACAGCGCCCAATCTAGGGCGTGCCCGAGCAGCCGCCGGTCAGAAACGGTCGGCCAGGCTGACCTGGTCGAGCTGGTAACGGCGGGCCACCTCGGCGGTCAGTGCGTCGACCACCTGCTGCACCTCGCGCCGCGACCTCGACACCCGGTTCTCGATCTCGACCAGGCGGGCGAGCGCGGCCTCCAGGTCGGCGTCGGGCATGTCCAGGTCGGAGACGCCGACGTCGGACACCGCCCGCTCGGCCTCCCGGCGGTGCTCGCCGATCCGGCTCGGGGTGGCGGCCATGTGCCGGCCCAGGCCCCGGTCGGTGCGCTTCTCGGCGCCCAGGATGCGCTTGAGCGTCTCGGCGATCGCCTCGTCGGTGCGGTTGCCGAAGACCGGCTCGGACGGGCCGTCACCGCTGCGGCGGGCCTGCTCGGCCCGCAGGATGTCGATCCGGCCCTGCAGCAGCCGGCGGGCGTAGGAGAGGTCGACCTCTTCCTGGTCCGCGTCGGCCCGGCGAGCCCGGACCTCCTCGAGATCCAGCACGTCGATCCCGTCCAGGTACCCCGGAGCGAGCACCCGGTCGATCCGGCGACGCCCTCCGGGCATGTACTCGGTCATGGACCCTCCCTGTCACGCTGGTCACGCCGGCACCGTCTGGCCCGCAGGGTGCGGGTGCGGCGACTGGGGCGAGCCTAGCGGCTGGACCATTCGTTGCGTGACTACGCGACCGCGTTGCGTGACGAGTCGCACTGGTCAGGTCACCCGGGGAACCCGGGTGCCGAGCTCACCAGCGGCCGTAGGGCCCGTTGTTGCCGCCGCCGGTGATCGACTTGATCGCCGGCCGCACGTCGACCAGGTAGACCGCGGCGGCGACGAAGGCGATCAGGTTGAACACGTTCAGCGGCATGTTGTTGACGAAGATGACACCGATCGCGGTGGCGACACCGAGGATGCCGAGCCAGATCGGCTTGGTGAGCTTGCCCGCGGCGGTGAACGCGTCGGTGCGCTGCCGGAGCGCATCCACCAGAGCGAATGCCTGCACGCCGAGAGCGAGCACGCCGATGATGAGCATGAGCAGGCCCTGCACGTTACCCAGCGCGTCCATACATCTACCTTAGGGCCTCGAGGCTGCCCCCGGTCCCCCCGGAGGATGGTCTGAGATGACAACGATTGGGCCTCGCCGGAAGGTTCCGGCGAGGCCTCTGGGCGCACCCGACGGCGCAGCCCCAGCGGGGGGTCTGACGCCACCGGGAGATGCTCCGGCCACGAGCAGTTCGCCCGGCCGGACCATCCGTCGCCGTCAGGCGGTGGGCTTCTTGGCCGACGTCCGAGGCGCCCGGGTGCTGGTGGCCGTGGTCTTGCGAGCGGCGGTGCGGGGGCTCTTCACCGCAGCCTTCACAGCGGCATCGTCTGCCGCAGCGTTCGCCGGCCCGGCCACCTTCGTCGCCGGGGCAACCGTGCCCTTGGCGGCCTTCACCGCAGGAGAGGTGGCCGCCGGAGCACCGTTGGCCGCGGCCGCGGCGGCACGCTTGGCCACGGCGGTCTTGCGGGTGGCGGGCTTCTTCAGCGGCGTGGCCTGGTTGCCGCCGTCGCCGACCTCGACCGCCTTCTGCAGCGCATCCTCGTCGAGCCGGACCGGGGCGTTCACGACCTCGTCGGTGGTCCCGACCGGCTCGGCGACCGTGCTGCTGGGACGCCCCATCGCCAGGGTGCCGCGGATCACCGAGGCCGTGTCGTCGGCGGCACGGCGGGCCACGGTGACCGCGGCCCGGCCCCGGCTCAGGGTGCTGCCGGCCTGGCTGACGAAGACCTGGGTGACGAAGGTCTGGCTGACCAGGGGCTGGCCCTCGGCCTGGGGGTAGACCCGGTCGAACAGATCCTTGCCGCGGCGGGCAAGTTCCTCGTAGGCCGCCTCGGCCTTGCCCGCCACCTCGAGGGCGCGGGCGACGGCGCGGGTGGGGGCCTGCTCGGCCTGGGCCCGCAGGTTCTTCGGGTCGAGCGCACCGACCCGCTTCTCCACGTCGGCCAGCCGCTTCTCCACGTCGGACTGGAAGCGCTGCTGCAGGTGCGAGGCCCCGGCCGCGGCGGCGCGGACCTGCTGCACCGCCAGGTCGGTGGCCCCCACCACGGCGAACAACGGGGTGGTGGGCAGGCCGGGTTTCGGCGTACCGGCCGGACGCTGGTCCTGGTCGGTGGTGGTCATGGTGTCCTCCTGGTCACGAGCCGGGATCGGCGGCCGCAGTCGTCGGATCTTCCTGCCGAAGCCACCGGCGACGCTGCCGACGGACGGATGATGAGGCTCAGTCGGTGCGCTGTTCTTCGGAACCGACCTGACGCAGCGCAGAGCGCGAGGTCGCCGGGCGCCGGGCGGCCCGCTTGCGGGCGCCGGCCGCACGCCGGGCCGCACTGGGGCGGGCGGCCCCGGCCGGGACCGGCTCACCCGCGGCCGTTGCCTGCTCGGCGCCACGGCGCCGGGACTTGAGACCGGCACCGTCGGCCAGGGGCACCACGGTGCCCTCCGCCCCGACGACCCCGATCGCCCCGGCTGCCCCGGCTGCCCCGACGGCGTCGTCCCGGGCGTTCTCGGCGCGGAAGGTCTCGTAGATGTCGAGCAGCACCCGCTTCTGCCGGGCGGTGAGCCGGACGTCGCTCTGGATCGCCACCTCGACCTCGACCCCGACCGACTCCTCCAGCAGGCCGGCCCGCTGGAACAGCGCCTCGGCCGAGATCTGCAGACCCTTGGCGATCTGGGTGAGCACCTCGGCGGAGGGCTTGCGCAGCCCCCGCTCGATCTGGCTGAGGTAGGGGTTGCTGACGCCGGCCGCGTTGGAGAGCTGGCGCAGCGAGAGCTTGGCGCTCTCGCGCTGCTCCCGGACGAAGGCTCCGAGTTCGGTCACCCGATCGGGCACTTTGAGGGTTGCCACCCGGCCACTGTGCTTGCTCGAGTTAGCACTTTGCAAGCTGCCTGCTGACCCGGCCGGATGATCCGGGTCACAGAATGGACCCTATGCGGACAGACCGATCAGCTCGCGCGCCTGCGCCGGGCTCATCGCTGGACGCTGCAGATGATTGGCCAGCGTGGCCGCCCGGGCGACCAGTTCGGCACTGCCGGTGACCGGGCGGCGGGGCGCGAAGAAGACGTTGTCCTCCATGCCGACCCGCACGTGGCCGCCCATCGCCAGGCTCGCCGCGAGCACCGGCAGATGCCCGCGGCCGATCCCGGTGGCCGACCAGGAGGTGACCGCCGCGGGCAGCGCCTGCACCCCCGCGACCAGGGCGGGAACGGTGGCGGGCAGGCCCCCGGGCACGCCCAGGACGAAGTCGGCGTGGACCTTGCCGCCGTAGGGCAGGCCGAACTCGCCGACCAGCCGTTCCAGCGTGGCCACGTGCCCGAGGTCGAACAGCTCGAACTCGGGCACCACCTGGGCGGCCTGACTGCGCTGGTACAGGTCGACCACGAACGGCCAGGGGTTGCTGAACACGTCGTTGCCGAAGTTGACCGTGCCGCAGGTGATCGAGCACGAGTCGGGGGCGGCGTCGAGCACCTTCAACCGGTCGGCGAACGGGTCGTGCACGCTGCCCCCGGTGGACAGCTGCACGATCAGCCCGGTGTTCTCCCGCAGCGCGGCGACCGTCTCGCGCAGCCGCCCCAGGTCGAGCGTGGGCCGGTGCTCGCCGTCGCGGATGTGCACATGGATCATCGCCGCGCCCGCGGCCTCGCAGGCCCGGGCCTCGGCGACGAGTTCCTCGACCGTGGTCGGCAGCTGCGGCCAGGTCGCCTTGTCGATCTCGGCACCGGTGGGCGCGACGGTGATCAAAGTGCGATTCATCCGCCCATCGTGACTGTTGGCCGCAGAATCAGCCAGCAACATCCGTCTTCAATTGAGATCTTGCGGTTCAGCCCTGCGGCAGACGGCGAATCTTCGGGACGTCGGCGGAGGGACCGGCGGCCGCGTCGACCACGATCTCCTGCGCCGCCTCGACCCCTCCGGCCAGCAGCTGCACATCCGGCGGGGTGGAGCGCTTGAGCACGGCGAGGGCGATCGGGCCGAGTTCGTGGTGCCGGGCCGCGGTGGTCACCCGCCCGACCTCACGCTCACCGTTGAGCACGGTGGCGCCCGGCGCGGGCAGCTCGTTCATCGTGCCGTCGAGGTGCAGCATGACCAGCCGGCGCGGAGGGCGGCCGAGGTTGTGCACCCGGGCGATCGTCTCCTGCCCGCGGTAGCAGCCCTTCTCCAGATGGACGGCGGTGCGCAGCCAGTCGAGTTCGTGCGGGATGGTGCGGTGGTCGGTCTCGAAACCGTGCCGGGGCCGCCAGGCGGCCACCCGCAGCGCGTCCACCGCCCAGGTGCCCGCGGCGCCGTCGAACTCCCCCGCCGCCACCCGCTGCTCGAACTCGGCGCGCGGGATCAGCACCTCGCGCCACTTCCACTCCGGGTGCCCGGCCACCTCGATCTCGTCGGCGGTGTAGAGGGCGCCCCCCACGGCCAGGTCGGGCCAGGGGTCACGCCAGGCCAGCGGCTCACCGGTGGACTCGCTGTCCACCGCCTCGCCGACCACGGCCCAGTCGGCGGTGACGTCGGCCACCTCGACCCGGCGCATGAACACCATGCGCTGCAGGAAGGCGACCAGCTCACCGGCGGTGCCCGGCTCGACCGTGATCCAGGTGGCGCTGCCGTCGTCGACCAGGTGCAGGTCGTGCTCGACGTGGCCGTTCGGGGTGAGCAGCAGGGCCTCGGTGGAGGTGAACGGCGCGAGGCCGGACAGGTGCTGGGTGGTCATCGAGTGCAGCCAGGTGAGCCGGTCGGGGCCGGCGATCCGGATCACCCCGCGGTTGGACAGGTCGGCCCGCGCCTGACCCGCCTCGAGCCGCCGCTGCTCCCCCACCGGGTCGCCGTAGTGCCAGGCCAGACCACTGTCGATGCCTTCGACGGGAACGGCTCCGGGGCGCTCCAGCAGCGGACTGCGGTAGCTCGGGACGGCAGGGGCGACGGGTTCGCTCATGTCGCTGTGCAGCGCCCCGGGCCCCGCAGAACTTCCCGGCCCGCTCACGAGTCCTGGCACTGCGCGCAGAGGCCGTGCAGGGAGAGGTGCCCCAGGTCGGTGTCGAAGCCGGACTGCTCACGCACCGCCCGGGCCAGCGGCCGGGCCAGGTCGAGGTCGGCCTCGGTGATCGCGCCGCAACCTCGGCAGACCAGGTGCAGGTGGTTGACGTGACTGGCCACCTGGTAGGTCGGGGAGCCGTGGGTGAGATGGGTGTGACTGATCACCCCGATCTTCTCCATCAGCTCCAGGGCCCGGTAGACCGTGGAGAGGTTGACCGGACCCGACTCGTTCTCCTTCTGGACGAAGTCGCAGACCTCCTCCGGGGTGGCGTGGCCGAGCTCGGTGACCGCCCGCAGCACCGAACGACGCTGCGGGGTGGCCCGCAGACCGCGTTCCCGCAGGGCGGTGTCCAGCTCCGCGACGGTCACCTGGGCCATCTCAGACCCGCTTGAGCCGGGCCGAGGCGTGCGACTGCAGCGGGTGCCCCTCGGCGGCCATGTCCAGGGCCCAGAGCAGGTCGGACTCGACCAGCCCGTAGAGCCGGGTGGCGGCGGTGTACTCCTTGGCCGAGACCGTGCGGGCGACCAGGTCGGTCTGCAGGTCGATGCGGGGGCCCTTGGCCCGGCCCAGGTAGATCTCGGAGATGCCGGTCGGGTGCACGATCAGCACCTCGAGGTCGGTGCTGGGCGTGTTGTCGGTCTCCGGCTCGGCGTCGGCCGGCGGCGCGACCGGGCGCCAGTAACCGGTCTCGGTGGCCAGCGGCTCCACCTGGTTGCCGGCCGCGTCCAGGCGCCACATCCGCGAGGTGTACGAAAGGAACGGACGGCCGTCGTGGGAGAACTCGATCTCCTGGCCGAAGTTCGCCTCTTCCATGGTCGGGTAGCCGATCACGCCGGCCCCCTCCCAGCGGCCGATCAGCCAGGCCAGGGGCGCGAGCGGGGTGGGCAGGTCGGTGTCTAGTTGGAACGCCACGGTGCGATCGTATGACGAGCGGCCCGCCGAGGTAGCGTCGCGGGCATGGCCGACTCGCTCGTGATCGAGGTCGTCGCCGGGCCGGACGCCCCGGAACGCTGCAATCAGGCCTTCACCGTGGCCGCCGCCGCCTGCGCGGCCGGGGTGCCGGTGGAGGTCTGGCTGAACGGTGAGGCCGCCTGGCTGGCGGTGCCCGGGCGGGCGGCCGGGCTGGTGCTGGAAGAGGCCGCACCACTGACCGAACTGCTCGAGATCGTGCTGGAGGCGGGGCAGGTACGGGTCTGCACGCAGGCCGCCGCCCGGCGTTCGATCGGCCCGGCCGACCTGATCGAGGGCGTCACCATTGCGGGCGCGGCCGCCTACCTGGAGCGCATCCTGCGTGAAGGCACCCGCACGCTGGTGTATTAACCGATACCCATCCGGAAGATCGCGTAGGCCGCCGTGCCGGCTGCGGCCACCGGAGCTGCGGCCCGGGCCAGGGTGGCCGGCTGCAGCCGGGTGAGCAGTCCTTCCGCATCGACCAGGCGATCGACGGCGATACCCACGCCGGAGACGGCGAGCCCGACCAGCGCTGCGGTGCCCAGCGGCACGCCCGGCACCACGACCGAGGCCACCACCGAGGCGACGAGCCCGGCGCCCAGGCCGGCCCAGGTGAGCATCGACGGGGCCAGCGGCAGGGTGAGCACCAGCCGGCCCACCGCGGTACCGGCCGCGGCCACCACCACCGCCGCCGATCCGGCCTCGGTGTCGCCGACCAGCACCCAGCCCGCGGCCAGCATGGCGACGAACTGGCCGGACAGCGTCCCGGTCACCGACTCGACCAGGTTGTGCCGGCCGTCCCGGCGGAACAGTTCGTGGGCGAAGCTGCTGAGCACGGCGGCCGCCATCACTCCGGAGAACACCGACAGCGGCTGCTCCACGTCGACCTCGGGCGAGATCGCGATGCTCCCGGCGACCAGGGCGCCCACGCCCAGGACCAGGATCAGGAACGTGGTGCCGGCCCGGTGCGGGAGCCGGAGCAGGTCGCTCCAGCCGATGGCGAGCGCCAGAACGGTGAGCCCGGCGGCGGCGGCGAGCACCGGCCCTCCGGCGTAACCGGCCACGGCCAGGACGGCGGCGGCCACCAGAGCCAGGCCGGCGGGAAGCGGGGCGGTCACGCCCGCATCCTGACAGATCCCTGACAAGCGCCCACGGCCGAGAGCGCGATCGGCGGCCGGTGCGCGCGGTGGGTACCCGGCCGGCAACTCTGAGTGAGCATCGATGCCGTGAGAGTCACACGCCACACCTCTTGGCGGGAACCGCCCGAACCGGATTCACTTCAGACACCGCCCGGAAACGTCCCAGTGAGACCGCGTTCACGTACGAACTTGTGCTCAGGTGGCCGAACTGTGACGTTGCGTGGCGCCAAATAGCGGTCAGCCCCTGTGACAGGAACGCCTCGTCACCTACCCTGATCGGGTTGCACTCCGCAAAGACGCGGGCACCACGGGGGCACACAACCGGGCTCGCCACCTGCACGGTCGGTCGGACGACGCGGAGGTCTACCAGATGGCTTCACTCCTTCTTTTGACGAATGCCCTGGCCCCGTCCGCCGAGGTGCTCCCCGCCCTCGGCCTGCTGCCGCACCAGATCCGGGTGCTGCCGGCCGAGGCCGCCGTCCTGGTCGACGCGCCCCCGGCCGACGCGGTGATCGTCGACGGCCGCCGCGACCTGGCCGGCGCCCGCTCGCTGTGCCGTCTGCTGCGCACCACCGGGCTCTCCTCACCGTTACTCCTCGTGCTCACCGAGGGCGGCATGGCCGCCGTGGTGGCCGACTGGGGCGCCGACGACGTCCTGCTCGACTCGGCCGGCCCGGCCGAGGTGGAGGCCCGCCTGCGGCTGGCCGCCGGCCGCAGCCGCCTGGCCGAGACCCAGGCGTCCGACGAGACACCCGAGATCCGCGCCGGCGACCTGGTCGTCGACGAGGTGACGTACAGCGCCCGGGTCCGCGGGCGCGCGCTCGACCTCACCTACAAGGAGTTCGAGCTGCTGAAGTTCCTGGCCCAGCACCCGGGCCGGGTGTTCACCCGGGCCCAGCTGCTGCAGGAGGTCTGGGGCTACGACTACTTCGGCGGCACCCGCACGGTGGACGTGCACGTCCGGCGGCTGCGGGCCAAGCTCGGCCCCGAGCACGACGCCCTGATCGGCACGGTGCGTAACGTCGGCTACCGGTTCGTGCCGCCCGGCCGCGAGCGGGCCGGGGTCGAGGAGACGGTCGACGCCTGAGGCCGGTGCCCCGGCCCCGAGTGCTGCCGTTGCGTCACCACCTATGCTCCCGATGGTGACCTCCCGCGTGAACATCGAAGCCCTCGACCAGCTTTCCGGGACCGACGCCGAGGGCGTGCGCGCCCTTCTCGCCCGGGCGACCGCCGCCGACGGGGCTGCCCCGATCTCCGAGCACGTGCTGCTGGCGATGGGTTCGCCGGTCGCCGGTGGGCAGCACCTGCTGGTGCGCGACGAGGCGGGCGGCGTGATCGGCTACGCCCACGTCGAGAACGCCGAACCCGAAGAACTGAGGACGGTCGTGGGCGCCGAGGCGGTGATCGCACCTGAGCTGCGGGGCCGGGGTCACGGGCGGACGCTGGTGGAGACGATCGCTGCGGACGGCCGGCTGGCGCGGATCTGGTCGCACGGGGACCACCCCGCGGCCCGGGCGCTGGGCGCCCGGCTGGGTTTCCGGGTGGTGCGTGAGCTGCTGCAGCTGCGCCGGCCGATGGGCGACGAACTGCCCGCCCCGGTGCTGCCGGAAGGCGTCACGCTGCGCACGTTCCGGCCCGGCGAGGACGACGAGGCCTGGCTGCGGGTGAACGCCCGGGCCTTCAGCTGGCACCCCGAGCAGGGCCGGATGACGCAGGCCGACCTGGACGCGCGCAAGGCCGAGCCGTGGTTCGACCCGGCCGGTTTCTTCGTGGCCGAGGCGGACGGCCGGATGATCGGCTTCCACTGGACGAAGGTGCATCCCGAGGGTGAGGGCGAGGTCTACGCCGTGGGCGTGGACCCGGACCGGCACGGCGGGGGCCTGGGCACGGCGCTCACCCTGGCCGGGCTCCGTCACCTGGCCGGGCTAGGGCTGGAAACCGTGCTGCTGTACGTCGAGGCCGACAACGCAGCGGCGCTGAAGGTGTACCACCGGCTCGGGTTCGGGCAGTTCGCGGTCGATGTCGTGCACGAGGGCCCGTACCCCGAAGACGTGCCGCACTGAAGCCGTACGAAGCAGGACTGAAGTTGCCGGGCCTGAGCGCCGAACAGGCCGTGTGGGTGGATTCTCGCTCCCCGCGGCAGCACCATCCGAACGGAACCGACCAGTCGCGGCGGCCAGGTGGCCGAGACCGGGACATCGAGCGCGAGACCAGGACAGTGAGAGCATGGCGGACATGACCAGCTCGGCGGGCCCTTCCCCCTCACCGGCGGCCACCCGGAATTCCAGCGCGTCCAGTAGTGCGGCGCCTGCCAGTACCGGCAGAGCGTCCACCACCGCGCGCCCCCGGAAGGCGGCCACGACCTCGCGCAGCACGTCCCCCCGCACCACCACGCCGCGTGGTGCGGCACCCCGTAAACGGGTGCCCGGCAACCAGAACGCCGCGGTGGCCCCGGCCGCCGGCCCGGACTCGGCAACCGCCGGCGAGGCCCCGGCCAAGAAGGTCGCGGCGGCCAAGAGCGACAAGCGGGTCGAGGTGGTGGCCCCGGCCGAGTCCGGCAAGGCGGCCGCCAAGAAGACGGCGAAGCAGGCCGCCCCGCGCAAGGCAGCCACCAAGCGTCCGCCGGCGAAGAAGACCGTGGCCCGGACGATTGCGCGCAAGACGGCTCCGAAGAGCGGGGCCGACGCGGTGGACAGCGGTACTGCACAGCGAAGCTCCGGTTCCGACCCGGCGGTCTCGATCGAGGCCACGCTGCGTGAGCCGGTGACCGACGCGCCCACCGCCAAGAGCCCGGTCCGCAAGGCCCCGGCGAAGAAGGCCACGCCGGTGAAGGCGCCGGCCAAGAAGGCCGTGCCGGCGAAGAAGAGCGCACCGGTCCGGAAGACGGCCGCGAAGCGGCTTCCGGCCAAGAAGGCCGCCGAGGTGACCGGACCGGTTGCCCGGCCCCGATCGTCAGGTTCCGATCTTCCCGACGCTCTGGTGACCCCCGACGAACCGGTCACCCCCGTTGAGGTGGTGGCCAGCAAGGACGACGTGACACCCCCTGACCTCACCGCCACTGCCGAACAGAACCGCCACGCCTCCGCGAACGCCCTGGTGGCCGCGGCCCAGGACACCCAGGACCGGCTGACCTCGCTGATCCGGGAGTCCGACCAGCCGCAGGTGCGCCGCTTCCTCGACCGCGAGCTGAGCTGGCTGGCGTTCAACGAGCGGGTGCTCGAACTGGCCCGCGACCCCGATCTGCCGCTGCTCGAGCGGGCCCGCTTCCTGGCCATCTTCGCCAGCAACCTCGACGAGTTCTTCATGGTCCGGGTGGCCGGGCTGAAGCGCCGGATCGCCACCGGCCTGGCCGTGCGCGCGGCCAGCGGGCTGGAGCCGCGCGACCTGCTGGGCCGGATCCGGGCCCGGGCGCACGAGCTGCAGGCCATGCACGCCAAGGTGTTCGCCGGCGAGATCGCCCCGGCGCTGGCCGACGCCAACATCACCATCGTGCGCTGGGACCAGCTGGCCGAGGACGAGCAGGCGCGCCTGCACACGTTCTTCCGCGAGCAGGTGTTCCCGGTGCTCACTCCGCTGGCGGTCGACCCGGCGCACCCGTTCCCCTACATCTCCGGGCTCTCCCTGAACCTGGCCGTGGTGCTGCGTAACCCGGTCACCGAGAAGGAGATGTTCGCCCGGGTCAAGGTGCCGCAGCTGCTGCCGCGCCTGGTCAACGTCGACGCCGACGAGGAGCCGGACGGCCAGGAGTTCCCGCGGGCCCGCTTCGTGCCGCTGGAAGACATCATCGCCTCGCACCTGGACCAGCTGTTCCCGGGCATGGAGGTGCTCGAGCACCACACCTTCCGGGTGACCCGCCAGGAGGATCTCGAGGTCGAGGAGGACGACGTCGAGAACCTGCTCAAGGCACTGGAGAAGGAGCTCCTGCGGCGCAAGTTCGGCCCGCCGGTGCGGCTGGAGGTGGCCGAGGACATCGGGCCCCACATGCGCGACCTGCTGGTGCGTGAGATGGGGGTCAGCGAGTCCGAGGTGTTCCCGCTGCCCGAGCCGCTCGACCTGCGGGCGCTGAACCTGGTCGCCGACCTGGACCGGCCGGAACTGCGCTACCCGAAGTACGTGGCGGTCACCCCGCGCGCGCTGTCGGAGGTGGAGAGCTCCAAGCCGACCAACATCTTCGACGCGATCAAGCGCCGCGACGTGCTGCTGCACCACCCGTACGACTCGTTCTCCACCACCGTCCAGGCGTTCCTCGAGCAGGCCGCCGACGACCCGCAGGTGCTGGCGATCAAGCAGACCCTGTACCGGACGTCCGGCGACTCGCCGATCGTGGACGCACTGATCGACGCGGCCCAGGCCGGCAAGCAGGTGCTGGCCGTGGTCGAGATCAAGGCCCGGTTCGACGAGGAGGCCAACATCTCCTGGGCGCGCAAGCTCGAGCGCGCCGGGGTGCACGTGGTCTACGGCATCGTCGGGCTGAAGACCCACGCCAAGCTCAGCCTGGTGGTCCGGCAGGAGTCGGACGGCCTGCACCGCTACTGCCACGTCGGGACCGGCAACTACAACCCCAAGACCGCCCGGCTCTACGAGGACCTGGGCATGCTCACCTGCGACCCGCAGGTCGGCGAGGACCTGAGCCGGCTGTTCAACCAGCTGTCCGGCTACGCCCCGAAGACCGCCTACCGGCGGCTGCTGGTGGCCCCGCGCTCGCTGCGCACCGGTCTGGTCGACCGGATCGAGCGGGAGATCGCCAACCACGACGCCGGACGCCCGGCCGGGGTCAAGGTCAAGGTCAACTCGATCGTCGACGAGGTGGTCATCGACGCGCTCTACCGGGCCTCCCAGGCCGGGGTGCCGGTGGACGTGGTGGTGCGGGGGATCTGCGCGATCCGCCCGGGCGTGCCCGGGCTGAGCGAGAACATCCGGGTGCGCAGCATCCTGGGCCGGTTCCTGGAGCACTCCCGGGTGTTCTGGTTCGCCGGCGGCGGAGAGCCGGTGGTCTACATCGGCAGCGCCGACATGATGCACCGCAACCTCGACCGCCGGGTCGAGGCGATGCTGCGGCTGCGCGACCCGCGGGACATCGCCGAGCTGGACGAGCTGCTCACGCTGTCGATGGATCCGGGCACGGCCTCCTGGCACCTGGACGCCGAGGGCGTGTGGACGCGGCACCACCACGACGCCGAGGGCAAGCCGCTGCGGGACCTGCAGTCGTACATCATCGCCAGCCGTCCGCCCAAGCGGTCGGGCCGGCGGCGCTGACGCTCGGGCCCGGGGTGCCCCCGGCGCAGGCTCCGGCCTGCGCTGGGGGCACACTTGGTTCATGACTGACCAGCTGCCGACGTCCACCGATCTGCTCGTCGTCGGCGCCGGTCCAGCGGGTTCGGCCGCGGCCGCCTGGGCGGCCCGCTCGGGGCTGAACGTGGTGCTGGCCGACAAGGAGACGTTCCCCCGCGACAAGGCCTGCGGAGACGGCCTGACGCCGCGCGCGATCGCGGAACTGGACCGGCTCGGGCTGGATGGCTGGCTGGCCGACTACCCCACCAACCGGGGCCTGCGCGCCTGCGGTTTCGGGCAGGAGCTGCAGCTGCCCTGGCCGGGCGGTTCGCTGCCGGCCCGGGGCTCGGCGGTGCCGCGCACCACGCTCGACCACCGGATCCGCGAGGAGGCCCTGGCCTCCGGCGCGCGCGGGGTCGAGAACGCCCGCGCGGTCGACGTGATGCGCGACGGCAACCGGGTGATCGGCGTGGTCTTCGCCGGCGGGAAAGACCGGCCCAGTTTCACCATCGGCTGCCGGCGCCTGGTGGTGGCCGACGGCTACCGCTCCCAGCTGGGCCGGGTGCTCGGCCGGGAATGGCACCAGAACACGGCTTTCGGGGTGGCGGCGCGGGCCTACGTCAAGTCCGGCCGTAGTCAGGACGAGTGGATCACCTCGCACCTGGAGCTGCGGGGTGCCCAGAACGAGTTACTGCCCGGCTACGGCTGGGTGTTCCCGCTGGGCGACGGTGAGGTCAACATCGGGGTCGGCGCCCTGGCCACCGAAAAGCGCCCGGCCGACGTGCATCTCAAGGATCTGATCAACGTCTACGCCGGGCTGCGGCGCGACGACTGGGAACTCGAGGGCGAACCGCGCGGCGTCCGGTCGGCCATGCTGCCGATGGGCGGTGCGGTCAGCGGGGTCGCCGGGGCCAACTGGGCGCTGATCGGTGATGCCGCCGGCTGCGTGAACCCGCTGAACGGCGAGGGCATCGACTACGGGCTGGAGACCGGGCGCCTGGTGGCCGAACTGTTCGCCGCCGGCGCCGGTACCGGCATCGGAACCGGGCGCAGCTACGCGGATCTCAACAAGGCCTGGCCGGCCACCCTGCGCGAGCACTACGGCGCCTCGTTCTCCGTCGCCCGGCGGCTGGCCACCCTGCTGACCGTGCCGGGGGTGCTGAAACTGGGCGGCCCGGTGGGTATGCGCTCGCACTACCTGATGACGATCGCGCTGCGGGTGATGGGCAACCTCGTGCTGGAAGAGGACAAGGACTACGTGGCGCGGCTGTGGCGCGGCGCCGGGCGGCTCTCCCAGCGCCTCGACGACCGGGCCCCTTTCGGCGAACTGCGCTACTGAACCAGCCCTGGGTTCACCCGCCGTGCACCACCCGGCCGTCTTCTGTTTACGCCGGTTCGTCCGGTACGAAACGCTCTGCCCTGTCGTGATCTTCGGTCGGCAGGGGTCGCCGCGCCGAGCCCGCGCGGATCTGCCATAGTCACAGGGTGAGTCGCCGCCCCACCCGCTCGTCACCCCGCTCGGCGAAGGGTAAACGGAAGCGGCCCAAGCCGAAGCACACCCCTCGCCCTTCCCGTCGCCCCGCCGCGCCTGCCCCTGCGGTGGTGGTCTCCGCCGGCGCGCTGTGCTGGCGTCTGCGCGAAGATGCCGACGGTCCGGAAGACCTAGATCTCGAGGTGCTTCTGGTCCGCAGCGCCCGTTGGGGCGACTGGTCGTGGCCCAAGGGCAAGATCAAGCCGGGCGAGACACTGCCCGAGTGCGCCGTGCGCGAGGTGCAGGAAGAGACCGGCGTACGGCCCCTGCTCGGTCGTCCGCTGCCCTCGGTGGGATACGTGCTGCCCGACGGCCGCGACAAGACGGTCACCTATTGGGCCGCCCAGGCGCTCTTCACCACCTCCCGCAGCGCCCAGCCGGAAGAGATCGCCGACGCGGTCTGGCTACCGGTGCAGGAAGCCCGGGTACTGTTGACCCGGCCGAGCGATCTGCCGCCGCTCGAGGCGCTGATGGCCCACGCCCGGGCCGGGGAGCTCGACACCCGCGCGCTGGTCGTTCTGCGGCACGCCAAGGCGCGCTCCCGGGCGCACTGGCCGGGTACCGAGGGCGACCGGCCGCTGACCTCGGTGGGCCGGTCCCAGGCGAACGCCCTGCCCGGCCTGATCGCGGTCTGGGCGGTCGACCACGTGCTCACCTCGCCCTGGGCCCGCTGCATGATGACGCTGCTGCCCTACCTGCGTGAGCGCAGCCCGGCGGCGGATCCGTACCAGGGGGTGGAGGTGCTGCCGCTGCTGTCCGAGCAGGGTCTGCGCAACCATCCGGAGCGGGTGCCGGAGCTGTTCCACAGCCTGCTCACCGAGCGCGCCGGCAGTTGGCTGGTCTGCACCCACCGTCCGGTGCTGGAGTCGGTGATGGGTGCACTGGCGAAGGCCTGCACCCCGGCGGCGCTGGAGTCACTGCCCGCGGCCAATCCCTGGCTGGGCACCGGCGAGGCGCTGATCGCGCACATCGCCGGTGCCGGGCAGATCGTTGCGGTGGAACGGTTCCGGCCGGAGGTCCGGAGTTAGGCCTTGGCCTTCAGTTCCTCTTCCGTGATGTAACCGCTTTCGATGAGCAGCGTCTTGTAGTTGCTCTTGTCGACCTGGACCGGGTTGAGCTGGTACGTCGGCACGATCTTGACGTTGTTGTCGTACGTCGTGGTGTCGTTGACGATCGGCTCGGACTCGGTGAGCAGGGCGTTGCCCTGTTCCACCGCCACCTTGGCCAGCTCGCGGGTGTCCTTGAAGATCGTGGCGGTCTGCTCGTTCTTCAGGATCGACTGGACCGAAGGGATTTCCGCGTCCTGACCGGAGATCACCGGCATCGGCTTCTCGGCCGTACCGTAACCCTTTTCCTTCAGGGCGTTGATGATGCCGATCGACATACCGTCGTAGGGCGACAGCACCGCATCGACGTTCTCGTCCTGGTAGTACTCGTTCAGGATCCTGGTCATCCGCTCCTGGGCGACGTCACCGCTGTAGTCCTTGGTGGTCATGCTTTTGAAAGAACGCTCACCGCTGAGGATCTTGACCTTGCCGGACTGCAGGTACGGCTGCAGGATCTCCTTGTTGCCGTCGTAGAACGACTTGGCGTTACGGTCGGTCGGTGACCCGGCGAACCACTCGATGTTGTACGTCTGGTCGTCGTTGGCGTTCAGTTCCAGCCGGTCGACCAGCAACTGGGCCTGCATCTCGCCGACCCGCTTGTTGTCGAAGGTGGCCTGGTAGCCCACATCCTGGGTCTCGGTGAGCAGACGGTCGTAGGCGATCACGTCGATGTCCTTCGACGCCGCCTGCTTGAGCTGCTCGGTGAGCTTCGAGCCGTCCACCGCCGCGATCACCAGGAGCTTGCTGCCCTTATCGATCAGGCTCTTGACCTGCTGCTGCTGCATCTCCGCGGTGTTGTCGGAGTACTCCAGCTGGGTGGTGTACCCCATGGCCTTGAACTGCTCGACCATGGCGTCGCCGTCGGCGATCCAGCGTTCAGAGTCCTTGGTCGGCATGGAGATGCCGACCAGCGCACCCTGGTTGGCGTACACGCTGTCCGCCGGGATCTCTTCCGATCCGCAGGCGGTCAGTGTGAGGGCCAGACCGACACCGGCCAGGCCGGCAAGAATCTTTCGCACGTGCTTGTCTCCTGCTCTCAGCGCTGGTTCCGGGCCTTGGCCCGGGCCAGGATCCGCCGCAGCAACGTCAGCACCACGGCCTTGACCTGCTCGCGGTCACGGGCGTCGACCGCCACGACCGGGACGTCGGGGTCGACGTTCACCGCGTGCCGCACCTGGTCGAGGGTCATGGTGGCCCGCCCGGCGAACGAGTTCACGGCCACCACGTAGGGCAGCTTGATGCTCTCGAAGTAGTCCAGCGCGACGAAGCAGTCCTCCAGCCGGCTCGGGTCGACCAGGACCACGCCGCCCAGGGCGCCGTCGGCCAGGTCGTTCCACATGAAGCCGAACCGGTCCTGTCCGGGCGTGCCGAACATGTACAGGATGATGCTCTCGTCGATCGTCACCCGGCCGAAGTCCATGGCCACCGTGGTGGTGGTCTTCTGGCTGGCCACGCCCGCGTCGTCGACCCCGATCGAGGCGGACGTCATCGGGGCCTCGGTGCTCAGCGGGCTGATCTCCGAGAGCGCCCCGACCGTGGTCGTCTTGCCCACACCGAAACCGCCGGAGATCAGGATCTTCACCGGGATCGGCGGGCGCTTGGCCTGCGGCTGGCCGGCCGGCCGGGCGTCAGAGTGCAGAGACACCGTGAATCAACCTCTCGATGAAGGCGACGTCGTCGGCCATGGACGCGGAGGACGCCGACTGCTGCAGGTAGCCGGCCGCGACCAGGTCGCCGGCCAGCACCTGGACCACACCGATCGGCAGCCCGATCCGGGCCGCCACCTCGGCGCAGGCCACGGGCCGGTCGCAGGCCCGCACGATCATCGCCATCTCGGTGGACCAGTCGCGGCCGGGCGAGACCGGGCGCTCACAGATCAGCAGGGTCTCGATACCGATGTTGGCGGCACCACCACCGGTGCGGCCCCCGGTGATCAGGTAGGGCCGGTTGTGGCCCCCCGGGGTGTCGTCCACCGTGTTGTGGAAGCGGTCCTCGCCCTCGGCCCGGATCACCCGTCCCAGGAACGGGCGACCGAAGCTCTCCTGCTCCTCCTCGTAACCGTCGTAGCCGCTCACAGCGCGAGGTTCGCCTTGAGCTCGGTGATCAGCTCGGGCGTGAGCAGGACACCGACCCGCTCGACCAGCATGGCGGTCTCGTAGCCGACCAGGCCCAGGTCGCACTGCTGGGCGGTGACCACACCCAGGCAGGCCCGGCCGTTGATCATCGAGCAGAGCAGGTAGCCGCCCGAGAACTCGATGATGACCTGGGTCAGGCCACCCTTGTTCAGCAGCCGGCTGGCGCTCTGGGCCAGCGTGGTCAGGCCGGAGACGGTGGCGCCGAGCTTGTCCGCGTCGCCCCGCTCCATGCGGACCGACATGGCCATCAGCAGACCGTCGGAGGAGACCCCGATGATCTGCTCGACCCCGGCCGTCTCCCGGACGAAGTTGTCCAGCATCCAGCTGACGTTCTGTGCGGCGGGACTGAGCATGGTGGCGGCCCCGTATCCGTTCGGGCTCATGAGTAGTTCTCCATGGTGTCTTCTTCGTCGGTTCCGTGGATCCGGCCGGTCTCCTGCGTGGCCCGCGTGGTGGCGGCCTGCAGGCTGGACAGCTGACGGCCGATGCCCTGCGCGTCACGCGGCAGGCCCCGGAAGGCCCCGCCGTGGTCGGTCTCGATCTCGGCCAGCTGCGCTCCGCGCACCCGGCGGACCGGAGTACCGGCCGGGTTCTGCGGCTGCGCCTGCGGTGCGTACTGCTCGAACTGCTGCTGGTGCTGCGGCTGCTGCTGGTACTGAGCCGGCTGCGGGGGCGCGGCATCCGCCGGACCGGACGCGGGTCCGCGGCGGGCGGCCGCCACCCCGGACTGGAGAGAAGACATCTGCGACCTCACGCGGTTCGGATCGAGGGGCTGCGCGGCCTGGTCAGCCGAGGCGGGGCCGAGGTCACCCAGCTGAGCACCGCGGACCCGGCGGACCGGGCCCTGGTTCGGGTTGGGCTGCCCGGCCGGCATCATCGGCGACGCGGACGGAGCGGGCATCGGGGCGGGCATCGAGGGCCGGGACGGCAGTTCCGGCATGGCCAGCGGTCCGGTCGGGGCGGCGGGCCCGCGGCGGGCGGCAGCCTGGCCGGACTGCAGCGAGGACATCTGCGAGCGCACCACGTTCGGGTCGACCGGGCGCTGCTGCGGCTCCGGCTGGCCCGGGGCCAGGTCGCCGAGCTGGGCACCGCGCACCCGGCGGGAGGGGCCGCCGGCCGGGTTCATGGGCGGCATTCCCGGGGCGGGCGCTGATCCGGCTGAAGCAGCGGCGGGAAAGGGCGCAACCACCCCAGCCGGCTGCTCGGGGTACGAGGCCGGGCCCGCCGGTGCGGCGGGCAGGCTCGGCATCGCGGGCATGCCCTGGCTGGGCGAGCGGGTTCCGGCGGCGGTCGGGTTGCGGCGCGGCGTGGGGGCCAGCGACGCCGGGGCCGCCGAGGCGGCGGCCGGGGCCGGGGACGGCGTGGAGGTGAGCATCGGCACCTCGGTGACGTCGTGGAACGTGGCCGGCAGCTTGGCGTCGCTGATCACCGAGGCCGGCACCAGCACCTGGGCGGTCAGGCCGACCTGGTCGGAGGGCAGCAGGCGGACGACCATGTCACGCCGGGCGGCGATCCGGCCGACCACGTGCAGGCCCAGGACCTTCGCGTCCGGACGGCGCGAGCCGGCCTGCGAGATCCGGTCGTTGGCCTCGTTCAGGTCCTCCTCGTTCATGCCCAGGCCGGCGTCGATCACGTCGAACTGGTAGCCGCCGGGGATGAGCCGGCCGACCACCTGGACCTGACGCTCGCGCGGGGAGAAGCGGGTGGCGTTCTCCAGCAGCTCGGCCAGCATGTGCGTGAGGTCGGCCGCGACCGAGCCGGACACCTTGGCGTGGTCCATGTGGTGCACGGTGACCCGGTTGTACTCCTCGATCTCGGAGAGCGAGGCGCGCAGCACGTCCTGCATGGCGATCGGGTGCGACCAGGTACGGGTCTGCTTGGCACCGGCCAGAACCAGCAGCGACTCGGCGTTCCGCCGGATACGGGTGGTCAGGTGGTCGAGGCGGAACAGCTTGTCCAGGGCGTTCGGGTTGGACTCGTCGCGCTCCAGCTCGGTCACGTAACCGAGCATGCGGGTCATCAGGCTCTGGTTACGGCGGCCCAGGTTGACCAGGGTCTCGGCGTTGGCCTGCTCGTTACGCCGCTGCTCGAGGGCCAGGTCGACGGCGCTGTCCTGCAGGGTGTTGAGCGCGCTGGCCAGGGTGGCGAGCTCGTCACGGGTGGTGACCGCGAACTTGGGCAGGGTGGGCGGTGAGGCGTCGGCCGGCATCTGGCCGATCTCGGCCACGGCCTGCGGCAGACGCTCGTTGGCGACGTTCAGGGCGGCGTCGGTCAGCGCGCGCACCGGGCGGGTGATACCCCGCACCATCAGGTAGGCCGCGGCGGTGGCGATGAGGACGACCAGCACACCGGCGATGTAGATCTGGTTGAGCCGGGTGTCGGTGGAGTCGTTCTGGCTCTTGATCAGCTCGTCGGCGGACCGGGTGCGGTAGTCGGCGATGATGCTGACCAGGCTGCCCGGGAAGGTCTCGAGCCCCTCCACCGAGGTGGCGACCTGCTCGCTCTGGCGGAAGTCGGAGGCCACGAAGGCGTCCAGCGCGGCGCGGTACTGGGTGTTGACCGCGTCGTGGCTGGTCTCGAACTGCTGCAGCATGGTGCGCAGACGCGGGTCCTCGTCGCCGACATTGGCCAGCAGGTCGGCGTTGGACGCGTGGACCCGGTCGACCAGGTCGTCGTAGATGCCCTTGAGCCGCTCGTAGTCCTCGGCGTCCCGGGCCGAGAGCAGGATCTGCTGCAGGGCGGTGACCTGCTGACCGAACTCCACCAGCATGGTGCGCGAGGCTTCACGCTGCTGGATGTTGCCGTCGATCAGGTCCTGGTACTCCCGGGAGGTGTTGGCCAGCTGGGCGGACAGTACGACGATCGTGACCAGAACCGCAGCCAGGAGCGCACCGACCAGGAGGCCGAGCTTCTGTGCGATCTTCATCGGTGAACTCCTGTGGCGCTTCCTGCGCTCTGGGTCGGGCGTTGCATGACTGCCTGGCTGTCAGACCGGGCGGGGGACGGGAGAAGCATCGGACGGGCGCTCAGACCCGTTCGTCGTACTGCGGATCCGACAGGCCTTCCCAGAGCAGGGCCGCGAGGTCGGAGGCCACCAGGTCCTCGTGCAGAGGCTCGGACGGACGGGCCGGCGGCGGCGAGGGCGGCAGCGTCGTCGCGGCCGCGATCTGGGTGATCGACACCGGGGCGGTGTCGTACGGGGAGGTGGCCGCGGCGGCCGGCTGGGGCTGGGCCAGCGGGGTGCCGTTGACCGGTGAGACCGGCGCCTGCGGGGCGGGCACGGTCATCGGGGCCGGCGCGGGCGGCGGGCCGGGCCGGTAGGGGCCGTCCTCGTGCGCGATGACCTGGACCCGGACCTGGTTGTGCAGCTGCTGGATCCGCACCCCGGCGGGGGCGGTGGGCAGGGCGAGCACCACGTCGAAGGTGGGGCGGCGGGCGGCCAGCGACGCCAGCGAGGCCAGGGACGCCCGGAACGACCCGTCGAAGTCCAGCTGCTCGACCGTCATCCCGGCACTCTCGGCGATGATCGCGACCTGCTCGCGGATGGCGAGCTCGAGGTCACGGACCCGGTCCAGCCGCTGCTGCATGATCTGGCGACGGCCCATGATGTCGCTAGCCACGGAACTGCCCTCGCATGTTCGCTACTCCCTGATCGGAACGGCGTTACTGATGTATCGGAAGCGCGGCATCGAGCCCGGCGCGGCTAGGCCTGCGCAGGGCGGGGCTCAGGCTCCAGATGGATAAATACCACCGAAAGGGTCGCAGCGGGCCGCGAATGGACTATTTGTTGTAGCACGGTAAAGGCGTGGACACCCGGTGTGCAAGTGCCCAATTGGAGCAACAGAAGGTCAAGGTCAGGCCACTGCCAGTCATTTCCAATGGCAAAGGGGACATTTCACTGAGCTACGCAAACAATTCGATGGCTATGCGCATTCAGGGCATTACCAACCGTGACATACCGCTATGCCACTGGCCGTTATTGATCGCTCACGTTGAGGTCTTTCGGCATTCCTTGCTGCACCGGCACTGTCACTGTCGGCAGAGAGCTGGACAACCTTCACCGCAGTCCACCCGACAGACCCAAACAGACGGACGGGTGCGGGCCCCTCCCAGGAGGCCCGCACCCGTCCCTAGTTGTCGACCTGCTCCGGCGCGCCGGAGCCGCGCCGATCAGCCGAAGCGGCCCGAGATGTAGTCCTCGGTGGCCTTCTCGGCCGGGTTGCTGAAGATCTTGTCGGTGTCGTTGATCTCGATCAGCTTGCCCGGCTTGCCGGTGGCGGCCAGGTTGAAGAACGCGGTGCGGTCGCTGACCCGGGCGGCCTGCTGCATGTTGTGGGTCACGATCACGATGGTGAAGTCGGTCTTCAGCTCGTTGATCAGGTCCTCGATGGCCATCGTGGAGATCGGGTCGAGGGCCGAGCAGGGCTCGTCCATCAGCAGCACCTGCGGCTGGACGGCGATCGCCCGGGCGATGCACAGACGCTGCTGCTGACCACCGGACAGGCCGGCGCCCGGCTTGTTCAGCCGGTCCTTGACCTCGTTCCACAGGTTGGCGCCGCGCAGCGACTTCTCCACCCGCTCGGTCAGGACCTTCTTGTTCTTCTCCCCGTTCAGCCGCAGGCCGGCCGCCACGTTGTCGAAGATCGACATGGTCGGGAACGGGTTCGGCCGCTGGAACACCATGCCCACGGTGCGGCGGACCGCCACCGGGTCGACGTCCTTGCCGTACAGGTCCCGGCCGTTCAGCTGCACGCTGCCCTCGACCCGGCCGCCGGGGATCACCTCGTGCATGCGGTTGAGGGTGCGCAGGAAGGTGGACTTGCCGCAGCCCGAGGGGCCGATGAACGCGGTGACCGTGCGGGGGTCGACGGACATCGTCACGCCCTCGACGGCCTTGAAGGCGCTGTAGTAGACGTTCAGGTCTTTGACATCGATGCGCTGGGCCATCGGATGCACTCCCTTGCTGACCGGGCTGGGGGTGGGCCCGGATGGACGGTAAACGACGAGTGGTGGGGCGACGGCCCTAGCGGGAGACCTTGTTGAAGCGGGAGATCAGGCGGCCGGCGATGTTGAGCAGCATGACGATCAGGATCAGGGTCAGCGCCGCGGCCCACACCCGGTTCACCGCCGGGTCGTAGGACTCGCTGCGGTCCTGGTTGATCATTGTGGGCAGGGCCGCCATGAAGCCGCCGAACAGGTCGCTGTTGATCGCCTTGGAGTAGGGCGCCAGGATCAGCAGCGGTGCGGTCTCACCCATGACGCGGGCCAGACCGAGCAGCACGCCGGTGACGATGCCGCTGAAGGCGGTCGGCAGGACGACCTTCATGATCGTCTTCCACTTCGGCACCCCGAGCGCGTAGGAGGCCTCACGCAGCTCGTTGGGGACCAGCTTGAGCATCTCCTCAGTGGAGCGGACGATCACTGGGATCATCAGCAGCACCAGGGCCAGACAGACCGCGAAGCCGACCCGCTCGATGCCGAAGGTGGTCACCCACACCGTGTAGATGAACAGGGCGGCCACGATCGAGGGCACACCGGTCAGGATGTCGACCATGAAGCTGACCGCACGGGCCAGCTGGCCGCGGCCGTACTCGACCAGGTAGACGGCGGTCATCACACCGATCGGCACGGCGATCAGGGCGGTGACGACGGCCTGCAGCACGGTGCCGAGGATGGCGTGGTAGGCACCACCGCCCTCCTCACGGGCCACGATGCCGCGCTGGGAGTTGGTCCACCAGGTGCTGTCGAGCAGCAGGTTGCCGCCCTTGCTGATGACCGTGAAGAGGATCCAGACCAGCGGGATGATCGCGATCAGGAAGGCGGTGTAGACCGCGACGGTGGCGAGCTTGTCCTTGATCGCCCGGCTCGAGCTCGGCTTGTCGATCGGCGAAGCCGGGGCGGGGGACACGGTGTCCTGCGTCAGCGTGCTCACTCGGAGAAGGCCTTCCTGCGCTCGATGATGATCCGGGCCGCGGCGTTGACCAGGAACGTGAGGATGAACAACACCAGGCCGGCGGCGATGAAGGCCCCCGCCTTGGAGGCGGTGCCGAACTCCGCGGAGTTGTTCGCGATCTTGGAGGCGAAGGTCTCGCCGCCGGAGAAGAGCGAGAAGCGGAACGGGCCCGGGTTGGTGCTGACGATGATCATCACCGCGACCGTCTCACCGAGCGCGCGGCCCAGGCCGAGCATCGCGGCGGAGATCACGCCGGGGGTACCGAACGGCAGGACCGCGGTGCGGATCATCTCCCACCGGGTGGCGCCCAGGGCCAGCGCGCCTTCCTTGTGCGTGGCCGGCGTCTGGGCGAAGACCTCACGCGAGATGGCGGTGACGATCGGCAGGATCATGATCGCCAGCACGATCGAGGCGATGAAGACGGTGCCCAGCGAGACCGGGCCCTTCAGCAGGACGGTCCAGCCGAGGTTGTCGGCCAGCCAGTTCTGGAAGGGCTCGATCTTCGGGCGGAAGACGTAGAAGCCCCACAGGCCGTAGACGATCGACGGCACGGCGGCCAGCAGGTCGACCAGGTAGCCGAAGGGCGCCGCCAGCCGGGGCGGGGCGTACTGGGTCAGGAACAGCGCCACCAGCACCGCGATCGGGACCGCGATCGTCATGGCCACCAGCGACGAGATGACCGTGACGTAGAGCAGGTCGGGGATACCGAACGCGAGGCCGCTGTCGCTGACCTCCCAGATCCGGTCGGTCAGGAAGTTGGCCTTGTTGTCGATCAGGGCCGGGACGGCCTGACTGACCAGGAAGGCGCCGACCGCGATGACGAGAGCGATGACGAAGACACCGGAGCCGGTGGCGAGGCCGCCGAAGATGCGGTCGCCGCGCCTACCGGTAGAGGCCTTGTCGCCGGATGGTTCGGCGTCGAGCTCGGAATGGCCGGTGATGGTGGACATCCGCAGATCCTCGGGGGTTAGGGGGATTGCTAACGAGGGGGGACGGTACCGAGCCGGTGCCGTCCGGAACGAACGTCAGCCCCGCGTCCCCCGATTCCGCCCGGATGGGCGGGACCGGGGGCCGCGGGGCGTCGGTCATTGCTGGTGCCTGAGAACTGGTGTTACGGGGTGGTTCAGGAGATCGCGTCGATCGCGGTGTTGACCTTGTCGGCGATCTCGGTCGGGATCGGCGCGTAGCCGGCCTCCTGCAGACCGCTCTGGGTCTCCGAGCTGGCGAAGTGCTTCAGGAACGCCTTGACCAGCGTGGTCTTGTCGGCGTCGAGGCCCTTCGAGCAGACGATCTCGTAGGTCACCAGGACGGCCGGGTACACGCCGGCCTCCTTGGTGGCGTAGTCGAGCTTCAGCTTCAGGTCGTTGCCCTCGCCGACGACCTCGGCCGCGGTCAGCGCCGCACCCGCGGACTCACCGGTCAGCTCGACGGCGCCGCCGCCGTTGTCGATCTTGGCGACACCCAGGTCGTTCGAGGTGGCGTAGCTCCACTCGACGTAGGTGATACCACCCGGGACGCTCTTGACGCCCTGGGAGACACCGTCGGACTTGGTGCGGCCCTCGCCGACCTTGCCCGGCCACACCTTCGACGGCTCGGCGGTCCAGGCGTCCGGGGCGGAGCCGGACAGGTACTTCTGGAAGTTCTCGGTGGTACCGGACTCGTCCGAGCGGAAGAAGACCGAGATGGCGGTCTTCGGCAGCTCGACACCCTCGTTGAGGGCGGCGATCTTCGGGTCGTCCCAGCTCTTGATCGTGCCGAGGAAGATCTCGGAGGCGACCTGCGGGGTCAGGACCAGGCCCTCGACACCCTCCAGGTTGTAGGCGATGGCGATCGGGCCGGCCACCAGGGGCAGGTTCCACGCCTCGTTGCCGGCGCAGCGCTCGGCGGCCTGGTCGGTCTCGACGACGCCGTCGACGGCCTCGTCCTTCAGGGCCGAGTCGGAACCGGCGAAGTCGACCTGCTTGGCGATGAAGTTCTTGACGCCGTCACCGGAACCGGTGGCGTTGTAGTTGACCGTGGCGTCGGGGTTCTCGTCCTGGAAGGAGGAGATGACCTCTTCGATGGCGTTCTTCTGGGCCGAGGAGCCCTCGCCGTTCAGCGTGCCGCTGACCGAGCTGCTGGTGCCCTCGGCGCCGCTGCCACCCTCGCCGCCGCTGTTGTCGTCCGAGCCACAGGCGGTCAGCGCCAGGGCGCCGGCCAGCGCCACGCTGGTCAGTGCAACGTGCTTGGGGAGCTTCAAGAGGATGCCCTTTCATGGAGCCGGGATCGAAGCCCAGCCAGTTCTGCCTAGCGCAGCGATCGGCGCGGCGCCGGGGCACGGTTGGATGCCCGCCACAGAACGTAGGCAGCCGAAGTGAAGCGATCTGCGGACGAGGGTGAACGCGCGCCGAACGAACCTTCGACATCAGGCGAAGGCTGCTGGACGCGGAAGCGTCTTCCAGGTGAACGACATCCTGTTGAGGCAGTCGAGGAAGACGGAGGGTGACCTCCGGCGGGCGACTCGGTCCGTTTCAGGGACATTTCACGTACCCGAACGGCCCACAGGTGACTGCGGAGAGTTGAGATCACGAGGAGGGGGTCACGCGTGATCGGATCGTAATGATCCCGGCCCAGCTGCGCGAGCCCGGGTTTTCGCCAGGTTTTCGGCAAGGACCGATCCTGGCCCTAAATGTCTTGTGTCACAACAGTTTGGCCCGCAAAAGAAAATTGAGACCGGCGCGGGGTCCTAGTGGACTCCGCGCCGGCCTCACGTGTCTCGAGGCGCCGGACCGGGAGCACCTCACGGTGCAACGGCCGCTCTAGGCGGCTTCAAGTGGGACCCGGGGCTACCGCGGCCCGACGCCCGGTGAGACCCCGAGGGGCGTCACCAGGTCTATTAACTCATGTCGGGGCGCTCGATGTTCCCCGGCGGACACTCCGACCTGTCGTGTTCCAGCCCACTTGTGCGGGTTAGCTCAGCTCACCGTTGCGCCACAGCTTCGCTGCGGCTTCCAGCTCGGTGCCGGTACGGGCCAGCCCAGCGGCCCTACGGGTGAGCGCGCCGGCGGCCTCTTCCCCCGGCTCCAGCGAGGGCTCCAGGTCGGCGTTGACCGCCCAACCGGTGGCCACCACGTGGCAGAAGGCGGCGGCCCGCTCCAGCGCAACGGCCAGATCACCGGTGAACGCCCCACCGAGGATGGCGTCGGACATGTCCTGGACCTCGGTCGGCCCCGGCGGTTCAGCCACCCCGGCCACCGCCTCGTGAACGGGGGCGCGGTGCCGGCCGGTGTCGAACGCCCGGGCCATACCCACTGGGTCTCGGCGGATACCGGCCTGAAGCGCGTAGATGCGCCAGAGCGCGCCGGGGAGCGACTCCGCCGGGCGCGCCGCCCACAGCTCCGCGATCTCGTCCAGCCCCACCACGTCGGCCAGCGCCACGATGCGCGCTGTGGTGTCCGGGTCTCCCCCGCCGCGGGCGTGGTCGACCAATGCGGCCGCCGTGCGATGGGCCGCCTCGATGCGCTGCACCGGGTCAGGGTCTCCGGGGAACGTGTCCATCACCGTCGGGCTGAAGAAGGCCGGGCGCCGAGGATGGGCATGCGCGCGATCCGAGGTCATTCGGAACATGCTTCCATCGCCCGGCGCCGCTCGCAGCCCACGGTGGGGGCAAGGAACTTCACAACAAAGGACGGGGTGGTTGCGGACGGTGCCGGGAATAGGCCTATGGGGGGCGGTCGGGAAGGCGGCGGCTAGTCGGGGTTTGGGTGCTTCGCACTGCACACAGCAAGGACCGGTACCCGCGTGGGGGTACCGGTCCTTGCCCTAATGCGCTGCTCAGGACGCCGACGGGTGCCCCGACTCAGGGGCGGGGTTCGTCGGCGTCGCGCCCATCGCCGCCAAGGTGGGGACATGGTGGGACGGCGGGGTCGGCTCATCGGCGGTGCGCATGTGCGTCCGGTGCAGAGCCTGGGCCAGGCTGGGCGGCGCCCCCTCAGCGGTCTGCTCTACAGCAGTGCTGACGGGTCCCTTCACATCCTGGCCGCTGATGGGCTCAGTAGAACCTTCCGCGGCCGGTGCAGAGCTCAGAGCCAGTTCGGACTCGGTGCGCTGCGACGGAATCGTGGTCTGCGCGGCCGGGCGAGTTGCCGCCTTCACAGCGCTGGAGCTCTTCTTCACTGCGGCCTTGCCGGCCCCCGGCTCTGTCGCGGACTTGGTCGCCGCCTCACCAGCCTTGCTCGCAGAACGTTTCGGCGATGATGCGCGCGCGGCCGAGCGAGGTGCGATGGAAGTGGAACTGGCGGCTGACTGAGTGGTGGCCATCTTACGAGGGACAGCCTTGGCTGCAGGAGGGGCCGAGGTCGTCCGTGCGGCGGGCTTGGTCGCTGGTCCGGCGGCGGCCTTCTTCGTAGTGGTCCGGCCGGCCGGGCGTGTGGTGGTCGTCTTACGGGCGGCGGGACCGGTCGACGCGGTCTTACGGACCTTGGACGCGGTGGCCTTCTGGGCAGCAGCGGTCTTGGAGGCCGTTGTGCCGGTGGCCGCGTCGGCCGAGACTGCCTTCCGTGTAGAGGCCTGAGTGGCCGTCCTTGCGGTGGCGGTCTTCCTGGTCGCTGGGCTCTTCGTTGCGGTCGCCCGGGTCGCAGCAGTCTTGGTCGCGGCAGTCCTCGTGGTGCCCCGGCCAGCGGCAGACTTCACCGCAGCAGGCTTGGCCTCAGTCCCCCGGGCACTGGCGGTACTTCCGCGGCTTGCGGCCTTCTTCGTGGTTCCCCGGCTCGAAGCGGACTTGGTGCTGGTGGCCTTCTCAGCCCCGGCCCCGGTCGCTGTCCTGGACGCCGCGGGCTTCGTCGCCGAAGTCTTCTTGGCCGCAGTCTTGCTCACTGCGGACTTCGAAGCGGCCGTCTTCTTGGAGCCGGCCCTCGCCGCGGGGGTGGCAGTCTTCGTCGCCACGGTCTTCCGGGCCGTGGTCTTCCCGGCGGGGCTCTTGCTCGGCGTGCTCTTGACCGCCGTACTCCTGGACGCCGTGGTCTTCTTCGCCGCGGCCTTGGTCGCGGTCGTCCTGGCCAAGCCCTTGGTCGCCGTCTTCTTCGCAGCCGTCTTGGTGGCCGCCCCGGCCGCAGCCCTCTTGGTCACCGCCGTCCTGGCCGTGCCCTTGGCCGCAGTCCTGGCCGTGCCCTTGGCCGCCGTCTTGGCCGCAGCCGGCTTGGCCACCGTCCTGGAGGTTGCAGCCTTGGAGGCCGCCCGCGGCGCAGCCGTCTTTGCCGCGGCCGCAGACCTGGCGGCCGGGCGGGTAGTCGTCTTCTTGGCGGTGGGCCGGGCCGAAGAACGGGTGCCCGAGGGGGCCTTCGTGGTGGTCTTGGCCGCCGGGCGCGTGGTCTTCTTCGCTGCCGCAGCAGTCTTCCCGGCCCGCGAGGAAGCCTGCTTGGCAGCAGCCGAGGCGCTCTTGTTCGCTGCGGCCACGCCCCGGGTAGCAGCTGCGCTACCCGCCGGCTTCGAACCGACGCGCGTGGCCGCGGTCTTGCCGGCGCGAGCAGATGCAGTCTTCGCGGCGGTCGAAGCAGACTTGTTGGCGGAAGCCACGCTGCGCGCCGTAGAACCCGAACCGGCCGTCCTACCTGCGCGGGCAGACGCAGTCTTCGCCGCCTTGGACGCAGACTTGTTGGCCGAAGCCACACTACGAGCCGCACCTGCACCCACCGCAGGTTTCGAACCTGCCCGCGTGACGGCGGTCTTCCCGGCCCGGGTCGAAGCGGTCTTGGCAGCACCCGAGGCAGACTTGTTGGCGGAGGCCACACTACGGGCCGCTGAACCAGCGCCAGTGGCGGTCTTGCCGGAGCGAGCAGAGGCGGTCTTCGCGGCGGTCGAGGCAGACTTGTTGGCCGAGGCCACGCTACGGGCGGCAGTCGCACTTCCCGCCGGCTTCGAACCGGTACGGGTGGTGGCGGTCTTGCCGGCGCGGGCCGACGCGGTCTTCGCGGCGGTCGAAGCAGACTTGTTGGCCGAGGCGACGCTGCGGGCGGTACCGGTCTTGGTAGCGGCGGCGGAGGTGGACTTGCGGGCCGAGCGAGCAGCAGTCGCCGTCGCAACCGGCCGGGCGACCCGGTCGCCGGCCGGCTTCGTCGCCGCGGTGGTGGAGTTCGAGGGCACTGTGCCTCCTGGGTGGGGACCGGCACTGCGTCCGGTTTCTGCCTGGCCTGAGCGACATCGGGTCGCGCCACTACATCGGCGGCTTGACAAGCCGCTTTAACCCGTTCAGCAGAACTTTTCACCCCGGAACCGGCGCGAACCCGGCATTCGCCCCCTCAGCTGGTGATGTCTTTCCTTTCGAAATGCCACCAGGCCCAGGCCAGCAGCACCACGCTGTAGCCCAGCGACCACAGCGCCCCCCGCACCATCGCGTTCCACACCACCTCCGTGCCCAGCACGTCGGTCCAGGCCAGCCAGTAGTGCGTGGGCAGGAATCGGCGCCATTCGCCGAGAGCCGTGATGGTGTCGAGGATGTTCGAAAGGATCACCAGCATCACCGCTCCCCCGACCGCGCCCAGCGGAGCGTCGGTGTACACCCCCACAAGGAAGGCGAGGGCGGCGACGAAGAGGAGGACCACGGTCAGGTAGGCGACCGCGATGATCAGGCGCACGATCATCTCTGAGCCCGAGATCGAGCCTCCCAGCGGGGTTCTCAGCGGAGCCCAGCCGTAGAACGCCCCACCCACCAGATAGGCCATCACCGGCAGCAGCACCAGGGCGAACACGCAGTAGCCCAGCGCCACAAGCAGTTTGCGGCGCAGCAGGGCCGAGCGGGGCACCGGGATGGCCAGCAGGTAGCGCAGACTGGACCAGCTGGCCTCGCTGGCCACCGTGTCGCCGGCGAACAGCGCCACGATCACCACCAGCAGGAAGCCGGAGCTGACGAACAGCGTGAACACGGTGAAGTTGGCCGCCCCGCTGGTGGCCAGGTCGACCAGCGCGGTCTGCGGATTGCCGTCGCCGGGCTCACCGAAGCTGAAGGCGGCCACCAGGATGAACGGCAGGGCCACCAGGAAGCCCAGCGAGATCTGGGTGCGGCGGCGGGTGAGCTGCCGCCGGGCCTCGACCCGCAGGCCCAGAGTGCGGCGGGCCCGGTAGCCGGGGGCCGAACCGTCCGGGCCGCTCTCACCGGTGTAGCCGGGAATCCCCGCCAGTCCACGGGAATGACCTGTCGACGGCATCTCAGCCCTCCTCCCCGACCAGCGCCAGGAACGTCTCTTCCAGACCCCGCTGCGGCGCGATCCGACTGACCTGCACATCGGCCAGCACCAACTGACGCACCAGTTCCGCCCGAGTCTCCACCGCGGCCCGTACGACGAGAGAACCGTCCAGCACACGGACGTCCTCAATTCCGGCAACGCTCTTGGCCACCTCGGCGGCCCGCTCCGGGTCGTCCACCTCGACCGCCACCGACGCCCCGTTCCCGACCAGCTCCGCCACCGGTCCCTGGGCCACCAGCCGGCCCGCCGCCATCACCACCACGTGGCTGCAGCTCTGCTCGACCTCGGCCAGCAGGTGGCTGGAGACCACCACCGTGCGCCCGGTGGCTGCGTAACGGCCCAGGACCTCCCGCATCTCGCGGATCTGGGGCGGGTCGAGCCCGTTGGTGGGCTCGTCCAGCACCAGCAGATCGGGCAGGCCGAGCATGGCCTGGGCGATCGCCAGCCGCTGCCGCATGCCCTGGCTGTAGGTGCGCACCTTGCGGTCCACGTCCTTGCCCAGACCGGCGATCTCCAGCGCCACGTCGAGGTGCGCCGGACCCGACCGGCCGGCCGAGCGCCAGTACAGGTCCAGGTTGGCGCGACCGGACAGGTGCGGCAGGAAGCCCGGTCCCTCGATGAACGAGCCCAGCCGGGACAGCACCGGCGCCCCCGGCCGGACCTCGTGCCCGAAGATCCGGATGCGTCCTTCCGAGGGCAGGATCAGGCCCATCAGCATGCGCAGGGTGGTGGTCTTGCCGGCCCCGTTCGGGCCCAGCAGCCCCAGCACCTGGCCTGCTTCGACCCGGAAGCTCAGGTCCGAGACCGCGCGGAATCCGTCGCCGTAGGCCTTGCCCAGACCTTCGATCGACAAGGGGACGTCTGCCAGCGCCTCTTCGGGTCGGGCGCCCCTTCGGCGCGCGGCCCGGAGGGCGAAGAGCAGCAGGATCAGCGCGGTGCCGACGGCCAGGCCGATCACCGCCTTCCAGGGCACCACCGAACCCGCGTCCCGGGCTGCCAGTTCAGCCCCCGGAACGGTCAGCACCTCGTCACCGGCCAGCTGGATCTGGTAGAGCCGGGCCTCCTGCGGCATCGCGTAGGCCTGGTCGGTGGTGCTCAGCACCACCCGCAGCCGGTGCCCGGCCGGGATGTCCCGCACCACCGACGGCAGGGCGACCGTGACCTCCTTCGGTCCCTCGTCCAGCCCGGTCAGCCGCAGCGGCGTGACCAGCTGGGCCGGCAGCGAAGCATCCCCGTCGGGGTCCACGTCCAGCACCGAGGCGAACAGCGTCGCCTCCGGCGCCGAACCGGCCACCGACAGGGTGACCTCCGACGATCCGGTGATGGTCATCGGCTCCTCGAGCGGAGCGGTCTGGAAGCTCACGCTCTCGCCCGGCAGGGCCCCCAGGCTGAAGCCGGATCCGGCAACCGCTCCGGAGGAACCGAGCGCCCCCAGCAGTGCACCGGCGCCCGGTAGGGAGGTGATGGCCGAGGGAGTGGCCCCCGGCGGGGCGAGCGCGAACTGGGTGCTACCGGTCAGCGGCAGCCTGACCTGCGGCGTACTGCTCTGCTGGATCTGGCCCTGGGCATCGCGGGTGGGCACGCCCGGCGCGAGGTCGGCCGAGCGCAACTGAGTGACGCTGGCCGAGGTGGCCAGAGAGAGCGTGCCGTCGGAGACCTCGACCCGAAAGCCGGGCAGCTCGTCCAGCGCGGCGGCGGAGGGGTCGGCCGAGGCGGTACCGATGGTGGCGGCCAGGAACTCAGCGACGACCGGCCGGAGGTCTTCGGTGTCGACGCCCGAGTCGTGCCCGCCCGAAGTCCAGTACAGCCGCACCGACGCCCCACCGGAGGCGATCGCCCGGGCATTCGCATCGGCCTCGGACAGCGGGAACAGTGAGTCCTGCTGCCCCTGCACCAACAACGTGTCAGCCGTGATCCGGTCGGCGGACCGGGCCGGGCTGGATTCGGCCAGCAGATCGACCAACTGGGCGGGCGGACGTCCTTCGGTTGCCGTTTGCACGTAACCCAGACACAGGTCTTTGGCGAGCCGCCCACAAACGGCCTGCTCCGCGTCCCCTTGGGCCAGGTTCTTGAGCTGTTCGGCGGTCGGGGTGCCGGAGAACGTGCCGCCACTGCCGGTCAGCGTGGAGCCGAGCAGCAGCGCTGTCCATTGCTTCTTGAAAACCCCGACCTCGGTGCCCTCGCGGTCGCGGGTCGCCGCGAACTGCGGAAACAGCGCCTGCGGCAGATAGTTCCAGGTGACCATGGGGACGATGCTGTCCACCCGGTCGTCGGCGGCGGCCAGCATCAGCGCGAGCGCCCCGCCGTACGAGGCCCCCACCACTGCGACCTCGGGGTCGCCGCCGGCGCTCTTGCTCACCTCGGAACGACCGGCCAGCTCGTCGAGCATCCGCCGGCCGTCCTGGATCTCGTAGTCCGGGTGGTCCAGGTGGATCAGCCCGCCCGAGTTCCCGAACCCCCGGGCGCTGTAGGTGAGGACGACGTAGCCGCGCCCGGCCAGGTCTTCGGCATCGGCGGCGACGCTGAGCTTGCTGCCGCCGAAACCGTGGGCCAGCAGTACGGCCGGGGCGGGCGTGCGCTCGGGCAGGTAGAGCCGCGCGTCCAGGTCGACCTCATCGCCGTCGGCCTCCGGCGTGCCACTGACCTGCAGTTCCTGCTGGGTGAAGGGTCCCCCGCCGTCGCCGGAACGGCTGACCGCGAACCAGGTGCCACCCAGGGCGAGAACCAGCAGAAGGACGATGGGCACCAGGAATCGGCGGGACCTCAGTCGAGCGATCAATCCCCTGCGCTCCTCGTGCGAGGCGTTGCGGCGACGGACGGTAGCGGTGGCCTCACAACACCCCTGGGTCAAACTACGACACGGGCCGCCGGCCGAGGCCGGCGACCCGTGCGCTGGTGCTGGTGCCTGTGCTGAGGACGTGCTGGTGGTTCACCCGGTTCGCCGGATCAGGGAGCGACCTGATCCTGCATCTGATCTTCGACCGCGGTGTCGTCCTGCTCGGTGGTGCCGTCCTGGGCGGCGCCCTGGTCGGTCGCCGCGTCGGAGGGCTGAACCTCGTCCGTCCCCGTCTCGGAGTCGGTCGCCGTGTCGCTCGGCTCGCTGGTGGCCGTGGCTTCCGGAGCGGCGCTCTCGGTCGGGGCCACCGTCTGGCTGTCCGTGGCGGACGGCGTGGCGGACTCGGTCGAGGAGACGCTCGCGGACGGCGTGGCCGACTCGGTCGAGGTGGGGGTCGGAGTGACCTCTTCCTCGTCGTCGCTGCCGCTGCTGCTGGTGTCGGTGTTCCCGGTGACCAGGCTGGTCAGCGAGGTTCCCTTCCCGGTGTCACCGGACAGCGGGCGGCCGATGGCACCCTCGGTACCGGTGATCACGAACAGGGCGATCAGGAACCCGGCCATCGAGATCCCGGCCATCATGAAACCGGGCTTCTTCCACCAGCTCTGCTCGGCCTGTACCTGGGCGGCCTGCCGGCGCTCGCTGCGCCGGGTGGGCTGCTCACCGGTGCCCTGGTGACCGTAGGACTGGTGGCCGTAGGGCTGCCGGCCGTAGGAGTGGTGCGCCGAGGTGCTGCCGTGGGCGGGCGGCATGACCCGGGTGGAGTCGTCGTACGGGCGCATCACCTGGGTCTCGTCGGCGATCGGCACCTCGACGTGGTCGACGTCGAGACGGCGTTCGTCCTCCGAGCCGACCCGGTTCAGCGAGTCGGCCACCGGCACCCCCGCGGGGCCGGTCATCCGCCGGATGCTGTCGGCCTGCGACAGATCACCCGGGTGACGCTGCACCACGACGGCGGTGGTGGTCTTGACCGCCTGGTGCGCCTTGTTCAGGGACTCGGTGTAGAAGGCACCCGCCACGGTCGAGATGACGGAACCGAAGGCGGCGCCTGCGAGCGTGCCTCCCACCCCGAAGTACGACGCGGCCACCGCGGAGGTCACGGCTGCGCCGGCGCTGGCGCTGACCTGCACGACGTTGACGGGTAGCTTGAACTTCTTCTCTTCTTCGGGCTCGCCGACCGGCTCGGGATCGTACGACTGGTAGGTCGACGTGGATCCTGGTGAGCCGGCTCTTTGCGGCGGATGCTGTCTGTCGGTCATAGATCTCCGGTCTTACGGTGTCGGCCGCTCATCAGTTTCTCCCATCCGGCGGGCAGCACGCGAACCGGCAGCACCAGTTCCTGGCACTTCCCAGGAAAGTCCCAGCCCAGCAGCTGTTTACGCCCAGCCGGAGAACCGTCGCCGGACCCACCGGGAACCGTCCGGAGAACACGCTGGAAGCAGGTACCGACCTGGTGTGACCGAATTCGCGATGAGCAGGCGGATATCGCGGCGCGACCGTCGGATGCAGTGCCCGTTCAGCGGGAGAAATACGTCACGCGAAAACCTGTAACACCGTGGCGGGTGCGGAAGTTTTACGTCGCCGCGAGGACGGCTTTGCATGATCGTTGCCGGTGGACGGGCCGGTGACGCGGATCCCCGAGGACGGCCGAACCGCCCTCGGGGTCACCGGCCCGCAGGCCGAGACTGCCCGTCCGGGCTGACACGATCGTGAATCTCCCCTGAACCCCTCCCTGACATCGGTACGTTTACCAACGATGACACTCCGTCAGGACGCCCCCTCCCGTCTGGCGATTCGGCTTCTCGGCCCGCTGGAAGTCACCGACGACGGAACACTAGTCACTCTCGGTGGCCGTCAGTCACGCGCGGTATTCGTACTGCTGGCTCTCTCGGCCCGGACCGCGATCGGCACCGACCGGCTCATCGACCAGCTCTGGGACGACGAGGCGCCCGGCGGGGCGGTGAACACCATGCAGGTCTACGTCTCCCGGCTGCGCCGGATCCTGGGCCCGGCCGATCAGCCGGTACTGCGCAGCACCTCGCAGGGGTACCTGCTGGACGTCCCGCCCGAGGCCATCGACCTGCACCGCTTCGAGCAGGCCACCGCGGCCGGGCGGGCCGCCCTGGCCGCAGGCGACCCGGCCGGGGCCGCCCGGGAGCTGCGGGCCGCGCTCGGCCTCTGGCGCGGACCAGCACTGACCGACCTGACCAGCAGCATCGGCGAGGTGCACCGGGCCCGGCTGGAGGGGTTGCGGCTGTCCGCCCTGGCGATGCGCCTCGACGCCGACGCGGCCCTCGGGCAGGACGCGGCGATCGTGCCCGAACTGCAGGAACTGGTGCGGCGGCATCCGCTCGACGAGCGCTTCACCGGCCAGCTGATGACCGCGCTCTACCGGTCCGGGCGGCAGGCCGACGCCCTGGCCGCGTACGCCTCGGCCAAGCGCCGGCTGGGCGAGGAACTCGGCGTGGATCCGGCGCCTGCGCTGCAGGAACTGCACACCGAGGTGCTGCGGCACGCCACCTCGCTGAGCCCGGCCAAGGGCAGCGGGCCGACGGGTCCGACGGGACCGGCCGGGCCGCCGCGTCCGCGGACCGGTCTGATCGGGCGCGAGAACGAACTACGCCGCGGGCGGGCACTCCTGGGCGGGCCGGCCCGGCTGGTGACGCTGACCGGGCCGGGCGGGGTGGGAAAGACCCGGCTGGCCACCGAACTGGCAGCGGATCGGCCGGGCGCACGGCGCACGGTGATGCTGGGGCTGGAGGGGGTGCGGGGCGAGGAGGAGCTGCTCAACACCGTCGCCCGGGCCCTGGGCCGGGCGCCGGGCTGGGGCGGGGAACCGTTGCCGGAAGCGGTCGCGGCGGCGCTCGACGAGGAGCCCACCCTGCTGGTCCTGGACGAGGTCGAGCAGACCGGTGAGCTGCACTGGTTCGGCCGGGCCACCGAGGTGGTGGCCGGCCTGCTCGACCGCACCCGGTCGCTGGTGGTGCTGGCCACCTCCCGCACCGCGCTGCGGCTGCGCGGCGAGCACCTGCTGCCGGTGCCCCCGCTGCCCACCCCCGAGGCGGTCCGGCTGTTCCGCGACCGGGCCGCCGCCGTGCTGCCCGGGTTCGAGGTCAGCAGCGTGAACGCCCGTGAGGTGCAGGCGATCTGCACGCTGCTCGACGGCCTGCCCCTGGCGGTCGAGCTGGCCGCGGCCCGGATCCGCACGCTGCCGCCGGAGGAGATGCTGCGCCGTCTGCGGCCCGGCGACCAGCTCGACCTGCTGCGGGGTGGCTCGGCCGACCTGCCCGAGCGCCAGCGCAGCATGCGGGCGCTGCTCGACTCCAGCACGGCCGGGCTCGACCCGTCGCTGGCCCGGCTGCTGGGCGAGGCGTCGGTGTTCAGCGGCGGCTGGACGCTGGGGGCCCTGGAGGCGGTCTGCGAGACGCCCCCCGGCCGGGCGCTGGACGAGCTGGAACGGCTGATCGACCACAGCCTGGTGCTGGCCGACGGCTCGGGCCGGTTCAGCATGCTGGCCACCGTGCGGGAGTACGCGGCCGGTCTGCTCGCCGCCCGCCCCCCGGAGCAGCGCCGCTCGGTGCTGGACCGGCACGCCCGCTACTTCGCCGATCTGGCCCGCCGTCTGGCCGACGAACCGGGCCGCAACCCCGACTCCCCGCTGCGCCGTGAACTGGAGGCCGAGTCGGCCAACTTCCACGCCGCGCTCGAGCACGCCACCTCCGCCCGCGACGGGAGCCTGCTGGTCAGCCTGGTGCTGAGCCTGCTCGGGCACTGGTTCTACACCGGCCGGCTGCGGCAGGCCGACCGGTGGGTGGAGGCGGCCCAGGAGGCCGCCCCCTCCGGGCCCGACCGGGCTCAGCTGCTGCTCGCGGTGGGCAACCGGGCGCTGGTCGGGGCCGACCTGGCCCGGGCCGAGCCGGCCCTGGTGCAGGCCCACCAGGCCGCCGCGAGCGCCGGGGCGGGCGAGCTGACCGCCCGCACCCTGGCCGCCCGCTCGGTCGCCGCCCGCTACGCCGGCCGCCACCAGCAGGCCCTCGGCCTGGTCGAGCAGGCCCTGCAGGAGGCCCGGGACGCCGGGGCCTGGGCGATGGTGGTGCGGCTGGGCAACGAGCGCGGCGAACTGCTCGACGAGACCGGGCACCCGGACGCCGCCGAGTCGCTGTTCGAGTCGTTCCGGGCCTGGTCGCAGGTCGAGCAGGCGACCAGCAACCTGGCCGTGGCCCTGGTCAACCTGGCCGCGGTGGCGGCCGGGCAGAACGATCCGGCGCGGGCCGCCGACCTGCTGGCCGAGGCGGCGGCCGCGGCCACCGCCGGGCAGTCGGTGCCGCTGCGGGCCGACGTGCTGGCCGGGACCGGGCTGGTGCAGCTGCGGCTGGGCTGCCCGGACGCGGCCGGCGCGGCGCTGCGGGCGGCCCTGCCGATGATGCACGCGGCCGGTCAGCTGATCACGCTCCCCGACGCGGTCAGCCTGCTCGGGGCGGCGGCCCTGGCCCAGGGCGACCGGCGCAGCGCGGTGCGACTGCTGGCCACCGGCCGGGCCTGGCGTGAGGCCCGGGGGCTGGCCGTGGTCGGGCGGCTGACCCGGGAGGTGCTGGCCGCCACCCACGAGGAACTCGAGCGCACCGGCCCGGGCGAGCACGACGCGGCCGACGAGGCAGCCGGCTCGGCGGTGCCGTTCGCCGTGCTCTGGGGGCTGGGCGCCCCGGCGAACTGGGGAACCGCCTGGCTGGACGGCTCCGGCGGAGCGGGGCGGGCACCGTTCCTGAGGCAACGCTTTGTCCCACATTCCGGACACGATGTTCAGATCGCGGAAGGCCGGAACGCTCTCGGCAGTTGGATCACCCTGCCGGAAGGGCAGGAGCTTGCGGCAGACTCAAGCCCATGAGCGACGACTCCACACTTCGCCCGGCCAGCCGGGAGGACGTCCAGCAGATGGTGGACGCCGACCGCAGGGAGCCGGACGTCGGTCAGTTCGCCGGTGGGGTGGCCTCCGACGAGCAGCACACCGCGCTGCGCGCCTCGGTCCGGCAACTGTCCACCCTGCTCGGCGAGGCCCTGACCCGGCACGAGGGACCCGAGCTGCTGGCCCTGGTCGAACGGGTCCGGCAGCTGGCCCGCCGACCCGACGACGGTGAGCTGCACAGTCTGCTGTCGGGGCTGGACGACCCGACCGCGATCGTCCTGGCCCGGGCCTTCACCGGCTACTTCCAGCTGGCCAACATCACCGAGCAGCTGCACCGCTGGCAGGAGCTGACCGCCCGCCCGGCCGGGCCGCTGCAGGTGGCGGTGGGCCGGATCGGTGAGGCGATCGAGGCCGGTGAGGTGGACCCGGAGCTGGTCCGCCAGATCCTCGCCCGGGTCGAGCTGCGGCCGGTGTTCACCGCGCACCCGACCGAGGCCAGCCGTCGCTCGGTGCTCGACCTGCTGCGCAAGATCGCCGACCTGATCCTGGCCGGCGAGGACCCCCGCGGCCGGGCCACCGACGTGGCCCGGACCCACCGCCGCCTGGCCGAGCTGGTCGACCTGCTCTGGCAGACCGACGAGCTGCGGGTGGAGCGGCCCAAGCCGACCGACGAGGCCCGCACCGCGGTCTACTACCTGCAGACCCTGACCACCCAGGTGGTGCCGGACCTGCTGGAGGAGCTGGACCGGGAACTGGCCTCGATCGGGATCGAGCTGCCGGCCGAGGCCCGCCCCCTGCGCTTCGGCACCTGGGCCGGAGGTGACCGGGACGGCAACCCCAACGTCACCCCCGAGGTGACCATGGACGTCCTCGGTCTGCAGCACGACTTCGGCGCCCGTGAGCTGATCCGGGCGCTGGACGAGCTGATCCTGGACCTGTCCCCGTCCACCCGGGTGGTCGGGATCAGCCCGGAGCTGCAGGCCGCCCTGGAGGCCGACCGCCAGGCCCTGCCGGGGGCCTACGCGGCCTTCATCGACCTGAACGCCGAGGAGCCGTACCGGCTCAAGCTCAGCTACATCCGGGTCCGCCTGGCCCGCACCCGTGACCGGCTCGAGAACGGCACCCCGCACGAGCCGGGCCGCGACTACCAGAACATCGCCGAGGTGATCGAGGAGCTGCAGCTGGTCCGCGCCTCGCTGCTGGCCAACGACGGTGAGCTGATCGCGAACGGACCGGTGCTGCGCCTGCTGCGCACCGTGGTCACCGCCGGCCTGGGCCTGGCCACGCTCGACGTGCGCGAGCACGCCGGCCGCCACCACGCCGCCCTGGCGGTGCTCTTCGACCGGCTCGGCGAGCTCGACGTGCCCTACGCCGAGCTCGACCGGCCCACCCGGATCAAGGTCCTGTCCAAGGAACTGGCGCACCGACGGCCGCTGATCGGCGCGGGGGTCGACACCCTCCCCGAACCCGCCGCCGGCGTCCTGGAGCTGTTCCGGACGATCCGTAACGCGCTGAAGAAGTTCGGCCCCGGCGTGATCGAGAGCTACATCGTCTCGATGTCGCGGGACATCGACGACATCCTGGCCGTGGTCGTGCTGGCCCGGGAGGCCGGGCTGGTCGACACCGGCAGCTCCGCGGGGGACAACGGGGCCTGGGCGAAGATCGGTTTCGTGCCGCTGTTCGAGACGGTCACCGAACTGGAGGCGGCCGGCCCGCTGGTCGACGCGCTGCTGTCCGACCCGGCCTACCGCCGGGTGGTGGCGGCCCGCGGCGACGTCCAGGAGATCATGCTGGGCTACTCCGACAGCAGCAAGGACGCGGGCATCGCGGCCTCGCAGTGGCAGATCCACCGGGCCCAGCGGGCGCTGCGCGACATCGGCGCCCAGCACGGCGTGGTGCTGCGGCTGTTCCACGGCCGGGGCGGCTCGGTCGGGCGCGGCGGCGGGCCGACCGGTGAGGCGATCCTCTCCCAGCCGTACGGCAGCCTGAACGGCCCGATCAAGGTCACCGAGCAGGGCGAGGTGATCTCCGACAAGTACACGCTGCCCCAGCTGGGCCGGGAGAACATCGAGCTGGCCCTGGCCGCGGTGCTGGAAGCCTCGGTGCTGCACCGCAGTTCGCGGCTGCCGGCCGACGTGCTGGACGGCTGGAACAGCACCATGGACCTGGTGGCCGGCTCGGGCCAGACGGCCTACCGGGCGCTGGTCCGCGACGAGGCGCTGGTGCCGTTCTTCGTGGCCGCCACCCCGGTGGACGAGCTGGGGAACCTGAACATCGGCTCGCGCCCCTCGCGGCGGCCCGGTGGTGCGGGCGGCCTGGACGACCTGCGGGCGATCCCGTGGGTGTTCGGCTGGACCCAGTCCCGGATGAACCTGCCCGGCTGGTTCGGCGTCGGCAGCGGCCTGGCGGCGGCCCGGGAGGCCGGCCGGGAGGAGACGCTGAAGCAGATGTACGGCTCCTGGGCCTTCTTCCGGACCTTCCTCTCGAACGTCCAGATGACGCTGTCCAAGACCGACATGCAGATCGCCGCCCGCTACGTGCGCACCCTGGTCGGCGACCAGGACGCCGCGAGGCTGTTCGAGGTGATCCGGGCCGAGCACGAGCGCACCGTCGCCGAGGTGCTGCGGGTCACCGGGCAGAGCGAGCTGCTGTCCACCTCGCCGGTGCTGCGCCGCACGCTGGAGCTGCGCGACTCCTACCTGGCGCCGCTGCACGCCCTGCAGATCTCGTTGCTGGCCCGTTCCCGGGAGGCCACCGCGGCCGGTGCCACCCCCGACCCGGACCTGCAGCGGGCGCTGCTGCTGACGATCAACGGCATCGCCGCCGGCCTGCGCAACACCGGCTGATCCCGGCCGGTCGTCACCTTCCGGGCCAGAACGTTCAAGGCCCGGGAGGTGACGGCCGATGCTCGACCCACGACTTCGCTGGGGGTGGGCTAGGTGTTCGGCAGAGGACGCGCAGGCGGACACGGGGCGGCCGGGCACGGCGCTCCCCGTGATGTGGAGACCTATGCCCAGGTGATCGCCGCCCTGGACTCGGTGACCAGCGAGGAGAGCGCCTACCAGGTCGCGGTGGACGCCTTCGTCCAGGCCAGCGGGGTGGACTACGGGGCGGCCTGGCTGCCTGAGCCCGGCGGCGAGCTCCGGATGATCCATGAGACCGGCCGGATCGCCGGGGCCCTGGCCGCGGCCTTCCCGGGCAAGCGCAACACCGTGGACGCCAGTCTGGTCGGCCAGGCGTTCCGCACCGGCGAGCCGTTGTTCGTCGACGACCTGATCGGCCCCACCAGCTCGGTGCGGACCAAGGCGGCCCACTCGCTGGGCATGGCGTCCGGCATGTTCTACCCCGTGACCAACCAGGGCCGGGTGCGGGGCGTGCTGGAGTACTTCTCGGCCGAGCCTATCGCCCCCGACCCGGGCCGCCGGCAGAAGATCGTGGAGATCGCCCGGCTCGCCGACATGGCCGTCTACCGGGCCGTCGCCCAGGCCCAACTGCAGGAGATCGCCGACGACCGGCTGGCCGTGACCGAGGTGGTGGGCAAGCTCAACCAGGTGCACGACGAGGCCGGCTGCACCCGGGTGGCGCTGGAGGCTGTGCGGGCCTCGTTCGGCTGGGCCTACGGTTCCTACTGGAGCATCGGCGACGGCGAGGACGTCCTGCGGTTCCAGCTCGAGTCCGGCTCCGCCGGCGAGGAGTTCCGTAAGGTCACGCTGGCCGCCAGCTTCGCCGAGGGGGTGGGGCTGTCGGGTCGCGCCTGGCGCGCCCGCGACCTGGTGTTCGTGCCCAACCTGGCCGACCTGACCGACTGCGTGCGGGCCCCCGCCGCGGGCCGGGCCGGGGTGAAGTCGGGGATCTGCTTCCCGATCATCGTGAACGGCCGGGTGATCGGCACGATGGACTTCTTCACCACCGAGACGATCACCCTGTCCGAGTCCCGGATGAGCGCCCTGCGCAACGTGCAGCAACTGGTCTCGCAACGCCTGGAGACGATCCGGCGGGCCGCGACCGAGCGGTCCGGGGCGCGGGACCTGCTGGACACGGTCGACCAGCTGCGCGCCGCCACCAGCGACGCCAACCGGGTGACCGGGGAGGCGGTGCAGCGGGCCGGCGACATGAGCACCGAGGTGGACAACCTCGGTGCGGCCTCGGCCGCGATCGGCGACGTCATCAAGATCATCTCCAGCATCGCCGACCAGACCAACCTGCTCGCCCTGAACGCCACCATCGAGGCGGCCCGGGCCGGTGAGGCCGGCAAGGGCTTCGCCGTGGTGGCCAGCGAGGTCAAGGAACTGGCCCAGGAGACCGCCCGGGCCACCGGCCAGGTGTCCGACCAGATCGCCGCGATCCAGCAGAACGCCCGGGCGGTGGCCACCGGCATCCAGAACACCAGCGAGATCATCGGCCAGATGGACTCGGTGCAGGTCCGGATCCAGGAGATCCTCGAGGTGCAGGCCCGGATGGCCCACGACCTGCAGTCGTCCTGAGAAGGCTCAGGCCGGGCGCCACATCGAGAGCGAGAACTGCCCGTCCGGGTCGGTCCACCAGCCGTCGGCCGCGAAACCGGCTGCGGTCAGCTCGCTCTCCAGTCTCCCGGCGGTGAACTTGGCCGAGATCTCGGTGCGCAGCTCCTCCCCCGCCTCGAACTCGGCCACCAGATCCAGTTCGGCCAGCCGCACCTCGACCCGCCGCCCGGCCCGCAGCCGCATCTCGATCCAGGCCTGGGACTCGTCCCAGACCGCGCGGTGGGTGAAGTCGTCCGGGTCGAAATCCGCTCCCAGACGGCTGTTCAGCACCTGCAACAGGTTCAGGTTGAACGCCGCGGTGACCCCGGCCGCGTCGTCGTAGGCCGGGATCAGCACGTCGGGCGACTTCACCAGGTCGGCCCCCAGCAGGAAGGCGTCGCCCGGATCGAGCCCGGCCCGCACCCCGGCCAGGAACGCCGCCCGCTCGGCCGGTTGCAGGTTCCCGATCGTGCCGCCGAGGAAGACCACCAGCCGGCCGCCCCGCCCCCGCCCGGTCAGCCCGTCGCCCAGCACGGTGGGCAGATGCTGTTCGAAGTCGGCGCGCACGGCCTCGATCCGCAGATCCGGGTAGGTCACCCCGAGCGCCTCGGCGGCCTGACGCAGGGCGCTCCCGCTGACGTCGAGCGCGGTGTAGACCGAGCCCGGCGCGCGCAGGTGGTCCAGCAGCAGACGGGTCTTCTCGGACGATCCCGAGCCCAGCTCGACCAGGTGCCGGGCCCCGGCCGAGGCCACGATCCGGGCCGCCCCGGCCTGCAGGATCGCCCGCTCGCTACGGGTCTGGTAGTACTCCGGCAGCCGGGTGATCTCCTCGAAGAGCTCGCTGCCGGTCTTGTCGTAGAACCATTTCGGGGGAAGCTGTTTCGGCCGGGCGGTGAGCCCCTTGCGCACATCTGCGCGCAGGGCCGAGTCGGAGAAGTCCTCGGGCAGCAGATCCGTGAAGCGGTACGGCATGAAGGCCTTTCGCTCAGAGGACGTGGACGCCGATCCCGTCGTCGTCCACCGTGATCAGACGGCCGTCGGGCACGTCGTGCCAGCCGTCCTCGTCGTCGTACGCCTCCGAGACCACGACCACCCCACCGTCGGTCTCACGGTAGGAGAGACTGGCCCCAGCGGTGGTTCCGGCGATGCGCCGACCATCGGTGAGCAGGAGGTTGACCCGCCCGCCGGTGACTTCGAGGGCCCGTCGCACGACCTGGGCCAAGGCCTCACCCGGGGGTGCCCCGGCCTCCAGGAGCCCGAGCGTCAGCGCCCAGAGCGCGGCTGCGTCGGTGGGTGCGTCGAGCCGCAGCAGCCGCACCGGGTCGATCTCCTTCACCAGCTCGGCCCCCGACTCCGGCCAGCCCGGCAGTGCGCCGTTGTGGCTGAACAGCCAGGGCCCGGACCGGAACGGGGCGGCCGCACCCCGGCCCGAGACCATGCCCTCGGTGCCCGAGCGCACCGCCGCCAGCAGCGCCGTGGTGCGCACCGTGCGGGCCAGGTCGGCGAACGTCTCGTCGCCCCAGACCGGGCCGTCGCCGCGGTGCCGGGCCGGGTGCGGGTCTCCCGGCACGTACCAACCCAGCCCGAACCCGTCCACGTTCATGATCCCGTGGGTCTGCCGCCGGGGCGCCCAGGCCTGCCGGGTGAGCGCGAAGGGCGGGTCGGTGACCAGCTCACCGACCCGGACCTCGGCACCGACGTAGGCCAGATGCCTACACATGGGCTTCTTCCGGCGTCGCCGACCGGGCGGTGCGGAAGCCGCTGAAGATCTGCCGACGGATCGGGTGGTCCCAGTTGCGGAAGGTGGAGCGCAGCGCCGACGGGTCGGTGCCGAACGAGCCGCCGCGCAGCACCCGGTAGCCGCCGCCGAAGAACACCTCCGAGTACTCCCGGTAGGGCCAGGCCCGGAAGCCCGGGTACCCGGCGAACTCGCTGGAAGTCCACTCCCAGACGTCGCCGATCAGCTGATGAACACCCAGGGCCGACCTTCCGGCCGGATAGGCACCGACATCGGCCGGTTCCAGGTGCCGCTGGCCGAGATTGGCGTGGTCCGGCGTGGGATCGTCGTCTCCCCAGGGGTATCGCCGGGAACGCCCGGACTCCGGGTCGAAGCGAGCGGCCTTCTCCCACTCCGCCTCGGTGGGCAGCCGTCGGCCGGCCCAGCGGGCGTAGGCGTCGGCCTCGTACCAGCACACGTGCACCACAGCCTGTTGCGGCCGCAGCGGCTCGGTACGCCCGAAGACCCTTCGGTGCCAGGACTTTCCCTCACGGGTCCAGAACTGGGGGGCGAACAACCCGGCGCCGCGCACGTGCTTCCAGCCGTCCGGGTGCCACCACCGGGGATCCTCGTAGCCGCCGGCCTCGACGAAGGCCAGGTAGTCGGCATTGGTCACCGGGGTGGCGTCGATGAAGAACGAAGGCACCTCGACCGCGTGCGCGGGACGTTCGTTGTCCAGCGCCCAGGGTTCGATGTCGGTGCCCATCACGAACCGCCCACCGGGGATAAGTACTTCCTGCGGCAGAAGGGTTTCGGCCGCAGGGGCGGGCGGCGCGGTCAGCAGCGCCTCACCGGCCCGCAACTGGTGGGTGGCCAGCATGGTCTCGTCGTGCTGCTGCTCGTGCTGGACGATCATCCCGAACGCGAAACCGTTCTCCAGCAGCGGGCGGCCGTGCAGCGGGATGCGCTCGAGCACGTCGAGCACCTTGCCCCGCACCTCGTCCACGTAGCGCCGGGAGGGCACCGCCTCGAGCAGCGGCAGGCTGGGCCGGGTGCTGCGGGGGTGCTGGAACGCGTCGTAGAGCTGGTCCACCGTCTCGGGCAGCAGCGGGTCGCGGCCGGCCACATCACGCAGCAGCCACAGCTCTTCCTGGTTGCCGATGTGAGCCAGGTCCCACACCAGCGGCGACATCAACGGCGAGTGCTGGTGCAGCAACTCGGTGTCGTCCACCGCGGTGAGCAGTTTCGTGCGCTCCCGGGCCCGGATCAGGTCGGCCGCCAATCGCTCCCGGAGCTGGTCGGGGTTCTCGGTCAGCACGGGCGTTCCTCCTCGGCAGCGTTCGGCCCGGCCCCGCGCAGCGCGACCCGGTCGAGGTATTCGGCGGTCTGTGCGGCCAGCCCGGGCTGCCCCGCCCGGTCCAGCGCGTACGCGGCCGCGGTCAGCACTCCACGGGCGGCGTGACCGATGCGGGCGTCGCCCAGCCCGGCCCGGGCCGCCAGATCCCACTGTTGGCGCACCGGTTCGCAGGCAGCCAGCGCCTCGTCGGCCGCGGCTTCGTCTTCCAGCAGAGCGGGGGCGACGGCGGCGGCGACCCGCCACCAGGGCCCCGGCTGGGCATCGAGATAGCGCACCTCGAAGTGGCCACGCGCCCGCACCGGCGGAAACAACGTGGTCATGTGGAACTTCAGGTCCTCGACGGTCGGCGGCCCCGCGTCCGGTACGGCTCGCGGGCCTTGGCGCAGCCACTGCCGGAAGGTGAGCCCGGCCGGCGCCGTCCACGGCCGGCCCTGCCGCCGCACCGCGAGCACCGGAGCATCGAGAACCCAACGGGCATAGGCGTCCTGAAGCGCTTCACCCGGGCGGACCACCGGACCGTGACAGCGGGCCGGGTCGAGCTCCCGCCAGATGGCCTGCCGCAGAAGGCGATACCCGCGCAACCGCGGGTCGTCCACCGGGTGCCGGCTGGGCCGCCCGAAGGCCGCGGCGGTGGCCGGGCCGATGGCGTGCAGCAGGTCCCAGCGCCGCTCCAGGTCGCCGGGAGCGGCCCCGGTCCGCGCCGCTTCGACGTTGACCTGCACGGAGGCACTGGAACGCATCATCATCCGGCCGGCGGTACCGGTGCGGTCGAAGTACTCCTCCATCGCCGCGTAGCGCGGTTCGGCCAGGAAGCGCCTTGGCCGGGGGAGATCGTCGATACCGGTGCCGACCAGCCGGGCGCCGTGACGGCGGGCGGCCTCGGTGATCAGGGCGAGATCTGTTTCCACGTCGGCGATCGCCGCGGGCAGATGATCGGCCGGCAGGGAGCTGAGCTCGACCTGCCCGCCGGGCTCGACCGTGAAGCTGGAGCGGAGGGGCTGGACTCTCAGGTCTTCGTGGAGCCGCCGCAGTTTGTCCGGAGCCAGGTGCTCCGGCGGATCGACGTCACGATGGACCTGGAACTCCAGTTCGATGCCGACCCGGCGGGGCGGACCGTGTTTGAAACAGGTTCGGGGGATCCAGCCTTCGGCATCGGACTCGGTGAGGGGCTGTCCCGGGTGTGGGTGCTTCACCGGCCCGTCCGCTGGACCCGCCTCAGGGGCGAGATCTTCGACCGACACGCCGACCATAGTGCGCATCCCTGCCCGGATCGCGCTACCCGAAGTGTTGGACGAATTTCCCCCTGATCCGCACCCGGCCACCGCTACCTGCGACGATGCTCTCTGCAGGAGAATGGGCCCGAAGGGCGTTGAACCGCTTAAGCGTTGGAGAGGACAAGCCATGGCACGACTCGGCTTCGGCCGCGGGCAGCTGCCGGACCCCCGGCTCCCCCCGGGGCAGTACGACACCGGCAGCAGCTTCCCGGTGCTGACCGCCGAGGTCAGCCCGAAGCTCACGGCGCAGAACTGGAGCTTCCGGGTGGACGGCCTGGTGCAGGAGGCGAAGACCTGGGACTGGCAGGCCGCGCACAAGCTGGAACCCTCCTCCTACGAGGGCGACATCCACTGCGTCACCAGCTGGTCCAAGCTCGGCACCTCGTTCTCCGGGGTGAGCCTGGACACGTTCCTGGAGTCGGCCGGGGTCCTGCCGGAGGCCACCCACGTGGTGGCCTGGAGTCACACCGGGTACACCACCAACCTGCCGCTGGCCGAGGTCACCGGGGGCCGGGCCTGGCTGGTCTGGGACCACGAGGGCAAGCCGCTGCCGCCCGAGCACGGCGGCCCGGTCCGGATGCTGGTGCCCCACCTGTACTTCTGGAAGAGCGCGAAGTGGATCGGCGGCCTGCGGCTGCTCGACCACGACGAGCCCGGTTTCTGGGAGCAGCGCGGCTACCACGAGCTCGGCGACCCCTGGCTGGAACAGCGGTACTCGGGTGACTGAGAACCTGCCGGCCCTGCCACCGCTGCCCACGCTCGGCGCGGTGACCCGGAGGGTGCCGGCCTCCGGGGCCCGCCGGGTCTGGCGCCCGGCCACGGTGACGGCCGTTCGCGACGAGACGGCCACCGCCCGCACGTTCCGGCTGCAGATCACCGCCGGAGCGGGCGAGGTGGTCGACCGGCACGTGCCCGGCCAGCACTACGACGTCCGGCTCACCGCCCCCGACGGTTCCACGGCCCAGCGCTCGTACAGCATCGCCTCGAGCCCGCTCGACGGGCGTGAGGTGGAGCTCACGGTCGAGCGGATCGCCGACGGGGAGGTCTCGCCGTACCTGCACGACGAGATCTCGGTGGGCGACGAGGTGGAACTGCGCGGGCCTTTCGGCGGATGGTTCATCTGGCGCGGCGACACCCCGGCCCTGCTGCTGGGCGGCGGCTCGGGGGTGGTGCCGCTGATGGCCATGCGGCGTTACTGGCACTCGGTCGGCGAACCGGTTCCGCTGCGGGCGGTGGTCTCGGTCCGCCGTCCGGAAGACCTGTACTACAAGGGCGAGTGGGGTTCCGAGACCACGGTGGTGCACACCCGGCAGGCCCCGCCGGACGGCCGGCCGGCCGGACGCCTGGCCGCGGCCGATCTGGAACCTCTGCTGGCCGCCCTGCCCGGTCCGGTGGCCTACGTCTGCGGTTCGGCCGGTTTCACCGAACACGCCTCGCAGCTGCTGGTCTCGCTCGGCCTCCCGGCCGGGAACGTCCGGATCGAGCGCTTCGGCCCGGCCTGACGCCGGGTGACGGCGGGCTCTTCGATGCCGAAGGGCCCGCCGGGAAGATCAGTAGGTGGTGGGAAGCCCGGCGTGGTGCCCGGCCGACTGGGCCGGGTCCACCGGCGCCATCCGGTAGCCGATCCCCCGCACCGTCTTGATGATCGGCACCCCGGCCCCGGCCACGTCCGCGAGCTTGCGGCGCAGATTGCCGATGTGCACCTCGACCACGTGATGGTCCGACCACTGCCCGCCCCAGACGATGTTCAGCAGCGTCTCCCGGCGCCAGACCCGGCGCGGGTTGCCGGTCATGGTGGCGAGCAGGTCGAACTCGATCTTGGTGAGCGGGAGCTCGGTACCGGCCAGGGTGGCGATCCGGCCCTCGACGTCGATGGTCAGCTGCCCGTGCCGGAGCATCCCCGGCTCGACCTCCGGCTCCGCAGAAGCGACCCAGGGCGGGGCGTCCGGCACGGTGAGGCCCCCGGGGGTGGCGTAGGCGTGCCGGCCCTCGGGGCCCGCGGTCGCCGGCCGGGGAGCGACGTGCCGGCCCGGGTTGAGATAGCTACGTGCCCCGAGGTCCGGCTGGACCGGCCCGGAAGGCACTGCGGTACCGAAGGTCGCGGCCGGGGCCGGCTGGGTGACCCGGCGCGGGCGGCGGAACATCGCGGCGACCCGGGCCTGCACCTCACGCGGGCTGAACGGCTTGGTCACGTAGTCGTCGGCGCCGGTGGCCAGGCCGACCAGACGGTCCGCCTCGTCCGAGCTGGCGGTGATCATGATGATGTAGGCGTCGGTCATCTCCCGGATCCGGCGGCAGACCTCCACCCCGTCGAACCCGGGCAGGACCAGGTCGAGGGTGACCAGGTCGGGATTGTGGGCCCGGACCAGACCCACCGCGTCGTGCCCGGTCACCGCCTCGAACACGGTGAACCCGGTCGACTCCAGCGCAGCGCGCAGGATCATCCGGATCTCCGGGTCGTCGTCGACGATGACAGCAGTCCTCACCCCCTCGGCCATGCAGGGTTTCTCGGGCCGGGGAGGACGGCGGTGAAGCGGGGCCGGACCCGGCACCCCGAACGGCGGGCCGTTCGTCACTCAGGGTGGTCACCGGTGAAGAAGGAGCTGCGCAGCATCCGGCGCAGCCGCAGCAGCTCCTCGGCGGGCATCGAGGCCGACATCGGCAGCGGGTCGGGCATCCAGTCGAGCAGCAGCACGTGCCCCGGCTCGTGCGGCTGCGGCACCTTGCTGACCGCGCAGATCCAGGCGATCACGTCGGCCGCGGCCCGGTCGGTGCCCGCGCTGATCCCGATCGCCTCACCGCTGCGGTGCAGCCCGAGCACGCAGCCCCGCGCCCCCTGCGGCCGGTGCGGGCCGGGCAGGTGCAGATAGGAACCGATCACGTCGGCGACCTGCCCCTGGGCCCGCACCAGCAGCGCCTCCGGCCAGACCGGGGGCGCCAGGTCGGCCAGCAGGTCGGCGTCGAACCGGAAGCGGCCCCCGTTGACCGCCAGCATCGCCTCGATCATGACGCCACCACCACGACTCCCGGGATGGCCAGCCGGTCCATCCGGGCCTGCACCGACTCCGCCACCCGGGGGTCGCTGACCACGACCTCGACCGCACGGAACGGGTTGCCCGGATAGTTCACCACCGTGGTGAACTCGATCAGCCGGCGGTCGAGTTCCAGGTCGGCCCGGTGCCGCACGGCGTCGGGCAGCGTGTCCGGCAGGCTGGCGGCCACCTGCCAGGAGGCGCCGCCGGAGTACCAGAGCCCGAGAACGCACATGCCGTAGTCGAGCGAGCGCTCGGTGGTGCCCGACGACCAGATCTCCGGCCGGTTCGCCACCATCAGCTGGTAGCGGCCGAAGAGCCGGGCCCGCCACTCCTCGCCCCGGCCCGCGACCTCGGGCTCGAACCTCTCCAGACCGTTCAGATGACCGGCGAACTCACGCTCGGCGTCGGCGCTCAGCGGCGAGAGCAACCGCCCGTCGGCCAGTTTCAGCGCGGGCAGATCTTCCGGAGATCGGCGCCGCGGCACCACCGGCAGAGGTTCCTCCTCCTCCACCGCGGTCACCGCGGCCGCGCCGGAGCGGATCTGCCGGCGTCGGCGTTCCACGAAAGTGGGCGGATCCGCGCGGAAGTCGCCCACTGCAGCCCGGATCGCAGTGCCGGAGGGATGAGTGTCGGCCCGGCTCGGCAGGGTTCCGGCGAGCAGACAGAAGAGGTCCACCAGGGCCGCCGAAACACTGGTGCCGCGAAGATATTCGGCGACCGAGGCGCGCTCCAGCGGCACCGGTCGACGGGTCAGGAAGGTGTCCCGCCCGCCGAACGCCGACCAGTCGGCCACCCCGGCCAGCATCAGCAGCACGGCCACCACCTGCACCACCCACACGCCGCCGGAGACCCCCGAGTTCTCCCACCAGGAGGGGAACTGGGCCACCGCCTCGCCCGGCCAGGTGGCAGCGGCCAGTTCGGACGAGACCGAGACCCGGGGTAATTGGTCCACCCACCACGGCCCCAGCCCGAAGGCCGCCGCGGCCAGCAGCACGATGCCCAGGGCAGCGCCCAGCCGGTTGCGCCACAGCGAACCCCTCCGGTCCGGGTCGGCGGCCAGCCCGATCGCCTCGGCCCGGACCCACCGCACCATCACCCCGGCCGCCCGGGCCCGGGTGATCGCCGTCCAGCGCACCGCCCCGGAACCGCGCCCGCTGCGACGCACCGCGGCCAGGACGACCCCGAGGTCCCGGCCCGCGAAGGCGAACACCGAGCAGGTGGTGGCCACCAGCCAGACCAGGGCCGAGACCGGCCGGGACTGGCTGGTCCCGGCCCAGCGGGTGGCCCGCCCGGCCCAGGCGTCGGCCGCGTTCACCGGGTGGAACGGGTGCGGCACCGGGTCGGGCTCCAGTTCGGCGGCGTTGCGCAGCCGGCCCGCGTCGACCATCAGACCGAGCACCAGCAGGGCCACCAGCAGCCAGCCGAGCGCCCGCCCCTGGGCCGAGAGCCACCAGCCCAGCTCCAGCACATCCGGCGAGGGGTAGCTGGTCTCACCGAGCACCCGCTCCAGATTGGCCTGGGCGTGGGCGCTGACCGCCAGCCACCACATCAGCAGCGGCCAGCCCCCGGCCAGGGCCAGCCAGAGCAGGCGGCCAGGCACCGAGAGCGAGGCCTTGTCGGCGTGCCGGCGGGCCGCCACCGCGAAGCCCACCCCGGCCGCGGCCAGCCCGGTGAGCACGTGCTGGCCCACCAGGCCGGGCTGGGGGCCGGCGAACGGGCTCGGCGAAAGGCCACCCGTCCCGTCGGGCTGGATCAGCGCGGCAGCCAGCTGGAACCCGGCGCCCACCACCACCCCGGCCAGCAACCAGTCGGTGAACGACAACCGCCGGGCCCGGGAGGGCAGCAGCAACGGGATCAGCAGCAGCGGCACCACCAGGAGTGACTGCTGCAGCAGGGCGGACAGCACGGTGGCCTCGGGCAGCACGACCGCCCCGGTGACCCGCTCGGGGTCGAGCACGAGCGCCGTCCCCCAGGCCGCCACCGCGACCAGCACCCCCCAGGGCACCGAGAGCATCAGCAGACCGGCGACCGACGACCACGACAGCGTCTTCGTCCGGGCCGCGACGAACCAGAACAGCACCAGACCGGCCGTGCCCAGCACCGCCGCCGAACTCTGCCCCAGGTCGAGGAACACCAGGCCACCGGTGATCAGCAGGAGCGGCAGGGCGACCCAGCCGGCCACTGCCCGCACCGTGTCGGCCCGGCGCCGTTCGAGACCGGCGGCCCGGGATCTGGAGGGGCTGGAGGGGCGCGCGTCAGGAGTGACCGGACCGGCGGGAGACCCCGCCAGAACCCCGGGTGGACGACGCATGGTGCCCATGGCGCGATAACGCTCCTCTTCCGAACGGCCCACCGTTTCCCCACCGGCATCACCCGGTGGAGGCACGATTCTGGCGTATCGGTCTGGGCCGTGGCCATTGCGTCACGCAGAGCATTCACGGAAGTACCTCCCCAGGGGGTACCCCGAGTTCGCCGATCTTGACCCTGGGGTGGGCCCCCGGGGTCGGGGCGACAACCCTGGGGTCCGACCCTGATCCGCTCCCGTCCGCCGGTCCATAGCGTTTCTGGTGTTCTTCCACGAACTCCCGGAGGCAAGAAGCCATGACCGTTCTCGACGTGATCGAAGAGACCGACCGGACGCCGCGCTACCGGCACGCCGACGCGGACATCAGCGTCGCCGAGCTGGTTCTGGCTGCCCGGCGCGGCGACCGCAGGGCCTACGAGCTGCTGGTGGAGCGCCACCAGCGCCAGGTCTGGGCGGCGGTGCGCGGGTTCCGGCTGAGTGAGGCCGACGCCGGCGACGCGGTGCAGATGACCTGGCTGCGGCTGGTCGAGAACCTGCACCGGCTGAACGACCCGGAGCGGGTCGGCGCCTGGCTGAGCACCACCGCCAAGCGCGAGTGCCTGCGCCTGATCCGCCGCCGGGGCCGTGAGGTCGGCACCTCGGACGAGTTCTTCGCGGCGGTGCCCGACGAGCACAACCCGACCCCGGAGAAGCAGGTCACCGACGACGCGATGGACCAGCTGCTGTGGGGCTTCGTCGACGAGCTGCCGAGCCGGGGCGCGCACCTGCTGCGTGCGGTGACCGGCTCGGACCGCCCGGCCTACGCGGAGATCTCGAAGCAGACGGGGATGGCGGTGGGCAGCATCGGACCGACCCGCGGCCGGTACCTGACCCGGCTGCGCAAGCGGATCGAGGAGTCCGGCCTGGACGCCCAGGCCTGGCGCTGAACGGCGCTGAATCAGGACTGCTGGGGCGGGCAGCACCCGGGTGCGACCGGTCTGGAGGGTCCGGGCGCACCAGCTGGGGGAAGAGGGGCGGCGACGAGGATCAGGGGCCTCGGCGCCGCCCCTCGGGTTTGCCCCGATGTGTTTGAGGACGCTCGTGGGCCTCTTCGCGGAGCCGCTTCAGCTGGGTGCCTGGGCCAGTACCGACAGATCGTTGCGTGAGCGCAGCCCGGTCTTCCGGTACACGTTGCTCAGGTGGTACTCGATCGTCTTCTGGCTCAGGAACAGCGCCGCGGCGGCCTCGGAGTTGCTCGCCCCGCGCGCCACCACCAGCGCCACCTGCAGCTCCTGCGGAGTCAGGTCGGCCGCCGGGCCGGTGCCCCGGGCCAGCGTCTCGCCGGTGGCCTTGAGCTCGTTGCGGGCCCGGGTGGCCCAGCTCGGCGCGTCCAGCTGCTCGAAGATCTCCAGCGCCCGCCGCAGGTGGGTGCGGGCCTCGGCGCGCTGACGTCCGCGCCGTAGCCGCTCACCGAAGTACAGCAGGGTGCGGGCCCGCTCGAACGGCATCGGCAGTGCGTCGTGCGCGGCCAGGGCCTGACCGAAGGCGGCCGCGATCGCGGTCTTCCCGGTGGCCAGCAGGCCCCGGCAGCGCCAGGTGCGGGCGATCAGCAGGTCCGAGCGCACCCCGTCGGGCGCCTCGTCCACCGCGATCTGCTCGAGCAGGCGCTGCGCGTCTTCGGTGCGCCCGGCCCGGGCGTAGGCCTCGACCAGGTCGAAGGCCCAGGGCACGATGCTCTGGTCTTTCGTGTGGATCGCCACCGGCAGCCGGCCGGTGGCCTCCAGCCGGGCGATCGCCTCGTCCAGGTCGCCCTCGCCCAACGCCAGCAGGCCCTGGGTGTGGGTGGTCTGCAGGTGCAGCCCGGGGGCCTGGAACCGGGTGGTGATCTCGTCGATCACGTTGATCAGCCGCAGCGCCTCCCGGGCCCGGCCGTGCACGGCATGGTTGCGGGCCACGAAGTAGAGCCCGTACACGTTGGCCTGGCGGGTCTCCTTGGCCAGCTCCACGCTCTCGTCGGCGTAGGCCTGGGCCTGCCGCCAGCGGCCGGTGCGGAAGGCCAGCTCGGCGCCGACGGTCAGGCACTGCGGCAGCACCCCGAGCGCCCCGTTGGCCCGGGCCTCGCTGATGATCGCGTCGAGCAGCCGCTCGGCGACCGGGTAGTCCTCCAGCCACATCGCGATGAAGGCTGCGTGCGCGAACTCCTGGGCCCGGGGCATCGGCGGGAACTGCAGCAGCTGCGGCACCACCTCGGTGAGCAGCTGCTGCCCCTCGGCCCGGTACCCGTTGATCACCAGGGCGCCGCTGTAGGCCACCGTGGCCACCGGCCGGGCCACCCCCTCGGTGCCCTCGCTGAGCTCGAACGCCCGCCGGGTGGCGGCCAGCAGCTCGACCGGCTCGCCGAGCATGAAGTGCGCGATCGCGGCGTCGGCGTACATCAGCGAGGCGCGGGCCGCGTCCACCCGCTCGACCTCGTCGGCCCCGTCGATCATCTCGGCCAGCGCATCGCGCGGAAGCTCCCGCCACATCCGCACGTAACCGCGCATGTGCCGGATCAGGCCGCGCAGCTTCGGGTCACTGGACAGTTCCAGCGCCTCGTCCAGCAGCGGGATCATCTTCCCGGTGCGCCCGGCCAGCTGCCAGCAGCGGGCCGCGCGCAGCAGCAGGGCGGGCCGGGCCGAGGCCGAGCCGAACCGGGCGGCCTGCTCGAACGCCCGGGCCGCCTCCAGGTTGCCGCCGCGGAACCGGGCCCGGGTGCCGGCCTCGGCCAGCAGTTCGCTCACCCGGTCGTCCGGCGGCAGCACGGCCTGGGCCAGGTGCCAGGCCCGGGCGTCGGCCGCCGCCTCGCCCGGCACCTGGGCCAGCGCGTCGGCCAGGGCGGAGTGCGCGGCGGTGCGCTCGTGCAGGGTGGAGGCCGAGTTCAGCACCGAGCGCATCAGCGGGTGCCGGAAGTCGACCTGCTCGTCGCCGGCCACCAGCAGCCCCGCGTCCTCGGCCGGGGCGAAGTCGGCCAGGCCCAGGCCGATCACCGCGGCCGCGCGGCGCACCACGTCGGTCTGCCCGCCACCGGCCGCGGCCACCAGGAGCATCGCCCGGCGGGTGCGCTCGGGCATCTCCACCAGGCGGCCGGCCAGGGCCTGGGTGAGCCGGGACGACTGGCTGGGCAGCAGGGCCGCGCCGGAGGCGCCCCGGCCCAGGGCGCTGCACAGTTCCTGGATGCCCAGCGGGTTGCCGGCCGTGTCCGAGTAGATCTGCTCGAACTGCTCGGGCGAGACCGCGGGGGTGAGTGAGCGGCACAGCTCACGCGAGTCGTCCTGCCCCAGCCCCCGCAGTTCGAGCTGCTGCAGCCCGGCGTACTGCCGGTCGAGCGCGGGCCCGTGGGGCGCCCGGTCCGGCTCGGTGCGGATCGCGATGAGCAGACCGATGCCGTCGTTGGCCAGCCGGCGGGCGGCGAACAGCACGGCCTCCCGGGAGGAGACGTCGAGCCACTGCAGGTCGTCGATCACCACCAGCAGGGGGCGCTCGGCGGCCGCGGCGGCCAGCACCCCCACCGTGGCGGCGCAGACCGAGAACCGGTCACCGGCGACCGGCGGGCCCAGCGACAGGGCGCTCTGCAGAGCGGCGGCCTGCGGCGGGGGCAGTTCGGAGAGCAGGGGCAGCACCGGACGGATCAGATCGGCCAGCCCGGCGAAGGGGATCTCGGACTCGGACTCGTACCCACGCACCGACAGCACGGTCATGCCCCCGGGGTCACCGGTGGGGCCCGCGACAGCCGGGTCGACAGCCGGGTCGGCGGCCTGGTCGGTGGCGTAGGCCAGCAGGGTGCTCTTGCCGATGCCGGCTTCCCCGTGGATCACGAGGCTGCCCCCGCGGCCCGCGCGCACGCCACTGAGCAGTTCGTCGATCACCACTCGTTCGGCGATCCGTCCGAATACCATTCGTCGAGTCTATGTGAGGGTTCACGATGGTTTAGCACGATCTGAACGCCTGACCTGCTCCATCGGGCCGATGTGAATACCCCAGGGTCCGACCCTGAAGCGAGAGGGTGTTCCGCCGCCTAACGTCGGGGTGGGTCCTTTCGGACCACACCATCATTATTGCGTTCGGTAATGACCTGAGCACTCTACGGTGAACTGGCCGTGCAGGACGACAGCATTCCGGAATTCGTTCTTCCCAAGGAGGGGCAGCATGCGGTCTCGACAGGACAGCGGGGCGCCTGCGCCGGCCGGGCCGGGCACCCAGGGCGTCCACGAGGTGCAGGAAGCGCAGCTGGACATCATCGCGGCCAACCGGGCCGGTAAGGCCACCGGCCTGACCACCTTCACCCCGCTGCCCCGGCGCTGGTCGCCGCTGGTGCGCGCGGTGCTCCGGCTGAAGACCTGGTCCGGGCCGGACAAGACGCTGCGCCGGCTCTCGTTCATCCACGTCGCCCACTGGGTGATGGTCGACCGTTTCCCGGGCGAGACCCAGCGGCGCCGCTACAGCTATCTCTTGTTCGTCAGCAATTTCAATGGTTCGTGGCTCGACTACATCGACGTCTTCTCCCGCACCGTCCCGCAGAAGATGGCGTTGTTGTGGGGTTCGTCGTTCGGTTTCCCCGGCGCCATGCCGCCCCGGCCGTTCACCGACTACATCCGCGGCAACGACTGGCAGCTGGCGCACTACTTCTCCGCCTATCCCGGCGCCACCGCCACCGAGATCGCCTCGGCCCTGAGGGTGCGGGACAAGTTCGAGTCAGGCCTGGCCCGCCCGCAGGAACTCGACGACGTGCAGCTGGTGCGGGTCTGGCGCGCCCTGCTCGCCGACACCCAGCGCGATCTCTGAGTTCTTCCCCCCTCCCTCGTCTCAGCGCCGCCGCGCGCTCGTACACCCCCGCCGAGCTTGGAGCAGTCCGCCATGCCCACCACCAAGAAACCGGCCCTGCTGCGCCGCGTCCTGCCCAGCGCCCTGGCCCGCCGCCTGCCCGCCGGGCTGGTGCACGAATACATCGACCCGCCCACCGGCGGCCGCCAGCGCGTGCTGACCGTGATGACCCGGGTTCCCGACGAGGCCGTCGAGGACCTGCGCGCCGACCTGGCCCGGATCCGGGCCGGAGCGAGCCCGTTCCGCCGGGTGCCGGGCACCCACTTCGCCCGGCTGGCCGTGATGGCGAGTTCCGACTTCACCCCGCAGTCGCGCCCCGACCGCTCGCGGATGGCCCTCAGCGCCAAGCTGCTGCACCTGCTCATGCACGGCGGCCGCGAGCAGGAGCCGGACCGGCCGGAGACCTCCTACCTCCTGTTCAGCGCCAGCTACGACGGCCCGGGGCGCAGCGCCGAGGCCGACCAGGCCGACTACGCCGAGCGTCTGCGCCGGGGCCTGGGCGAGCAGGCCGACCGGATCTGGGGCCGGTGCGAGGGCTACCCGGGGCGCCACGACGGGCCGGCCTTCGCCGCCTTCCTGACCGAGCACGCCCTGCGCTCCGGCTACGTCTTCTCGGCGAGCGACACCGAGCCCTCCGTCGACGACGTGCACGCGGCCCTAGAGCTGCGCCGCCGGGTCGCCGACCTGGCCCTGGACACCGAGGGCCTGGACGACACGGAACTGGCCGCCCGGCTGCGGGCCGAGTGGGACGAGAAGATCCTCAGCCGGATGGAGAGCGACCTCGGCGACCTGGCCGACCTCACCCCGAACGACCTCAGCTGGCCCACCCTGCCGGTCTCCCCGACCCGGGCGCCCGACCGGGTCCTGACCCGACCGAGTGCACTGCCGGTGCAGTACGCACCGCCCCCGGTCGCCCCCGAGGTCACCTCGGCCCAGCCGGCCCGGGTGCCTCGCCTCGGGGGCGGCACCCCTCCGGTCGACCCGGACCTGACCGACGTGCAGAACCTGGTCAGCTCCGGCTACCCGCGCCACCACGCGGCCCGGCACCTGCTGCTGGAGGTCACCGACGCGGCGGCCGCCCGGGACTGGCTGGCCCGCCTGATCGACGACATCCCGACCGCCGGCTGGGCCGAGAACCTGGTCGACCGGCTGGGCCGCGACGTGGAGGGCGCCGACTCCGGCACCCCCACGAAGAACCGGCCCAGCTCGCCCACCTTCGCCGCGCACGTGGCGATCAGCTACACCGGGCTGGCCGAGCTCGGGCTGCCGCCGGCCGAGCTCACCGGATTCCCCGCCGAGTTCACCGAGGGCATGGCCGCCCGTGAGGCCGGACTCATCCCGGGCACCGGCACCAGCACCTGGCAGGCCCCGTTCAGCGAGGCCGGCTCACCGCACCTGCTGCTCATGCTCTCCGCCCCCGACCACGCCACCCTGGACGCCGAGCTGGCCACCCGCCCGCACGTGGTGCCGGGCGACGGCGCCGGCCTGATCGTGCTGGACTCGGTCGAGGCGGGCCGGATCTCGGACGCCCCGAGCCCGGACGGCGCACGGGCCGCCGGTTTTCGCGAGCACTTCGGCTTCGTGGACGGCATCTCGCAGCCTCGTGTGCACGGGGTCACCACCGGCCGTCACACCGCCGAACTACCGCCCGGAGAAACCCTTCTGGGCTACCGGGACATCGACGGCGACACCGCCGGGGCCGGGCTGCCCGCCTCGATCGGGCGTAACGGCAGCTACCTGGTCTGGCGCAAGCTCGAGCAGGACGTGGACGGCTTCGACGAACTCACCCGCGAGCTGGCCGGGAAGCTGGCCGGGACGGTGACCGGACGCAGCACCGACAGCAGCGAGCTGAACGAGCTGGCGGCGGCCAAGCTGATGGGCCGCTGGCGTGACGGTACGCCGGTCACCCTGTCCACCGAGGGCCCCCGCCCGTCCCTGGCCAAGCAGGAGTTCCTGTTCCAGGAGAGCGACGCCGAGGGGCACGGCTGCCCGGTCGGGGCCCACATCCGCCGGGCCAACCCGCGCGACTCCCGCCCCAAGGACCACGACCAGGACGTCAACGCGGGCAAGGACGCCGACCTGGAGAGCAGGCTGGCGCTGCGGCACCGGATGCTGCGCCGCGGGATCCCCTACGGTCTGCCGGTCGCGGCCGGCACTTGGGCCGGGGCCCCCGCTCCGGACCCGAGCGACGAACTGCCCGACACCGAGCGCGGCCTGCTGTTCGTGGCCCTGGTCGGCGACATCCACCGGCAGTTCGAGTTCGTGCAGGCGCACTGGATGAGCGACGGCAACGCGTTCCGGCTCGGCGCCGACCGGGACGTGATCTCCGGGGCTGCCCCGGCCGGCTCGAAGTTCGTGGCCCAGGGCCGCTGCCCGGCCTTCGTCGAGCAGCGCAAGCAGGTGGTCACCTGCCGCGGCGGGGAGTACTTCCTGCTGCCGGGGATCAAGGCGCTACGTCAGATCGCCCGGCGCTGACAGCAGCCAGGTCCGCTTGGCCACCGAGTCCCAGCGCCGCACCGCGACCGCCTGCCCGGACTGTTCGCGGAAGTACCCCAGGGCCTCGATCGCCGCACCGACCTGCTCCGGCCGAAAACCTCGGCCCAGGGTGACATGTGGCGACCAGCGTCCCGGGGTGAGCAGTTCGTCCGTGCCCGGCAGCCCGGCGTAGAGCCGGGCTGCCGCGGCCTGCAGGTGCAGCAGTTCCGCGTTCGCCACCACCGGGCGCACCAGGATCTGCCGGCCGTCGCGGCGCCCGAAACACAACAACCCACCCAGCCGCACACTCACCGGCACCTGCGCGGCCAAGGCGCGCAACCCGTCCTCAATTTCGGGTGGTACCTCGTGGGCCACCGCCAGAGTGACGTGCGGGGCGTTGCTCGATCCCGGGTGCCGGCCCTGGCTGGGCAGACCGGCCGCTTCGAGCGCGTGCCACTGGGCCCGCACCAGGGCGTCCAGTTCCGGGTCGAGCAGCAGTTCGAGGCTCTGGGTCACAGGCCCATCCTGGGTCATCCACCGACCGCGCACGAACAGGAACGAACCCGTCCTGATGCCGGTCTAGCTTGCCGGTCATGACCATCGAGCCGTTCACCGTCCACGTCCCGCAGGCCGACCTCGACGACCTGCACGACCGGCTGGACCGCACCCGCTGGCCGGCCGAACTGCCCGGCGTGAGCTGGGACCGGGGTGTTCCGGTGAGCTATCTGCGCGAGCTCGCCGCTTACTGGCGCAACGACTTCGACTGGCGCGCCGAAGAGGCCGCGCTGAACCGGCTTCCGCACTTCGTCACCACGATCGACGGCCAGCGCCTGCACTTCCTGCACGTGCGCTCCCCCGAACCCGACGCCACCCCGCTGCTCCTGCTGCACGGCTGGCCCGGCACCTTCACCGACTTCCTCGATGTGCTCGGACCGCTTTCCGACCCGCGCAGCCACGGAGGCGACACTGCCGACGCCTTCCACCTGATCGTCCCTTCCCTGCCCGGCTTCGGATTCTCCACGCCCCTGAACGGGCCCGGAATGAATGCGGCCCGAATGGCGCACCTAATGGCCGATCTGATGTCTTTGATGGGATATGACCGTTACGGCATACAGGGTTACGACACCGGCGGATGGGTGGGCCCGGCCCTGGCCACCCAGGCCCCCGATGCCGTCATCGGACTGCATCTGAACGCCCTTCTCGCCTTCCCGATCGGGGCCGAGGGCGAGATGGACGGCCTCTCGGCGGCCGATCAGGCCCGCTGGGGCCGGATGCAGACCTTCAACGACGCCTATCTGCAGTGCAATTCCAAGCGCCCGGCCACGGTCGGTTTCGGTCTGCACGACTCGCCGGTGGGGCAGCTGGCCTGGATCGTGGAGAAGTTCAAGGAGCTCACCTGGCCGCCCTCGGGCCTGCCGGAGGACAGCGTCGACCGCGACCGGATGCTGACCAACGTCTCGCTGTACTGGTTCACCGGCACCGCCACCTCGGCCGCGCAGATCTACTACGAGGAGATCAGTGCCGCCTCCGGCGAGGACGGCTGGGAGACCCCGGCTCGCGGTACGGTGCCGACCGGCGTCCTGGTCTCCGCCCACGACGTAACTGTCCGCCCCTGGGCGGAACGCGACCACAACGTCCTCAGTTGGACCGAATTGAACTCCGGCGGGCACTTTCTGGCGATGGAGGCACCGGACGAGCTGGTCCAGGACGTACGCTCGTTCTTCCGCGGGTTACGCACCTGAGTCAAGGCGGGGACGGCGCCGCCGATGCTGTGAGAGATGAACTGGTGGTGGAAGGCCTACCTGGCCTGCGGGGCGGCCGTGATCGCCGGCTACCTGCTGGTGCCGGCGGGCATTCCCCGAGACCTGGTGTACAGCGCGGTGGGCCTGTCCGGCGTGGCCGCCATCACCGTGGGCATCCGCGCCCACCGGCCCCCGAAGGCCTCGGCCTGGTGGGCGATGGCGGCCGGGCAGTTCCTCTGGGTGAGCGCCGACGCGGTGTTCAGCTGGTACGAGGACGTGGCCCAGATCGAGCCGTTCCCGTCCCCCGCCGATGCGCTCTACCTGATGGCCTACCCGTTGCTGGCCGGCGGTTTCGTGATCCTGGTACGGGTTCGCCAGCGCAGCGGTGACCTGGCCGGTCTGGTCGACAGCAGCGTCCTCACCGCCAGCCTGGCCCTGCTGTCGTGGGTGGTGCTGGGCGCGCCGATCGCCAACGCCGACGACACCCCGCTGTTCGAGCGGGCGGTGGGTGTGGCCTATCCGGCGGCCGACATCCTGCTCCTGGCGGTGCTGGTGCGCCTGGTCATCGTGCCGGGGGCCCGCTCGCCCGCGTTCCGGATGCTCACCGGCGCCGCGCTGATGCTGCTGGCCGCCGACGCGGTGTTCGCGGTCCTGATCGCCAAGTCCGGTTACCAGACCGGCTGGGTGGATCTGCTGTGGCTGGCCTCGTACCTGCTGTGGGGGGCCTCGGCGCTGCATCCCTCGATGCCGCAGCTGTCCGAGCCGGGCGAGCACACCGTGCCCTACACCCGGCTGCGCCTGGCCGCCCTCACCCTGGCCGTGCTGCTGGCCCCGGGCACCCTCGTGGTCCAGCTCGTGGCCGGCGTCGAACCCAGCGTCTGGGCGGTCGCCCTGGCCTCGATCGTCCTGTTCAGCCTGGTCGTGATCCGGATGAACGCGGCCGTCCAGCAGGTCGTGGTGTCCACCGAGCAGCGCCGCCAGCTGCAGGACGACCTGGCCCACCAGGCCGCCCACGACTCGCTCACCGAGCTGGCCAACCGGGCCCGGGTGCTGGAACTGATCGAGGCCGGCCTGCACCGCGGCCAGCGCTCCGGCAGCCTGGTCGGGCTGCTGTTCATCGACCTCGACCACTTCAAGGCGGTCAACGACACGCACGGGCACCGGGCCGGTGACGACGTCCTGCGCGAGACCGCGGCCCGGATGCGGCGCCTGGTCCGGGCCGGCGACACCGTGGGCCGGCTGGGCGGCGACGAGTTCGTCGTGCTGATCGAGTCCCTGGAGTCCGAGCGGGACCTGATCGAGCTGGCCGAGCGGCTGGTGGCCAGCATCTCGGCCCCGATGGAGGCCGACGGTCACGGGGTGGTGATCGGCGCCAGTATCGGGGCGGCGATCAACCGGGACGGCGGGACCGACGCCTCGGCGCTGCTGCACGAGGCCGACGCCGCCGCCTACCGGGCCAAACAGGGCGGCCGGGGCCGGGTCGAGGTGTTCGACGACGCCCTGCGCCAGCAACTGCAGGACCGGACCGAGCTGGAGTCGGCGATCCGCAACGGCCTGGCCGCGGGCGAGTTCCTGCTGCACTACCAACCGGTGGTGCAGATGGCCACCGGCGCGCTGGAGGGCTACGAGGCGCTGCTGCGCTGGGACCGGCCCGGACACGGGCTGCTGCTGCCGGAGACCTTCATCCCGACCGCCGAGCAGTCCACCCTGATCAACCATCTCGGTCGCTGGGTGCTCGGCGAGGCCACCCGCGAGTTCGCCCAGTGGTTGCGCACCCGGCCGGACCCCGACCGGGACCACATCACCGTGGCGGTGAACATCTCCGGGCGGCACCTGACCAGCGCGAGCATCGTCACCGACGTGAAGAACGCCCTGCACGCCGCCCGGCTGCGCCCGGAACTGCTGGTCCTCGAGATCACCGAGACCGTGCTGCTCGACGAGGCCACCGCGGCGCCCCACCTGCGGGTGCTGCGCGAGCTCGGGGTGAAGATCAGCATCGACGACTTCGGCACCGGCTACACCTCGATCGGGCAGCTGCAGTACCTGCACGCCGACACCCTGAAGATCGACAAGAGCCTGGTCGGATCGACCCGGCCGGGCTCGGGGGAACTGGTCGAACTGGTGGTGCGGGCCGCCCACGCCTTCGGGCTCAACGTGATCGCCGAGGGTGTCGAGCGGGACGACCAGGTGCCCCTCCTGCAGCGGGCCGGCTGCGACTCGGTGCAGGGCTACCTCTTCGCCCGGCCCGAGCCGGGCCTGTCCGCGCCCGAGGCCCCCCGCACGCATCTGGAGCAGTGAGCCACGGTTCAGGGCCGGTGGCCGTCTGCCGATGTTCGCTGGTGTGGCAGCGGACGAAGCACCGACGCCGGCGGTCTGGCGGCAGGCCTCGTACCTGGCGCTGGCCGGGACCGCCCTGGCCATAGGTCTCGGGGCGGCCCTGCCGGGTTCCGCCGGCGCCGTGCTGCTGCTGGTGTCCGCCCTCTGCGCCATGGTTCTGACGGCCTGGCGGGGCACCCTCGTCCTGGCCGGCGCCCAGTTCTGTTACTGCGGCACGATTCTCTACGACTTCATCGTTCCCTGGCTGACCGGCGACGCACTGCCCGACGGGGATTTTCCGTTCCTGGCCGTCGCGCTCGGCAACGCGACAGCGGTGGTCCTGCTCAGCCGGACTCCCGCCGCCCCGGGCGCCCAGCGCACCCCGATCACCGACGTCCTGATCATCGGCACCGGCACCGCCGTCCTGGGCTGGTTGTTCCTGTTCAAGGAGCTCTCCGACGACTCGGCCCTGAGCCTGCCCCGGCAGCTCGCCGTGATCGCCCACCCCGGGCTGGACGTGTTCCTGGTCCTGCTGGTGCTGCGCCTGGTGTTCACCGGGCGGGCCCGGAACCCGGCCAAGCTGTTCCTTCTCGCCTGGGCCGGTCTGCAACTGGCCGGCAGCATCACCCACACGATCCAGGAGCTGCGGGGCACCTGGACGGTGGACAGCCCGGTGTTCCTGCTCTGGATCGCGGCCGCCGGATGCCTGGCCGCCGCCGTGGTGCATCCCGCGATGTCCCGTCTGACCATCCCGCCCTCGACCCGCGGGCCGGTCGCCCGGCGGACGATCCGGGCGCTGGTGGTCGCGGCCGAACTGGTGCTGCCGGCCGTCCTGCTGGTCCGCGTGTTCCAGCGCAACTCCGACGACCTCGCCGTGATCACCGGCGCCACCGTCCTGATCTTCGTGCTCGTGCTGATGCGGGGTGGCACCTTCGGCGATCGCCGGTCCACCCGCTCGGACCGGATCGCCGGGCTCCGGATGGTGGCGGTGTTCGTCGTGGCCGCGCTGTTGCCGCTGGGCCTGATGGCCGAGTCCAGCATCCGGCTCGCCGAGAAGGTGGTCACCAAGGACGCCCGCGACCGGGTCAGCACCACCAGCGTGGTGTCCGCGCAGCTGGTGCAGCAGCAGATGGCCGGCCTGAGGAAGCTGGTCGGTTCCTACGCCGAACGCCGGCTGCTGGCCGCGGCCCTGGGCGACGGCACGTACGCCACTATGGACACCACTGCGGTGGAACGCCATCTGCGGCAACTGCAGGCTGCCGACTCCGGTCTGGTCAGTGTCTTCGTCACCGACGCAGCCGGCCGGCTGGGCGACGTGAACCCCCGGACCGCGGCGTTCGAGGCGGGTGCCGACCGCAGCGGACAGAACTGGTACAGCGGGGTGCGGGCGACCGGCCGGTCGTACATCTCGCAGGCCTACACCACGTTCTCGGACGGCGACGAGACCCGGGCCGTGGTCGCCGCCACGCCTGTGCACCGGGTGGCCGACGATCGCATCCTGGGCTATCTGGGGGCCGTGTACGACCTGCGGGCCATCCAGGCGTTCGCCGTGGACCTGGCCAAGGCCCAGGGCGTCAGTCTGCGGATCACCGACCAGCGGGGCATGGTGGTGGCGGCGCCCGGCACCGACGTGAGCTCGATGACGGACGCCTCCCCGGAGACCGGGGTCGCGCAGGCGCTGCAGGGCCAGGCCGGCCTGGGCACCACCCGGGCCCCGGACGGCGAGGAGATCCTGTCCGCCTACGCCCCGGTCTCCGGGCTCGGCTGGACCGTGACCGCTCAGGTGCCCACCGCCACCGCCTACGCCTCGCTCGCCGAGCTGCGGTCCACCGTGCTGGCCGTCGCCGTCCTGCTCGGTCAGGTCCTGATGGGCGGTCTGCTGATCATGGTGCGGGTGCAGCGGCGCCACCAGGAGGCCGAACGCAGCCTGCAGGAACGGGAGCGCAGCACCAGCGCCATCCTGGAGGCGGCCGGCGACGCCTTCGTGTCGATCGACGAGAACGACGTCATCATCGCCTGGAGCCGCCAGGCCGAGCTCCTCTTCGGCTGGAGCTCGGCCGAGGCGCAGGGGGCGGTGCTGACCGACCTGATCGTGCCGCCGTCGCTGAAACAGCGGCACAGCAAGGGCGTACGCCGTCTCGTGGACACCGGCGTCCCCCGGATCCTGGGACAGCGACTCGAGCTCTCGGCCATGCACCGCGACGGTCACGAGTTCCCGATCGAGCTCGCGCTCTGGCAGTCCGAGAGCGACGGGAACCGCTCGTTCAACGCCTTCATCCACGACATCACCACCCGCAAGCAGCACGAGGCGGCGCTGGCCGAGGCCCGCGACCGGGCGCTGGAGACCTCCCGTCTGAAGACCGAGTTCCTGGCCGTGATGAGCCACGAACTGCGCACCCCGATGAACGGCGTCATGGGCATGACCTCGCTGCTGCTCGGCACCCAGTTGTCGCAGCAGCAGCGCGAGTACGCCGAGACGGTGCGCAGCAGCGCCGACAGCCTGCTGGAACTGCTGAACGACATCCTCGACCTGTCCAAGGTGGAGGCCGACCGGCTGGAACTCGAGGTCCTGGACTTCGATCTGCACCAGGTGGTGCGGGACATCGTGCACCTGCTCCAGGTCGCCGCGCAGCAGAAGGGCATCACGCTCACCGCCACCATCGCCGACGACGTGCACCGGGCGCTGCGGGGCGACCCGGGCCGGCTGCGTCAGGTGCTGGTGAATCTGGTCGGCAACGCGATCAAGTTCACTGCCGAAGGTTCCGTCACCCTGCGGGTTCTCACCGATCGCGCAGCTTCGGCCTCGGCCGACGGGCCGGTCTGCCTGCGCTTCGAGGTCATCGACACCGGCATCGGGATCGCCCCCGAGGCCCGGGCCCGGGTGTTCGAGTCCTTCTCCCAGGCCGACGCCTCCACCACCCGGCAGTACGGCGGCACCGGGCTGGGCCTGGCCATCAGCCAGAAGCTGGTGGCGCTGTTCGAGGGTGAGATCGGGGTGGAGAGCGAACTCGGTGCCGGGTCGACGTTCTGGTTCACCGCCCGCTTCCAGCGCGGTGAACCGGTCGAGCCGCCGGCCGAGGACCTGGATTCCTCGGAACCGGGCCCCGCGGCCTCCCCCGGCCTGCTGCTGGTGGTGGACGACAACGCCACCAACCAGAAGATCGCGGTACGGATGCTGGAGCGGCTGGGACACCGGGCCGACGTGGCCGCTGACGGCGCGGAAGCGGTGAGCGCCTGGGCCGCAGTGCCTTACGACCTGATCCTGATGGACTGCCGGATGCCGGTGATGGACGGTTACGAGGCGACCCGGACGATCCGGGGCACCGAGGGCAGCGGGCGACGGACCCCGATCGTGGCAATGACGGCATCGGCCATGGTGGACGACCGGGAAAGGTGCCTGGAGGCAGGGATGGACGACTTCCTGAGCAAGCCGGTTCAGCTGAACCAGTTGCGGGACAAGGTGAATCACTGGCTCGCACGGCCCACCGCGGTCGAGGCTCCGGCGGTACCCGCCCCACGGACCGAGGACGGCCCGCCGGTGCTGGACCAGGAGATCATCACCGAACTGAGTTCGTACGGTTCGGAGTTCATCGTCTCGCTGATCGAGGACTTCCTGGCCGCGGTGCCGGACCGGGTGGCCCGCATCCGGGCCACCGCCGAGGAGGGGGACGCCGAGGAGGTGGCCCGCGCGGCCCACGCCCTGAGAGGAGCCGCCGCCAACCTGGGCGGAGCCCGGCTCGCGCACGTCTGCGCCCAGATCGAGGAGGCCGGCCAGAACGGCCGGCCGGAGGAGGCGGTCGTGCTGTTGCCCGCGCTCGACACCGAGGCCGAGAGCTTGCGCCAGGCCATGAGAGCCGTTACGGAAGTGGCGGTATGAAGATCCTGGTGGTCGACGACGACCCGATCGCGCTGCGCATCCTGACCACGGTGGTGCAGGCCGCCGGGCACACCCCGCTGAGCGCCACCGACGGCGACGCGGCCTGGCAGCTGCTGTCCACCGAGAAGATCGACGTGGTGATCAGCGACTGGCAGATGCCCGGGGTGGACGGGCTGGAGCTGTGCCGGCGGATCCGGGAGCAGGCCCACTACACCTACGTGGTGATCGTGACCAGCCACTCGGACCCGGACGAGGTGATGCGCGGGATGCAGGCCGGGGCCGACGACTACCTCACCAAACCGATCGACACCCGGGGCCTGCGGCTGCGCCTGATCGCCGCCGAGCGGGTCACCGCCGTCCATGCCCGGCTGGCCGAGCAGCAGGCCGAACTGGAGCGCCTCAACACCCGGCTGGCCGCCGCCGCCCGGATCGACCCGCTCACCGCCCTGCGCAACCGCCGGGCCCTCGACGAGGACCTGCCCGCCCTGGTCGCCCGCTGCGAGCGCTACGGCCACGAACTCTCGGCGGTGATGCTGGACGTCGACTTCTTCAAGGCGTACAACGACCGGCTCGGCCACCCGGCCGGCGACGACGCCCTGCGCCGGGTGGCGGCGGTGCTGATCACCCAGGGCCGGCAGACCGACCAGTTCTACCGCTACGGCGGCGAGGAGTTCCTGTGCCTGCTCTCGCAGGGCCGCCAGACCGCGATCCTCACCGCCGAGCGCCTGCGCCGGGCCGTGCACGACCTGGGCATCCCCCACCCGGCCAGCGCGCACAAGGTCGTCACCTTCAGCGCCGGGGTCGCCACCTGGCGCCCCTCCGCCCCCGACGCCCTGCTGCAGGAGGCCGACGAGGCCCTCTACCGGGCCAAGGCCGCCGGCCGGAACACGGTCGGACTCAGCGACGAGCAGCTCGCCTGATCACCAGGTGTCCAGCCGCGAGCCGACCGCCTCGTCGATGGCGTTCAGCAGGGCCGCGGCGATGAAGGGCTTGGTCAGGAACGACGCCCCCATGGCCCGGCCGGCCTCGATCTGCTCCGGCAGCACCCGCGCCGACAGGAAGATCGCCGGCACCTCGCCCAGCCCTTCCTGAGCCCGCAGGATGGCCAGCAGCTCGGGCCCGCTGGTCTCCGGCATGGAGACGTCCAGAACCACCACGTCGGGAAGCCCGCGCACAGCAATGAGCTGCAGCGCCTCCTGCGCAGAAGGGGCCCCCATCACCTCGTGCCCCGCCGACCGCAGCCGCGCGGCCACGATCCGGACCGTGCTCAGGTCGTCGTCGACCACGAGTACTCGAGCCATAGCTACCGATCCTCCCTCACAGGCCACACTCTCCCGCGTCGGACATCGGCAGAGGTGAGGACGGGCTGAAGCGCAGGTCCATCAGAACGGGCGAACGCAGCACAGCCCATCGGTGCAGGTGCTCGAGGTGGACATCTGGTCCCATGTGTACACAACGCTCAAGGCCGGGATCGAAGCAATGACCCCCGCCCATAAAGCCTTGGTAGTATCCGATCGGATACATAGGAGGTGTCATGGCCAACCTGATCGCTCAGGCCCGCGCCGCCAGCTCCCTGAGCCAGGACGAACTTGCCGGCCTGTCCGGTACATCACGGCCGACCCTGTCCGCATACGAGAACGGCCGCAAGTCTCCGTCGCTGAGCACCGCGACCCGCATAGTGGAGGCTTCGGGATTCGAACTGCGACTGGCCCCCACAATCACCTTTCGCCAGGTGACCACGTCCCGAAACCGCGTACTCACGGTTCCGGACCGCCTATGGCGGCTGGCCGTCGAGCAGGCCCTTGCCGAGGTCACCCTGCCCTTGCATCTGAACTGGTCGGCGCCGGGCCAGGTGTTCAATCTGCGGGACCGAAATCGCCGGGCCCGGGTCTACGAAGTCGTCCTGCGCGAGGGGATGCCCAAGGATTTGCTGACATATGTCGACGGCGTGCTCCTCGTGGACCTCTGGGACGACCTGGTCCTGCCTCGGGAACTTCGTGAGGCATGGAACCCGGTGATCGAGCGACCCCTCGAGACAGATATTCATCTGGCCTCATGAGCAGACCCCACGGACTCACGCCAAGGCAGGAACAGGTGGCCGAGATCTTCTTCGCACTGCCGGAGAGTCGCGGCTTCCTCCTTGCGGGAGGCGCGGCCCTGGTGGCCGCGGGCCTGTCTGAACGCAGCACAGAAGACCTCGACTTCTTCACCGCGCCAGCAGCGGGGAACGTGCAGGCAGCCAAGGCAGCGCTGCTGCAACGCGCCGGCGACCTGGGCTGGGGCTGGGAAGAACTCCAGAACGCCGAAACGTTCTGCCGCATCGTCCTACTCACGCCAGGCCCGGAAAGAGTTCTGGTCGACTTGGCACTCGACTCAGCTCCGGGACGCCCGGCAGTCGTGAGCGTGCTCGGACCATCCTACGCACCGGAAGAACTGGCAGGCCGCAAGACCGTGGCGCTCTTCGACCGGGCCGAGTCACGCGACTTCTTCGACGTCTACACCCTGGCCAGCAGGTACGGCCGTGACCAATTGCTGACCTGGGCAGCAGATGTGGATCCGGGATTCGACCGTAGCGTCTTCATCGAGATGCTCGGCACGCTACGCCGCATCCGCGACGAGGATCTCCCGACCACCGAAGAGGAGGCGTCTGCTCTGCGCACCTTCTTCAGCCAGTGGTCAAAAGACCTGACCGATGACATCAAACAGCACGGCTCCGGAGCGACGGCAGGACCTCGCCCTCCTAGCTGACCAGAGCCGTGATGCTCTGGCCCGTCTCTGTGGGCCCCCGGGGGATCGAACCCCGAACCCGCGGATTAAAAGTCCGCTGCTCTGCCGGTTGAGCTAGAGGCCCGTGGGACGACGCCGACCCACCCCCCAACCTACGGGAGGAAGAACCGGTCGGCAGGCGACCGGGGCGCGATCCCTCCCACAGATTACCGTGCGGTAGTCCGAATGGTTGGGCTACTCGTCAGTCAGATGCCTCAGGAGGGCCGAACCGGCCCTGTCGGAGTGGTTGACGCGGGCACTTGCCCACGTTCGGCTGTCTTACGTTCACTCAGAGGTGTCACCTGTCGTACGAGTGCGCCGTGGATCACATCGGGGAGACGTCGAAGTCCTGGATCGGCTCGACCCGGCTGGTGCCGTCCTTGAGGGTGATCTTCACGTCGGGGTTCGGCGGGCCGTTCTCGAGCAACTGGCCGAGCAGGGTCTTCGGCCGGCGTTCGGGCCACCAGGCGGCGAAGAAGCCGTCCATCAGAGTGGCCTCGATGTACACGCCGCCGGCATCGAAGCTGACAGCAGCGACGTCGCCGCCCACTCGGCCGGTGGCCACGTACTGAACCCCGGCGAACAGATCCACCGACATCACGCTGTTCGTGGCCAACCCGTCAGCGGATGAGGGCATCGGGGTGACGGGCCCCGAGATCGACTGACCGCTGCCCTCGAAGTTGGCTGGTAGCGGCCGCTCGTCCGTGGCCAGGCAGGTCACTTCCCGAAGGCCGTCGGCCGAGACCAGGTAGGCCATGCCGAAGTGCTCGCCACGGGATTCCACGATGCGCGCTTCGTACTCCTGGCCTGGCCAGGAGTTGCACGCTTTCTCCCAGTGGGCCCACTCTGCGGCCGTCATCGGTTCGGGCTTGGCCGTCCAGTCCGCGATCGCGGCATTGCTACCTCCGAAGACTGGGGCCGCCACCACGACGACGGCGGCGAGGACAGCCGCCAGGGAGTAGCGCGTGCGGCGTTTACGTTTCGAGGCTCTCGCCTGACGACCCGGAGGCGTGGACGTCACCTCCGCAAAGGTGGCCGCGGCCTGCGGCGACAGGGCCAGGTCCTCGGTCAGGTGCTGGGCCGGGTCATGACGGCGCAACTGCTGGTCCAGGTTCATCAGGCGTGTCCTTCCGCGCTGGTGGTAAGGCTGCGGGGGCCAGCCGCGGGGGCGTGCGACAGGTGCTGTTCAAGAGCGCGGCGGGCGCGGCTCAGCCTGATCCGGAAGGCCACCGGTGAGATACCGAGCACGCGGGCGGCCTGGGCGGCAGTGAGCCCTTCCCACACCGAGAGGCTCAGGACCTCCTGCTGCCCCGCATTCAGCCGCCGCCAGGAATTCGTGAGGTCGACCGAGGTGGCCACCAGGTCGTCGTGACTGGTGGTTCGCTCAGGACCCGCTGTCACGATCCGCACCGACAGGGCCCGCCCGCGGCTGTCGGCCCGATGCTCGGCCATCAGCAGCCGCCGGGTGATGCCGAAGAGCCAGGCCCGTGCCTCGCCCAGGTCGTCGGGCAGGTCACCGAGGCGCTGCCACGCGATCGCGAAAGCCTCGGCGACCACGTCCTCTGCGCGTTCCGGCGGTTGCAGCCGTCTGACCACGAACCGGGTCAGATCGGCGTACGTCTCGAGGTAGACGTCCCGGAACCACTCGCTGTCGCTCACGCCCCTACATGTCACTCGGGTGCTCAACGTTTCAGGCCAGTTCGGTGCGCACGAAATCGTGCCCACGAGCGTCTTCAATCGGCCTCTGAACCAGACCGAATTGAGGACGTCGGTGCGCGCCGTTGCATTGCAGCGGCACGGTGCCATGTGGCGGGCTTGGTAAACGCATCGAGACCTGAACCTGGAATCCGCGGATCAAGAGTCCGCTGCTCCGCCGGTTGATCCAGAGGCCCAGGGGACGACGTCGGTCCTGTCACCGCGGATCGGCACCCTCACCACTGGGAGATGAGCCTCTTCGGCCTTGCTCACTTCAAATCGCACCCAGGGCGAGGCACGACTGAACTCGCTCTCAAGGAAGAACAGGCATCTGGACAGGCGAATGCCACCACAGATCTGAGGAATCAGGTTTTGGGAAAGATCCAGGCGCTCAATGTCGATCCAGTATTGCGTACGCCGCCTACGCATCCACCGCACAAGCTCATCCGCCGCCCGCCGGTCGTGCCATGAGTAGCTGATGAAAATCACGGCATGGGCGCGATCTGCCCCAGAGACCAGTTGCCGTCGCCCGCGTTCCTCACCACAGCCGCTCCAGGAACGAACTGCAGCGCCTCCGCCGTACGCCAGGCTCTGTCCGGTCCTTGGCGCTCGGTGGACATCTGGACCAGGCATCCACCCGTGTTACGCACCATCTCCTCCAGTTTCAAGGAGGTTCCTTGCGCAGTGAATGCCACCCCGGAGCGGGCCGAGACCCTGGCCGCGACTGCCGTGATCACCGAGAGCACGGCGCGCCGGAAGAGAAGACAGACCCCCAGCAGGACCAACCACGGGAAGTATCCGTCAAAGGCCTTGAGGAACTCGATCACTGCCTGGGGCTCCTACCTGAACAACCGACGTGAGCTTGAGCGATGAACTGACACGTTAGTTGAAGACGGGACCGTCGGAGCCCTATATGTACCAAATATTCATCAGAGCCCAGAGGCCAGTGCGTCGCCCCTCACTGCCCTCAGTGAACCCGGTGTTCAGGCGAGATCACCCAGGGACTTGTCTTCAGAACGGGTAGTCCGCCATCAGGCTGCCGAAGTTCTTGTACTTGTCCGGGTCGGTCGACCGGGCTTTCGCCATGCCGAGGGCCGCATGCCCGAGGCCGCTGACCAGGGCGACTCCCGCAGCGAGGATGGCCAGGCCCTGCCAGAAGAACGGGCTTCCCTCGAGCGGGCCGGTGCGCACGAACTGCAGAGCTGCGAGGGCGGCGGCGAGGGCAATGAACTCCGCGAGGTGGATGGCGAACCTGCTCCACGAAGGCTGCTGCGTCATGCCCATGAGCCTATGAGCGCGACCGGCACCAAACACCCGTCGCCGGGATGATCGTGGGCGATGCGACTTAAGTCGGACAGCAGCGGATTACGCGGCGGGGCACGGGCGGTCAGGCGTGTTCTCGGCGGACTCCTGCGCAAGGATGCCTCTATGCAAGCCGTCCCTGCCACCGCGGCCGACCGTCCGGCCTGGCTGCGGCTCGCGGCCGAGGTCGAGTACCTCTTCGGCCCGTTGGTCGGGGATCCGGGATTCGAGGCTGCACTGTCCCGCAACATCGATCGGGGTTCAGCGTTGTGCGTGCGAACGTCGGAGGGACTGGCCGGCGGGCTGCTGCTGTCCGCCCACCATCCGCTGTACCGGATCGGCTGGCTGGCCGTGAGTCAGCAGCACCGCAAGCAGGGTGTGGGCGCGTTGCTGGTCAGGACCGCAATAGGCACCCTGACCCGGGCGCCGGGGGCGGTCGAGGTGACGACCTTCGGGCCGGAACATCAAGGTAAGGACGCTAGCGGCTTCTATGAGCGTCTGGGTTTCCAGGCGACGGGCTGGGTTTCGGACGACGGTATGCGCGAGTCGTACGGATTGCGGCTGACGTGAAGCAGCCGGCACTGCGGTGACCTATCGAAGTGCTCCCTGCGGGAGAAACGTCCGGGGCACCTAGAGATCAGGCGCCCCGGACGTCCTCTGTTGGTTGATCTGTCGTTATGGCGTGCGAAGGTTTTCCGGCCCGGAACTGCTCCGGATCGCCGGGCCGACCGCCATGGTGGCGATCAGCGCACCCAGCACTGCGGCCAGGGCCGCAGAGCCCAAAGCGACGGGAAGCGTGGCGACGATCCAGACAATGTTCTGCCCCTCGTTCCTCAGCAGCAGTACGTATGCCGCCCAGCCCAACACCGCACCGATCATCGTGGGCGGGACTGCGGCGAGCATCAGCTGACGGCGGACAATTTTCGAGACCATGTTCGGTGAGGCCGCCAGGGCAACGAAGACCGCTGTTGCTCGGGCATTTTCCAGTACCTGTTCAGTCGCTCCCACAACGAGGGACGAGGTGGCTACCACGGCTGCCAGAAGAGCAGCAATTGCTGCGCCACCGCTTCCGTACAGGTAGAAGCCGTAGTCCTCGCGGTTCACCTGGGTGATGACATTCGCCACCAGAACCGGCAGGACACCGAACGTGACACCGACCGCCAGCATCACGCCCACACCCCGCCCCGGTGTGCGCACGTCGGCCAGGAGGCGCCGCGCGGCCAATGAGGTGAGTAGCCCTTGCCTTCGCGAGGCAATACGCGCAGTCAGCAGGATGAGCCAAGGTCCGCCGGTGACCGAAAGCGTCATGACAGCGGCAAAGACGATCATCAGCATGTAGTCCTGGTATCCCAGCGGCCCGATGAAGCACGCCACGATGACAATCAGAGAGACGACCGGCACGAGGGCGTCGAAGCGGGCGAGGGGGCGTGGCCGCCGACGAGTCAGACCCAGCGGCGAGACAGTGGCCGGGCGTGCTGTCAGCTGGGCGATCAGCCCACCGGCCGAGCCCAGCACGAGTACGAGACCGAGCCAGCCCAATATCACGGGCAATCCTGGTTGAGGAAGCAGTTTCGCGTTGTTGGGCATCGCGGGCCCGAGCAGCAGCCAGAGCAGGATGTACCCCGGTCCGGCAGCCAGCGCCCCTACGACGGCGGCCCGTGTCCCCTCCATCAGGGCCAGCCGCCGTAGGTCGCCTCTGGTGGCCCCGGCCAGACTCAGTGCAGCGAGTCTGCGTTCGCGGGCCGCCGTGCCGGTGCGCAACGCCTGCAGTGCAAGGAGGATGAACGGGACGACCAGCAGCAGAGCGCCGAACGTGGTGCCGGCTCGTAAGTCGGGCTGAGTCACGTAGTCTGCAAGGCCCGGCTGATATGGAGTTTCCGAGGGGGCCTGAGGGACGCAGTTGGTGGGGTCGCACGACATCGCCGCGTTGGGGTTGCCGTCGATGCTGAGCAGAGCCAGTGCGGCGAGCAGAAACACTCCGCTGCCGGCAACGCCCGCAGACATCCGGAAGGCACGCCGGCGGTCGGCGGCAGCCTTCGGACGCGACAACTGCCAGAAGACCTGGTGCGGACGGGTCGCTGTGCCGACACTCATGCGAGCACCGCCTCGGAGACGATTCTGCCGTCGAGAAGGTGGATCTCGCGATCGGCCCGGGCCGCGATCGAGTTGTCGTGGGTGACCATGACCAGGGCGGCGCCGCCGTTCCGGGCCTCTCCCAGCATCAGGTCGAGCAGTTCCCGGCCCCCGGCCGAGTCCAGGCTTCCGGTCGGTTCGTCGGCCAGGATCAGCTGCGGGCCGGTGATCAGAGCCCGGGCAACGGCGACGCGCTGCGCCTGCCCGCCGGACATCTCGGGCGGCGCCACGTCGCCGAGCGCTTCGGCACCGCACCGCTCCAGCCAGCTCGCGGCCATTTTGCGCGCTTCCCGAGGGTCGTGCCCCTCCAGCAGCAGCGGTAGCGCCACATTGTCCAGACCTCTGAGTTCCGGTACCAGCTGGCCGAACTGCAGCACCAGGGAGAGCCGACTGCGGCGCAGGCGGGCCCGGTCGTCGTCGGTGGTCTCGGCCAGCGAGCGGCCCATCAGGTACGCCGTGCCCGCCTGAGGCCGGATCAGCCCCGCCGCAACATGCAGCAGGGTCGATTTGCCGCACCCGCTCGGGCCGGTGACGGCCACGAACTCACCCGCCTGCACGCTGAGGCTGATGCCCTGCACAGCCACCGTACGGTGGTAGGCGTGCTGGATGTTCTCCAGCACGAGAACCGGTTGCTCGGACATGTTCATGCTCCTTCGCCGGACTGCGCATCGTTCACGAAATTGCCTGAGCCGTCGGCCGGATCGGGGAGGACCGGTCCGAGCAGAGCATCGACCGGCGGCGCGGGAAAGCGCCGGATGCGTTCGCCCGTGACCTCGAGCCATCGCAGATCGGCATCCAGGTGCTGACGCCGGTGATCGCTGGTGACCGCCCGGCCGAGGCTTTCGACCTCACCTCCGGTCCCAGGCTCCAGGGCTCGCATGGCCCGCAGGTGCACCGCTCGCTGCCGGGCGACCAGACCGGCCGGATCGGTGTGGAGACGATAGGCCGCCAGCGTCTTCCGGATCAGCTCGTCGGCCGGTGCACCGCCCGGCACGTCCGGGTCGACCGGTTCGCTCAGCCATTCCTGAGCACGCGTGCGGCCGACCGACGTGAGTTCGTAGACGGTGCGTTCCGGCCCCTCGGCCGTCTCGGTCTGGGCGACCTGGATGAGATCGTCCCGCTGGAGCCGGGACAAAGTCGAGTAGACCTGCCCGAAGGCCATCGGCCGCAGACCTGAGAACCAGTCGTCATAGGCTCGTTTCAGGTCGTAGCCGTGCCGCGGGCCAAGAATAAGGAGCGCGAGAAGCGCATCACCGGTGGCCATGGAACGACTATACACTCGATACATACACCGCGTGAATACTGCCGCGTTCGTCCCGGTGATCCGATTCTGTCGGTGGCTTCCGCTACAACTTCTTCCACCCGGAGGGGCCGGGCCGCGGAAGGCAGGGGTTGTGAAGAAGCTCGTAACCGATCCGGCGCGGGTCAGCGTGGCGCCTCAGGTGCCACCGGTACATCCGCGCAAGCTGGCCAAGGTGCCGTTCCTCGAACTGTCCGACGGGCGTCTGCAGGGGGTCGTGTCCAGCGGGTCCGACATCGAGCGGGTCTACGTCTCGTCGATCTCGGCCGGTAAGCACGGGCTCGACTGCTCCACCAACAACAACCGGCCGTGCGGCGGTCTGGGCAGCAGTCCCTGCAAGCACATCCAGGCGCTGCTGGCCGAGGCGGAGAAGCAGTTCGGCACCGAACGCGTGGCCCGCTACCTCAGCATCGAGGTGGCCCAGGGTCAGGAGCTGGCGGCCGGCCTGCGCCCCACTCGAGTGAAAGGCCAGGCCGCCGAGGTGTTCAGCAGCTTCCTGCGGCACCTGGCCTACCTGGAGGTGCCGGTCACCACCGAGCCGCTGCCTGAGCTGCAGTGGTTCCCGGCCGGGCAGGCGCAGCCGTGATCCTCGCCGAAGCCCTGAGCAGCCCGACGGCCGGCCTGGCCGAGGCATTGGCCCTGGTCGACGGGTTCGACGAGGTGCTCGTGCACGGTCTCGGCCGTCCCGACGAGAGCCATCTGCAGTCGCTCGCCGATCTGGCCGCGGTGTTCGCCGACTCACCGCTGGCCACGCCGGTGGCCGAGGCCGTGGCCAAGATCGAGGCCGGCTCGATCACCGACGAGCACCTGGTGGCCCTGGCCGGGGCGCGGACGGCGCTCCTGGGTGCGGCCCACGATGCTCTGCTGGCCGGGCTCGACCAGGCGCTGAGCCGCCCTCGGGCAGACCTGCCCGAAACCGCGCCCGGCTCCGAGGTGCCGGCCGGGATCCGTTCCTGGCTGCGCGAACTGGCCATCACCGGGTGGCGCGGCGTGGATCACGAGGTCGCGGCCGCCGGCGCCCGTCTGGTACCCGGCCTGCTCGAAGATCCGCGCCACCGTCGCCCGGCCGTGCTGATCGACGGGCTGGCCGCTGAGCTGAGGGCCGCGGCGCCAGTGGCCACGCAGCCGCAGGTCCCGGCCCGGCGCTGGGCCGATCTGTGGGGCCGGGCGCTACTGATGTCGCAGTCGCAGGCATCGGCCCGGGAGGTCAGCGGCCGTTTCCTGATCCTGGGAGCCGACCTGCGGGAACACCCCACCGCGTTCCAGGTCCAGGTGTACGGGCTGCTCGAAGAGGGAGAAGAGATCCGACTGGTGCGCACCTCGGTCACTGCGGCCAAGGTCGACACCATCACCGGCGCTTCCGCCTGGCACCTGCTCGAGGGCTTCCCGGTGCTGCTCGACGCCCTGGCCAAGCATCGCTCGGTCGAACTCGCGGGCGTCCCGCTGACCGCCTTCGGAGACCTGATCTGGGACGAGTCGCGCGCCTCGGCCGGTGAGGTCACCGATCCGTTCGCAACGGCCCGGGTCCGGTTGGCCGGGGCCCTGGCCGCGCCGGTCGCCCCGCTCGAACGCCATCCGGCAGCCATTCTGGAACCGGTTCTGCTGGAGGGCTACACCGTCTCCGACGGTGAGATCGATCTGGGCGGTCTTTCCCTGCCGATCGATCCACTCCCTGCGGCCGGTCCCCTCACCGCGGCCATGGTCGGGGCATCCACCACCTGCATAGCTCTGCTCCGGCACGATGCCGGGCGGTGGTCGGTGCGGCCTCTTGCGGTGCAGGCAACGGTGCGCAAGAAGGCGGTCGAGGCGCACACCGGCGACTGGGCGCTCGGCCCCACCGAGCCGAAGGCGGCCAAGGCCGAGGCGGTGGCCGGAGCAGCGGTCGAGGTCCTGCGGGAGCGGGCGGGAAGGTTGCTACGCAAATGAGCGAACAAGCGTCCGTTCCGGCGAACGCCCTCTCCGACAGCGCGGCCGAGAACCGTCGTCAGGTGCTCTACTGGCGGCTCCTGGCCCGGCTCTTCGATCCGGACGAGCAGCCTGCGCTCGAGAGCGCGAGCGTGGCCGTGGTCGAAGACCTCGACCTTCCCTCTGTGCTGCTCGACCCGGGCACCTCGGTGGACAACCTGGTCCAGCGCTTTCCCCACCTGCAGGCCGAGTTCGACGGCCTGATGGCTGAGGGCACCGTGGCCGAGGGCGAGAAGGCCGACGAGGTCCGGCGGGCCGCCCTGGTCTCGAAGCTCCTGCTCAACGTGTTCGCCACCGGTCAGGGCAACGTCACCGCCGGTCAGCTCGCCCGCTGGCAGGCCGACGCCGGCTGGTTCGAACGGGCCTGCGGTTTCGGCCCGGGCGAGATGCGGAGCCAGGGGCAGGGCAGCGGTCTGGGGCCGATGCTGGCCGGTATCGAGGGCGATCTGGTCAACCGCATGCAGCTGCGCGAGGTGCTGGCCGACAACCACCTGGCCGGCCGGCTCACCCCCAGCATGTCGCTGATCGAGCAGCTGCTGAGAGACAAGAGCAATCTCGACGGGGTGGCCCTGGCCAACGCCAAGGCGCTGATCCGCCGGTTCGTCGAAGAGGTCACCGAGGTGCTGAAGACCCAGGTGGCGCAGGCGAGCGCCGGCACGGTCGACCGCACGGTGCCGCCCAAGCGGGTCTACCGCAACCTCGATCTCGACCGCACGATCTGGAAGAACCTGCCGAACTGGAGCCCGGAAGACGAAAAGCTCTACGTCGATCGGCTGTTCTACCGGCAGACCGCCAAGCGCGTCACCCCGGCCCGGCTGATCGTGGTGGTCGACCAGTCCGGTTCCATGGTCGACTCGATGGTCAACTGCACCATCCTGGCCTCGATCTTCGCCGGGTTGCCCAAGGTGGACGTGCACCTGATCGCCTACGACACCCGGGCGATCGACCTCACCCCCTGGGTGCACGACCCGTTCGAGGTGCTGCTGCGCACCAGTCTCGGGGGCGGCAACGACGGGCCGGTGGCCATGGCCATGGCCCGCCCGAAGATCGCCGACCCGCGCAACACGGTGATGGTCTGGATCTCGGACTTCTACGAGTTCGACCGTTCGCAGCCGCTGTTCGAGGGGATCGAGGCGGTGCACCGGTCCGGGGTGCGCTTCATCCCGGTCGGCTCGGTCAACAGCTCAGGTTCACAGAGCGTCAACCCCTGGTTCCGTCAGCGCCTGAAGGACCTGGGCACACCGGTGATCTCCGGTCGCATCGGCAAGCTCGTCACCGAGCTCAAGAACTTCATCGCCTGAAACCGCTGAGGAGAGAATCTTTCATGAGTGACCTGCTGCGCGCCCCGGCCGAGGCCAAGTACGCCGAGGAGCTGGACTGGCTGGAGTCCGTCGACACCGGCACCAGGCCGTTCTCCTGGCGGCTCAGCCCGAAGATGGTGCGCACCTTCGTCCTCGGTTCCGAGCGGGCCGACGGGCTGGAGCGCGAGATCTCCCAGAAGTGGTTCGGCGACCGCAGCATCGTCGAGCGGGCCATCGTCACCCTGGCCTCCGACCGCGGTCTGCTGCTGATCGGCGACCCGGGCACCGGCAAGAGCTGGCTGGCCGAACTGCTGGCGGCGGCGATCAGCCGCAACTCCACCCTGGTGGTGCAGGGCACCGCGGGCACCACCGAGGACCACATCAAGTACTCGTGGAACGTCTCGATGGTGATCGCCAAGGGGCAGTCGCGCGAGTCGATGATCCCCTCGCCGATCATGACCGCGATGGAGGGCGGGGTGATCGGCCGCTTCGAGGAGCTCACCCGTTCCACCAGCGACGTGCAGGACGCCCTGATCTCCATCCTGTCCGAGAAGTACGTCTCGATCCCGGAACTGGACGACGACAACATCGTCTTCGCCAAGCCCGGGTTCTCGGTGATCGCCACCGCCAACAGCCGCGACCGGGGGGTCAACGACCTGTCCTCGGCGCTGAAGCGGCGGTTCAACTTCGTCCGGATCCCGGTGGTGACCAACAAAAAGAGCGAGACCGAGATCGTCCGGTTCCGCACCGAAGAACTGCTGCGCCGCCACGCGATCGACCTCGAGGTGCCGCCCACCCTGTTCGACGTCCTGCTGCAGAGCTTCGCCGACCTGCGGGCGGCCGCGGCGGCGGCCAAGAGCGACGACGAGAAGCTGGAGTCCGCGCTCTCCACCGCCGAGCAGATCGGTGTGCTGGAAGACGCGGTGCTGCACAGCACGTTCTTCGGCGAGAAGCAGCTCACCGCGCAGACCCTGGCCGGGTCGCTGGTGGGCTCGCTGGCCCGCCGCAGCCCCGAGGACCTGGCCATCCTGAACACCTATCTGCACGGTGTGGTCGAGCCGCGCAGCAAGGCCGAGGGTGACGAGGGCGGGCAGTGGCAGGGCTTCCTCGAGGGTGGTCGCCAGGCGATCAGCGCACTGTCATGAGCAGTGTCCGGAGCCAGGTGCCTGGTCACACCTTCGAGGCCCTGCGGGGGCAACTGCTCGACGCCGCGGCCACCTTCGCAGAGGGTCCGGCCGCCCTGCCGGAGATCCTCCAGGGCCTGGTCGACGACGTCTATCACTCCCTGGCCGAGCCGCTGGAGATCTTCCCGGTCTGCCACCACTCGCCCGCCTCGGCGCTGGCGATGGGCCGGCGGCTGCGTCAGAAGCAGCCGAAGGTGATCTACCTCGAGCTCTGCGAAGACCTACAGCCGTTGCTGACCGAGCTGCGCAACTGCCGGCTGCCGGTGGCCCTGCAGGCGTTCGCCTCCGACCTGCAGGGCTTTCCGGCCGCCTGGGGTCCGCTCAACGTGATCGCGCCGATCACCGAGGCCTCGGCGGAGTACCAGGCGATCGCCTATGCCCTCGAGACGCCCGGCGTGGAACTGGTTCTCGTCGACCGGTCGGCCGACCACGTGTTCCAGTGGCTCCCTCAGGAATCGGCCGACCAGCCCGACCAGCCCGACCAGGCGGAAGAGAACCTGCACGGCGATGCGGTCGGCGTCGAGATCGGCGACCTGCGGCCCCGGTTCGCCGAGCTCGAGCAGTACCTGCTGCACCACGGCAAGGTGCGGCACTGGTCGGAGTGGTGGGACCAGTACGTCGAGCAGCCGCTGGCCGACGCCGACCACGACACCTACCGCCAGGTGATGACGCTGATCGGCAGCCTCTTCCGGCGGCTCACCCCGGAAGACAGCGAGCGGCTGGCCTCCGACGAGGAGCGCGAGCGGTACATGTGGACGAGGATCCGCGCCCACCTCGCCTCCTCGGGCCTGGACCGGTCCGAGGCCCTGTACGTGTGTGGGGCCTTTCACGCCGTCAGCCGGGTCGAGGAGGCCGGGTCGACCCCGGGCACACCCGATCTGCAGATCAGCCCGCGCAGCGGCACCGAGTGGCTGTACGGCCTGATCCCGTCGAGCCACTCGTCGATCGAGGCGCAGTTCGGGCTCGCCCCCGGATCGGTCTCGATCGCCTCGGCCACCTGGGAGAAGTCGCTCAGGCGTTCGGGTCTTGCCCCGTTCCGCCTGGAGGGGCAGAAGGGCACGCGCCGGCGCTCCACCAAGGCGCTGCCCGCACCCGCCCCGGCCACTCCGGTCACCGACAAGCTCAGCGAGTACCTGGCCACCGCTCCTCCCGGAGGTGGCCTGGACGAAGACGAACTGCGCGGCTGGTGCGTCGACATCGTCCGGCTCGCCCGACGCAACGGCTACCTGGCCAGCACGGCCGATGCCATCGCGGTCTACCAGACGTCGGTGCTCCTGGCCGGGATGCGAGGACGGCTGCGGCCCACCCCCTACGACTTCCAGGATGCGGCGATCACCTGCATCGAGAAGGACGTGGTGCCGGGCCGGCGCGACGTCCGGCACCTGTGCGAGATCCTGCTCGGCGGCGACAAGGTGGGTCAGGTCGGCTACGACGCACTGCCACCGCTGGCGAAAGACGTCCACGACCGGCTCGCCCCGCTCGGCATCGACCTACAGTCCCGCACGATCCGGCGGGCCCTGATCGACCTGGTCGCCCAGCCCGAGCTGGCCGGCTGCTCCCGCCTGCTCTGGCGCCTGCAGTACCTGCTGCCCGGCCGGGCCGTCCGCACCGTGATGGGCTCACGGCGACTGGGGGAGAAGTCTCGGCAAGAGAGCTGGGACCTCGACCTGGGCCGCCAGCAACGCACCCTGATCGAGCTCGGCTACGAGGGCGTCACCGTCGAGCAGGTTCTGGAGCAGCGTCTACGGCGCTCGGTGCACGATCCGAAAGCCACCGCGGCCGACGCCCTGGGCGCCGTGGAAGACTCGCTGCGCCTCCTAGAAAGCCCGCGCCTCACCGACGAACTGGGCCTGCGTGCGGTCGAGCTGCTGGCCGCCGAGCGCACGGTCGACGATGCCCCACTCGTCCTCAACCGCATCCGCCGGCTGATCGCCTACTTCGAGAGCCCCGCCCATCCCGGCGGCCGGCTACCCACCTGGTGCCAGCAGTTCGTCACCGCCGGCTACGCCCACTACTGCACCCTGCTGCCCACCTCGTTCGCCGACGAGGAGACCGGCGTGCGGCAGGTGGCAGCCATGCTGGGCTTCCTGTTCAGCATGGAGGGCCTGGCCCTGAGCCGCGGCTGCGAGCGCACTCAGCTGGAGCTCGCGGTGCAGCAGTCCGCACCCCAGACCCCGGCCAAGACTGCACTGTTCTGGGCCGCACGCCACCAACTGGGCCACCTGAGCATCGGCGACCTGCGCGAGAAGTGCGACGAGCTCCTGGCCAACCCCCTCGTCGTCCCCAGTTTCCCGCAGTACGTGAGCGGTTTCGTACACGCCATGGAACCCGTCCCCCGCCTGTCCCCCTTCGTCGTCGAGACCCTCTCGAAGGCCTTCGCCCGCCTGCCCGACCCGGTGCTCCTCCCCTGGCTGCCCAACCTGATCACCACCCTGAAACAGGAAGCTGCCGAACTCGTCCCGATCCTCACCCGCGAGGCAGGACGCACGTTCCCGGGCCAACTACCCACCCTGGACTCCTGGACTGCCCCGTGGAACCGAACACAGGCACCAGTCCGCACAGGCCCCCAGGCACCGGCCGCCCAGAATCACCACCCGCTGGCCAGAAAGCTTTTGGACGCCCACCCCACCACAGCACTTGGAGTCGCCGGCCTGTTGGGGCAAGAAGGCGCCTGGACAGAGTTCACCGTCGGTAAAACGGGAGCTTCGGGCAGCATTTCGGCTGATGCCCCGGCGGGAAAGCTTTTCCGGGAGTTCCCAGCGTCCATGAGAGCGGTGGCCGACCTGCTCAGGGGATGAGTGGAGTAGGAGGATCCGGCCGGCCGCCGGGCTCAGGGCCCCGACCTTGGCACCGCTCTCGGTCTGCGGCTCGGGCTTGGGCTCCGGCCTTGGCTCGGGTCTCGGCTCCGAGCTCCGGGCTCCGAGCTCCGGGCTCCGGGCTCCGGGCTCCGGGCTCCGGGCTCCGGGCTCCGGGGTCCGGGGTCCGGAGCAGGGCACGTGCAGCCGGCGTCCTCCGCACCCGGCCGATTACGACCCGAACGGGAACCGTCCTTGCTCGGCGAGGCACCACCCCTTGGTCTTCGCATTTCGCTAGAAAGACCCCGGAGGGGCAACCACACAGCCAAGGAGGGGCGGGCAAGTGGCAGACAGGAACGAGCACAGCGAACGCGGAACGGCTCAGTCGAAATCAGTAGCTGTAAGCGCGAACAAGCTCGGAGAAGAAAGACCAAGCACGCCGACGCTCGGCTCACCGCAGTTGCAACAGCCCACCAACTCTCCCCAGCCCACCCACTTCCTGCAGACCCCCGGACTGCCGCAGTCCACACACTCCTCGCAGCCCGCCGAGCTGCCGCAGTCCACACACTCCTCGCAACACACCAAGCTGCCGCAGCCCATCCACTCCCCGCAGCCCGCCGACCTGCCGCAGCCCACCCACTCCCCGCAGCACAGCGAGTTCCGTCAGAGCAATGAGTTTCCGCAGGGCGACTGGGCGGACCTCCCTGAGGTTGCCTTCCTCGAACTGGCCGACGGGAGGCTGCAGGGCGTGATCCCGAGTGAGACAACACCGTCACGGGTCTACGCCTCCTCCATCACCGCCGGGGACCACGGACTGAGCTGCCGGTCGAACGACGATCTGGCCTGCGGCGGGCTGGGCGAGCGCACCTCCTGTCGGCACATCGAGGCACTCTTGGCGCAGGCGGTGAAGGAGTTCGGTGCTCACCGGGTGGCCAGCTACCTCGGCATTGAGCCCGCGGCGGGGCAGGATCTGGGCAATGGGCTGCATCCGACGCCGGCCCCCAGTCATGCATCAGAGGTGTTCAGCAGCTTTCTGCAGCACATGGAATACCTGAAAGTGCCGGTGAGACAGGCGCCTCCCTCGTAGCGGCCGGTCGCCGCGGAGCAGCCGGGCTCATAAGAGGGTGCACAGGCGCCGTCAACTCGTAGATTGGGGGCCATGCACAGGAGCCGATTCTCCACGCTGCTCATCGACGTCCCCCGCGACGAGGTACCCGCCGCCGCGACCTTCTGGTCTTCGGCGCTCGGCGTCCCCGCCACCCCCGTGCCTGGCGAAGAGCAGTTCACCAGTCTCAAGGGGGCATTTCCGGGGCTGGTGACGGCAATTCAGGCGGTGGACGACGCCCCGCGCTTCCACATCGACATCGAGACGGACGACCTTGACGCAGAGACGGACCGGCTGCTGGGGCTGGGGGCGGTGGAGGTGGGACGGTGGCTGGACTGCCGCACGCTGCGGGCACCGGGTGGCCATCTGCTGTGCGTGATTCCGGTGCACAGCGATCCAGAAGAGTTCCGGCAGTCGGCCACCGTCTGGCAATAGGCACCGGGCCCAGGGGCCGAGCCCACTACCGGGTGGCTTGCCAACAGGTCAGCCAGCCGGGGTCAGAGGACGGCCAGCGAGAGGGCCAGTGGCTCAGACAGCAGGGTCGGCGATGGGTCGGCGGCGGGTCGGCCCGAGGACGGCCAGCGGCTCAGACAGCAGTTCGGCCATCTGCTGTGTGATCCGGTGTACAGCGATCCAGAAGAGTTCCGGCAGTCGGCCACCGTCTGGCAATAGGCAGCGGGGCATCGGGCCGAGCCCGCCGCCGGTGCAGCCAGCCCAAGTCGAGGGACGGCTGGCGAGTCAGCCAGTGGGACGGCCAACGGCTCAGCCATCGGTTGGCCAGCAGTTCAACCGGCAGCCAGCCGGGAAACGACAGCCGCTCGGCCAGCGCGACGGCTAGCGGCTCAGTTGGCGAGACGGCCAGCCGCTCGGCCAGCAGGACGGCTAGCGGCTCAGTTGGCGAGACGGCCAGCGGTTCAGGGGGTCCAGACGCCCGCTGCCTCTCCCCCGCCCGGCGCCCACACCACCGCGCCCTTTCCCACAGGCTCGAACTCCAGCCGCGCGCTCGGCCCACCCACGTCTCCAATAGCCCAGGCGCCCCGCCAGGCTAGGGAGGGCCAACTGCCCTCGACCATTGCGTGCTGGGTGCCGTCGGCCGCGGCCCAGAGGAAGTCGTCGCCTCTGAGCTCGTAGTGGCCGGTGGCCGTGAGCACGACCCGGGCCTGAGCGGTCTCGCCGGCCCGGCCTACGTCGGACACGGTGACCTGGGCCAGCGGGCTGCGGCCCTGGTAGACGGCCACCGTGTCTTCTTGCTGCAGGTACCAGACCCGGTCGGTCTTCACCTCGGTGGGCGAGGTGCCCGCCCCGACGCTCCACACCGCCGCGGGCTGGCCCACCCCCGGCAGGATCCAGGCCAGCTCACCGTCGGACACCTCGCTGTAGGTAAGCCGCAGTTCCTTGGCCCCCTCCACCGTGACCTGAGGCCCGGCGTCGGTGGGTGCCACGTCTTCGCCCTCTCCGGCCCAGAAGAACCCTGCGGGGCTGAGGGTGAACGGGCCGTTTGAATCGACCGTCACCTCGACCGTGCCGGAGCCCTCTCGGCCCACGGTGACCGCCTCCAGCCTGACCCGGGCGAGCGGATCGCCGTCGCGGTAGACCATCACCGAATCGCCGTGCTGCTCGTAGACCAGCTCGGCGGGGTCCGGGGCGGTGACCAGCTCCGGCTCTTCGTCGGTCCAGCCCGTCCAGCCCGTCCAGATCGAGCCGGTGACCAGCCCGGCCAGCACCAGCCCGGCGCCGGCCGCGGCAGCGGTGCCGGCGTTGCGCCGCCGAACCCGGCGCTCGCCGCCGCGCACGGCGGCGTCGAGGTCGAACTCGGGCATCGCGGGCCCGGCCTCGTCCAGCTGTCGGAGGCGCTCCGGGAGGCGCTCGTCCGGCTCACTCATCGGGCGCCACCTCCAGCCTCTTCCAGGGACAACCCCTCATCGGCGAAATCGTCGCCCAGGATGAGCCGCAGCCGGGCCACCCCGTCGGAACACTGCCGCTTCACCGTACCCGGCGTGGTGCCCATGATCCGGGCGACCTCGGCGACCGGCCGGTCCTCCACGTAGCGCAGCACCACCGCGGCTCGCTGGCGGGTGGTGAGCCCGGCGAGCGCCCGGGTCAGGTCCATCCCCAGGTCGGCACCCGGCGTGGAGTCGTAGCCACGCTCGGGCAGCAGCGCGACGCAGTGCTCACGCCGCCACGAGCGGCGCCCCTCGTTGAGCACGTGCCGCAGCAGAACGGCCCGCAAATAGGCTCCCGGATGGTCGATCTCGTGCACCCGGGGCCAGGCCACGTACATCCTCTCCAGCGTGCCCTGCACGTAGTCGTCGGCCCGGTGCACATCGCCGCAGACGTGCAGCGCGAAGCGCCGCAGCCGGGGCAGCTCTCTGAGCGCCATCAGCTGGAAGCGGTCTTTCAGGTCCTGCCTCATCGTCCCCCACACCTCGACGGCGGCCCCACCCCCGGTCCGGGCCGCCGGGCAGACAGCATTCCCTCTGCCCGGCGACCCGCGAAACGCGGCAGGTCAGCCGATGCCCCAGGCCCCCGCCACCAGGTGGGCGCGTGGCGACCAGACCAGCCCGCCGGCGGCCACGTCGTCGTACTTCACCGTGATGCTGCGGGTGGTCTTCGGCTCCAGCGAGACCTTCTTGCCGGCCACCGGCTTGTGCCGGTCACCGTCCTGGTCGCTCCAGACGAAGGCCGAGGGCCGCAGCGAGAACTTCTGCACCGCCTCGACATCGAGCCGCACGCTGCCCTTGCCCTTGGCGTGCACCGCGGACTGGGCGGTGACCCGGGCCACCACCTTGCCCGCCTTGTACACCGACACCACCGAGTCACGCTGGACGTAGCTCGGCGACAGCAGCTGGGCCGCCCCCTTCGCCGTGCTCCCCTCGACCTGCCAGACCCCGACCGTGTTCTCCCGCCGCGGGGCCCAGACCACGTTGCCGTCGCGCACCCCGTCGAACCGGATGCTCACCGTGCCGGTGCTGCCGCCGGGCACCCGGACCTTGCGCACCGGGTTGAACGCCTCGTGGTCGCCCTTGGCGTCGGCCCAGAGGAACTGACCGGCCCGGAAGGCGAAGGTCTTGTGCGCCTTCACCTTCAGCACCAGCTTGGCCTGGCCGCCGGGGTGGGCCGCCGACTGGGCCTCGACCTCGGCCAGCACCTGACCCCCGCGGTACACCGTGACCACCTGGCCCCGCTGCACGTAGGCCAGCTGCTCAGAAGTTTGAGGCAGACCCGCCGCCTCATAGGGCGCAGCAGCAGCCACTGCCGAAGCCCCCGGCGCCACCAGCACCGCCCCACCGGCCAGTGCCGCGCACATGGCCAGAGCCGACGCCCCCACCGTGGTGACCTTCTTCATCGGTTCATCTCCCCTCGACCCGACAGCGAATCCGCTGTCGCCCGAAAGAACACGCCCAAGGCCCCTCCCGGTTGAGGCGGAGGGCCAAAAACTTTCAAACCCTCGCCAACCGCCCATGACCGACGAGATCATGAATCCCATGCGTCTCAGCAGCACCGCCCAGTGGCACGAGTTCCTGCGCGGCTTCTGCTCCCGGACGCGCTACGCCCCCAGCCAGGCCAACGGCGACAGCGCGCCTCTGCCCCTCGGCCAGGGCCCGGCCTGGCACGGCCGCCGGCCCGCCACCCCGGCCGAGGTCCAGGCCGCCGAGCAACGGCTGGGCCGGCCCCTGCCGCCCAGCCTCAGAAGCTTCCTGACCTGCAGCAACGGCTGGAGCAACGCAGACTCGCTGCAGGGCCTGCTCTCCACCACGCAACTGCGCTGGGCCCGCTCGCCCGAGCACGACCTGGTCGACGCCTGGAGCAGCTTCGAGGAGATCATCGAGGTGATCGCCGACTGCCTGGTGGTGCTGGACGACAGCCGCGGGCAGTACGGCCTGATCGACGCGGCGCGGATCAGCCCCGACGGTGAGTGGACGGCCTACGCCTGGGCGGCCGGCAGCGACGACCGCCCCCGCCCGTTCCCCAGCTTCTCCGCCCTGGTCACGTCCCTGGCCGGCACCAAGGACCGGGCCACCGCCTGAAGGCGACCGGCCCGACCAAGGTGCCCAAGGACGTCTTCAAAATTCACCACCCGGCCGGCAGCGGACGGCCTTCCTCGTAACCGGCCGGCGACTGCATCCCGATCACGACCTTCTCGGCGAACTCCGGCACCGTGCGCGCCCCCACGTAGGTGAAGGCCGAACGCACGCCCGAGGTGATCTCGTCGAGCAGGTCCTCCACCCCGGGCCGGGCCGGGTCCAGATACATCCGCGAGCTCGAGATGCCCTCTTCGAACAGCCCCTTACGGGCCCGCTGGAACGGTGAGTCAGCCTTGGTCCGGGCGGCCACCGCCCGCGCCGAGGCCATCCCGAAGCTCTCCTTGTACTGCTTGCCCGACGGATCGGTGACCAGGTCGCCCGGGCTCTCGTGGGTGCCCGCGAACCACGAGCCGACCATGACCTGGCTGGCCCCGGCGGCCAGGGCGAGGGCCACGTCGCGCGGGTGCCGCACTCCCCCGTCGGCCCACACGTGCCCACCCAGTTCCCGGGCGGCAGCGGAGCATTCGAGCACGGCGGAGAACTGGGGCCGGCCCACCCCCGTCATCATCCGGGTGGTGCACATCGCGCCCGGGCCCACGCCGACCTTCACGATGTTCGCGCCCGCGGCGATCAGGTCGCGCGTGCCCTCGGCGGTGACCACGTTGCCCGCCACCACCGGTACCTGCGGGTCGACCGAGCGCACCGCGGCCAGCGCCTCGAGCATCTTCTCCTGATGGCCGTGGGCGGTGTCCACCACGAGCGTGTCCACCCCCGCATCGAGCAGCGACTTCGTCACCGCGGCGACGTCCCCGTTGATCCCCACCGCAGCGGCCACCCGCAGACGCCCGGAGGCATCCAGCGCCGGGGTGTAGACGGTCGAGCGCAGCGCCCCGGTGCGGGTCAGCGCCCCGACCAGGACCGAGTCGCGCACCACCGGGACGAACCGACGCCGGGTCTCGTGCAGCACCCCGTAGGCGCCCTCGAGGTCGGCCTCGGCCTCGCCCGCCTCGACCGTGACCACCCCCGGCGTCATCACGGCGCCGACCTGGGTGAACCGGTCGACGCCGGCGCAGTCGGCGGCCGTGACCACACCGAGCACGTGGCGCTGCTCGTCGAGCACCACGGCCGCCCCGTGCGAGCGCTTGGGCAGCAGGTTCAGCACGTCGGCCACGGTGTCGTGGGCGTGCACCTCGACCGGTGTCTCGAAGATCGGGTGCCGCTGCTTGACCCACTCGACCACCTCGGCGACCACGTCGAGCGGCAGGTCCTGCGGCAGCACCGCCAGGCCCCCGCGCCGGGCCACCGTCTCGGCCATCCGCCGCCCGGAGATCGCCGTCATGTTGGCCACCACCACCGGGATCGTGGTGCCGGTGCCGTCGGTGCTGGCCAGGTCGACGTCGAAGCGCGAGGCCACCCCGGAGCGGCCGGGGGCGATGAAGACGTCGTTGTAGGTCAGGTCACGTTGCGGCAGGTGGCCGTCGAGAAAACGCACGGAGGGCTCCAAGTGTTCGGACAACAATTCACAGTAACGAACGAGCACCGCCAACTGATCCGCACGCGTCCGTATGCCCCGCTCCGAACCGCCCACCGAGCGTGAGTCATCATGGCGGTGATGCCCGAGAACCAGGAACCTTCCTGCTGCGCGCCCGCCCGCGAACCACTCGCGCCGACGCCGCGGCCCCTGATCCCGCAGGCCCCGGAGCGCACCGGCACCCACACGATCGAGCAGTGCCTGGTTCCCCGGCAGACCTTCGCCATGGGCGACGCCCTCGGCGACGGCCGGCGGGCCGACGGCGAGACCCCGGTCCACCCGGTCACCGTCTCGGCCTTCAGCATCGACGCGACCACCGTGACCAACGCCGACTGGGCGGTCTTCACCGAGACCACCGGCTACCGGACGGAGGCCGAGGTGTTCGGCTTCTCGGCCGTCTTCCATCTGGCCTTCGCCGGCGACGAGGCCGACATCGTCGGCCAGCCCCCGGCGACGCCCTGGTGGCTGGGGGTCAAGGGGGCCGACTGGCGCCACCCGCACGGCCGTCACTCCGGGATCGACGACCTGCCCGACCACCCGGTCACCCACATCAGCTGGAACGATGCGTCGGCCTACTGCACCTGGGCGGGGCGCCGTCTGCCCACCGAGGCCGAGTGGGAGTGCGCCTCCCGGGGCGGTACGACCGGCCTGCGCTACCCCTGGGGCGACGAGGAACTCGTCGACGGCCGCTGGGCCTGCAACGTCTGGCAGGGCACCTTCCCGGGCGAGAACACGCTTGAGGACGGGTGGCTCACCACTGCTCCGGTCCGCACCTACCAGCCCAACGCCTACGGTCTCTGGCAGACGGTGGGGAACGTGTGGGAGTGGTGCTCGGACTGGGCGCACCCGGCGTACTACGCCTTCTGTGTCACCGGGGGTACCGCGACCGACCCCGGGGGACCTGAGGGCGGCGGTCAGAAATCCATGCGCGGCGGTTCGTTCCTGTGCCATCCCTCGTACTGCAACCGCTACCGCAACGCCGCCCGCTCGGCCAACACCCCCGACTCCTCAATGGCCAACACCGGTTTCCGGACGGTCGCTCTGAGCCAGCACCCGAACACCTAAGTCAAGGTCGACATGGCTTTACCCGGTGCTTGACCTCTCATTGAGATCGGCCCGGCCAGGATTTCGAGGAAAGCAGTGGACCCCCTGCCGATGTCCTGACCTTCGGCAGGGAGTCCTCCGAACTCCTCGGAGGCCCTGAAACCCGATGAAGAAGTCCCTGACCCGTAAGTCGCTGAAGAACGCTCGTCGTCGCCGCGTGTATCTCGTCACCGCCTCGCTCACGGCTCTGGTCCTGGCCGCCGGGGGCACCGCCATGGCCGTACAGGGAGGCAGCCGCGGCGAAACCACCACTGCGGCAGCCACACAAGACGAGGTAAGCACCGTCGCCTACGGCAAGCGCAGCGCCTACCCGGCGTCGGACGGGCCCCGTAAGCACTGGAAGAAGAAGTACAAGAAGAAGCGGCCCACGGCGACCAGCACGCCCTCGGAGACGGCCACCACCGAACCGACCGCGCCGGAAACCACGCAGCCGAGCGACAACCCGACCACGGCGCCCTCTGCGACCACCTCGCCCTCGTCCACCAGCACCGCCCCCTCGGGCGCCACGCCGGTCTTCGCGGGCAAGAAGAACACCGAAGACTGGGCGAGCAACGTCTCCTCGCTCTACCAGAAGTACGCGCGGGGTGGCAGTTCGGTCACCGGCGGGGTCGGCGACGCCGCAGCGAAAGACGGCAAGGCCCTCAACCTCACCATCCCGGCCGGCGCCGGCGCCTCCCCGGGCAACGCCGCCGAGGTGGCCTCCAAGGAGCAGTTCCTCTACGGCAGCTTCAGCAGCCGGGTGAAGACGGCCGACTGCTCGGCGCAGCCGAAGACCGGTGCGGTCACCGGCATCTTCACCTACGGCAACGACGGCACCGACCAGGACGGCGACGGTCTCACCGACAACAGCGAGATCGACGTCGAGGTGCTCTGCGCCCGGCCCGACGTGGTCAACCTGACCATCTACACCGACTACGAGGACAGCACCGCCAAGTCGCAGCGGGTCTCCCGGATCATCGACCTGGCCGCCGGCAAGGTCATCTCCACCTGCTACTACACCGACTTCTCGGGCAACTGCGTCGAGACGCTGAGCGGTGACGAGGCCAGCCCGGCCACCGTCCCGGCGATCAAGGGCTTCGACTCCTCGAAGAACTACTACGACTACAAGATCGACTGGACGAAGGACAACGTCCGGTTCACGATCACCGACGAGGCCGGCCAGGAGACCACGCTCTGGGACTACCAGGGCCCGGCCGAGCGCATCCCGAACCGGCCGGCCAGCTACCTGGTCAACTTCTGGCACACCAGCGACTGGGCCGCCCACGAGCGTCCCGGCACCACCCAGTCGCCGACCTCCCCGCTGACCGTGTCGGTCGACTCCAGCACGTCCACCGCGCTGAGCTGAACCGTCCGGCAACGTTCTGAGCAGAGCGCCGCGCAGGTCCCATCCACCCGCGCGGCGCTCTGCCGTTCTTGGGGTGGATCAGAACAGGGCGTAGGCGCGGTCGCACGACGCCTCGACGGCGTACAGCTCATTCAGGGCGCTGTCGAAGGAGTCGTTCAGGAAGTAGCTGAACGCCGCCTGCACCCCGCCCAGGCACGACTTCAGGTCGTCGATCTGGTCGTTCTGCAGGTTGAGCCGGTCGTTGGCGTCTTCCAGACTGCCCTGCGTCTCATCGAGTTTCGCGGTCTCGTCGGCCAGGTCGCCCTTGGTACTGACCAGCTTGGCCTGGTTCGCGGCCAGGTCAGCCCGCACCCCGGTGAGCTGCTCCTGGGCCGAGGCCAGGGTGCGCTCGGTGCGGTGCAGATCGGCGCGGGTCTGCAGGTGCACGGTGACGGCCACACCGATCAGGACCACGGCGAGCAGGCCGCCCAGAGCCTTCAGCGCGGTGCCGGTGTCGGCCGAGAGGTGCGGCGCGTTCGGCAGTCGGTCGGCCAGACCGTCGCGTAGTCGTTCGAGCAGACCAGAGGACGTTTGTGGCGAGCGGGCGGGTGGCACCGGTTCGGCGCGCATCACCGGAAGATTTTGGACGACGGGCGCGGCCGTCTGCAGGGGGATCGGCGTCGTGAGCCGGTTGGGGCGGCTGACCCGGAAGTCGGTGCCGCAGCTCTCGCAGAACAGCCAGGTCGTGGCCACCGGTCCGGCGCAGGTGGGGCAGGACCAGACGGTGTGTCCGTCCGAGAGCGCTGCATTCGGCTGGGTTTCGGGCATGAGGTATCGATCCTAGGTCGAGGCTCGTTCTGGGGAAGGCTGATTCAGCAGACGCTCAGCACGCTGCACAACGTGGCAGCGGGAATGGCGATGCCCAGCCCTTCTGCGCCGTCGGCCACGTACTTGGCCACGGAGACACCGATCACCTGACCATTCAGGTTGATCACCGGGCCGCCGCTGTTCCCCGGGCTGATGGGCGCGGAGAACTGCATCTCCTTGGTGCCGTCGGCGGTGCGGAAGGCCGAGACGATGCCGGAGGTCACGGTGCCGCCCAGCCCCAGCGGGGAACCGAGCACCAGCACCGGATCGCCCACGGCGGGCTTCTTCTCGGCGATCGGCAGGGCCGGCAGCTTCTCCCCGACCGAGAGCACGGCCAGGTCGGCCGCCTGCTCGACCTGTTCGATCGTGCCGGTGTACTCGGCGTCGTCGCGGATCACGGTGACCGTGCGCCCGCCGGCCCGCCAGGTCTCCTTGACCACGTGGTAGTTCGTGATCAGCTCGGACCCGGCCTCGTCCGAGGAGACCACCCAGGCCGAGCCGGTTCCGGTCCCGGTGTCCACGGTGAACACCGACGGCTGGGCCCCGGCGGCCACCTTGGCCGGGTCGGGCTGGCCGTCGACCTTGCTCTGCAGCGAGGCGATCTGGTTGGTCAGAGTGGCCGTGCTGCCGCTGAGCGAGTCCAGCTTGCGCTGCAGTTCGGCGTTCGAGGCGGCGCTGAGGCGAAGCGCTTCCTCGGTGCTGTTCTGGTCGCCCAGGTTCTTCACCCCGAGACCGACGCCGGTGGCGAGCAGGACGGCGGCAATCACGACCGCTGTGACGCGAAGTCCGCGGTGCCCCCGTCCATTGTTTTCGGCCACCACCACCGGAGCCGAAACCCCGACCGCAACCGGAGCAACTGGAACAGCCGGGGCCACTCGACCGCAGCCGTTACACACCGGGCCGCTCCGCGGCTGCCCGCAGCCCGTACAGAACCCCGCCTGCTGGCGGGGAACGATGAGAGCGTCGGGCTGCATGTGTCGTCTCCAGAGGTCGGCGGCACACCCGGCAACTCTCCAGGCGCGACCGCCCCAGTCGGTCACCCCAACGTCGATATGGCTGCCGTAGGCGACCTTTCATCCCACCGAAGCAACGTGCTTACTGTCAGTGCCGTCTTTCAGCCGAGCAAACGACCAACGGGCCGGACGGGTGACCCCCGTCCGGCCCACGCGCTCACTGTTTCAGCAGGCGCCGTTGTCCACCCAGACGTTCTGGGCGTTCGCACCCGGCTTGTCGCCGTACGTCCACCACTTCGCCGTCCACGAACGCTGGTTGTAGGTAACCTTCGCGCCGCCGTTGTAGGCGGTCGTAGCGCTCCATGCTGCGACCCCGTTACACCCCGTGGTGGGCGGGTTCGTAGTGGTCGGAGGCGTAGTCGGCGGAGTAGTGGTCGGCGGGTTGGTGGTGGTCGGCGGCGTAGTGGGCGGGTTGGTGCCGCCACCCGGCAGGCTGGGCAGGTGCCCGCCCACGGTGTTGGCCCAGTTGTAACCGTTCGACGCGTCCCAGTTGATCGACCACGTCATGGCACCCCGCAGCGTGGGGTAGGTCGAAGCCGGCTTGTAGGAGCCGCAGTTCGTGCCCCTGGTGAGACAGTCGAGGGCGTTGTTGACCACGCTCGGGTTGACGTAACCGCTGCCCGCCGCGCTGGCGGTGGCCGGCAGGCCCAGGCCCACCTGGTCGGCCCGCAGGTGACCGTCGAGCAGGATGTCGGCCAGGGCGGTCTGGAAGTCGACCGTGCCCGAGCTGTAGACCTTCCCGTCCCGGCCGATCATGCTGCCGGAGTTGTAGTACTGCGTGTTGACCACTGTGATCAGGTCTTTCACCTGGTCGATCAACTGCAGGTAGGAGCCGCCGGGCTGGACGTAGATGGTCTCCGGGGCCATGGTCAGCACGAAGCCCGAACCGGCCCTACCGGCCAGGGAGCGCAGCGCCGCCGTCATCTGGGTCAGGTTCGGCGCGTTCTCCAGGTCGATGTCGACGCCGTCGAAACCGTATTCCTGCATCAGGGCGTAGGTGGTGTCGGCGAAGGCGGTGGCCGCGGCCGCGTTCGGCAGCGAGATCGTGCCGTTCTGCCCACCGACCGAGATGATCACCTTCTGGCCGCGGCTTTTCAGGGTGGCCACGTCGGCCTTGAACTGCGCGTCGGTGTAACCACCGAGCGCCGAGGCCAGCCCGCTGTCGAGGGTGAAGTCGATCGCCCCGGCCCGGCTCGGCACCGCATCGGCGAAGGACACCGCCACGATGCCGTAACTGCGCGGAACATCAGCCAGCTTCAGCGGTTTCGCCCCGTTGACGAAGTTCTGCCAGTAGCCGGTGAGGAGATGGGTGGGCAGGGTGGGCGCGGCGCTGGCCGGGCCCGATCCGAGCACCGTGGTCAGGGCGAGGGTCGCCACCGCCACCAGGAGGGAGAAGGTCCCGATCAGGCTTCGGGGCGAGAACCGCTCCGAGACAATGGATGCGCTGCGTGCTGAGAGATGTCGGCTCATCAGTTTGCTCCGGCTCGTTCAGGGGAGGTCCGGCTGCGTCAGGGACAGCCGGCATCAAGCCATAATTAGTAAGTTTCCCTCACTAATTAGTACCTCAAAGGTAGCAGCGGGCCGAATGTCGCGGAAGTGCTCCGAACGGCATTTACCTGCATTTAGGCGGGGCGAAAATCGCTTGGTCGCCGAACGGTCAGCGCCTACCCTGGCGGTATGTGTCCAGGCACCGTGCTCATGAGGTTGAGGTCCGCCGCCTGACGGCGGCCGGTCCTCAAGCCTCTCCACGGCTTCTCCCGCCGCCGTTCCGGTCATCCGCCGGGCGGCTACTCAGGCGCGCCCGGCTCCGAAACGAGCTGCGGAGAAATCTGTGCCCACCACTGCGCACCTGCGTGCCGAGAACCTCTTCCTGACCCTGGGCGGACGCCCGGTACTGAACGACGTGTCGGTCACCGTGTCGGCCGGTTCCCGTCTGGCCGTCGTCGGCGAGAACGGCCGCGGAAAGACCACGCTGCTGCACGTTCTGGCCGGCACCCTGGCCCCGGACTCCGGAACCGTTCGCCGCAACGGGTCTTTCGCCCTGCTGGAACAGGCCATGGCCGTACACGACGGTCAGACCGTCGGCACGCTGGTCGACCAGGCCCTGGCGGCCCCGCTGGCGGCACTGCACGCCTTCGAGGTCGCGACCGAAGAACTCGCGAACGGCACCGACGCGGCCGAGGACAGCTACGCGGCGGCGCTGGAGGCGGCCACCCGGCTGGACGCCTGGGACGCCCAACGTCGGGTGGACGTGGCGCTCGAGACGCTCGACGCATGCCGGGACCGAGACCGGGAGCTGGCCACGCTCTCCGTCGGCCAGCGGTACCGGGTGCGCCTGGCCTGCCTGCTGGGGGCCCCGGACGATCTGCTCCTGCTCGACGAGCCGACCAACCACCTGGACGCCGACGGGCTGGCCTTCCTCACCAGCCGGCTGAAGCAGCACCCAGGGGGTCTGGCCGTGGTCAGCCACGACCGCGCTCTGCTCCGCGACCTGGCCACCGACGTCCTCGACCTCGATCCCAGCCGCGACGGACGTCCTCGCTCCTACACCGGTGGTTACCTCGGCTGGCAGGACGGCCGCCGGGCCGAACGCGCCGCCTGGACGGCCGATCACGCCGCCCAGGTGGCCGAACGGCAACGTCTGGAGCAGGCGGCGGCGCAGGCCCGCGACCGGCTGAGCACCGGCTGGCGTCCGGACAAGGGCACCGGCAAACACCAACGCCAGTCGCACGCGCCGGGCGTGGTGCAGGCCTTCAAACGCCAGCAGGAAGCGTTGGAGGCCCACCGGATCACCGTGCCCGAACCTCCGGCCGAACTGCACTGGCCCGAACTGAAGGTGCGCAAGGGCCTGCCCCTGCTCTCCGGTTCGGACATCACCGTGGTGGACCGGCTCCGGGCACCGGTCTCAGTGCAGCTCACCGGCGGCGACCGGCTGCTGGTGACCGGGCCCAACGGCGCCGGTAAGTCCACCCTTCTCGCCGTTCTCGCCGGCCGACTGGCTCCCTCCACCGGCCTGGTGAAGACGGCGAAGGGGGTCACGGTCGCGATCGTCGGCCAGGAGGTGCAGCCGTGGACCGGAGAGACCACGGCTCAGCAGGTCTACGACGCGGTGCCCGGTGACAAGCCCTCGCTCGGCTCGACCGGTCTGCTCGACGCCGAGGCCCGCCGGACCCCGGCCGGGCGCCTCTCGCAGGGCCAGCAGCGACGGCTGGACCTGGCCCTGCACCTGGCGCGCCGGCCGGACCTGATCGTCTTCGACGAGCCGACCAACCACCTGTCGGCGACGCTCGTGGACGAACTCACCGAGGCCCTGTCGCAGACGCCGGCCGCGGTGGTGGTGGCCACCCACGACCGGCAGCTGCTGGCCGACCTGGCCGACTGGCCCCGGCTCGTCCTCTAGGGCATGCGCACGACCACCTTGCCCTGCTCGGGGGTGGGGTTCAGGGCCCGGCGGAAGGCGGTCTCGATCTCGACGGCGTGCAGCACGTCGGTGACGTAACCGGTCTGCAGTTCCGGATGCTCGGCGAGGTAGGCGTCGGCCTCGGCGAGCATCCGGCGCCGCTGCAGCGTGATCCCGGTGCGCAGGGTCAGGTTCTTGCGTTGCGCCTGGCGCAGGTTCACCGTCTGGGCGGCCTCGTCGACGATGCCGAAGTAGTAGATCTGCCCAGCGGAGGCGGTCACCCGGATCGCGTCGTTCAGGGTTCCGGCCTGGTGCCCGATGCACTCGACGACCACCTGCGGCTGCAGCACCGCATCGCGCGCCCAGCGGTCGACCGACGACCAGACCACCTCGTCGGCCCCGAACCGCAGGCCCATCGCCGAACGGTTCACCCGGTCCACCCCGATGATCCGCCGGGCGCCGCGCGAACGCAGCACGTGGGTGAACAGCAGACCGATCGGGCCGAGGCCGAGCACGGCCACGTCCTGGCCGGACAGGTCGCCCAGGGTCCCGACCGCGTAGAGCACGCAGGCGAGAGGCTGGAGCAGGACGGCGGTCTCGGGGCTCAGCCCGCTGCGGTAGGCCGCCACCTCGTCGCCGTCGGTGGTGACGAACTCGGCCACCCCGTCGGCGCGGGCGGCCCAGCCCACCACCTGGTCGCCGACCGCGTGAGCAGGGTGCGCGGTGGCCACCACCTCACCGGTGACCTCGTGCAACGGGAAGCCGGGCTCCCCGAACATGCTCTCCTTCAGAGTGCCCTCGGGCGTGGTGGCGCCCAGGAAGAAGTCCAGGTCACTGCCGCAGATGCCGCCGGCGGTGACCCGCAGGACCACCTGCCCCCGGCTCGGTGCCGCCGGTTCGGGCACCGAGCACCGTTCGAACCGTCCCGGACCCGCCAGCCGATAAGCCCACATGCCGCTCACCCTCCGCCCGTCAACCACATCGTTGCCGAGTCAGGCTAAGCGCCGGGAACGATCCGGGGCAGTGCTGCGGGCCGGACATTTACCCCTGAGGCTGCTCGGCCAGCCACTGCGCGTAGGTCTGCCGGCCGTGAACGGCACCCGGCCCGGTGACCAGGGTGCCATTGCGCATGGCCTTCCCGGAGGCGCCGGGAACCGGCACCGGAAGCACGAAACCGGTTCTGCCGGTGTGCTTCAGATAGGCGCGGACCATGTCCACCATCTTCTCCTCCTGCGGGCCCCCGAGGTCGGGCACCCGCCCGGCTGCGGGCTTCAGCGCCAGGTCGAGCAGGTGCCCGGCCACCTCGCGGGCGGCGACCGGCTCGTTGCGCATCACCGGGATCAGGTGCAGCGGCCCCACCCCGATCACGCCCAGGATCTGGGTGGCGAACTCGTGGAACTGGGTGGCCCGCAGGATCGTCCAGGGCACCTCACCGGCCTGAACCAGTTTCTCCTGCAGCAGCTTCCCGGTGTAGTAGGCGCTGGGCGAGGTGTCGATGCCGACGATCGAGAGCACCAGGTGGTGCCGGACCCCGGCCACCTGCTCGGCGGCCAGCAGATTGCGGGTGACCGCACCGAAGAAGGCCTGTGCCTCGGCCGCCTTCTGGGTCATCTTCGAGGTGACGTCGACGACCACGTCCACCCCGGTCAGGTCCAGCCCTTCGCCGCTGACCAGGTCGACCCCGGCCGAGCGGGTGAGCAGGACCAGCTCGTGCCCGCGCTCGGTGACGGCGTCGGCCACGTGCCGGCCCACCGTGCCGGTGCCCCCGGCGACCGCGATCCTCATCGCTGCGCCTCCTGCCAGGCCGCCAGGGTGACCTCGGACAGCACGGCCTCGCCGACCGGGACGAGCGTGGTCGGCTGCAGCTGCACACCGGCGTAACCGGCACTCTCGTCGGTCACCACCTCGATCTCCGGCACGGCCAGCCGGATGTACTCGTCCAGGCCGAATCGCTGCGGACCGGCGATGTCGACGTGCCCCTGCCGCGGCTGCCCGACCGCCACCTCGGCCACGATCCGGGCCACCTCGGAGGCGGCGATCGGCTGGATGTAGGCGGTGGACAGGTGGGCCTTGCCGTCCTCGCCGGTGGACATGCCGGCGATGCCTTGGGCGAACTCGAAGAACTGGGTGGCCCGGACGATCGTGTAGGGCACCGCCCCGGCCTCGATCAGCTGCTCCTGCGCCACCTTGGCCTGCAGGTAGCCGCTGTCGCTGTCCGGCACGGTGTCGACACCGACGATCGAGAGCGCCACCAGGTGTTTGACCCCGGCCGCCTCGGCGGCCTTGAGCAGGGTGACGGTCGAGGTGGTGAAGAACGCGCGGGCCTGGGAGAAGTCGGCCGTGTTGGTCACGTCGACGACCACCTCGGCGCCGGCCAGGGCCGCCTCGACCCCCTCGCCGGTCAGCGTGTTCACCCCGGTGGAGGGCGAGGCCGCGAGCACCTCGTGCCCCTGCGCACCGAGGATGCCGACCACCTGGGAACCGACCAGACCGCTACCGCCGAGCACGACGACCTTCATGACCCATCACCTTTCACCGGCTAACTCGGATCGTTTGTGTCCGAGTACCTCAACCTTACTCGGACACATTCGGTCCGAGTCAACTACGATGTGCGGATGAAGATGTCCGACGGCGTCGAGTGGGCGGTGCACTGCTGCGTGGTGCTCACCGCCGCCGAGCGTCCGGTGCCGGCCGCCCGGCTGGCCGAGTTCCACGACGTGTCCGGCAGTTACCTGGCCAAGCAGCTGCAGGCGCTGTCCCGGGCCACGATCATCAAGTCGGTGCAGGGCAAGGACGGCGGTTACGTGCTGGGCCGGCCCCCCGGCCAGATCACCGTGCTCGACATCGTCCGCGCCGTCGACGGCTCCCGGCCCGCCTTCGTCTGCACCGAGATCCGGCAACGGGGCCCGCTGGCCACCCCGCCCGAGCAGTGCCTGGAGCCGTGCGGCATCGCCCGCACGATGGCCGCGGCCGAGAAGGCCTGGCGCGAGTCACTGCGCGCCGTCACCGTGCTCGACCTGGCCGGCGAGGTGGCCGCCAAGTTCAGCCCCGCCCACGCCGGGCGCCTGACCGGCTGGCTCAGCGGGCGGCCGGGCGAGCAGGGCGGACCGGGCGTCGTTACCAATTCGTGAGCTAGCCTCGGCGGGTCAAGCGAACCGATCGAGGGAGATGCTCGTGACCTTGGGCAAGCGAATCGCCGTGGCCACCGTGGCCGGTGCCTTCATCATCGGCCTCACCGGCCCGGCCGAGGCCGCCGTACCCAAGTGCCAGGGCAAGCGAGCCACCATGGTCGGCACCGACAGCGCCGACACCCTGATCGGCACCGAGGGGGTCGACGTCATCGTCGGCCGGGCCGGCAACGACTTCGTCGAGGGCCGGGGCGGCGACGACCTGATCTGCGCCGGCTCCGGCAACGACGTGGTCGCCGGCGGTACCGGTGACGACCGCGTCCAGGCGGACAGCGGGGTCGACCTGGTCAGCGGCAACTCCGGCGACGACCGGCTGTGGGCCGGATCGGGCGTGGACACCGTGGTGGGCGGCGCCGGCAACGACCGGATCTACGGCAACTCCGGCTCCGACGACCTCTCCGGAGGCACCGGGAACGACACCATCTCGGGCGGCGACGGGGTGGACGACCTGCTCGGCAACGCCGGGAACGACACCCTCCAGGGCGGTCCGGGTGCGGACTACCTGGCCGGAGGCGCGGGCCGGGACAAGCTCGACGGCGGTGCCGGGGCGAACTCCGAGCACCAGGGTGACGGGCCGCGCTGACATCGTTGGCAGGGCGGTGCGGAAACTGTGGATCAGGTCACAGCGCATAACACCGCGGCTTTTGTGACCGATCAGTAGCGTCACACTGCCGTGGGTTCGGCCCACGGTGTGACAGCTGATCGACGTGACAGCTGCAGCCCGGGCCCGGAGCCGGACCCGGACGAATTCAGGGAGCAGCAGTTTGTTGAACGTGCGCAAGCGTTTCGCGGTCCTCGGCCTGTCCGCCACCGTTCTCGGCGGCCTGGTGCTGGGTGCTGCCGGCCCCGCGCAGGCGGCCACGCTGAAGTGCGGCGGCAAGACCGCGACGGTGATCGGCACCAACGGTGACGACTCGCTGGTCGGCACCGGCGGCGTCGACGTCTTCGTCGCCCGGGGCGGAGTGGACTACATCGAGGGCCGCGGCGGCAACGACATCATCTGCGCGGGCAACGGCGACGACCTGATCGCGGGCAACGCCGGTAACGACAAGATCTACGGCGAGGGCGGGGTCGACCAGATCCTGGCCGACTCGGGCAACGACTCGATCTGGGGCGGCAGCGGCGACGACGTCATCCTCGGCGGCAAGGGCAACGACAAGATCTACGGCGACGCCGGCCTGGACATCGTCACCGGTGACGCGGGCGTCGACACCATCCGCGGCGGCACGGGGAACGACATCCTCACCGGCGGTGCGGGCAACGACAAGATCTACGGCGACGCCGGCAGCGACGTGATCGGCGGCGAGGGCGGCAAGGACAAGCTCGTCGGCGGCAGCGGCCGCAACTACATCTACCAGGGCAACCTGCCCAACTGATCCACCCGCGACACTAAGGACGCCCGGCTGCCTGAGCAGCCGGGCGTTCCTGGTCTCAGGCCGTGGCGTGGGCCGAGACGGTTCCCCAGCTCCAGCCGGAGATGTGATCGATCCGGCCCCGCCAGAGCACCGGCTCGGTCGGCGGAGTCGGCACGAACGACTCCCCCATCACGTAGCGGGCGTTACGCAGGTGCAGGTACTCGTACTCCTCGGGCTGCGGGTCCTCGCGCAGCGGCTCGATCACCTCGGTGACCGCCTCGTGAAAACCCTTGTCCAGGTAGCGGCGCAGCGACGTCGCGATCGACTCACCGCCGTCCAGGGTCTGGCCCAGCAGCCGCAACCACTCGTCCTGCCCCACCAGCACTCCGGTGACCAGGGCGCCGTCCACCGACACGGTGATCCCGAGGTCGAACGAGGCCTGCTCGGCGATGCTGGCGAACAGCCGCAGGATCGGGTCGCCCGAGACCGGCGGCGCCGCCTCCAGCATCATCGTCCCGATCGCCATCGTGTCGTCCGTCATACCGCTGTGTTCGGCAGCGAACCGCCGGACCTCAAGCCACAAGGGCCTTTTCCGCCGGGGCGGGGACGGTGGTGGAGGCGCAGGGCTGGCTGGGGTCGAGGGCCACGTCGACGATCTGGTCGAGTTTGGCCCGGACGGTGGCCAGATCGGCCATCTGCCGGTCGATCCGGTCCCGCTCGGCCAGCAGCAGGGCCCGGGTTCCGTCGGTGGCCACGCCGGTGACCGTGCAGGGCAGCAGTTCCTGGATGGTCCGGCTGGAGAGCCCGGCGGCGAACAGCAACTGGATCAGGTTCACCCGCTCGACCGCGGCCTCGGCGTAGTGCCGCTGCCCGCTCGGACTGCGCTCGGAATGCAGCAGGCCCTGCTCCTCGTAGTACCGCAGCGAACGCACACTGACCCCGGACCGGGCCGCCACTTCTCCGATACGCATACCCGAACCTAACATGGACGTCAGGTTCGGGGGGCCGAGGTCAGGCGGTGACGAGAGCCGGCTGCTCGAGCTTGCCGGTCTTCTTCGCCCAGAGCTCGAAGGCCACGGTGGCGAACGGCGGGATCGAGGCGGCCAGCGCGATCAGCGTGGTGAGCACCGACCAGCGCTGGATGCGTGAGACCACCAGGGTCAGCACGACGTAGACCATGAACACCCCGCCGTGGATCGGCCCGAAGATCTGCACCCCGGCCTCGGTCGTCTCGGGCACGTACTTGACGAACATGCCGATCAGCAGGCCGAGCCAGCTGACCGCCTCGGCGAAGGCGACGACGCGGAAGGCAGTGACCACGCGGGAACTCATGACCGGGAATTCTGGCAGACCGGGCGATGTGACCATGCTCGCGCCGCCCGCGGGGAACCCCCGGATGGGCCGTTCAGGTGTCGCCCAGAGCGTGTCACGGTGAGCGATCCTACGATCACAGCATGTCAGTCACCGTGATTCTGGCCCGGCACAACGGCCACGGCCGCACCTCCAGCGCCGACTTCTACAACGACGCGCAGAACATCGAGATCACCGACGCCGGGGCCCTCACCGTCGGCTGCGGCTGGCACGAGAACCGGGTCGTGGTGGGCGTCTACCCGGCCGGTGGCTGGCTGACCGCCTACGTGGACGCCGACCGCGAGTGGCGTGACTCCGACCCGCCCCGGGCCGCCTGACTGACAGCGGGCAGCGCGAAGGCCCCTCATCCGCCGCGCGGATGAGGGGCCTCGTCCGCGTGGTCAGGACTTGCGGTTGTACATCCGCAGCGCGATCGGCGAGAAGATCGCGGTGACCACGACCGAGGCGCCGAGCACGAAGAGGATGTCGCCGGAGTCGGGGTTGTCGTTCATCAGGCCCCGGGCCGCCTCGACCAGCAGGGTGACCGGGTTGACGTCGACGAAGGCCTGCAGCCAGCCCGGCATCGTCTCCGGCGGGGCGAACACCGAACTGACGAAGGTGAGCGGGAACAGGACCATCATCGAGATGCCCATCACCGCGTTGGGGGTGCGCACCTTCAGCCCCAGGATCAGCCAGATCCAGCTGAGCGAGAAGCAGAACACCAGCAGCAGCCCCACCGCCCCGACCAGGCCGAGGAGGCCGCCCGGGGGCCGGTAACCGATCAGCACCCCCACCAGCAGCACGATGGTGGAGGCCATCAGGTAGCGCAGGGTGTCGCCGAGCAGGGCCCCGACCAGCAGGGACGGACGCCAGACGGGCAGCGAGCGGATCCGGTCGAAGACGCCCTTCTCGATGTCCTGGTTGATCGTCATCGCCGTGTAGATGGTGATGAAGATGATGCTCTGGACCAGGATGCCGGGCAGCGCGTACTGCAGGTACTCCTTCGGCGAGCCGGAGACCGCGCCGCCGAACACGTAGGTGAACATCAGCGTGAACATGATCGGGAACATGGTCACGTCGAAGAGCTGCTCGGGCACGTGCTTGATCTTCAGCAGGGCCCGCCAGCCGAAGGTCAGCGAGGAGCTGACCGCCCCGGCCCGGGGCGGTCGCTCGGACGAGCCCAGCGCGGCCACGATCTTCGCGTCCATCGTGGTGGGGACGGGCCGGACTGCCTCACCGGTGCTCATACCGGCACCTCCTGCGTCTCTTCGGCCGGCTTGCCGGTCAGGGCCAGGAACACCTCGTCGAGACTGGGCTGGCCGAGCGAGTACTCACTGATCACCAGGCCGTGGTCGCCGACCCGCTGCAGGGCCCCGGCCACCGCGGTGGGGTCGGAGACGCGCAGCGAGATCGAGGCCGGGTCGGACTCCAGCACCGGCTCGGCGCCGAGCGACTCCCCCAGCAGCCGGGCCACCGCGTCGCGGTCGGCCGGATCGGCCACCCGGACCCGGACCGCCCCGGACCCGACCGAGGCCTTGAGCTGACCGCTCGTGCCCTCGGCGATCACCCGGCCGTGGTCGATCACCGCGATCCGGTCGGCCAGCTGGTCGGCCTCCTCCAGGTACTGGGTGGTGAGCAGGATCGTGGTGCCCGCCCCGACCAGGGCCCGGACGATCTCCCAGACCTGGTTGCGGCTGCGCGGGTCGAGACCCGTGGTCGGCTCGTCGAGGAACATCAGGTCGGGCCGCACGACGATGCTGCCGGCGATGTCGATGCGCCGGCGCATACCTCCGGAGTAGGCCTTGACCTGTTTGCTGGCCGCGTCGCTGAGGTCGAACGCGGCCAGCAGCTCGCTCGCCCGGGCCCTCGCCGCCGAGCGCCCGTAGCCGTACAGCCGGCTCAGCAGAATCAGGTTCTCCAGGCCGGTCAGGTCCTCGTCGAGCGAGGCGAACTGACCGGTCATGGCCACCCGGGCGCGGACCTCGGCGGCCTCGCGCACCACGTCGTGGCCGAGCACGGTGGCGGTGCCGCCGTCCGGGTTCAGCAGTGTGGCCAGCATCCGGATGGTGGTGGTCTTGCCGGCCCCGTTGGGACCGAGCACCCCGTACACACCTCCGGTGGGGATCTGCAGATCCACCCCGTCGACGGCGCGCATGTCTCCGAAAACCTTCACCAGACCGGCTGTTTCGATAGCCAGGTCGGTCATCGCACCCCTCCCGAATCGATCGGCACCAACGCGGCACCCACGCGGGTGCGTCAGTAAGGACCGGCCTCGCAGCCGTTTCTCATCGGTGTCCAGCCTGATTCCTGAACCCGTCTCGAGGTCAAGGGGCAGAGTAGACCGGACGGGTGTCCCGGCGCCTGCGAATTCTCCACCAGGCGTAGCGTGAACTCACCGCCAGTAAGGGAGGACGATGATGTCACTAGGCCCGCCCGACCATCTGAACTGGGACGACATCGGCCCGGACGACGCCGCGATGCCGACCCGCCCGAGCGAACGGGGCGCGTGGCGCAGCCACGAGCACGACACCTCCGACGACGAGGTGGACGCCGGCGTCACCCGGCTCAACCTGTCCTGAACGGATCCGCCCCGGGCGCGCCCTCTCCGATTCAGGACGAGGGTGCGCACCCGGGCGAACAGGCCCGGTCGCGCGGTCGACGGCGCCGGTTCAGGAACCGGTTCCGGTTCAGGGCGGGCCTGCTGCCAAAGCGCCACCGTCTCGTCCGCGTCGAGCACGCCGACCGCGATCAACGGCCCGTCCATCGGGCGGCGGTACTGATCGAGCAACCGTGCGTTGAAGTCGGCGACCGTCTCGCGCAGCACCTGCTCCGAGCCGATGGTGGGCAGGGCCTGCAGCAACGCCGCCCGCTCTTTGCGCAGGATCAGCAGGGGCGGCAGCAGAGCCTGCAGGTCACCGCCGGAACGCTCGACCCAGTCGCGGGCCCACTGCTCGGCCGAGAACGGGCGGTCCAGACTGCGCAGCGGCTTGCCGTGGCCGTCGAGGTTGTCGAAGGCGCCGCGCTCGCGGGCCTCGCGCAACTGACGCTCGACCCAGTCCTCGTGCCGCATGTGGGCGGGCTTCTTCTCGGTCATGAGGCTCCCCTCGGCATCCCTGAGGTTCAACGCTGTCCGCCCCGGGGTGTTCCCGGCCCGGACGGCTTTTCCACAGCCCGCCCGGGCCCGGCGGCACCACAACTACAATCGCCCGGGTGACTGCTACCGAGGCGACGACAGACCCGGCTCTCGAGGTGCTGCACCGGGTGTTCGGTTACGACTCGTTCCGCGGCAGCCAGCGCGAGATCGTCGACCAGGTGGTCGGCGGCGGCGATGCACTGGTGCTGATGCCCACCGGCGGCGGCAAGTCACTGTGCTACCAGATCCCCGCCCTGGTGCGGCCCGGCGTCGGCGTCGTCATCTCACCGCTGATCGCCCTCATGCAGGACCAGGTCGACGCCCTGCAGGCGCTCGGGGTGCGGGCCGGCTTCCTCAACTCCAGCCAGGACTACGAGACCCGGCGCGAGGTCGAGAAGGCTTTCCTGGCCGACGAACTCGACCTGCTCTACCTGGCTCCCGAGGCGCTCGGCGGCGGCACCTCGGCCACCTGGCGGCTGCTCGAGCGGGGCAACATCGCCCTGTTCGCGATCGACGAGGCGCACTGCGTGGCCCAGTGGGGGCACGACTTCCGGCCCGACTACCTGGCCCTGTCGATGCTGCACGAGCGCTGGCCCGACGTGCCCCGGATCGCGCTCACCGCCACCGCCACCTCGCGCACCCACGACGAGATCGCCCAGCGGCTGAACCTGCGCCAGGCCCGGCATTTCGTGGCCAGCTTCGACCGGCCCAACATCCAGTACCGGATCGTGCCGAAGAACTCCCCCACCAAGCAGCTGCTCGATCTGCTGCGCACCGAGCACAACGGCGACGCGGGCATCGTCTACTGCCTGTCCCGGGCCTCGGTGGAGAAGACGGCCGAGACGCTGAGTGCGGCCGGCATCCCCGCCCTGCCCTACCACGCCGGCCTCGACCAGCGGGTGCGGGCCACCAATCAGTCGCGGTTCCTGCGCGAGGACGGCCTGGTGATGGTGGCCACGATCGCCTTCGGCATGGGGATCGACAAGCCCGACGTGCGGTTCGTGGCCCACCTCGACCTGCCCAAGTCGATCGAGGGCTACTACCAGGAGACCGGCCGGGCCGGACGCGACGGTCTGCCCTCCACCGCGTGGATGGCCTACGGCATGAACGACGTGGTGCAGCAGCGCCGCATGATCGACGGGTCGGAGGGCGACCTGGCCCACCGCCGCATGCTGTCCACCCATCTCGACGCGATGCTGGCGCTGTGCGAGACGGTCGACTGCCGGCGCACCCGGTTGCTCAACTACTTCGGCGAGCAGGCCGAACCGTGCGGCAACTGCGACACCTGCCTGAACCCACCGCAGACCTGGGACGGCACCGTGCCGGCGCAGAAGCTGCTGTCCACGGTGTACCGGCTGCAGAGCGAGCGGAACCAGAAGTTCGGCGCCGGGCAGTCGATCGACATCCTGCTGGGCAGGAAGACCGAGAAGGTGGCCAAGTTCCGGCACGACCAGCTCAGCGTGTTCGGCATCGGCACCGAGCTGAGCGAGTCGCAGTGGCGCGGGGTGGTGCGGCAGTTGCTGGCCAACAACCTGCTCGCGGTCGAGGGCGAGTACAGCACTCTCACGCTCACCGAGGGCAGCGCCGGGGTACTGCGCCGCGAGCGCGAGGTGATGATGCGCCGCGAGCCGGAGAAGGCGGCCCGTTCGTCCGGTGGCTCGTCCGGGGGCTCGTCGAAGAAGCCCGTGGTGGAACTGCCGCCCGAGGCCGCGCCGGTGTTCGAGCGGCTGCGGGCCTGGCGCGCGGGGGTGGCCAAGGAGCAGGGGCTGCCCGCCTACGTGATCTTCCACGACAAGACGTTGCGGCAGATCGCCACCCAGCGCCCCGCCACCCTGAGCGCGCTGGGCACGGTCGACGGGGTGGGCCAGGCCAAGCTGGAACGCTACGGGGAGCAGGTGCTGGAGGCGCTGGCTTCGGAGTAGAGCGCGAACAACAGACGTCGGTGCCCGCCGGCCGCAGTCGGGTCGCGGCCCGAGGTGGCGGGCGATTGCGGACGGGGGTGGCCGGCGATGGGCGGTCGGGTCGCCGGAACAGGGTGGCCGGTCAACTTATGGACGTCGGTGGCCGGGGACCACGGTCGGGGTTCGCCGGGGCCGGTTGGGCGGGTGGGCGGGAGTAGCGAACGCCACGCTGGTGCCGATGATCACGGAACTCGGGCCCGGGACAGGGGGCCCGGGTGTCCCAGGACCTCCGGCCCCTCGATAACGTCCTGTCCAGACATCTGCTCGCCAGGCCGGAGGGCGAGGGGGCCATCCACACGGCAGGCTGAACCGCGAGCAGTGCGCCGCCCGTAATTTGGAGTGCTCGATGACCCGCACCCTGTTGATGGTCCCCACCGGACACGGCTCCGGACTCACCACCACGTGTCTCGGCGTGGTCGCGGCGTTGCAGCAGCGCGGGGTGGACGTCGGCTTCTACAAGCCGCTGGCCCAGTTCCGCGAGCGCGGCGACGTGGCCGACACCTCGACCGCGCTGATCCGGCTGATCTCCACCCTGGAACCGCCGGAGCCGATCCCGGCCAAGCAGGCCGAGCAGCTGCTCAGCGAGAACAGCCTCGACGTGCTGATGCAGCAGGCGGTCGAGGCGGCCGAGCCGCTCCTGGCCGAGCACGACGTGGTGGTCGTGGAGGGCCTGGCCAGCGGCGCCGGCGGGGTCTACTCCGGCCGGGTGAACCTGGCCCTGGCCAAGGCCTTCGACGCGGACGTGGTGCTGGTCAGCGGGGCCGACGTGGACGGTGACGTGTCCCGGACGGCCGGCTCGATGTCGATCACCGCGCAGACCTACCGCGGGGGTGAGCACGACCGGGTGATCGGCGCGATCGTCAACCGGGTCACCGGTTCCACGCCGCAGCAGAAGGCCGAACTGCACCACGCGCTGGCCGACGTGGGGCTGCGGCTGGCCGGGGCGGTGCCGGCCAAGGAGGAGCTGACCTGGCCGCGCACCAGCGACCTGGTCTCCGGGCTGAACGTGAAGGTGCTCAGCCCGGGCGAGTCCGGGCGCCGGGTGAAGGACATCATCATCGCTGCGCAGTCGGTGCCGGGCATGCTGCCGCTGCTGCGCGAGGGCCGCCTGGTGGTGGTCCCGGGTGACCGGCACGACGTGATCCTCGCGGTCTGCCTGGCCGCGATGAACGGGGTGCGGCTGGCCGGCCTGCTGCTGACCGTGGGCATCGAGCCGGACCCGCGGGTGTGGGAGCTGTGCAAGCCCGCCGCCGCGACCGGTCTGCCGATCCTGGTGACCGACGGCTACAGCTACGAGACCGCGCTCACGCTGAACTCTTTCGACCCGGAGATCCCCTCCGACGACCGCGAGCGGGCCCGGATGGCGGCCGCCACGGTGGCCGCGTCGCTCGACCCGGGCTGGATGGCCGACCTGCCGCAGGCCACCCACCTGACCCGGGTCAGCCCGCCGGCGTTCCGGCACCGGCTGACCATGCGGGCGCGGGCGGTGAAGAAGCGGATCGTCCTGCCCGAGGGCAGCGAGCCGCGCACGTTGCGCGCGGCCGTGATGTGCCAGCAGCGCGGTATCGCCCAGTGCGTCCTGCTGGCTCCCGAGGAGGAGGTGCGCAAGCAGGCCGAGGGCCTTGGGCTGAAACTGCCCGATGGGCTGGAGATCATCGACCCGACGCACGTGGACCAGCGGTACGTGGACAAGATGGTCGAGGCCCGCAAGCACAAGGGGATGACCCCGGAGCGGGCCCAGGACGAGCTGACCGACCCGATCACGCTCGGCACCATGATGCTGCGGCTGGACGAGGTGGACGGTCTGGTGGCCGGCGCCGTGCACACCACCGCCGCCACCGTGCGCCCGGCCCTGCAACTGCTGGGCACCGCCCCGGGGGCCGAACTGGTCTCGTCGGTGTTCTTCATGTGCCTGCCCGACGAGGTGGTCATCTACGGCGACTGCGCCGTCAACCCCAACCCCACACCGTCGCAGCTGGCCGACATCGCGATCCAGAGTGCGCGCTCGGCCGAGGCTTTCGGGATCGAGCCGCGGGTGGCGATGATCAGCTTCAGCACCGGCAGCTCGGGCTCGGGCACCGACGTGGCGGCCGTCACCGAGGCCACCCGGATCGTGCACGAGCGCGCCCCGGAACTGCTGGCCGACGGCCCACTGCAGTACGACGCGGCCGCCATCTCCTCGGTCGCCCGCAGCAAGGCCCCGGACAGCCCGGTGGCCGGCCGGGCCACGGTCTTCGTGTTCCCCGACCTGAACACCGGGAACACCACCTACAAGGCGGTTCAGCGCAGCGCCGACGTGATCAGCATCGGCCCGATGCTGCAGGGGCTGGCCAAGCCGGTGAACGACCTGTCCCGGGGCGCCCTGGTCGACGACATCGTGTACACGATCGCCCTCACCGCGATCCAGGCCGCCCAGCGCGACTCCTGAGGCCGAGGCCGACCGGAAGGTCGCTGGGGCAGCGACCTTCCGGAACCCGGTCTAGAGCGAGGGCACGCCCACGGCCCGGCCGATGATCTGGCCCTCGTGCAGCAGCCGGTAGGCCTCGGGCACCTGGTCCAGGCTGAAAGTACGCGTCTGGATGTGGATCTGGCCGCGCTGGGCCATGGTCACGAGCTGCCCCAGCTCGGCCCGGCCACCCCAGAGCGAGGTGGAGACGGTGGTGTTGTACGGCACCGACAGGAAGCCGATCTTCACCCCGCCACCTCCGGCGCCGACGATCACCACGTGCGACTCGACGCCGGCGCAGGCCACGGCCAGTTCACTGGTCTTGTCGAGGCCGACGAAGTCGAACACCACATGGGCACCCCGGCCGCCGGTCAGCTTCTTGACCGCCTCGGCCGCCTCCGGCCCGGACGGCAGAACCTCGTGCGCGCCGCACTCCTTGGCCAGGTCGAGCTTCTCCTGGGTCACGTCCATCGCGATGATCCGGGTGCCGGTGAGCTCGCGCAGCAGCTGGACCGCCACGTGCCCGAGCCCGCCCACGCCGATCACCACCGTGGTGCTGCCGCCCCTGAGCTTGGGCAGCACCGAGAGGATGGCCTGGTACGGGGTCAGGGCGGCATCGGTGAGCGAGGCGGCCCGCACCGGGTCGAGGTCACCGATCGGCACCAGACGGCGCGGGGTGTCCACGATCATGTACTCGGCCATCGCACCGTCGGAGCCCAGGCCCGGTGAGTGGGGGCACCTCCCGGCCCTTCAGGGCTGGGGGACACGCCCCGCAGGCAGAGCATTTCCTTTCCGGCAGCGCACATCTCGCACACTCCGCAGCCCCAGCACCCGTGCACGATCACCGGGGCACCGACCTCGATGCCGGTGGCCCCCTCGCCGAGTTCCTCGACGATGCCGGCCGGCTCGTGCCCCAGCGTCATGGGCAGTTCGTAACCCAGGGCGTTCGGCGCGGACATGACGACCTCGTCGGAGTGACAGAGGCCGGCCGCCGTGACCTTCAGCAGGACCTGACCGGGACCGGGCTGCGGTTTGGGAACCTCGACGACCTCGGGGCCCTGGCCGATCTTCCGGTACTGGACGGCTTTCATTGGTTTACCTCTTCCCATGACATCGACAGCGACGCGCTGTCCAGCACGCCAGTCCTTAAACGACAACTGTCGGATCGGGCAGAGGGCCCATAAGCGGCGAACCGCAGCCGTCAGTGCTGTGAGATGCGCCCGCCCTCGACGCAGCGTGAGCAAGATGCTCGATCAGTGACAGTCGGTGAGCCAAACGCAGGGAAGGATCGCGATTACCTTCCGTAACACCCGCGGTCTGTGGCGAACTTGGTGTCACACAGAGCGACCGAAACGGCCTCCTCGACGACGAGAAGCCGCTCGGCCGACACCCATCGTCACGCAATGGGGTTCCATGTCCAGACCGCGCACCATCCTGTCCCATGGCCGGCGTCCGTCCCAGACGCCTCGCCGTAACGGCTCCTCCGAAGGCAACCGCCGTGTCCCCGGCCTCGCCCCGAAGCGCCGCCTGAAGCACACCGCCCTGGTGGCCTCGGCCCTGTCCCTCCCGCTGCTCCTGAGCGGCTGCTCGATGGAGTGGGCCTCGATGAGCCCGTCCGTCTCGATGGCGAAGACCGACGTCAAGAGCGTCGCCGCGGTGACGAAGCCGTCGCCCACGGCCACCCCGAGCGCCTCGAGCACTCCGGCGGCCACCGCGAGCACCGACCCCTTCGCCGACGGCGAACTGGCCGAGGGCTCGCTGAAGCACAGCAAGCCGGTCGGTGACCACGCCCTGGTCATCATCTACTGGACCGACGGGACCAGCACGGATGTGTACCTGTCGGCCGAACTGGAAGGCGCCGACCGCGAGCACGCGGTCAAGGTGACCCGCTTCGCCGCCACCCTGAGCAGTGACGGAACCGAGACGCCGCTCGCCGACGACCAGGGCGAGTTCGTGCTCACCCCGCCGTTCTCCTACACCTCCGCGCTGGCCCTGCCCGCGGGCACCGCGGAGACCGGCACCACCCTCGACATCCGCTTCGACCTCCTGGTCGAGACCGCGCCCGGCTCGGGCGCCTTCTACCGTCAGACCGTGCTCGACACCGTCGCGCTGAACGCCGGTTCCACCCGTTCAAGCAGCGAGGTCGTCAGTGAAGGAGCAGCCCAGTGAGCAGCAACGAGATCCTCATCGCCCGTGAGCCCGGCGAGGTCCACGTGGTCACCGACGTGCCCGCCGGCCGCACCCCGCAGGCCGTCGACCACCGGCCCTTCCACCAGCGGATGATCGACGCCGGTCAGCAGGCCGCCGCCCGCGCCCTGAACCTGCCGGCCCAGCCCGGGCCGGTCACCGGCGGGCGGGTCGGCGACCTCGAGGTGATCCGGCACGCCCGGATCGCCTGCGTGATCCCGGCCTACAACGAGCAGGACAGCATCGCCGACGTGCTGGAGTCGCTGCTGGCCCAGACCCGGCTGCCGGACGTGATCCACGTGGTGGTGAACAACACCGACGACGACACCGTGGAGATCGCCACCCGCTACGTGGGCAAGCACCGCCGCACGGTCAAGGGCACCACCTACGAGACCAGCATCCACGTGCACGACATGGGCGTGAACCCGGACAAGAAGGTCGGCGCGCTGAACTTCGGCTTCCGTCTGGCCCGCGGCTACGACTACCTGCTGGGCGTCGACGGCGACACCACGGCCGACCGTCGCGCGGTGGAGTGGCTGGAGAAGGAGATCGTCGACGACCCGCGGATCGGCGGCATCTCGGCCATCTACTCGATCGACAAGGCCAAGATCGAGGGCGGCATGGCCAAGTTCCTGGTGGCCGGCCAGCGCGCCCAGTTCGCCGGCTTCAACATGGACAACCTGCTGCGCGGCCGGAACATGGCGGTGCTCGGCGGCCAGTTCAGCATCTTCTCGATGCACGCCCTGCAGACCGTGATGATCCGCGACCACCAGCACACCCCCTGGGTGCGCGACTCCGAGGTCGAGGACTCCAAGCTCAGCCTGCAGATCCGCGACGCCGGCTTCAGCACCAAGATCAGCGCCCGGGCCCGGGCCTACGTCGGCGCGATGACCGACCTGCGGGCGCTGCACGGCCAGCAGGTGAAGTGGAACTACGGCGCCATCGACCTGATGTGGCCGGGCCAGCGCGGTGACACCAAGGGCCAGCCGCTGCACCCGAACCTGCGGCTGCGCTGGTTCGAGAACGTCTCGATGCTCTCGAACATCTTCAGCCGGATGAGCTTCCTGCTGCTGCTGGCCGCGGCGCTGTCGATCGACGCCTTCGTGTTCAACCCGGTCTGGCTGATCCCGCCGGTGATCGCCCTGGTGCTGAACCTGCGCCTGGCCCTGGCCATGCACGACAAGTCGGCCTCGGACATCGCCTACGCGTTCCTGCTGCCGTCGGAGATCTACATGTGGATCCGGATCGGCCACTTCCTCTCGGCCTGGACCCAGTTCTTCGCCCGGGTGGAGAAGGACAACTGGGCGGCCCAGGCGGCGGCCGAGAAGGGTCGCGGCGCGGCCTACATCTTCCCGCTGGTGGTCTTCGCGGCGGTGTTCGGCCTGCTGATCCTGGCCTGGAGCCAGCAGTCGATCGGGGTGCAGGCGGCGATCCTGTCGCTGGGCTGGCCGGTGCTCTACATCTTCACCGTGGTGCAGACGCTGTTCATGGCCCGCAAGGTGTTCCGCCGGCAGCGGGGTTTCACGGTCTGAGCCCCCGGCCGAGCGGACCCCGGTCCTGACCACCCACGGGTGGGACGGGACATCCCGCCCGCGCAGGTTGCAGGACCGGGCAGTCGGCGGCGGCCGGTGCCGGAGACGTCAGGGTGCGTGACCCTGCCGTCTCGGCACCGGCCGCCGCTGCCGTTTGCCAAGGCCCGGGTCCGGCAACCGCGGTGCCCCCGGGTACCTGGAGCAGGCCTCGGTGCACCCGAAAGACATCTGCAGTCAATATTTCTCACTTACCCCTGAAACCATGATCATCATATCCTCAGGTCCGACCGTTTTCCGGATCCTCGGGGGATTCATGGAATCGAGTGAGTCGCTTCACCCAGCCGTACCCTCAAGACCTACCGAGCAGTGTCGATCCGGTTCGTGTGGCCCTCGACGTGATGAACACCGCCGAATGACCCGTCCGAGCTTCCGCCGGTTCGCCGGCGGCCTGATCGCCTGCTGCACCGCCGTGTCCGGGCTCGCCCTCGGCACCGCCGTCTCCGCCTCCGCCGGAGCTTCGTCCGCGCACGCTCCGCAGGTCACCGGCGTCCAGAAGGCCGCCCGCTGCGTGAGCACCCCGTTCCGCAGCCAGCCGGCCAAGACCCTCTGGTACCGCATCCCCTCGGTGGTGCGCACCAACGCGGGCACGCTGCTGGCCTTCGCCGAGGCCCGGGACAACAGCGACGCCAGCGACATGGGCGACTACGACATCGCCCTGGCCCGCTCCACCGACGGTGGCTGCTCCTGGAGCGAGCCCCGGGTGATCGCCAGCGACGCCGCCAACCGGGTGGCCAGCCCCTCGGCCATGGTCGACCGGGAGACCGGCAAGATCCTGCTGTTCTCCAACATCACCGAGCGCCCGAACTCCGGCGGCCGGGGCAAGGGCCTGTACCTGCAGACCAGCACCGACGACGGCAAGTCGTTCTCCCCGCTGCTGGCCAACCAGATCCGGCCGAACGACGACATCCGGGGCGGCATGCCCGGCCCGGGTCACGGCATCCAGCTGACCCGCACCAACAAGGGCCGCCTGGTCGTCCCGGTGGTCTACCGCACCAAGGAGGGCGTCTACGGCGCCTACGGCATCTACAGCGACGACCACGGCAAGTCCTGGCAGGTCGGCTACCACCAGCTGGACCACAGCCGTAAGCAGAACTGGATCGAGGGCACGGTCGCCGAGACGGACAACGGCGACGTGTTCATCAGCTACCGGGCCGGCCGCCACGGCACTCCGGCCGGGCAGGCCCGGGTCTGGGGGATCTCCAAGGACGGTGGCCGGTCGCTGGCCGGCAAGGGGCTGACCCGGTCCAAGCTGCCGGTGGTCTCGGTGCAGGGCAGCGCGCTGGTCCCCACCGGCCGCTACGACGACGTTCTGCTCTACTCCTCCCCGGCCGAGCGGGACCGCAACCTCCGGCGGGACATGTCGATCTTCGTGAGCGACACCGGTGGCCGCACCTGGGACAGCCGCTACCAGATGAAGCTGCACAGCACCCCGGCCGCGTACTCGGACCTGGTGCAGCTCGGCAGCAACCTCGGCATCCTCTACGAGACCGGGGTGGTGGGCTGGAAGGAAGAGATCGTCTTCGAGACCGTCCCGATCTCCCAGGTGCTCAACCCCACCAAGGTCGGCTCGCGGATGAGCTTCTACCGCAACCCCCGGCCGGTGCCCGCCTCGCAGAACGCCAAGGCCCAGGTACGGATCAAGGTTCCGGGCACGGCTCGGCCCCAGGGCCGGGTGACCCTGACCGCGACCGCCGACAACGGCCGTAAGAGCAGCGCTTCGGTCGACCTGACCTACTCCAACCGGGGATCGCGCTGGGTGGTGCTGCCCAAGCTGGACACTGGCACCTACCGGCTCACGCTCACCTACTCGGGCACCGTGCGGATCAAGGGCACCACGGTCTCGGCCGGCACCCTCCGAGTGACCCGGTGAGTTCAACGACAAATCCGGTGAACCGGCGGCAACCGCCATACTCGGTGCGTGCTGCACACCGGTAACCGGCCGAACGGCCGCAGAGCCCGGCTCCTGCCCATGATGGCAGCCGGGCTCTGCGCTGTATTGGCGTCCTGTTCGTCCGGAACCACAACACCAGTGGACGATGTGAGCGAGACAGGCGCACCGGCGTCCTCAAGCAGTTCAGAGGCAACCACCCCGGCAGCCGCACCCACCCCCGCGACCGAGCGTTTCAGTCTGGTGGCGACCGGGGACGTCCTGTTGCACGAATCGCTGTGGGATCAGGCGACGAAGGACGCCCGGCGCACCGGGTCGGGGTCGATGGACTTCGGTCCGATGCTGGCTGGGGTGAAACCGTACGTCGACGCGGCCGATGTCGCGCTGTGCCATCTGGAGACCCCGCTGGCCCCCGAGGGCGGCCCGTACTCGGCCTACCCAATGTTCTCCGGACCGCCCGAGATCGCCGACGGCCTGGCCGCCACCGGATACGACGTGTGCAGCACGGCCAGCAACCACACGTTCGACAAGGGCGCCGACGGGGTGGACCGCACGCTCGACGGCCTCGACGAGGCGGGGATCGAGCACGCCGGTTCGGCCCGCACCGAGAAGGAGTCGCGGCGGATCACCCGGCTCGACGTGAACGGGGTCAGCGTCGCCTTCCTCTCGTACACCTACGGTTTCAACGGCATGGACTGGCCCGACGGGCAGACCTGGCGGTCCAACCTGATCTCGCCGGAGCGGATCCTGCGCGATGCCACCCGCGCCCGTAAACAGGGGGCCGACGTGGTGGTGGCGGCGATGCATTGGGGCACGGAATACGATCAGTCGCCCTCCTCGCAGCAGACTTCGCTGGCCCCCGAACTGGCCCGCTCGGGCAAGCTCGACCTGATCATCAGCCACCACGCGCACGTGGTCGAGCCGGTGACCCGGATCGGCAAGACCTGGGTGGTCTACGGCCTCGGCAACCTGATCGCCGACCACTCCACCCCCGGCGACCCCAACGCTGAGGGGTTGCTCACCCGCTTCACCTTCGAACGCCCGGCCGGCGCCCGCCGGTTCACCGTGCAGCAGGCCGAGTACGTGCCGTTGCTGATGACCAAGCAGCCGCCCTATCGGGTGCTCGACGTGCGTAAGGCGCTGCGCACGAAGAAGTACGGCTCGACCGACCGCGCCCGGCTGCTCGAGGCGCTGCGCCGCACCACCTCGGTCGTGGAAAGCCTGAAGGGGGCGAAGAAGGGGCTCACCCCGGCCGCGATCCCCTAGGGCCTGTCCTGCGCCTCCATCAGGTCCGAAGTGCGGGATTCGGCCCGGCCCGGTTGACTTCCCCCCATGTGGCTGGTGCTCGCTCTGGGCGGTGCGGTCGTCGTCCTCACCGGCTGGCTACCGGCCGACACGGCCTACGACGTGGCAGTGGAACGTGCCGTACCGGTCATGGTCTTCCTGGTCGCGATCACGGTGCTGGCCGACCTGGCCGAGAAGGCCGGGGTCTTCGACGCGGCCGCGCGGGTCTGTGCCCGGCTGGCCCGCGGCTCCACCGTGCGGCTGTTCCTGCTCGTGGCCGGGCTCGGCACCCTGACCACGATCGGGATGAGCCTGGACACCACGGCCGTGCTGCTCACCCCGGTGGTCCTGACCATCACCGACAAGCTGGGCCTGCGGCCGCTGCCGTTCGCCCTGCTCGTGGTCTGGCTGGCCAACACTTCCAGCCTGCTGCTGCCGGTCTCGAACCTGACCAACCTCCTGGCCGTGGACCGGCTCGGCGTGCACCCGGGCGAGTTCCTGGCCCGGATGGCCCTGCCGGAACTGGCCTGTGTCCTGGTCACCGTGCTCTACCTGGGGCTGATCCACCACCGTGACCTGCGGGGTGGTTTCGACCCGCCCGAGACCGTGCCCCCGCCGGACATCTGGACCTTCCGGATCTGCGCCGCGGCCTGCCTGGCCCTGGCCCCGGGCGTGATCATCGGCATCGAACCGTGGATCGTGGCCGTGCCCTGTGCCGCCGCTGCGGTGGCGGTGTTCGCCGTCCGTTCGCCGCACAGCCTGGGTCTGGACCTGCTCCCCTGGCGGATCGTGCTGCTCACCGAGGGCTTGTTCCTGGTGGTCACCGCGGTGACGGTGCACGGCGGCCGGGAGCTGATCGAGAACCTGGCCGGTGACTCCACCCTGGCCACGGTGTTCACCGCCGGGGCGGCGGCCAACTTGGTCAACAACCTGCCTGCCTACCTGGCCGTGGAGTCCGCGGTGCCGCAGGGCGCGACCACGCAACTGCTGGCCGCTCTGATCGGCACGAACGCCGGTCCGCTGATCCTGGTCTGGGGCTCACTCGCCACCCTGTTGTGGAGGGAACGCTGCCGGGCTCGCGGGGTGCAGATCAGTGCCCTGCGGTTCGCCCTGGTCGGACTGGGCGGGGTGCCTCTGGTGCTGCTCGCCGGCTGGGCGGCCCTGCTCGTCACCGCCTGAGCGCGCTGGAATTCGGGTGACCGGGTCCGCGCCGGAGGACTAATCTCCGCTGCGTGCGGATCAGACGCGAGACCGAGGCCGACCGGGCCGCCGCCGACGAGGTGAACGTACGGGCGTTCAGCTCGGAGGGCCCCACCATCGGCCGACTGCTGAGCGCGCTGAGGGCCATGCCGCCCTCGGAGTGCGACCTGGCGCTGGTGGCGGAGGAGGACGGCGTGATCGTCGGCTCCACCCTGTGCACCCGCAGCCTGCTCGACGCCCCGCGCCGCCTGGTCGACGTGGCGGTGCTGAGCCCGCTGGCGGTCGCGCCGGAGCACCACGGTCAGGGCATCGGCTCGGCCCTCGTGCGGGCCGCGATCGAGGAGCTCTCCCGGACCTCGGTGCCCCTGCTCTTCCTCGAGGGCGATCCGGCCTTCTACTCCCGGCTGGGCTTCGTCGCCGGTGGCCCGCTCGGTTTCCGTAAGCCTTCGCTGCGCACTCCCGACGAGGCGTTCCAGGTGGTGAAGCTGCCGGCCTACGCGGACTGGATGACCGGAACCCTGGTCTACGCCCGCGAGTTCTGGGACAACGACTGCGTCGGTCTGCGCGATCCGCAGGCATGACCCGGTACGAGGTGCTCGACCGGCTGCGGCGGGCCGGTTGCGTCTGGCCCGAGGACGAGGCCGACCTGCTCATCGAAAGCGCTTCCGACGAGCAGGATCTGACGCTCAAGACCGAGCGGCGGGCCGAGGGTGAACCGCTCGAGCTCGTCGTCGGCTGGGCCCGGTTCCGCGGCCTGCGGATCCGCGTCCGGGAAGGCGTCTTCGTTCCTCGCCACCGCACCGAGTTCCTGGCCCAGCAGGCCATTTCGGCCCAGCCCGACACAGTGGTCGAGCTGTGCTGCGGCGCCGGGGCGATCAGCGCCTCGATCCTGAACGAGGTGCCCGGGCCGGTCGAGCTACATGCGGCCGACATCGACCCGGCGGCAGTCGATCTGGCCCGGTCGAACCTTCCTGCTGATGCGAACGTGCATCTCTACACCGGCGACCTCTTCTCCCCCCTGCCCGGCCGACTACGTCGAACTGTGGACGTCGTTGTCGCCAATGTTCCCTACGTTCCCACCGAGGAGCTCGCCTTCCTCCCTTCAGAGTCCCGCCGCCACGAACCGGAAACGGCGGTGAACGGCGGGCCCGACGGCCTGACCGTGTTCACCCGACTGGTCGCCGGGGCCCGGGAATGGCTGGCGCCCGGCGGTCGGGTGATGGCCGAGGTGAGCCGGCGCCAGGTGCCGTTCGCCGAATCACTGATGGCCCGTCATGGGCTGAGACCAGAAACACACATCGACGAAAACCTCGACGCCACAGTAGTGTCGGGCGTCACTACCCCCTGATCCGGGGTGCCGCCAATCGGGGCGTCCACAAATTGCGTCAGGCAACGACCAGGTTTATACCTGAGGTTGCCCGAACCGGATTCCAACCCATGGAAGCCAGGGCCAGCACAAGGGGGTTCCTGGTGGACTCGGACGTCCTCCGCCTCGATGCGTCAGCCATCGACTACGTCATCCTGGCGTCCTACTTCGCCGTCGTCCTGGGCATCGGCGTCCTCGCCCGACGCCAGGTGTCGAGCAGCATCGACTTCTTCCTGTCCGGCCGCTCGCTGCCGGCCTGGGTGACCGGTCTGGCGTTCGTCTCCGCGAACCTGGGCGCGATCGAGATCATGGGCATGTCGGCCAACGGCGCCCAGTACGGCATGCCGACCATGCACTACTTCTGGATCGGCGCCGTCCCCGCGATGCTGTTCTTGGCCGTCGTGATGATGCCGTTCTACTACGGCTCGAAAGTCCGTTCGGTGCCGGAGTTCATGCTCCGCCGGTTCGGCCCCGCGGCCCACCTGGTCAACGCCGTGAGCTTCGCCCTGGCCCAGGTCCTGATCGCCGGCGTGAACCTGTACCTGCTCGGCACGATCGTGAATGTGCTTCTGGGCTGGCCGTTGTGGGTCTCGCTGATCGTCGCCGCGGCGATCGTGCTGGTCTACACCACCCTCGGCGGGCTCTCCGCGGCGATCTACAACGAGGTGCTGCAGTTCTTCGTGATCGTCGCCGCCCTGCTCCCGCTCACCCTGGCCGGCCTGCACAAGGTCGGCGGCTGGGAGGGCCTGAAGGAGAAGGTGGCCGCCAGTCCCGGTGGCGCCGAGCAGCTCTCGGCCTGGCCCGGCAACGAACTGTCCGGTTTCTCCAACAACTTCCTGTCGGTCGTCGGCATCATCTTCGGCCTCGGCTTCGTGCTCTCCTTCGGTTACTGGACCACGAACTTCGTCGAGGTCCAGCGGGCGATGGCCTCCAAGAGCATGTCCGCCGCCCGCCGCACCCCGGTGATCGGCGCCTTCCCCAAGCTGTTCATCCCGTTCATCGTGGTGATCCCCGGCATGATCGCCGCGGTCTCGGTGCAGGAGATGATCCAGTACAAGGGCGACGGCAGCGGCGACGTCACCTACAACGACGCCCTGCTGCTGCTGATGCGCGACCTGCTGCCGAACGGTCTCCTGGGCCTGGCGATCACCGGTCTGCTGGCCGCCTTCATGGCCGGTATGGCCGCCAACATCAGCGCTTTCAACACGGTCTTCAGCTACGACATCTGGCAGACCTACGTGGTGAAGGACCGCCCCGACGGCTACTACCTGCGGGTCGGCCGCTGGGTCACGGTGGCCGCGACGGTGGCCGCGATCTTCACCGCGCTGATCGCCTCGGGCTACTCGAACCTGATGGACTACCTGCAGCAGCTGTTCTCGTTCTTCAACGCCCCGCTGTTCGCCACCTTCATCCTCGGGATGTTCTGGAAGCGGATGACCCCCACCGCCGGCTGGGTCGGCCTGGTGGTCGGAACCAGTTCCGCCGTCTTCGTCTTCATCCTGTCCGAGACCGAGGTGATCAGCCTGCAGGGCCAGGGCGCGAGCTTCCTGGCGGCCGGCGTCGCCTTCGTCGCCGACATCGTGGTGAGTGTGCTGGTGACCATGGTGACCGCACCGAAACCCGAGTCGGAGCTACGGGGTCTGGTCTACTCGCTGACCCCGAAGGCCGACCTGAGCGAGAACCGCTCCGGTGACGAGGCCGTCTGGTACCGCTCCACCCCGATGCTCGTCGGCGTGGCCGCCGCGATCACCGTGGCCCTGAACATCATCTTCTTCTGAGAGGGGTTGCCACGATGGCTGAAGCAACGAAGACCACCACGGCGGGTGCTTTCGACATCCGCAACATCATCGGCGGCCTGATCGGGTTCTACGGAGTGATCCTGCTGGTGATGGGGCTGTGGTTCACCGACGACGCCGACATCGCGCGCACCGACGGGGCGAACTGGAACCTGCGGGTGGGGATCGGCCTGCTGGTCTTCGCCGTGATCATGCTGGCCTGGGTGTTCCTGCGCCCGCTGCGGGTCCCGGTGGACGACGACCAGCAGTAACGTGACTCCGTTCATCCCGCAACGACCGCTGGAGTAGAGCAATGGCCACGCGCGCCCTTCCGGAAAGCCACCAGGACCTGCTCGAACGCGCCAACTTCGCCCATCTGGCCACGATCCGCCCGGACGGGTCGCCGCAGAGCAGCGTGATGTGGTTCGCCTGGGACGGTGAGACGCTGAAGCTCACGCACACCAAGAACCGGCAGAAGTTCGCCAACCTCCAGCACGAGCCGCGGGTGTCGTTCTCGGTGCTCGACCCGGAGAACCCGTACCGGTTCCTGGAGGTGCGGGCCCGGCTGGAGTCGGTCGAGGACGACGACGCGGAAGCCTCGTTCTACCGGTCGCTGCAGGTGCGCTACGGCAGCGTCTACCCGATCCCGGACGCGGACGTGCGGGTGATTCTCACCTTCCGGCCCGAGCAGTACATCGCCGTGGTCGGCGGCCAGGTCGTCAACTGACCTCTCGGGCAACGGAAAAGACCGGCGACCTTCGGGTCGCCGGTCTTTTCCGTTGCGGGGGTCTACTGCGGCAGGAAGGTGCTGTCGATCAGGGCGGTGTTGGCCACCGTCGGGCGGGTCGGCTTGGCAGTGGAGCCGAACGGCGCCCAGTTCGCGCTGTGCCAGACGTTCTGCATGAACAGCGAGGGGCTCTGCGGGATGCGGTCGGACGGGCCGCGGTAGTCCCAGAGCACGACCTTCCGGTTCTGGTTGTCGAAGGTGTAGAAGACGACCCGGTCGGCGCTCCAGTCGAACTTGTAGGTGCGGAACTGTTTCGAGGCGTCGAACCCGGGGATCGGGGTGGTGCGGGCCGGCAGGTTCTCACCGGGCAGCGGCTTCTCGCAGCCCTTGCCGTAGGCGGTGATGTAGCAGTTGTAGAGCACCTCGCCGGTGCGCACGTTCACCACCCGGGAGATCGAGCGCAGGTTGTTCGAGGTCTCGCTGTAGTCGGTCCAGATCGTCATCCAGACCACGTCCGGCTGCGAGCAGAGGATCTCGAAGTCGATCTCGTTGTTGTCGGTCACGCCGTTGCCGTTGGTGTCGGCGTGGTCGCGGGAGTAGGTGAAGGCCGCGGTGATCACGCCGGGCGCGTTCTTCTGGCCGGTGCAGTCGGCGGTCTTCATCCGGCTGCCGAAGGTGCCGTACTTGTAGGCCTTGGTGGTCTCGAAGCCCACCCCGCCCATCGGGCCGGCCTCGGGATCGGCCGGGAGGGTCAGCCTGAGCGCCTTGCCGTCGACGGTGCCGGGCACCCGGGTGGCGGTCTGCAGGGTGGTGTAGTCGGTGTTCGGGCGGATCAGGCTGGGCGCGGTGTTGTTCCAGGCCATGGTGCGGGTGACGCTCGTGGCGGCCATGGCCGGCTGGGAGACGAGCACCGACACCAGTGCGGTGGAGACCAGGGCGAGAGCCGCCCCACCGATCCTACGAACGCGTCCGGCGCCGAACACTTGCCCTCCTGGCTGTCTATGTGGACTGTGCAGTAGACCCAGGTACACAGTTCGTCAGCAGGAGTAGACATCCAAGTAGATGGTCGCCCGCCCGGCGTAGATGACGCCCGCGGTGCACTCGAACAGGCGATCGAGGCCGCCCCGGGCTTCAGACCACGCTCGGACAGCTCAGAGGCCGGGCTGAGAACAGCACGGATCTTGAACTTCGCCGGGGCGGGGCGGGCTACTGGTAGAAGCGGCGCTCCGAGCGGCGCCACTCGGCCGGGAAGCCCTCACCCGGCACCTCGGTGGCCTGTTCCTCGGGCAGGGTGGTGACGACGCCGGTGAGCCGGTCCACCCGCAGAGGCACCCCGGGCAGCGGCGGCGCCAGCTTGATCGCGTGACGGATCGCGTCGAGCAGCTCCATCGGCATGTTCGCCACCGCCCGCTGGAAGGCCGCCTCCAGGTCGGGCCGGTCCTCGTCGTCGGCGATCATCGCCCAGTTGGCCAGCGCCCGGGTGAATCCGGGAACGCCGGACAGCAGGTCGCGGGCGGCCCGGTCGGGGGTGACGGCGTAGACGTTGTCGATGCGGCTCGTCCGTGAGGCCCGCGAGGACGTGGCGATCACCCCGGGCACCGGGGCCGGCGCCGACGGGAAGGCCCGGGCGTTGAGGTCGCGCATGAGCACCAGCCCGTCGAGGAACTCGGCCACCGCCCCGCCCGACCCTCGCAGCGCGGTCACCTGGAGCAACGTGCGCGACTCGGTATGGGCAGCGCCGTCCCCGACCAGGGACTCCAGCAACAGCTGACGTGCACCCTCGTCCTCGGGGGAGGCGGCCAGGTCGAGCGCTGCCTGGCAGACGGCCTCATCGGCCAGCCTGGTCTCCAGGTCGAGGTGCGGCAGTTCGTTGCGGTAGGTGTAGGTGCTCAGCTGGTGTGGCTGCGCACGGCGGGGAGGGGACTTGCGCGCGGTCAGCTCCGGCAGATCCGGCGCCCCGCTCAGCAGCACCCGCTCACGCTGACCGGGGATCGACCGCGGCGTGATCGGCGCCTCGGGCCTCGGCGCGGTCTTGGCGGCCTCTTCTGCACGGCCGTCCCCGCTCTCAGCCTCGCCGTCCGTCCTGCCTGACCTGTCGCCGTCTGTCCCTGCGTCTACCCCGGTGCCCTTGGGCTGCCGGTCCTTGGGCGGTGGATTCCCGGCCTGCGCACTGCCAACCTGCCAGCTGCCAGCCTTCGGACCCTCGGCCTGCGGGCTCTCGGTCTGCGGACTCTCGGTCTGCGGACTCTCGGTCTGCGGACTCGGGGCCTGCGAGCCCTCGACCTGCCGACTCGCGGTCTGCGGACTCGGGGCCTGCGAGCCCTCGACCGGCCGACTCGGGGCCTGCGGGCGATCGACCTGCGACGCTCCCGGCCTCAGGGTTCCGGCCTGCTCGTCCTGAGCCTGCTCGTTCTGAATCTGGTGGTTCCGGGCCGGTTCGGCCCCGGTCTGCGGGCTGTTCGCCGGCGCCCCCTGGGAGGGACCTTCTTCGGCTAGCACGTTCTCGGCCCGCGGGTCCTCGGCCTGAGGTTCCTGCGCCCGCTGGTGCTGAACCAGGGTCTCTTCGGACTGCGGTTCCCGGCTCCGAGCATCCTCGGCCCGCAGATCCTCGGTCCACGTTTTCTTGGCCAGCGAGTCCTCGGCCCGCACGCCCTCGGCCCGCACGCCCTCGGCCCGCACGCCCTCGGCCCGCACGCCCTCGGCCCGCACGCCCTCGGCCCGCACGCCCGTGACGTGCGAGTCCCTGGCCTGCGAGTCCTTGGGCAAGGGATGCGAACCCGTGGACTGGCCGGCCGCCGACTCGGCCATGTCCGCTGCAGCTGCAATCTCGGCCGCTGTCTCGGTGGACTCGTCCGGCCCCTCCTGCTGCTCCCCCACCGGCGAGGCCGCCCGACCCTCGTCGGTCTCTACGGACGGCTGAACCACCGCGCCCTCGTCGTCCGGGCCGACTTCGTCGTGAAGGCCGAAGAAGGTGAACGGCTTCTCGCCCCACCCGGACCCGCCCTGTGCAGGAGCGGCGGGGGGAGGTTCAACCATCGTCTGTTCTGTCGCAGCCTTGTCTGCCGCACTTTCCGGGGTGCCCCACTCCGGCGCCCGCCCACGGGCCTTGTCCGTGACCACCGGTTGCTCGCCGGTAAGCCCTCGCTGCCAGCGTGCCTGCGGCTCGGGCGGAGGTTCCGGCTGCGCCTTGGGCTGCGACGCCACCCCGGCCTGCGAAGCCGACTCCAGTCTGGAGGATCCCGTCCCCTCGGCCTCAGGCTGCTGTGCGTCCGTCCCCGCCGCATCTGCTGCTTCGGGTTTCACCGCGGCCGGTGTTTCCGGAGCGGCCGCTACCGGCTTCGGCTCCTCGGGCTCTTCGTTCGCCGAGGCCTCCGAGGCCCGGTCGTGCGAGCGGGTCAACATCACCTCGCGCAGGCTCGGACGCCGCTCGCGTACCGCCCGGGCGTCTTCCGCCGCCGTGCGCGGCTTCGCCTCGTCCGGCTCCTCGTCTCGAGAACTGGCCGCTGCCCCCGCCACGGCCCCTGCCGCAAGACCAGCCGCAGCCGCCCCGAGCACCGTGGCGCCGGTGTGGCCGCGTTCGGTGTCTGGCTCATCCGCGGGCTCCGGGCTCACGGACGCCGCCGGACCCGCCTCATCCACCCTGGATTCCGTTTCGGCGTCGGCCTTTTCCGACCTGACCTGCTCTTCACCGCTGTCACCGCCAGGCAGGAAACGCCCCACCTTGCGCGCGCGATCCTTCACCCGGCGCCGAGACTGCGACAGGAGCTGCGAAAGCCGAGGAACCGGAAGGTCGTTCGATGCCTCTTCAGCGCCGTCCTGGTACGGATTCTTCGACGGGTCGTAGGGCTCCTGCGGCCGGCGCGGCGCGGAATCGCCCGACCTACGACGCAGAGCACTGACGGGGGCCGGGACCGGGCCAGGCTGAGAACCACCGGACTTCTCGGCGGCCCGCTCATCTTCCCGGTCCAGTTCGTCGTCTGCGCTCGTGTCCCCTGCGGTGGCGGGAGAAACCGGAACAACAGAGGACGTCGTGGGGGCAGCATGCTTGGGGCGCGCGGGGGTGGGGAGCATGGAGGGGTCGGCATCAGAAGCGACAGGACGCACCTGGCTGGTTTCTGAGGCGGTAACGCCGGCATCTACCGACGAACCCTGCTCGCGAGCCGCCTCGCTCGATGCCTCCGAGGGCGAGGCAGCCGAACTTGGCGGTGCCACCGGGCCGCCCAGGCGTGACGCACCAGTGGAGGGCGGCGTACTCCCGGCCGGGCTCGGCGAGGCACTCAGCCGGGACGAACCGGCTTGACCCGACTGCTCGACCGGACCAGATGAGCCCGCCGAACCAGATGGGCTCCCAGGTCCAGGCGCGTCGTCGGGGCGTGATGAAGCGTAAGCTCCGGCGAGGCGGGATGCACCAGTTGAACCGGGCGCGCCAGTCGAGCCAGGCGCACCAATCGAACCGGGCAGGCCAACCGGACGGGACGAGTCGGCCGGAACGGACGAGTCCGCCGGAACGGACGAGTCCGCCGCACCAGGCGAGTTGGCCGCATCAGACGAGCCCGCCGGACCGGACGAGATGGCCGCACCAGACGAGCCCACCGCGCCCGACCAGTTGGCCGCACCAGACGAGCCCACCGCACTGGACGAGTTGGTCGGACCGGACGAGTTAGCCGCACCGGATGAGCCCGTCGCACCAGACGAGGCCGCCGGACCGGACGAGATGGCCGCATCAGATGAGCCCACCGCACTGGACGAGTTGGCCGGACCGGACGAGTTGGCCGCACCGGATGAGCCCACCGCGCCAGACGAGTTGGCCGGACCGGACGAGTTGGCCGCACCGAATGAGCCCGCCGGACCAGACGCGTCCGCCGCACCAAGCGAGTTGGCCGCACCGGATGAGCCCGCCGCACCGGATGAGCCCGCCGCACCGGACGAGCCAACGGCACCGGACGAGTCCACGGCATCAGACGAGCCCGCCGGTCCACCAAGGCGGAACGCACCTGTAGAACCGTGCGTGCCGTCTGAGCTGGACGCATCATCCGCCTGGGAGACACCGGCCGGACTGGCCGCCCCCGCCGCGTTGGCTGCACCGACTGCACCGGCTCCGGCAGCTGCGCCGGCCGTACCAAGCGGACTACCTGATTCAGAGGGGCCAGAAGAACGGGTCGGGCTGACCTCGCGGTCTGCTCCGGTCGCGTCGGCACCACCCAAGTCCGACGCCCCCGGCTCCTCGGCCTTCGGCTTGCCGGAACGCCCCAGCAATCGGGAGGCCCGACTACGCAACGGCTCGGAAGCCTGGGCCGCACCGGACTCCCCGGCACGACGCCGAGGCAGAGGACGCTCGTCCTGCTCATCGGACGCCGGGCCACGTTTGTCAGTAGTAGCGGCGCCTTCACGGGACACCACGGAGGCACCCGACGCCAGGGCCGGGCCCGCCTCCGGAGAACCCTGCTCTTCCGAAGGACCGCTCGGCCTGAGTGGGCTGGAGCCGGTGCGCCGAGACCGGGCGTCGGCCGGAGGGCCAGTCAGCGCCGAGGCGCCGGACTCCCGAACTGCCACTTCACCGGAACCGGAACCGCCGGAACCGTCGGACTCGCCGGCCTCAGGCTTCGCCTTCTCGATCTGCGGGCGCTGTTCGACCTCATCCTCAGCAGAGCGCCGGGGCCAGAGCTTGGCCCCCAGGGCAGCTGCGCCAGCAGCCCATCCCGCGCGCGTTCCGCCAGGCACCTCGGTCTCGTGGTGAGAGTTCGGCTGCGGCACCCGCGAGGCCCCGGTGGACTCGCGGGCCACGATCTCGCCGGGCACCACGTCGACCGGTCGTTCTGCGTCGGTGTCGCCGGCCGGGACAGGCCGGGCCGGAGCCCAGTCGCCCTTGTGCCGCCAGGAATTGCCCGGGCCCCGGCGCAGACGCGGCGTGGCTTCTTTCTCGGCCTCCTCGGCCTCGCCCGCCTCCGGCTGCAGCGTGACCCGCACCGGCAGCAGACCGGACAGCGAGCCCTCGTCGGCGCGGCGCACGAGCTTCTCGTCGCGGCCGAAGGCCACCCGCGAGGCCGGGCTGGTGCGCAGGCCCCGCATGCTGCCCCGGAAGAAGGGGAGCATCCAGCGCCAGATCAGCAGCACCGTGAGGATGACGAAGAACGTGAGGCCGACCTGCACGACCAGGAGCAGCGCCTGGCCGATCGCGCCGAACAGCCCACCCAGCGCGTCACTCAGCGCCTGAATGGCCTGGATCACGAGCGCGACCAGGATCAGCAGGCCCACCGCGTAGCCGACCAGGTTCATCGGGCCCTCCCGGCCTGCTCGACAGAGCGCACCAAGCTCACATGGATGACTGGGGCCCCATCTTCACATGCACCATTGGAAATGTCGCTAGCCTAGCGTAACGGGCCGGTTCCACCACGAACCAGGCGATCTCGCCCGCGCGTCCTCCAGAAGCCGCAGCTCAACCGGCGGGCGCCGGTGGTCCGCGGGTCGTCGGCAGGTCTGTCCCGCGCGTGGCAGAGTCAGCGGCAGTCCCCCCGACCGACAGTAAGGACCCCCGTGCCGACCCTGCTGCATCTCGACTCCTCCGCCGACCTGCGCAATTCCGTCAGCCGCGCTCTCACCGCCCGGTTCGCCACCACCTGGACCGAGATCAGCACCGACCACCTGGTGGTGCAGCGCGACCTGCACCTCGACCCGCTGCCGCACCTGCCTACCAGCGCGCTGCACTGGGCGCCGCGACTGCGCACCAGCGAGGAGGTCGTGCCGCCGGGGGCCGAGCGGCTGCAGAAGGTCCTGATCGACGAACTGCTGAACGCCGACGTCGTCCTGCTCGGCGCCCCGATGTACAACTGGGCCATGCCCTCCACGCTCAAGGCGTGGCTGGACTACGTCCACGTCGGGGGGCTGACCTCCACCGTCGACGACCAGCCGAGCCAGCCGCTGGCGGGAAAGCCGGTGGTCGTGGTCTCCAGCCGGGGAGCCTCCTACGGGCCGGGCACCCCCGGCGAGCACGCCGACCACGAGGTGCCCGGCATCGTGCAGTGTCTGGGCACCTCGATGGGCATGGACGTCACCGTGGTCACGGCCGAGCTCACCCTGGCCACCCGGCTGCCTGCGCTGAACCAGTTCGCCGGCCAGGCCGCCGACGAACTGGAGAAGGCCGCGAAGGCGATGGTCGACCTGGCCCACACGCTGGGCAAGCACAAGTAGCAGGAGCGCTACAGCAGCATGGCGACCAGCAGCGTCGAGGCGAGCACGGCGACCGTGAGCACGGTCAGGCCGAGCATCGCCCGGCGCGGCCGGCGGCGGCGTTCCCGGAGCTCCCGCCGATGCGGCAGCTCCCCGGAGCCGTTGCCGATGGCCCGCCGGGGCAGGCCGTTGGGGTCGGTCCGCGGGATGGTGCGCGAACGGCGGTTTGAAGACGCATGTCGCCCCACCGGGGAATGCGTCGGTTCCGAGGGGGACGGCTGGAGGAGGGTGGACACCCCAAAGTCGGCTGCCAGCGCCTCCAGCTCCGGACTGGCCTGGGCAGGACTGCCCCCGCGGGACCGGCGCGGCTGCGCAGGCACCCCCACGTCCGGCGACTCCGGCCCGGACAACAGCGGCGCGGGCAGGTTGACCACCTCGGTGACGTTGGCCGCCGTTCCCTGCCCCTCCAGTTCGTGGAAGGTGCGCAGGTGGTCCGCGACCTCACCGGCCTCCGGGCGCTGCTGCGGGTCGCTGTCCGTCATCGCGGTGAGCAGCCCGGCCAGACCGGCCGGGATGTCCACGTCGATCCGGGGCGGGTTGAGCAGCCGGGCCACCGCGACCGCACCCGGCTCGCCCTGGAACGCGGGCTTGCCGCTGAGCGCCTCGATCAGCACCAGGCCGAGCGAGTAGATGTCGCTGGACTCCCGGATCTCCTCGCCGCGTACCTGCTCCGGAGAGAGGTAGCCGGCCGTGCCCATGGTCAGGCCGGTCCCGGTCAGGCGCTCGGCGCTGTCCAGGGCCCGGGCCACACCGAAGTCGCCGAGCTTGATCGTGCCGTCCTCGGCCATGAGCACGTTGCTGGGCTTGACGTCGCGGTGGATGATCCGCTGGGAGTGCACGTAGTCCAGGGTCTCGCCGAGCCGGGCCCCGACCCGGCTGACCTCGTGCGGTGACAACGGCTCCGGACGGCAGCGCCGGCTCAGCGTCTCGCCCCGCACCAGCTCCATGGCTATATAGGGCGAGTCACCGTCGGTCGCGGCGTCGTAAAGAGCGATCAGGCCAGGATGGTCCAGCCCGGCGAGCGTGTCCGCCTCGGAGGCGAACCTCGCTCGGTTGACCTCGTCCTCCAGGGCCACCTGATGCAGCACCTTCACCGCCACGTCGCGTTGAAGCACCGAGTCCCAGGCCTGGTACACCAGGCCCATCCCACCTTTGCCGATCACGTCCCCCAACGCGTACCGGTTGGCGAGCAAGTGGGGACCCGGGTTGTGGGTCTCGTCCCGCACGCTGCCTCCTCTGCGTGTCCGTCCGCGCTCGTCACTCTGCCCGTGATCACCGGGAGTGGCACTTCGGGACTGCACCTGTCGGTCTCCAGGAGCGTGCGAGAGGTGGTGGCCGGTCAGTTGCCGGCGGCCTGGTACTGCTCGATCACGTGGGCCGGGATCCGGCCGCGCTCGGACAGCTCGATCCCGTTGCTCGCGGCCCAGGCCCGGACCGCCCGATTGTCGACACCTGTCGAAACTCGCTTCGGCGCGTTCTGCTTACGCCCGCCGACCCGGCGCGCGACTTCCTGGTAGGGCGCCAGGGCCTTTCGCAGCGCGGCGGCATTCTTCTTGGTCACGTCGATCTCGTACTCGACACCGTCGAGACCGAAAGTCACCGTTTCATCGGCCGGCTGTCCGGTCAGGTCGTCGAGCAGTTCGGTCACTGTTCTGGTTGCCATGGCAGTATGTTTTCGTTTCCTGACTGCCCCGTCAAAGCGCGGCGGGCCATTTCCGCCGGCCGGACGGGACATGATGAATTGTTCCGCAGATAACCTGCCCGGCCGCCAATTCGACCTCGTGCCGGTAGGTTTGACCACTCCCCGAGCAGTGCCCGGTCAGTACCCGGCCACTGTCCGGCCGCTGTTCGACCGATCGGCGAGGTGCGCCGAAATCCGAATACCCGAGAAGGTACGCACCGAGGCTCCCACAGCCGGGGCCGGCAGTGTTCCGTTTTTGCCGCACCAGAATTTCCGGGCGCGAGAAATCCTTCGTTTCGGCAACGGATTCACGGAGTCAATCCGAACTCCACCTCGGCCGGCCCTTCACCCGTCCAGCCCTCTTCGCTCACTTTCGGCGACTCCGGTGTCACACCGCTGCGGAACTGGCACACCAGTCATTGACTTGGACCGATGTTCAAGTCTTGACTGGCGGCATGCGGGCATATCGACCGATCGCCGACCGGCGTCGGCAACTCATCGACGCCGGAATTGCCATCGGCGAACGTGAAGGTGTGGCGGCGGTGACCGCCCGCCGGGTCGCGTCCGAGGCCGGGGTCTCCCTCGGGCTGGTGTCGTACTGCTTCGCCACCAAGGACGACCTGACGGTCGCGATGGCCGCCCGTATCGCCGAGGACACGGCCGAGGCCGCCGAGGCGCCGGCCGATCTGCGCCCGCCCCCGATACCCACCCTCGTCCCCGCCGGAGCCACGGCCGAGCGCGCCGGCTCAGCCCGAGCTACCGCCCTCCGGGGCCCCGCGGAACGGTCCGCCGAACTGGAGGTGGCCCTGCGGGCCGCCCTGGAACGGCTGTGGGCGGTGCACGAGGCCAGCCCCGGGCGCCAGCTGCTGACCTACGAGATCACCACGCGCGCGTTGCGCGAGCCCCGCCTGAACGATGTGGCCCAGCAGCAGTACGACACCACCGTGCGCTCCTGCGCAGAAGTGCTGCAGCACGTGGCCGCCCAGGTGGGGGCCACCTGGGAGCGGGAGATCGACGACGTGGCCTCGCTGGTGGTGATGGCGATCGACGGAGCCACCCTGCGCTGGCTGGTGGACAAGGACTCCGCCGCGGCGCTGCGCCGGCTGAACGACGTTGCCCGGATGCTCGTCACGATGGCCCGCTGAGCCGATGCCGGCGCCGGGGGCAGGTCCGGAGTCAGGATCAGCACCGCGGGCCGTGCTGGAGCGCTCGATGGTGCACGCGCGCCTGGCCACCTCGGCCGCGTTCGTGGCGCAGGGGCTGCTGTTCACCGTTCTGCTGACCCACCTGCCCCAGTTCAAGGACCGGTTCGCGCTCGCCGACGGCACGGTCACCCTGATCGTCGTCATGGTCACCCTGATCGCCGGGGTCGGCAGCCTGGCCAGCGAGGCGCTGGCGGCGCGCACCTCCAGCCGGCTCGCTCTGCGACTGGCCCTGCTGCTGGCGGCCGTCACCGCCACGGTGATCGGTACGGCCGGCGAACTGTGGCTCTTCATCGCCGCTTTCGCGATGTACGGCATAGCCCTGGGCGGGATCGACGCGGCCTCCAACATGCAGGGCGTGGCAGTGCAGCACGGCTACGGGCGCAGCGTGCTCAACTCCTTCCACGCGGCCTGGAGCGCCGCTGCGATCGCCGGGGCGCTGTACGTGGCGGCCGGCGAGGAGGCCGGGCTGGATCTCGGGCTCTCGGTCGCCCTGGCCGCCGGCGTGGTGCTGATCATCGCCGCCGGGCCGGGGGCCTGGTTGCTCGAACCCCGATTGAAGACGTCCGGGGGCCTGGATGCGCGGTCGGCACCGGATGCGGTGGCACCGGTCGGTGAACTCCCGGGCTTCCTCAGCCGGGGGCCGCTGCTCATGCTCGGGCTGGCCCTGGCCGCCTACTGGGCCGTGGACTCGGGAGCCTCCAGCTGGGGCGCCATCTATCTCACCGACGTCCTTGACTCCTCGGACAGCGTGGCCCCGCTGGCCTACGGCGCCTACCAGGCCCTGGCTCTGGTTTCGCGGCTCTTCGGCGACCGGGCCGTGCAACGGGCCGGGGCGGTGACCACGGTGCGCGCGGGCGCGTTGATCGGCATCGCCGGCACGCTCCTGCTCGTCCTGGCGCCGGCGCCCGCGGTGGCCGTGACCGGCTTCGCCCTCGCCGGCCTCGGCCTGGCCGTGGTGCCCCCACTCTGCTTCGCCGCGGCCGGCGCCCGGGCCCGCGACCAACTGCAGGCCGACCAGCTGGTGGCCCGGCTGAACGTGTTCAACTACCTCGGCGCCCTGCTCGGAGCAGCGTTGATCGGGGCGGTGGGCAGCGGCCTGGGCCTGCGCGGCGGGTTCTTCCTGGCCGTCCTGCTGGCCGGATCACTCCTGCTCCTGGCCCGGGCCTTCCGTCCGACACTCACCGACCCGGCAGGAGCCGGATCAGCACCCCGGTGAACACCAGCACGCCGGCGACCGCGCCCAGGCTGACCGCCATCGCCTCGGGCACCGGCTGCGACTGCACCTGCGCCAGGTAGAGCGTGGTCACCCCCGCGACCCCGACCGCCCCGGCCAACTGCTGCACCGCCGTCATCACCCCGGAAGCCCCGCCCGCCTCCGCCTCGGGCACGTCGGCGATCACCAGGTCGAAGAGCGACCCCATCCCGGTGCCCATCCCCAGCCCGATCACCAGCATCGGCCCGACCAGCCAGAGCAGCTCCAGATCGGCCCCCTGCCAACGGATCACCAGAGCAAGAGCCACCACGCCGAGCACGTTCACGGCGGTGCCCACGGCCAGCAGCAGCCGCGGCCGGGTGGCGACCAGGCCGGACACCAGCCCGGCAGCGATTGCCATGCCCAAGGCCATCGGGGCCATGGTCAGGCCGGACCGGAAGGCGGAGTAGCCCAGGAAGCTCTGGGTGAACAGGGACAAGGTGAGCATCAGTCCGGCCATCCCCGCGAACACCCCCAACAGCACCAGCAGCCCGTTACGGAAACCGCTGAGGCGCAGCAGTTCCGGGGCGATCAGGGGATTGCGGCTGCGTCGTTCCCAGAGCGCGAACAGCCCGGCGAACAGCGCCCCGGCGTTCAGGCTCAGCCAGGTCCAGGCCGGCCAGTCCCGTTCCGGCCCCTGGATCAACGGGTAGATCACCAGCAGCAGGGCAGCGCCGAGCAGGGCTGCCGAGACCAGGTCGATCACCGCCCCCGGGCGCGGCCGGTCGCGCGGCATCCAGCGCAGGGCCCCGGCCAGGGCGGCCAGCCCCAGCGGCAGGTTGATCAGGAAGATCATGCGCCAGTGGGTGCCCCACAGGTCGAGCTCGATCAGGCTCCCGGCCAGGATCGGCCCACCCACCGCGGAGAGCCCGATCACCGGCCCGAACAGCCCGAACGCCTTGCCGGTCTCGGACGGCGGGAAGACCGTCTTCACGATGCCCATCCCCTGCGGCAGCAGCAGCGCCCCGAAGGCGGCCTCGAGCACCCGGAAGGTGATCAACTGGCCGGGTGAGGTGGCCAGGGCGCAGGCCAGCGAGAACACGGTGAACCCGCTGACCCCGATCAGGAAGAGACGCCGCCGGCCGAACCGGTCGCCCAGCCGGCCGCCGACCACCAGCAGCACCCCGAACGTGAGCGTGTAGCCCGCGGTCAGCCACTGCATGGTCGAGGGCGCGCCGCCCAGATCGGCCCGGATCGACGGGGCGGCGATCGTGACCACCGTGGCGTCGAGAAGATCGAGGATCTCGGCCACCAGAACGACAGCGAGGATCCGCCAGCGCCAGGGGTGGCCGGTTCCCTGACCCACCCAACCAGGCTCACGGACGTCTTCAATTGAGGCTCTGACCTGCTCCGACATACCAACCCCGCTCCGACCGGCGACCAGACGAACAGTGTTCGTTACGAACACCGTACGCCGCGAACGCCGTTCGTTCAATCGGGTTCGGCCCTATGCTGGGCCCGATGTCCGAGAAGGGGCCGGTCAGCCGGCGTGAGCGCCCGTCCAAACCCGCCCTGAGCCTGGAGACGATCCTGGACACGGCGATCGCCCTGCTCGACGCGGACGGCCTGGACGGGGTCACCATGCGCCGGGTCGCCCAGCAGCTCGACACCGGCGCGGCCTCGCTCTACGTCTACGTGCGCAACCGCGAGGACCTGCTGACCCTGGTCTGGGACCGGATCGCCGGGGAGATCGAGGTGCCCGGGCCGGAGTCCGGCGACTGGCGCGCGCGGCTGGTCCAGCTCGTGCTCAACTCGATCGAGAACCTCGGCCGGCACCGCGACCTGGCCATGCTCGGCCTGGCGGTGGTGCCACTGGGCCCGAACTCGCTGCAGGTCAGCGAGGCCATGGTCGGGATCCTGGCCGAGTCGGGGCTCGGCCGGCGGGCCCAGGTGTGGGCGGTCGACCTGCTCGCGCTGTACATCGTGGCCACTGCCGCCGAGAACGCGGCCCGGCAGCGCGAGGGCTCGCACGAGGTGGCAGAGTCGCAGACGATCCTGGCCGGTGTGGCTCCGCAGACGTTTCCGCACCTCCATGAGCTGCGCACCGAGTTCGCAGCCCTGGGCCCGGAGACCGGGGCCCGTCAGCGCTGGATGGTCGAGGCCCTGGTGAACGGCATCCTGGCCACCCCCACCAGCGAGAACTGACCTCGGGCTTCACCCGGGACCAGATCTGCCCGAAAGGACGAGATGAACGGCGTTCAGCTGCTGCTGGTGGTGATCGCGGCGATCGCGGTGACCGGTCTGGCCCACCGCAAGGGCCTCCAGGCCCCGCTGGTGGTGCTGGTGATGGGGCTGGCCGCCTCGTTCATCCCGGGCATGCCGCGGCTGGAGCTCGAGCCGCACATCATCCTCAGCATCGTCCTGCCCCCGCTGCTGTACTCCACGGCCCTCGACTTCTCGGTGCCCAGCTTCATCCAGAACATCCAGCCGATCCTGCGCCTGGGCGTGGTCCTGGTGCTGATCACCGCCTTCGCGGTGGGCGGGGTCGCCTTCTGGTCGGTGCCGGAGCTGACCTTCGGCGCCGCGCTGGTGCTGGGCGCCGCGGTCGGCCCGCCGGACGCGGTCACCGCCGTGGCCATCGGCCGGACCCTGGGGGTGCCGAACCGGGTGATGACCATCCTGACCGGCGAGAGCCTGATCAACGACGCCGCCGCCCTGACCCTGTTCAGCGTGGGCGTCGCGGCGGTCACCGGCAGCCACACCGTGGTCGACAACCCGGTGCTGTTCTTCGTCTACACCTCGGTGGTCGGTGTCCTGGTCGGCCTGGCCCTGGCCGTGGTGGTGCTGTGGGTGCGCCGGCGGCTGCACGAGCCCGGCCTGGAGACGGTGCTGGGACTGGTCGTGCCGTTCTCCGCCTACCTGCTGGCCGAGGAGTTCCACGGCTCCGGCGTGCTGGCGGTGGTGATGGCCGGCTTCTGGATCGGCCACAACCAGGCCACCTCGGGCTTCGCCACCCGGCTGCAGGAACGCCAGCTCTGGCGCAGCATCGACATCCTGCTCGAGGCCTTCGTGTTCGCCTACATGGGCCTGCAGATGCGCTTCGTGATCGACGACGTGTTCAACGTCCACCACGAGCCCGTCGACCTGATGATCATGTCGTCGCTGCTGGTGCTGCTCACCGTGCTGGTGATCCGGCCGCTGTGGGTGTTCGGCTTCGCCGGTGGCCGGCAGTTGGTACGCAAGGGCCTGGCCTCCACCCCGCCGGTGGAGAACCCGAAGGTGCCGTTCCTGGCCCACAGCATGGACAAGGCCCGCGACCGCACCGCCCGCGGCGCGAACTGGCAGACCAACGCGCTGATCTCGTGGACCGGTATGCGCGGGGTGATCACCCTGGCGGCGGCCTCCGGGGTGCCGTTCTACACCGAGAGCGGCGAGCCCTTCCCCGGCCGCTCGGCCATCCAGTTCATCGCCTTCGTGGTCGCCGTGGGCACCCTGCTGCTGCAGGGCCTGACCCTGCCCTACCTGGTCAAGCGGCTGGACATCTCCGGCGAGATCGAGCACCAGAAGGAGATGCAGCAGCGCCGGTTCGCCCGTGAGGTGGCCCGGAAGGCGTCGAAGAAGGCCGTCAAGCAGACCCTGGCCGATCCTCCCGACGGCTGTGACCCGACACTGCTGGAGGGCATCGCCGAACGTTTCCGGCACGCCCAGGAGACCCGCGAGGACCTCCTGCCGGACGACGAGGACGACCCGGCCCTGCGCGAGCTCGCCCGCAAGGACCTGACCCGCGCGGTACGGCTGCTGCGCGAGCGCATGCTCACCGCCCAGCGGCAGGCGCTGATCGCCGAGCGCGACGCCGGCAACCTCGACGACGAGGTGCTCCGCGACCTGCTGGAGCACCTGGACTACGAAGAGGCCGCCACCGCCACCGGTTCGGCCGCCCGTCTGCACTGAGCCTCAGCGCTGGCCGGGCAGCTCCACGGTCATCGTGGTGCCCCGGCCGGGGGCGGAGTCGACGCGGATCGTGCCACGGTGCGCGTCGACCACGCCCTTGACCACGGCCAGGCCGAGCCCGGTGCCCGGGATGCCCCGCTCGATCACCGAGTTCGACCGGAAGAACCGGGTGAACAGGCGGGCCTGCTCGCCCTGCGGGATGCCGATGCCCCGGTCCCGCACCTCCAGCCGTACTCCGCCGGGCCCGGCCGACACCTCCAGATCGATGACGTCGGCCCGGCCCCCCAGCGGACGGTTGCCGGTGGGTGGGGGCGAGAACTTCACGGCGTTGCTGAGCAGGTTCACCAGCACCCGCTCCAGCTGCGACGCATCACCGAGGACGACCGGGAGCCGTTCGGCGATCTTCACTTTCAGGGTCATCCCGGCCTGCCGGGCGGCCGGTTCCACGGTGGCCACCGAGGCCTCGACCAGGTCGGGGAACGAGACGGCGCGGAACTGACCGGATCCGGCGTGCCCGGACTCCATCTTGGACAGCACCTGCAGGTCCTCGACCAGGCTGAGGACGTTCGCACTGTTGCGGTCGATGATGTCCAGGAACTTCTGGTTCAGCTCCGGATCGAGGTCACGGTCGCGCAGCATCTCCACGTAACCGCGGACCGAGGTCAGCGGGTTGCGCAGCTCGTGGCTGACGGCGGCGACGAAATCGGTCTTCATCCGGTCGATCTCGCGCAGCTGGTTGTTGCCGGCAGCGAGCTTCTCGGCCCGCGACATGATGTCGGCCCGGGCCGCCCGCAGGTCCGACTCGACCCGCTTCTGCCGGGTGATCTCGGTGTAGATCGCGCCGATGCCGAAGATCTCGCCGTTCTCGTCGCTGATCGGGTAGCGCACGCACAGCAGATTGCGGGAACCGTCGCTGCCGGGGAACTCCTCCTCCCGCTCCACCACGATCGAGGTGTGCAGGCAGCGGGCGTCGAGTTCGGTCATCTCCCGGGCCTTCTCGGCCGGGAAGATCTCCGCGTCGATCTTGCCGGCCAGGGTGTCCGGGGCCAGCCCGCACAGCCGCTCGAACTGCCGGTTGGCCAGCAGGTAGCGGCCGTCCACGGCCTTCACGCTGATCGCGGCCGGGGAGTGGTCCACCAGCCCGGCCAGGATGGCCGCGGTCTCCCGCTCACGCCGCTCGGCCTCCCGCTTCTCGGCGGTGAGCCGGCGGGTGGCCAGGGCGTGGTCGACGGCCGGGCCGAGCCGGGCCAGCCGGTCCTTCAGCAGGTAGTCGACCGCGCCCAGGCGCAGCGACTTGACGCAGGTCTCCTCGTCCATCTGGCCGCTGACCACGATCACCGGCACCTCGAGGTGCATCTCGTGCAGCCGGGCCAGTACGGTCGGCGCGTCCAGACCGGGCAGCGAGTAGTCGCACAGGATCACCCCGGGCGGCGGGTCCAGGGCGGCCAGCATCGCGTCCAGGGTGTCCACCCGGGTCCAGTCCGGGCCGAAGCCGCTGCGGACCAGTTCGGCCACCATGAGCTCCGCGTCGGCCGGCTGGTCCTCGATGATGAGCAGCCGGAAGCTCCTACTCACGAAACCTTTTCCCCCATGCAGTTCGGCCGCGACGGTACCGGCGCTGCTGGCCGAGCGGGCACCGATGCGGGAGCCAGTTAACACCCGGCGGTCCCGTCGGCCCGGGAGAATCGCCGGGAGAAGGCGAGCCCGCCCCCCAAAGACGCCCCGATCGTCCGTTATTCGCCGATCGCCCGAGCCAGGCCCCACTGATGGTGGATCGGCCCCTGAGTGCGCCCCAGCGGCTGCACCAGTCCCACGCCGGAGCGCTCGGCGATGATCTCCGCGCAGATCGACACCGCCGTCTCCTCCGGGGTGCGGGCGCCGAGGTCGAGCCCGATCGGTGAGTGCAGCCGGGCCAGGTCGGCCTCGACGGCACCGGCGGCGCGCAGGCGGCTCAGCCGGTCTTCGTGGGTGCGGCGGCTGCCCATCGCACCGAGGTAGCCCACTTCGGTGCGCAACGCGGCCAGAACGGCGGGCACATCGAACTTCGCCTCGTGGGTGAGCACGCAGATCGCGTCGCGCCGGGTCAGGGTGGGCCCGATCCGGCCGAGCAGACGGTGCGGCCAGTCCACCACCACCTCGTCGGCGTGCGGGAAGCGGGCGCGGGTGGCGAACATTTCCCGCGCGTCGCACAGGGTGACCCGGAAGCCGAGCACCGAGGCCACCTGGCTGAGCGCCGCGGCGAAGTCGACCGCCCCGAAGATGATCATGCGAGCCGGGGGCAGGAACGACTGCACGAAGACACTCACGTCGCTGCGCCGGGCCTCGCCCCGGGGGCCGTAGCGACGCACCCGGGAGCTGCCCACGCCGAGCTCCCCCTCGGCATCCCGGGCCACCACCCGGTCGAGTTCGGCGTTGCCCAGAGAGCCCAGCAGAGGACGTCCGGGGCACAGCACGGCGGTCGCGCCCGACTGGTCGAGCGTGGTGAGCAGCGCCACCGGCTCGCCCGCCCGCACCGCCTCGGCCAGCCGGTCGTACCCGGACAGCCGGCCGGCCGGCTGGATCAGCAGGTGGATCGTGCCTCCGCAGGTCAGGCCGACGGCCAGGGCGTCGTCGTCGGAGTAGCCGAAACTGACCAGCTCACACTCGTCGCGCTCGATCAGCTCCAGCGCGGCCGCCACCACGGCCCCCTCGACGCAGCCGCCGGAGACCGAGCCCAGCACCTCGCCGTCCTGGTTCACCGCCATCGCGGCCCCGGGCTCACGAGGACCGGAACCGTCGACGTCGACCACCCGGGCCAGGGCCCAGCGCCGGCCCTGGGCGCGCCAGCGGTCCAGGCCGGTCAGCAGCTCACGCATCAGCCCTCCCCATCTGGGACGGAAGCCTACGGTGCGGGTGGGGCGCTGTCCCGGGTCGATCGACGTACGGGCGCTCAGGGCGCGGGGCGGCGCAGGGCCTGGGGCAGGAACGCGGCGCCGGGACCCCACTGGGCCGCCTGGTCCTCCAGGTTGGAGATGCGGCAGCGGGCCAGCGACAGGCAGCCGCAGCCGATGCACGAGTCGAGCTTGTCGCGCAGCGCCACCAGCGCCTCGATCTGCTCGTCGAGCCGCTGCGACCACGACTTCGAGATCGCCGTCCAGTCGGCCTTGGTCGGGGTGCGGGAGGCGGGCAGCCGGTCCATCGCCTCGCGCACCTCCTCGAGCGAGAGGCCGACACTGCGGGCTGCGCGGATGAAGGCCAGCCGGCGCAGCACCGCCCGCTCGTACCGGCGCTGACCGCCCGCCGTGCGCGTGGCCGAGATCAGGCCCTCGCGCTCGTAGAACCGCAGCGCGGAGGCGGCCAGGCCGCTGCGCCGGGTGAGCTCGCCGATGGTGAGCAGCTGATCGGCCCGGGGCTTCGGGTCGGAAGTCATGCCGCCAGGATACTAGACCTAAAGCTGAATTCAACTAACAAGATGGGACCGGGACGAGAACCCCTCAAGCTCAGGAGAAGACATGCCCACTGCACTGATCACGGGCGCCTCCAGCGGCCTCGGCCGGGCCCTGGCCACCGACCTGGCGCAGGACGGCTGGGACCTGGTGGTAGATGCCCGCGACGCCGACCGCCTGCACGCCGCCCTGGCCGGCCTGGGCCCGAAGGTGCACGCCGTTCCCGGCGACATCACCGATCCGAGTCACCGTCAGGCCCTGGCCGAGCACGCCGCCGAGCTGGATCTGCTGGTCAACAACGCCGGTGGCCTGGGCCCCAGCCCACTCCCCCCACTGTGCGAATTCCCGCTCGCAGCACTGGAAGACCTCTACCGCGTCAATGTCGTCGCCCCACTGGGCCTGATCCAGCTCACCCTGCCGGCCCTCAGCGCCCGCAACGGCACGATCGTCAACATCACGTCGGACGCGGCCAGCGCCGTCTACCCCGGCTGGGGTGGCTACGGCTCCTCGAAGGCCGCCTTGGAACAGATCGGCGCCGTACTGGGAGCCGAGAGCACAGGGGGCCTGCGGGTGTACTCGTTCGATCCTGGTGATCTTCGAACTCCCATGCACCAGGCCGCTTTTCTCGGCGAGGACATCTCCGACCGCCCGCTGCCCGAGACCGTCGTACCGGCCTTCCGCCGGCTGATCGAGCGCCGCCCACCCAACGGCCGTTACACCGCGGCCGAACTGAAGAACCGCGAAGGAGCGCCCGCGTGAGCACAATGATCCAGCCGTCGACCAGTTTCGAGCTTCCCGAGGGGTCCGAGGCCACCGAACCACCCGAGGCCCGCGGCCTGGCCCGGGACGGCGTCCGACTGCTGGTGGCCGGGCGGGACGAACTGCACGACACCCGTTTCCACCGGATCGGCGAACACCTCGACCCTGGCGACCTGCTGGTGGTGAACACCTCGGCAACCCGGGCCGCCGCGATCCCCGGTGAGCACACCCGGCTCGGCCGGGTGATCGTCCATTTCTCTCTCGAACTGCCCGACGGCTCCTGGGTGGTCGAAGTACGCACGTCGCCACATGCGTCCAAAAGCATTCGTACCTGCGTGCCCCGCGACGAGATCCAGCTCGACGCCGGCCCGCTGCTGCACCTGTCCACCCCGCACGGGCGATCCGGCCACCGCAGCGGCACCCGGCTCTGGCGCACCCGCCCGATCGACGCCCAGGCGCTGCAGAACGCTCCGGCTCAGCCCATCCGCTACGGCTACCTCGAGCGGCCCTGGCCCCTGGAGACCTACCAGACGGTCTTCGCCGACCCCCGGGACGTCGGGGCCAGTGCCGAGATGCCCAGCGCCGGGCGTCCGTTCAGTACCGATCTGGTGACCCGCCTGGTCTCCCAGGGCGTCCGCCTGGCCCCGATCACCCTGCACGCCGGGGTCTCCTCGCTGGAGACCGGCGAGGCTCCGCCCGCCGAACCGTACCGGGTGCCGGAGTCGACCGCGGCCCTGGTGAACTGGACCCGCCGGACGGGTGGCCGGGTGATTGCAGTGGGTACCACCGTCACCCGGGCCCTGGAGTCGGCGGTCGGGCCCGACGGACGGGTACGGCCCGCCCGCGGCTGGACCGACCTGGTGATCTCCCGCGAGCACCCGGTGCGGGTGGTCGACGGTCTGGTCACCGGCTGGCACGACCCGCAGGCCACGCACCTGCTCATGCTCGAGGCGGTGGCCGGGGCCGACCTGGTCCGGCGGGCCTACCAGCAGGCGGTGAGCAGCGGCTACCGGTGGCACGAGTTCGGCGACTCGTGCCTGTTCCTCCCCCAGGGGTGAGAGGACGGCCGTAGGCAATTCACCCTGTAGGCCATTCGGGTCCACGTCGATGCGGTGGGGAGTCGGGAAGCAGACCGCTTCCCCGGCGGAAACCGTCGTACGACCGAGGAGCCCACCATGAGCAGCATCGTCGTTGTGGACGACGACTCCGACATCCGGGGTCTGCTGGAATTCAAGCTGTCCGCGGCTGGTCACACGGTGACCGCCGAGGCCGACGGCGAGGCCGGACTGGCCGCCATCATGGACGTCCGCCCGGACGTCGTGGTGCTGGACTGGATGATGCCGCGGATGAGCGGCATCGAGGTCTGCCTGGAACTGCGCAAGGACCCGTCGATGGCCGACATCCCGGTGCTGTTCCTGACCGCCAAGGCCCAGGAGTCGGACGTCCAGCGCGGCTTCGCGGCCGGCGGCAACGACTACGTGATCAAACCTTTCAGCCCGCGCGAGCTTTCCAGCCGGATCGACGCGCTGTTGGCTCGGACACCACGATGAGCACCGAGGCGATCCTCCTCGTCGCCGCCACCCTGAACCTGGCCCTGATCATCGGGCTGTCGGTCAGCACCGCCCTGCTGAAGGCCCGGCGCGAGCGCCGGGCCCGTCGGCACGAGGAGGAACTCGCCCTGCTGCGACCGGTGATGATGCGCTACCTGGCCACCTGGGAGGACGGGGACGCGCACGACCTGGCCGACATGCTGATCGGCTACCGCGGCGTGACCACCTCGTTCGAGGAACTGGTGGCCGGGCTGCTGCCCAAGCTGAGGGGGGCCGACCGCAGCATGCTGGTCGACATCCTGCGCCGGCGGGGCACCATCGAGGAGGCCCGCCAGGGCACGTTCTCCCGCCTGCCGGTGCACCGCTACCGCGCGGTGGAACTGCTGGGCGCGGCCGGGGTGAGCGAGGGGATCCCGGAGGCCGGACGGCTGCTGGGCGACCGCAACACCGACGTCCGGCTCGCCGCGGTGCGCGCCCTGGGCCGGATCGGCACCGGGGAAGCGGCCACGGCGCTGCTGGAACACCTGGACTCGGAAGCAGTGCAGAAGTACCCGATCCCGCCGCACCCGGTCACCATGGCCCTGCTGCGGATCGGTACCGACGCGACCGAGCCGCTGACCCGGGCCCTGGAGGCCGACTCGGTGGAGGTCCGGACCATCTCGGCCGAGGTGCTCGGCGTGCTCGGCGTGTACCCCGCGGTCTCCGGACTGCAGGTGCGGATGCGGGTCGACCCGAGCGTCTCGGTCCGCCTGGGCGCCGCCCACGCCCTGGGCCGGCTGAGCATGCCCGGCTCGGTCGACGACCTGACCGCGATGCTGCGCACCGAGGAGGACGTCGAGGTCCTCGCGGCCGCCTGCACCGCCCTGGGCCGGATCGCCGATCCGGCCTCGATCCCCGACCTGGAGCAGGCCGTCGCCCACCCGCACCCCACCGTCCGGGTGGCCGCCGCGATGGCGCTGGCGGCCTTCGGGGACACCGGCCTGGACCGGCTGCGCCAGATCGCCCAGCAGGACGCCGAGGGCGGTGACGCGGCGAGGGAGGTCCTTGCCCGGAACTCGATCGCGACGGACACCACGCCGTTGATCTCCTACTGAGGGGGACTGGCCGAACCATGAGAGATTTCCTCGAATCCGCGGTGATCGGATTCAACTCGTTCGTGATCATCTACTTCCTGGCCCTGAACTCGCTGTACCTGGTGATCGTCCTGATCGCCGCGAGGGCCCAGCGGCGGGCCCAGCGGATGTCGTCGGAGACGGCGCTGGAGGACCTGTTCGCCAACCCCCTGACCCCCGGCGTCTCGGTCCTCGTCCCCGCGTACAACGAGGAACCGAGCATCGTCTCGAGCGTGCACTCGATCCTGGACCTGCGTTACCCGCAGCTGGAGGTGGTGATCGTCGACGACGGTTCCACCGACGGCACGTTCGACGTGCTGCAGCAGGAGTTCGAGCTGCAGCCGAGCACCCGGGTGGCGGCCGGCGTGGTGGAGACGGTGGGCACGGTGAACTCCGTGCACATCTCCCGCGACGGTCAGATCGTGGTGATCCGCAAGGAGAACGCCCGGCGCCGCGGCGACGCCCTGAACGTGGCCCTGGAGTACTCCCGCTATCCGCTGGTCTGCATGATCGACGCGGACTCGGTGCTGGAGAAGGACGCCCTGATGCACGTGGTGCGGCCGTTCGTCGACGACCCGGAGCGGGTCGCCGCCTCGGGCGGGGCGATCCGGCCGATCAACGGCTGCCCGACCGAGCGCGGGATGATCCTGGAGAAGCGCCTGCCCAAGGCCTGGGCGCCGCGGATCCAGGTGGTGGAGTACCTGCGCTCGTTCCTGCTCGGCCGGGTCGGCTGGTCGGCGTTCAACGGCCTGATGATCATCTCCGGCGCGTTCGGCCTGTTCCGCCGGGACCTGGTGCAGCAGATCGGCGGCCTGACCGCGGACTCGCTGGCCGAGGACGCGGACCTGGTCAACAGCCTGCACCACCGGCTGCGCAAGGAGAAGCAGGACTACCGCATCGTCTTCGTGCCGCACCCGGTGTGCTGGACCGAGGTGCCGGAGAACCTGAAGATCCTGAGCCGGCAGCGCCGTCGCTGGTCGCACGGGCTGATGGAGGTGCTGTGGCGCTTCCGGGCGATGATCGCCAACCCGCGCTACGGCCGGATGGGCATGCTGGTGCTGCCCTACTACGTGGTCTTCGAGCTGCTCACCCCGATCGTCGAGATCATGGGCCTGATCTGCCTGCCCCTGGGGCTGGCCTTCGGCATCCTGAACTGGCAGGCGGCGGTGCTCTACGCCCTGGTGGCGATCGGCTACGGGATCCTGTTGTCGGTGGTCGCGATCGCGGTGGACGACGTGTCGTACAAGACCTACCGGCGCTGGAAGGACCTGGGCATCCTGCTGGTGGCCGCGTTCCTGGAGAACTTCGGTTTCCGCCAGTTGCACGCCTTCTGGCGGCTGCGGGGTCTGTGGTCGGGCCTGCGCGGTTCGAACGCGGCCTGGGGAGAGATGCCCCGGGTCGGCTTCAAGGACACCTCCGGGGCCGCTGCGGGCTGATCGCGACAGGCCTTTCGGTTGACGGGGCTGACAGTTCAAGGGGCTTCCAGCCAACGGGGCTTCGAACAGAGGACGTCGGTGAGCACCTCAGGTGCCCACCGGCGTCTTTCGTTGTGGGTGGGGTTGGGCCAGTCGCGCCGGCGCCCACCCATGTCACTAGTTTTATTCTCGACTAGTCGTGTACTGTGACTAATCAAGGAACGGGTTAGAGCACAGGGAGTGCGTTCGATGGGGCGGGAACCGGGTGCGACATGGCGGAAAGCCGCCCTGGAACTGGCGATCCTGGCGGTTCTGACCCAGGGCGAGGGGCACGGTTACGCCCTGGCCCAGCGGCTGAGTGAGCTCGGCCTGGGGCAGATCAAGGGCGGCGCCCTCTACCCGGTGCTGAACCGGCTCGAGAGCGAGGGGTACGTCGAGGCGAGCTGGCAGGCCGGTGAGGGCGGTCCCGGCCGCAAGGTCTACGCGCTCACTGCCGACGGCCGCCGGAAGCTGACCGAGGAAAGGCAGCAGTGGCGCGACTTCTCGACCGCGCTGGACACGATGCTGAGCGATCTCGCCCAGGAGGGGCTGTGACGAGTTTCCGGAAATGGCAGAGCGAGGCCAGGTCGGCACTCCTGAACCGAGGGGTCGACGGGGACACCGTGCAGCACCTGCTGGACGAGGCCCGGGAGCACCATCGCACCAGCGGGACAGACCCGGCCGAGGCCTTGGGCACTCCGGCCGAGTTCGCTGCGTCGGTGGCCGCCGAGCAGGACGACTCACAGGTCGGACGGGTCGACACCCAGGGCCTGACCGTGGCCGAGTACCTCTGCGGCAGCGGGCTTCTCCTGGTGGTGATGACGTTCGTGATCACGGCGGTGCGAACCGTTCTGGGCCCGACGCCGCAGTTCCGGGTGTCCATTGCCGGTCTGGCGGGAACGGCTTCGTTCGTCCTGGCGTGGCTCGCCATCACCATCGGGGCCGACGCGCTCCGGGCTGCCGGACGTCCTCGGCTGGCCCCCTGGAGTTTCGTTGCGGCGGTGGCCCTGGTTCCGGTGACGGTTCTCGCGGCAACAGCACTTCCGCAGGACGAATGGTTCACGCTGTCGGCGCCGGTCATCCTGGTGGGGCTGTTCCTGATGGCCGCGGCCATGACCATCCCGCTGGGGCGAAACCTGCGCCCTGGAAAGGCAGATCCGGATCCGGCCGAGCCCGAGGCCTGGTTCTCTCGGCTGGAGGGGCTGCTGGTGGGCCGCCACGACCTGCCCGAGGCCCGAGCGGCGGAACTGGTGGCCGAGGCCCGCAACCACGCCGCCAGCAGCGATGCCGATCCCCGCTCCGAGTTCGGCGCACTGAACGCGTATGCGCAGCGTCTGGCCGAGAGTCTTCCCGACCGGCGACTGCCCTGGTGGCGGCGGCCGGAGCCGAGAGTCTGGTACTACCTCGTGCTCACGCTCATCTTCGTGGCCATCTCCGCGAACGCCTGGGTGCACTCGGAGGGCTGGAACACTGTCTGGCCCGTCCTGCTCGCGGTCGGCAACGCCGTCGCTGCCCTGAGAACCTACCGGCGCACGGGCAGACGCACCGTGACCGTGCTGCCCTGACCCAGCACCGAGTCCATCGTGACGCTGCCGCCGTGGTTCTCGACGATCTCGCGGACCACGGCCAGCCCCAGTCCGGTGCCCGGGATCTTGTGCGCGGCATCGCTGGCCGAGCGGAAGAAACGGTTGAACAGCTTGGGCAGTTCCTCTGCGGAAACGCCCAGGCCGCTGTCGATCACCCGGATCACCACCTGCTGGTCGGACGCCTCACCCTCCACCGTGCCCCGCACGATCACCCCGCCACCCTCGTTCGAGAACTTGACGGCGTTGCTCAGCAGGTTCAGCAGCACTCGTTCCAGCTGGCCCCGGTCACCCAGAACCGGTAGTTCACCGTCCATCTCGAGCTTCAGGCTGACATTGGCCGTCTCGGCGCTGGGTTTCAGCACCAGCAGCGCCCCCTCGGACAGGTCGGCCAGGTCGACCTCCACGGCCTCGTGGGTCAGCGTGCGTGAGTCGATCTTCGACAGCAGCAGCAGGTCCTCGACCAGGTTCAGCAGCCGGCGGGCGTTGCGGTCGATGATGTCGAGCATCTTGGTGGTCTGGCTGTCGGCCCCCTCGGCCTCGTCCAGCAGCAGCTCGGCGTAGCCGCGGATGCTGGTCAGCGGGGTGCGCAGCTCGTGGCTGACCGACGCGACGAACTCGGTCTTCAGCCGGTCCACCTCGCGCAGCTCGGCGTTGGCCACGTCGAGTTCCTGGTTCCGGGCCTCCAGTTCGGTGCGGGCCCGGCGCAGGTCGGCCTCGACGCGTTTCTGCTCGGTGATGTCGACCAGGATCGACCCGACCGCGAACACCGTGTCGGTGCCGTCGCGCACCGGGTAGCGCACGGCGTGGAACGTGCGCTGCTCACCGTCGATCGCGAACAGTTCCTGGCGCTGCACCACCTCGGCCCCCGCGGTGCGGATCGGCGCGGCGCTGGCCAGGGGCGGGTGGTCGGTGGAGAGCTGGTTGTACAGGTCGTTGCTGACCATCGTGCGGCCGCTCAGGTTCTGCACGCTGATCGCCGCGACCGAGTGCTCCACCAGGCCGAGCAGGATGTTCATGGTCTCGTCGCGGCGCTGCTCGGCCAGCCGGGCCACCCGGTCCAGTTCCCGCCGGGCCAGGGCGTGGTCGATCGCCGGGCCCAGCCGCGACAGCCGGTCCTTCAGCAGGTAGTCGGCCGCCCCCAGGCGCAGCGAGTTCACGCAGGTCGCCTCGTCCATCGTGCCGGAGACCACGATCAGCGGCAGGTCCGGCTGCTTGGCCTGCAGAATCGCCAGCGCGTCGGGCGCGGTCATCGTGGGCAGCGTGTAGTCGCAGATCACGACCTCGGGCTCGTCGTCGAGCGCGCGCAGGAACTTGCCCGCCGTGTCCACGATCGTCGCCACCGGTTCGTACCCGGCCCGCCGCACCTCGGTCAGGATCAGCTCGGCGTCCGGCGGGAAGTCCTCAGCGACCAGCAGGCGCAGTGGTGTTGGCACGTGGGTACTCCGTGGGGGTTCGGTTCAGGGCGACCCAGTAGCGTCCGACGTCCGCGATCGACCGGAAGTACTCGTCCATGTCGACGGGCTTGACGACATAGCTGTTGGCGCCGAGGGCGTAGCAGGACGCGATGTCCCGTTCCTCCGCCGAGGAGGTCAGCATCACCACCGGGACCACCACCAGGTTCGGCGTGGAGCGCAGTTCCCGCAGCGTCTCGATCCCGGTCATCCGGGGCATCTTCACGTCCAGGAAGACCGCCCGGGGCAGGTCGGCCGGGTCAGCGTCGGCCCAGCGGCCCCGGCAGGTCAGCCGGTCCATCGCCTCCAGGCCGTCCCGGGCCTCCTCGATCCGCCCCCGGAACTTGTTGCGCCGCAGCGTGTGCTGCAGCAGCTCGCGGTCCTCCGCGGAATCGTCGACCAGCAGGATCCAGTCCTGCTGGCTCGCCACCTCGTTCATCGTGCTGCCCCCCGCTCGAACCCGAGTCGTCCCTCACAGCACGAGCCGGACCGGCCGTCCCCGCCGGCCTGGTTCGGGCAGCGCCCTCTGCTGGGCCGCCCGGCGAGAATGCTCCCAGATGATCACAGTTCGGCGACGTCGACCACGTCGTGCGTCCGGGTGATATTGACGTCCACCACCACGTGCTCCCGGGGTGAGCTGTTCAGCCAGCCGCGCACCCGGGCGATCCGTACCGCCTCTTCCCGGCTGTGCACCCCGAGCTTGCGATAGAGGTTGCGGCAGTGCGACTTGAGGGTGTTCTCGGAGACGAACAGCTCGGCGGCGATCTGGGCGTGGGTCAGTTCGCCGGTGAGCTTCTCGAGCACCACCAGTTCCCGTCGGGTAACCCCCACCCCGTCGTCCGGCTGGGCCCCGGCCTGGTCCAGCCGGGCGATCAGGGCCCGGCGCCAGGGCGAGGCCTCCGGGGATCGGCGCAGCATGGTCGAGGCGAGCACCCGCAGCGGCGCGGGCCCGTCGAGGAAAACCCGTATCTGACCGTCGGGTTCGGCAGTCACCAGGGCCTCGTTGAGAATTTCGGACGCTTGTGCGCGCCGGCCGGCAGCGAGCGCCGCGGCGGCTTCGCCGAGGATCCGGCGCAACCTGTCCTCCAGACCGGTCCCGGTAGGCCAGTTCTCGAGGACCTCGGAGACCTGGTTCCCGTCCTGGCGCTGGAGAGCGAGCCCCAGGCGTACGGCGGCCGTGGCGGGCACGGTCGGGGCAGCATCCAGGCAGGCCTGCGCCGCAGCGTGGTCCCCGTCCAGTTCGGCCAGGCGGGCGCGAGCCAGGGCCAGGCGCACCCGCAGGGCGGCGGGCAGGTGGTCGTCACCGTCGGCCCGTAGACGTTCCAGCTCGGCACGGGCCTGGGGCAGATCACCGAGATCGAGCAGGAGTCGCGAACGCAGCACCCGATGGGCCTGGGCCAGAACCGCTCCCCCGTCCTGGTTCACCACGAACTGCGCTGGACCGTCGGACGATTGGGCCAGGCACCGCAGCCCCTGCTCCGGTTCCCCACGAGCCCGGAGCACCTCGGCCCGGGCCAGGTCCACCAGATTCGCCAAGGCAGAATCCGTCAGGCCGGCCTGAGCAGCCAGCCGGGTGGCGCGCTCGGCCAGGCGCTGGGCGGCGGACAGTTCCCCAGCCCAGGCCGCGGCCAGGGCCTCCACCCCGAGCCCGATCAGGAGCACATAGGACGGAAGGCGATCGGCGCCCATTTTCCACGCGGCGGAGAGGTGACGGGTAACGGCGAGCTGGTCCCCCTCGAACAGCGCCGCCCGAGCAGAGAGCACATTCAGCACCGCAGAGACGGATTCGTGATCACGCATGCCGAAGAAGGCCGGCAGCGCATCCGCCGAGGCCGGCAGAGGGCCGATACGTCCGGCGAAAGATCTGATCACGACGACCGCAGTGGCCCACCAGGACGCCGGCCGGTCCCCACCGAGAACCTGGGCCGCGAGCAGATGGTCTCCACAGCCGGCAGCGGCCAGGGCGACCAGAGCCCGATGTGAATCGTCGGGCTCCCACGAGCCTGCTGGCAGGGCCGACAGGACGGTATGCAGTTGCGCTGCCTTCCAGTCCCGAAAGCCTTGAGGTGCAGCCCGTTCCAGTTCGGCCAGCACCTGGGGCCAGGCTCGGGCGACCAGGAAGCAGTCCACCGCCAACCGCCCCTGCCCCGCCCCCGAGGCCGCTTCTCCGGCCCGGCGGAACGCGTCTGAAGGTCGATCCCCCTGCAGCACTGCGACCTGGCGGGCGGCGGCCAGAACGAACGGATGATAGTCGTTACGCGGCAACGCTTCCTGCGAACGACCAGGCCAGTGCTCGTTGGTCAGCCCCCAGCGACGGGCCTCTTCCAGCAGAAGGGCCGGGTTCCCGCCGGGCACGAGCGCCTCGCACAGGCCAAGGTCCTGCGTGATGCCGGGAACGACGCTGGTCCGGAGCACGAAGTCGCGCAGATCCGACGGCAGCTCATCGAGCACGAGATCAGCCGCCAAACGGGCCAGTTCGTCATCGACGGCCAGTTCGGCAGTTGGGTCGTCGGGGCTGACCCGGGGCAGGGGCACACCCCTGCTGCGGCCGAGCGCCAGCACCCCGGCCGGCCAACCCCCACTGTGCCGATGGATTCTCTCCACCCGGGCAGCATCTACGCGTATTCCACTCAGCGCCGCCAACTGGGACTGCACCACGTCGACCGGCCACCACAGGTCGTCCCCGCGGACCTCGGCCAGCTGCCCGGCCAGCCGCACCGCCAGGGCAGCCGGCAGCACCTCTCCGCGACCGACGAGAACCAATTGTGGACGTCTCTCAGCTGCCAGTACGAGGTCCACGACCCGCTCCAGCCCGGCCGGGCCCAGCGACTCAGCGCCGTCGAGCACCACGAGACCGGCCAGATCCTGAGCCGCATGACCACGAACGGCGGGCTCGACGACGTCTTCAAGCAGACGCTCTTCGGCCGCCCCCCGCAGCGACACCCAGGTCCACGCGACCCTGGGCTGCCGGGACAGCCAGCTACGCACCAGACGGGCCCGGCCCGAGCCCGGAGGGGCGGCGACCACAATCACCCGGAGTCCGGGACGCGCCTGGGGCAGGCGCAGCACCGACTCCCGGAACCACCAGCCCTCGGCCTCGTCCGATCCGGGCAGGGCTGAGCTCCGGTCATGGCGCCACACTCTCGACACCTGACAAAACGTAGCAGGCTATTGACAATGCGTGACGACGCGCCACGACGTGCCGCCGCCCGCCCGGTCCGAAATGATGTCCGGGACAGTGATGACGACACCGGCTCGAAGGACAAGGAAACACTGATGCCCGAAGCTCTTTACAGTGCGACGTCGACGGCCTGGGGCGGGCGTGAGGGCCGGGCCGCGTCGTCCGACGGCCGGATCGACGTGTCCCTGTCGATGCCGGCCGGTCTGGGCGGCGACGACGGGCCGGGCACCAACCCCGAGCAGCTGTTCGCCACCGGCTACGCGGCCTGCTTCCACAGTGCGCTGAAGGGCGCCGCCCGCAGCCAGCAGGTCGACCTGAGCGACTCGGCGGTGTCGGTGACGATCAGTCTGCTCGGTTCCTCCGAGACCGGGCTGGACCTGGCCGCGCGGATCGAGGCCCAGGTCGGCGGGGTGGATGCGGCGACGGCCGGGCGTCTGCTGGAACTGGCCCACCAGATGTGCCCCTACAGCCGGGCCACCCGGGGCAACATCAGCCAGGAGGTCGTGCTGATCGGCCCCGATCCCGAATAGACCCCGAACAGAGTTATGGACGTCATCCGGCGGGAGGGTGCCCGGGTCATCCTGCTCGACGCGCTCGGGCGGGTGCTGCTGATCCAGGGCGGCGATCCGGCCGCACCGGAAGTGGGCCTGTGGTGGTTCACTCCGGGCGGCGGGGTGGACGAGGGTGAGAGCCAGCAGGCGGCGGCGGTCCGGGAGCTGCGCGAGGAGACCGGCTTCGTGGTCACCGGCGAGCTGGGGCCGGTGGTGCACGAACGCACCGCCGGTTTCACCTTTCAGGGCCGGCCGCACCTACAGCACGAGGTGTTCTTCCGGGCCGTGCTCGGCGAGAACGTGCAGGGCGGTGACCTCGACCGTTCCGGCTGGACCGAGCTCGAGCGCGACTCGCTGACCGACGTCCGCTGGTGGTCCGCCGAAGAACTACGCACCACCAGCGAGACGGTCTATCCCGAGTACCTCGTCGAACTGCTCGACCTACTCGACGGGTAGGAGCCCCCGACGTTCCAGCAACGGCTCCAGACGCGGCGGGCGTCCGAGCACCTTCTCCACCGCGGCCATCGGATCCACTCCCCCACCGCGGGAGAGCAGCTCGTCGCGGAACTTCTGGCCGGAGCGGCGGTTCAGCCCGCCCTGCCGCAGGAACCACTCCTCGGTGTCCGCGTCGAGCACCTCGCTCCACAGGTAGGAGTAGTAGCCGGCGCTGTAGCCGCCGCCGAAGATGTGCTCGAAATACGTGCTGCCGTACCGCGGAGCCACCGCGGGCAGGTCCAGGCCGTGCCGGGCCAGCACCTGCCACTCGAACTCCTCCACCTGCTCGGGAGTGATCGGCGGCTGATCGGCCCGGAGCTGGTGCCAGGCCTGGTCGAGCAGGCAGGCGCCGAGCATCTCGACGGTGGCGAAACCCTGCCCGTACGACTGCGCCGAGATCACCGAGTCCAGGGCCGACTCCGGCAGCGGCTTGCCGGTCTCGTGGTGCACCGCGTAACGACGCAGGAGTTCCGGCTGCCAGGCCCACATCTCGTTGACCTGGGAGGGGAACTCGACGCAGTCGCGCGGCACCTCGGTGCCGGAAAGAGCCGGATAGCGGACGTCCGACAGCAGACCGTGCAGCACGTGACCGAACTCGTGGAACGCGGTGCGCACCTCGTCGAGGGTGAGCAGCGTGGGGGCGCCGGTGGGTGGGTGGCTGAGGTTCAGATTGATGACGATCACGGGCGCCTGTCCCAGCAGGCGGGACTGGTCGGCGAAGGAGCTCATCCAGGCTCCGCCACGCTTGGCGTCCCGGGTGTACCAGTCGGTCAGCACCAGGCCGAGCCCGGCGCCGGAGTCGCTGAACACCTCGTAGACGTCCACCTCCTCCTCGTAGCCGGCCAGGTCGTCACGCCGCACGAAGTGCAGCCCGTAGAGCCCCTCGGCGGCGGCGAAGATGCCGTTGCGCAGCACCGAGTCGAGCTCGAAGTACGGCCGCAGCCAGGCCGAGTCGCGGGCGAAGCGCTCCTGCGCGACCTGCTCGGCGTAGTAGGCCCAGTCCCAGGGCTGCAGCTCGCCCTCGAACCCGTCGGCGTGCAGTCGTGCGGTCAGCTCGGCCTGGTCGCGGCGGGTGTTCTCGACCGCGGGCCCGACCAGCCCGGTGAGCAGCTGCATCACCGAGTCGACCTGCTTGGCGGTCTGGTCGGCCACGGCGTAGTCGGCGTGCGAGTCGAAGCCGAGCAGCCGGGCCCGCTCGGCGCGCAGGGCGGCCTGGCGGGTCAGCGTGGGCCGGGTGTCGTAGACATTGCCGCGCCGGCCGCGGGTGACCGAGGCCAGGTACAGCCCCCGCCGCACCTGCCGGTCCTTGAGCGCGGTGAGCGCCGGCTGCACGGTGGGCAGGCGCAGGGTGAGCAGGTAGCCGCGCACGCCCCGGCTCTGGGCGGCGGCCTTGGCAGCAGCGATCTCGTCGTTCGGCAGGCCCTCCAGCCGGGCCCCGTCCTCCACGTGCACGGCCAGGTCGTTGGCGTCGGCCCGCAGGTTCTCCCGGAAGGTGGCGGCGAGCTGGGCCAGCTCGGCGTTGATCTCCCGCAGCCGGGCCTGGTCGGCCGCCGGGAGGGCCGCTCCCGACCGGACCATCTCGTCGTGGTGACGCTCCAGCAGCCGCCGGGTCTCCTCGTCCTCGATCGCGTCACGGTCCGCGTACAGCGCGCTGATCTTGGCGAACAGCCCGGCGTCCATCGTGATCGCGTCCCGGTGCGCGGTCAGCAACGGATTCACCTCGTCCTCGATCTGCCGCAACCCCTCGGTCATCGAGGCGGCCGACAGGTTGAAGAAGACTCGGGAAACCCTGCCCAGCAAGGCTCCCGAGGACTCGAGCGGGTCGAGCACCGTTGCAGGCGACACCGCGCGCTGATCGGCCACCACGGCAGCCACCTCGGCGGCCTGGGCGGCCATGCCGGCCCGGAAGGCGGGCAGGAAGTGCTCCTCACGAATGCGGGTGAACGGTGGCAGACCGTAAGGAAGATCACTCTTTCGGGCGAAAGGATTCACCGGATCCAGGGAACTCTGCGGTGTCACGAGCGTTGCCTCCAGGAGAACGAATCCTTGCTTACAGGTGGCCCCGGAGGTACAAACAACAGATGACCCAGACCTCCGTGCGCCTTGGAACCCGGAACGCCGGGGAGTCGAAATGGGTCGATCTCGCCGACGGGCCGGTGCACTACGTCGATCATGGCGGACCGGCGGGAGCACCGCTGGCCGTGCTGGTGCACGGCCTCGGGGGCTCGCACGCCAACTGGGCCGCGATGGCCCCGCTGCTCACCCACCGCCTGCGGGTGGTCGCGGTCGACCTGGCCGGGTTCGGGCTCACCACCGCCGGGGTACGGCCCTCCAGTGTCAGCGGCAACGCCGATCTGCTGCACCGGTTCGTCACCGCGTTGTCCGACCAGCCGGTGATCCTGGTGGGCAACTCCATGGGCGGGATGATCAGCTCGATGGTCACCGCCGCCCACCCCGAGGCGGTCCGCGACCTGGTGCTGGTCGATCCGGTGCTCCCGCTCACCGCCGCCCTGCCGGACGGCAAGGTCACCGCCAACATCCTGCAGGGGGCGCTGCCGCTGCGGGCCCGGATGGCGCTGGCCCGCCGGCGCGGGATCATCCCCAAAGACAAGCAGGCCATGCAGCTGGTGACGTTGTGCTGCGACGACCCGGACAAGGTCACCGCCGACGTGATCGACGTGCACCTGGCGCTGGCCGAGCGGCGTGGCTACGTGGACGAGACGGCGCGCGACTTCGCGATGGCAGGGCGCTCGATGGTGTTCACGGTGATCAGGTGGCGGGAGTACGCCCGGCTGCTGTCCTCGATCCAGGTGCCGGTCCTGCTGATCCACGGCACCCGTGACCGGCTGGTGCCGTTCCGGGTGGCCCGGGTGGCCGCCGCGGCGTACCCGCACTGGGCCTTCGCCCCCGCCACCGGAGTCGGCCACGTGCCGATGCTGGAAGCCCCGCAGTGGTCGGCCGACCGCCTGCTGGAGCGGCTCTAGAACCCGATTGAGGACGGAGGTGAGCCACCCACGTGGGTGGCTCACCTCCGTCCTCACTTTCGTTCTGGCTCTTTCTAGACCCGGGCCGGTTCGTTGACCGCGGCCGCGATCTCGCTCAACACCCGGTCGGTCTCGTCGTGCGGTACCTGGCAGGTGCCGGCCGCGTGGTGCCCGCCCCCGCCGTACTTGAGCATCAGCTGCCCGACGTCGACCGGTGAGGTGCGGTCGAGGATCGACTTGCCCACCGCCAGCACGGTGTTCTGCTTCTGCTTGCCCCAGATCACGTGGGCCGAGACCCGGCACTGCGGGAACAGCGCGTAGACCATGAACCGGTTGCCGGCGTGGATGATCTCCTCGTCCCGCAGGTCCACCACCACCAGGTCACCGCGCACCGTGCAGACCCGCTGCAGCTGGGCCACGAACAGCTCGGACTGCTCCTCGAACAGCCGCACCCGCTCGGCCACGTCCGGCTCGGCCAGGATGTCCTGCACCGTGGCCTCGTTCAGCACGCTGTCGATCAGCTGCATCATCAGCTGGTAGTTGGAGATCCGGAAGTCCCGGAAGCGGCCCAGGCCGGTGCGGCTGTCCATCAGGAAGTTCAGCAGCGTCCAGCCCTCGGGCCGCAGGATGTCCTCGAGGTCGTAGTCGGCCGAGTCGGCCTGGTCGACCGCCCGCATCAGCTCCTCGGAGATCATCGGGAAGGCCGCGGACCCGCCGTAGTGGTCGAACACCACCCGGGCGGCCGAGGGCGCGTCCTCGACGATCACGTGGTTGGCCGGAGTACCGCCGACCCGCAGGGTCTCGCTGTGGTGGTGGTCGAAGACCAGGTAGGCCTCCGGGGCGTAGGGCAGGTTGGTCAGGATGTCGTTCTCGGAGACCTCGATCAGGCCGTCCTGCACGTCCTTGGGGTGCACGAAGGTGATCTCGTCGATCAGGTCGAGCGCCCGCAGCAGCACGGCGCACACCAGACCGTCGAAGTCGCTTCGCGTGACGAGGCGGTACTTGCCTGCCGACATCTGCTGTCCTCCCGGGTTCGAGCGAGGACCGGATCAGCCCACCAGTTCCCCTCGACCCGCGCGGGCGCCCGGCCAACCGCCTGAACGGGTGAGCCGGGCGGGCTCAGAGCGCCTGGGGCCCGCGGCGGGAGATCCGGTTCATCGCCTCGACGAAGGCCTCGCCACGGTGTCGGTAGTCCCGGAACCGGCCGAAACTGGGCGCCGCCGGCGAGAGCAGGACCACGCCGTTGGGCCGGGCCCAGGCGTACCCCTCCTCCACCGCGTCGTCCAGCCCGGGCGTCTCCTTCACCGTGACCTGGGGTCCGCAGCCGGCCCGGTTCAGCTCGGCGGCGATCCGCGGGCCGTTGTCCGGGACGGTCAGCACCAGCACCTCGGTGTCGTGCCCGCGCAGACCCTCGGCGAGCGGCGCGTAGTCGATGCCGCGGTCCTGCCCACCGACGATCAGCGCCACCCGACGGCCCTCGAACGCCGCCACCGCGGCGAGCGTGGGCAGCACGTTGGTGGACAGGCCGTCGTCGACGAAGCTGACCTGGTCGATCATCCCGACCTGCTGCAGCCGGCTCTCCAGCCCGGCGAAACCGGCCGCCGCCCGGGTCAGCGCCTCGTCGTCGGCCGGCACGCCGAGCTTGCGCAGGAGCACCCGGGCGATCGCCGCGTTGCGCCGGTTGTGCACGCCCAGCAGGCCCAGCTCGTCGATCCAGGCCTGCCCGGCGTCGGCCTCGGTGACCCACTCGATCTGCGGCCCGAGAAGCCCGGCCCGCTCACGGATCTCGGCACTGTCGCCGTTGGCCACGGTCCAGCGCGCGCCCGGCCGGCCGGCCACGCTCAGCTTGTCGCGGTAGTACGTCTCCAGGTCGCCCCCGTGCCAGGGCAGGTGGTCGGGGTTGAGCGAGGTCACGCCGACCACGTGCGGCGCGGTGAGGATGTCGGTGGCCTGGTAGCTGGACACCTCGATCACCCAGAAGTCCTGGTCCGGGCCGCCGACCGCCGGGTCCAGCGCCGGGTCGAAGGGCGGCACGCCGATGTTGCCGCCGACCAGCGTGCGGTGGCCCAGGCCCTTGAGCAGGTGCCCGGTGATCGCCGCGGTGGTGCTCTTGCCCTTGGTGCCGGTGATCAGCACGACCTTGTCCGGGTCGGCGCCCTGCACCCACAGCCCGAGCCCGCCGACCACGGCCACGCCCTGGTCGGCCAGGTCGGTGACGAGGTCCGAGTACCGGCTGATCCCGGGCGACTTGATGACGATCTCGCAGACGGCCAGCGCCTCGGCGCCGCCCTCGGCGGTGGCCAGGACCTTACGGCCCTCCACCTCGCCGGACGGCGGGTTGTCGTCGACCAGCAGCGGCTCGATGCCCCGGGCCTGGCAGGCCCGCAGCGAGGCCTCGCCCTCCCGGCCGAGGCCGTAGATGCCGATCCGGTGACCGTCCAGGTCGTCCCAGGAAAGCGGTTCGCTCACGGCTGTTCCCGCAGGATCTGGGGCCGGTAACGCTCGGGCACGAAGTGCCGGCTCATCGGCTTCTGGAGCTCCTCGGGCGACGGGTCGCGGTAGCCCGCGGCCGCCCGCACCAGCGTCTGCAGGATCTCGTCACCGGCCCGGTCGGGACGGGCCGCGGCCAGCCGGGCGGCCACCCGGCTCTCGCTCACGTCACCCACGCACTCCCAGGGCTTGGCGTCGGCCACGAACCCGAGCAGGCGCCGGAAGGTGTCGAGCAGCTCCGGGTTCTGCAGCGGCTCCTTGCCCGACTTGGCGAAGATCCGCTCCAGGTCGGCCTTGTCGACGAACGGGGCCAGCACCAGGTCGATGAAGGCGCACTTGTCGCACACCCCGCACCAGTGGTCGTAGCGCTTGGTCACGTCGATCAGGAAAGCCTTGTTGCAGCTGCGGAAGTGGTCGAAGTACTGCGGCTGCTCGGCGAAGCGGGCCGCGATCCAGACCTCGCTGAGCGCGCGCAGCAGGGAGAAGTACTGCAGGCCCTCGCCGAGCGCCTCGGCCAGCACGTCCCGGAAGCCGGCCTCGAAGGCCTCGCTCTTGGAGTACTGGTGGTTCACCGGGCGGCCGTTGTCGTAGAGCGTGGCGCTCGAGGCGGACCACTCGTTCGACAGCACCACCGCGTCCCGGCCCTCGAGCACCGCGGCCAGCACGGTGATCGCCGAGATGATGCCGGTGACCGGCACGTGCCCGTTCAGGAAGCCGAGCTCGCGCGAGCGCAGGATGGTCGGGTCGATCGAGCGCTCGGCCCGGACCACCGGCCAGCCGACCACGGCGGCCGGCTCCTCGATCGCGTCGAAACGGTCGCCCGGGCGGGTGACCACGAACAGCGCGGCGTCTGCGCCGTCCTGGAGGAGGGGACGGATCTGCTCGACGCTGACGATCGAGTCGACGCCACCACCGAAGGGCACCAGGGGGCTGTTCTGCCGGGGTGTGTACCCGGCGGTGCCGTTGCGCTCCAGCGGTTTGCTGACGAATTCCAGGCCTTGAAGGTCGATGCCGTTGCGGTAGGCGAACTCCCCCAGACCGCCGAGGTAGAACTCCTTCAGGAAGGCCAGTTCGGTCTCGGTGAGCGCGGTTTCGCCGAGGTCGACGACCGGCGGTGCGCCCGCCTTGTAGTAGGAGACGCCGGTGAGCAGGAACAGGATGCGCGCCGCCTCCCGCACCGCGGGCGTGCTCCAGTCACCGCCGCCGGGGAAGCCCACGACCTCGCTGAACTCCAGCTCGTCGAGCCGGTAGCGGCAGACCACGCGGTTCGCCTCGGGCTCGAGGTCGAAGCCCAGATAGGTGAATCGCTCGGCGCGCTGCGGTTCCTTGCGCTCGTCGGCGCTCGCGGCGGGGGTTGCGGTCATCGGGAGTCCTCTTCGGGCTGGTTCGGGGTGGTGTTCGGGTGAGTCAGCTGGACCAGGACGGCGAACCGGCCGGTCGGCCCCTCGGAACGATGGCTGAAGAACGGGGTGCCCGGGCCGGTGTCCAGCCCGGCGAGCTCGATCGCCTCGGGACGCACACCGGCCTCGGTGAGCTGGATGGTGTTGGCCCGCCAGAGGTCGAACAGCCAGCGGCCGGTGCCGTCGGGGCGGACCACCTCGTCGGCGCGGGCGCCGAAGGCCTGCCGGGCCTGCTGCTCCACGTCGGCGCCGACCTGGTAGCGGTCGGGGGAGATCGAGGGGCCGATGCCGACCAGCAGGTCGGCCGGGTCGGAACCGCCTTCGGCCAGTCTGCGGACGGTCTCGCGGGTCACGCCGGCGACGGTGCCGGGCCAGCCCGCGTGCACCGCGGCGGCCACCCGGCGCACCGGGTCGAACAGCACCAGGGGAACGCAGTCGGCAACCATGATCACCAGGACCGGGCCGGGTTCGGTGGTGATCATCGCGTCGGCCTCGATGCCGGGACCGGCCGCGGTCAGCGCGGTCACCGTGGCGACGCCGCGACCGTGCACCTGCTTGGCGAAGACCAGCTGCTGCGGGCGCACCCCGAAAGCAGCCGCCGTCCGCTCGCGGTTGGTCTGCACCGCCTGCGGATCGTCCTGGACGTGCATACCCAGGTTGAGCGAGGCGTAACGCCCGGAACTCACGCCGCCCTCACGCGTGGTCACCGCCGCCCGCACACCGTGGCCAGCAAAGATCGACCACGTGAGCAGGGGGACGTCCGTCGTGGGTGCGGCAATCATGATGCCGCCACTCTACTGATGTCGCTGCCCGGCCCTTGGCCGGTGCGGCCTCCCGGGGACCGATCAGGCCTCGGGGTACTCCAGGCCGATCTGGTCGCGCACCTCGTCCAGGATGCCCATGATCGCGATCGTCTCGTCCAGCGGCATCACGCTGCTCTCCCGCTCACCGGCCCGGATCCGCTGCACCGCCTCGGCCACCTGGAACTTCATCCCCTTGGCCTTGCCCTCGACCAGGCCGGGCACCGGCGCGAAGGTCTCGGTGCGGCCGTCGGCCCGGGTCAGGGTGAGCGTGCTGGTCGAGGTGTACCACTGCCGGGACAGCTCGATCCGGCCCTCGGTGCCCGCCAGCCACGCCCCCATCGGGGTCGCCACCAGCGCGCTGCAGGTGATCAGCGCATGCGCGCCGTCCCCGTAGGTGAGAACGGCCGAGGTGGTGCCGTCGACCCCGGTGAAGGCCGGGGTGGCCGAGGCCCGCACCGTCTCGGGCTGGCCGAGCACCATCGAGGCGAACGAGAAGGGGTAGATGCCGAGGTCGAGCAGCGCCCCGCCGCCGAGCCCGAACGAGAACAGCCGGTGCTCGGAGTCCTGCTTGAAGCGCATGCCCTGGTCCACGCCCATCGCCAGGACCTGACCGATCGCCTCCTCGGCGAGCAGCTCACGCAGGCGCACCATGTGCGGCAGGAAGCGCGTCCACATCGCCTCCATGCAGAACACCCCGGCCTTGCGGGCGGCCTCGACCACCGTGCGGGCCTCGACCGCGTTCATCGTGAAGGGCTTCTCCACCAGCACGTGCTTGCCCGCGGCGATCGCGAGCAGGGCGTGCTCGGCGTGGAAGGGGTGCGGGCTGGCCACGTAGACCGCCTGCACCGCCGGGTCCTCGACCAGGGCCTGGTAGCTGCCGTGGTGGGCGGGCACCCCGTTGGCAGCGGCGAAGTCGGCGGCCTTCTCGGCCGTGCGCGACCCGACCGCGACCACCTCGGTACCTTCCAGCAGCGCGGTGTCCGCCGCGAAACGGGCGGCGATCCCCCCGGTACCGATGATCCCCCAGCGCAGCACTTCGGTCATGGACGAACACCATAGGGGTTGCACTGGGGGATGTCGGCCCGGGGCACACGGCTCAGTCGTGACAGCCGAGCCCCTGGGCGGCACCGGTGATGGGCTGCCGGTCGGCGACGGCCGCGGCATAGGAAAGAATCGCCTCGTCCCACCCGTCCTCCGGGTCCATCGACTTGAGGAAGCGCCAGTCGGTGGCGCTGCCCAACGCCTGGTCGACCTGCTTCATGGTGGCCTCGTCGCCCTTCTCCCGGGCGGCGGAGTACTGGTCCAGCCAGGCGCAGGTCACCTTGCCGGTCACCCGTGCGCCGAACACGTCGTACGAGGCGGTGAGGTTGCTGGTCAGCGTCGAACGGTCGAACCCGGCCGGCACCGGGACGTCCTGCAGAACCCGCTCGGCCGCCGCCTTGCTGCGGTAGGGCACGACCACCGACTCCGGTTGCGCGGCGTACCACTCGCCCGGCTCGACCTGCTCGAGGCCGCCGAGCCACTTCTGGAAGACAGCGGGATCGGCCGAGCCGGAACCCCGGATCTTGAGGTACGTGCGCCCGAGCCGGGCCAGCACCTCGTACTCCTTCTGTCCGGTCCGGAACAGCTCGGCCTCGCTCCCGAGCAGGGTGGCGACCTGAGGCTGACCGTATTCCTCGATGCGCTTCTGCCTGTCGTTCTGGTACTCGTCGTCCGAGGACCAGAAGAGCTGTATCTCGGCCTTGCCCTTCAGGTATTCCAGTTCACCGTAAACTCCTTCCCCCCAGTCCTCTTCACTGATGTGGTCGATCTCCCACCCCGGGGCGTCGACCACGATCCACGGGTTGGTCGTCCGCTTCAAGAACGAAGGATCCACGGTGGGCGTGGGCACCGGCGCTTCGGAGGCCGCCGGGGTGGTCACCACCGGTTCCTCTTGATCGCGTTCGAAAGCCATTGCCGGAATGACGATCGCGGCCACCACGGCAGCCGCCGCAGCCACCCCTACGAGCGGGCGACTTACGGCAGCTCTCCACCGCCGAGCCTGCGAACGCTCGGGCAGCGGAACGGGCCGGACCGGCTGGTCGTCAAAGCTGTTCCGAGGTAACTCGTTCATGATTTCCTCCAGGAGCTCCTGCCCGGCCCCACGGAGTCGGTCTTCCAGCCTCGGACCCCCGTCGAACTCGATCTGCCCGAGCAGCCGGTCGATCTCGTGGTCGTTCATACTGTCCCCTCCTTAGGCACGGGCACTGCGCGGACACCTGGTTCATGTCGCCCGCCCCCAGGATCGTGACCCGGATACCTGCTCTCACTCAGCCGGACCCGCATCCGCGAGCGGGCACGAGTCAGCCGGGCCCGCACCACGTCCGACGAGACCCCCAGCGCCACGGCGATCTCACGGGGTGCCAACTGTTCCCACACCGTCAGCTCCAGCACCTCGCGGTCGCGGGCATCCAGCCCGGCCAGTACCGCGCGCACGGCCCCCTCGTCGACCAGGTCCGAGGTCGGGTCGTAGTGGGTCAGGTGCTCGCGCAGCTCCACCCGCAACCGCTCGCCTAATTGCGCCCGGCGCTGCTGACCCCGGCCGTGGTTGGCCAGCACGTTCCGCGCCACCCCGTACAGCCACAGCCGCGCCTCCACGCCCGGGGGCAGCTCGTCGTAGCGGCGCCAGGCGACCAGGAAGATGTCGGCCACGAGATCGGCCGCGTCGTCCGGATCCCGCACCCGGCGCAGCGCGTACCTCAGGATCGCCCCGAAGTTGTCCGAGTAGAGGCGTCGGAAAGCCTCGCCGGCGCCGGTCCCGCCGGCAGTCGTGTTCCCCACGTCTGGTTCGTTTCCGGCCACCGCCCCATCGTGACGGTGGCCGGAGAGGAATTTCCTGAAGTCAGTAGTCGCAGCCGATTCCTGCCCGGTAGTCGCCGACGGCCTCGCGCTTCGACATCTTCTGCAGGTAGGGCTCGGCCCCGATCAGCTCGGCCGAACCCATCTGGTGGGTCGCCGGCCAGGCCGCAGACCCGGCCAGCGCATCCTCGGCCTCGGCCATACCGGCTTCGTCCTTCTCGGCCCGGGCCTGCGCGTAGCTGCCGATCCAGGCGCAGGTCACCTGCCGGACGACCTGGAACTCGACGTGGTACCTGGTGTTGCTCCGGTCGGAGACGAAGATCGACGGGTCGAAGCCGGCCGGGAGCGGAACCCCGTCCAGCAGTTGCGCCGAGACGGCCGCACTCTCGTCCGGGGTGACGACGGAGTCCGGCATCGCTGCGAACCACTCCTGAGCTGGCGCCTGCCGCAGGTGACCGATCAGCTTGTCGAAAGCCTGACGCTCGCCGGTCCGGCTGCGCACGCTCAGGAAGAGGTCACCGCGCTCGGCCCGGATCTCGAACTCCCCTCGGCCCAGACCCGAGAGCAGCGCCTTCTGGCCGAGGAAGGTGACCTGCTCGGGCTCGGGGTCGTCCGGGTCACCCTCGTACCAGCTCTCGTCGGCCTCGACGGGCATCCAGACGACTTCCAGCAGCTTGCCGGTCGTCGACTGCCGGAAGATCATCTCCCCCTCCTCCTCGGTACTTTCAGTGACCCGGTCGACAACCCACCCTTGGGCATCGAGCAGGAGGAACGGATTACTGGTCGACGCCGGTTCGGGCGCGGCGGACACCGGTGGCGCAGCGGGAGTCACGCTCTCCCCCTCGCGGAACACCACCGTGGGCACCGCCACGGCCGCAACAACGGCTGCGGCAACACCCAACGTGGCCAGGCCACGACGCCCCTTCGTCCTCTGACGTCGCGGGTGAGGAAGCAGGACCACGTCGTTGTCCTTGCGATCGACCTGCGGATCCACGGACACGATCTCCTCCAGAAGTTCCTGCCCGGCCTCGGAGAGAGCACCGCGAGGAACATCGGTGGGCTGAGCCAGCCCGATCAGACGGTCCATCTCGGAGTCGTTCACGCCTTCCCCTCCTTCGGCGCGGGAATGATGCGGACGAGGTGCCCATGTCCGCCCCCTCCAGGATCGTTACCGTTCTGCCCAAGCTGTTTTCGCATCCGGGCCCGCGCCCGGCTGAGCCGGGTACGCACCACCTCGGGCGCAAGCCCCAGTGCCACTGCGATTTCCGCCGGCGTCAGCTGTTCCCACACAGTCATTTCCAGCACCTCGCGGTCGTTGGGCGACAGGCCGGTCATCGCCTCTCGCACCGCCCGTACGCCCAGGACCTCGTCGCTCGGGTCGGCCTCGATCGAAAAAGCGCGGTGCTCCCGGCGCAGCCTCTCCCCCAGGCGCAACCGGCGCCGCTCGCCCCGCCCGTGGTTGGACAGCACCAACCGGGCCACGCCGTACAGCCACAGACGCGCGTCGTCGCCCGGCGGCATCTCGCTGCGGCGGCGCCAGGCGACCAGGAAGGTCTCCGCCACCACGTCCGACGCGTCGTCGGGTCGTTGGACCCGACGACGCGCGTAGTTCAGGATCGCGGTGAAGTTGTCGGCGTAGAGACGGCGGAAGTCGTCTTCAGAGGGGTTCCCCACGCCCGCTCCCTGTCCGGCCACCGCCTCAGCGTGACAGGGGCCGGACAGGAAATCCTCAGGATCAGTCGCAGGCGAATTCGCTGATGAAGGCGTCGAGGCCGCCGTCCTGGGCGGACCTCTCCTCGAGAGCTTCCAGATGGCCGGTCATGTTCTCCTCGCCGAGCGTCTCCGGGTCGTCCTTCTCCATCTGGCGCATCTTGCGCATCACCGGCCAGGTGTCGCCATCGGCGATCGCCTCGGTGACCTGGTGCTCCCGCTGCTCGTCACCGGCGCTGCGCGCGTCCCGGAGCTCCAGGGCCCAGCCGCAGTACACGGCCGCGGTCACTTCCGAGGCGAATGGGAAGTATCCACGGGCGTAGGGGACGGAGAAGTCACCAGGCTCGACCCCGGGCGGGGTGTCCACCTGGGTCAGCATCTTCGTGGCGACCTCGGTCGCAGTGCCAGGCCGGACTGTGTCTTCCGGCAACGCCTGCGTCCATTCGTCCTCGCCGGCCGGACGCAGCCGGGTGAGCGCGTCCTCGAAGTCCTGGCGGCTCACCCCGGAGGCATAGAACTGCAGGTAGACCTTCGATCCCTCGGGCAACAGCATGGCCACGAAGTTGCCGTCCTCACGGCGGAACACCGTGGCCTCTCCGCCCAGCAACTGCAGGGCGCTGAGCTCCGACTCGTGGTCGTAGCTCTCTCGCTGGGCCTCGAACAGGTCGCCGTAGCCGTCTGCGGCCCCCCAATGCACAGTCAGCCAGCCTTTCTCCGAGTTGGAGAAGTCCTGGAAACCCTCCAGCTCGCTCTGCCCCAGAGACTGCGGCTGCCACTTCGGGTCATCCATGACCAGGAACGGATTCCCCGCTGCGTTCACCGAGGCGGCAGCCGGCACCACCACGCCCTCTCCGGCCTGACGGTCGAACACGGTCATCGGCAGGGCAACCGCGAGCACGACTGCCGCCGCAGCCGTCGCCGCCAGCCACCACCGGGTCGGGCTCCGGCGCCGTGTGTTCAGCGGCACCACCTCGACGGCTTCGATCTCAGTTTCTGGACAGACTTTTTCGGTTTCGGACACGATCCCCTCCAGGAGGTCTCGCCCGGCCTCACGAAGCATGGGGGCCACGTCCGGCACCTTGGCCGCCGACGCCGGCTGCGCCTGGCGCAGCAACTGGTCGAGTTCGTGGTCGTTCATGCCTTCCCCTCCTTCGGCTCGAGCATCGTCGGGACACCTCTCACATGTCCGGACCGTGCCATTCTGTGATCCGAAAAAGCCTGCCCAGAAGTATTTTCCAGAAGCAGGCGCATCCGGTTGCGGGCCCGCGACAGGCGCGCCCGCACCACCTGGGACGAAAGCCCAAGGGCCACGGCGATCTCCCGCGGCGCCAGCTGCTCCCATACCGCTAGCTCCAGCACCTCGCGGTCGACCGGTTCCAGCTGGGCCATCACCTCACGCACCGCCCGCACCTCCACCAGATCACCGGTGGGATCGTGGGTGATCAGGTGCTCGCGCAGTTCCAGGCGCAGCCGCTCACTCAGCTGATGCCGGCGCTGCTCTCCGCGGCTGTGATTGGCCAGGGTCAGCCGGGCCACTCCGAAGAGCCAGAGCCGGGCCTCGTCTCCCGGTGGCATCTCGGCCCGGCGTCGCCAGGCGACCAGGAAGATGTCGGCCACCAGGTCCGCCGCGTCGTCCAGACCTCCGACCCGACGCAGGGCGTACGAGAGCATCGCCGGGAAGTTGTCGGCGTACAGGCGACGGAAGCTGTCGTCGGCAGAGGTCCCCACAAAACCGTTCATGTCCGGCCGCCGTCGTTCTGTGACAGCGACCGGACATGCGATTCACAGGTCGAACGGCAACCAGTCAGGTGGCTGGGTGGGTCGGATCCGGGGCCAGTGTCGGGGCACCCTGATGATGGTTTGGCCAAGTCGTACGATCCGTAACGCCGGATACTTGAGTTCTTACGGATCGTCCGACCCTGAACAAAGTGCATCAGTCCTTCCGGGGCAGCGGCCGTCTGCTGTCCCGTGGATCTGGCTGGGCGACGACGGTGACGACGGCTGCGACGCAGACCACCCAGCCAGCCAGCCAGCTGGAGATCTTCGTCAGGCCGAGAACTTCCAGTCCGTGACGGTCAGGTAGCGCTCACCGGGCCGCAGCACGATCGAGGGGAACTCCTCGTGGTTCGGCGCGTCGGGGAAGTTCTGGGTCTCGATGCACAGCCCGGCTCCCGGCCCGTAGACCACGCCGCCCTTGCCCACGTCCGAGCGGTCGAGCTGGCTGCCGGTGTAGATCTGCACGGCCGGCTCGCTGGTGGTCACGGTGAGGGTGCGGCCGCTGGCCGTGTGCTTCAGCTCGGCGCAGAAGTGCTGGGCGGGCAGGCCGTCCTCGGCCGAGCCGACGGTGTGGCCGTGACCGTGGCCGTGTCCCGCCTCGGCCTCGGCCTCGGCCGGCTCCTCCTCGTCGAGGACCAGGTTGTGGTCGAGGTTGAGGAAGTCCAGTTCCTGAGCCGTGCGCAGGTCCATCGGGGTGCCGACCACGTGGGCGATCTCGCCGGAGGGCAGCAGTTCCTGGTTGACCGGGGTGTAGTGGCCGGAGGCCACCCGCAGGGTGTGGCCGTCGGTCGAGCCGGTGCCCGCGCCGGCCAGGTTGAAGTAGGCGTGCTGGGTCAGGTTGACCACGGTCGGCGCGCTGGTGGTGGCGTCGTAGCGGATCCGGAACGTGCCCCCGGGCAGCAGCAGGTAGTCGACCACCACGGTCAGCTCGCCGGGGTAGCCCTGGTCACCGTCCGGGCTGGTCAGGCTCAGGCGCAGGCCGCCCGGGATCTGCTCGGCGGCCCAGATCCGCTTGTTGAAGCCCTCCACCCCGCCGTGCAGCGAGTTGGCCCCCTCGTTGGCGCTGACCTGGTACTCGGTGCCGTCGAGGGTGAACTTCGAGCCGGTGAGGCGGTTGGCCACCCGGCCGATCAGGGCGCTGATGAACGCCTTGGTGTTCTCGTAACCGGCCACCTCGTCGAACCCGAGGACCACGTCCACCCGGCCCTCGCCCGAACCCGCAGGCACCTCCAGCGCCTGGATGTTGCCGCCGAGCGTCAGCACGCTCACCCGCAGCGTCCCGTCGTCCAGGATCCACCGCTCCACCGGCTCGCCGGTGGAGGTGACCCCGAACGGGCTGCGTTCGTAAACGATGCCGCCGGAGGCGTCGGACTGGTCTGCGGAGATGTCTGTTGAGGTCACGGCGCCAACTCTAGATCCAACCCAACTGGGGACGCTGGTGAGCCCGGATTGCGCGCACAGAGGCCCACCAGCGTCCCAAGTTCGGTTTTCTAGTCGACCGCGTCCACCGGCTGGGCGAACTGGGCCGCGTACAGCCGCGCATAGGCGCCCTGCTGTTCGATCAGCTCCTTGTGCGAGCCCTGCTCGACGATCCGGCCCGACTCCATCACCAGGATCACGTCCGCGTCGCGGATGGTGGAGAGCCGGTGCGCGATCACGAAGCTGGTGCGGCCCTTGCGCAGCGAGCCCATCGCCTGCTGGATCAGCACCTCGGTGCGGGTGTCGACCGAGCTGGTGGCCTCGTCGAGGATCAGGATCTGCGGCCGCGCCAGGAACGCCCGGGCAATGGTGATCAGCTGCCGCTCGCCCACGCTGACGTCGCTGCCCTCGTCGTCCAGCACCGTGTCGTAGCCGTTCGGCAGGGTGCGCACGAACGTGTCCACGTGGGTGGCCCGGGCGGCCGCCACGATGTCCTCGCGCGAGGCCGCGTCGGCCCCGTAGGCGATGTTGTCCGCGATCGTGCCGCCGAACAGCCAGGCGTCCTGCAGCACCATCCCGAACTGCTCACGCAGCTCGTCGCGGGTCATCCCGGCGGTGTCCGCGCCGTCCAGCCGGATCTGCCCGCTGTTCAGCTCGTAGAACCGCATCAGCAGGTTGACCAGGGTGGTCTTGCCCGCGCCGGTGGGCCCGACGATGGCCACCGTCTGGCCCGGCTCGACCCGCAGCGAGAGGTTGTCGATCAGCGGCCGGTCCTCGGTGTAGCGGAAGCTGACGTCGTCGAACTCGACCAGCCCGCTGACCTTCTCGGGGTGCACCGGGGTGACCGGGTCGGGCTCCTGCTCCCGGGCGTCGAGCAGGGCGAAGATCCGCTCGGCCGAGGCGATCGCCGACTGCAGCAGGTTGGCCATGCTGGCCACCTGGGCCAGCGGCTGGCCGAACTGGCGGCTGTAGGTGATGAACGCGGTGACCTCACCGACGCTCAGGTGCCCGTTCGCCACCCGGATCCCGCCGACCACGGCCACCAGCACGTAGTTCAGGTTGCCGATGAACATCATCGAGGGCTGGATCAGGCCGGAGATGAACTGGGCCCGGAAGCCGGCCTCGGCCAGTTCGTCGTTGTGCTGGTCGAAGGTGCGCCGGGCCTCTTCCTGCCGGCCGAACACGGTGACCAGCTGGTGCCCGGTGTACATCTCCTCGATGTGCCCGTTGAGCCGGCCGGTGCTGCCCCACTGCTTCACGAACTGCGGTTGCGCCCGCTTGCCGATCAGCCCGGTGACGGCGATCGACAACGGCACCGTGACCAGCGCGATCAGGGCCAGCAGGGGCGAGATCCAGAACATCATGGCGAGCACGCCGACGATGGTCAGCAGCGAGGTGACCAGCTGGCTGAAGGTCTGCTGCATCGACTGCTGCAGGTTGTCCACGTCGTTGGTGACCCGGCTGAGCACCTCGCCGCGCGGCTGGCGGTCGAAGTAGCTCAGCGGCAGCCGGGCCAGCTTGGCCTGGGTCTGCTCCCGCAGCCCGAAGACCGCGCGCTGCACCAGCGCGGCCACCAGCCGGCCCTGCACCAGGGCCAGCCCGAACGCCGCCAGGTAGACGGCCAGCACCTGGTAGAGCAGGTTGCGGACGCGGTCGAAGTCGATGCCGGCCGCCGGGTCGATCACCCCGTCGAAGATCACGTCGGTGGCGTCGCCGAGCAGCTTGGGGCCGATCACGCTGCAGACCACCGAGCCCAGGCCGAGCAGCATCGCCCCGATCAGCAGATTGCGCTGCGGGCGCAGCATGCCGAACAGGCGCTTGGCCGAACCGGTGAAGTTGAGCGCCTTCTCGGTGGGTGGGCCGGCCATGTGCGCACCCGGGCCACCGCCGGGCCGGGGCCCGACCGGGCCCGGGCCGCGGGCCGGAACCTTTTCTTCCGAGCCGGTTTCCGTGGTCATGCCACCGCCTCCTGCTCGGTCAGCTGGGAAAGGACGATCTCGCGGTAGGTCTCGTTGCCGGCCATCAGCTCGCGGTGCCGGCCGGTGCCGACCACCCGCCCGGCGTCGAGCACGATGATCTGGTCGGCGTTGCGGATCGTGCTGACCCGCTGGGCCACGATCACCACGGTGGCGTCGCGGGTCTCGGCCGTCAGAGCGGCCCGCAGCGCAGCGTCGGTGGCGTAGTCGAGGGCCGAGAACGAGTCGTCGAACAGGTAGATCTCGGGTCGCCGGACCAGGGCCCGGGCGATCGACAGACGCTGGCGCTGGCCCCCGGAGACGTTCGTACCCCCTTGGGCGATCGGGGTTTCCAGGCCCTCGGGCATGGCCCGCACGAACTCGGCGGCCTGGGCGATCTCCAGGGCGTGCCAGAGTTCCTCGTCGGTGGCCTCGGGCCGGCCGTAGCGCAGGTTGCTGGCCACCGTGCCGGTGAACAGGTAGGGCTTCTGCGGCACCAGGGCCACCGCCTCGGCCAGGCGGGCCGGGGCGAGCTCACGCACACTCACCCCGTCGACCAGCACTTCGCCCTCGGTCGCGTCGAACAGGCGAGGTACCAGGTTGAGCAGCGTGGTCTTGCCGCTGCCGGTACTGCCGATGATCGCGGTGGTCTGTCCCGGCAGGGCGCTCAGGTCGAGGTTCTCCACCACCGGACGCTCGGCGCCGGGATAGCGGAAACTCACGTCGCGCAGCTCCAGACGCCCGTGCAGGGCGCCGGTCTCGCGCGGCTGCACCGGCGGGACCACGCTGGTGTCGGTACCCAGCACCTCCTCGATCCGCTCGGCCGAGACCTCGGCGCGCGGCACCATCATGAACATGAAGGTCGCCATCATCACCGCCACCAGGATCTGCATCAGGTAGCTGAGGAACGCGGTGAGCTCACCGACCTCGAGCTGACCGTCGGCGATCCGGTGCCCGCCCCACCAGAGCACAGCCACGCTGGAGAGGTTCAGCACCAGCATCACGGTGGGGAACATCAGGGCGAGCAGGCGCCCGATCGCCAGCGAGACGTCGAACAGGTCGGTGTTGGCCCGTTCGAAGCGCTGCCGCTCGCGCTCGTCGCGGACGAAGGCGCGGATCACCCGGATCCCGGCGATCTGCTCGCGCAGCACCTGGTTGATCCGGTCCAGCCGCTCCTGGGTGAGCCGGAACAGCGGGCGCATCCGGACGATGATCAGGGTGACCGCCACGCCGAGGGCGGGCACCGCGACGGCCACGGTGCCGGACAGCGGCACGTCCAGGCGCAGCGCCAGGATGATGCCGCCGATGCACATGATCGGCGCCGAGACCATGAAGGTCAGCGTCATCAGGACCAGCATCTGGACCTGCTGCACGTCGTTCGTGGTGCGGGTGATCAGCGACGGGGTGCCGAACTGGCCGACCTCACGGGCGGAGAACGACTGCACCCGGCCGAAAAGCGCGGCCCGGACGTCGCGGCCCAGGCCGGCCGCGGTGCGGGCGCCGAAGTACACGGCCGCGGCCAGGGCGGCGATCTGGACCAGGCTGATGCCGAGCATGGCCAGGCCGATCCGGAGGATGTAGCCGGTGTCGCCGGTGACCACGCCGCGGTCGATGATGTCGGCGTTCAGCGTGGGCAGGTAGAGGGTGGCCACGGTCTGGACGAGCTGGAAGAGCACGACCCAGCCGATGGCTGCGGAATATGGGCGCAGACGTGCGCGAAGCAATTGGACGAGCACGCGGACACAGTACTGCGCCGAAAGCATTCCAGCGCATGAATTAAATTGTCAAGAGCCACGGGCAGATACCGGCCCGCAACCGCGCCCGGCGTCGGTAAAATAGAAGGGGAACGAACGACCCGCGGCGCTTTCTGCGGGCATGAAGAAGGGGCGTGCGCGGGCACGCCCCTTCTTCATGGTTCGGTGACCTGGCTCAGGCCCGGCCGGCCTCGCGTTCGTTGATCGCCGAGATGACCAGCTCGCACACCTCGCGCACGGCGCCGTAGCCACCGGACTTGGTCAGCGTGAGCCGGGCCAGGGCCATCACGTCGGAGTGGGCGTTGGCCACCGCGATCGGCCAGCCGACCATGCGCAGGCAGCCCAGGTCGTTCACGTCGTTGCCGACGTAGGCCACCCGCTCCGGGTCGAGCCCCTCGGCGGCCAGCCACTCCTTCAGTGCCTGGGCCTTGTCGGACTGACCGTGGATGACCGGGATCTGCAGCTTGCGGCCGCGGGCGGCGACCACCGGGTTGACCTCGGTGGACAGGATCAGCATCTTCAGGCCGGCCTGACGGGCCAGCTTGATGCCCATCCCGTCCTCCCGGCTGACCCGCACGCTCTCGGTGCCGTCCTGCAGGACGATCGAGGAGTCGTCGGTGTGCACGCCGTCGAAGTCCATCACCAGGGCGTCGACGTCGATCACCGGCAGGCCGTCGATGCGCTCCTGCTCCTCCAGCACGGCCGCGCGCAGCCGGGCGATGTGCAGGTCGTCCGGGGTGTCGATCTCCATCGCGTGGTCGTCGTTCACCCGCTGGGCCACCAGCGTGCCGAAGAACCGCCGGCCGTGACGCCGCAGGCCGTCGGTGCGCATCGCGTAAAACGCACCGGTCTCACGGAATTCGGTGTCACGGTCCTGCCGGCGGGGCCGGAAGCTGGCGTCGTGGTTGATCCCGATCAGGCCGTCCGGGCCGTACTTCCAGAGGAAGGCGTGGCTCTCGACCGCGGAGAAGGCGCAGTCGGCCTCCCCGGCCAGCACCCGCCCGACCGCGGCGTCCAGGTCGGCCGGGTTCATGAACGGGCTGGTGCACTGCACCAGGACGGTGACCTCGGGGGCCGGGCCGTCGCCCTGGATCTCGTTGATCGCGTGCAGCACAGCCGATTCCGAGGAGGCGGTGTTGCCGGAGATGGCGGCCGGGCGGACCACCACGTGGGCCCCGGCGCGGCGGGCCTCCTCCTGGATGCCGGCGTGGTCGGTGCTGACGTAGACCTCGTCGATCAGCTGCGACTGCCGGCAGGCGGTGACCGCCCGCATCAGCAGGCTGCGGCCACCGACCGGCTCGAGGTTCTTGAGGGGGACGCCCTGCGACCCGCCACGGGCGGGGATGACGGCGACGACTCGGGGGCGGGTCTGGGCAGGTGGTGCGTCACTCACGACGGTCCTCGGGACTAGCTCGAAACAGGGGCCAGCAGCTTGACCAGGAACATCAGGCACCATGGCCGGGCCCCGGCAGGGCCTACCCAGCAGAATACCGTCCGGGCGGAGTGCTCAGGACTGCTCAGCTCGATGAATGTTGCGCGATCTCAAGGAAATCCGCGTCGCCGTCGGGCACCAGGACCTGGCGGGCGGCGTCCGGCACGTCGGGCATCCACCACTCCTGCGGCACCGCGAACTCGCGGATGTCGGCCTGCGGGGCGATCAGCCGCAGGGTGGAGACGGCCGTGCTGGGAAGTGACACGACGCGGTGGCGTTCGCCCATCCCGCGCAGGCTGACCTCGACCGGGACGTGGCCCCGGACCACGTCGATCCCGGGATAGTTGGTCAGTGGGCTCAGCGTGGAGGCGTTCTCCCGGCGGTGCGCCCGGTAGACCACCGGGCCCTTGTCGGCCAGGCCGCGGATCCAGGCCAGGTAGGGCTGGGCCTTGATCAGCCGGTTGGCCACCATCGAGGTGCCGAGCACCACGGTGCGGTCGGGGTCGGTGCGGTCCTGCTCCGTCTCGGGCAGGGAGCGCAGCCAGGTGAAGTCGTTGCGCTCGACCGGCAGGCCCACCTGGGCGGCGGCCCGCAGCACGTCGGCGGGCAGTTCGAGGGCGGTGATCACGCGCAGCCGCTGCTGGCCGATCATCCGGCGCAGCCGCATCTTGGCCATCCGGGCCAGGACGGTGCGGTGGGCGGTCTGCTTCACGTGCGGGCGGACCAGCGGGACCTCGTCCTTCAGCAGGGCGTTCATCACCCGCCGGGTGGCCCGGCCGTCGTCCAGCAGCACCAGGTTGCGGGGTGGGGCCTGCACCAGCAGACGGTGCACGGCCCCGGAGAATGCGTCGCCGACGGCGAGGTCCTCGCCGCCGCGACGCGGCGCCCCGGAGGGAAGTTTGATGGTCACACCGTCCGGCAGTCCCAGACGGGTGACCTCGGCGACCGCCGTCACCAGAGGCTCGACGCCCTTCCGCGGAAGGACGACGAGCCGGCCACCGAGCCGGCCCGAGGCGTGCGCCTCCAGAGCTCCCAGGAGCTGGAAGGGCGACTCAACCCAGGCCTGCACGGTGGTTGATCCGGCGACGTCGGTCACGGGGATGACTAGCCGACGCGGCGCAGACGCGCCTTGGGCTTGAGCTCACCCTCGAAGACGCGCTTGACGCCGTCGCCCAGGGCCTCCTCGATGATCCGGATGTCGCGGACCAGGTGACGCAGGCCTTCGGGCTCCAGTGAGGCGGAGTGGTCCGAGCCCCACATGGTGCGGTCGAGGGTGATGTGCCGCTCGACGGTGACCGCGCCCAGGGCCACGGCCGCCAGGCTGATCTGCAGGCCGCGCTCGTGGCCGGAGTAGCCGACCGGCACGCCGTAACGCTCGCGCAGCGTGTTGATCGTGCGCAGGTTGGCCTCGTGCGCCGGCATCGGGTACGTGCTCGTCGCGTGCATCATCACGAGCTTCTCGGTGCCCAGGGTCTCGACCGCCTTGTCGATCTCCTCCAGCGTCGACATGCCGGTGGAGAGGATGACCGGCTTGCCGGTGTTCTTCATCGCGGTGAGCAGCTCGATGTCGGTGACCGACGCCGAGGCGACCTTGAACGTGACCACGTCGAACTTGGCGGCCAGGAACTCCACCGAGGGCACGTCCCACGGCGAGGCGAACCAGTGCATGCCCAGCTTGGAGCAGTAGTTGTCGATCTCCGTGTACTGCTCCTCCTCGAACTCCACGCGGTAGCGGTAGTCGAGGTAGCTCATCGTGCCCCAGGGGGTCTCCCGCTGGACGTCACGCATGTCCTTCGGGGTGGAGATCTCGGGGGTGCGCTTCTGGAACTTCACAGCGTCGCATCCGGCCTCGTGGGCGATGTCGATCAGCTGCTTGGCGATCGCCACGTCACCGTTGTGGTTGAGACCGATCTCGGCGATGACGTACACCGGCTGGTCGGGTCCGACCAGCTTGCCGCCGATCTCGACCGGCGCGATCGTCTTGGTGGGTCCAGCAGTCATTGTTGCTCCTTCAAGCCTGAGGGCCCTCTAGTCTCCGGGCCGGAATTAGCCCCGGAGTGATCCCAAGTGTGTGGGACACCGGCAGGATTCGGGCAGCCCCTCGTCGGCCACGATCCCGGAGAGCGAGAGTTTAGGTTACGGATGCCGTCAAGGGCCCGTGTGAACAACCGGCATCCAGATGTCGACACTTCAGGAACTTCGTGCCGATGTACTTGCCAGCGACTGTGAGGACTGCTTCACCCTCTGTCGCATTCTGACCCGGGCGCGCACGATCGCGCTGCCCGCCGGGGTCAGCCGTAGGCGGTCAAGCCGACGGCGCTTCGCCGACCGGCCCTTGTTCAGGCCGGAGGCGATGGTGGGCAGACGGCCCTCACGGGCCTGCGCCACCAGCTCGTCGAGCATACCGATCCAGTCGTTGTCGCTGCGCGGGTGGAAGTAATTGTCGGCCAGCCACCAGGTTTCGGGATGACGGAAGTCACCCTGCTCGAGCTGGTCCAGTCCACCCATCACGCCACTACCGACGAACACCTGGTTGATCAGGTTCTCGGAGACGCCGAACTCGTCGATCAGAAGCACCGGAATGTCCAACGCCATCGCTTCGAGTACGGCCGTGGAACTCACCGTGACCAGGGCCACCGCGTCGGCCAGCTGCTCGGCCATCGACCCGGCCGCGAAGGTGAGGGCCTCGGGCGAGTGCACCTCGCCGGACGCCACCAGCTCCTCCCAGAGGGCCTGGTAGTGGTGCGGCTCGTGGTGCGTGTGGAACTCGCCGATCCCGCCGCGGGTCTTGACCACGACCTCCAGGTCGGGCCGGTTGGCGGCCAGACGGGCCAGGCTCTGCAGGATCAGGATCCGGTCCTTCTTGACCCGCGGCACCTTCCCCTGAGTGGCGAAGAGCACACGATTGCGGTGCGGCTTGGCCACCGAGTTCAGCGGCTCGACGCTGGTGTCGCCCTCCAGCGCCTCGGCCGGGGTGTGCTCGAAAGCCTGCTGCTGCCCGGCGTTCTGCCCACCGGTCAGCTCCTGGGCGGGCAGGATGTCGGCCGGGCGGGCCAGGAACGGGATGGTGGCCAGGCCGAGCCGGCCCTTCATGTCCATCTGCCGGCGGACCTGGTCGTACTCCTCCGCCTCGCGGTGGCTGTGCACGATCCACAGGTCGACGGCACCGCGGTAGCCCCAGGCCCGCCGCCGGGCCGGGATGGCGATGCCGGGGATGCCGGTGATCAGCACCGGCCGGTGGCTGGCCCGGCTCAGCGCCTCGGAGTAGGCGTGCACGCTCGGGCCGGTCAGGGCCAGCAGCACGGCGTCCGGCCGGTCGCGCTCGACCCGCTTGAGCAGCTGACCGGGCGAGAGCACCTCAGGGTCATGACCCGCGTACGCAGTGCCACTGAGCGCTGCAATGCGTTGCGAGGCCGACGGTCTGGCCGGGGAGCAGGCGACGACGACCTCGGTCTTCGTCCCGGCCGGCAGTTGCCCGAAGAGACTGACGGCCCACTTCAGGAAGGAGTCAGATTCCGCGACAGCGATCACATGATGGGGCACCAGCGGAGTGTAAGGTTTTTGGCCGTCCCCTTGTGCACGCACGAGAGGATGCACAGGGGAATGCAAAGTTCCCCGGACCCGACCGAGCGGAGGCTTCACGTGGTGACCGAGCAGTTGCGCCGGCTGGGTAGACGCCGAGGTCAAGTGCAGGAACAGCCCCCTGCGGAGATCCCCCCCGCCGACGCCAAGCTGCTCGAGCAGGCCAAGTCCCGTCAGCGCCTGGAGCAGAACTTCGAGGCGTTCCCGCCCCGGACCGAGCGCATCGGCCAGCACATCAAGACCATGCTGGGTAAATCCGGGGTGAAGGGTGGGCGAATTCTCGAGATCGGTGGGCGCGCCAACCCCTACAAGGACTGGTTCCCCGGTTTCGAGTACAACGCCCTCGACCTGGAGATCTCCGAGCCCGGGGTGATCCAGGGCGACATCACCAACTGCCCCGAGATCGAGTCCGAGAGCTTCGACGCGATCATCAGCGTCGACGTCTTCGAGCACATCCGGGAGCCGTGGCTGGCCGGGCCGGAGATCACCCGGCTGCTGAAGCCGGGCGGCTTCACCTACCACTCCACCCTGTTCAGCTGGCGCTACCACCCCTGCCCGGTCGACTACTGGCGCTACACCCCCGAGGCGCTGTCGTTCATCTTCCAGGACCTGCGGGTGATGCAGGCCCAGTTCGACACCGTGGAGCGGCGGCGCAACCTGGTCGGCAAGGGCAAGCACAAGCTCGAGCCGGACGCGTTCGGCGGCTGGCGGGAGAACTGGCGGGTCTTCTACGCCGGGGTCAAGAACGACCCGAACGCCCCCAAGGGCGTCGGCGCGCTGACCGCGCAGCAGCAGGCCGAGGCCGACCAGAAGGCGCTGCGCGACAACCCGTACGGCAAGCCCACCGAAGAGCAGTAGAAGCAGAGCACCAGCAGAGCCCGGGCCCGGCGGCCCGGGCTCTGTCATGCCCGGGCTCTGTCATGCCGGGACTCTGTCGTGTCACGTCTGCTCCTACCCGGGTCTGACGCCGAATGGGGAGCAGATCAGCCGCGGGTCTGACGTGCGGCCGGGCCGCCGAACGTACGGTGGCCGGGTGAGTCAGGCGAGCGAGGACATCCCCCGGGTGGAGGCCACCTACCAGTGGCTGCGCCTGCACCCCTTCGAGGTGGACAGTGCCGCCGCAGCCCTGGCCGCGCTGGCGATGCTGTTCATCGCCCTCGTGGGCGGGCCGGTCACGATCTCCTGGCTGCCCACCATCGTGATGGTCGGCGCCCTGGCCTGGCGCCGCCGACGTCCGCTGCGCTCGGCGCTGGCCGTGGCGGCGGCCGGGTTCGTCGTGATGCTCAGTGCCGAGTCCATGTACCTGCTGGTCGCCACGCTCGCGGTGTTCTGCTCGCTGTACGCGGTGACCGCCTACGGCCCCCGCTGGGCCGGCTGGACCGGCGCCGTGATCGCCTGGCTGGCCGGCGGCGTGACGATGAGCTTCCAGGGCATCATCTCCGGCGGCGCCGACACCCCGTTCGCGCTCACCTTCACCGCCACCGTGCTGTTCGGGATCTGGGCGCTGGGCCGGATGCGCCGGCTGCGGCTGCGGGACGAGGCCCGGCTGGAGGAACGGGCCCGGCTGCTGGAGTCCGAGGCCGAGCAGCAGGCCCAGCTGGCCGCCACGGCCGAGCGGGCCCGGATCGCCCGGGAGATGCACGACGTCGTAGCGCACTCACTGTCGGTGACGATTTCGCAGGCCGACGGTGGCCGATATGCCGCACAGCACAACCCCGAGGCGGCTATCACCGCACTTGAGACCATTTCCGCCACCGGCCGGCAGGCTCTGGCCGACATGCGGGCCCTGCTCGGAGTGCTGCGCGACGACAGTACCCAGCAGCTCACCCCGCAACCGGACACCGAGGCGATCAAGGATCTGGTCGACCAGGTCCGCGGCAGCGGGCTGACCGTGACCCTGGAGGTGCTCGGCGAGCCGGTGGTGCTCCCGGCCGGGCCCGGGCTGGCCGCCTACCGCATCGTTCAGGAGTCGCTGACCAACGTGCTCAAGCACGCCGGGCCGAGCGCCGAGGCCCGGGTCCGCCTGATGTGGCTCAGCGAGGCGCTGGAGATCCGGGTCGAGGACGACGGCCGGGGCGCGGCCGCCACCCCGGCCACCCCTGGCAGTCAGGGGCTGATCGGGATGCGCGAAAGGGCGACGCTGTACGGCGGGCAGCTGGAGGCCGGGCCTCGGCAGGGCGGTGGGTTCGGAGTCCGGGCGTATCTGCCCTACCGTCAGAACTCGTGAGCGAACCCACAGACAACCCGGCCACCCCGATCCGGGTCGCACTGGTGGACGACCAGCAACTGGTCCGGGCCGGCTTCCGGATGGTGATCGACTCCCAGCCGGACCTGTCGGTGCTGGTCGAGGCGGCCAACGGGGAAGAGGCGGTGACCCGGCTGAGCGGCACCGTGGTGGACGTGGTGCTGATGGACGTCCGGATGCCGAAGATGGACGGGATCGAGGCCACCCGCCGGATCGTCGCGCTGCCGCAGGCCCCCAAGGTGGTCGTGCTGACCACGTTCGACCTGGACGAGTACGTGATGTCGGCGATCGGCGCCGGGGCCAGCGGCTTCCTGCTCAAGGACGCCCCGCCCGAGGAGATGCTGGCCGCGGTGCGCACGGTGTTCGCCGGCGACGCGGTGATCGGCGCCAGTTCCACCCGTCGTCTGCTGCACCACATCGGCCCGATGCTGGCCAACGGCACCGCCGAGTCGGTGCTGGGCGCCCCGGTGCTGGACCCGGGCACCCCGCCGCCCGCAAACGTCCCCAAGGGCTTCTCGGTCGCCTCGGGTGTGCCGAACCCGGCCGAGGCCCTGGCCCAGGCGCCCTCCCCCGGCCCGGACAACCCGATGCCCCGGGTGCTGGCCGACCTCACCCCGCGCGAGTACGAGGTGTTCGTGCTGATGGCCAACGGTCTGAGCAACGCCGAGATCGCCTCGCACTTCGTGGTTTCCGAGGCCACGGTGAAGACCCACGTGGGCCGGGTGCTGACCAAGACGGCGGCCCGCGACCGGGTGCAGATCGTGGTGCTCGCCTACCAGCTGGGCATCGTGCGGCCCTAGGCGGTGCGTAATCCCCCGGGACTACGGCCGCGACCGGGGTCATCCCACGGGCTGACGCCCGGCGGCCGACCCGGATCATCCCGCGGCGCGATGTGCCCGGGACCCCCTGGTCAATAGCTTCTTCCTCAGAGACGAATGTCCTTTCCTGAGGAGGAGAACCGATGTCCTGGACCTCGGCCCAGCAGACCCAGCCGGGTCACGCCGGTGAGTACGGCCGGCCCCAGACCCGCGAGACCGCCGTCCGGGCGCTCGGTGTGCAGAAGGTCTACGGCCGCGGCGAGAACCAGGTCGCGGCCCTGCGCGGGGTGGACGTGAGCTTCGAGAAGGGCGCGTTCACGGCGATCATGGGCCCCTCCGGCTCCGGCAAGTCGACCCTGATGCACGTCCTGGCCGGCCTGGACACCGTCTCGGCCGGGAAGGTCTTCCTCGGCGACACAGAACTCACCAGCCTGAACGACGCCAAGCTGACCCGGCTGCGGCGCGACCGGATCGGCTTCGTGTTCCAGGCCTTCAACCTGATCCCGGCGCTGAACGCCAAGGCCAACATCGAACTGCCGCTCACGCTGGCCCGGCGCTCGCCCGACCAGCAGTGGTACGACGACATCGTCCAGCGCCTGGGGCTCACCCAGCGGCTCACCCACCGCCCCAGCGAACTGTCCGGCGGCCAGCAGCAGCGGGTGGCCATCGCCCGGGCCCTGCTCCCCCGCCCCGACGTGGTTTTCGCCGACGAGCCCACCGGCAACCTCGACTCCACGGCCGGTGCCGAGGTGCTGAGCATGCTGCGGGCCAGTGTGCGCGAGACCGGGCAGACCGTGGTGATGGTGACCCACGACCCGGTCGCCGCCTCCTACGCCGACCGCGTGGTGCTGCTGGCCGACGGCGCGATCGCCGGCGAGCTGTTCTCCCCGACCACCGACAGCGTGCTCGACGCGCTGCGTCACCTGGGAGGCTGACCGATGCTCGCGCTCAGCCTGGCGCAGCTGCGCACCCAGGCCCACCGCCTGATCGCGACCGCTCTGGCGATCATCATCGCGGTCGGTTTCGTGGTGGCCACCCTGGTGCTCAACTCCACCTTCCGCAACACCGTCTTCGGCGCCCTCACCAGCCAGTACCGGACCACCGACGGGGTGGTCGCGTTCGACTGGAACACCGGCGGCGAGCTGCCCACCGAACAGCAGTGGACGAAGTTCGGCGAGCAGATCTCGCAGCTGCCCGAGGTGGCCGCCGTGGCCGTCGACCACACCGCCTACGTGAACACCCGTGAGGTGGGCGCCGACGGCTACCGCTACGCCCAGGTGCAGTCCCTGGCCGAGGGCGAACTGCGCTGGCAGAAGCTGGAGTCCGGCACCTGGCCGCAGGGGCCGGGCCAGGTCGTCGCCGCCCCCAGCGGCGATCTGGAGGTCGGCACCCGGATCGAGATGCAGATCCAGGCCGCCTTCGACAACGAGGGCAACGAGACCGCCCCGGCCCGTTCCGTCGAGGCCACCGTGGTCGGCCTGACCGACCGCGCCTCCGGTATCAGCGCCATGGGCGGCGGGCAGTTCTGGACCACTCCGGAGCAGGCCGCCGACTGGAACGCCACCGAGGTCGACGCGATCCGGGTGGCCGCGGCCTCCGGGGTCGACCCGGCCGACCTGGTCGAGAAGGTCCGTACCGAGCTGGACGGCTCCAAGGCCGGTCAGACGCTGACCGTGCGCACCGGCGACGAGGAGTCCGAGGAGGCGGCCAACAACCTGGCCAGCGGAAGCACCGAACTGACCGCCGTGCTGCTGGTTTTCGGCGCCATCGCGGTGTTCGTCTGTGCCCTGGTGATCGCCAACACCTTCGCCGTGCTGCTGGCCCAGCGGGTGCGTGAACTGGCCCTGCTGCGGGCGATCGGCGCGGCCGGCAAGCAGTTGCGCCGGGGTGTGCTGGTGGAGTCGTTCGTGATCGGTGTGGCCGCCTCGGCGCTCGGCGTGGCCGTGGGCATCGGCCTGGCCGCCGCAGTCTCGGCGATCGCCGCCGGCTACGACCTGACGATCCCGCTGAGCGGGGTCTCGATCGGGGTGACGCCGATCCTGATCGGCATGGCGATCGGCACGGTGGTGACCATGCTGGCCGCCTTCAACCCGGCCCGCAAAGCCACCCGGGTGGCGCCCCTGGCCGCGATGCGCCCGATGGACGAGGAACCGATCACCACCCGGGCCGGCCTGTTCCGCCGGATCGCCGGGCTGATCCTGGCCGTGCCCGGGGTGGGCATCGCCTACTACGGCGGCAAGGAGAACGACATCCTGATCGCCGCGGGCGGCGGGATGGTCACCTTCCTGGCCGTCCTCCTGCTGGCCCGCTGGCTGGTCCCGATCGCCGTCGCGGCGGTGGGCCGGGTGGTCGGCCCGGCCGGCCAGGTGCCCGGAAAGCTGGCTGCGCTCAACGCCACCCGTAACCCGCAGCGCACCGCGGCCACCGCCACCGCGCTGATCATCGGGGTCACCCTGACCACCATGATGGTGGTCGGCGCGGCCACCACCCGGGCCTCGGCCTCGGCCGCGATCGACGACAGCTTCCCCACCGACGTGGTGGTCTACGTCGGCTCCAGCGAGAACGCCCCGACCACGCTGGCCGGCACCATCGCCGGGGTCGAGAACGTGGCCGCCGCGATGCCGGTCGAGGGCGCCTCGCTGCAGATCGGCACCATGAAGGAGAGCTGGGCCCAGGTCGTCGACCCGGCCAAGGCCGCCACCGTGGTGCGCTCCGACGACCAGGGCCTGGTGCCCCAGGCCGGCACGATCGTGCTGCCGGAGTACTACGAGAGCGAGGCCGGGGCCGCCGACGGCAAGCCGCTGGTCCTCAAGGCCAAGGGCAAGAGCATCGAGCTCACCGCCCACGTGGTGCCCGACACCGAGATCAACAGCCCGCGGGTGGCCTCTGCCGACATCGCCCGGCTGGGCGTGAGCACGCAGCTCAGCGAGGTCTGGGCGAAGCTGGCCGACGACCTGGACAACGACGAGCGCAACGACACCCTCGACGCGGTGGCCAGCGCCGCGGCCGACGTGGACCCGGACAGCGGCCTGAGCGGCTCGGCCAACGAGCGGGCGGCGTTCGACCAGCTGCTGGACATCCTGCTGCTGATCGTCCTGGGCCTGCTGGCGGTGGCCGTGGTGATCGCGATCATCGGGGTGGGCAACACGATGGCCCTGTCGGTGCTGGAGCGCCGTAAGGAGTCCGGGGTGCTGCGGGCCCTGGGCCTGACCCGCGGGCAGCTGCGCTGGATGCTGCTGTGGGAGGCGATGCTGATCGCCGGTGTGGCCGCCGCCATCGGCATCGTGATCGGCTCGACCTACGGCGTGCTGGCGGTGAAGGCGGTGCTGGGCAGCCAGGGCACGGTCCACATCGACATCCCGGTGCTGCAGGTGCTGGCCATCCTGGTGGCCGCGACCGTGGCCGGGGCGGTGGCCTCGGTCCTGCCCTCGCGGCGGGCGGCGAAGATCTCGCCGGTGGCCGCGATCGCCTCGGCCTGACCCCAGGGCAACCACACGAACAGGGGACGTCGGTGCGCAAGGAGCGCACCGACGTCCCCTGTTCGTGTGGTCGGCGGTTCTCGACAGGTTGGCCCGCGCAATCGGACTTACCGTCACCGGCATGGATCTCGAACTCACCGGCCGGACCGCTCTGATCACGGGCGCCGACTCCGGCATCGGCCTGGCCACCGCCCGTCAGCTGATCGCCGAGGGGGTGCGGGTGGCGATCACCGACCAGGACCCGGAGCGGCTCGGCGCCGCGGCGGCCGAGCTGGGCGACGTGGTCGCGGTGGCCGCCGACCTGACCGTTGCGGCCGAGGTCGCCCACCTGCACAGCCAGGTGACGGCCGACCTGGGGTCCCCCGACATCCTGGTGCACGCGGCCGGGATCACCGGCGCCCAGGGGCTTTTCCACGAGATCGACGAGGACGGCTGGCAGAAGACCTTCGACACCGACTTCTTCAGTGCCGTGCGGGTGGTGCGGGCGTTCGTCGGGCCGATGCGCGAGCGCGGCTGGGGCCGGATCGTGCTGCTGGCCTCCGAGGACGCGGTGCAGCCCTACGTGGAGGAACTGCCCTACTGCGCGGCCAAGGCCGCGGTGGTGACCCTGGCCAAGGGCCTGTCGAAGACCTACGGCCCGGACGGGGTGCTGGTCAACACCGTGTCCCCGGCCTTCATCGCCACCCCGATGACCGACGCGATGATGAAGCAGCGCGCGCAGGAGAACGGCACCAGCTTCGACGAGGCGGTCAGCAGCTTCCTGGACGAGGAGCGGCCCGGGATGGCCCTGAAGCGACGGGGCGAGGCCGGCGAGGTGGCCTCGGTGATCACCTTCCTGTGCTCCGAGCGGGCGAGCTTCGTCAACGGCAGCAACTACCGCGTGGACTCCGGATCGGTGCTCACCGTCTGAGATGAGAGCATGGGCAGATCATGAGCCTGCTGGACCGTTTGCCCAAGAGCCCTGGCCCCGACGCCGACCCGGACGAGATCTTCGAGGCGTTCACCGAGTGGACCGCCGAGAAGGGGCTGGAGCTGTACCCGGCCCAGCAGGACGCGCTGATCGAGATCGTCTCCGGCTCGAACGTCATCCTGGCCACCCCGACCGGCTCGGGCAAGAGCATGGTGGCGGCCGGGGCGCACTTCTACGCCCTGTCGCGGGGTGAGCGCAGCTACTACACCGCGCCGATCAAGGCCCTGGTGTCGGAGAAGTTCTTCGCCCTGATCGACATGTTCGGGGCGGCCAACGTCGGCATGATGACCGGCGACGCGGCGGTGAACGCCGACGCGCCGATCATCTGCTGCACCGCCGAGGTGCTGGCCAACCTGGCCCTGCGGCAGGGCGCCGACGCGGCGATCCACCAGGTGGTGATGGACGAGTTCCACTTCTACGCCGACCCGGACCGCGGCTGGGCCTGGCAGGTGCCGCTGCTGGAGCTGCCGAAGGCGCAGTTCCTGCTGATGTCGGCCACCCTGGGCGACGTCACCCGGTTCGAGAAGGCGCTCACCGAGCGCACCGGCCGGCCCTCCACCACGGTCAGCTCCGAGCAGCGCCCGGTGCCGCTGTTCTTCTCCTACGCCACCACCCCGCTGCACGAGACCCTCACCGAACTGCTCGACACCAAGCAGTCGCCGATCTACGTCGTGCACTTCACCCAGGCCGCGGCCATGGAGCGGGCCCAGGCGCTGATGAGCGTCAACATGTGCAGCAAGGCCGAGAAGGAGCGGATCGCCGAGGCGATCGGCGACTTCCGGTTCAACGCGGGCTTCGGCAAGACGCTGTCCCGGCTGGTCCGGCACGGCGTCGGGGTGCACCACGCGGGCATGCTGCCGCGCTACCGCCGGCTGGTCGAGCAGCTCACCCAGGCCGGGCTGCTGAAGGTGGTCTGCGGCACCGACACCCTGGGCGTGGGCATCAACGTGCCGATCCGCACGGTGGTGTTCACCGGCCTGTCCAAGTACGACGGGGTCCGCCAGCGGCACCTGAAGGTGCGCGAGTTCCTGCAGATCGCCGGCCGGGCCGGGCGGGCCGGGTTCGACACCGCGGGCACCGTGATCATCCAGGCGCCCGACCACGAGGTGGAGAACGAGCGGCTGCTGGCCCGGGCCGGCGACGACGAGAAGAAGAAGAAACGGATCGTCCGCAAGAAGCCGCCGGAGGGCTCGGTCTCCTGGAGCAGGTCCACCTTCGAGCGGCTCAGCACCTCCCCGCCCGAACCGCTGACCTCGAGCTTCGCCGTCACCCACTCGATGGTGCTGAACGTGCTGGCCCGCCCGGCCGACGCCTACGCGGCGATGCAGAAGCTGCTGGAGGGCAACGACGAGGAGGGCGGCGCCCGGCAGCGGCACCTCGACCAGGCCGAGGCGATCTGGGACGCGCTGCTCACCTCCGGCGTGGTGGAGAAGCTGGACACCCCGGACGAGTTCGGCCGCACGGTGCGGCTGACCGTCGACGTACCGGCCAACTTCGCCCTGAACCAGCCGCTGTCGCCGTTCGCGCTGGCCGCCTTCGAGGTGCTGGACAAGACCTCCGAGACCTACGCGCTCGACGTGCTCTCGATCATCGAGGCCACCGTCGACGACCCGCGCCAGGTGCTCTCGGCCCAGCAGTTCAAGGCCCGCGGCGAGGCCGTGGCCGAGATGAAGGCCGAGGGCATCGAGTACGAGGAGCGGATGGAGCTGCTCGAGGAGGTGACCTGGCCCAAGCCCCTGGAGGAGCTGCTCGAGGCCACCTTCGAGGTGTACCGGGCCGGCCACCCCTGGGTCGCCGACCACGAGCTGTCGCCGAAGTCGGTGGTGCGCGACATGTTCGAGCGGGCCATGACGTTCGGCGAGTACATCAACTTCTACCAGCTCGCCCGCAGCGAGGGCACGCTGCTGCGCTACCTGTCCGACGTGTTCAAGGCGCTGCGCCAGACCGTGCCGGACGCGGTGCGCACCGAGGAGATCACCGACCTCACCGAGTGGCTGGGTGAGCTGGTGCGCCAGACCGACTCCAGCCTGCTCGACGAGTGGGAGTCGCTGCGCAACCCCACCGAGGAGGAGCAGGCCGCCGGCAAGCCGGCCGGCCCGACCGGTCCTCCGCCGGTCACCGCGAACAAGCGGGCCTTCACCGTGCTGGTGCGCAACGCGATGTTCCGGCGGGTCGAGCTGTTCGCCAAGCGGGCGTGGACACCGCTGGGCGAACTGGAGGCCGAGACCGACGGCTACACCGCCGACGAGTGGCAAGAGGCGATCGAGGAGTACTTCGAGGAGTACGACTCGGTCGGCACCGGCCCGGACGCCCGCGGCCCGAAGATGCTCCAGATCAAGGAGTTCGCGGGTAAGTGGGAGGTGCGCCAGATCCTCGACGACCCGGCCGGCGACCGGGACTGGGCGATCACCGCCGACGTCGACCTGGCCGCCAGCAACGAGGCCGGCGCGGCCGTGCTGACCGTCGCCGACGTGGGCCCGCTGAGCGACTGAGCCCGACCACACCCGTCCTTGAATCGGATTGAGGACGGGTGTGGTCGCGTCGGGTGCCTCAGTCCCAGACCAGATCCCACGCGTTCGCGTCGGGGCGCCGGGTGAAGCCACGCATCAGGGGCTTGGTGGCGAGTTCCGGCTCGGGGCGTACGTATTCGCGCTTACGGCGAATGGCGTAGGTGCCCGTACCGATGCCGTTGGCCCCGTGCTCGTCGGTGTGCACCAAGAGGGCCGACTGCCCCTCGGGCACCTCGACGTAACCCACCACCAGCGGGTCTTCGCTGCCGGCGCGGGCCCAGCGCACCGCCGGAGAATCGAAACCCCGGTGCAGCCAGTGGGTGTTACCGGTGGCCTCGCCGTGCACCACCTGCTCGCCCGCGTCCGGCACGACGGCCCAGGACGGTTTCTCCGGCGGGACCACGGGAACGATCAACAGGTCACCCTGGGCCTGCGGGGCGGTGAGCACCGGCACTCCGGCCTCGGACTCGAGGTGGTCGGGGACGGTGACGCCGATCAGAGCCAGCGCCGAGCCGTAGGTATGCATTTTGCGCTCCTTATCTCGACTTCCCGGGATGCGTCAGGTCCGGCGGGCCAGTTCGCGGTACACCTCGGCGGGCACCCCGTACTGCCAGGCCGCCGCCTCGATCGGATCGTCCAGCTCGCCCGGCACGAGCTCGGCGTAGTGCCGCAGCGCACCGCTGCGGTCGGGACTGCCGTTGGTCATCAGCAGCAGCCGCTCGGAGTCGAACACCCGGGCCGGGGTGCGGTAGAGCCGCAGTTCGCGGCCGGGGTTGCCCGGATCGGCCGACCTGGCCACCAGGCGCAGCCCGGCCCGGTCGACGTAGTGGGCCCAGCCCTCGCGCTCGATCAGCACCCGCCGGACCTCGGAGTTGCGCTCGGCGTGCAGCTCGCGCACGGTGGGCTCGCGGCCCGCCAGCTCGGCCGGGATCCGCACCCCGTGCAGGTAGAACTCGACCTGGCCGTCGGCCCAGACCACCGCCGGGCCGTCTTCACGATGCAGCCGCACCTCGTCGCCGGCCCGTTCGGTGTGCAGCTGCACGGGCGGCTCGAGCACCACCGTCAGCCAGGCGTAGGGCACCCAGACCAGCGCCCGGCGCACCGCCACCAGCCCGGACAGCACCGCCTGGTCGCCCGGGTCCAGCACGGACAGGCCCGCCTCGCGGTACGCCGCCTGGTGAGCGGCCCCCACCGCCCGGCGGTCGTGCAGCACGCCGTCGCGGTGGAACCCCCGCACCTTGGTGCCCTCGGTCCACGCGCCCTCGAGCAGCCGCTCGGACCAGAGCCCGCCGACTGCACGTCGCACCGGTTCACCCACTTCGACCGGGCCCGGCCGCCCTCGGGAAAGGAGTGGGCGCAGCCGGTGGCCGAGGTCCTCGCCGATCGGGGCGAACACCGAGCGGGCCGAGTTGACCGCGGCGCGGGTGAGTACAGCGGCCGCGGCCAGACCGGTGACGATGGTGACCAGGATGACCACGGCCAGCAGGCCCCCGCCGCCGAGCTGCTGCCCGGCGACCCGGCTGGCCAGCGAGCCGGCGTAGAAGGAGGGCAGGAACGCCACCATGGCGGCGATGAACGCGTAGCCGGTGACCATGGTGCCCTGGGTGAACGCCTTGCCCAGCCGCAGGGCGCGGGCGGGCAGGCGGGATCGGCCGTCGGCCGCCAGGTAGGGACCCCGCATCAGCGCCGGGGCGCCGGCCAGGGCGCGGGTGAACTCCTGCGGGGAGCGCACCCACACCACGTTGCCGTGCCAGCGAAGCCCCACCCCCGTGTGCACGGCGGCCAGACCGTGTTCCACCTCGCTGCGGTCGGCCTCGGTCAGCGGGGTGATGTCGAGGCTGCCGGCAATCCAGCGGGAGACGAACGCGGGCCCGAAGGTCGCGTCGTTCCGCACGGGCGCCTCGTCCGGCATCCGTCCCCCTCCCGTTAGGGCGAGCCTGGCGTCGCTATCGAGTATTGCCCCCGATGTCCACGCTGGGTACCCCTAAGGAGACTTTGCGTTCAGGTTGCCGACCGGTAGTGGGCAGCAAACGTGCTGGCTGCGGCCCGGAACTCGGCATCGAACTGCAGGCGCTCGGTCCAGCTCCCGGGCCACGCCGACAACCCGTCCCGGGCCCCCAGCAGACCACCGGCGATCGCCCCGTTGGTGTCGGTGTCACCGCCGAGGCGGGTGACGTCGACCAGCGACTCCACCGCCGGGCGGGGATCCACCAGAGCGGCCACCGCGAGGCTGAGCGAGTCGAGCACGTAGCCGGTGCCGCCGTGCGCCAGCCCGGCGTCGCCCTTCACCACCGCCCTGGTCAGGTCGATCTGCAGGCCCTGCCCGATCGCCAGCTCGACCGCGGCCGCACCGTCGGCCGGACGGGCCTTCTGCATCGCCAGGACCCCGGCCCCGGCCGCCTCCTGGGCGCTCTCCCCGGCCAGCAGCGCCACCACGATCTCGGTGTAGGCGACACAGGCCTGCACGCAGCGCGCGTCGTCGTGGGTGATCGAGGAGATGGCTGCCGCCTCGAGGGCCCGCTGGGCCGGTTCGGCGTCGGCCCGGGCCAGGGCGGTGGGGATGCAGCGCATCAGCGAGCCGTTGCCCGCGCTGCCTGCGCCGGCTCCGGCCCGGCGCCAGTCGCGGGAACTGCGGAATCGGGTGAGCCCGGTGGCGGTGGCCCCACCCACGTCGACCGGACGGCTGCCCGGGGTGCGGCCCGGCCAGTTGCCGTCGAACCAGTGGAGCATGTGCTGGCCGGCGGTGGCGACCAGGTCGGCCCCCGGCTCGAGGTAGGCCAGCAGCACCGCCCGGGTCAGGTCGGTGTCGTCGGTGGCGTGCCCGGCCGGCCAGTCGAACGGCCCGCCGCCGACGATCTCGCGCAGGCCGTCGGGATAGGCCTCCCGGACCTGGCCGAAGGACATGAACTCCAGGCTGGCACCCAGGGAGTCACCTGCGTGCACGCCGAGAAGCGCACCGGCGATGAGGGATTCGGTGGTGATGACCGCTCCAGAGGCTCGGGGATCGAAAGGTGGGCGCGCGCACCCGCGCGCCCACCGACGTCTTCAGTTACGAACTTCAGCCCCGCTCGGAGCCCCGGACCACGGGCACCCGCACCGAGTTGCCCCACTCGGTCCACGACCCGTCGTAGTTGCGCACCTGCTCGAACCCGAGCAGGTGGGTGAGCACGAACCAGGTGTGGCTGGAGCGCTCGCCGATCCGGCAGTAGGCGATCACGTCGTCGGAGGCCGAAAGCCCCTGCTCCTGCTCGTAGATCGCGGCGAGCTCGGCGCGGCTGCGGAACCGGCCGTCGTCGGCCGCTGCCCGCGCCCAGGGCACGCTGGCCGCCCCCGGGATGTGCCCGCCGCGCAGCACGCCCTCCTGCGGGTAGTCGGGCATGTGCGTGACCTCGCCGGAGTACTCCCCGGGCGAGCGCACGTCGACCAGAGGCCGGCCCAGGTGCGCCAGGACGTCTTCCTTGAAGGCCCGGACCTTCGTGTCGTCGCGCTCCACCACCGGGTACTCGGTGGCCGTCACGGCGGGCTTCTCGTCGGTCATGTCGCGGCCCTCGGCGATCCAGGCGGCGCGGCCGCCGTCGAGCAGACGCACGTCCTCGTGACCGAAGAGGGTGAAGACCCAGAGGGCGTAGGCGGCCCACCAGTTGTTGCGGTCGCCGTAGATGACGACCGTGCTGTCGCGGCCGACGCCCTTCTCCGACATCAGTTCGGCGAACCGGGCGCCGTCCACGTAGTCGCGGGTGACCTGGTCGTTCAGCTCGGTGTGCCAGTCGACCTTGACCGCCCCGGGAATGTGGCCGGTCTCGTACAGCAGCACGTCCTCGTCGCTCTCGAGAACCACCAGCCCCGGTTCACCGAGGTGCTCGGCCAGCCACGCGGTGGTGACCAGCCGCTCCGGGTGGGCGTACTCGGCCAGCTTCGGGTCGGTGTCGTGAGACAACGTCATCTTGTGCTCCGTCCAGGCGGGTTCCGGCTCGGCGAGCCTATCCTCGCCGCTGTCACCAGCAATTCTGCGGGCGGCAGAGATCATTCCCGCTGGGGCCGGTGGGAACTGGGAGACCGGCGTGGCGCGTGATCCAAACCCGAAGCGTCACCCCTAGGGTTCGTGGTGGCCGGATGGGGGTCCGGCCGAGCAATCACTCACGGGGGAATCATGAACAAACAGGCTCTGCTCCGGCGCGCCGCCGTCAGCATCTCCGCCACCGGCCTCTTCCTGGCCGGGCTGGCGACCGCGCAGTCCGCCCAGGCGGCGGACAAGTACCAGGGCACGCTCACCAGCGGTAAGGCGGTCACCGCGGCCGTCACCGTGGCGAACGACACCGTCTCGTACACCTTCGGGGTGGAGAACGGCGACCACGTCTCGATCGCCACCAGCGCCTCCGCCTGGTCGGCCGGCGGCAGCGCGGTGATGCGGCTGTACGTGCCGAACGCCACCGGCTCGTCCTGGATCTTCTACAAGCAGTGGGCCGTGAACAACGGCCAGACCCCGTTCTTCGACGCCACCGCCGAGGCCAACGGCCTGTGGAAGGTGGAGGTGGACCCGACCGGCAACACCACCGGCACCACCACCTTCACCTACGCCGCCGACGCCTCCCCGACCGACCCGGCCGACACCACCACGCCGCCGAAGCCCAAGCCGATCATGGAGGTGGGCGGCAAGTACAAGCTCGCCACCACGGTCGCCGGGCAGAACGCCGGCGGTTACTTCCACGCCGAGCAGGGCGCGCACATCGCGCTCGAGGCCACCGCGACCTCGTGGCCCGCCAACAGCGCCGCCTACGGCTACGTGTACAACCCGTCCGGCCACCTGTACAAGGTGCTGAACCTGGCCTCCCCGACGTTCTACGAGCTGGACGTGGACGCCACCGGCTACTGGCGTTTCGTGGTCGACCCGCAGGGCGCGGCCACCGGCAACCTCACCCTGGCGCTGGCCGCCGACCTCTGGAAGGGCCAACTGGACACCAACGTCCCGGTGACGGTCAAGCTCGGGGTCAAGGGCCAGGACGCCTGGTTCGGCGCCTACGGCGTGGCCAACGACGACCTGCCGATCAAGGTGACCGGCAACAACTGGGGCACCGGCACGGCCAAGCTGTGGCTGTACGCACCGGGCGCGAGCACCGCGACCTTCGGGTGCGACCTGACCGGCGCCACCAAGACCTGCACCTTCATGCCGAACGTGACCGGCCAGTGGCGGGTGCACGTGGATCCGCAGGGTGGTTCGACCGGTGAGACCACGGTGACCCGGCTGACGTAAGAGCTTGAGTTCTGAGGGGGCGCGGATTCCGTGCCCCCTCAGTCGTTTTGCAGCCGTAGGGCCAGGCGGGGGCAGAGATGCACGGCCTTGCGCGCGGCCTTCTCCAGCTCGTCGGGGATCGAGAAGTCGTGACCGGAGCGGCTTTGCGGGTATCCCCATTTGTCCTGGGTAAGCACCTCGGGCAGCAGGTCGGCGCACAGGCCGCGGCCTTCGCAGGCGGTCCAGTCGATGATCAGAGGACGGGTCACCGGGCCCCTCCGTAGGGTTCGGAGATCCGCGCCAGGCAACGGCCGTCCTGGTGCAGCCGGACGTCGTCGGCGAAGACCTTGAGAGCGCTGCGGACCATCCGGGTGGTGCCGTCGGGATGCTTACAGGCTCCCCTGCCCTCGACCAGGCCGGCGGCCTGGTGGACGGCGTCGCGGCCGACCTTGCCCTGGGTCAGCGCGGTCAGGTGCTGGGCCAGCTCGGGAAGGCCGAACTGGCACGGGCCGCACTGTTTCGCGGACTGGTTGGCCAGGTAGGTGGCAATCTTCGCGGTCATTTCGAGGCCGCAGGCGGTGGCGGGCAGGGGAATCAGCACGCCTGCGCCCAGACCGGCTCCGTAGGGTTCGAGGCCCGCCCTGGAGAGCGGAGCGTCCAGGGCGGTGGGGAGGGGCACCCAGGTGCCGTGATAGCCGCCGACCAGCACGGCCTGCAGTTCTTCGACCGGACGGTCGGTGGCCGGGGCGAGCAGGTTCCGAAGAGGTAGGCCGTGGTTGACTTCCCACACCGTCTCGCCCACCGTGGTAAGGAAAGTGCCCGTGGAGTCGGCAGTTCCGGCGGTGGTGAACCACCGGCCGCCGTAGCGGGCGATCAGCGCCAGGTGGGCCAGCGTCTCTACGTTCTGCACCAGCGTGGCCCGTCCACCCACGCCGCGCTGGAAGATCCGGTGCCGGCTGAAGCGGGGCAGGGCCGGGCCTGAGTTCAGCCGGCTGACCACGGCGGTCTCCTGCCCGCTGACGAAGCCGTCGGCGGCCGCCACGATGGTGATGTTCAGAGTGCTGCGGCGCTCGGTCAGGGCCCGCTGCACGCCCGGCACGGCCTCCGGCCGCAGATATGCGAACGCCTCCTGCGCGCCGGTGATCCGGGCCGCAACTTCGATGCCGTCCAGCACCAGATGCGGCGCGCGGCGCAGCAGTTCGACGTCCTTGCGGCTGGCGGGCTCACCCTCCGCACCGTTGGCCACGACCACCGCCCGGCCGGTGACCGCCTCGAGCTTGTTCACGGTGGGGAAGCCGGCCCCACCCCGCCCGGTCAGGCCGGAGATGCGGACCTGCTCGAGCAACTGCGCGGGCGTCACCTCCGGAACGGTGCCGTAGGTGGCCAGGTGGACGGTCAGCTCCGGACCGGGCGCGGCGAAGAGCCGGGGCCCGTCGGGCGGCATGCGCAGCCCCTGCGTCGGGTCGACGGCGGTCATGGTCATCGCTGCTCCCTTCGGGAAGTCACGAGTTCGGGTGCCTTGGCCCGGGCCCCCGCGGGGTTGAGGACGGGGTGGGTACCGGCCGCCACGGCCAGCACGACCACCACGCAGAACACGTCGATCACGAGCATCCAGGCGGTGCCGCGGTCGCTGCCGGAGAAGATGCCGTGCAGCAGGGCCACCGGCCACATGGCGTAGGCCAGCCAGTGCACGGCCCGCCAGGCGCGGTGCCCGATCCGTTCCCGCAGCAGGCTGGTGATCGCCACGGCCAGGGCCAGGTCGAGGGCCAGGGTGCCGAGGCCGACCCAGAACGGCCGGTAGCCGGAGCCGAACGGCAGCACCAGGTCGATCAGGTCGAGCTGGGCGTAGGGGTCGAAGACCAGCGCGACCACGTGGACCACCAGGAAGACCAGGGCCAGCAGGACCGCGCTGCGGTGCACCGAGGCCACCGCCAGCCGGTTCATCCCGGCGAAGGGCCGGCCGGAGCGGTTGGCGATGCCCAGGGCGACCACGACCGTGAACAGCAGCAGGCTGACCACGCCACTGCCCCGGGCCAGGTACCAGAGGGCATCGCTGGTCATGCCGCGCGCCCGGGCACGGCCGGCAGTCTGATCTCGTGGGTCGGCTCGGCGTCGACGGCGAGGATCTCCTCGCGCGGCCAGCCGTTGAGCGTGACCACGGTGCCGTCGGCCGCCACCAGCCGGGCCGGGTGGCCGAGTTCGCGCAGCCACTGCGGGGCGTCCTCACCCCGAACGATCGCCGCGGTGGAGTAGATGTTCGCGTCCAGGCAGGAGCCCGCCGCCACCGAGACCGTGCGCCAGACCGGCTCGGCGGGCAGGCCGCTGGCCGGGTTCAGGATGTGGTGCACCGCCCGGGTGCCGTTACGCCAGGTGCGGCTGACCGTGCTGGAGGTGGCCAGGCCGGCGGTCGGCTCGTCCAGGCCCACCTGCGCGGCCGGCTCGTCACTGCCGTCCTTCACCAGGACCTGCCAGCCCTCGGCGGGAGCGGGGCCTGCGGTGGCGATGTCGCCGCCCAGCGAGACCAGCACGCCTACGCCGAAGCGGGCGGCGATGGTGCGGGCGGCCCGGTCGGCGGCCCAGGCCTTGGCCGTGGCCCCCAGGTCGAGGCGCATGCCCTCGGGCATCCGCAGCTCCCGCCCGGTCAGCGAGACGTCGCGCCAACTGGGCCGCCGGCGCCGGCTCAGGGTGATCGGCACGATGACGTCACCCGCCCGGGCCTGGATCACCGAGTAGTCCTCGGTGTAGCCCAGGGCGGCCAGGTCGTCGGCCAGGGTGGGGTCCACGTCGCCGTCGGTCTTCTCGGCGGCCTCCAGGGCGGCGCCGAGCAGCACCGCCAGCAGCGCCGAGACGGTGACCCCCTGCGAGGTCCGGGCCCGCTGCACCTGGGCCAGCTCGCTGTCGTCGCGGAACCGGCTGCACGCCTGGTCGACCTCGGCGAGCTGCTCGGCCACCAGCGCGGCGGCCCGGTCGGCGAACTCGGGGTCGGTCACCACGATGCGGACGGTGGTGCTCCAGACCGGCCACTGGCGAACGGTGGGCAGGACGGGAAGAGTCTCCAGCAGGGGCATCACGAACCTCCGGAAGTGGCGTCGGCGGAACCGTTGCCGGGGCTCATGCCCGAGCTGCCGGAGCTGCCGGAATTGGACTGGTCTGACTGCGTTGCCGAGGAGGAGGTGTCCGGATCGGCCACGGTGCCGGTGCTGTCGGCGTTCTCGGAACGGGCCGCCACCAGCCCCACCGTCACCGTGGTGGCCACTGCGGCGACCGCAAGGCCGGAGGTCACGGCCACCGTGGTGCGGTGGGCCTGGCTGCGAGCGTTCATCCGTCGGTCTCTCCTCCGCTGTCGTGGGCACCACTGTGGGCGGCCTGCCTGGGAGGGTCCGGCGCGCTGTCTGAGGATCCGCTGTACGACCCTGTGGGCCGAAAGGGGGAGGTCAGCGCCGGGGCCGGAATGCCGATGCCCTCACCGTGAGCGATGTCGAGATCAGACCGGTCCCGGCACAGGAGGCGCAGTCAGCTCCCCGAACGGGTTTTCGCCCGGACATCGAGGGCCTGCGCGCCCTGGCCGTGCTGCTGGTGGTGCTCTACCACTGCGGCGTAGGCGTTTTCAGCGGCGGCTACGTCGGTGTGGACGTCTTCTTCGTGATCTCCGGCTTCCTGATCACCTCACACCTGGCCCGCGAGGCCACCGCCACCGGGCGTCTGCGGATCGGCCGGTTCTACGCCCGCCGCGCTCTGAGGCTTCTTCCCGCCGCCACTCTCGTCCTGGTTTCCACCCTGATTGCAGCCTGGGTCTGGCTGCCTCCGCTGCGTCTGCGCGCCATTGCGTACGATGCCGCCACCGCCGCCGGATATGTGATCAATATTCGACTGATCCAGTCCGGCAACGACTACCGCGCCGCCGGCGATTCCCCATCCCCCCTGCAGCACTTCTGGTCACTTGCCGTGGAGGAACAGTTCTATCTGTTCATCCCACTGTTGGTGTTGATCGGACTGGTGCTGCTGCGCCGGCGCGCGGTGTTCATCGCCTTGCTGACCGCTCTGGTGGCAGCCTCTTTCGTCGAGTCGGTCACCGGCAGCCAGACCTCCTCGATCGCAGCCTATTTCGGCGCGCCGAGCCGGGCCTGGGAGCTGGGTGCGGGTTCTCTGCTCGCGGTGGCGATGCTGTGGGGCAAAGAGCACCAACTATGGACGTCCCTACCGCTCGTTCAGCGGCTCGCTCCAGTTCTGGGCTGGCTGGGTCTGGTTGCGGTTGTCTACGCCGCAGTCGCTTTCGATGCCAGCACCCCGTTCCCGAGCTGGTACGCGGCCGTTCCCGTGCTGGGCACAACGGCCGTGATCGCAGCGGGCCTGCGGCCCGGAAGTGCTTGCGGGCGAATGCTGGGACTGCGCCTGCCGCAGTTCATCGGTGCCCGTTCGTACTCGTGGTACCTGTGGCACTGGCCCGCCCTGATACTGGCACCACACATCCTCGGCCGTGAGATTGCAAACTACGAAAAGCTTCTGACTACACTGGTCGCCCTGGGTCTGGCCTGCATCAGTTACAGCCTGGTCGAGCAGCCGCTGCGCCACCATCAGTATCTGCGCTCGCACCTCGGAGCGGCCGGAGCCTTGGCGGTCGGGCTCACCGCGGTGACCGTGACCGTAGCACTGCTGATCCCGACCCTGCCCGACCGCCGCCCCCAAGGCGAAACGCTCGCCACCAGCCTGACGCTGGAAGGCCCACCTTCACAGCGGTTTCAAGCCTTGAGCCGTCGGCTGCAGGCGGCCACGCACACCTCGGCGCTCCCCCGGAACCTGGTACCCCCGCTCACCGAGGCAGCCACCGACGAGCCCTCGATCAGCAGCAACGGCTGCTTCGTAGCCGTGGCCGAGGACCACACCCCCGAACACTGCCTGAGCCTTGGTCGGGCCAAGGGACGAACCACGGTGGTGCTGTTCGGCGACTCCCATGCAGCGCAATGGTTCCCAGCAATGGAAGCAATGGCCCGCAAGCACCACTGGCGGCTCGCTGTTTTCACCAAGGTGATGTGCACCCCGGCCGAGGTGAGCCTCTACGCCGAGGCTTTCCGAGGCGGTTACCGCACCTGCGACGACTGGCGGCAGAACTCGATCGCGCGGATCAACGCCCTACGCCCCGACCTGGTGGTGATGACGTCGATCGCCGACCACATGGACCTGACCGAGGGCAACGACGACGTGGACGGCACCTGGGCCCGAGGCTGGGCTTCGACTGCCGGGCGACTGCGGGCCAAGAAGACCGACCTGGTGTTCCTGGCCGACACTCCGGCCGCGAAGACTAATGTGCCGGAATGCCTTTCTCTGAACCCGCGCGACGTCCAGAACTGCGCCCAGAGCGCAGACCGGGCCACGGAGTCACCCCAGCGCACCCGCATCGCGCAGGAGGTGCAGGCGGCCGGAGCCCGCGTCGTCGACCCGATGCCGTGGTTCTGCAGCGACTCCAGCTGCCCGGTGGTGGTGGGCAACACCCTGATCTACCGCGACGACAACCACATCACCGGCAAGTACGCCCGGCTGCTGGCCCCGCTGCTGGCCGAGGAACTGATGCCGAAGCCGTAACTGTCAGTTGGGCAGGAGCTTGTGCTGCTTGACCCACTTGGCCAGCTCGGCCGGTGAGTGGCCCTTCCACTGCAGCTGCACGGCATAGTTCGGCGCCGAGTCGTACGTGGTCCAGCGCCAGGCCCCGCCCATCCGCCGGCCGCTCAGCTGCCGACCGGTGAGCTCGGCCTTCTCCTTGCGCTCGATCGTCCAAAGGCCGCTCTTGACGCCCTTGGTCGCGGCCAGGTCGTCGTGGCGGCGGTCGGTGGTCTCCGGCGTGTCGTAGTGGAACAGGGTCACCTTGAGCCCGTCCGGGTAGTTGCAGACGATGCGCCCGTCCGACCCGTTCAGCTTGTTCGCCTTGGGCACGCAGACCTGGCCGGACTCGCCGGGGCGGTTGGGCTTCTGCGGCACGACCGCGGTCCACTCGCTGGCGATGTGCTGCACCTTCTTGTAGGGAGCCAGCGCCTTGGCCTTCACCTCGGGGCCGGGCACCCCCTCGTTCTCCTGCTCGTCCAGGGCCACCACCGCGTAGGTGTGGGTGATGCCGTCGCCCGGCCGGTCGGTCAGCTTGGTCGTGACTGCGGTGCGGACCTTCTCGTCGGGCGTACCCGGATCGCGATAGACCGCGTACCGGTCCGCGCCCTCGACCTCTTCCCAGGTCAGCGCGACGGCGATACCGACCTTGCGGGCCTTGAGCCCCTTTACGGCGGGCAGGGCCACCACCTCGGGGGTCGGCGAGAACGTGGGACTCGGCGAGGGGGCGGTACTGGCCGCGCTGAGGTCCGAGCCCGCGGAGACCGGGCTGGCCGATGCGGTGTTGTCCGGCTCGTCGTTGCGCACCAGGCCGACCACGATCAGCGAGGCGGCGACCATGACGGTCACCCCGCCGAGCACCGGAACCACCAATTTACGACGTTTGCGAGCCTGCGGCTGGGTGCCGGTGAGGCGGTTCTCGTCGAAGCCGTCGTCCTCGTCGCGCAGCAGGCGCAGCGATCCGGTGTCGGTGAGGGCCGGCGGACCGAAGTCGCTGAGCTTGTCCGCCGGGGAAGCCGAGGAGCCTGAGGAGGTCGAGTCGGTGCTGGTAGAGGCCACGACGTGGGTGCCGTTGAGGGTGGGCCGCGCCGTGCCGTTCTTCACCGAGGCGCCGTTGAGCGAGGCCGAGGTCCCGTTGGGCGAGGTTCCACTGAGCGAGGCGCCGTTATGCGGGGTCCCGTTGGGCGAGGTTCCACTGAGTGAGGCGCCGTTGCGGGACGATCCGTTGGCGGAGGTGCCGTTGACGGAGGTCCCGTTGGTCAGTGTTCCGTCGGCCGGAGCCCCGTTACCCCGGGTCCCGTTCACGGTCGTCCCGTGGGCCGTCGTCCCGTTGACGGGCGCTCTGTAGGCGGAAGTTTCGTTGGTTAGCCCTCCGCTGGCCTCGGTCCCGTTGCTCGGGGTGCCGTTGGCCCGCGTCCCGTTGGTCGAAGTCCCGTTGCTCCGGGCTCCGTCCACGGTCGTCCCATAGGCCGTCGTCCCGTTGTCGGGCGTGCCATTGGTCGAGGTTTCGTCAGCCGTCGTGCCGCCGGTCGAGGTTCTGCTGCTCGGGGTCCCGTCCTGCCAGGTCCCGTTCGCCGTCGTCCCGGTGGCCGTCCCATTGACGGGCGTTCCGCTGGACGAGGTTTCGTGGGCCGAGGTCCCGGTGGCCGCCGTCCCGTTGACAGACGTCCCATCGGCCAAGGTTGCGTCGGCCGATATTCCGCTGGCCGAGCTTCCGTTAGCCGTCGTCCCGCTGGTCGGGGTCGTGCTACTCGGGGTCCCATTCCTCCAGGCCCCAGTCGCCGATGTCCCGTTGGCCGCCGTCCCGTTGACGGACATTCCGTCGGCCATGGTCTTGTCGGCAGGGGTCCCGCTGGTCGAGGTCCCGTTGCTCCGGATCCCGTTGCTCGGGGCTCCGTTGGCCGGCGCTCCGTCCCCCCAGGACCCGTCCGTCGAGCCCTCATCCACCGAGGCCCCGCCCATCGAGGCCCCATTGACGGAGGTCTCACCGGCCGACGTCCCGTTGGCCACGGCCTCGTTGACCACGACCCCGCTGACCACAGTTCCGTTGACGAGCGGACCGTCTACGTACGTCCCGTTGTCCGTGGCCCCAGCGACCGGCGTCCCCTTGGCCGCCGTGGCCTCCCTGGTGCCCCAGGCGTCCTCCCCGAAGCCAACCGCCTCCGCAACCGGCGGCTGAGAGATTGAGGCGAGATCCCCGTCCTTTGTTGGAAGCTCTTGCCCCTCGGGGGCCGAGGCCTCGGCGGTTCCCGGACGGTAGAGCTCGGCGTCGTCCGGATCCACGCTCGGCCGGGACACCGGTGCGGGCTCGGGCTTCGCTGTGGTCCGGCCCGGCACCACCATCCGCTTGCCGTTGCTCTTCGGCCGGGGCGGCGTGGGGCGCAGGCTCAGCCCCTGTGGCGGGGAGGCCGGGCGGGCCGGCTCCGGGGCCGACACCCGTCGCATGCCGTGGGGGGTGACCGGCTCGGAGAAACCCGAGACGCTCCGGGTGTCGGCTCCGACCCGGTTGTGGCCCACCGTCGGGCTGACCCCGAGCACGTCGTAGACCGAGCGCACGATCAGCGGCATCTGGCCGTCGCCGAGCAGGTAGATGCCGTCGAGCAGGGAGGGGCGGCGGCCCGACTCCTCGATCGTGGCGCCGAACTCGCGGGCCATCTGCAGCACGTGCGGGCGCAGCGCGTTGTCCAGCTCGATCCGGTCCAGCCGGAGCGGGCCGTCCGGGCTGATCCCGGGGATCTCGTCCACCTCGACCGTGGCGCTGTGCCAGGCGGTGAGCTCCTCGCGGGCCCGGCGCACCTGGTCGATCAGGTGCTTGCGCAGCCGCGACCACGGTTCCCCGGCCGGCTCCCGCAGCCGGTCGGTGAGCGTTTCGTCGGCCCCGGGGATCTCGGCCAGACGCCCGAGGGCCCGCTCCAGCAGCAGCCGGTCGAACAGCTCGCTACCGACCCCCGGCAGCCGGCGCTCGGCCAGCACCACCGGCCGGGCGGCCACCGCCGCGTCCTCCAGCCGTTCGGACTCCAGCACCCAGATGCGGGTCTGGGAGTGACCGACGGCGAGAACACCGACCACGGCACCCCCTGGGAACCGGTTCTCCGTTCGCAGCACAGCCGCTACCGCGGAGGGGTCCCAGTCGGTCACGTGCATGCTCCCTAGCTTTCCGACTCGGGCGATCTACCCGTTCGAGGGTAGTGGAGCCCGGCAAGGGCATCGAGACGAAAGCGGGGCAGATCACGTAACGGTTCACCACCCGAACACGGCTCGTGACCACGTCGTTCCGAGGGGTGTCAGGCTGTCTGCGCCACAGGCGTAATTGCTGGTGCCCGCGCCGGGCCCCGAACTACGCTCGGATCCCCCCAGCCTGAGGAGCTTCAGCCGGTGAGCAAGCCGATCCTTCTCACGGTCGACGACGACCCGTCCGTTTCCCGGGCCGTCGCTCGTGACCTGCGTCGTCGCTACGCCGAGGAATACCGTGTGGTCCGCGCCGACTCCGGCGCCGAGGCCCTGGAGTCGTTGCAGGAGATCCGCCTGCGCGGCGACCGGGTGGCGGTGCTGCTGGCCGACTACCGGATGCCGGGGATGAACGGCATCGAGTTCCTCGAGCGCGCGATGGACCTGTTCCCGCGCGCCCGCCGGGCCCTGCTGACCGCCTACGCCGACACCGACGCGGCGATCGAGGCGATCAACGTCGTCGACGTCGACTACTACCTGCTCAAGCCGTGGGAACCGCCGGAGGAGAAGCTCTACCCGGTGGTCGACCAGATGCTCGAGACCTGGGCGGCGGCGGGCGACCCGGAGGTCGAGTCCACCCGGATCATCGGCCACCGCTGGTCGGCCCGCTCGCACGAGGTGCGCGACTTCCTGGCCCGCAACGGCATGCCCTACCACTGGTACACGGTGGAGGAGGAAGAAGGCCGCAAGCTGCTGCAGGCGGCCGGCGCGGGCGAGGACGACGTGCCGGTCGTGCTCACCGCCGGCGGTGACGCGCTGCTGCGGCCCACCCTGAGCGAGCTGGCCGACAAGATCGGTCTCTCCACCACCCCGGCCGAGGACTTCTACGACCTGGTGATCGTGGGCGGCGGTCCGGCCGGGCTGGGCGCGGCGGTCTACGGCGCCTCCGAAGGTCTGCGCACGGTGCTGGTCGAGAGCCGGGCCACCGGCGGTCAGGCCGGGCAGAGCTCCCGGATCGAGAACTACCTGGGCTTCCCCGACGGAGTGAGCGGCGGTCAGCTGACCGACCGGGCCCGCCGGCAGGCCAGCCGGCTGGGCGCCGAACTGCTCACCGCCCGCCGGGTGGTCGGGCTGGAGACGCACGGGCCCAAGCGCATCCTCGAACTCGACGACGGCAGCCGGATCGCCGCGCACGCCGTGCTGCTGGCCACCGGGGTCTCCTACCGCCGGCTGGGGGCCGACGGCGCCGACGACATGGTGGGCAAGGGCGTGTTCTACGGCTCGGCCGCCACCGAGGCGGATGCCTGCGCCGACCAGCACGTGGTGATCGTCGGCGGGGCGAACTCGGCCGGTCAGGCGGCGATGTTCTTCTCCCGCCAGGCCGCCAAGGTCACCCTGGCGGTGCGCGGGCCCGACCTCGAGCGCTCGATGTCGCACTACCTGATCCAGCAGATCCGCGGCAACGACCGGATCGAGGTGCGAACCTGCACCGAGGTGGTGGCCTGCCAGGGCGACGGGCACCTGCAGAAGCTGGTGCTGCGCGACAGCACCACCGGGGCCACCGAGGACGTGGACTGCGGGCACCTGTTCGTCTTCATCGGCGCCGCCCCGAAGACCGACTGGCTGCCCGAGCAGCTGGTGCGCAACGAGGCCGGGTTCCTGATCACCGGCACCGACCTGCTCGACTCGGGCCGGCGGCCGGCCGGCTGGACCCCCAACCGCGACCCGTTCCACCTGGAGACCAGCATCCCCGGGGTGTTCGTGGCCGGCGACGTGCGGGCCGCCTCGGTCAAGCGGGTGGCCTCGGCGGTCGGTGAGGGAGCGATGGCCGTGACGCTCGTGCACCAGTACCTGGCGCACCCCTGAGTGCATCCGTAAGGGCATTAATCGCGTGTCGAGAACGTTGGAGAACGGGTGACCACCACGGAGCAACCGATGGAGCGGCTCACTCCCGCTGAGCTGTCGCGCTTCTTCCTGTTCGAGAAGCTGAACGACGAGCAGCTGCGCTGGATGTCCGAGCACGGCGAGGTCGTGCGCTATCCGGCGGGCGCCACCGTCTACAGCGCCGACGAGCCCGCGACCTGCTTCTACATGCTGGTCGAGGGCCGCCAGGTGATGCTGAAGCAGGTCGGCGACCACGAGGTCGAGGTCTCCCGCACCGACCGGCCGGGCGTCTACAGCGGCGCCACCTGGGCCTGGCTCACCTCGGCCCGGGAGGTCACGAAGAGCCCGTTCTACGGCGGCTCGATGCGCACCCTCGAGGAGTCGGTCTTCTTCCGGATCCCCGGTGAGGAACTGGCCGACGTGCTCAAGGAATGGTTCCCGATGGCCATCCACCTGCTGGACGGCCTGTTCACCGGGATGCGCAACTCCGAGGCGGTGGTCGGCCAGCGGGAGCGCCTGACCGCCCTCGGCCGGCTCACCGCCGGGCTCACCCACGAGCTGAACAACCCGGCCTCGGCCGCCGTCCGGGCCACCGCCACGCTGCGCGAGCGGGTGGCGGCGATGCGCGGCAAGCTCGCCCACCTGGCCTCCGGCAAGGTCGACCCGGACACCCTGGTGAAGCTGGCCGGTCTGCAGGAGGACGCGATCGAGCAGTCGGCCAAGGCCAAGGCCGGCAAGAACAAGCACCTGACGCCGATGCAGGAGAACGACCTCGAGGACGAGTTCAGCGACTGGTGCGACGAGCACGGCATCTCCTCCGGCTGGCAGCTCGCGCCGGTCTGGGTGGGCGCCGGGCTCGACCTGGAGTGGCTGCAGGGGGTGGCCGACTCGATCCCGCAGACGCACCTCGAGGCCGGGCTGAAGTGGATCACCTACGCGCTCGAGAACGAGCAGCTGATGGCCGAGATCGAGGACGCCACCGAGCGGATCGCCACGCTGATCAACGCGGCCAAGCAGTACTCCCAGATGGACCGCGCCGAGTACCAGCAGGTCGACATCCACGAGGGCCTGAACAGCACGCTGGTGATGCTCGGGGCCAAGGTCCGTGAGGGCCTGACCCTGGAGAAGGACTACGACAAGACGCTGCCGCGGATCCCGGCCTACCCGGCCGAGCTGAACCAGGTCTGGACCAACCTGCTCGACAACGCCGTGCACGCGATGAAGTGCGACAACGAGGCGGGCCCGGGCACGCTGAGCATCAGCACCCGCGCCGACGGAGACTTCGCGCTGATCACGATCCGGGACACCGGCCCGGGCATGACCCCGGACGTGCAGCGGCGGATCTTCGAGCCGTTCTACACGACCAAGCCGATCGGCAAGGGCACCGGGCTCGGTCTGGACATCGTCTGGCGGATCGTGGTCAACCGGCACGGGGGCGACATCCGGGTGAAGAGCAGTCCCGGAGCGGGTGCCGCCTTCGAGGTCCGGCTGCCGCTGACCGCACCGGCACCGGCCGAGGTGGCCGAGGTCAGCGAGTAGGTCCGGTCGCTACACATGGACGATCGGGTCGGCACCGGTGAGATCGATCAGTTCGGGCGGGCTTTCGGGCCCGGAACTCTCCGGGTCGAGCCGCAGCACCCCGATCAGCGATCCGAACGGCACGGCCGCTCCCCGGGCGGCCGCCCGGCGGATGCTCTCGTCGGTGCGGCCGGCCTGCTCCAGCGCCGACTCGGCGGCGCTGATCAGTTCTCGTTCCCGGCGGCCGGTGACCACGATCGAACGCTGGGCGCCCCAGCTGGCCGAGACCGCGAGCAGAGCCGCAGCCCGGTGCGGGTCGTGCGGCCAGTGCGCCACCCCGAGCAGTGCCACGATCCGCGGCAGGGTGAAGAACTTCCCGCCGGCGTGAGCCTCTCGTAGTGCCTGGCGCAGCGAGGTGAGAGCGGCCTGATGGTTGCCGTGGCGTAGCTCGAGCAGCCCGTCGGCCACGGCGACGCCGGAGCGGATCGCCCGTCCGCCGCTGGTGGCCGCCGAGCGGGCCTGACCGATCAGCACCCGGGCCAGCGCGTCTTCTCCCCGGTCCTGCGCGGCCAGGGCCAGTTTGGCCAGCGGGTAGGCCAGGCGCGTCGGGTCACCACCGGCCGCCGCCCGATGCCGGCTGCGCTGCCAGTGACCGATGGACACGGCCGTACGTCCCAGATCGTCCAGCACGTCGGCCAGCACGTTCAGCACTGCGTGCCAGAGGGTTTCGGGGGGACGCCGGAGCGCCCGCACCCTTTCCAGCGCCCCTTCCGCCTCGGCCAGCGCCTCCTCACACCGGCCCAGCGAACGAGCCGCGACGGCCCGCATCAGCGCCACCCGGATCGCGACCACCGCCCCCGCTTCGCCGGAGGTGGCTCCGGCCGGGATCTGGGCCAGGATCTCCGCTGCGGCGAGCGGGTTTCCGCCGAACAGGGCCAACGCTCCCCCGGCCAGCAGCAGCCGGGCTCCGGTGCGGGCGGTGGGCCGCTGGGCCTGGGCGCGGGCGAGCCAGGCCGGGGCGTCACCGAGTTCCCAGCGGCCGGTGCTCAGGCCCTGGTCGAGCAACGCCGCTACCAGCCGGGCGAAAACCTCACCGTCGCGCCCTTCTGCGTGCGCGGCAGCCGCGGACAGGTTGTCGTACTCGGCCGCGCGTCCGCCGAGTTGCCCGACGGCACTCGCCTTGGCGTTGGGAGTGGTTCTCAGATCGGTGTTTTCGGACGGGTCGAGCCAGCGGTCGGTCAGCGGCGGCAGAGCGTCGGCGAACTCCGCGAAGTAGGCTGCGTGGCGGTCGGCACACGCTGCCTCCTCTTCCGGATCGGCCGCGAGCAGGCGCCGGGCGTGCTCACGCACCGGCGCGAGCAGACCCAGGCGGCCGGTCTCGTCGATCAGCAGCAGATTCTTGTCGGCCAGCCGGCCGATCACGTCGATCACCTGGCCGGGCCCGGGAACCGGACCGCAGACCCGCTCGGCCGCGTCCAGGGTGGCCCCCCCGACGAAGACCGAGAGTTGGCTCAGCACCAGCTTCTCGGTGTCTTCGAGCAGGTTCACCGTCCATTCCAGCACGGCCTCGAGCATCGCCCCGGGCCGCCGGGCCGCCGTCGCGCTGTTCAGATCGCGGCCGATGCCCTCCGGATCATGGCTGCGGGTGCGCGCGGCCGCCAGTTCCAGAGCCAGTGGCAGACCGTCGAGCGCCCGGCACAGTTCCCCGACGGCCGCGGCGTTCTGCTCGGTGACCTCGAAGGCGGGCAGCACCGCGCGGGCTCGCTCGCGGAACAGCCGCACCGCCTCGGCCGAGCGCACGGTCTGTACGTCGCCGGCCCCCGAGAAGGCCCACGGCATGGCCAGCGGCACGAGACCGATGACCTGCTCGCCCGGCACCCCCAAGGCCCGCCGCGCGGTGGCCAGCACCCGCAGCCCGCCGACCCTGGCGATCAGCGCCGTCACCGTGGCCATCGGCTCGGCCTCGACGTCGTCGGCATCCAGGTCGTCCAGCACGAGCAGGCAGGGGATCGCCGCGAGCGCTCGGCACACCGTGTCGATCGGAGCCTCGCCCGGCGTGTCCGGCACTACGCCCAGGATGCGCCGCAGCCGCGCCGCCAGGCCCGCGCCCGGCTCGGCCCCGGCATTGTCTGCGGCCGGAGTGCCTCCCAGCGGAACCACCAGAACCCGGGTGGCCGCCACCTCCCGCCCCGCCTCCGCCAGCCGACGGGTCACGATCTGCGCAGCCAGCCGGGTCTTGCCTGCCCCGCCCGGCCCCACCACCGTCACCAACCGGACGTCTGGACGGCGCAGCAACTCCAGCGCCGCGCCCAGCTCCCCCGTCCGCCCGACCGTTCCCGCGCCGTAGGCCGCGCCAAACGCCGTTCGCTTGGTCCCGATCGACGGGATCGGGCCGGTCTCGGGTACCCCCGGCAGTATCGGGGCGCAGTGCTCCACGGAGAGCGTGGAAGGCTGCGGCACAACCGGTTCCAGCGACGGGGAGAGCGGCGTGGTCTGCATCGGCAGCCGGGCGCTCGCTGGACTCCCCGGCACTACGGGAGGACCGGGCAGCGCAGCGGGAGGTACGGGCAAGCCGCTCGGCGGGTCTGGACGAAGGGCGACCGGAGCCACCCGAGCCTGGTGCGGCAGCCCAGCAAAACCCCCGCCAGAACCCACCGCCTCACCCGAGCGTTGTCCAGGAATCCGCCCGGAACTCCCAACCCCGCTCACACCTGGCCCAGCCGCGCCCCCTGCTGCGATCCCTACTAGACCGACCGGCCTCCCCTCAGCCGCACCAGGCCCCACGAGACAACTGGGCACCGCTCGGGCGCCGTACACCACGGCCCCATCCGGCCCGGCTCCATCTACTGCGGTCGTGCCCCGGGCAACACCCGTCGCGCCACCCGTGAGCGCATCTTCCGCCCCAGCGAGCGCTCGCGACCCCACCACTCCATGAAGCACTCCAGGTACGGCCGCCACCCCCGGATGAATCACCCCACCGGAAACTTCAACACCTGTCGCCCCCGATCCCGGCATCCGGGAAGCCCTTCCCGCTCCCATCCCTTCACGGGCCACGCGCGGTCCCACTACCCCGCCGGTCACCCCCGCTCCCCCGCCCGACAGCGCGACCGAGGCCACCGACGTCCGTGAATTGAAATCGGTTTCCAGCCCGGGACGCTCGGGGTCACCCACCGAGCGGGACATCGCGGAGAGCGTGTGGGCGCGCATCAGCTGGACAAGCCGCAGATCACCGGAAATCCCCGACGCAGAATCGGTTTTGTGAACGCCCTCGGCGGAGTCGGCGAACTCGGCGAACTCGGTGGCGACCGGCCCGACCTCCTGACGCAGCAGCCGGCCGTGCAGATCCCGCAGAGCCGGACACGGGTCGATGCCGAGCTCGTCACCCAGGCGGTCGGCCGCCGCCGCGTACGCGGCCAGAGCCTCGGCCTGACGGCCTTCCCAGTACAGCGACGTCATCAACTGGCCCACGAAACGCTCGTTCAGCGGATGCTTGCGCACCAGGTCCTGCAGTTCCGGGATCAGCCGGGAATGACGCCCCAGCAGGGATTCCGCGTCGATCCGGTCGGCCAGGGTGGAAAGCCGCAGCGACTGCAGGCGAGCCACCGAGGCCAGCGCGCCGGGCACGGCGGCCAGGTCCGGCAGGGCCGAACCACGCCACAACTGCAGAGCAGAACGCAATTCGTGAGCCGCGCCCACCGGGTCACCCGCCGCCAGCCGCGCCCGTCCCGACTCGCTGGCCTCCTCGAACCGGCGCGAGTCGATCGCCTCCGGAGGCAGGTCAAGGAGATACATTCCGGATACCGTACGTAATGCTGGCAGCTCACCGGGGGCAACGAGGAGACGCCGGAGCCGCGAAACATAGACCTGCACGGTGTTTCCCGCAGAGGGGGGCGGAGCGTCGCCCCAGAGCAGATCGACCAGCCGGGACGGCGGAACGGCGACCCCCACCGAGAGGGCGAGCAATGCGAGCAGAGCGCGCTGGCGAGGACTGCCGGCCGAGATCGGCCTGCCCGCCCGCACGATCTCCACGGGACCGAGGATGCGGATCCGGTCGCCTGCGTCCGATCGAGATGCGTGCGCCACGTGCTGAACCTATGCGCAACTGCCGCCCGATGCTCCGTCATTGGCCGTGTTCATGCGTTCTACCAGGTCGTTCAGTAGTCATTAAGTGGCTTGTCGGACCTTCCCAGCAGATTTGTCGTCATCGAAGCCCCGGGGCGCTCCCGGGGCAGGACGACCTGGTGGGAGGTGCACTGTGCGCGGTCAGACCTGGGGCTGAGCTTCTGAGCAGGCCATTGCGCACCGGCCGGTGGATCCGCAAGTCTTGCCGGCGACGAGGTGCGATCAAGATTCACGCGTACTGCCCCCAGCCTGACGGCATGGGGGCCGGTCGCGGTTTTGACCCGAGAAACACCAGCAGCACCAGCAACATCTGTAACACGTACACCAGGAAGGGGCTCCGGAGCTGTGAGGGCGGCACCGGGAGCACCGTGGGCAAGGTCGGCGGGGTTGATGGGGGAGACGACAACGCGTGTCGACGCAGCAGGCAGATCCACCGATCATGCTCGGCGAGCTCGATGAACCAGGCGGCCCAGGGGAAGCCGGCCGTGACGCCCGCGCGGTGAACACCGCGAGCGGGCCCGAGGTTCCGAGCCCCGACGATGTTTTCACAGGGGCCGACGGTGCGGGCGGGACCGGCGTGCCCGACGTTCCCGAAGGTCCGGCGGGGCAGGCGATCAGCGCCGCCTCAGCGCCTGAGGAATCGGCCGATCGGCCGGCCGGATACCGAGACGTGTTCGGAGTGCGGGAGTTCCGCGCGGTCTTCGCCGCGGACCTGCTCTCCCTGATCGGCGACCAGGTGGCCGCCGTGGCCGTCGCCGTCATGCTCTACCAGGACAGCGGCTCGCCACTGCTCGCCGCCGCCGGCTATGCCACCGCCTATGTGCCCTGGCTGCTCGGGGGTCCACTGCTCGCGGCCTGGGCCGAGCGCTTTCCGGGGCGTTCGGTCATGGTGGCCTGCGACCTGGCCCGCGCACTGCTCATCGCCGTCGCCGCCCTGGCCGGATTCGCGCCGCTCGTGGTGGCCGCTCTGGTCTTCCTGTCGGCGATGCTCGCGCCCCCGTTCGACGCCGCCCGCTCTGCCCTGCTGGCCCAGATCCTCACCGGCAACCGCTACCCCGTAGGCATGTCGCTGCGGCAGGCAGTGCACCAGATCGCCCAGTTGTGCGGTTTCGCAGCGGGGGGCGCGCTGGTGCTGGCCATCAGCGCCCCCGGCGTACTCGCGTTGAACTGCCTGACCTTCCTGGCCTCGGCCCTGTTGCTCCGGGCGGGCCTGGTGCACAGGGCGGCGCCGAACGCCAAGGGCGAGAAGCTTGAAGACGCCGAGCGCGAGGACGATGGGCAGGTCGCCTTTGGTTCGGGGGAAGGAAACGACGAAGGACGAGTGGTCGCGGCCGAGGGGGGCCAGCCGGGAACGGTAGGGGGAACCGAGGAGGCGGATCAGTCGCCTTACCGGCCGCGGCGGGCGCCGGTGGTACCGGTCGTGCCGGGGCAACGGCTGGGTGGGAAGGGCGATCAGCACCACCAGTTCGATGAGGCGGCAGCCGGGACTTGGGCTGAGCCGCATACCGCTCGAGGCAATGCGGCGGTTCCGGCGGAGGATGGGCTGCGCCGCCAGGCCGTGACCCGGAGGGTTCCGGGCCCGCGGGGGCAGGGCGAAGAGGACCGCCGCTGGCGTCCGGCCGACCAACACCCGGTCGCCCCGCACGAGGCCGGACAGCACGAGGCCGGACAGCACCCAGCCGACCTGCATCACGTCGGCGGGCAGGACCTGGCCGACCAGCACCCGATCGAACAACCTCCGACCGGCCCGCACCGCATCGATGAGTACACGGCCGACCAGCACGTGACCGATCAGCAGCCCGTCCGGCCCTTGGCCGACGAACTGCTTTCCGGTCTGGGCACCTCCGGCCAATCCCCCACCGGTCGACGCGCCGCTGAAAAGCGCAGCACCGATCAGCGCCCCAAGAACCGCCGCAGCGATGGCCGCCAGACCGGTCGACGGCAGGGCAAGCGACGCAGCCGCCGCCAGCCCGAACTGGAAAGCAACGAGCAGTTCCAGCCCACCGGCGGCACCACGAGCACCCGCCGCCGCGTCGCCGTGCGCGCCGCCAGGTTCAACCCGTCCCAACTGCGCCACCGGGGCCGCCGGGCCGCCGTGGCCCGACAGCGTCGGCGAGCACAAACGTCTTCAGGCACTTCGATCTGGAGCGACATGATCGCCGGCGCCCAGGTGGTGCGCGGCGACCAGCAGATCTGGTTCCCCCTGCTCCTGGGCATCGTCGGGGCGGCGTACGCGATCGTCCCCGAGGCGATTGCCGTGGCCTACGCGGCCGAGCTGGGGCACAGCTCCAGCGCGGTGGGGCTGATCATGGCCGCAGCGGCGGCCGGCAGCGTGATCGGGGGCCTGGCGATCGGCCGGTTCGCCGCCCCCAGCACGGCCGCACGCCTGATGTATCCGCTGGCCCTGGTGGGCACGCTCCCCCTGCTGATCGTGGCGCTGCGCCCCGGGCTGACGATCAGCCTGGCCTTGTTCGTGCTGTGCGGGCTGGGGCAGGCCTTCCAGGTGGTGGCCAACACCCAGTTCGCCTCGCACGTGCCGGCCGAGGTACGTACCCGGGCGTTCGGAATCGCGATCGCTGGGCTGTACGGCGGCCAGAGCCTGGCGATCCTGGTGGCCGGGGCGGCGGCGCAGTGGCTCGCCCCGTCGACCGTGATCGCCGGCTCCGGCCTGGTCGGCGCGCTGGGGATACTGCTGCTCCCCGGGCTGCAGCACGCTGGGTCGGGGCTGCGGGGGCGACACTGCCACCGCTGAGCCCGGCCACCTGATCGCCTACCGCTGTCCCAGCGCGGCGCCCGCAGAGGCGCTGGCGCCACCACCACCGTCACCGCTCGGCCGACCGCGCGGGTCCAGCGGAGCAGCGTCCTCGTCGTCGTACTCCTCGGCGTGGTTGGGCATCTGCAGGTCCAGGTGCGCCGTCTCCGGATCCGGCGTGACCGGGGCATGGTTCCGGGCCCTCGGCGGGCGGGCGGCCGGCCGGCGCGAGCCGTTCCGGGCAGAGCCGGAGCCGGAGCCGAAGCCGTCCGAGTCGTCCAGCCCGGCCTCCTCGGCACTGACCACCCCGTCGCGGAAGCCCAGCTCACCGGGCACCCCGATGTTGCGCTGCACCGGCAGCGACTGCGGGTGGTGGGTCTGCAGCCAGGTCAGCAGCGACTCACGGATGTCGCAGCGCAGGTCCCAGGCGCTCGGGCCGTCGTTCGCCGAGGCCAGCACGCGCACCAGCATCGTGGTCTCGGTGGTGTCGACCACCTGCAGCACCCAGGCCTGCCGGTCCCAGAGCGGGTTGGCGTCGATCACCTGACGGGCGTGCTCACGCAGCTCGGTCAGCGGGGTGGCGTAGTCGAGGTACAGCATCACCGAGCCCAGGATCCGGGCCTGGTTGCGGGTCCAGTTCTGGAACGGCGTGGTCACGAAGTAGCTGGTCGGCAGCACCAGCCGGCGCTCGTCCCAGAGGTGCACGACCACGTAGGTCAGGGTGATCTCCTCGATCCAGCCCCACTCGCCCTCCACCACGACCACGTCGTCGATGCGCACCGCGTCGGTGAAGGCCAGCTGCAGGCCGGCGAACATGTTGCCCAGCGTGGTCTGCGCGGCCAGACCGGCGATGATGCCCGCCACCCCGGCCGAGGCCAGCAGCGAGGCGCCGAAGGTGCGCAGCTGCGGGAACGACATCAGCACGGCGGCCAGGCCGAGCACGATCACGACCACCCCGAGCACCCGGCGGACCAGGGTGATCTGGGTGCGGGCCCGGCGGACCCGGCGGTTGTCGGCCACGTCCATCCGCAGCCGCCAGAACAGGATCTCCTCCCCCGCCAGCAGCGCTCGCACGATGAGCCAGCAGGCGGAGAGGATGACGGCGATGCCGGCGGCCCGGGTGAACGGGCCGGGGACGCTGGGCAGGGCCTGCACGGCAACCTGCAGCGCGATCATCGCCACGGTGAGGATCACCGGCCGACGGCACAACCGGTTGATCGTGAGAACCGAGCCCGCGTCGGCACGGTTGGCCAGACGTACCGCGAGTCCGGCGATGGTCCAGGCGACCAGCCCGGCTGCGATGGCGATCGCCACCGCGAGGAGAAGGCTGGTCCAGAGGTCGAGGTCCACTGAGCTCCTTTCCCTTCCCACGCTCCACCAATGGGGGCACGGATCAGGTCAGGTCGTTTCGGGTTCTCGGGCTCCGGGCGTCGATGCAGGGGCCGGCGCCGTCGTCACAGCCCGTCCGGAGTTGAACGACGACGTTATCCAGCCCATCCGTCCCGTGCGGCCCGACATTCCCTCGCTGAGTCCTCCCCGGAAGAAACGCGCAGGTCGCAGCGTCGCGCTGAGAGGCGAGTCACTCTTGTGCGGGATAGAAAGGGCGACGTGATCAACGCGCCCCGCACGTCCGTCGTCCTGTTCACCCGGGACCTGCGGGTGCACGACAACCCGGCCCTGCACCATGCCGCCCAGGAGGGGCAGGTGGTGCCGCTGTTCGTCCTCGACCTGAAGATCCTCAAGGGCTCGTACAACCGGCCCAACCGCGCGAAGTTCCTGGCCGAGAGCCTGGCCGACCTCGCCGCCGCGCTCGAGAAGCGCGGCGCCGGCCTGGTGGTCCGCCGGGGCGAGGTGGCAGCCGAGGTGGCCGAACTGGTCCAGACCGTGAAGGCCTCGGCCGTGCACATGGCCGGCGACGCCAGCGGCTTCTCCCACCGTCGGGAAGACGCGCTGCGCGAGGCCCTGGACGAACTTGACTGCGAACTGCACGTGCACGACGATTCGCTGTTCGTGGTGCCCCCGGGGCAGATCACGGCCGTGGGCAAGACCCACATGTCAGTGTTCTCGCCCTACCACCGCAAGTGGGAGAAGGAGCCCCGGCGTACTCCGCTGAGCCCGCCCCGCAAGCTCGCGCTGCCCGCCGGGATCGAGACCGGGAAGGTCCCGACGGCGAACGAGATCAGCTCAGGTGAGACGGCGCCGCACATGTCGGCCGGAGGCGAGACGGCCGGGCGCAAGCTGTTCAAGACCTGGCTGGAGCAGCGGGCCGAGGGCTACGCGGACGACCACGACGACATGGCCGGCGACCGCACCAGCCGCATCTCGCCCTACCTGCACTTCGGCTGCCTCTCCCCGCTGGAAGTGGTCACGAAGGCGTGGGACATCGCCCCGGCGTTCACCCGCCAGATGGCCTGGCGCGACTTCCACGCCCAGGTGCTGGCCGCCAACCCCAAGTCCACCCAGGTCGATCTACGGCCCCGCAACGACCGGTGGCGCCGGGGCAAGGACGCGGAGCGTGAGTTCAAGGCCTGGAAAGAAGGCCGTACCGGGTGGCCCCTGGTCGACGCCTGTATGCGCCAACTCGTCGACGAGGGGTGGATGCACAACCGGGGACGCCTGGTGGTGGGCCACTTCCTGTGCAAGACCCTGTACCTGGACTGGCGTTGGGGAGCCCAGTTCTTCGTCGACCACCTGATCGACGGCGACACCGCCAACAACACGATGAACTGGCAGTGGGTGGCCGGGACGGGCACGGACTCCAGGTTCAACCGGATCCTGAGCGTCAGCTCGCAGGCCGAGCGTTACGACCCGAACGGCGACTTCGTGCGCCGCTACGTGCCGGAGCTGTCCGACGTTCCCGGAGCCAAGGTGCACGCCCCCTGGAAGCTGCCCACCGACGTCCGCAAGCAGTTGAACTACCCAGAACCGATTGTGGACGTACGTGAGGGCAACGAGCGTTTCCTCGCCGCCCGGGGTAAGCGGTAGGGGAAAGGCTCGCTGCCCTCAGCGACTAGGAGAGCTGCAGCTCGCGCACCCGGATGGTGTCGGGCAGCTTGCGCAGCGCGTTCAGCACCTGCTCGGTGGGGCGGGCGCCGATGTCGGTGATCACGTAGCCCACCTCGCCGCGGGTGCCCAGGGTCTGGCCGTCGATGTTGACCTTCTCCTCGGCCAGCACGCTGTTGATTGCGGCCAGCACGCCCGGGGTATTGCGGTGGATGTGCACCAAGCGGGTGCCCTCGGCCTCGGGGGTGGCCAGCTGCGGGAAGTTGATGCTCAGCGCCGTGCTGCCGAACAGCGTGTAGTCGCGCAGCTTGCCGGCCACGAACCGGCCGATGTCCTGCTGGGCCTCTTCGGTGGAACCACCGATGTGCGGGGTCAGGATGACGTTCGGCATGCCCTGCAGCGGGGAGACGAACTTGTCGCCGCGAGCCTTCGGCTCCTCCGGGAACACGTCGATGGCCGCGCCGGCCAGGTGACCGCTCTCCAGGCGACGGCGCAGCGCCTCCTGGTCGACCACGAACCCGCGCGAGAGGTTGAGGAACAGGCTGCCCGGCTTCATCAGGGCGAACTGCTCGTCACCGAAGAAGTCGGCGTTGCCCCGGCGGCCGTCCACGTGCAGGGTGACCACGTCGACCTGGGAGAGCAGCGACTCCAGGCTGGTGACCGGCTTGGCGGTGCCCAGCGGGAGGCGGTCGGCGGTGTCGTAGAACAGCACCTGCATGCCCAGGTTCTCGGCCAGCACCGACAGCTGGGTGCCGATGTTGCCGTAGCCGACGATGCCGAGCTTGCGCCCCCGCACCTCGTGCAGGCCGGTGGCCGACTTGTCCCAGATGCCCTCGTGCATCCCGCGGTCCTTCTCGGTCAGCCGCCGGGTCATCGCGATGATCTCGGCCAGGGCCAGCTCGACCACGCTGCGGGTGTTGGAGAAGGGGGCGTTGAACACGGCGACGCCCCGGGCCTGGGCCGCGGCCACGTCGATCTGGTTGGTGCCGATGCAGAAGGCGCCGATCGCCAGCAGGTCGGGCAGCTCGGCCAGGGCGCGCTCGGTGACGTTGGTCTTGGACCGGATCCCGAGCACGTGCACGCCGGCGGCCTGCTCGATCAGCTCGTCCTCGTCCAGGGCGCCAGTGACCGAGACGACCTCGGCCCCGACCGCCTCGAACGCGGCCACGGCATCCGGGTGGATGTTCTCCAGCAGCAGGACGCGGAGCCCGGTGGCGGGAGGGTTCTTGATGCTCACTGCAGTCACGCTCACAAGCTGTAGGTCGGTTCGAGGACGGACGTAGCGCTCGGTAGATGCTACGAGCATGTTTCGTGCGCTCTAGAACTCTACTCCCGACGGGCCGGAGTCTGTCTTCTGGTTTCGCGACGCTGCTGTCATGACAAGAACCTGTGAGCTCGCAGTAATCCCTGTAGATGCCGTACGAACGGCCGACATCATTCCCAGCGCGTGTGCCGATCCAGGTCGCGCCGGAGGGAGAGCCGCAGAACGATGTCGATTTCCACGATCAGCAGCACGGCCTACAACCTGAGCCCCTACGCGGTGGGGCAGCCGGGCGCGGCGACCACCGGGGCCGACTACGACGCCGCCTCCGGCCGCTCCCTGAACCCGGCCGGCCTGTCCCCCCAGAACGCCCGCACCCCCTCCGACCTGCAGGCCGTGCAGTTCCGCGAGCGCCGGGACGAGCGCACCCCCGAGCCGGCCCCGCCCAATCCGGACAACGCCACCGGGGTGCTCAGCGGTTCGCTCACCCAGGAGCAGCAGGACACGCTGAACTCACTGAGCTCCCTGCTCGACACCGACACCGAGACGTTGCAGGCGAACCTGCAGAACGGCAGCACCCTGGCCGACCTGGCCGAGCAGGCGGGAGTGAACGCCACCACGGTGGCCTCGGTGAGCCAGGACGGGCTGCTCTTCGACACCTCGGTCTAAGAACGGTCGCGGGCCCTCTTCCGGCGGTCGGACGAGGGCCCGCGCCGGTTCAGCTGCTGGCCGTGGCCGACGCGGTGGGCCGGCCGGTCGGCACCTCCAGGCCGCAGGCCTTCAGGGCGGCCTGGGCGTCCTCGTCCTGAAGGATCTGGCCCATCCCCCCGCCGCCTCCACCGCCGCCGGGCGCACCCGAGGGCATCCCGCTGGGCATGTCCGTGGGCCGGTTGCTGGGCATGTCGGTGGGCATGTCGGTGGGGCGCTCGCCCATGTCGGGCACTTCGATGCCGGCGGCGGTCAGGCATTCCTGGATCTGCTGGAACTGGCCGTTGTTGCCGCCGCCCGGCCCGGCCGCCGCGGAGGCGCTGGCCGTGCTGGTGGCCTCGGTCGACCCGGCCGAGTCGGAGTCACCGCCGCCGCAGGCGGTGAGGGTGATGGCCAGGGCCGAGGCCAGGGTCAGGGCGGTGAGCGATCGGGTCATGTCCAGACTCCTTGCGGTTGTGCGGAAGTAAGTAGGTCAGCTGGCGGTGATGCTGGTGGCGGTCACGGTTCCGTCGGACGCCTTCTCGCCCACCACCGAGACCGAGACGCCCTTGGCCAGGCCGCTCAGCGCCGAGTCGGAAGAGTCCGAAACGGTGGTGCCGGCCGGGACCTTGACGGTCACCGACTTGCCGGCGAAGTTCTTGACGGTGAGGGTGCGGCCCGAAACCTTCGTCACGGTCCCGACCACAACCGGAGTGGCCGAGGCGCTTTCGGCGCCCCCACCCGTCCTTTGTTGGGAATTGGCACCTCCCGCCGCGGCGCCCCCGAAACCGCCACCCCCGTAGCCGCCTCCGGGCATACTGCCACCCATACCACCGGCCATCCCGCTGGGCATACCACCCATAGCGCTTGCGCCGCCGGAGGTTCCGAACTGCTTCTGGACGACCACCCCGCCCACGAAGGCCAGGGCGGCGAGGACGGCCGCCATCAGGAAGACCGTCAGTCTGGTCACCTTGCGGCCGTTCTCGGCCAGCAGGTCGAGGTCGTCGGGCTGCACGGCGGCCAGGTCGATCCCGGCCGGGGCGGTGGCAGCGGCGTCGGTCTCGGGGTGGGCGGGTTTCACGGCGATCGGATCCTTAGGCACTGGAGGGTGGCTCACTCGTAGCGGAGGGCGTCGATCGGGCGCAGCGAGGCGGCCCGGTTCGCCGGGTAGAGGCCGAAGAACAGCCCGATCAGCACCGAGACGCCGAAGGCGAGCACGACCGAGTAGGGCTCGATCACCGGTTCCACCCCGACGATGGTGAACTGGCTGCCGACCACGCCGATCAGCACGCCCATCAGGCCGCCGAACACCGACAGCAGGACCGCCTCGATCAGGAACTGGCTGACGATGTCGAACCGCTGCGCCCCGATGGCCTTGCGGATCCCGATCTCCCGGGTCCGCTCGGTCACCGTGACCAGCATGATGTTCATGACGCCGATCCCGCCGACCAGCAGCGAGATCGCGGCCACGGCGCCGAGCAGCACGGTCAGCGTGTCGGTGGTGCTGGTCGCGGCCTCCAGGAAGCTGGAGGCGTTGGAGACGCTGAAATCGGCGTCGGCCGAGGTGGTTCTGTGCCGGGAGTTGAGAATGTCCTCGATCTCGGCCTGGGCGGCGTCCACGGTGTCGGCCGAAGTGGCCTGCACCGTGATCGAATCCACCGATCCGTACCCGGTCAGCGTGTCCTGCACCGCGGTCAGCGGAGCGATCACCACGTCGTCCTGGTCCTGGTTGCCACTGGTGCCCTTGCTGGTCAGGATGCCGACCACGCTGTACTCGACCCCGTTGAACTGCACGGTCTGATCCAGCAGATCGCTGCCGTCACCGCCGGCCAGTTCTTGGGCCACGGTCGAGCCGACCAGGGCCACCCGCTCGCGGGAGGTGTAGTCGGCGTCGGAGAACACCGAGCCCTGCGCCACCGTCCAGTCGTTGATCGCCAGGTAGCTGGGCGTGGTTCCGGTGAAGGTGGAGACGTCGTGGCTGGCACCGGTGTAGGTGGCGGTGACCGAGCTGGCGGCGACGGTCGGTGCGACCGCCTTGACGTCGGGGGCGAGTTCGTCGTCGAGCAGCGAACCGGCGTCGTCCACGGTGAGTTCGGCCAGCCGGGTCTGGGTTCCGGTGTCGACGGTTCCCCCGCCACCACCGCCCATGCCCGGGAATCCGCCACCTCCGCCGCCGCCTCGCCCGCCTCCGCCACCCTGGCTGCTGCTCACCGTCAGGGTGTTCGAACCGAGTGACGAGATCTGCTCGGAAACCGCTGCCGAAGAACCGGTTCCGACCGAGACCAGGATGATCACGGCGGCCACCCCGATCAGGATGCCCAGTGTGGTCAGGGCCGAGCGCATCTTGTTGCCCAGCACACCCCGCACGGCGAAGCGGCCGGCCTCGGCGAAGCGGCTCATCGCGAAACTCCCGGCGGCGGGCCGTCGATGGCGGTGACCCGCTCGTCCATCACGACCCGGCCGTCCCGTAGCCGGATCACCCGCTTGGCCCGCGCCGCCACCTCGTCCTCGTGGGTGATCACGCACAGGGTGCGCCCGGCCAAGCTGAGCTCGTCGAACAGGTCGAGGATGTCGGCGGTGCTGCGGCTGTCCAGGGCCCCGGTCGGCTCGTCGGCCAGCAGCAGCACCGGGTTGGTGACGATCGCCCGGGCCACGGCCACGCGCTGCTGCTGCCCGCCGGAGAGCTGCGAGGGAATGTGCCCCCGGCGCTCCCCCAGCCCGACCCGTTCCAGTGCGGCCTGGGCCCGTTCCCGGCGCTCGGCCGCCTTCACCCCCGAATAGGCCATCGGCAGCTCGACATTGGCCTGCGCGGTGGTGCGGGCGATCAAGTTGAACGACTGGAAGATGAAGCCGATCTTTCGGTTTCGCACCAGCGCCTGGCGCCGCTCGTCCAGACGCCGGGTGTCCACGCCGTCCAGGAGGTACTGCCCGGCCGAGGGCACGTCGAGGCAGCCGATGATGTTCATCAGGGTGGACTTGCCCGAACCCGAGGCACCCATGATGGCCACGTAGTCACCGCGCTCGACCACCAGGTCCACGCCGTCCAGGGCGTGCACCGTGGTGTCTTCCAGCCCGTAGGTCTTGCGCAGGGAACGCACCTCGATGACCGGCCGGATCCCGGTCCGGGAGTCTGCTCCGGCCGCCGCGGTGACCGTCACTGCCGGCCCCCGCCACCACCGGGCATGCCGCCACCGAAGCCGCCGCCCCCGCCGAAGCCGGGAACCCCGGTGCTGGTGGAGTCCTCGGAGCTGGTGGTGGGGATCTCCACCTCGTCGCCGGCCGCCAGGCCGCTCTTGATCTCGGTGGTGCTCGACCCGACCAGGCCCACCTCGACCTCGGTGGTGGTCGCCACCCCGTCCTTGAGCAGGCTCACCGTGCTCCGGCTGCCGGTGGTGGTGATCGCCGAAGACTGCAGCACCAGGACGTTCTCGGCCGAGCCGGTGGTGATCACCACGCTCACCGAGGCCCCCAGGCGGGCCGAGTCGATCGGGTCGGCGACCGCGATCGTCACCTCGTACTGCACCACGTTGCTGCTGGTGGTGCCCTCCGGCGAGATCTCGCTGACCGTGCCGGTCATCGTCTCGTCGGAGGCCGAGAGGGTGATCTCGGCCTCCTGGCCGGTCTTCACCGAGCCGATGTCGGCCTCGGCGATGCTGGCCGTCACCGACAGCGTGCTGGTGCTCGCCATGGTGATGAAGGCGCTGGAAGAGCCACTGCTTGAGGACGTCTCGGTGCCACTACCGCTGTCGGTCGCGGTCTCGGAGGTGGCGGAGTCCGTGGAAGAGCTCGAAGAACCGGCGCTCACGCTGTCGCCGACCTCCCCGGCGACGGTGAGCACCGTGCCGGCGAAGGGGGCCCGCAGCTTGGTGTCGGCCAGGGCGTCCTCGGCGTCCTGCACACTGACCTCGGCCGAGGCGATCTTGACCTCGGCCTCGGCGATCTCGGCGTCGGTGGCGCCCTCCTGGTTCGACTCCACCTGCACCTTCTGCTGGGCCAGCTGCGACTTGGCCGAGGTGAGCTGGGAGCGCGCCTGCTTCAGCGTCTCCTTGTCCTTGGTGATCGTGGCCTTGGGCGCGTCGGCGGCCCGGTCGTCGGCGAGCTGCTCCTTGGCCTCGTCCACCGCGTCCTGGGCGGAGTCGACGCTGTCCTGCGCGGACTCCAGGGCCAGCGTGTCGACCTCCTTCTCGGCGCTGCTCTGCCCCTCGGTGAGTTCCTCTGAGGAGGCCTTGGCCGAGGCCAGGGAGGCGCGGGCGGAGGCCAGCTCACGCTCGGCCGAGGCGGTGTCCACGGTGGCCAGGATCTGGTTCTTCTTGACCTTGTCGCCGACCTTGACCTTGACCGCGGTCACCGTGCCGGAGGCCCCGAAGGAGAGCGAGGAGCTGCGTGAGCTGGCCAGGTTGCCCGAGCCGCTGACGGTCGCGGTCACCGAGCCGGTGCTGACCGTCGCGGTGCGCGCGGCGGTGGCGGTGCTGGCGTCGGACTTGCCGACGGTGAGGTACGCGATCACCACGATCACGACGAGGATCACCAGCAGGCTCAGGTTCAGCCAGTGGTTGCGCAAGAGGGTGCGTGGGGTACGGTCGGTCACCGCGCGGTCCTCCGATAGCTGGTTCTCAACGCCGGTCTCCTTCGGGGGGTTCAGCGGACGCCACACAGTCCCGGAGGCCGCTGCGCCTGCGCTGTGGCGCGGCTTTGAATTGGCTATGCACCGGCGCCGCCCGTGCTGATCAGGGCAAACGCGGAGATGCCGGGCCCGTTCACAGGGTTTTCACAGAGACGCTCGGGCTGAGGTTCAGGTTCGGCGGTCAGGTTGAACCCTGTGACGACCGCCCCCCTACGCCACCCCAACGGCGCGCCCGTTCGCGTGCTGGTGGTGGACGACGAACGAACCCTCACCGACCTGCTCACCATGGCCCTGCGCTACGAGGGCTGGCAGGTCCGTTCCGCCCCCGACGGCAACACCGCCGTCAAGGAGGCCCGCGACTGGCGCCCCGACGCCGTCGTCCTCGACGTCATGCTTCCCGACATCGACGGCCTCGGTGTCCTGCGCCGTCTGCGGGAGGACGACCGCGACATCCCGGTCCTCTTCCTGACCGCCCGCGACTCGGTGGAGGACCGGATCGCCGGCATCACCGCCGGTGGCGACGACTACGTGACCAAGCCGTTCAGCCTGGAAGAGGTGGTCGCCCGGCTGCGCGGGCTGATCCGCCGCACCAGCCTGGCCGCCCAGCCCCCGGAGGCCCAGTTGACGGTCGGAGACCTGATTCTCGACGAGGACAGCCACGAGGTCACCCGGGACGGTGCGGTGGTCAAGCTGACCGCCACCGAGTTCGAGCTGCTGCGGTACCTGATGCGCAACCCGCGCCGGGTGCTGAGCAAGGCCCAGATCCTCGACCGGGTCTGGAACTACGACTTCGGCGGTCAGGCGAACGTGGTCGAGCTGTACATCTCGTACCTGCGCAAGAAGATCGACCGGGGCCGGACCCCGATGATCCACACGGTGCGGGGTGCGGGCTACGTGCTCAAACCCGCGGCGGCCTGATCCGATCCACCCTCAGGTGAGCAGACGCAGATCCAGACGCGCCGGCGCGCGCCGGGGGCAGTACACCCTGCGCCGGCGCCTGGTGCTGCTGTCGATCGCCCTGACCGTGCTGATCAGCATCGTCATCGGGCTGGTCAGCGTGCTGTCGCTGCGGGTGTTCCTGGAAGACCGCCTGGACAGCCAGCTCACCTCCGCGGTGCGCCGCTCCCGGGAGGCGGCCGACCGCCCGCCCGGCCGGTCCTTCTTCGAGTCCGACGGCGTGCCGGCGATGCTTTCCAGCGACTCCCGGCGCCGGAACTTCCCCGGCCCGGCCTTCCTGAACGCGCCGGGCCAGGGCGAGGACACTCTGGGCGCAGAGATCAGCACCAGCGGCAGCGTGGTCCGCGCCGCCGTGCTGGGCTCCACCGGCAGCGGCACCGCCCTCACCGCACAGCAGAAGAGCGTGATCGTCGCGGTCCCGGCCGACCGCCGCCCGCACACCGTCGACCTCGGCGGCGACCTCGGCCGCTACCGGGTCCTCGCGCAGACCACCCAGGGGCCCGACGGCGAGCAGGTCGTCCTGGTCACCGGCCTGCCGCTGAGATCGGTGCAGGCCGTGCTCTGGCGGCTCACCGGGGTGGTCACCGCGGTCAGCGTGCTCGGCCTGCTCACCGTCGGCGTGCTCGGCGGTGTGATCGTGCGCCGCACCCTGCGCCCGCTGAACCGGGTCGCCCAGGTCGCCTCGGGCGTCACCGAACTGCCCCTGCACCAGGGCGAGACCGATCTGCCGGTCCGGGTGCCCGCGCAGGACACCGACCCGGCCACCGAGGTCGGGCAGGTCGGCGCCGCCCTGAACACCCTGCTCGGGCACGTCGACGGCGCCCTGCAGGCCCGCAACGCCTCCGAGGCCCGGATGCGCCGGTTCGTGGCCGACGCCAGCCACGAGCTACGCACCCCGTTGGCCTCGATCCGCGGCTACGCCGAACTCACCCGCCGCTCCCGGGCCGAGATCCCGCCCGAGGTGGCGCACGCGCTGAGCCGGGTGGAGTCGGAGGCGATCCGGATGAGCGGCCTGGTCGAGGAACTGCTGATGCTGGCCCGCCTGGACGGCGGCCGCCCGATCGCCCACGACCCGGTCGACCTGACCGACCTGCTGGTGAACGCGATCAGCGACGCGCAGGCGGCCGGCCCGGAGCACCGCTGGCGGCTGAACCTGCCGGAGGTGCCGGTGGTGGTCGACGGCGACGAACCGCAACTGCACCAGGTGGTGGTGAACCTGCTCGGCAACGCCCGCGTGCACACCCCGCCGGGTACCACCGTCGAGGCCGCGCTACGCCTGCTGACCGATCGGAACGGTTCCCCCCAGGCTCTGCTCACGGTCACCGACGACGGCCCGGGCATCGCCCCCGACCTGCTGCCGGAGGTGTTCGAACGCTTCGCCCGCGGCGACAACTCCCGCTCCCGCACGGCCGGCAGCACCGGCCTGGGCCTGTCCATCGTCTCGGCCGTGGTCACCGCCCACGGCGGCGAGGTCTCGGTGACCAGCCACCCGGGGCACACCTGCTTCTCGGTGCTGCTGCCCGCCGAACCCCCCGAAGACCCCTTCGAACCAGAGGACGACCCGGCCCACCTTCTCGGGTCGGGCCCAGTCACCTAGGCGACGGCGAGGACGAGCAGGGCCACGTCGTCACGTTCGGGGGAGAACGCCCGCACCGCCTCCAGCACCGCGTCGGCCACCGCGTCGGCCAGCTGGGTGGCCGGGTGCGGCAGGGCGGTCAGCTCGGCGTGGTCGATCCAGGGGTCGCGCTCGTACTCGGGGTGCTCCCGCCGCCAGTGGGCCGAGGGCCAGTCCTCGCCCACTGCATGCGGCACCGCGGCCAGCACCTCGGCCAGCCGCTTCTCCCCGAACTGCTCGTCCCCGGCCCGGGCCTCGGTGACTCCGTCGGTGTAGGCGAGCAGGACGTCTCCGGGCGCCAGCTCGACCACCACCTCGTGGACCTCCACGTGGGGCAGCAGGCCGAGCGCGGTGCCAGGACGGCCGACCGCGTGCACCGAACCGTCGTGGTGGCGGCGCAGCAGCGGCGGCGGGTGACCGCCCAGGGTGAGAGTGACCCGGAGCCGGTTCCCACCGGAGGCGTCCGGGCCCGGGTCGCTGACCAGGCCGTAGACCACGGTGCAGAAGCGCTCCAGGTCGTCCGGGGTCTGCAGGGCCCGGTTGAGCTGACGCAGCACCTCGCTCGGGGTCCAGCCCTGGGCGCTGAGAGTGCGCACGGTGTAGCGGGCCATCGAGGTGACCACGGCGGCGTGCACCCCCTTGCCGGAGACGTCGCCGAGGACGAACGCGGACTCGCCGCTGCCCGCCGGGTGCACGTCGTAGAAGTCGCCGCCGACTCCCTCGCCCCGGGCCGAGGGCACCGAGCGGGCGGCGAAGCGCAGGCCGGGCAGCTGCGGCAGGGAGGCCGGGCGCAGGCTCTGGCGCAGCGTCTCGGAGAGCCGGGTCTGCTCGTTGAGCAGCTCACGCAGCTTCTTCTCGGTGCGATTGCGCTCGGTCACGTCGCGCAGGACGACCAGCCGGGCGATCTGCCGGCCCACCGGATCGGTCACCCAGGTCATCGAGACAGCTACGTCACGTGGCGGCCCCAGCACGAGCTGCTCGCCGGAATGCTCCCGGGACCGGTCCTGTCCGGTGGGTCCCGGGAGCGCGGAAGGGTCCGCCGCCACCCGGTTGTCTCTCAGGTCGATCTGCCGGTGCACGGCCGGGGAGAAGGGCCGCTCCAGGGCGGCCACCCGCAGCGGCCCGTTGGTCAGGCCCTTACCGGTCTGCGGCAGCTCGGACAGTTCCAGCTCGGGCCGGGTGAACAGGCCGCCCCAGAAACCGGTGAGCGCCTCGTTCACCTGGTCGAACTCGGGCATCGGGTAGATCAGGACCTCGTCCTCGACGGTGTCCACCGACGACCCGACCTCCTGTTTCTCCAGCACCGGGGCCAGACCGGGCACCACGTCGACCACGTAGCGGCCGATCATCACCCGGCGCGGGTAGCTGATGATCGAGGCCGCCGCCGCGTTCACGTCGACCACCCGGCCGTACACGTCCAGCACCAGCACCCCGTCGGCCATCTGCTCGATCACGATGCCGCGGGCCACCGGCGTGAGGTCGAGCAGGCGCAGCCGGAAGAAGCCCCAGACCAGCACCACCGCGGTGATCCCGAACAGGAACGGAGTGGGGTCGACCATGCCCTCGTCGGCAAAGGTGGCGTTCCACAGCAGATTGCCCACACAGGGCAGCAGGGAGGCGGCGATCAGCAGGGCGCCCTGGCGGCGGTAGGGCGGGGCGATCCGGGCCAGCCGGGACAGCAGCACCAGGTCGGCGCCGAGCATGAGCACGTACACGTAGGCGGCGTGCGGCCAGAACAGCGGGCCGGGCCGCGGGGTCTGGGCCAGCAGCACCTGGTCGGTGACCGAGTAGTCCTGGATCAGCCCCCGGGTCTGCGGCACCGCCAGCAGCGTCATCACCACCACGGGATGCACCGCCAGCAGTGCGACGGATCTTCGGGACATTCGGCCGCGGCCGGTGTAGGCGAAGACGAAACTCCACAGCGCGGGCGGCAACGCCACCACACCCAGGTACTTCAGGGCCGACCAGAACATCGCCACGTCGACGTCGGTGCTGCTCAGTTCGAGCGCGTAGCAGACCGACCAGACCTTGACCGCGAGCAGCATGGCGATCAGCGGGCGGCTGCCCACCCCCTGCCGGTTGGCCCAGACGAACCCGGCCAGCGAGAGGTAGCCGACGCCTCCGGCGACGAGCGCGACCACGAGCCAGGCCGACCACGACATCGCGCTCGACACCTCCCGCCGGCCACGTCACCCGTCACTGTCAGGGGCAGGCGCTACGCGTCAATTGCCCAGGTGAACAGGGTATGGGAGCGTCCGGCGGGCCGCAGGGTGATGCGACTATCCACGGATGATCCGGGCGGCCTCCCCGGGCCTGCCGAAATGGTACCCCTGGGCGTAGTCGCAGCCGATCTCCCGCAGCCGCCGGGCCTGGCGGCCCGACTCCACACCCTCGGCGACCACCCGCATCCCGTGCGCGTGGGCCAGGTCGACGATCGCGGTCACCACGGCGTCGGCCCTGGAGTCCTCGCCCACCGGGGCCACGAACGAGCGGTCGATCTTCATGAAGTCGAAGCTGTAGCTCTGCAGGTTCGACAGCGCCGAGTGGCCCGAGCCGAAGTCGTCGATACCGACCCCGATCCCGGCCGAGATCAGCTGACGCAGGGCGCTCTCCACCGCCGGGTCGACGTCGACGAAGGCCTGCTCGGTCAGCTCCACCTTCAGCTTCTCCGGGCCGAAGTCGCCCCGGCGCACCGCGTCGATCAGGTGGAAGGCCAGGCCGGGGTGCTCGGTGGAGCGGGCCGACAGGTTGATCGCCAGCCACGGAGTCAGCACCGGGCCACGACCGGAGGGGTCGGCCACCCGGGCGTCGGCCGCGCGCAGCCGCTCGGGGTTCTCGGTCCAGTCGCGCAACTGCTCGATCACCGTGTTGATCACCCAGGTGTCGACGTCCACGATCAGGCCGGTGCGCTCGGCGATCTCCAGGAATCGGCCGGGGGCCACGAGGTGCTCACCGCCCTGCGGGTCCTGCAGCCGGACCAGGGCCTCGGCCCCGACGATCCGGTTGGTGGCCAGGTCGATGATCGGCTGGTACTCCAGCATCAGCCGGTCGTCGGCCAGGGCCAGCCGCAGCCGCTGCTCGGCCCGCCGCCGTTCCCGGGTGGCCTCGCGCAACTGCTCGTCGAAGACCGCGTAGCCGTCCCGTCCGGCGTCCTTGGCCCGGTGCAGGGCCACGTCGGCCTCCCGCAGCAGGTCGGCGCCGGTCGAACCGGGCCGGCCGCGGTTGCTGGCCACGCCGACGCTGCCCGGGCAGATCAGCACCTCGCCGGACTCGGGCAGCACGTACGGGGCCCGCAACGCCTCGAGCATGGTCTGGGCCAGGCCGCTCACGTCGGCCTGGGACATCCCGGCGGGGGCCAGCACGGTGAACTCGTCCCCGCTCATCCGGGCGATCAGCGAACCGTCCGGCACCACCGCGACCAGGCGCCGGGCCACCTCGATGAGCAGCCGGTCTCCGGTCTCGTGGCCCAGGCTGTCGTTGATCACCTTGAACCGGTCGAGGTCGAGAAGCAGCACGCTGAGCGCGTTCTCCTCGGTGCCCGGGGTCGGGCTGGTGCGTAGCAGCGACTGCACCCGGCGCTCGTAGGCGGACCGGTTGCCCAGCCCGGTGACCGGGTCGGTGGCGGAGATCCGCTCCAGCTCCATCCGGTCCCGGACCTGCCGGGTGACGTCGATGGTGGCGCCGTAGACGGCGGTGATGCTGCCGTCGGGGGCCCGGCCCGGGGTGGCCCACGACTGGACGTGCCGGATCTCGCCGCCGGTGCCGATCAGCCGGAAGGTCTCGACCCAGGCCTCGTCACCGTTGTCCGGGTCGAGGTCCACGTCGACCTGCCGGGCCCGGGCCAGGTCGTCCGGGTGCACGAAGGCGTGCCAGCGGGCCAGGTCGGGCTCGAAGGTCTCGGCGGAAACCCCGACGAGCCGGTACATCTCGTCCGACCAGGTGAGTTCCTGGCTCTGCGGCCGCCACTCCCAGGTAGCCAACCCCGCAAGTTCCTGCGCGGCACGTAGTCCGGCCAGGCCGGAGCGCAGCGAGTCGGCGTCCCGCTCGAAGGCGGTGATGTCGACGACCCCGCCCCAGGCCCCGAGAAGGTCGCCGGAATCGTCCCGACGCACCTCGCTCCAGGCGTAGGCATGCTTGGCCTGACCGTCGCGGGTGCGCAACCGCAGAGCACCGGCCACCCCCCGCCCGCTGAGCACGGCCTGGACCGCGACATCGAAGCGACCCCGATCGGCGCCGGCCAGAACCTCACGCACGGAGGAGAGGTCGAGCTCGGCGTCGGCAGGCAGCCCGAGCAGCCGGGCGACCGGCGAGGACCAGGTGACAGCGCCGGTTCCGGCGTCCCACTGCCACAGGCCCATGCTGTCGGCTGACGGCATCGAGCTGGGCAGAGCAGATCCCGATGATGGACGCTCGCGGCGACTACGCGGGCCCGGCATGCGTGCGGTTTCGGGCTGGCTACCGCCGGCGAAAAGGGTTGCCCCGGAGCCGGCCAGGCCACTGCCCGTGGGCGGGGTGAGCAGGCCGAGTCCGGTCTCGGGCGGCGGGTTGGGCTGAGAACGATTGACGACGCGTGGGGCCTCGCGGAGTTCGGCAAGGCGGGCGTGCATGGTGGTCGGGGCGGGCAGAGGCGCGGGCATTGGCGCAGACATGGGTGCGGGCGCGACGGTGTCCAGGTCGAGAACCTTCTCCCGCACCCAGATCTCGTCGTTCTCCTCGACCGGGAGCTCGATGGCCGCGGCCGGTTCTGCTGCTCTGGCCGCCGTTTCGTCTGCCGACTGCCGCCGCTGACCCCGCCCAGCCATCGCGGCTACGTCCGCCGCGCGCATGACCACAGGTTCGCTCGTCCGGCCACGCCGGGGTCGCGGCTCAACCTCTTCGACCGCCGCGACATCCACCGCAGCATCGACGGCCTCGTCCACAGCACCGACCTGGCCCAGCTCTTCCACCAGCTCCGGCTCCCAGGCCGACGCAGCTTCGTCGGCCGACTCTGCCGCTGTGACCGGCATCTGCTCCTCGACCAGCGCTGACGGTCCTGCGGGCGCTGCCCCTTCGGCCTGCCACACCTGCTCCGAACCAACGAGTTCTTCGGCCGACATAGCCGCTACCGCCGGTCGAGCTTCTCCGGTCAGCCCAGACAGACCAGCCCGCGAGGCATCCGCTGCCCCTTCGGCCTGCCATGCCTGCTCCAGCCGAGCCGCCTGCTCCGAACCAGCGGCTTCGTCGGCCGACATCGCCGCTACCGCCGATCGGGCTTCCCCGGTCAGCCCGGACAAACCAGCCCGCACGGCATCCGCATTCGCCGCTTCTTCGGCCGGCCAAGCCTCTTCGGCCTGCCACGACGGTTCCGCCAGAGCCGCCCCCTGCGAATCAACAGGTCCTTCGGCCGACGTCGCCGCTGCAGCCAGTCGCTCTTCTCGGGTCAGCCCAGCCTGTACGGCATCCGCAGTCGCCGTCGGCCCTTCGGCCCGCCACGCCTCTTCGGCCTGCCACGACGGCTCCGTCAGAGCCGCCCTCTCCGAACCAAGACGTTCCTCGGCGGACGTCACGGCCGCAGCCCGGCGCTCATCTCCAGTCAGCTCAGCCAGCCCAGCCCGCAGAGCATCTGCAGTCGCCGCCGCCTCGGCAGCGCGCCGCTCATCTCCGCTCAGGCCGACCTGCGCGACTCGCCGGGCTTCCTCGGGCAGCGCCACTCCTCGAGCCAGCGCCTGCTCTTCCAGCCACGCCGACCGCCCGGCAAACCCCGCCTCATCAGCCGACGACACCTGCTCCGCCTGATCGGTGGCCTCCTGAGGCGCCACGTCGCCGACCGCGTCGCCGGCGGCCACGGCATGCGTTTTCCGGTGCGGCAGGCGCGCGATCATCACATCGCGGGCGGCCGCGACCTCACTGGCCGACACTCGTTCCTGGGCCAGCGCAGCCTCTCCAGCCAGCGCGGCCTCTCCAGCCAACGCGGCCTCTCCAGCCAACGCGGCCTCTCCAGCCAACGCGGCCTCGCCAGCCGGCGCAACCTCCCAAGCCCGCGCCGCCTCATCAGCGGGCCACACCCGCTCAGCCTCTTCGGCCAACACTCGCTCGTCAGCCCGCGAAGCCTCATCAGCCATCGCGACCTCACCAACCGGCGTGACCTTTCCAGCCGCAGCCGCGCCGGCCGGCGCGACCCCCCAAGCCCACGCAGCCTCATCAGCCGACCACACCCGCTCAGCCTCTTCGGCCGACACTCGCTCTTCAACCCACGAGGCCTGATCAGCCATCGCGACCTCGCCAACCGGCGCGACCTTTCCAGCCGCAGCCTCGCCGGGCAGCGCAGACCTTTCGCCCCGCCCAGCCGGCTGAGCCAGAGCGGCCTCCTGCCCCAGCGCAGCCCCCTGCCCCAGGGCTGCCTTTTCAGCCAACGCGGCCTGAGCAAGCGCAGCCTCTTCGGCCAACGCGGCCTCTTCGGCCAACCTCGCGGCACGGTCCCGCTCCCGGCGGGCCCGTCGCTCCCCCATCCGGCCCGCGCCCAGCTCAGCACTCGGCTCGGCACTCAGCTCAGCGCTCGGCTCGGCACTCGGCGCACCAGGGCCCGAAGCCCCGAACACCGGCTCGCCGAGCGTGGCCACCGGAGCGGCCGGGGCAGCCGAGGCCGCCGCGGACTCGTCCTCGAAGTCCTCGTCCGGGCTCAGGGCCTCGTCCAGCGACTCCTCGGCGGCCCAGTCGAACGCCTTCTCGGCCGGGCTCGAGGGCTGGGACTCGGTCTGGTGTGCGCGCTGCTTCGGGGTGAACAAGCCGAACGGGTCGTGCTGGTTCTTCTCGGTCGGGCCGGAGTGCAGGGGCACGCTCGGACCGGACGGAAGCATCGGCTCGGCCGCCGCCAGAGCCCCGAAGACCGCCGAGGCAGCCGGGTTCTGCGGGTCGTAAGAGACCTCGGCCGACTCCTCGAGCGGCAGGGCCGGGATGTTCGGCGTGAACCAGTCGTCGAAGGCCGGACCCGATTGCCCCGAGCCGAGCGACCACAGCGACGCATTCGACAACGGACGCCCGACCGTCTCCGCAGTACTCGCCCAGGGCTGCGCAGCCTCAACCACCGGCTCGGCCGGGGACGCAGCAGACGCCGTCCCGGCCACCGTGATCACCTGCGCGCGCTCGTCTTCCGGCGCGGCCACCGTCTGCACGACCTCACCCGGCACCAGTGCACGCCCGCGCCCCCGGGAAACCGGCTCAGTATCGCCCTCTTCGAGCATCGCGATCCGCTCGCCCGCAACCTCGGCCAGGTCGGCCGTCGCCTCGATGTCGGCGTCGGTGAACCAGCCCGGCCGGTCAGCGGTGAAGGCCAGCACGGCCAGCACCTCGCGGGTGATGCTCGCGTGCCGCCCGGTGGCGGCCGGAGCTGCGCGCAGCAGCGGCACGGCCAGCACGGCGGCCGCCGAACCGCAGCACTCGGTGGTCAGGTCGGCCGAGCTACCGGCCAGGGGGATGCTCTCGGTGCTGACCTCGAGCTCGGGCGAGGCCACGTGCTGGATCAGTGCGGTGCCCCAGGCGGCGCCGCACGCGGTGTTCTCCAGCAGCACCTCGGTACCCAGCTCGACGTTGTCGTCACCGTAGGAGGCCGTCCACACCAGCTGGTCGTCCACCACCGAGGCGATCCGGGTCGGCGCGTCCATCAGCAGGCCGGCGTCACGCACCAGCTCGGCGAGAACGTCGGCGGCGTCCGGCCCGGAGTCGGCGATCCGGTGCAGGGCCGAGTCCAGGGTGACTGCTTCCTCGACCACCGGAAGGGCGACCTCGATCGCCCCGGAAGCCGTTGCGCCCTCGACAGCCGCGGGATCGCGGACGACGTCTACCACCGGGGTCTCGATGTCACCCTCCGACGCAAGCCCTGCCGTAGCGATCGGCCGCGTCAGCGGCACCTCGGAAACGCTGCCGAGCGCACCCGCAACGGGCCCGAGGTCGGCCTGAGAATCCACGTACGACTCCGCATACCCGACGGTCAGGTCCGGCGTGACCCGCACTCCAGCGTCATCCGTCCCGCCCGGCGCAACCAGCTCGGGGTCGGCCATGCCGTGAACCTCCGCCACGCTCTCTTCGCCGGTCTGGTCATTGCGTGACCGGCCGACCTGCGGAGCCCACCACGCGGAATTCTCCTGGGACACCGGGCCCCCGTCCCCTCCGGGAACCGGGGCGGACTTCGCCCCCGGCCTCCCGCTCTGCTCGTCCCCCGCGGTGTCGTCCACGGGCTGTTGCGCTGCGGCAACGGTGCCGGCCGGAGAAGCCGCACCCTCGAAAGCTGTCTGTTCAGTAGCGACCGGCTGGGCACTCGACAGTCGCGGCGTCTCCGGTCGGGCTGCTCCCAGCCACCCCGTCTGACTGGCAGGTGCCGGCTGCCCCGGCCAACCCGACTGACGCTCTACCCCCGACGGACGCTGCCCCACCCAGGCGGAAAGGTCTCGCTGGTTGCGCCCCATCTGCAGCCGGGGCGCCGGACGGGGCGAGCGCCCCGCAGAACGACCGTTCACCACGTCGCCCCAGGTGGCGTCCTCTTGAGCCGGGGTCGCCGTATCGGCCGGCGCGCCCCCGGAAGGGGCACCGACCCCCGCACCAGGCCCACGGACGTCTTCAATCGGTTCTTCCCCCTCGGCGAACGAACCGTTCCGTTCGGGCCGACCCCCGTCATCTGTCGAACGGGGTAGGAGCGAGCGCAGGATGGGGCCGGCATCGCGGTCCGACGGGCGCTGCCGATCGCCGCGCCGCCCACCGCCGCCCTTGGCGCCACTGCCGTGCAGGAGCGTCATGCCCCCTCCTTCCCGTCATCGCTCGACCCGACCTCGCCACGGATCGTGTTCTTCCGAGTGTGGAGAGTAGTCGGTTTAGCCTTGTCGGCGCACCCGGGTCGGGCTCATGGACACCACTACGTAGCCGTCACATCAGCCCCTGCCACCTCTTGTCCCCCATCCTCGGGTCGGCCGGTAAGGCGGTGGAGCACAAGGGATTCCGTTCACCGACAAATGTGGCAAGAGCTTCCCAACCACATCGGGCAAACGCGCCGAACCCCGCATCCCGACCGGCGCGACGAAGCAGCCAAGGATCAGGACACGGGGCGGTGGCGTTTACAGAACGTCGTCGGCGACGAGAGCGGAAAGCAGGTCGGCCGAACGTCGTAGGGAGTTCCTCCTGCGCTCGGCGGGCGGTAAATCCGTCGGTTCAGACCTTGCGAGGCCGCCCGTAGAGGCGCCGGGAGTAGAGGTAGGCCAGCACGGTCAGGCCGACACACCATCCGGCCGCCACCCAGGCGGTTCCGGTTTCCAGTTCGCCGCCGAGCAGCAGCGAGCGCAGCGTGTCCATGATCGGCGTGAACGGCTGGTACTCGGCGAACCAGGCCAGCCCGGAAGGCATCGAGTTGGTCGGCACGAACCCGCTGCCCAGGAACGGCAGGATCACCAGCGGCAGGCCGTAGTTGCTGGCGGTCTCCACCGAGCGGGCCAGCAGACCGCCGGCCACCGAGATCCAGGCGACCGCCAGCGACATCCCGGTGAGCAGAGCGGCCACCCCGAGCCAGTCCAACAGCCCGGCCTGCGGCCGGAATCCGGCGGCGAGACCGACTGCGAAGACGATGACCAGTGAGATCAGGTTCTGCACGACCGCACCGAGGGCGTGCCCGGTCAGCACCGATCCGGGCGAGATCGACATCGAGCGGAACCGGGCGATGATGCCGGTGGTCATGTCCATCGCCACGGTGGTCGAGGTGCCGGTGGCCACCGACCCCACCGTCATCACCAGGATCGCGGGCATCACGTAGTTGGCGTAGTCACTGCGGTCACCACCGGCCGGCCCCGCCCCCGCGGTGAGGCCGGCTCCGAGCGTGTCGCCCAGCACGAAGACGAACAGCAGGTAGAACACCAGCGGGATCGCCACGACGATGACGGTCAGCTCGGGATACCGCCGCAGCCGCCGGATCTGGCGGCTCAGCATGGTGATGGAGTCACGCAGTGGCTCAGGATGGGCCGTGCCCGTCATCGGAAAGACCGTACTCATCGAACTGCCTCCGGGTTCCGGGACGTGGTGGCCGGCTGGCCGGTCAGGGCCAGGAAGACGTCGTCGAGATCGGGCGTGTGCAGCACGATGTCGTCCACCGCGACCTGCTGGGCCTCGAGCTGATTGAGCAGATCCCGCAAACTGGGGACGTTTGCGGGCCCCATCACGTCGAGGCTCAGGTCGGCGGGACTCACCTTTGCGGTACTGAGCAGACTCTCGGCGCGGGCCAGGGCGACCTGGTCGGCGAAGCGCAGGGTGATCCGGCCCCCGGGGACGAGCCGTTTCAGCTCTGCCTCGGTCCCCTCCGCCACGATCTTCCCGCCGTCCAGCAGAGCGATCCGGTCGGCGAGCTGGTCGGCCTCTTCCAGGTACTGGGTGGTGAGCAGGACCGTGACGCCGTCGGCCACCAGTTCGCGCACCACGTCCCACATCTCGCGTCGGCTGCGGGGATCCAGGCCGGTGGTGGGTTCGTCGAGGAAGACCACGTGGGGCCGCCCCATCAGCCCCATCGCGAGGTCGAGCTTGCGCCGCATCCCGCCGGAATAGGTCGTGGGCAGCTTGTGCGCCACGTCGGTCAGGCCGAACTGACCGAGCAGCGTCCGGGTCCGGCGCTCGTTCTCGGCCCGGTCGAGATGGTGCAACTTCCCCATCAGCGTAAGGTTCTCGGCGCCGGTGAGCAGGTCGTCGATCGCGGCGAACTGCCCGGTCAGGCCGATCGCCGAGCGCACCCGGGCGGGCTGGGTGGCCAGGTCGTGACCGGCGATCCGCACCACCCCGGCGTCCGGCGCCAGCAGAGTGGCCAGAATGTTCACGATGGTGGTCTTTCCGGCGCCGTTCGGGCCCAGCAGAGCGAACACCGTGCCCCTGCCCACGGCCAGGTCGATCCCGTCCAGAACGGTGCGGTCACCGAAAGACTTGCGCAGACCTCGGACGTCGATCGCGAGTTCGCGGGTGAGGTCCGGCGATGCGGGTGGAACGTCGGTCTGTGCCATGATGCGCTCCCTGGTGAGGTTTTCGGTCAGGCCCGCCGCAGCACGATGTCGCCGTAGTTGACCGAGGCGCGTACCTGGACGGTCAGTTCGGACCCGCCGGGCCCGTCCGCCGCCTCGAGAGAACTCCGCACGCTGCCGTGCCGGGTGTGCACGTCGAGCCAGGCGGCACTGCCGTGGGCGATGCCGATCTCCAGTTGCCCGTAGCTGGTCTTCGCCTCGATCTGCCCGCTGCAGACCGAGTTCAGCAGGATGTCTCCTGCCGGGGTGCTGGCCACCACTCCGGCCAGGGCCCGCTGCACCCGCACGTTGCCGGTCGAGGAGGACAGGCGCAGTTCGCCCCCGCCCTGCTCGACCCGGATGTCACCGAGCGAGGTCTTCACCGTGGCCGCCGCCTCGGTGCGCCCGACCGTGATCGAGCCCATCGAGCTGTTCAGCTCGGCCGGGCCGGTGGCGAGCTCCAGACGGACGTCGCCCATGCCGGAACGGGCCCGCACGTCCGCGGTCTGCTCCATGACGACCTCGCCCATACCGGTGTCGATGTCCACGCTGCCGAGCTCACCGTTGGTGCGCACGTCGCCCCAGCCCCGCACCTCGAGGCGGGACGCCGCGGGCAGGGTGATCTTGATGTCCACCCGCTCGCTGCCGCCGAAAAGGTTGCGCAGGCGGGACTTGGTGGTGCGCGGCGTACGCAGGGTCAGCCGGGCACCGACGAGTTCGACGGTGATCCGCTCGGCCTGCTGAACGTCGGCCGCGCGGGAGGAGCTGTGCGGCACGATCTCGACCGTGGTGGTCCGGCCGCGGGCCACCCCGGTCACCGTGACGTTGGCTCCGCCCACGTCGACCAGGGCGTGGATGGGCTCAGGAGTGTCGAACGTAGGCATGGCCGCGCTCACCGCACCCAGCCGGTGATGCGCTGCGCCGGGCCGGACTGCGGCAGGTACGACGGCGCGGCGGGCGGGGCCGGAGGAACCGGCGGCGGGGGAAGGTTCGGCCCGTCGAGCACCTGGCCGATCGAGCGAACGAGCCAGGCGTTGACCGAGAGACCCGCGGCCCCGGCAGCCTCCTCGACCCGGCCCTTGAGCCGCTCCGGAAGCCGGAGACTCAGGCGCGCGGTGCCCCCGTCGTCCTCCGGCTCTTCCGAACTGGCCGGGGCCGCTTGGACCGGCTCAGCCGGCGCGGTGGTCGGTGCAGTGACTGCGAACTGGACCTCCCGGCCCAGCAGGCGCACCTCGACCGACCCGGACGGCAGGTTGTCGGTGATCTCGCCCGCCGCCTCGACCAGTGCATCCAACAGCACCAGACGGATCGACGGATCGAGGACGTGGGCCATCTTCTCGGCGATGGCCAGAGCCTCGTCGCCACCCACCTGACCAGCGGCGTACAGGTCCCGGTGGAGGCGGGCGCCATAAGCGGTGACATCCATGCGCACCATAGTGACGTCACTGTGGCGTCAAAGTCCAGAGCCTTGACGTCATGGCTGCCGCCAGCCGTGACGCCACCCCCAAAACCAAACTTGGGGTGACCCGTGCGCCGTCGCGCAGGTCACCCCAAGGGCCGCCCGCCGGAGCGGGCCGTTCGGTGGATCAGGCCGGCTGGTACGTGAGGCAGTTGGCCCCCGCGCTGCCCGAGCCCGCGCCGACCCGCACATCGCTGGCCGAGCACTCCAGGTCCTTGTTGAACGTGCAGTCGGTGCGCTGGCAGGCCCCCACCTGGGCGACGACCTTGTCCAGGCCGCCCTTGCGGGCCAGCGGGATGAAGGTGCCGCAGTCGGCACTGCCGTTGTTGCCGGCCACCGTGATGGCGAAGGCGTGGCAACCGTCGTGGTTGTAGCCGCAGCCGTCGACCGAGCACTCACTCACCGCGGGCATCGTGGTCATGGCGGAACCTCATTCCTGGACGTGAATTCGCTACTGGCTCTGCCGCACAGATCACCAGGTAATTCCCGGCCGCGCAATTCAGGAATTGTAAGGTAATGCTTTCCTCAGGTCGGAGAGGAAAGCATTACCTTAGTCTACTGAACTGGTAGTCATCCCAGGCCAGAGCTCCTCTGATAATTCCGGGACATGAGGCGTGCGCAATTCATGCCGGGCATTCCAGACCGGCCGCGGGTAAAAATTTCTGGGCCGGGCGTGTCGCGGTCCGGCCGCATGACCTGAGAGGTCATCGCCATCACCGGCAGCGCGATCTAGCGTCGGGCCATGACTGCTTACGCCATCGCCCACTTTCCCACCGTCGACCTGAACCACGAGGTCGTCGAGTACCTGCAGCGCATCGACGCCACGCTGGAACCGTTCGGCGGCCAGTTCCTGGTGCACGGGGCTCAGACCCACGTGCTCGAAGGGGAGTGGCCCGGCGCCGCTGTCGTGATCTCGTTCCCCGACCTCGCCTCGGCCCAGGGCTGGTACGACTCGCCTGCCTACCAGGCCATCCTGCCGTTGCGGCTCCGGAACAGCACCGGTTCGGCGATCCTCGTGGAGGGTGTGCAGCTGCCGCACGCGGCCACCGACATCCTTGCCGCAGAGGCGTCTTGAGGCGGTTTTCGCCGGGCGGCCGGGAGGGCACCGGATGAACACCGTTATCCTGGCCGGGTGAGTGCGCGGGCTGCCGAGCTTCAGCTCGTTCAGGGCAAACTCCGCGTGCTTCGCGCCGGGGTGTTCTCGGCCTGCGCGGTTTCCCTCGCCGCCGCCGCTCACGTGCTCGCCGGTGGGGCTGCCCCGGCGCCGTTCCTGCTGCTGACGCTCGGCCTGCTGCTGGCCCCGCCGGCCGCCGTGGCCGCGGGCCGGCTGCGCGGCGCTGTGCCGGTGGGCGGCACCATGATCGCTGTCCAGGCCGCCCTGCACTGGCTGTTCGGCGTGTTCTCGGGCACCGCTGCCACCTGCGCCCAGATGTCCGCCCACCTGGGCCATCCGGGTGAACCGAGCAGCATGGTCTGCCACGGCGGCCCGATGACGATGGCCGAGATGGGCACGAGCTCGCCGCTGATGACGCTGGCCCACCTGGCCGCCGCCGGCATGCTCGGCCTGCTGCTCAGCCGCGGCGAGAACGCGCTGTGGCGCATGCTTTCGTGGATCCTGCGGAAGCTGCCCGGCCGATTCCGCCCCTTCCCGGCCACTTCTCGCCCGCGCCGCGCCGTCGCGCGCCGGGCCCTTCCACTTTCCCCCGATCCTCTCGCCGGAGCTGTCGGGCGGCGCGGCCCACCCCGCCGCATCGCGATTTTCGCCTGATCACAACGTGATCCGTGTCCGGCCCCGGGGCCGGAAGTCTCTGCCCGTCAGCACCCGAGCTCAGTGCGCGACCCGCGCATTCAACGCATCGGGCTGAGCGCAGACAGATCTGCATCGACGCCCCCGCTCGGCGAGCCGAACGAACACCCACGCCTGCCCAGCACCGGTGCGTCCACCCGTCCTCAAACAGCCCTTCGGCGCTGCCGGACCATCAGAATCTTTCGAGGAGTTCCATCACCATGCGCGCAAACACCCACCGCTCAAGCCGTCTCGCCCTCGCCGCCACCGCCCTGGCCGCGGTCGCCGCCCTGTCCGCCTGCGGCGGCGACTCCGAGGCCGACACCGCCGAGGACGTGAAGGTGGTCGGCGGTCAGGCCGCGGCCACCGGCGCCGACAGCCTGACCATCGAGGACCCGTGGGTGAAGACGGCCGACACCAAGGCCGGGATGACCGCGGTCTTCGGCACGCTCACCAACGACGGCGACGCCGACGTGGTGGTCGAGTCGGCCAAGACCTCCGCCTCCGACACCACCGAACTGCACGAGATGGTGATGAAGGACGGCGCGATGGTCATGCAGGAGAAGGCCGGCGGCTTCAGCATCCCGGCCGGGGGTGAGCACGAACTGGCGCCCGGCGGCGACCACCTGATGGTGCTGAACCTGACCGAGCCGATCGAGGCCGGTGACGAGGTCACGGTGCGTCTGACCCTGGGCGACGGATCCACCGAGGAGTTCACCGCGCTGGCCAAGGAGACCACCGCCGGCGAGGAGAAGTACGACGAGGACGGCGGCATGGAGATGGGTGAGCCCAGCGAGGACGCCACCGACGAGATGGGCGACGAGATGGACATGGAAGGCGCTCAGGAGTGACTCAGCCTCCACTGAGCCGGCGCCGCCTCCTGCTCGGGGGCGGCGCCACCCTCGCCGGGGGCGGGCTGGCCGGTGCGGCGGCTGGGTTGGCCTGGTCAAACACAACTGCGTCCCCGGCGATGCAGACTGTGGCCGAGCAGACCAAGGGCACAGAACAGATCGCGTTCTACGGAGCGCACCAGCCCGGCATCGAAGACCCGGCTCAGGCCCACGCGCGCTTCCTGGCACTGGACCTGAAACCGGGCGCCGACGCGGATCACGTGCGGCGGTTGCTGCGGCTGCTCACCGATGACGCGGCCCGGATGATGCGCGGTGAGGTTCCGCTGGCGGCCGGTGATCCGGAACTGCCGTCGCTGCCCTCCCGGCTCACCGTCACGTTCGGCTTCGGTCCGGGGCTGTTCGACGCGATCGGGCGGCCCGACGACTGCCCCGACGTGATCCGCAACCTCCCCACCTTCACCACGGACCAGTTGGAGGACCGCTTCTCCGGCGGCGATCTGCTGATCCAGGTGTGCAGTGACGACCCGGTGCCCCTGTCCTACGCTCTGCGTCGTCTGACCAGAGACTCCCGTGAGCTGGCATCCATCCGTTGGTGTCAGAGCGGTTTCAACCCCGCCCGGGGCAGCGAACCCGCCGGGACGACGCACCGCAACCTCTTCGGTCAGCGCGACGGCACCGCCAACCCACCGGGCGCCACCACCGAGTTCGCGGACACGGTGTTCTCGACCGGCCCGGAGTGGCTCAAGGGCGGCAGCATGCTCGTTCTTCGCCGCATCCGGATGGATCTCGACGACTGGGACGATCTGGGCCGCCCGGCCAAGGAAATGGCCATGGCCCGGAAGATGAGCGACGGCAGCCCGGTCACCGGGGGTACGGAGCAGGACGACCCGGACACGGCGGCCGTGGACCAGGACGGCTTTCCCATCGTGGCGCAGGAGGCCCACGTTGTGCAGGCCACGGCCCGTGCCCCCGAAGAACGCATGCTACGGCGGGCGTTCAGCTACGACGACGGCCCCACGGCTGACGGGAAGCCCGATTGCGGGCTGCTTTTCGCCGCGTACCAGGCCGATGCGGCCAAGGCTTTCGTGCCGGTTCAGACCCGGCTGGCCTCGGCCGACGCGATGAACGAGTGGATCACGCACATCGGCTCGGCCACCTTCGTGGTGCCTCCTGGCTGTGCCGAGGGCGAGTTCGTCGGTCAGGCCCTGGTGGGTTAGACCCGATCACCTGCCGGCGCCGTTCTCCCACCCGGGGGAACGGCGCCGTCCCAGGCAGGGGTCCCGATTTAACCCACAGCAACAACTGCACCTTAAGTTTCGCCGGATGCGGTGGGCGGACCCGTGTACGGGCTCGTAGACCGCACGGCGTGGGCAATGATGAACGGGCCAAGTCATAGTCTTCGAGTTGGGACCGCGCATGCGACCTCGTCCGCTCATTCTTGCTCTGGGTGCCGCTTCGGCCCTCACCATCAGCCTGCTCGCCCCCGCCGGCGCGGCCAGCGCCGCCGGTGAGAGCACCCCGAAGCCGCTCGAGAAGATCGTGAAATCGGCGAACAGAGCCGCGACGGCCGGGGACGACTGCTCGATCACCGACTACGGCCCGCAGAAGATCACGCTCGGCCTGGTCGCCAAGACGGTGCAGTTCGCGGTCAGCACCACCTGCGACGACGCCGACCACGACATGAAGTGGGCGGTCACCGGCGACCTGTTCCCGGGCAGTGCCCACGCCACCTGGTTCGGCGCCTGCACCTACACCTACACCGGCCCGGCCACCCTGAACTGCCCCAAGGGCCAGGACGAGCTCGACGTGATCGGCACCGGCACGTTCAAGGGCAACCAGATGGCCGGTACGAAGAAGGCCTACATCTACGCCTTCGACGACGCCAACGGCAACGGCCGCGACGACGACACCAAGATCGAGTGCGACGACGACGGCAACTGCACGAAGACCTCCAGCGGCCGCGACGACATCACCGGCACCGTCCAGCTGCTGCGCCGCACCAGCTGGGGCAAGAACACCGACAAGGTGTCGAAGGAGAAGGTGAAGGCGGGTGAGCAGATCACCCTGACCTCGCAGCTCACCCGGGCCAACTGGGACACGGCGAAGAACGAGAAGTTCTCGCCCACGGTGAAACTGCAGTTCAAGCCGAACACCCAGTCCACCTTCAAGACGGTGCGCACCGTTCCGTCGACCGGGACCGGCACCAGCGTCACGGTGACCGCCAAACGTTCGGGTGTGTTCCGCTTCGCCTTCCGCGGCGACGAGCAGAGCAATTCCAGCATCTCCTGGGGCGTCGCGGTCACCGTCACCAAGTGACACCGTAGTCAGCGCACCGATGCGCCGAAGGGCCTGCCGCGCAGAGCTCTTCGGCGCATCAGCGTTTTGGGGCGATTCAGCCCCACTCCTGTGCCGCCTGGGTCAGAATGGGCCAGGTCCCCTACCTACCGGAGAAGGGATCAAGTTGAGTACACGTCTGCTCGCCGCCTTCGGCTCCGTCACCGTGCTGGCCCTCACGCTGATCGCCCCCACCACGGCCGCCGCGACAACCGCCCGGCCCGCGCTGGCCGACGACTGCTCGGTCCTGGACACCTCCCCCCACCAGGTCTCGATCGGCCTGAAACCGGTCACCGTCCAGTTCGACGTCGGCACCGACTGCGACGACGAGGACCACAAGATCGAGTGGGCGGTACGCGGCGACTACTTCCCCACCAGCAACGTCAGCTGGTTCGGGGCCTGCACCTACCTCTACTCCGGGCCGGACAGCTACATCTGCCCCGACGGCCGCGCCAAGCTCGACGTGATCGGCACCGGCACCTTCAAGGGCAACAAGATGGTCGGCCCCCAGGAGGTGCACGTCTCCGCCTTCGACGACGAGGACGGCGACGACCAGCCCGACGTCGGTGAGGGCAGCGCCGACGGCGAGAGCTCGATCTCCCTGCTGCGGCGCACCACCTGGGGCACCACGTTCAACGCCGCACCCGAGCCGCGCCGCAAGGGCCAGACGCTGAACATCACCGGTCAGGTCAGCCGGGCCAACTGGGACACCGGGCGCTACGAGAAGTTCGGCGCCTACGTGAAACTGCAGTTCCGGGCCGACGGCGAAGAGAAGTTCCGCAGCGTGCGCACCGTGTGGGACAACGGCGCCGCGGCCGAGACCAAGGTCAAGGCGACTCGTTCGGGCACGTTCCGCTACTGGTACCCGGGCGACGGCACGCATGCGGCCAGCGCCTCCAAGGGCGACCACGTGAAGGTGCTTCGAGCCAAGAACTGAACTGAAGACGTGTGTGGGCACCGACCGCGGTCGGTGCCCACACACGTCCTCAAAGCAAGAATTCACTGGCCGCGCACCGTCACGCCGACGTACCGTTCTGCTGACCAGGACGACCAGTCAAGGACGTGAGCCCTTGCTCCTCATCGGCCGACGCTCGTCAGACTTCACCTTCACGCTGAACCGCTGGCCGCTGCCCCCGCCGCGGGAACACCCCTGGGCAGCCCTCGGGCGATCAGGAGGACAGGGAAGGCGATCTCGAACACTGACCCTGGGGCCAAGAAGAGGAATCCGGCGGTGGACTCCAGCTCGACGCCCCCCGCGAACTCTGTGACCACGCCCGCCAGCAACGCCGCGTAGCCGATCAGGCCGAGGGTGGTCAGCCAGGTCGGCGCCGCGCCCGAAGTGCGCAGCAGGCCACAGAGAATCAGGCCGCCCACCCCGGTGAAGGCGTAGATGGTGGCGTCGTAGCTGGACAGGGCGTCGACGGTGGTCAGGAAGTAGATGCCGAGACCGACGATGGTGGCGCACTCGAGCAGGCGCAGACCCAGGTAGGCGGCGGCCTGCCGGGGTGCGGCCGGTCCGAGCAGGTCGCGCAGGATCACCCCGATGACGACCACGGCGATGCCGCAGACGATCTGGAAGAGCACGCCCGCCAGCAGTTTCCCGTTGCGGACTCCCTCGTCCAGCGCCTCGGTGAGCAGGGTGTTGCCGATCGCGAAACTGACGGTGGCCACGATGAACAGGACGCCGGCAAGGGCGGCGGGGCGACGGGCGGCGCTGGACATGTGGCCAAGGGTGGCGCCCGGCGCCCTCCCCAGCCATCCGGATCTTCCCTCAGCCTGTCCCTGACCCGCCCCTGAGAGCGCCCGTCTCCCGGGCCCGGCGCAGGTTGTCCTCGAACTTCCTGGTGATCGGGTGACCGGCCCCCAGGGTGCTCAGCGCCCCTTCCCAGGCCTGCGCGAAAAGCCTGAGGGCGGTTTCGGTCTCGCCGGTGCCGAGACACGCGTAGGCCAGGTTGTTCAGGCAGGCCAGGGTGTCCTGGTGGGTCGGCCCGAGGATCCGGCGGCGCCCGTCCAGGGCCTGCTCGTGCAGAGGCCGGGCGTCGGCCGGGTGACCGGCCCGGTTCAGGGCCGAGGCCAGGTTGTTCATCGAGGCCAGGGTGTCCAGGTGATCGGCCCCGAGCACGGCGCTGCGCTCGCTCAGCACCTGGGCGTGCAGGTTCAGGGCGGCCCTGATCCGGCCCACGGCCAGGTGGGCCTGGGCCAGGTTGTTCATCGAGAGCAGGGTGTCGGGGTGCCGTTCGCCCAGGGTCGCCCGGCGTCCGGACACCACCTTGCGGCACAGCCGGTAGCCCCGGAACACCTTGCCCGAGTCGGCGTAGGCGGCACTCAGGTTGCTCATCACGGTCAGCGTGTCGGGGTGCTGGGCGCCGAGTTTCGCCCGGCGCAGCCGGAGCACCTCTTTCATCAGCGCGATCGCCCGGGGCAGGTCGCCCGCCCGCTGGTGGGCGCTGGCCAGGTTGCTCTGCGAGATCAGGGTGCTGGGGTGGTCGGCGCCGAGCACCCGGGCGCGACTGGTGTAGATCGTCTCGAAAACACTGACCGGGACGGCTGTTCCGTCCAGGTCACTGTACGCACCGATTAGGTTGTTGGCGGCGGTGAGGGTGTCGGGGTGGTCGTGCCCCAGCGATTCCTGCCGCTCCTCGAGCACCTGACGCAGCAGGGGCACGGCGCGGCCGTAGTCGCCCACCGCCCGATAGCTCTCGGCCAGGTTGCCCAGGATGGTCAGGCTGACCGGGTGCCCGTCGCCGTAGACCGCGCAGCTCGCCGCGAAGGCCTTCTCATACAGCGGGATCGCCTCGGCCACCTGCCCGGCCGCACCTCGGGCGTAGGCCAGGTCGTGGGTCATCGTGATCAGTTCGGGCTGGGCCAGGCCGCCCGGATCGGGCCGGGTGGTGAGCACCGGGGCGAGCAGGTCGGCGGCGCGGGCGGCGTCTCCGGACGAGAGCAGGAGCCCGCCCAGCCGGCCGGCCGCCAGCAGGGTCAGCGGGTGCTCGTCGCCCAGCACCCGGCGGCACCCACCCAGCACGTCTTCCGCCGCCTCCACCGCGCGTTCCGGCTCGCCGGCCGACTGCAGGTGCCCGATGGCCAGCGTGACCATCTGGTTCACCGGCTCGAGAACACGCTGTTCGCTCATCGTCAGTGCATGATTCCACAGGGTGATCGCATGCCGGCCCAGCTCCCGGGCCGTGCGGCGTACCGCTGCGGCGTCGTCGCCCTCGGGGCGGGTGGCGGTGACCATCCCACTGAGGACGTCCGCCAGCCCTTCGATGCGGCCGGCGGCGGTTGCGTCGGTGTGGTCCTGGGCGCGCAGGGCGCGGGCGACCGACACCGGGATCTTGAGGACGCCGGTGCTCGCCTCGCGCTTCAGGCCGCCGGTGGCGATCAGGGCGTCTACGGCGGGAGCGAACCCCGGCAGTCGGGCCAGCACCTCGGGCCCCAGACCGTCGGGGTGGAAGTAGGCCAGGACGCTCAGGACGGCGTCGACCGCGGCCCCGCCGGCCAGTTCCGCGGCCGCCTGCCGGGCCCGGCCGAAGCTCTGTGCGACGTCGTCCTCACCTGGCGTCATCGCCCCCGGTTCCCCCACGGTCGCGATTTTGCCAGAGCAGGCCGCTCCGGCCAGGATCTCAACACCCCTGCACGCGGCCTTATCCGCGGCAAAACATAAATTCCCCCGCAACCGGGCAACCTTTGCTGGTTCTCACCCGACCTACAGCACGTACGGAAGGCCCCCGCGGGCATTCGGGTGTCTTCCGTACGGCTCGAGACAAGGACAAGGAGACGGCTCCACGGATGAGCAAACCCCCGGCGACGGGAAGCCCGGTCCGGCTCGGCAAGGCCAGCGCACGAGCCGAGTTCGAGGACTTCTTCCGTCGTCATCACCGTGAGCTGGCCCGCCTGGCCTACAGCATGACCGGTAACCGGGCCGAGTCCGACGACGTGGTCGGTGAGGCGCTGGCCTCCGCCTGGGAGCGCTGGGATCGGGTGCAGGCAGCGGACAGCCCGCTCGCCTACGTGCGCAAGATCGTGGTCAACCTGTCGGTGGAACGCGTCCGGACGGCTGTGCGGGACCGGCAGCGGCATCGCCTGATGGCGCCGCTGACCCGGTGGTTCTACCACTCGCCGGACGTCGGTGGCGCGGTCGACCTACAGGCTGCCGTCCTGGCCCTGCCCCCTGGGCGCCGGGCCTGCGTGGTGATGCGCCACGTCCTGGACCTGCCGGAGGAAGAGGTCGCCCGAACCCTGGGCATCAGCCTCGGCACGGTCAAGAGTCAGACATCCAAAGGTCTTGCCCAGCTGCGCAGTCAGCTGGCCCCGAACGAGCTCGCCACTGCCGCAAGCAGTGCGCGGGCCGCCAGAACGAACCGGAAGGAGGCGTGATCCGTGCCCGAGGATGAACTGCTCGAAGCCCTGCGAGGACTGGGGGCGGATCACGAACCCGACGTCGCGGCCATCCGTCGCCGGATGGAGGGTGAGCGCCCGAACGTCGTGCCGCTGCGCCGCCGGGTCGTCGAACAGGGGCCGCGCCGCCGGCCGGTGTTCCTGTCCGCGGCCGCCGCGATCCTGATCGGCGGCGGCGTCACGGTCGCGGCCTCGCAGATGGGCCCGTCCGACACCGGCACCCCGGCCACCAAGCTGCCGGTGGAGATGCCCGAGTTGACCACCCCGAGCCACACCCCGACCTCGGCGGCGCCCACCACCACCGAGAGCGACTCCGACGACCGTAAGGAATCCACGCCGGACAAGGAGGCCACCTCCAAGGGGGGCCAGCCCGACGGCGAGGACAAGACGTCCGACGACAAGGACAGCACGCCGCCGACGAGCACCACGCAGTCGAAGCAGCCGCCCGCCTCCAGCGGGTCGGGAACGGGTGCGGCCGCCGCGATCGGCACGGTCACCCCGCTCAGCACCGGCCAGGAGATCGTCCTGGGCGACGCCGACGAGGACTGGCTGGCCATCGGCTCCCGCAACGACATGAAGACGGTGCGCAAGAAGTCCTCCTCCACCTCCCCGCTGCTGAACTTCGTGGCCCCGGACTCGGCGTCCAGCGTCGACGGGCCGTTCAAGCTCTCGTGGGAAGGCGGGGTCCCCGAGTCGAACCGGGCCGGCAGCACCCGCTGGATGCAGACCAACGGCGCGGTCGTCACGGTGACGGCCTCGCAGGCGGCGCGCACGGTCACGCTCTACACCGGCAACGCGATGAACATCGTGGTGAAGGGCGGCGGCCTGAAGGATCTGAACGTGACGCTGGGCGACAACGCCCAGGGGTTCGTCACCACCCTGCAGATCCCCTCGCACGCCGGCGACACCACGATCGAGTTGCAGAGCGGTCGCGGGCCGGTGCACCTGGCGGCGGCGACAGCGGCCTCCCGCTAGTCCGCCGACCAGGTCCGGAAAAAACTTCCGGAACACGAGCAACCTTTGCCCCACCCCGAACGACTGACGCGCTGAGGAGATGCGGTTCCGTCGGCCACGAGACCGCATCGCTTCCTGCTCAGGGCGCCGGATTCATGACCGGTGTCCTGAGCAGTAGGTCCCGTCGTGTCCCTCCCACGGCGGGACCTCATCCCCCAGAGCGCCCCTCCCGGCTGGTCGGAGCCGGGAGGGGTCTGGGCGTTCCTGGCCAGGTACGCCCAGAGGGGCACCTTACGGAAGACGCGCGGGCAGCCGGACATCCACCCCGGACCTCGGCCCGGCTGCTTCGATGGCTGCCCTCGGCGAAGGGGGCGCGTCGTGACCGCAGTGCTGCTGACCTGGCTCTTCATGGCGAGCTGGGCCCTGGTCGCAACCGGCTGGGCGGTCTGCGCCCAGTACCGCTGGGTGGGCCGGTGCGAGTACCTGATCCGGTGCGAGTACCGCACCTGGGACGACTACTGGCCGATCGTGGTGCCGGCCGTGGTGGTGGTCGACCTGTACTGACCTGCACTGGACCCGTAAGGGCCCCTACTGGGCCTGGTCGGCGAACCAGTTGTAGTTCTGCTGGGGCTGCTTCGGGTCGAGCCTCAGCACCTCCTGCTCGTGCCACGCACGCAGGCGGTAGACGAAGTCGAACGGCAGATCCTCGGGACTCGCCGCCGCGAGGACGGTCATTGCCTGCTCGATCTGCTCCATGCCGGGTGACGACTCACTCATGCCGGGCAAGAGTAGAGCAGCCACCTGGGTCCCGCTCGGGCGCGTTCACTCGGGCCAGGCGAGCGGGGTGGTGAACGGGTCACCCCGTGAGTACTCGATGTGCATCATCCAGACCCAGGGGTCGTAGCGCACCCAGGTCGGTTCGCTGAACTCGCCGATCCGGTCGGCGAACCGGTGGATCTCGGCCGAGGCGGTGAACTCGTTCCAGAACGAGCGACTGACCGCCACCACCTCCAGGTGCGGCACGTAGAGCGCCCAGGTGTGCGGCACCAGTTCGTGCCCGGTGACCCGGCGCGGTGAGTTGCCGGTCGCCGGTGCGTGCACCCGGAAGGCCGGGTCCAGTTCCAGGGCCTTCACCCCGAACCGCACGGCCTCCTCACGGTTGCCCTCGTCCAGGGCGAGCTGCGCCCGGGCCCAGGCCTGCGTGATGGCTTCGGTGTCCACCTGCTGCGTCTCCCCGTTGCCCATGACACTCAAGGCTAGGCACCGGCCGCCGCCGCGGGTAGCGCCGTCCGGGGGCCTTCCCGCTCACCGGGCTCACCAGGCTCACAGCTGACGCAGCCAGCGTTCGCACAGGTCGGTCCAGCCGGCCGTGTGCGGGATGCTGACCAGCGGGGGCATCCGCTCCCCCTCCGGCGCCTCGCCCCACGACACGCCGTCGGCCAGCCCGATGCCGTGATACCCCTCCGGGAAGACATGGATCTCGCAGCTCACCCCGGCCGCGGCGCAGGCCCGGGCGAGCTCCAGCGTGTTGGGCAGGCCGGGTGGATCGTTCAGAGTGCACCAGGCGAAGACCGGTCCCGTCCCGGGCGAGATGTGGGTGACCGGCGAGAACTCGTCGCGCAGGTGCAGGCGCCCGTTGGTCATGGCCTCGACCGGCGCATCCGGGAGCAGCTTCAGATCTGCCACCGAGTACGCCAGCACACTGAATTCCGGCCTCGGGGGCGATGTTCCGGGCGCGTCCAGACTCAGCACCGCACCGGTGGCCAGCAGCCCGGCCAGGTGCCCGCCGGCGCTGGCGCCGAACACCCCGACCTTGCCGACGTCCAGCCCGTGCTCGCCGCTGCGCACCCAGTCCAGGGCCTGCCGGGCGGCGACCAGCGGCCCCGGCCAATCGGTCTCGGACGGGAACGGGTAGCGGAAAGTGAAAGCGTGCACCCCGATGGAGGCGAACCAGTGCGCGACCCCGGCCCCCTCGTGCGGGGCGTGGAACCGGTAGGCGCCACCTGGGAACACCATGACGGCGGGGCGGGGACCTGCTACGGGGGCCGGGACCACGTCGATCCGGGCAGCGATCTCGAAAGGCAATGTCGACCTTGAGGTTCGGCTCCTCCATGCCTGACGCAGTCCGCCAGCGGCACGCGAAGCTGATCGACACCATGCCCCGGTCGGCCGTCTGCCGTCAAGCGCGCCGGCGTAGGACGACGAAGCCGAGTCCCGCCACCAGCAGGTAGACCAGCACGAGCAGTTCCACACCCGGTTCGGTCGCCACCGACAGGCCGGTGTCGAAGTTGTCGCTGGGCAGAAGGATGCGGTTGGCGGTGAGGAAGGTCAGATGTACGCCGATCGCTGCCCACAACGATCCCGTCGCCTCCCGGGCCAGCAGCAAGACCGCGCTGAAGGCGGTGAGCAGCACGGCGTAGGCCACCGGATCCTGGCCGCCGGGTGCGAAAGTGGCTGGATCAGTGGGAATGCCGAGCACCTGACCAGCCGCCGCGGTCAATGCGATGGCAGCCGCCGGAGCCACGACGAAACTGGCCGTGGTCAGGACGGCCGCCAGTTTCAGCCGCCCACTGCCGCGCAGTGAACCGTAGACCGAACCCCGGAACGCCAGCTCTTCCGGGACGGCTTCGTGCGCCAACGCCAGAAGGGTGTTGGTGACCAGGAAGAGCAGCAGCACAGCCGGTTCGACGGCGGTGAAGGAGATCCAGCCGGCCAGGAAGGCGGGCCCGAAGGTGATGCCCACCGCGGCGACGGTGACCATCGCTCCAGCAAGAGCTTGCTCCGGGTGCGCGAGGGCCAGCGGCGACCGGTCCCGCCGGTGCACGAGCAGCACCAACGGCATCCCGACGAGCAGCGTGATGACGGCCGGAACCGCCTTGACCAGGACGTCCGGAGGGTGGCTGACGGCCTCTTCGAACGCGGCCAGGCCGAGCGAGGCCGCGGCCATCGCCACGACGAACGCACTCCAGCCCAGCAGCGCCCGAACCCCCCGGGCAGTACGACTGTATTGCCTCATCGATCCAGCATCAGCAATACAGTCGTATCGGACAAGTAGACCAAAGACTAGGATTGCGCATGGACCAGGCCTGGGATCCGACACGCGGCCGACAGGTGATCGCCGAGGCGGCGGTGCACCTGGTGGCCACCCACGGCCTCGAGGGCGTGAGCGTGCGCAAGGTCGCCACCCAGGCGGGGGTGAGCGCCGGCCTGGTGCAGCACCACTTCCCCACCAAGCAGGCCCTGCTGCTGGCCGCGATGCACCAGGTCGACGCCGCGGTCCAGGCCCGGCTCGAGCCCCTCGTGAGCGACCGGCGATCAGCCTCCGCGCGCCTGCGGGCTCTGGCCCTGGAGATCCTCCCCCTGGACGAGACCCGGGCCACCGAGGCCCGGGTGTGGCTGGCGTTCATCGCCGCAGCGCCCGCCGATCCAGCGATCACCCAGGCTCATGCCGCCACCTGGCAGGAACTGGCCGAGATCCTCACCCGCCTGCTCACCCACCACCACGGCAGCGACCAGCCCGAACTGGACCGGGCCACCCTGCTCCTGGCCGGACTCGACGGCCTGGCCGTCACCGCCCTGGCCGAGCCGCAGCGACTTCCCCCGCCCCGCCTGCTCGCACTCGCCGAGCAGCTGATCGGGCAGGCCCTCTCGCCAGATAGTTGAGGATTCAAGTACAGTGACGGCTCTCAACCGCACGCTCCTGGGAGCTCGCCATGTCTGATCCGTTCAACCCCAAGGTGCCGGCCGGGGCCTACGACGCCCTCCTCGCCGACGTCCTGCCGCAGGCCCGCGAGCAGCGCCTCTGGGAACCGGCCGACGGCCCGCTCCCGTCGTTGTTCGTCAGCCACGGCGCCCCACCCACCCTGGACGACGCCGACTGGCTGCGTGACCTGTACACCTGGGGCCAGTCGATGCCGAAGCCGCGGGGCATCGTGATCGTGTCGGCGCACTGGGAGAACGCCCCGCTGGCGATCTCCGCATCGGCAGCCGGCACCGAGCTGTACTACGACTTCGGAGGCTTCCACCCGCGCTACTACGAGCTGAAGTACCGCTCCCCCGACGCGAGCGCCCTGGCCCACCAGGTGGCCGGCAGCCTGGCCGACACCGAGCCCCTGCACCAGTTCGTCAACCGTGGCCTCGACCACGGCGCGTTCATCCCGATGATGGCCATGTACCCGGCCGCCGACGTGCCGGTGATCCAGCTCAGCATGCCCAGCATGAACCCCGCGGCCCTGCTGAAGCTGGGCGAGCGGCTGCGCTCCCTGCGCCAGGAGGGCATCCTGGTGATCGGCTCGGGCTTCATGACGCACAGCTTCGCGGTGTTCCGGCACCCCGAACTGATCGGGCACAACCAGGCTTTCGACACCTGGGCGGTGGACGCGATGGCCCGCGGCGACGTGGACGCCCTGGTCGACTACCGGGCCAAGGCTCCCGGCGCGCAGGTCGCCCACCCCACGGCCGACCACTTCGTGCCCCTGCTGCTCACTCTCGGCGCAGCGTCGGCCCCAGGCCAGGGCATCGAGACCGCTTTCGGCCGCATGGTGATGGGCAACTCGATCCGCTCGATGCAGATGGCCTGAGACCCTCAGAAGGCCGCGAAGATCCCGAAGATCACCAGGACGACGCCGACCAGCGCGGGCACCAGGCCGGAGACCCCCAGCGACTGCATCGCCACCGCCAGGACCCCGAGCCCCACACCGAGGGCCATGGCCCAGATCCCCACCGCTCTGCTGATCACAGCAGGACGGTACCAACCGGCCTCAGGTGGCGACCGGAATGCCCCGGATGCCGGGATGCGGGTCGTAGTCGGCCAGTTCGAAGTGTTCGGCGCGGAAGTCGTGGATGTCGCTCACGGCCCGCCCGGCCTCGGTCAGCCGCACGGTCGGGAACGGCCGCGGGTCGCGGGCCAGCATCGTCTCGACCGCTTCCTTCTGGTCGAGATAGATGTGGGCGTCCGAAATGGTGTGGTAGTACGTGTCCGCCGGATACCCGGTCAGCTGTTCCAGCATCAGGGTCAGCGCCGCGTACTGCACGATGTTCGAGGGCACGCCCACCGGAACGTCTCCCGAGCGCTGGAACATGTGCAGGTGCAGCCGGCCGCCGAGCACCCGCACGTGGACCCAGCCGTGGCACGGAGCGATCGTGGTCCTGGGAAGCTTTCCCGCACCGCGGATCTGGTACTGCGGGATCCACGGCGAAACGAAATGCGTGCGGTCGCCGGGCAGTTCGCGGATCTGCTCGACCAGGTGCTTGAACTGGTCGAACCCGCCGCCCTCGGAGGTGGGGAAGTCGTGGAAGGCGCCGCCGTACGAGCCGGGGCCGAGCGTGCCCGGCTCGATCCCCTTCTTCAGGGTCTTCTCCGGGGTGGCCCACGCCCCCCACCAGTCGCACCCGAACTCCTCGAACTCGTCCATCGTGGTGGCGCCGTTGACGAACGCGCAGAGCTCGCCGATCGCCTTCTGCCAGAACGCCTTCACGCTGCGCTCGGTGATCAGCGGGAAACCGTTGGCCAGCGGGAAGGTCATGGTCTGCTGCATCAGGGTGAGCGCGGTCACGCCCTGACGGGTGGGCACCTCGACGCCGCTGGTGAGGATCCGCCGCAGCACCTCGCGGTACTCGGAGGAAGGCTGACGTTCGGCGTAGGGCAGGTACTCCACGCTCGCCACACTACCTCCCGGACTGCTGCGACCTCCGCCGCTCCTCGGCCTCCTCCTGCGCCTCCTCGACCGCCTCCTCGTGACGGATCTCGCGGAAGTTGAGGTACGAGTAGACGATGGTGGCCGCCGCGATCAGCGCCGAAACGATCAGCGAGGCCCCCACGCCCCAGCCGCCCTTGAGCCACCACTCGTCGTCGATCGGCCACCACGAGGGCACCGGCGTGCCGACCCCCCAGACGATGCCGATCGCCATCAGCGACAGCACGCCGAGCACCGACATCGCGATCCGCCAGGGCGCCGCCACACTGTCGGCCGCGGTGCGCAGCGCCGCCTTCTTCACCGGCTCGAGCCGCCGCTCGGCCCACTCGTACTGGGTGGCGAGCACGGCGAGCCCGGCGAAGAGCGCCAGCAGACCCGGCCCGGGCAGCACCAGGGCCGCGATCCCGGCCAGCACCAGCGCCCAGCCCACCACCTGCAGCGCAAGGCTCTTCAGGGCGTTCGTCCCGGGCACTCTCATGGCAGCTACCTGTACTTTCGTCATCGGGCCGGCGCGGACATTCCACCGCGCCGGAGCCTGCCCCGCGAGGCCATCCTGCCCAACGGCCGACGCCCGCACGCCGGTTCCGCCGGATATTCACCTGAAAGTGCCCTCCGGATCGCCGATCCGTCTCGAGTCGCCGCTCAACCTGACTCGGGTAGCTTGCCGAGGCTCAGTCGAAGCCGAAGGTTGGGAGCACTCGTTGTACGAGCTCATCTACGCCAGCCGGGCCGTGGTCGACCTGAGCGAGAACGAACTCGAGGTCTTCCTCGGCCGCAGCCGTGAGCGCAACGCCGCCGCCGACATCACCGGCTGCCTGTTGCACGTGCACGACCGCCCGGGCGATGCGGCCTACTTCGTGCAACTGCTGGAAGGCCCTCAGGAGGCGGTGGAGGAGACCTACCGGCGCATCACCCAGGACCTGCTGCACGTCGACAGCACGGTGGTCCACCAGGGCGAACGTGAGGGCCGCGGGTTCGAGGGCTGGCGGATGCGGCTGGCCACCATCACCACCGAGTCGGTGCTCGCGCTGATCGCCACCGACCCGGAGTACCTGAACGACCCCCGCCCGACCGCCGAGCTGCTCCAGAACCCCTCGCTGGCCCGGGCCCTGCTGGAGCTCCAGGCCGGCCGGGCGGTCACCCCCTAGCCTCAGCGCCGGCGTGAGCGGGTGACCTCGACCGGGTTGATCGTGGCGGCCGACCACTCCCGGGCCAGCGCGATGCTGTCTTCCCGGCCCGAGGTGACGTGCTCGAACGCGCAGCGGGCGGCCTGCTCGGCATCGCCTGCGGCCAGCGCGTCGTACAGCTCCTGGTGCTCGTCGCACTGCTGCCCCAGGTCGCGCTGCCGGGTCAGGTGGAACAGCCACTGCGTGCGGGCCTCCAGAGGCCGCATCATGGACGTCAGCAGCGGGTTGTCGGCGATCCGCACCAGCACACGGTGGAACTGCGAGTTCGCCGCCGCGATGGCCGGGTGGTCCTGGGCCGCCAGGGCCCCGCGGGCCCGGTCGATCTGCTCGCGCAGCTCGGCCAGCCCCTCCTCGCCCACCCGGTGCGCGGCCAGGCGCGCGGCGAGCACCTCCAGGCTCTCGCGGACATCGAACAGATCACGGACGTCGGCGGCGGTGAACGGGGCCACCAGGGCTCCCTGCCGGGGCACCAGGACGACCAGGCCGTCGTTGGCCAGCAACTGCAGCGCCTCGCGCAGCGGGATCCGCGAGACCTCGAGTTCCGCCGCCAGGTCGCGCTCGAAAAGCCGCTGCCCGGGCGCATAGACGAGATTGACGATGCGGCTGCGCAGTTCGTCGTAGGTCGCCTCGCGCAACGACGGCGCCGATCCCTGGTCGCCGGGCTTCTCTCTGCCGTTCCGCACCACCGTCACACCCCCAGCATTGCTCACCGCCCTCGTCCCCCACGAACTTTCCCGACCTTTACCCCGCCGAAACGTGGCCGTCACAGCCCCTCACCACCCTCGTTGCTTAGTGGTATACCGCTAATTGGTGAACGCAGACAACGAAGGGCTCACTGCCATGGCCTCCCGCTCGTTCCCGCCCCACAGCCTTCTGGCCGCCACCCTCGTCGGGGCATCCGTGCTGCTCAGCGCCTGCGGCTCGGACAGCCCCGAGGCCTCCCCGGCGGCCGGCGACGACGCCCTCAAGGTCGGCGTGTTCTTCCCCGGCTCGATCTCCGACACCGGGTTCATGCAGTCCGGCTACCTCGGCTACGAACGCCTGAAGAAGGCCGGTGAGGTCGAGCTCAGCTACGTGGAACAGGTCGAGGCCGCCGACTACGAACAGGCCCTGGTCCGCTTCGCGTCGCAGAACGACCTGGTGATCTCGCTGGGCGGGCAGACCGACGCCGACGTGCGCAAGGTCGCGCCGCAGTTCCCCGAGGTCGAGTTCGTCGAGATCGGCGGCCCGGCCGATGCCGAGCCCCTGGCCAACCTCGCCTACTACGACCCGCAGCAGGCCGAGGCCGAGTTCCTCACCGGCGCCGTGTCGGCGATGGCCTCGGCCAAGGGCACCATCGGCTTCGTCGGCGGGGTGGAACTGCCCGCGATCGTCAATGCGGCGAACGCCTTCAGCAACGGCGCGCAGTTCGCCGATCCCGCCGTGAAGGTACTTCCGCCGCAGTACGTGGGCGATTTCAACGATCCCGCCAAGGCCAAGCAGGCGGCCGCCGCGAACTACGGCGCCGGGGCCGACGTGCTCGGGCAGATCGTGAACCTCGGCAAGCAGGGCATCCAGCAGGCCGCGGCCGAGAGCAGCGCCCGGATGATCGGCGGCCCGATCCCGGGCAGCTGCGACGACGAGTCCTACGTCGGCTACGTGCAGACCGACATCGGCAAGGAGATCGAGTACGCGGTCGCCGCCGTCCAGGACGGCACCTGGAAGGCCGAGCAGGTGCCGTTCGGCCTGACCTCGGACAAGGACGCCACCGACTTCGTGCTCTGCGACGAGGACGCCGAGATCCGGGCCACGCTGGAGAAGGCGAAGACGCAGCTGGCCTCCGGCGCGGTCGAGCCCTACTGATGACCACCCTGCTCCGGCTCAGCGACCTCGGTAAGCGTTACGGCCCGGTCGAGGCCCTGCACGGCGTCGACCTCCAGGTCCGCGCCGGCACGGTGCACTGCGTGCTCGGCGAGAACGGGGCCGGCAAGTCCACGCTGTGCAACCTGGTCAACGGCGGCGTGCGGCCCTCGTCCGGCTCGATGACCCTCAAGGACCGGCCCTACCGCCCCTCGTCCCCGGCCGAGGCCCTGAGCAGCGGTGTGGCGATGGTGCACCAGCACTTCTCGCTCATCCCGACCCTGACCGTGCAGGAGAACCTGCTGCTGGCCTCGGGCCGGTTCTTCGGCCGGCGCTCGGCCCGGCTGGGCCCCCGTCTGGAGCGCATCCGCGACGAGTTCGGCCTGTCCGTCGCCCTGAACGCCCGGGTGGCCGACCTGCCGGTGGGCGGGCGGCAGAAGGCCGAGATCGTCAAGGCGCTGCTGACCGATCCGGACCTGATCCTGCTCGACGAGCCCACCGGAGTGCTCGACGGGGCCGAGATCGACGCGCTGATCGGAGTCTGTCAGGCGATCGCCGCGTCCGGCCGCGGCGTGGTGCTGGTGACGCACAAGCTGGGCGAGGTCTCCCGGGTCGCGGACGAGGCGACGGTACTGCGCCACGGAACCGTCGCCGGCGGGGGACGTCTGAGTGAAGTTGCGGTGGCAGAATTGCTTTCGCTGATGCTGGGTCAGAAACCCGAAGACGTCTCGAGCGTTGCGGCCGCAGCGGCCGGGGCCGGGGTCACCCGCCGATCGGTCACCCGGACCGCAGCCGAGCCGGTGCTTTCGGTGCGGGACCTTTCGGTCACCGCCGCCGACGGGTCGAAACTGGTGGACGGCGTGCAGCTGGATCTGTTGCCGGGCCGGATCACCGGAATCGCCGGGGTCGAGGGCAACGGCCAGAGCGAACTCGTGCGGGTGCTCTCGGGAGCGTTGCGGCCCACGTCGGGTTCGGTGAAATTGAAGACCCTCGACCTGACCGACGCGCCTCCGGCGCTGCGCACGGCTCACGGTCTGGGTGTGGTTCCGGAAGACCGGCACCACGAGGGCATGGTCGCGGACCTTTCCGTGGCCGAGAACCTGTTCCTGTCCCGCCTGGGAGACTTCCGCAGGTACGGGCTGCTCGACCGAAAGACGCTGGAAGCCGCTGCCGCACAACTGATCGAGACCTACGACGTACGGGTGCCGGGACCCCGCACGCCGATGAAGTCCCTTTCCGGCGGCAATCAGCAGAAGGTCGTGCTGGCCCGGGAGCTGTCGATCGAGGGGTTGCAGGTTCTGGTCGCCGCGCAGCCCACCCGGGGTCTCGACGTGGGCGCGGTGGCGGCCGTGCTTGAGCGGCTGCGCGAGGCCGCGGGCCGCGGCGTGGCCGTGCTGGTCGTCTCCAGCGAGGTCGACGAGCTTCTCACCCTGTGCGACCAGGTGCTGGTCAGCTACCGGGGTCGCCTGCTCGGACCGGTCGAGGCAGGAACCCCCTCGGCCGAGGCCGAGATCGGCGCCCTGATGACGGGAACGACGGCATGAGACTCACCTACCACCCGGCCTTCACGGCCCTGGCCTCGACCGCCGCGGCCGCGGTGATCGGGCTCGTTCTGTGCGCGGTCGCCGGAGCCTCGCCTGCCACCGCCGTCTCCGCCCTGGCCGAGGGCATGTTCGGAACCCCCTACGCGATCGGCAAGTCCGTCAACACCGCAGCCGTGCTGCTCCTGGTGGCGGCCGGTTTCGTCCTGGCCTACCGGGCCGGGCTGGTCAATGTCGGCGGCGAGGGCCAGATCTGCGCCGGAGGCATCGCCGCGGCCGCCATCGGCACCACCCTCCCCACCGGCACCCCGGCCGCCCTGGCTCTGCCCCTGGTCCTGGCCGGCGCCGCAGCCGCCGGCTTCGGCTGGGCCGCCATCGCCGCCGCACTACGCGCCTGGCTGGGCACCAGCGAGATCATCACCACGCTGCTGCTGAACTTCGTCGGCATCGCCCTGGTGACGCTGATGGTGCACGAACCCTTTCTGCTGCGGCAGCCGGTGACGTCCTCCGAAACCCTGCCCCAGTCGTCCGCTCTGATCGACGGCGCCCGCCTGCCTCTGCTCGGCCTGACCGGCTCACCCGCCACGATCGCCGTCGTCATCGCTCTCATCGCCGTGATCGCGGTCGGAGTCCTGCTGCGCCACACCGCCTCCGGCATCCGGCTCAGCGCGCTCGGCCACGCCCCCGAGGCCGCCGCCCGCCTGGGCATCCCGGTGGCGCGCACCCGATTCCTGGCCCTGTCCGGCGCCGGGGGTTTCGCCGGGCTGGCCGGAGGCCTGCTGGTGGCCACGGCGCCGTTCATCCTGGCCGAGGGCTTCACCTCCGGCTACGGCTTCTCCGGGCTCGTGGTCGGCCTGCTGGCCCGCGGTTCCATGCTCGGCCTGGTGTCGGTCGGCCTGCTGCTGGCCCTCCTGGTCTCCGGCGGGATCAATCTGCAACTGGTGGCCGGGGTGCCGGCCACCACCGTGTCGATCGTCGAGAGCCTGATCATCCTCTTCATCGCGGCCACGGCCGGCTGGGCCACCCGGCGCCGGCTCGCCCGTACCCGCGACGGAGCCGGCCCGGCCTCCGACCGGGCGGCCGAACTGACGGGAGCCGGACGATGAGCATCCTCACCCAGATCCTGGTCAGCGGCATTGGTTTCGCCCTCCCCCTGCTCGTGGCCGCGGTCGGCGAGCTCGTGAGCGAGCGGGCCGGCGTCCTCAATCTGAGCTTGGAAGGCATGATGCTGACCGGCGCCTTCACCTCGGTGGCGGGGGCGGTGGCCACCGGATCACCCTGGCTGGGCGCCGCCTGCGGGGTGCTCGGGGGGCTGCTGACCGGTCTGGCCCAGGCGATCCTGTCGGTGCGCTGCCGGGCCGACCAGATCGTGGTCGGCATCGCCCTCAACGCCCTCGCCCTGGCCGCCACCACGTTCGGGGCACGGCTGTGGCTGGACTCCACCGACACCGTTCCCGCCTTCGCCGATCTGAATCTGCCCGGACTGAGCGAGATCCCGGTGATCGGCCCGGCCCTTTTCGGCCTGACCCCGCTCGGCTACCTGTGCCTCCTGCTGGCCGGCGGGGTGGCCCTGACGCTCTCGCCCCGCACCGGGCCCGGCCTGCGCATCGATGCGGTCGGCGAGGACGCGGTGGCGGCCGACCACACCGGCCTGCCCGTGCTCCGGCTGCGCACTCTGTGCATCCTGCTCACCTCCGCCCTGGCCGGCCTGGCCGGAGCCCAGCTGGCCCTGTCCGAGGTGCGGGCGTTCAGTGACAACATGACCGCAGGTATCGGCTACCTGGCCGTGGTCGCGGTCATCGCCGGGCGCTGGCGGCCGGTCGGAACTGCTCTGGCGGCAGTGGTCTTCGGCGTGGTTCAGGCCCTGCAGTACGCGCTGCCGGCCCTCGGTGTGGACGTACCGCCCGCCCTGCTCACGATGCTCCCCTACCTGGTCGCGATCATCGCGGTCAGCGGCCTGGCCGGCGCCAGCCGCGCCCCTTCGGGCCTGACCGTGCCCTTCGCCCGAGCCTGACCTCCCCACCCCGACTCCCGTGAGGACGTCCCCTTGCTGATCCTGACCCACTCCGACGTCAGCCGACTCCTCGGCGAAAACCCGCACTCCGACGTCCGTTCGGCTCTTCAGCAGGCCCACACCGAACTGGCCCTCGGCCGGGCCGTGGTGCCTGCCCCACCGGCGATGACCATGAACGGCGCCTCGCTGGTGCCCATGGTCGCCGCCACCCCCACCACCGCAGCGGTGAAACTGCTGGCCGACATCCCGGCCAACGCCGGGCGCGGCCTCGCCGTGCAACGCTCCACGATCCTGGTCACCTCGGCCGAGACCGGTGAGTGCCAGGCGTTGATCGACGGACGATTGGTGACGGCGGTGCGCACGGCCGCCGCGAGTGCCCTGGCCACGGCCTTCCTGGCTCGCCCGGAAAGTCGCACTCTGGGACTGGTGGGTGCGGGCGGCCTGGCGGTCCAGCACACCCGCGCGCTGAACGAGGTGCTGGACCTGGAAACCGTTCTGGTCTGGTCGCGTACCCCAGCCACGCTGGAACGCTATCGCCAGGCCGTCGCCGACCTCGGGATCACCGTGAAAAGCGTTCAGACGGTGGAGGAAGTGGTACGCGGCAGCGATGTCGTCTGCACCCTCACGCCGTCACGCGATCCCTTGGTGCTGGGCGCCTGGTTCGGCCCCGGCCTGCACGTGAATGCCGTGGGTGCGCCTCCGCGGCCGGATCATCGGGAGATCGACGGGGAGGGGCTGCGACGTTCCCGGGTGGTGGTCGACTCGCTGGCAACCGCTCTGGCCAAGTCCGGAGAAGTGGTGTTGGCTCTGGCCGAGGGCGCCGTGGTGCAGGCCGATGTGTCGGTCGAGCTCGGCGCGGTGACAGCCGGCCTCGCGCCGGGCCGCTCGGACGCGCAGGAGGTCACGTTGTTCAACTCGGTGGGGCTGGGTCTGCAGGATCTGGCGGTGGCCGACCTGCTGGTCGAACGGGCCCGGGCCCTGGGAGTCGGTACCGAACTGGAGCTGTCCGCATGAGCGAGGCCCTCGACCACGAGGTCCACATCCGCCGCTCCATCGAACTGGCCCACCTGGCCGTCGAGCGCGGCGACCACCCCTTCGGCGCCGTCCTGCTCTCGGCCGAGGGCGAGATGATCGCCGAGGGAATGAACGCCGTGCCCTCCACCGGCGACGTGCGCGCCCACGCCGAGCTGGAGGCCGTGGTGAACGCCCGTCGCCTGGGCCCGGCCGAGCAGATCCCCGGCGGCATCATGATCGCCAGCGGCGAGCCCTGCCCGATGTGCGCCACCGGCATGGTCTGGGCCGGCCTGTCCCGCATCGTCTTCGCCGCCGCCACACCCGACTTCGCCCAGTACCTGGCCCCCGGGCCGAGCTTCACCCTGCGCTGCCGCGACATCATCGAAAGCGCCTCCTCGAAGGTCGTTCTCGAGGGGCCGATCGAGGGTGTGGGCGCGCTCGAACCCTTCCTGGCCTTCGCCGCACGCTGAGGTGGGGGCGCCTGCAGTCAGGCGCCCCCACCCGTTCAGGCCGTGAAGTCGGACACCGAGACGCGGGAGACCTGGTAGGTGCTCTGCGAACCCGGCACGTCCGCGTCGGCCGCGCTGACCAGCGAGATCGGAGTGCCCGACTCGGCGTCGACGGTCAGCACCTGCGGTGCGCCGCCCCCGGACAGCGCCGCACCGGCGGTGAGGGTCAGGGTGGCCTGCCCCTCGGTGGTGGTCTTCTCGACCTTGACCTCGGGCACGGACGCGTACAGCCGCAGCACGCCGGCCCGCACCTCGGGGCTGCCGCTGCCGCCGTTCAGGGCGTCGAGCCCCTGGTTCCACAGGTGGGAGCCGACCAACTGCTCGAGCTTCTTGCCGGTGGGCGGGTTCTTCGGCGGCTGGTAGCCCTTGGCCTCGTAGACGTCGGCGTTCTCGGCCAGCGTCTCGTCCCAGATCTTCTGCCGCGCGGCCTCGTCCAGGCCCAGGCCCAGGCTGTTGGGCGCCGCGTCGACCATCCGGCGACGGGCCTCCTCGAGGTCACCGTCCACCGCGAACCGCGCTGCCTCGACACTGTTCGCGACGATCCGCGAGAAGCCCTCGTCCGAGCCCTCACCGATCGCCTGGCGCAGCGACGCCTCGTCCGCGGCGCCGAAGTAGCGGCCGTCATCGGTGTAGAGGTTGTAGCTGACCGTGGGATCCTGACCGTCGATGGTCTGGGTGCGAACAACCAGGGACGCGTCTCCCGACCCGGCCTCGCCGGCGGCGGTCAGGCGGGTGGCCAGGGAGATCAACTCGGACTCGACCACCGGCCCCTGGGCCACCGGGGCCTTCGGCGTAGCGGGCTGCGACATCGAACTGACCGCGAACACCACGGCCGCACCGGCCGCCAGCGCACCGATCCCGGCGCCGATCCACGGGGTGCGCCGCCGACGCGGCTTGAGGAAGGCCACCTCGCCCCGGCCAGAGGCTTCCTCCAGGGCCGCCCGCAGGTCGGCGCGGGCCCGCTCGTGCGCCTCCGGCCGCAGCGGCGACACCTGCAACGACTTCTTCGCCAGGTCCATCTCGTCCACCATTACCTGCTCCCTCTCACGCTGTTCAGTTCGGTCAGGAGAGCCGCGACCTCGGGGGTGCCGCGCAGTGTCTCGCGGGCCTGGTGCAGCAGACGCCGGGCCGTGCCGGCCGGAATGCCCAGCACCCGGGCGGCATCGGCGGCCGTCAGGTCCTCCCCGGCGACCAGGGTCAGCACCTCACGCTCGTCGGACCGCAGCCCCGCCAGGGCATCCCGGAACACGGCCTGGGCATCCACCCGCATCTGCACCATCGGCCACGGGTCCCACGCGCCGCCCTGCTCGTTCAGATCCGGCACCAGATCCTCGGGCGGCTGCGAACGCCAGTGATGCCGGACCTGGTTCAACGCGACGGTGTAGAGCCAGGGGCGCGCGTCCGGGTACTGCTGGTCGTAGGTCTTACGGGCGGCGAAGGCGGCCACCCAGACCTCACCCAGCAGGTCCTCGGCCGTGTCCCGGCCCACCCGCCGCACCAGAAAGGCCCCGATCGCGGACTCGTGCCGAAGCACCATCTCCACGAAGGCCTCGGCCTCGCCGGTCAGCGACCGGCCGATCAGCTCGGCGTCCGATGCTCTGCGGCTCTTCACACCCACTAGTAGTCGGGGCGGAGGCAAAGCGTTCAGACGGCCGGCCGGCTCAGAGTGCCTCGGGGTTCTGCATGGCGGCCGACATCGCCTCGGCGTGCGGCCCGATCAGGATGAGCAGCCCGTCCGGCGTGAGCACGACCGGCTGGTCGGGGTAGGTACGCCGGGCCGCCTCCAGGTCGTCCTCGCCCCAGGCCTGCTTCAGCCCGGCCTCCTCGATCGGGAAGATCAGGGTGCCCTCGATCATCTCGATCCCGCCGACCGCCAGACCGGGCCAGCGCCACTGCCAGGCGGACGGGCTGCTGAGGGCTTGGTCCTGGTCGGACACGGTGACTCCTTGATCCGGGCGGGGCACCGGACCAGCCTAGGTCCTGTCCGAACTCGTCCCCGCGCGCCGATCAGGCGACCGGCGTGGCGATCGTCAGCAGGGCCGCGCGCAGCTTGCGCAGGTCCTCGTCGGGCGATTCGAGCAGCGGCAGGCGCACCGCGGCGCTGGGGACCACCCCGATCTCGGCGAGCGCGGCCTTGGCCATGATCGCGCCGGAGGAGGTGCGCATGATCGCGTCGGTCAGCGGGATCAGCGCCTTGGCCACCTCCTGGGCCCGCTCCAGGTCGTGCTCGCGCACCGCCTTGATCAGCTCGGCGTTGCGGTCGGCGACCACGTTGCCCACCACGCTGACCACGCCCACCGCGCCGCTGGCCAGGTAGGGCAGGTTCAGCTCGTCGATGCCGCTGTAGTAGGCCAGCCCGGTGCGGGCCATCACGGTCAGGGCCTCGAAGATGTCGCCCTTCGCGTCCTTGATCGCCTGGATCCGCGGGTGGGCGGCCAGCTCGACGATGGTGGCCGGGCTGAGCGCCAGGCCGGTCCGGGCCGGCACGTCGTAGAGCATGATCGGCAGACCGGTGGAGTCGGCCACGGCCCGGGTGTGCGCCACCACCCCGGCCTGGGTGGGGCGGTTGTAGTAGGGCGTGACCAGCAGCAGGGCGTCGGCGCCGGCCTCCTCGGCCGCCTGGGCGCGGGCGATCGTGGCCCTGGTGTCGTAGGTGCCGACCCCGGCGATCACCCGGGCCTGCCCCTGCACCTGGGCCTTGACCTGCCGGATCAGCTGCAGGCCCTCCTCGCCGGAGACGGTGGCCGACTCGCCGGTGGTGCCGTTGACCACGATGCCGTCGCAGCCGGTGCTCAGCAGGTGCGCGACCAGGCTGGTCACGGCGGCCTCGTCGATGGAGCCGTCCGGCTTCATCGGGCTCACCATGGCCACCACGTTGGAGCCGAAGAGCAGGTCAGCGGGCACACGCGTGTCGGTCATGGGTTCATCCTGACGGGCCTAAAGCCTGCGGTCCAGCGATGGATTCTTGGCGGTATTGCGTAGCCTGGCTTCATGATCGATGTGACCGCCCTGCGTGCGCTGCGTTCCGTGGCCACCCTGGGCACCCTGGCCCGGGCCGCCGAGGAGCTGGGCTTCACCGCCTCGGCAGTGTCTCAGCAGATCAAACGGCTGGAACGCGAGGTCGGCGTGCCCGTGCTGGCCCCGGCCGGTCGCGGCGTGGTGCTCACCCCCGCCGGTCAGGCCATCGTCGACACCGCTCCCTCAGTGTTCCAGGCCCTGGAGCAGTGCGCCGAGGCGGCCCGTTCCGTGGCCGACGGGGCTCCCAGCGGCACCCTGCGCGTCGTCGCCTTCTCCACCGGCGTCCGCGGCCTCCTCGCCCCCGTCGTCCCCGCGCTCGCCGCCCACGCTCCCGAGCTACGGCTGCACATCTCCGAGGAAGACCCCGAACAGGCGCTGCGTAGCGTCGAGGCCGGCACCGCCGATCTGGCCCTCACCCACGACGCCGACGGCCTGCCCGTCGCCCTCTCCCCCGCCATGATCCAGCGGCGCATCCACACAGACGTCGGCGACGTCGTCCTCCACCGCTCCCATCCCCTCGCATCCCTCGACCGCCCCCTGGCCGTCTCCGACCTGGCCGGTCACGCCTGGGTCACCTCACCCCCGGGAAGCGTGTGCCACCAATGGTTCCGCCGTCTCTTCGCCTCGTCCGGAGAAGACCCCGACGTACGCCACCTGATCGACGACTTCAGTACCCAGCTGTCACTGGTGGCCTCGGGTGACGTGATCGCCCTGATCCCCCGCCTGGCCCGCCCCCCACTACGCGAGGACCTGGTCTCGCGCCCCCTGAAGCGAGCCCCCAAACGCGAGGTCTTCGCCGCCTGGCGCCGCAGTGCCAACGCCAGCCCCGCCATCCAGGCGGTCCTGCGAGAGCTGGCCGCCGAGACCCCCTGGCCCGAGGCGCTTTGATGAGTTCTTCACCAACGCCGTGGCAGAACACCACCCACGACTGGGCCCGTACGGTGGATGCAAAGCACCTGGCCACCATCCGAGGCGACCCGACCGCTTACGCGCCCACCGGCGTCCTTCATCTGGTGTTGGAAGTTCTGGCCTACGCGGCCGACGAGGCTGAAAGCGGTTCGCGGGTGGGGCATTGCACGGTGGCCCTGCATCGGGACGGCTCGGTGTCGGTGAGTGATGACGGGCGAGGTACCGACACGCGGCGCGACGAGCAGGGCGAGCCGGTGAAGAAGCCGGTGATGGCCACGAAAGACCTGCGCTTCTTCGACTTTCCCGATGCCGAGCAGTTGCCCGACGGACATCCGCGGCGGGGCATGTCGGTGGTGGCGGCGCTGAGTTCGTGGCTGGTGCACACCAATCGGCGGCTCGAGGGGTCCTGGACTCAGCGCTACGAGCACGGGATCCCGGTGACCGGCCTGCGGCCCGCCCCGCCGCAGAGCGGCACGGGCACGACTGTGCACTTTCTGCCCGACGCCTCGATCGATGCGCCGAAGCTGACGCTGGCCGCGGAGCTGGTGCCCGCGCTGGCCGCGTTCACGCAACTCGATGTCGAGATCGTGGGAGCGCGTGGGTGGTTGTGACACTGCCTGGAACAGCACCGGGGGCGTTCGTACGGTCGAGGCATGGTTTCTTATCAGCGCCCGATCGGGTCGGGTTTCGGTCACCACACCACCACTGAGGACGTCCTTGCCGGGGTTGATCTCACCGGTCGGGTCGCGATCGTGACGGGTGGGTATTCGGGGATCGGCATCACCACCACGCGCGCGCTCGCCGGGGCGGGCGCCACAGTGGTCGTGCCGGCGCGTCGCCCTGATGCGGCGGCCGAACAGTTGGCCGATGTGAAGAACGTCGAGATCGCTGAGCTGGATCTGGCCGACCTGGGCAGCGTGCGGGCCTTTGCTCAGTCGTTCCTGGCCAGTGGCCGGGCCCTGGACATCCTGATCAACAACGCCGCGGTGATGGCGATCCCGCTGACCCGGGTGGGGCCGGGCTGGGAGGCGCAGTTCGCCACCAACCACCTCGGTCACTTCGCCCTGACCACCCAGGTGTGGCCGGCCCTGGTGCAGGCCGCAGGGGCCCGGGTGGTGAGCCTGAGTTCGTGGGGGCACAAGGGTTCCGACATCCAGTGGGACGACCTGCAGTTCCACAACTCCTACGAGAAGTGGCAGGCCTACGGGCAGGCCAAGACGGCCAACGTGCTCTTCGCCCGGCACCTGGACAAGCTCGGCGAACCCCATGGCGTACGGGCGTTCTCAGTGTTCCCCGGGGGCATCAAGACGCCGTTGCAGCGGCATCTGCCCGACGGGGAGATGGTCGGCCTGGGGTGGATCGACGCCGAGGGCAACGACATCTACCCCTGGAAGACCCCGGAGGAGGGTGCGGCCACCAGCGTCTGGGCGGCCACGTCGGCTCAGCTCGCCGGCATGGGCGGGGTGTACTGCGAGGACGTCGACGTGGCGCACATCGCTGATCTGGGCACCCAGGAAGGCCTCGACCGGGGTGTGAACGCCTACGCGATCGACCCGGTGGCGGCCGAACGGCTGTGGACGCTCTCGGCCGGGCTGACCGGCACCGACCTTCCCTGACCCCCTTGTGACCGCGGAGCCGGCGCCGGCCCGGACGGGCGCTTCAGGCCGTGGCTTCCTGCTGCTGAGCTGCGACGAACTCTTCGGGGCCCGTCTCGGCCGCCGCCGGGTCCATCCACATGATCTGCCAGCCGTGACCGTCCAGGTCGAAGAAGCTGCGCGAGCACATGAACCCGTAGTCCTCCAGGCCGTCGGCCTCGACCCCGCCGGCGGCCAGCGCGGCCTGGGAGACCGAGTCGACCTCTTCGCGGGAGGACACGCTGAAGCAGAACAGGGCCTGGGTGTGGGTGGCCGGGTCGGCCAGCGGCCGCTTCGCGAAGGTGGCGAACTTCTCCCGGGTGAGCAGCATGAAACTGGCCTGGTCGCTGACCTTCATGCAGGCCGCCGTGTCGTCGGTGAAGTTCGGGTCGAAGGTGAAGCCCAACTGGGCGAAGAAGGCCTTGCTGGCCCCGAGGTCGGCCACGGGGATGTTCACGAACAACATGCGTGCGGTCACAGCGGTCTCCAGGTGGGTGAAGCGTCGGATACGCAGTGAAGACCGGGCCGGCCGGCAGAACTCATCGCCCCCGCCCCGATAACGTGAGCCGCCAAGGACCTCCGGCGGATCGGGAGAGACATGCGCATCGTGGTCATCGGCGGGAGCGGCCACATCGGCACCTACCTCGTCCCCCGGCTCGTGCGGGCCGGTCACGAGGTGGTCAGCATCAGCCGCGGCACCCGCTCGGCCTACACCGAGGCTTCCGAGTGGACGTCGGTGCAGCAGGTCGCTGCGGACCGGGAGCAGGAGGACGCGGCCGGCACGTTCGGCGACCGGGTCGCCGGACTCGGGCCCGACGTCGTCATCGATCTGATCTGCTTCACCGTCGCCTCGGCGACCGCCCTGGTCGAGCGCCTGCGCGGCGAGGTCGGGCACCTGCTGCACTGCGGATCGATCTGGCGTTACGGTCCCAGCCACCTGGCGCCGATCGCCGAGGGATCCGGCACCCCGCCGTTGGGGGAGTACGGGATCCAGAAGGACCAGATCGCTCGTCTGCTGCAGGCCGAGACCGCGGCGGGCGGCCTGGTCACGACGTCGCTGCACCCCGGCCACATCGTCGGCCCCGGCTGGATGCCGATCGGCCCGCTGGGCAACCTCGACCCCGGGGTCTGGCAGACCCTTTCCAGCGGTTCGCGGCTCCGCGTGCCCGGCCTGGGCAACGAGATGATGCATCACGTGCACGCCGACGACGTGGCCCAGGCGTTCGAACTGGCGGTGGCCCGCCGCGAGGCGGCCGCCGGCGAGGACTTCAACGTGGTGGCACCGACCGCGCTGACGGTGCGGGGTTTCGCCGAGGCCGCGGCCGGCTGGTTCGGGCAGCCGCTGTACCTGGAGCCGGTCGACTGGGACCGGTTCCGCGAGGGCATGTCCCATGAGCACGGCGAGGCCAGCTGGGAGCACCTCGTGCGCAGTCACTGCTGCTCGATCGAGAAGGCCCGCCGGCTACTGGGGTACGAACCGTCGTACACGTCACTGGAGGCGGTGCTGGAGGCGGTGCGCCGGCTGATCGAGAACGGTGACCTGACGGTCGAGCGTCCACTGGTTGTCTGATCCCTACCGTCGGCCGACCGCGACGAGCACCTCGGTCTCCGGATCGTGGGCGACCGCCGACAGCGTGCCCACGATCGCGTCGGCCCGTTCCCAGGGCTGGTCGTCGGCCAGGAAGGGGATCTCCTCGACCTCCCACTCCTCCCACTCCCGGGCGGCGGTCTCCTCGTCGAGATCGCTGCGCTGGAGCATGTCCCGGGCCAGACCGCGGCGCCGGGCCTCGTCCGGGTCCGACTGCACCCAGACGACGAAGTCGAGGTAGGGGGCCAGCGAGCGCCGGGAGACGCCGATGCCCTCGATGATCAGCATGGGCGCGTCGGCCGGGACGTCGAGGTGCCCCTCACGGCCGTGCGGAGCCCAGCCCAGCGGCTGGTAGTGCACGCCGCGGCCGGCCCGGAACGGCTCCAGCACGCCGTCCCGCATCAGGTCGCCCCAGTCGAAGCGGGCGTGATTCCAGGCCACGTCGTCGGAGTGCACCACGACGGCCCCGGTGCGCGCGGCCAGCCGCTCGGCCAGCGAGGTCTTGCCGCTGCCGCCCCGGCCGTCGACGGCCACCACCCGTCGGCCGGTCAGCGTGGCGGCGAAGTCGTCCAAGGACGTCCTGCGCCAGTTCTCGTAGCGGGGTTCCCCTGGTCCCATCCCTGCACGCTAACCCCGGCCGGTCGGACGGACCAGGTCACCGGGGCAGAAGACCGTTCTCGTAGACGTAGACCACGGCCTGCACCCGGTCGCGCAGGCCGAGTTTGGCCAGGACCCGGGAGACGTGGGTCTTCACCGTCTGCTCCCCGACGAACAGGGCGGCGGCGATCTCGGCGTTCGACCGGCCGCGGGCCAGTTCCAGCAGGATCTCCTTCTCGCGGACGGTGAGGCGTTGCAGGTCGGCCGGCTCCGGGGGCGGGGCCAGACCGGCCGCCAGCCGGGCGGCCAGGCGCTGGGTGACCGAGGGGTCGATCAGGGCGTCGCCGCGGGCCGCGATCCGGATGGCGCCGAGCAGTTCCTCGGTGGGCATGCTCTTGAGCAGGAAGCCGCTGGCCCCGGCCTGGAGCGCCCGGTAGAGGTAGGCGTCGTCGTCGTACGTGGTGAGCAGCAGGATCCGGGTGGGTGAGCCGGCGCCCAAAACGGCCTCGGCCGCGCCCAGGCCGTCGAGCACCGGCATCCGCACGTCCAGGACGGCCACGTCGGGGACCAGACCGAGCACCTGCTGCACGGCGGCCCGGCCGTCTCCCACGTCGGCCACGCACTCCAGGTCGGGCTGGGTCTCCAGAGCGGCCCGGAAGCCGGAACGGAAGAACTCGTGGTCGTCGGCGAGCAGCACTCTGATCGTCATTCTTCGCTCTCCAGGGGGAAACTCACGCGGGTGGTCCAGGTCCGGCCGTCGGGCTCCGGACCGGCCTGGACGGTGCCGGAGAAGAGCCCGGCCCGGTGCCGGATGCCGTCCAGCCCGCGGCCCGAGCCGGGCGAGGGCCGCACGCTCGCCGGGACCGGGTTGCGGCCGGTCACCACCAGACGGGTGTCGTCCTGGTCGATCACCAGGTCCAGGGTGCCACCACCGCCGTGGCGCAGGGCATTGGTGAGGATCTCCTGGACGACCCGGTAGGCCGCGACGTCCACGGAGCCGGGCAGGTGGGCCGGTTCCAGGTCGGGCCGGTGCAGCCGGATCGGCAGTCCGGCCCCGCGACTGCCCTCGAGCAGTTCCTCCAGGTTGCGCAGGCCCGGCTGGCGCACCTCGGCCCGGTGGTCGCCGTCCGGCTGGTCGTCGTAGAGCAGGTCGAGCATGCGGCGCAGGTCGGACATCGCGGCCTGGCTGGAGGCTTCCACCTGCCCCAGCGAGGCTTTCACCTTCTCCTCACCGGCCCCGGCGGCCAGCCCCAGCCGGGCGGCGGAGGCGTGCATGCCCATCGCACTGACGTGGTGGGAGATGGTGTCGTGCAGGTCGCGGGCGATGGCGCCGCGTTCCTGGGCCACCACCGTGACCAGGGCCTGACGGGCGGCCTGGCGTTCGGTCTCGGCCCGCCGTTCGATCTCGTCGATGTAGCCGCTGCGGGCGGTGGTGTACCGGCCCACCAGCCAGGGCAGGAACGTGTTGCTGACCGTGGTGAGCAGGTCCCCGCCGACCGAGTCGAACCCCTGGATCATCTGGGCCCCGGTCATCCCGGCGACCAGCGCGGCCAGAGCGGCCACGGACTGCCGGCCGCGCAGCCAGGCCCCGGCCCGGTAGCCGGCCAGGACCAGCCCGACCGCGTTGCCGATGCCGCTGTCGCCGCCCTGACCGGTGGAGACCAGCAACCACGCCACCAGGCAGCGCGCAGCGCCGTGGGCGAAGGCGGCCCCGGCGGCGGTCGCCGCCGGGAGGGCCAGGGCCAGGTCGACCACTGCGATCGTGACCGCGGCCAGCCACAACGCCGGTCCCAGAGGGTTCCCGGAGACGTCCAGGAAGAAGAAGATGGCGCCGTCGAAGGTCAGGCAGAGCAGTGCGATCAGGATGGACTGGCGTCGTAGGGAGGCGTTCTCGTCGAGCCGGGAGCTCCGCGTCACCGGTCCATCCTTCCGCACGTGGCGTTCCTCAGGCCCGGCCGGCCGCGATGAAGGAGAGGATCTCCTGCACGCCCTCGGGCGTGGAGGCCGGGGTGTGCCCGGCGTCCTTGATCTCCTTGAACGTGGCCCGGGGGAACTGCGCGGCCGCCTGGCGCCCGGCGTCGCTGTGGGTGTTGGCGTCCAGATCACCGGAGAGCACCAGCACCGGCACGTCCGGGAGCTCGGCCCGGGCGGGCAGCGGCGACTTCGCGGTGGGGTCGTTCGGCCAGTTCAGGCAGGCACCGGTGTCGTAGTCGGCCCGGGTGACCCAGGCCTGGGGGCTGAAGGGCGCGAAGTCCTTGGCCCTGAACTGCGACTGGCGCTGGTCGTACTCGGCCCGGCGGGCGGCCGCAGGGTCTGCGTAGTCGAAGTCGCGGGGGTAGTCGTGGCAGGTTGCGGCCCAGGTCAGGGTGTCGGAGAACAACTGCGGGCCGACGGTGAGGTGCTCGGCCAGCTGAAGGGTGCTCTGCCGGACGAGTTCGCCGAACGGTCCGAGGTTGCCGCGGCGCCCGGCGGCGGCCGCCTCGACCAGGGCCAGCTGGGCCTCGGGATCGGCGGTGGAGGAGTAGACCCCGGCGGCGGTCGAGGTCATCCGCCACTCGTCCAGGACGACCTTGTGCGTGGTGCCCCCGAAGCGGACCTTCACCTGCACAGGGTGGGCCCGCAGCCGCTCGGCCAGGGCACCGAGGTCGGAGAGCACCTGCTCACCGGAGCATTCCTGGGTGCGCTCACAGACCAGCCGCACGGCCCGTCGGAAGGCGGCCACGTCGCCGACGCCGATCGGGTTCACGTTCACCGCGTAGGCGCCGGCCAAGGTGACGGTGCGCACGTGCTCGGAGTGACGCTGGGCGTAGACCGGCATCAGGTAGCTGCCGTAGGAGACACCGACCAGGTCGAGCCGGTCCACGCCGAGCCGGGCCCGCACGGCGTCGATGTCGTCGGCGAAGGCGGCCGTGCCGTAGTCGCCCACCCGTTCCCCGAGCTGCCGGCCGCACTGACCGATCAGCTTGCGCTGCTGCTCCAGCCCCTGGAAGGCGCGGGCCGGCCCCTTCAGCGCCGCACAGGTGACCGGTCCCGAGCGGCCCACCCCCCGAGGGTCGATCAGGAGCAGGTCACGCCGGTCCGAGAGGGGCTGGAAGACCTGCGCGAACAGCTCTCCGGTGAGGTCGATCGCCGAGTCGCCGGGACCTCCGGGATTGGGGACGATCGTGCCCAGTCCCGGCCGGGTGGTGTCGGTCCGGGGGACCAGGGCGAAGGCGATGTCGGTGGTCCCCTTGCCGGGGTCGGTGCGGTCGAGCGGCAGTTTGAGGACGCCGCAACGCGCCTTGGGCAGCTGGTCCAGGTCCTTGCAGGGCTGCAGACCGGCCAGGGTCTGGGCGGAGGCCGTCATCACGGGCGGCTTGGTGGTGGTGGAGGTGGCGGCACCGGCCGAACTGCCGGCCGCCGTGAGAGCGACGGCGCCGGACACGGCCAGGAGTGCGGAGACGAAAGCGGTCTTCTTCATCGGGTTCTCCCTCTTGGGTGGTTCGACTGGGGACAACGCTAGGAATTGCGGTGCCTCGCGGTCGTCACCGGCAAGACCCCCTTCGGGTCCCCCGTGAGAGGGATGCCCTGCCCACGTTCAGGGTGACGATCTACGGCTCCGCACCGAGCAGGCTCGAGGCATGAGCCAATCAGCGGTCATCACACCCCCTCCGGCAGAGAAAGTTTCGGCCGGCGCCACTTCGCGGATAGCCCGATGGAGCGCCACCCACCCTTGGCGATCGGTCAGTGCCTGGGTCCTGCTCGTCCTGGTGTGCGTGGGCATCGGTTCGGTCGTGCCGGGTCGCACGGCCACGCCGCTCGACCTCACCGTGGGCCAGACCCACCAGGCGGCGCAGATGCTGCGGGATGCCGGAATGAGCGCTCCTGCAACGGAGAACGTCCTGATCACGGCCGGGTCCGGCGCACTCGACCGGGCGCAGGCCGACGCCGCCACCGCCGACCTGGTCTCCCGGGCCTCCGGTCTCACCGACGTCGCCCAGGCCGGTGATCCGGTGACTGCCCAGGACGGGCAGGCGGTCCTGGTGCCGCTGGTGATCCGTGGGGACGCCGACACCGCCGCCGAGCGCATCGGGCCGCTCGGCGCGGCCCTGCACGAGGTGCAGGAGAACTTCCCCGGCCTGCGTCTGGAGCAGGTGGGCGAAGCCTCGCTGAGCAATGCTCTGGCGGACCTGGCCACCGAGGACCTGGAGGCGGCCGGGGTGATCAGCCTGCCCGTGACCCTGGCCATCCTGCTGGTGGTCTTCGGGGCGCTGCTGGCCGCCGGAGTGCCGGTCCTGCTGGGCCTCTCGGCGGTGGCGACCGCGAGCGGCCTGTCGGTGCTGGTCTCGTACCTGGTGCCGAGCACCGGTTCGACGTCGGCGATGATCCTGCTGATGGGAATGGCCGTGGGCGTGGACTACTCGCTCTTCTACGTCAAGCGCTACCGCGAGGAACGGGCCCGCCACCAGGACCATCTGGACGCGGTCCAGATCGCCGCCGAGACCTCCGGGCACTCGGTCCTGGTCTCCGGGCTGGCCGTGGTGATCTCGATGGCCTCGCTGTTCCTGGTCGGCGACGTCACCTTCAGCTCCCTGGGCGCCGGTTCCGTCCTGGTCGTGGCGATCGCCGTGGTCGGTTCCCTGACCGTGCTGCCGGCCCTGCTGGCCGGGCTCGGCCGGGCGATGAACCGCCCCCGGGTGCCTCTGGTGTGGCGGCTGACCGCCTCGACCCGGCCGCCGCGGCTGTGGCCGGCCCTGCTGCGCCCGGCCCTGAACCACCCCGGCCGCACCCTGGTGACCTCGGTGCTGCTCCCGCTGGCCCTCGCGGCTCCGGCGCTGAGCATGACCCTGGCGGACCCGGACGAGAAGTCGCTGCCCACCTCACTTCCCACCGTCTCGGCGCTGCACCGTATGACTGCGGCCTTCCCGGGCGAACGAACCTCCCACGACGTGGTGGTCGCGGCCCCGACGGCGGCCACTGCCGACACCGCCGAACAGCGCCTGAACCAGTTCACCCCGTTCGCCGGTGCGGGCACCGAACTCTCGCGGTCGGCCGACGGACGCGTGCTCCACCTGGTCGTGGCCACCGCGGTGGACTCGTCCTCGACCGAGGCCCGGGCCCAGGTCGAGGCGCTGCGCACGCAACTGCCGTCGGTCCTGGCCGGCACCGAGGCCCGGTGGGCCGTCGGTGGCGCGGCCGCCGGCTCGGTGGACTACGCCGACAACCTGCAGGCGAAACTGCCCTGGGTGGTCGGTGCCGTGCTGCTCGCCACGACCGTGATGATGCTGGTGGTGTTCCGCTCACCGGCCCTGGCGCTGATCACCGCGGCCACCAACCTGCTGTCGGTGGCGGCCGCGTTCGGCGTGATCTGCGCGGTCTTCCAGCACACCTGGGCCGAGAGCCTGCTCGACTTCCGTTCCACCGGTGCGGTGGTCACCTTCGTTCCCCTCTTCGCCTTCGCGGTGCTGTCCGGATTGTCGATGGACTACCACGTCTTCGTGCTGACCCGGATCCGCGAGCTCGTGGCGCAGGGAGTGCCTGCCCGTCGGGCCGTGGCCGACGGCATCACCGACTCCGCCGGAACGGTGACCAGTGCCGCCGTCATCATGGTGTCGGTCTTCGCGATCTTCGTCATGGGCCACGGGCTCGAGTTCAAGCAGCTCGGGGTCGGCCTGGCCACCGCCGTCCTGCTCGACGCCCTGGTGGTACGGGCCTTCGTCCTGCCCGCGCTGCTCACCGTGCTGGGCGAGAAGGCCTGGCGGCGCTGACTTCCCGCCGGGACGGAAACGGCGGCGGAAACCGGAGACCCGGTGTCCGCCGCCGCCTCCGGTTCTACTTGCCCCAGAACTTCTTCGGCAGCTGACGCAGGTACAGGTCGTCACGGCCGAAGACCGGGTCCGGGACCAGGTTCGTGGCGTCCGACGAGAACACCACCTTGGTGCCGCCCGAGGAGACCACGGAGTTCAGGCCGCCGCTGTCCTTGTCGGGCTCGCCGCCCTTGAGGCCGACCGAGATCCGCTCGTTGCGGCCCGCCTTCAGGTCCCGGACGAAGACGTCGGTGTCGTTCCCGGCATCGGCGCCCTTGACCAGATCGGGCCCGGAGGTCTCGAAGACCACGAACCGGCCGTCGGGCGAGATCGTGGCCCCGTTGACGTGGGCACCGGGCGCGCCGCTGGTGCCGGGCACGCCTCCGTCGGCGGTACGCACCGCGAGCTGCGTCTTACGCGTGACGCGGTTGTACAGGTAGGCCTGCCGAATGTTGCCGGTGTCCTCAGCAACCAGGCCCTTCAGGCTGATCGCCGAGTAGACGACCAGCTTGCCGTCGTCGGAGACGGTCGGTTCACCGGCCCCCTCGTGCACCGAGGGGATGCCGCCGGTGGCCTGGCTCCCGTTCGGGCCGACCGAGATCCGGGTGGTTCTGTGCGTGGTCAGGGAGTGCGTGAAGACGTCGGAGACGTCGTTGGTGTCCCCCTTCACCAGGTTGCTTGCGCCGGAGCGGAACACCACGGTCTTGCCGTCGGCCGAGATCTGCGCGTCCCGGGAACCGGCGTAGTAGTCGTAGGGTGCCCCGGCCGCACCGGCCTGCTTGCCTGTGCTGGTGACGCTGATCCGGGTGATCTTCTTGGTCGCCCGTTTCCAGACGAAGACGTCGTTCACCGCATTGGTGTCACCTTTGATCAGGTCGGCCCGGTTGGAGTAGAAGACGACCACCTGACCGTCGGCGGAGACCGCCGGGTGATACTCACTGCCGTGCTCGTTCGGCCCGCGCTTCACGGTGGTGACCCGAGTGGTCTTGCCCGTCTTCAGGTCCTTGTGGAAGACCTCGTAGGCCAGGGTGCTGGGGTCGGGGTCGTTCTTGACCAGGTTGGAGGCTGCGGACATGAACACCACGTAGCGGCCGTCCGGCGTGATGTCCGGGCTGGAGCTGCCCCCGTTGGCCTCGGCGCCCTTCAGGCCGGTCGAGACCTTCCGGGTCTTACCGGTCTTGGTGTCGCGGACGAAGATGTCCGAGTGCGCCAGGCTGTCGGTCTTGGGCAGCAGGTTGGTGGCGGTGGACTGGAACGCCACATAGCGGCCGTTCGGGGTGATCGACGGCTCGGCGCCCGGGCCGGTCGGGGCCAGGCCCCCGGCCCCCTTGGTGATCAGCTCGGTCTTTCCCTTGGCGGCCGCGGCCTGCGCGGGGGCGGCCAGCAGGCCACCGAGGGTCACCGCAGACACGGCGGACACAACGGCTGCGACGGTGAGACCACGGCGGCGCACTGATGCTCGATGCTGCAACGAACGTCCTTAATCTGGATCGGTCCTGACGGCGGAAAACCTGGAAGAGGCGTCGCTCAGCAGGTGATCGTCAGAACCGTTGCAGACGTTACATATGCCACGTACGAGGCGCGCGGCCACCAGATGGCCGCGCGCCCGCCGAACTCCCGGATCAGGCCTTGCGCAGCTTCACCGTGATGCCGTCGCGGACATAACCGATGTCGGCCCGCAGGCCCTGCGGCACCTGTACGTCGCCGAACTTGCCCTTGACGCGGGCGGCCCGGATCACCACGGAGTCACCGGACTTGCCCTCCACCTGCAGCACGGTGTCGCCGCTCAGCACCAGGTCGTCGTCGATCGCGACCTTGACCTTGCCGTGGGCCTTGAGAACGCCGCCGTTCTGGCGGTATTCGCCGGACAGGCGCGCGTCTTCGGCGAACTCCAGTGTGGCGCCGTCAACCACGACGTCACCGTTACCCAGCGCACGCTTGGCCGCCACCACGAGAGTGCCCCCGGCGACCGTGGTGCCACCCCGGTAGGAGTTCTCACCGGTCAGCGTCAGCGATCCGGTGCCGGCCTTGGTCAGTCCACCCCGGCCGCTGATGTCGTTACGCCAGATGTCGCTCTTGGAGAACCCACCAGCGGACGCGTCCATGGTCACCTTGACGTCGCCGTCGAACGCGCCGTAACCGTCCGTCGCCACGAAAAGGTCCAGCCGCCCCCAGTTCTCCGGGCCGTCGAGCAGCGGGTGCCCGGCCTCCAGAGCGGTGGTGCGCAGCACCTCGCGGCGCTGTTCGGCGCTCAGGTACGGCTGGCGCGTCTCCAGCAGCACCTCCGCGCCCTTCGGCACCACCATGGCCGCGGACGAGCGCTTGGCCGGCAGGTCGTAGGTGAGCTTGTCCTCGATCAGGCGACGGTTCGCCTTGCGGTCGGCGTAGGCGTCGTTCTTACGGTCGGCGCTGTGCGCGTAGCCGATCACGTCCTCACCCACCTTGCTGGTGAAGAACGCGCGGGCCTGCTCGCGGGCCGCAGCCTTGAGCGAGGCGTTGTCCGGGTCGTTGAGGATCGCCGCGGCCAGCGCGGTGGCCAGGATCCGGCCGCCCATCACGTCCAGCGGCGAGTGCATGCCGGAGACCACGCGGGTGTGGGCCAGGTCGATGGACGAGGTGACCAGTTCCTGGAAACGCTCGGGAACCGCGTAGGCGTAGGCCAGCGAGGCCAGGTAGAAGGCGTTGGTGTGGCCGCTGGGGTAGCCGCCGTCGTCCGCCGGGGCGGTGCTGCGCTGGCGCAGGAGCTGCGGGATCACCGTCACCGGCGAGTCGTAGACCGGGTAGCCGAGTTCGTCGGTCTTCCCGGTGTCGACCACCTCGTTCTTCAGGTTCATCCGCCACGGCCGCGGGTACAGGTAGGCGGCCTTGCTCGGGTTGCCCGAGGAGTAGTTACCCCGCAGACGTCCGACCAGCGCCACGACCTGTCCGAGTTCCGAGTCCGCAGCTCCCGCACCCAGAGCCGAACCGGCCGGCGCATCGGCGGGGAGAGCGTCCTCGATCTTGGTGGCCGGCGTGCCCTTGGGAGCCTCGGTGATACCGGTGACCGCGCGGGCCGCCTCGCGGTAGAGCGGGGCCAGCGGGCCGAGGCCGACGATCGTGGCGTAGCTCTGGTGCTGGCGGTCGGCGATGAACGCACGCTCTTCCTCGGCCAGGGTGCGGGTGCGGCTCACCTTGGCCATGTACTGCATGTTGGCGCGCAGCACCGACGACGAGAGCACGGTGCCGGTGTTCCAGGTGCTGCCGGTGCGCCACAGGCTCTGCATGCCGGACAGGGCCCGCACCGCCGCGTTGGTCTCGACGGTGACGTTGCCGGTGACGTTGGTCTTGTAGGAGTCGACGAAGGCCTCGACGGCGGCCTTGGTCGTGGCCAGGCTCTCGGCGTTGAGCGTTCTGGCGTTCGCGGTTCCGGACAGCAGGGTGGGGCCTGCGGCGATTCCGGCGGTGGAGACGAGGGCCGCGCGCAGGAGGGTGCGGCGGTTCATGGTGAGGGACACCCGCCGATGGTGGTTGGAGTGAGTCCGACCGCAGAGAACACCAGTGGGTCTCCCGGTTAACGGTGGGCGAATGTCCCTACCCACGGGTTTGCTGTGAACCGGCAGGTGAGGGACCGGTACTGACAGGGCCTCCCTCTCTGCGGCCCGGCTGCCTACGGTGAGGGCGTGCCCGTGAACGCAGCCGTCGAGGCCCCCGTCATGACCCGCCGGCTGACGCTGCTCTTCGCCGTCGCCGGAGGAGCCGCCGTCGCCAATCTCTACCTGGCCCAGCCCCTGCTCGACCTGATCGCCTCCGACCTGAACGCGTCCCCCCACACCGCGGGCTGGCTCGTGACCGCCACCCAGATCGGCTACGCAGCCGGGATCCTGCTCGTGGTCCCCCTCGGCGACGTCCGGGAGAGGCGCTGTCTGCTGCCCATCGTGATGACTCTCGGCGCCGTCGCGCTGGCGGCCTGCGCGCTCGCGCCGTCGATGGGCGCACTTCTGGTCGCGATCACCCTGCTGGGCGCCACCACGGTCTCCGGGCAGATCCTCGCGCCCCTGGCCGGGGATCTCGCCGATCCGGGCAACCGAGGACGAGTGGTGGGCACCGTGGTCTCGGGCCTGCTGACCGGCATCCTGCTCTCGCGCACGCTCAGCGGCCTGATCGCCGACCGGGTCGGCTGGCGCGCGGTCTACGGCTGCGCGGTCGTGCTCACCGTGCTGCTGGCCGTCACCCTGTACCGGAACATCCCCGCCACCGGCCGTAAGACCCGGCTGCGCTACCCCAGCCTGATCGCCTCCGTGTTCCGGCTGGTGCGCACCGAACGGATCGTGCGCTGGACCCTCGCCCTGGGCCTGCTCACCTTCGCCACCTTCACGATGTTCTGGACGGCCCTGACCTTCCTGCTCAGCGCCGAGCCGTACGGCTACTCGGTCACCACGATCGGCCTGTTCGGGCTGGTCGGGCTCGCCGGCGCGGCGGCGGCCCGCAATGCCGGTTCGCTGCACGACCGCGGCCTCTCGCTGCCCGCCACCGGGATCGCGGTCGTGCTGCTGCTGGTCTCGTTCGGCATCGCGCTGGCCGGCCGCACGTCGGTGGCCGCGGTGATCGCCGCCGTCGCCCTGCTCGACGTCGCCGTGCAGGCCGTGATGATCCTCAGCCAGACCCGGCTGTTCCAGGCCGTTCCCGACGAACTGCGCTCACGCGCCAACACGGCTTTCGTCACCTCGAACTTCATCGGCGGTGCGCTGGGTTCGGCGGCGGCTTCGGTGCTTTACGACGTCGGTGGCTGGGACGCCGTGTGCCTCACCGGGGCGGGGATCACCGCGGTGATCCTGGGGATCTGGGCGGTGGGGCGACGATCGGCACTGCGCCCGGTGGCCGCCAGTTCGTCGACCTGACCTTAGGCGGGGCGATCTCAGACCGCAGCCAGCACCTCGACCTCGAGTTCCACACCGGGCAGGAACAGCCCGCTGACCTCCACGGTGGTGCTGGCCGGGCGCAGCGGTCCCGGGAAGAACTGGTTGCGGGCCTGGCCGTACTCCGGCAGCCGGCTGAGATCCCGCATGAAGGTTCGCAGGTGGGCTACGTCGGCCAGAGTGGCGCCGTGGGCGGTGAGCAGGTCCCGCACCATCTCGAAGATGGCCGTGGTCTGGGCGCCCACATTGCCCGGGCTCAACACCTGCCCGACCTCGTCCACGGCAACCTGCCCGGAGAGCACGAGCAGGGCACCGGAGCCGGTGGGGATGCGGGCGACATGGGCGAAGCGGTCGCCGAAAGGTGCTGGTACGGAGGCGGGGTTGTCCAGGGAGACGCTCATACCGACCAACGTAGGCAGCCTACCGGCATGCCACAAACAACGATCAGGCATGCTTCCCATGCGGGCGACGCATATGTTTGCGCGCGTGGACACGCAGTTGCTGAAGACGTTCCGCGCGGTGGCCGAGACCGGTTCCATCTCCCGGGCCGCCGCTCGGCTGGGATACACCCAGTCCGCGGTATCGCGTCAGATCGGCGTACTGGAGACGACTCTGGGGCGCGCTCTGCTGGATCGGCTCCCCCGCGGAGTTGCGCTGACCGAGGCCGGCCAGGCTCTGCTGCCGCACGCCCAGGCCGTGCTGGAGCGGCTGGACGCAGCCGGCCTCGAGCTGGAAGACCTGGACCAGCTTCGGCGGGGTCGCCTGCGGGTCGGGGCCTTCGCCACCGCCATCTCGACCCTGGTGCCGCAGGCCCTGGCTCGATTCCGTTCTCAGCACCCGCAGGTCACAACGACTCTGACTGAAGGCCGCACCCCGGAGCTGCTCCGGCGCCTGGACGCGGGCGAGGCCGATGTGGTGGTGGTCAGCACCGCCGAGGGCCACAACCTGCACGAACCCCGGTACCAGCTGCATCACCTGCTCGACGAGCCGATGATGCTGGCCGTGCCCCGCAACCACCGGCTGGCCCGGCGCCGCACCGTACGGCTGGCCGAGTTCACCGGCGAGGTCTTCGTGGTCGGCTCCCGCACCGACGACCAGAGTTTCCTGCAGGCCCGGCTCCCGGCGGACTCGCCACCGCGGGCCGACATCGTGGTGACCGGCTGGAATGCCAAATGGGGTTGCGTGGCAGCGGGTCTCGGGGTGGCACTGGTGCCCTCGCTGGCAGTGCGGGGCACACCGGGCGACATCGCACTGTTGCGGCTGCATCGTCAGGACGAGGCCGTTCGCCAGGTGTTCGCGGCCGTGCGGGCGGGGCGGACGATCGCCCCGCCCGTCGCGGCCTTCCTGCCCGAGCTCGGTCAGGTGGCGGCCGGGCTCCGTTGACTCAGACCTGAAGGGCCCTCAGCTGCCGACGAGTGCGCAGCCGGCCCAGGACCATCCCCATCGACAGCCCGAGAACAACCACCAGCGCTCCGCCGCCCGCGGTCCGCAGGGGGATCCCGGCGTACCGCATCACCCCGTACTCCGGGTCCAGGTCGTCCAGCTGATCGCTGCTGGCCTTGTCGCCGATGGCGTAGGCGACGATGCTGAACTTCTGATCCCCGAACCCGGACAGCTGCTGGTAAGGAAGCTTGACCTCGCCCTCGATCTGGCGGCCGGCCAGAGTCCACGAGGCCGGGCAGGTCTCGGTGGCCTGCCCGCCGCCACCTCGGCGGCGGATGACGATGCGTTCCGGCTGTTCCTCCGGCGGGCACGCTCCTGCCACGGTGACCTTGTCCCCGTAGTGGTACCGGTAGGAGTCGGCGGTGATGGTCCGCATGGCCAGGGCGCCCAGGCTGGCCACCACCAGGGCCAGACCCACCACGCAGACCACGGCCGGGATCGCGTCGTTCAGGTCTTCGCCGAAGATGGCGAGGGTGAACCCGACCACAGCGATCCCGATCAGGATCGGGCCGTAGAAGCTGAACTCGTAGGGGAAGAACAGCAGGACCACCCCGGCGATGCCGAGCAGCACGCTGACGATGGCGAGGAGGCCGAGCAGGGTGGTGCGCATCAGACGACCGGCCTTCCGGCGGCGCGAGCGGCTTCGGCGAGGCTCTCGTTGAACGGGTCATGGCCGTCGGTGAGCTCGACCGGCACGTTGATCGGCTGTCCGCTGCCGGGCACCACCTGGTACCGGTAGATCTGCCCGGCGTTCTCGCCGGCCTCGATCCGTTGCACCGTCACCTGCGCGATGTCCTCCCAGGTGTAGGCCCGCACCCTGCTGTTGTGCCGGTACACGAAGCCGCCGTCCCACAGGTAGAACGACCGCTCACCGCGCAGCAGGGCGACCAGTGCGGCGATCAGGAACCCGATGCCGAACACCAGCAGGCAGAGCGCGCCGAGCGCCAGCAGCTTGCCCAGGCTCCGGGGGAGGAAGTCGTCCGTAGACGTCGCGATCCAGGACAGGAGCAGGAAGAGCAGGCCCGCCCCCACTGCTGCGGCCAGGTAGCCGGCGGCGACCACCATGGGACGAGTGAGCTTACGGACGTCGGTCAGCGGGCCGAGGTTGTGGTCCCGGGCGGCCTGCTGGACGTCGTCGGGCACCTCGGGGGTGCCGGCGTCGGGGACGGGCGGGGTTGCGGAGTCGGACACGGGTTCTCCTGATGACAGGGCGGAGATGACCTGATCAGAAGACTGCAGCCGGGGTGTCAGGAGCAGCTTTTCCGGACCACACCAGACACTTGCGCCGGTGTCGGACGGCCGGACCGGACACCTGACAGCCCAGGTGGGCGGGCGATCAGCCGGGGATCTGGGCGATCGCCACGTCGCTGATGGTCAGCTCGAAGTCCTCGGTGTTGTTTCCGACCTGGAACGTCAGCTCGCCCGCCGGATAGGTGCGGGCGGCGGTGAACGTGTAGCTGTAGGTCTTGCCGCCGGCCCCGATCTCGAGGTCGCGCTCGAACGACTCCAGGTTGGTCGGCGGGTTCTCCTGCACCCGCACCCTCATGTGCGCCGGATGGTCGGCCTGGGCCTGGAACGTGAGCCGGTACTTGGCCCCGCCGGTCAGCGGTACACAGCTGCGCACCACGATCAGCTCCCAGGGTTCGCGTCGGCCGCCCTGCACCTGCGCATCGAAGCCGTGCTCGGCCAGGTGCCCGAACTGCAGCCACGCCTCGTTGCTGGACCACCAGAGCCGGTGCAGCGGATTCCCGGTCTGCTGCACGTCGGGCAGCGCGTCCAGCACGTTCTTCCCCTCGGCCGGTGCCGGTAGCGGGCACAGCTCCGCTCCCGTGACGGCTGCGGTGGTGGAGGTGCTCGGGGCCGGGGACGCGACCTTCGGTTCGTCCTCGTCGTCGGACAGCTGCGTCGTGACCACGGCCGTGATCACCGACAGCACCATGACCATCACCACCGCCCCGGCCAGGAGCGCCCAGAGGTTGCGCGGCCGCACGTACTCGTACTGCGGTGTCCCCACGCCGGCGTCGCCCCCAGGCGACCCACCGCCCTCGCCGCCGCTGCCCTCGGAGGCTGTACCCCGTCCTTTGTTCTGCCCTTCGGACCCCACCGCGGCCCGTTGCTGGCGGCGCTGCTCCTCGTAGGAGCGCTCCAGCTCAGCGTGCCGCTTCCGCCACTGCGCCACCTCTTCGTCGGTACCCCCGCAGGCCCGGACGAACGGCTCCACGAAGCCGGAGAAATCCGGGGGACGCCGGATCTCGCCTTTGAGGATCGAGTAGAAGTGCCCCCGGCTGACCGACAACTGCGCCGCCAGGGCGGCCGCGCTGCGCGAGGACCGGCGCCGCAGTTCCCCCAGGTCGGCGCAGAAGGCAGGGACCGAATCCCCTGACATTGGACACTCTCCCCTTTTCTGGACTTCGCACATGCTAGGCATTGAAGGGACGATTGCCCGACCCGCACCGGTCCCGTCCATCCGTTCAGGCCCTGCCCGCTTCTGCCGATTGGCTCGCCATGGCCCCCGTGCATCAGCTGACGCAGGACAGCGCCGTCCGGGAGCTGGCGGCGCAGCTGAACTCCGGTCAGCGCACCCGCCCGGCCGTGGTGGTCACCGTGCCCACCGGCCGCGCCGAGCCCTGGATCAAGCCCGACCGGATCGCCGACGAACTGGCCGACCTGGCCGACGTGTACCTGCTGGCCAACGCCGCCACCGGCTGGGCCTTCACCTCCCAGATGCCCGACGGCACCAGCGTCTACGGGGGCGCGGGACGGGTGTACCCGCCCGACATCGCCTGGGTGCACAACCCCTTCCTGTCGCGACTGCACCTGGCCTACTCCGACGAGGAGGCCGAGCACGCCACCACCGCACTGATCGAGAGCGCTCTGGACGCGGCCGCCGCCTGCGGCCTGATCGGTGCTCCTCCACCCACCGGACACGCCAAGGAGGTCACCGGCGAGGTGGTGGGCTTCCCGACCGCCTCCCAGGTGATGGTCAACGCGAGCGACGGGTGGATCGCGATGATCCGGGTGTCCACGCTCGTGCCCGGGGTGGACTCGAACCAGCTCTTCTCGGTCGGCATGCAGGTGAAGGGCGTGCTCGACACCGAGAGCCGGGTACTGGACGTCCGCGGTTGGCTGCCCGACCCGAGAGCCCAGCTGGAGCAGCTCAGCGAGGGCCAGTACATCTGGGCCCGGGTCGAACGGGTCGAGGCCGACCGGGCCGTTCTGCTGCCCTGTCCGGGGGCACCGGTGACGGTGTCGGTGAAGGACGTGATCGCCGACGCCGTCGGTGACCTGCGCGACCTTCTCACCGAGAACGAGACGGTGGCCGTGCGCGTCGGGCCCGGCCGAGACGGCGTGACGCTGAAACTGGTGGCCTTCGAGTCGCTCAGCGAGCAGGCTCAGCAACGTATTTCGGCGCTGCCGTTCCTTCCGGGCGGGCCGCCCTGGCTCACCCCTCCGGGTCCTGCCGCACCACCACGCGAAACGCCGGCGGTGCGCTCCGACCCTGTTCCCAGCGCACCACCACCGGCCCGCATCCCCACCCCGGCCGAGCTTTACGGCATTCCACGCCCTCCCGAAACCCCGCCCGAGACCAGGGCTCCCACCCCGGCCCGCCGCGTCCCAACTCCCGCCGACCTGTTTCCCGGCGTGTTCCGCAGAGACAGCACCGACGAACTGCAGCAGCTGAGAACCCAGCTCGACGCCGCCCGCTCCTCGCTCAGCACGCTGAACCAGAGCCTGACCGACCTCACCGCGCGCCTGACCGATGCCCAGCACCAGATCCGGGTGCAGGAATCGGATGCGTCGCAGCAGCGAATGACGTTGAAGGAGAAGGACAAAGATCTCACCCGGCTACGACGCGAGCTCCGGGACGCCAAGCGCTCCCAGCGCTCCGGCGACTTCCTCTTCCTCGACCCCGAGGCCCAGTTCCGCCACGATCTGTACGAGCACTGGGTGCACCGGGTCCACGCCTCGGAGAAGGCCGAAAGACCGCTTCTGGACTACAGCCTGGGCCCCGAGTTCCTACCGTCGCTGGACGCTCTGGAAGGGGTTTCGCGCAGCAAGGTGCTAGACGTCCTGGTCGAGGTACTCACCGGCCGGGCCGAGACCATGACCTCCCGAGACCTGCACCGGCTACGCCGAGGGCTGGGCGGGAACGATGCACCGGTGCAGCGCGAGGACGGGGCGGTCTGCTGGCGGGTCTCGCTGCAGAACAACAGCCCTTCGGCCCGGCGGTTGCACTACTGGCGCTCGCCGGAGGGGATCGAGTTGTCGCGGGTCGTGGTGCACGACGACTACGAACCCTGAGATCGGCCACGTAATCCTCGACGTGCAGCCGCATACGATCTGCCCATGATCTCGATCCGTCCTGCCGAGACCGCAGACCACAGCACCCTGCTGGCCATCTGGCGCCGGGCCGTCGAAGCCACCCATCATTTCCTTACCCCCGCGGACATCGACGCATTAGCGCTTGATGTGGAGACGTACCTACCGCAGTTCCCTGACCTCCGTGTCGCTGCAGATACGGAAACGTCTTTCGTCGTCGGCTTCGTCGCTGTCGACGGCGACTTCATCGATGCGCTGTTCGTGGACACGTCCGCTCAGGGACGAGGCGTAGGAACGAAGCTGCTGGCGTCGGCCACGACCGGTCGTGATCTCGTGCGGGTAGACGTCAACGAGCAGAATCCCTCGGCTCTCGCCTTCTACGCTGCCCGGGGTTTCTCGGTGGTTGCCCGGTCGGAGACCGACGGCCAAGGGCGCCCCTTCCCTCTTCTCCACCTGCAGCGCAGGTTCGAGTAAGTGGTGCCCGCTCCGGCGGAAGCGAAGTCTGGCCTGGTCAGGCCATGTGCATACGGCGGTCATTCGCGACGGCGACCTGCTGGTGCGGGACCCTGCGCTCGATGCTGGTCGCCGTAGCCGCACTGTGCTGCTGGGTGACCCGTTCGATGGCCTCAGCCTTCAAGCGCGCGACCCGGGGCAGCGCGAACTCCTTGTCGTAGGAGAGCGGGAGGGCGGCTGCCTCGCTGGCCGCGATCGCGTGGCTGATCGCCCGCCACTGCAGCTCCGTCATGGGTTCGTCCAGTTCGCCGCGGTTACGGGCCGCGGTGAACCATTCCAGCGCCTCGGAGTAGGTCAGGAGGAAGCTGCGGCGCCAGAGCTGGTCGTGGACCGTGGCGCGCACCGGGAGGTAGCCGGTGCCCCACTGCCTGGCCAGGAGGAACAGGCCCAGGTTGGCGGCCTCCAGGTGCGCGGGCGGGGCCAGCCGGCCTGCGGCCCGGAGACTGACCTGGTCGGCGGTCACGTGCATCCGGACCAGGGCCTGGTTGATGTGGCTGGGCGGTGTGGCCTCACGAATCGCGAAGAACCGGTGCTGGATCGACTCTTCGTAGGCATTCACGTACCGCTTGATACGCCGGGTGCCGAAATGTGTACCGAGAGCGCCGGACAATGTCCTCCCCAATCCCCGGAGCGCACTCATGCATCTCCGGCCCCAAAGGGAGTTATAGCGCGCCTGCGCACCTATCGGGCCGATCCGATCTCAATCGTTACGCCACCCGGGGGTCACGCACCACAGATGGTGCCCGGCACACTCTACTGAGTGAAGGCGCAGCGGCCGGTGGCTCCGCCCAGGCCCCAAGGATGCCCGAAGCCCGGGAGACGCTGCGGCAGTGCATCTCTGGACCCGTTCGGGGGACCGGAAAGCTTGCACGCGGACCCCGGTCTTGCTATATCAATAGTGCCGCCCGCGAGGCACCGGCCCCGCTGAGCGGCCCGGGATGACCGTGCAGACACAGTGTCAGGGTTTCTGTAGACGGAGGTGGTTCGCCATGCTTGTCCGCACCGATCCTTTCCGTGAGCTGGATCGTCTCACCGAGCAGTTCTTCGGCACGACCGCACGACCTGCGGTCATGCCGATGGACGCCTGGCGTGAGGGGGACAACTTCTACCTGGAGTTCGATCTGCCGGGGATCGACCCCGCATCGATCGACCTGGACCTCGAGCGCAACGCACTGACCGTGCGGGCCGAGCGTCCGATGACGGAGGTCCAGGGCCAGCACCTGGTCTCCGAGCGTCCTCGGGGCGTGTTCAGTCGCCAGGTGATCCTGGGCGACAACCTCGACACCGAGCAGATGACAGCACATTACGAGGCCGGCGTGCTGCGGCTGCAGGTGCCGGTCGCCGAGAAGGCCAAGCCACGCAAGATCGCCATCAACACGGCGTCCGACCGCCAGGCCATCAGCGCCTGAACCGGCCTTGGACTCCTCGGCCGAGGGCCGGGCCGGCGGCCCACCTTCGGGCACCGCGACCGTCGGCGACGCGTTCGTGCACCTGGTCTACGAAGACGAGGAACTGCTGCGCGCCGAGTTCGACGAGATCGTGGCTGCTCTGAAAGTTGTTCCGCCGCAGTTCGACTCTCCGTGTCCGACCACATTGTTCTGTGGTGCAGGCCGCTGTTTCGATCACCGGGAGGCCGCTCTTCCAATCCACGCCGATGACCCCGAGCGAAGAACGCCACTCCCCAAGGAGCGCTCTCCCCCGTGATTTTCGAAGCGGTCAGCAGGTTTTCTGATGAAGGGTGGTGATGTGCTGAGATCGATCGCAAGGTTGTCAACGCGCCGCATGCTTCACCTCGGCTGCGGCGGATCGGAAATGTGAGTTGCTGGCGAGCGGGTGCGGCGAATTCGGCCGCACCCGCTCTTCGTGTCCCAGGCCGGGCCTTCCGTTGCTTTATGCAACCACCGCCTCGGCGCGCTGTTCGAATGCCCGCTCAGGCGGAAGACTTACGACAGCCGTCCGCGCGATCGACCCAGTCGTCGGTCACGCATTGCAATCTCGAGTTGCCGCCACCAGCGATGCCTATTTAGGTATCAAACGGGCACCTGACTGCCCGCGATCCGGCGGACAACTCTTGCGGAGGAATGACGTGATGTTTCGGGTGCGGTCCAAGCGCTCCGTCCTGCAGGCGGCGGTAGCGATCCCGATGGCGGCGCTGCTGCTGACCGGTTGCGGTGACGAGGCGGAAGCGGAGCCGGAGGCAGCCCCGGCCACCAGTCAGGCCACCGAGACCAGTTCGGCCGCCACCGACGAGACCCAGCCCTCACCGTCGTCCTCAGCGACCCTCAAGAGCAACGAAGAGCTGGCCAGCGACATGCAGGAGCAGCTGAAACTGGCTGCCGAGCAAGGAGGTTCCGCCCAGCTCGGCGCCGTGACCTGTGAGGCCGTGCGCGGGTTCATGATGACGGCCGACGAGGTGGCCGACAAGGAGGCGGTGAGCCAGGCGGCCGGCGACCTGCTGACCCCGATCCTGGAGGGCGCGAGCTCGGCCGACGAGAGCGTGAAGGCCTCCGACCTGGACAGCACCACCAAGAAGGATTGCTCCGACCAGCGTCAGGAACTTCTGAAGGCCACCGACGCCAAGAGCCTGGAGTCCCTCACCAACTGAGCTACCGCCTGGGCATCGTCAGACCGCAGCAGAAGCCAGCGGCCCGACGATGCCCAGGCTGAGCCGCTCATCGACGGCCCGCGGGCTCAGCACCCGCCGCAGGGCCAGCACCGCCGTTCCCCGAGCCCCGGAATCAGCACCGTGGCTGGCGACCAGAACATCGAGGTCACGAGCGGCCACAGTGGTGGCGTCCCGGTAAAGGGTCTCCCGCAGCCCAGCCACCAGCAGGTCGTAGGCGGGCGCCATGTCCCCTCCGACCACGATCACCGCCGGGTCCAGCAAGGTGACCGCAGCCGCCAGAACCTCGCCGATGGCCTGCCCGCTGCCTCGAATAGCCCGGCGGGCCGCAACATCGCCTTCCAGGGCCAGCGCAACGACGTCGCGCACGTGTGAGACCGAACGCCCTTGGGCAGCCAGGTCCCGCACGAGCGCCCATCCGCCCGCCACCGCCTCGAGGCAACCGGTCTCCCCGCACCGGCACGGCACGTCCGAGGCACCGCGGTACTTCACGTGCCCGATGTCGCCGGCCGCGCCGCGGGCCCCGTGCTGAAGCACCCCGCCGGCCACGATCCCCGCGCCCAGCCCGGTCGACGCCTTGACGATCAGGGCGTCCCGGTAGCGCGTGAGGTGATCGTCCAGCTCGGCCAGGGCGATCACGTTGGTGTCGTTCTCGATCACCACCGGCGCCGACGACAGCGCGGCGAAGTACGGCGCGATCGGCACCCCGTTCCAGCCGCGCATGATCGCCGAGTTCAGGCTCGTTCCGGCCACCGGGTCCACGGTGCCGGGGATGCTGACCCCGATCCCCAGGACATCCGCAGCGTCACGCCCGGTGCCTACGAGTAGCTGACGCAGGCGTTCAACTGCGAGCGGCATCACATCGTCAGGACCCAGTCCAACTTCCTGTTCATGTTCGTCAGCGCCCAGAACCCGCCCGGCGAGGTCACACACCGTGAACTGAGCGCGGCTGCGTCCGATGGCGGCAGCCAGCACGAGCCCGGCCCCGGCTTCGAACTCAAGACGTTTGGGAGGACGTCCGACACCGACTCCCGGCGCTTCCGTCTCACTCACGAGCCGGGCCCCGACCAGCGCATCCACCCTGGCCGCGACCGCTGTACGGGACAGTCCGGTCATCCGGGCCACGTCGGCCCGGGAGTGCGCCTCGCCGTCCCGGACCAGCTGAAGCACATCACCAGCTGTGACCGGCAACACAGCGCCACTCACACGACCGCCTCCGCCACCGTCTCCACGCGTTCACTCTAATTTAGCTTTTGAAAATCAAAACCCCTGTACTCCGAAGACCAAACCGGCTTAGGCTCCCCGCCATGACCGGACCCACCGGGCCCATCCCGGCCATCCAGGAGATCACCGCCCGCATCGCGCGCCGTTCAGAGCCGACCCGCACCGCGTACCTCGAGCGGGTCTCCGAGGCCATCGAGTCCGGCACCTCGCGGGGCCGTCTCGGCTGCGCGAACCTCGCGCACGGGTTCGCCGCCAGCGACCCCGACGAGAAGCTGGTGCTGCGCGCCAACACCAAGCCGAACATCGCGATCGTCTCCGCGTACAACGACCTGCTCTCCGCCCACAAGCCGTTCGAGAACTACCCGGCGCGGATCAAGAAGGCGGTCGTGCGGGCGCACGGCATCGCGCAGTTCGCCGGTGGTGTGCCGGCCATGTGTGACGGGATCACCCAGGGCCGCGACGGCATGCAGCTGTCGCTGTTCAGCCGCGACGTGATCGCCATGTCCGCGGCGGTGGCCCTGTCCCACGAGATGTTCGACGGCGCCGTCATGCTCGGCGTCTGCGACAAGATCGTTCCTGGCCTGCTGATCGGCGCCCTGGCCTTCGGTCACCTGCCCACCGTCCTGATCCCGGCCGGTCCCATGACCAGTGGCATCCCCAACGGTGAGAAGGCGCGGATCCGCAAGCTCTTCGAACAGGGGCTGGTCGACCGCGAGACGCTGCTGGACACCGAGGCCGCCTCGTACCACGGCCCCGGCACGTGCACGTTCTACGGCACCGCCAACTCCAACCAGCTGCTGATGGAGATCATGGGCCTGCACCTGCCGGGTGCGAGCCTGCCCAACCCCGGCACGGAGCTGCGCGACGCGCTCACCGACGCGGCCGCCGCGCGCGTCACCAGCATCACGTCCCAGGGCTCCGAGTACACGCCCATCGCCCACGTGATCGACGAGAAGGCAGTCGTCAACGGGGTCGTGGGCCTGCTGGCCACCGGCGGCTCCACCAACCACACCATCCACCTGGTGGCCATCGCCCGCGCCGCCGGCATCGCTCTGACGTGGGACGACATCAGTGATTTAGGACGAGTCGTCCCCCTGTTGTCGCGCATCTACCCCAATGGTTCGGCGGACGTAAACCACTTCCATGCCGCCGGGGGCATCGGCCTGCTGATCCACGAACTGCTGAACGCAGGGCTCCTGCACGACGACGTCCAGACGGTCGCCGGTCCTGGGCTGCGGCGGTACACCGAGGAGCCGGTGGTCATCGACGGCACGCTGGAATGGCGCCCGGGCCCCACCAAGACGCTGGACCGCGACGTGCTGCGCCCGGTGAGCGATCCGTTCTCCCCCGAGGGCGGCGTGCGCATCATGCACGGCAACCTCGGCCAAGCCGTCGTCAAGGTTTCCGCCGTGGCCGCCGAGCACCAGGTCATCACCGCACCGGCCCGGGTCTTCGAGACCGACAAGGGCTTCCTGACCGCCTTCCGGTCCGGCGAACTCGACGGGGATGTCGTGGTCGTCATCCGGCAGCAGGGCCCGGCCGCCAACGGCATGCCCGAGCTGCACGGCCTGACCTCCGCTCTGGCCCTCATGCAGGACCGCGGTCAGCGGGTGGCTCTGGTGACCGACGGACGGATGTCCGGCGCCTCGGGCGCGATCCCGGCGGCCATCCACGTCACCCCGGAAGCGGCCTTCGGCGGTCCGATCGCCCGGGTCCAGGACGGCGACGTGATCACGCTCGACTGCACCACCAGCACCCTGCTCGTGGACGTGGACCAGGCCGAGTTCGCCGCCCGCCCGGCCGTCACCAACACCGCCCCGCCGGCCTTCGGCGCCGGCCGCGAACTGTTCGCCGCGTTCCGCGCCACGGTCGGCCCGGCCGACCTGGGCGCCAGCGTGTTCGGCGACGCCCTCGGCATGACCACCGCCCCCGCCGAACCCGCCGAACCCGCCACCCCCGGCATCACCACGTACGAATCCAGCGAAAGACTGCCCGCATGACCGCCGTTGAGGCCACCCCCGTCTCCACCACCACCTCGATCCTCGACATCGCCCCGGTCATCCCGGTCGTCGTCGTGGAAGACGTCACCAGCGCCGTGCCACTGGCCCAGGCCCTCCTGGCCGGGGGCATCGGCGTCATCGAGGTGACCCTGCGCTCGCCGGCCGCCATCGACGCGATCAAGGCCATCGCCGCCGAGGTCCCCGACATGCACGTCGGCGCCGGCACCGTCTGCTCCGAGCAGCAGGCCGAGGACTCCGCCGCCGCCGGGGCGAAGTTCCTGGTCAGCCCGGGCAGCACCGACCGTCTCCTCGACGGCTTCGCCCGGGTCGGTCTGCCCTTCCTGGCCGGCTGCGCCACGCCCTCGGACATGATGCGCCTGATCGAGCGCGGCCTGACCGAGGCCAAGCTCTTCCCGGCCACCGTGGTCGGCGGCACGGCCATGCTCAAGGCCGCCGCCGGCCCCCTGCCCCAGCTGCGCTTCTGCCCGACCGGCGGCATCACCCCCGAGACCGCGCCGGACTTCCTGGCCCTGCCCAACGTCGGCTGCGTCGGCGGCACCTGGCTCACCCCCAAAGAGGCGGTGCGCAACGCCGACTGGCAGGAGATCACCTCCCTGGCGGCCGCAACGCAGGAACTACGCCGGGCCGGCTAGACCACCGCGCCGTCGGTCTCCGTTTCGCCCGGAGACCGACGGCCGCCTGCTTCACCCCGCGGAACGGAACAGACCCACGCCCCACGCCGTTGGCGATCTGATAGAACCGTCAACTAAATGGCGACCAGGCTGGAGACACCGATGCGCGCACTGCGGAAGCTCGGATTCCTCACCATCGGGCTGTTCGACGCGGCCGACCCCCGGGCCGGGCACGAGTCGACGCTGCAGATCATCGAGCTCGGCGAGCAGCTCGGCTTCGACAGCGCGTGGCTGCGGCACCGTCACCTGCAGTTCGGCATCTCCTCGCCGGTCGCCGTGCTGGCGGCCGCCTCGCAGCGCACCCGCCACATCGAACTGGGCACCGCAGTCACCCCGCTGGGCTGGGAAAACCCCCTGCGACTGGCCGAAGACTGGGCCACGGTGGACGTCTTGTCGGGCGGGCGGCTGAACCCCGGGCTGAGCGTGGGGCCGCCGATGAACTTCGACACGGTCAAGGACGCGCTGTACCCCGACACCGCCGAACAGGAAGATTTCTCGTACCAGCGGGTGAAGCGGCTGCTCGGCTTCGTCCGTGGCGAGAAGGCCTCCGACTTCAGCGGTGCCCGGGCCTTCGAGGAGTTCTCCGACCAGGTGCAGCCGCACTCCGCCGGTCTGGGCGAGCGGCTCTGGTACGGCGGCGGCAGCCTGAGCTCGGCGCGGTGGGCCGGGGAGAACGCGATGAACTTCCTGACCAGCAGCGTGGTCAAGGCCGAAGACGCCGAGCCCGACTTCGCCCAGATCCAGCTGAGCCACATCCAGGCCTTCCGGGCGGCGCATCCGCTGGGCGCGAAGGCGCGCGTTTCGCAGGGCCTCGTGGTCATACCGACCGACTCCGCCGACCCTGAGCAGATTGCGAAGTACCAGGCGTACGTCGACCGGCGCACCCCGCGCACGGCCGAACCCCAGGGCCCGGCCCGGATGCTGTTCGCCCGCGACCTGATCGGCACCAGCGAGCAGATCGCCGAGCAGCTGCACGCCCACGCCGCCTTCGCCGAGGTCGACGAGGTGGCCTTCGCCCTGCCGTTCAGCTTCCAGCACGAGGACTACGTCCAGATCCTCACCGACATGGCCACCCGGCTGGGCCCGGCCCTGGGCTGGAGCAGCTCCGCCGCGGACTGAACCGGTCCGCGCCACCCGTTCCGGTTCTGTGACCCACACCACCCTCAGTTCCGGCCCCGCTCCGGCCGATACCCACCCGATGAGTGCCGGGCCGGTCCGGACGGGGCGACGACCGAGGGAACAGCGTGGGTCAAGCGGACAGTGCGGACTTGGTCCGGCAGGCCATCGCCCGCTGGCGTGAAGAGCCGGCCGGTGACAGCCATCTGCTCGATTTCCGGCCCGACGGCACCACCACCGTCGAGATCGCCCAGCCCGACCTGCCCGGAACGCTGAGCGGTCTGCTCGCCGGGGCCAAGTACGGCTTCCGCGGACAGTCGGACCCTGGCGAAAGCACCCGGAACACCGACGTTCTGCTCACGCGGCTCGAGCAGGACGATCTGGGGGCGGCCCTGGGGGCCCTGAAACGCGCCTCCGTCCAGGAGTACACCGAACGCGGTATCTGGGTGCTGTATCTGGCGTTCGGCACCCTGAACTGGATCGACGAGAGCGGCGCGAAGCGGGTCAGCCCGCTGGTCCTGGTGCCGGTGAAGCTCACCAACGCCGCGCAGAAACTCAAGCTGGCCGATCAGGACACCACGCCCAACCCGGTCCTGGCCGCCCACCTGGCCTCGCTCGGCCTCGAACTGCCCGCGTTCGAAGACCTGACGTCACTGAACCTGGGTGAGTACTTCGAGGCGGTGGAGACCGCGGTCCGCCGTAACGCCTGGCAGGTCGCCCCTACGCTGCACCTGTCCTGTTTCCGGTTCGCCCACCACGCCGTGCACCGCGACCTGCTGGACAACGAGGACCAGATCACCGCGCACCCGGGCGTTCAGGCGCTGGCGCTGGGATTGATCGGGACCGGCCCGTCGTTCGACTTCGACCCCATTGCCGAGGACCGCCTCGACGAGCTGGCGTCCGTCTCCGACACCCCCCTCGTCCTGGACGCCGACTCCTACCAGAGGACGGCGGTGGCCGCCGCCCTCGCGGGTCGCTCGTTCGTGCTGGACGGGGCTCCCGGAACCGGGAAGTCCCAGACCATCGCGAACATGATCGGCGCCCTGCTGCATGCGGGCCGAAGCGTGCTGTTCGTGTCGCCCAAGGCGGCCGCGCTGGAGACGGTGCAGCACCGGCTGGACCAGGCCGGCCTAGGGTCTTTCCTGCTTTCCCTGCACTCCGAACAGGCCCGCCGCAGCGCCGTCGCCCGGTCGCTGCAGCAGACCGACGATTCCGTTCCGACGCCGGTAAAGCCCCTGGACCGTGAGCAGCTCAAGCAGCGTCAGGAGGAGCTGAACGCCTACGCGGCAGCAGTCAACGACGTGCGGGAACCGCTGGGGCTGAGCCTGCACGAGGTTCTGGGCCGGCTCGAGCATCTGCGTGACGCGCCTGCGGTTCCGGTGAAGATCAAGGGTGCGAAGAGCCTGGACCGGGTGGCTCTGGCCGAGATCCAGGAGGCCGCCAACGGTCTGGCCGGTTCGTGGCGTCCGCTGCTGGAAGGCCAGAACTTCCTGTGGCGGGGCGTGCGATCGCTCAAGCCGATCGATGACGCGATCGAAGGCGCCACCGCCGCGCTGCGAACTCTCACCCAGGAGCTGGCCGAACGCGCAGAAGCAGCCGAAGCCTTCGGTCTGAGCGCCGTTTCGGACGCGCCCAGACTGCGGGACCACCTGCACAAGGCCGCATCGCGCCCGCCCCGCACGCCCCAGGCCTGGCTCACCACCGCGGATCTCGAGGGTGTCCGCTCGGCCCTTCAGCACCTGCGCGACCGACCGCAGGGCACCAGCGAGCCCGACCCGCAGCGTGACCGCGATCGTCAGTTCGTGCGGACCGCAGCCGTGCTCACCCAACGCCTCAAAGACCTGGAGAAGATCGCCTCGACGCTCGGCCTGCCCCGGCCGGGCACCCTGCGGGAGGCCATGACGCTGCTGAACGTGGCCGACATCGCCGACCAGCCGAACCGGCCGGAGCCGAACTGGTTCACCCGCGAGGGGCACCAGCGCGCCGCCGACGCCCTGACCGCGCTGAAGGCCGCGGTCAAGAAGCTGGGCGCGGCTCAGGCCTCCTGTGACGCAACCTTCACGCCGGAGGTGCTGAACGCCGACATCGAGGCCCTGATCGACGGTTTCGCCGAACCGACCACCGGCTGGCAACAACTCGTCGGCGGCCTGGCCCACAGCAGCCACACCGAACTGCAGCGCATCATCCGGGACCCCTCCCAGGCCGCCGAGGCCATCCAGAGCCTGCACAAGGCCCGGCGCTGGAAGGAGGCCGACCACGCCTACCAAGAGGCCCTGGACGCGCACGGCCCGGCCCTGGGCGCCTACTTCCAGGGCCGCGAGACGGATCTCGACCTGGTCGCCGACGGCCTGGCGCTGAGTGAGCGGGCCCTGTCCACGGGGATGGACGTGTCGCAGGCCGGGCAGGTGCTCGGAAACGGCCGGGAGCGGCCGGACTGGCTGCCCGACCTGGCCCGCCGGGTTTGTCAGGACCTCAAGCACTGGCGCACGCAGGTCGTTCCCGACCCGAAGCTGGAGATCCCGTTCAAGCTCCTCGAGCGCCCGCTGCCGGACAGCGTGGCCTGGCTTCTGGAACAGACCGAGACCGGGCAGATCCCGCCCGAACTACTGCTCGACAGCTCGGCCGAGGAGGCGGAAGGCTTCGGCGAGCAGGAGCTCTCGGCGCTGCTGGGCGAGCTGTACCAGGGCGATGACACCGACCTGTCGAAGCTCGAACAGGCCCTGGAATGGGTCGAGAGCATGCGGCCGGAGGGGAATCCGCTGAGCGCTGAGCAGGCCGAGCACCTGCGATCGTGCGCTCCCCCGGTCGAGCTGACGATCGGGGTCAAGCGCTGGGAGGAGGCAAAGGCCGAACTTCTCGACGCCTTTGCCGACGATCAGCACCAGGACCTGGAAGACCTTTTCGAGGATTCCGAACTCACTCTGGCCTTCCTGCAGGCGCTCTGGGACGATCCGCTGGGCCGGGAGGAATGGATCGCGTACGAAGACCGGCGGAGCATCCTGCAGGACTGCGGTCTGGGGCCGGCCCTGGACCACTGCATCAGCCGGCAACTCGACGCCGAGCAGATCCCCGCCGCCTTGGAACGCAGCGTGCTGCAGACCTGGGTCGACGAGATCGTGGCCAGCGACCAGGTGCTGCGGCTGTCCAAGGGCGAGACGCGCGATTCCCAGGTGCAGGAGTACCGCGACCTCGACCGTACGGTTTCGCCCCACGCCGCGGCCGAGGTCGTGCGCACCTGCCGGTCCCGACAGCCGGTGGACGACCGACCGGTGCAAGATCTGCACGATGTCGTCCAGCAGTCGATCAGGCCCTGCTTCGTGCTCTCGCCGCTTTCGGTGAGCCGGATCCTGCCCCCGGAAACACTTTTCGACGTGGTGGTCTTCGACGAGGCAAGCCTGGTCGATGTGCCCACGGCGATCAGCTGCATCTACCGCGCCAAGAGCCTGATCGTGGCTGGCGACCAGCAGCAGCTACCACCGCCCGGCGGCCCGGAGTCGATCCTGGATCTGGCCAAGAGCGCCGGCGCCCTGCGCACTCTGACCCTGCGCTGGCACTACCGTTCCCGCCACGAAGACCTGTTCTCGTTCAGCAATGCCTCCTACTACCGCAACCGCCGCATCACCTTTCCTGGTCCTCGAACCGGGGGCGCCGATGTCGGCATCGAGGTGTTCGCAGCCGGGGGCGCACCAACGCCGAAGGTCGTCGAGCGGGTTCTCCATCACTACCGCACCCGGCCACACCTTTCGCTGGGCGTGATCACCTTCAGCGAGTCTCAGGCGGCCGGCATCGAGACCGCCGTCCGGGCCGCCCGGAGCGCCGATGCCGAACTCGACCAGCTCGTCCTGCGCGGTCGCCTCAACGGCTTCTTCGTCAAGCCGGTGGAATTCGTGCAGGGTGACGAACGGGACGTCATCATCCTCGTGCTCGAAGACGCCGACCGGGAGTCCGTTGATTCCAGGCGTCTCAATGTGGCCGTCACCCGGGCCCGTCACCGCAACGAGATCGTCAGCAGCATCAGCGCTTCTGATGAGGACAGCGATCTCCAGCGTTACCTGAACTACGCCGTCAACGGCCAGACAGCTCTGACCGCAGACGCCCCCCGCAGCTCGGACGGCGAATCGCTTTTTGCCGATGCGGTTCTGGACGTCGTGCGCACCTGGGGATACCAGGTCGAGTCGCCCACCGGCACTACCGGGCAACGGATCGATCTGGCCGTCCGCCACCCCGAACACCCGGAGTCGTTCGTGCTCGGCGTCATCTGCGACGGCCCGCGCTATCACTCCTACAAGGTGGCCCGCGACCGCGACCGGCTGCACGACAGCGTTCTGCTGGAACACGGCTGGAGCCTGTACCGCATCTGGAGTCCGGCCTGGAACCGCAACCGCACCGAAGAGACGAAGCGGCTGCGCTCAGCCATCGAGGCTGCGCTCCAGCGGCCCGTCCCGGAACCCCCGAAGCCGGAACAGCCCAAAAAGACCGACAATGGACGAGTGTCAGCCTCGGTTCGCGAACCCATCACCACCCTGCCGCACCCGCGGACACCGACGAGCACACCCGTCCATAATCAGACACCTTTGCCGCGCCCGCCGGCTCCCCGCACCGAATCCCCGGTGGCGATCGAGCCCAAACACGCGTGGGCCGTCCCCTATGTCGTGACCGACACGGTGCCCCTGCGCATCGACAGCGACCCGGCCGCGTCCCACTCCCGTCCAGCGATCACCCGGGCCATCGAGGAGATCATCCGGATCGAGAGCCCGATTCACCTGGACCTGCTCGACGAGCGCCTCAAAGACGTTCTGCAGACTCAGGAACTCGGGGCGGACGTCCGCACCAACATCACCTTGGCCACCCACGCGTCCACCCAGATCCGCCAGTACGGACGTCATCTGGCCATCCCCGGCTTTCCGGTGGACCGCGCCCGCACCCCCACGCCCGCCTGCACACGCACGATCGGGCAGATCCACGACGCCGAACTGGCCGTTGCCGTGGTTCATCTCGCGGCCGAAGCGGGCAGTATCCAGACCAGCGCCCTGGTGGACCAGGTCACCGAGATCTTCGGCTGGCCCCGGATGATGGCCGATGCCCTGACCCGCCTGGACATCATCATCAACAAGCACTGTGCCAAAGGTCAGCTGGTGCGTGTTGGTTCGGCGATCGCCCCGGCCGCGAGCGTGGGCGCCCGGCGTTCCTGATCCGTCGGGCGGACGGTCAGGAGAAGACGCCGGAATAGGCGTTGAGTGCAGGCTGGCCGCCGAGGTGGGCGTACAGCACCGTCGAGTCGGCGGAGATCTCGCCGCCGCGGACCAGATCGATCAGTCCGGCCATCGACTTCCCCTCGTACACCGGGTCGATGATCATGCCTTCGAGCTCACCGGTCAGCCGGATCGCGTCGATCGTCGACTGCACCGGGATGCCGTACAGGTCGCCGGCCCAGCCCTCGAGCACGGTGATCTCGTCGTCCCGCAGGTCACGCTTCAGGCCGATCAGATCGGCCGTGTGCCGGGCGATCCGCTCCACCTGGGCCCGCGTCTTCTCCAGCGTGGCCGAGGCGTCGATCCCGATCACCCGGCGGGGCCGGTCCTGCTGGGCGAACCCGGCGATCATCCCGGCGTGGGTGGAGCCGGTGACCGTGCACACCACGACGGTGTCGAAGAAGACCCCGAGCTGCGCCTCCTGCTGCTCGACCTCGCGCGCCCAGTTGGCGAAACCGAGCCCGCCGAGGTGGTGTTCGGAGGCTCCGGCCGGAATGCCGTAGGGCGTGCCACCGGCCGCCCGCACGTCTTCCAGAGCCTGCTCCCACGAGCTGCGGATCCCGATGTCGAACCCGGCCGGGTCGAGCTGCACGTGCGCACCCATGATCCGGGACAACAGGATGTTGCCGACCTTGTCGTTGACCGCGTCCGGCCAGTCCACCCACTTCTCCTGCACCAGGCGGGCCTTGAGGCCCAGCTTGGCGGCCACCGCGGCCACCTGCCGGGTGTGGTTGGACTGGTAGCCACCGATCGAGACCAGCGTGTCGGCGCCGCTGGCCAGAGCATCGGGGACGATGTACTCCAGCTTGCGGGTCTTGTTGCCTCCGTAGGCCAGACCGGAGTTCACGTCCTCCCGCTTGGCCCAGATCCTCGGACCGCCCAGGTGCTGGCTCAGCCGCTCCAGCGGGTGCACCGGGCTGGGCCCGAACAGCAACGGGTAGCGGTCGAAATCGTCGAGCGACATGTGGTTCTCCTGAGGTCAGCTGGTCGGCGGCTGAAGGGTCAGCCAGTTGGCCCGGGCCAGGGCAGCAGCGCCGTCGGCGTCTGCCCGGGCGGCGTGCTCGATGATGGAACGATGCTGGGCCACCGATGAGCGGCCGCTGAGGCCGGCGAAACGCACCCGCTCCATCCGCCGGAGCAGGGGAGTGACGTCCCGCAGGACGCCGGCCAGCAACCGGTTGGCGGCCAGATCGACGAACACCCGGTGAAAGGCGTCATCCGCAGCGATCGCCCCGTCCACGTCGGCCCCGGCCAGCGCGGCCGCGAACTCGTCGTTGGCCTGCCGCATCGTGTGTAGGTGGGTCTCCTGCACGAGGGGCACCGCCTCGCGGGCCGCAAGCTCGTGCATGCTCGCCGCCACCGCCTGGGCCTCGACCGCAGCCCGCACGTCCAAGGGTGCGACAATCGTGCGGCTTCCCGGCTGGATCTGCACGAGCCCGGTCTTCTCGAGGTGGGTCAGCGCCTCCCGCACCGGCGTCCGGCTCACCCCGAGCCAGGCACAGAGCTCCGCATCGACCAGCCGCTCACCTGGTTCGAACGTGCCGTCCACGATGGCCGCCCGCAGAGTCTCGAGCGCGCGCTCCCTCAAGAGGACACGTGGGGCAGCAGCGCTGGAACGGGGAACCGGCATGTCGCCGACAGTATGCGAAATATTGCATGACGCAAAGACCCCCGTGGCCGACGTGTTGGGGATGCGTGATGAAGCCGCCCGGTGCTCAGCGGAAAGCTCGGGACCAGCACCTCACCGAGGCTGACGACCACCTTGGGAAGCTGCCCGATCGTGGGCATCACCTGGCTACCTGTAGTCACAGCCGTGCAACTTTAGGTATGGTTCGCGGCTTATAAGACATCGTTGCAGCGGAGGGGCGACCTGATGTCCAAGATCGACGAACTCGCGGAAGCCATCAGTGGCGTGGCCGGAAAGATCGACGAGGCGACCAACGAGAGCACGGTCGCGTCGCAGGAGGCCGAGGAGACCGCCGCCGTCGCCGAGGCCCTGGGCTCCGACGGCCTGGTCGAGGGGCTGAGCCACGTCAAGGAACAGCTGGACGCGCTGAGCGAGGTGCTCAAGGGCGCGTCCCAGCAGGCCAGCGAGATCCAGGCACTGACGCTCAGCCTGGCCGAGGGTGGCTGAGGAGAAAGCGGCTGCGCGTTGCCCCCAGGCGCCCTTCTCATTCCAGAACCCGTTCTCCCCCAGCCTCATTGACCAGCACCATCCCCATCACCACGTCCCCGAACAACTCCACTTCCCCTTCCCCCAGGGCCTCGGCCAGCCCACGCGCCCGCGCATGCACCAGGTACAGGTTGGCCAGCGCCTCCGACGGCACGCCGGCCCGCGAGAGCTCCGGGGCCAGCCCGAGGGCCATCCGCAGTTCTTCGAGTAGCCCGGCCTGGTTCAGATCGCGCACCCGGATGGACGGGTCGCTCTCCAGGGCGGCGCGGATCTCCCGGGCGGGCCCGGCGTCGGTCACGGTGACGTCGCAGATGCCGCCGTCGAGGGAGCGCTGGTCGGTGCGCAGAACGATGAGGTGCTGGCGGGGGCCGCCGCCGAAAACCATGCCGATGGCGGCGGCTCCGTCGAACTTGTACACAGCGCGCCAGGAACGCTCCAGGGTCCAGGCCACCGGCTCGGCCCAGTTCGGAAGCGTGACCCCGGCCATCCGCTCGGCCGCCTCGGTCGCGACGACGCGGGTGAGCGCGGGACCGAGCTGACCGGCGATGGTGAGGAAGCCCCGGGTGATCGGGTCGGGGACCTGCTCGCAGGCCTGGATCAGGTGTTTCACCATGTCCGCGGTCAGCATCAGGCGCTGCGCTTCGTCCACGTCGACCGGGACGTGTTCCTCGAAGACCGCGAACACCGAACCCACCACCAGTTCGGCCTCGAGCCGGTTGCGGGCGTCGAGCAGAGCCTCCAGGACGCTGTTCCCGAACGAGGCCATCCCCTGCGCCGCCCCCTCCCAGGTGACCGGCGAGGCCTCGTTCCCCACCGGCTCGAACTCGGCGAAGACCGAGATCGGCAGGGTCACCGGCACGGGAGTGGGCAGCAGACGCAGAACAGTGGACGATCGACCCGCCGGGCGCCGGGGACCTCGCCGCTTGCGGTTGGTCATGGTGCCAGCCTGCCAGGACTCGCCTGGCCGACGCGCCGAAACCGCAGCGTAGGGGCAGGATGCCAGCTGTTCTGCGGACGCCGGCTCAGTTCGTGACGTCGCCCGGGTCGAGGTGGTCGACCCGGTTCACCCACTCGGCCACTGCCTCCCCGTACTCCATCCGCAGTGACACGTGCCCCGTGTTGTCCACGGGAAACCGCCGCCACGGCGGATGCTCGAACCCGAGGGCGGATGCGAGCACGAACTGCGCGAAGAACTGATGACTGACCAGGACCACCACGTCGTTCATCCGGTGCGTGGCCAGCAGAGCCGACAACAGACGGCGGGCGCGGGGCACCGCGGCTTCCAAGTCGGCCTCGAACCCGCCGTTCCACGGCTGCCCAGCCCCCGGGAACAGCCCCGCCGGCGCCAGCACATTACCCCCGTACACCTGCAGCTCTTCGAGAGTCGCCCCGGGCAGCGGGCCACGCTCACCGGTGTCCTCGTTCACATCCTGAATGCCGCCCACCTCATAGGCATCGGGCTGCAGCAGGATCGGCAGCCCGCTCGCCTCGGACAGCGGCCGGGCCGTGGCCACGGCCCGCAGCGTGGGGCTGGCGTAGAGGTGGGTAGGGGTGAAGGGCACCTCACCGGCGGCCAGGGCCTTGCCCAGGGCCTGGGCCTGCCGCTCCCCCAGATCCGTCAGTGCGGGATCCGGCACCCGGGCCGGGTAGCCCACGATCTCCTCGGCGATCTGCGCATCCCCGGGTTCCCCCGTGTCCTGCGCCTGCTGCCGGGCCACGGCAGCGAGATAGTTGGCGTTGTTCGTCGACTGACCATGCCGGACAAGGACCAGCTGCATGCCGTTCAGTCAAGCACAGGCTCTTTCCACTGCCGGCCGGGTTGCGCTGCGAGTACCTTCCACAGGCTCTGGCATTGGAAGCCGTCAGTCCGGGCAGCGTCCGCCTGTCCAGCAACACTGCATCGGATCCAGGTCCCGGCGCGGGTGAGAAGCCAGAAACTTCTTCGTGGCCGTGAAAGACGGCTTGATGTAACGAGCGATGTTCAGTACCGAGATCTGCTCAGCCCCGGCGGCCCGGACAGCGAGCGCTGCCGACTGGGCGTGCGCACCGGTGGTCCAGGTGTCGTCGATGATCAGCACATGCTCACCAGGGACAGGGTGTTCCGACCGGTAGTGATCGGCGTTCAGAGTGCGCGGCGCAACTGTGGGCTGAGCGATGAGCTGCAGTTGTTCTCCCGGCGCGATGGCCTGGGCGATCATGTTGAGCGGGTGCTGGCGCTGGGCGGGCTTGGCCGGTAAGGAGGGCACAGTGGCCCAGAAGCGTGGGGGCCGACCGGTCAGCCGATTCAGGCAGTCCTCATGCGTGCTGAGAGCGTTCCACAGCAGGAGCGACACCACGAACTTCGAGTCGGAGTCGGGATGCGGCTGCTTGTAAAGCCGCATCATGTAGTGAGACTGCTCGCCCTCCACGGCGTACACAGCAGCTCCCACCCGATCCGCGACGGGCTGGCCCGCATGCGCGCTACAGGGGCGGCACCGGGTGTAGCCGTAGACCGGCGTGAAGCAGACGTCGCAGGTCTCGCCGACGACATAGGCCGTGTTGCGCACCGTTCCGCCGTAGGTGTCAGCCAACATGTGACGCACGTGGTCGGGGATGGCCGGAACGGGCACCTCAGGTATGGAGCAGGTTGCGCAGTGCAGCCCTTGCCTGACTTTGCTCTTCATCGATTGCGCAGATTGTCCGCATCACGTCGCTCAGCGTACGCGCTTGATGCACTCCCGGTCGCCCGATCAGCTCGGCTGCCCACTGATTGCGCGCAACCACCATGTCGGTCAGGATCACCGGCCGGCCGTGCTCCACCGCCACCCGTGCCTGGATGCGAGCCCCACTCTTCTCACCGGCCTCCACGATGACAGTCGCCATCCCGTAACCGGACATGGTGGCGTTGCGCAGCGGGAAGGTGTGCCGAGCCCCCGGCGCGTCGGGCCAGAACTGGGAGATGAGCAGGCCCCGCCGGGCGATGGTCTCCTGCAGTTCCCGGTTCTGAGCCGGGAACTGCCTCTGAATGCCGGTTCCGATGACAGCTACTGTGCGGCCACCGTTTTCGAGAGCGGCTGCGTGAGCGGCCGTGTCGATACCCTCGGCCAGGCCGGACAGAACGGTGAAGCCCTCCGCCACGAGTGACTGGGCAATGCTCGAGGCTCGCTTCAGCCCCTCGGGTGACGCCTTCCGGCTCCCCACCACGGAGACGGCGCGGTCTTCCGGGCGCACCTCGCCCCGGGTGAACAACAGCGCAGGCGCCTGATGCACGGCGCGCAGGCGCAGGGGGTAGTCCTCGTCCAGCACAGTGACGAGACGCAGCCCTTCACTGCCCCAGCGATCCACCTCCGCCGCTGCTTGCTGGCGAGGATCCGGGGCCGTGGGGTCGGCCAGTAGAGCATCGTCGGTCAGTTCGTTCCAGAGCTGCACGGCGCTACCACAATCGAGCAGCCGACTGGTCAACTGCGACAGGGGAAGCTTTTGCGGCGCACTTCGGAGCAGCGCGACGACTGCGATCCACTCTTCCCGCTGGTCGCCGCTCACAGAGCCCAGCCTAGAGGCAGGCCGGGAGACCGGGTGGACAGTTCGCACACCCAGCAATACGAACACATGTTCGAGCGATGCGCCAGGCCGGCGCACCTGCCCCGAACGGCCGGAAGCCGCCGGAGACAGGCACGCCATCTGAAAGAGCTTTCACCGGGCAGAATCTGAATCGCCGAGGATGCCGTCAGGGCACCGCCGGCGATCGCCCGGACGGTGGATCAGCGGCGGGTGTCGGGGATGCCGTCACCGTCGACGTCGATGCGCTCCTTGCGCACCTCACCGCCCACGGTCTCGACCGACTCCTCGACCTCGGTGTCCAGGCGGACGCGCTCCTGCGGCACGGCCTCCTTGGAGACCACAGGACGCTCGGCGTTGAGGACGACCTCGTGCTCGTCCTCGGTGATGTCCCGGCCCGAGTAGGCCGCGTCGCGGTTGGTGTCGGTCACCGGCTCGGTGACGACGACCGCCTTCTCCTTGCGCACCGGCACGTCGACCTGCACGTTCTCGGTCTCCACCCACTTGCGCAGGCGGGCCTTGCCGGCCTGCACGCGCTCGGTGTCGACGTTCAGCTGCTCCTCGGAGCGGGTCATCGCCTGATCGGTGGTCCCGCCCGCGGTCCCGTGACCGGTGCCCGTGGTCCCGGCATTGCCGGTGGTGCTGCGGTCGGTGACGTCACTGACCTCGCGGTCGGAGTCCGCGTACTCGGTGCGTGCGGTGCCGGTGCCCGCGTAGGACGTTTCCTCGGGGTAGGAGACGTTGTAGTGGGCGTACAGCTCACGCTCTTCGGCCGGGCTCAGGTGCCCGGTCTCGTCGATGTTCGGGGCGTTCTTGATCTGCGACTTGCTGTACGGCACAACGAGATCCTCGTCGGAGATCGTGGCCTCGGCCAGCGGCACGAACGACTCGTTCGTGCCGAAGAAGCCGGTGTTCACGGTGGCCCACTCCGGCTGACCGGTCTGGTCGTCCACGTAGACCTGGCCGATGGTCCCGACCTTGTCACCATCGGTCGTGCGCAGCTTCTGGCCGATGAGCTGCTGAGCCTGAGCCTGGGTGATCATTGGTTACCTCCTGCGCAATTCGGGCGTGCGGGTGTCCGCACCCAGAAAGCCACGGATGCCGACATCGGACCATTCGAGGTGACCCCCTCCCCTGAATCCTCTTGCGGAGCACAGGTTCCTGTCCGATACAGACACGAATGGTTGAAACCACCCTTAACGGGCTTCGACTGGATGCCGACACGAGCCACCCGCACAAGTCCTGTGCGCCGACCGGCACTGCATCCCTACGGCACCGATCGGATCGCCAGGGAACGACCACAGGGCAACCGGGCTCGGCAGAGCCCCCAAGAACCGCCGCGCACACTGAACCAACCGCTCGGGCGCAGCGGCCGGGTGCACCAAGAAGGCACGCCCGTCCTGAAGCGCCACCGCCCATTTCGGCAGGTAGTCACCGAACGGGGTGGGGATGGCATAGCCGCGCGGAAGGCGGGCGTAGGCAGCAACGGCCGGGTCTGCCTCCAACTGAGCCACGAACGCCCGTTCAGCGTCGGAGGCCGGGGCAGCGTAGCGATAGACATGCTTGGCCACCGGCTCGCCTACGAGTTGCCGGGTCTGCGCGGCAGTGAAGAGGTTGTCGCCGTAGCGCTGGTCGAGCAGCTCGTAGGAGAGCCCTTCGACGATCAGGTCAGCCTTCTCAGCGCCGATCAGGCGAACGGCTTCTCCTATGAAATGCTCCACATTCAGCTGCAATTGAGCGAGGGTAGGATCAGCAATCCCTTGGAGAACTGCGCTGACCGTACGTCGCGTGAGGCCGGTGCCCGCGGCGATCTCGCCCACCACGTCGACCCGGCCGTTGGTCGACGCAGACGCTGGAGACAGGCGCTGATCAAGCACGGCGATACTGCGCCCGATCAGCCGGGCCGAGTCCAGCTGGATGCGATACGTCGCCCGGTGGTCGATCGCCTGCCACAGCGCCCGGAAATGTTCTCCGGCAAAGACTTCGCGGTTCAGAACGTTCCGGCGATAGATCCGGTCGTCGACCGGCCGGGGGAAGGCCCCCACGACTTCCCGCTGCAGTCCTTCCACGAATGCGGCGTACGACTCGTCGGTCACCACCGTCAGTTCATTGACCGAGCGATCGCGCACCCGTTCACCCTGCTGGTCGACCGCCAGCCGCAACCCTCGCCCGACCTCTTGGCGGCGGGAGATCGTGGTGCCGCTCTGCTTCAGCAGGCCCATCACGAAAACGTTCGGATTGTCCCACCCCTCACGCAGCGCCGAGTGAGAGAAGATGAACCGCACCGGCTCGGCCATCGACAACAGGCGTTCCTGGTCACGCAGGATCAGATCGTAGGCGCCCACGTCCTTCGACAGGCCGGCCTCGTCACCGCTCTTGCAGACCTCTCCGTCCACCCAGCGCTTCGTCTTCTTGTCCACCGAGAAGTAGCCCGCATGCACAGCCGAAACATCATCGCGCAGAAGATAATCGCCGTAACCCGGCTCGTCCAGGAACTCATCACGCAGGCGCAGGTACTCGTCCTCGAAAATGCCGGCATAAAGGCCCAGCGCTCCCGGCTGACTGTAGTCCCGGTACTTGACCACCTCGTCGATGAAGAACAATGACAGCACCTTCACCCCTCGGGCGAAGAGTTCCCGTTCCTTCTCCAGGTGAGCCCGGATCACCGCGCGGATCTGCAGCCGCCGCAGATCTTCGCCCGAGCAGTCCTGATCGCCCATCCCCCGCACGGCAATCTTCTTGACCAGCCCGCGATTCAGAGCGTTCACCGCGTCGAGGCGGTGAACCTTGACGTGCTCGACGCGGTGCGTGGCCGAGTACCGCACCATGAAAAGCGGCTCGAACCGGGACAACGCCTGGAGCGACTTCGCCGAACCGATCTTCTGCGGTTCGTCCAGGATCACGATCGGGCGGCTCTCCCGCAGCACATCGATGGGCCGACGCCCTTGAAAGGCGTCCAACTCTTCGTAGATCCGGCGGCTCTCCCGGCCAGGCGCATTGAACGCCTGAATGTTGATGATCAGGACCTGCACCCCTGGATCAGCGGCGAACCGTTCCACTCCGCGCAGGCCAACGGGCGAAGAGCGATAGACAGACGCTCGCGGCCGAGTTCCGTACATCTCCTGGAAGTGGTCGGCCGTTACGTCGAAAGACCGCTTCACGCCCTCACGAATCGCGATCGATGGCACCACGACCACGAACCGGCTCCACCCGTAACGCCGGTTCAGTTCGAGAATGGTCCGGATGTACACGTACGTCTTGCCGGTGCCCGTCTCCATCTCGACATCCAGATTGAGGACGCCGGGCGCGCCTGGGCTGTCAACCAGACTCATCGAGAGGGGAAGGTTCCGGATCCGCTGCCCGGCGTTCACGTTCTTCAGCAGATCAGCCGCGCTCAGAACTATCCCGGCATTGGCAACGCCCGAGCGACGAGGCTGCCCGGCGAAGACGTCGGCCACCGCATCAACGGCCTCCGTCTGGTACTGCTGTACCTTGAACCGCAGCTTCATCCCGGCTCAGATCGTCTTCACATCCGTGGCCGGCGAGAGCTCCCGGAAGATCTGCCCGGCATTGATCAGGTCCTGGTCGGATGCGAAGCCGGAATGGCGGAACGCCGCCCGCCCCGGGCATTCCCGAGCCAGGGCTTCCAGTAGGGCAAGATCGAGCCGATCCTCGAAACACGCCAGCAGATCGCCCACCGCGAAGACCCGGTGCCCGAGGACAGTGTTCTTCTTGATCACTGGATCGAGCGGCATCGCGCAGCCGAGCAGAGTCTGAAACAGCAGATCCTCGTCCGAACGATCCGGCTTCACCTTCTCCCGAAGTTGCGCGAGATCGACCCGACGGATCCCCGCTGAGTCGCGCCGCACGTCCACAAAGTTCGAAGTACTCACTCGCAGAACCCGAAAACCCACATCCAACAATGGACGATCGGTCGCCAGCAGGCGGCCGGCCCGCCTCAGGCGCTCCTTGGCTATTTCGGCAATCGTGCCGAACCCGGCCTTGGCCGCTTCGGTGGCCGGCGCGCACACCTCGGGCAGCTGAACCGCGATGAACCGACGCCGGCCGCCGTCCTCGTGATTCAGCGCGAGCACGGCATGAGCACTGCTTCCCGAGCCGGCGAAGAAGTCCAGCACCAGCGAGTCCGGGGTGGTCGCAATCGCGATCAGCTTCTTCAGCAACGCAACCGGTTTGGGATGATCGAATACGGCAACGCCGCCGAACAACTCCCGCACCTCGCGCGTTCCGGCCTCGGTGCGCACTTCCTTCTCGTCCCAGACCGTCTTCACCTTCTGCGTGGAGGGCCGGTGCTTCTCATAGATGTTCCAGGCACCACTCCGCACACGCCGGGCCACCACTGCCGAAGCCGAAGGATCGTCCGGAACCAGCCCCGCGGCCACCTTCTCCCGCCCCCACCGCCAGCAGCCCTCCACACCCTGGCTGTTCAGCGGAACCGTCGTAACCTCATATCCAGCGGAGGATTCCAGAGCCACTGCCGCATAACCGTTGTCATCGGTCAGCGCCGGGTTCACAAACATCGGGTAGAACAGATTGGGGCGATTGGCCCGGCTGAACCGGGGATTACGGTTCCGGAGATCGCGCGGCGCGTACCGCCCCACCTCGTCGGTCAGCGGCAGGTCCGACCCGTCACGCGGCAGATCGTAGACACCGGCCCCACCACTACGCCCGTAGATCAGCAAATACTCGTGCGTCTGGGCCAGGGGCAGATAGTCCCGCCCGCCCTTGTTCGTCTGGACCACCACTTGGGCGACCCGACCGTCGTCGCCGAACAACTCGTCCAAAATCTGTGAGATCCGGGCCAGCTCATGGTCGTCGATGCTGACCGCCAGGATCCCGTCGTCGGTCAGCAGCGAGCGGGCCAGCTTCAGTCGCGCGTACATCATGCTCAGCCAGTCGCTGTGGAACCGCCCACCCGACTCCGGATTGGCCACCAGACGGGCGCCGGACTCGTCCGTCTGCCCTGAAGTTCGCAGGTACTCGGCGGCGCCGACGGTGAAATGGTCCTGGTACACGAAGTCGTTGCCGGTGTTGTAGGGCGGATCGATGTAGATCAGCTTGACCTGCCCCAGATACGACTCCTGCAGCAGCTTCAGCGCCTGAAGGTTGTCGCCCTCGATGAACAGGTTGCGCGTGGTGTCGAAGTGCACCGACTCGTCCCGCACCGGGCGCAGCGTCTGGTCAGTCGGCGCATTGGCCGCGAGCACCGCCTCGCGCTTGCCCGGCCACTCCAGGTGGTACCGCTCCTGCGGGCCCTCCACCAGCGCGCCGGCCAGCTCCTGACGCAGCAGGTCCAGATCGACCGCCGGACCCAGCACCCCGTCTTCCACCTGCTCGGTGACAACGTTGGGAAAGATCTCGGCGAGCGCAGCCACCTGGGCAGCCCTCAGGCCCGGGGAAGTGCGCCGTAGTCGCTCCGCCACTCATGCAGTATCCAGGCGCACGCCCCCGCCGTCAGCGATCCTGCTTTCCCGCAGCCCTCCGGGCCGGGCCGCAGCGCGTACGCTGACCCCCATGTCCGCAGATGAGGTTCAGCGGCCGGGCTCCTCACAGAACGGCCTGCTCGGCATCGCCCTGCGCATCCTGCTCATGTTCCTGTTCCTGTCGCTGTTCGGCCTGGCCAGCAACGGGGTCCGGCTCCCTCTGGTGCCGGGCCTGGTCGTGCTGGCCGCCGGCGTCGTCCTCAGCCTGGTCGCCGCGGTGTTCGTGTCCAACCTCGTGTGCGACCGTTACGACCGCTGGCGCGCGAGCCGGTAGACCGCGCTCACTCCTCGGCGAGGGCGGCTTCCAGGGCCTTGAGCACCTCGTCCAGGTAGGTGCTCCAGTCCTTGTCCTCGGGCAGGAACGCCGACACCAGCCACCCGCCCAGCGCGAAGCCGGTGACCGCGACGTCGCCCGGGCTCATCACGTCGAGCACGGCCTCCTCACCCATCGCCGAGGCCATGTAGGTGCGGGCCAGATCAGCGCTGACCTCGGACCAGTCCTCCTGGGTCTCGGCGAAGTCCTCGGCCAGATCCGAGATCTCCTGCGCCCCCGGCACCTCGCCGTCGTGCATGTCCTGCAGGACGATCGCGGTCACGTTGATGGCAAGCTGGAACGCCTCGATCGTGAAGTCGTCCCCCCGGTCCAGGATGTCCTCGATCGCCTCGTGAAAACGGTCCGGGTCCTCCTCCACCGAAGCCTCGAAGGCGGCCCGGACGGCGGGCTCCACTGCGTCGATCTCCACGTGCGTTCTCCTGTACCTCGGGTTCAGCGCCGTGTGAACGGTAGTGCCAGTTCCGCCCCAGCTCCGCTTCAGAGCCTCTACGGCCGGCCCGCAAAAGGCGTAACCCCGGCGATGTGGCCGGAGGGCCAGTGATCGTTCCGGGGTCTTCACAGACCACGGTGACAGTGAGAGCAGCGGCCGTCAAACGCCGGGCGGGAGGTGCGAGACCGGTCTGGTGGGTCTCGCACCTCCCAGCCTGAGGGGGTGTCCTACTTCGCGTCGGCCGGGCTCAGGACCTGGTCGATCAGGTAGACCGTGGCGTTGGCGGTCTTCACGCCGCCGCAGACCACGTTCGCGCCGTTCACCATCAGCTCGTCGCCCGAGCCGGTGACCTCGACGTTGCCGCCCTGCACGGTCTTCTGCGTGCCCACCACGTCGTCGGCCGAGAGCTGGCCGGCCACCACGTGGTAGGTGAGGATGTCGGTCAGGGTCTTGGAGTCGGTCTCCAGGGTCTTCAGGGTCTTGGCCGGCACCGCCGCGAAAGCGTCGTCCACCGGGGCGAAGACGGTGAACTCGCCGCCGTTCAGGGTGTCGACCAGGTCGACGTCCGGGTTCAGCTTGCCCGAGACGGCCGCCGTAAGGGTCTTCAGCATGGGGTTGTTGCTGGCCGCGGTGGCGACCGGGTCGGTGGACATGCCCTCGACCGAACCGGCACCGTCCGGAACAGCCTCGGCATAGGCGGCGCAACCGGGGCCCACCAGGCCGGACATGGCGTCGTCGGCCGCCTCGGTGGTCATCGACGGGCTGGCCGCGGCCGTGGTGGTGTCCATCGGGGCGGCGGCGTCGGAGGTGCTCTCGTCGTCACTGCCGCAGGCGGTGAGGCTGACGGTGGCGGTGAGGGCCACTCCGGCCACCAGGATCCTGCGCATCGAGGCGTTCATGGTGATGAACCTTCTTTCCTTGGTGAGGCTTTCGGATCTTCGCCGGTAGTTCGGCGCGAGCTGTGCAGCGGATTGGTCTGAGAAGAAGATTTATTCGACGGTCACGACGACGGACTGCCAGCCGGAGGAACCGTTCGGGAAAGGCTCTGCCCTTTCCTCGATCTGGACCTCACCGTCGCCGTCGACGGCACGCACCTGAAGCGTGTGCGAGCCGGAATCGGCGTCCCAGCGCCAGACCCACTGCCGCCACAGGTCGTCGTTCACCTGTGCCGACAGTTCGGCCTCCTGCCAGGCGCCGCCGTCGACCCGCACCTCGACCTTCGAGATGCCGCGTTGCTGAGCCCAGGCCACGCCGGCCACGGCGACCGTGCCGGCCTTGGTCCGGGACAGCGGCCGGGGAGTGTCTATGCGGGAGCTGGTCTTGATCGGGGCCCGCTGGTCCCAGCCCCGGCGCACCCAGTACGGGTCGAACGCGTCGAATCGGGAGAGCTCCAGATCCACCAGCCATTTGGTGGCACTGACATAGCCGTACAGACCAGGGACGACCATCCGGCAGGGGAATCCGTGCTCCGGCAACAACGGCTCACCGTTCATGGCAATGGCCAGCATTGCTGCCCGTCCGTCCAGAACCGCCGAAACCGGTGTCCCGATCGTCATTCCGTCGATCGAGGTGCCCACCAGCTGATCGGAGTCCGGATCCACCCCGGCCTCGCGCAGCAGCGGGGCCAGTTCGACCCCCAGCCAGCGGGCGGTGCCGACCAGTTGCCCGCCGACCTCGTTGGACACACAGGTCATGGTGATGTCGTGCTCCACCATCGGCCGGGCCAGCAGGTCGTCGAAGTCGAGAGTCAGCTCTTTGCCGACCATCCCGTGAATGCGCAGCTTCCAGTCGTCCGTGGTGAGTTTCGGCACCGAAAGTGCCGTGTCCACGCGATAGAAGTCAGCCGGGTTGGTGTAGAATCTGCTGACGCCCGACACCTCGAGCATGGCCCCCTCGGGCAGGGCGGCGGCCGGCTTGGCGGGAGTGGGAAGGCGCAGCGCTTTTCGGGACGCAGCCACGTCGGCCCGAATGTTCTGCAGTTGCCGACCAGCCACCCCAGCCGCACCGGCCGCGATCGCCAGCACCGACGTCATCAGTACCGCTCTTCGCCCGGGCCCTGCTGAATCGCGGTCTCGCGAACGCAGGAGCAGGGCAAGCAACCCGGCCAACCCGGCGACGGCGACCACTGCGGCCGCCAGAGAGGGCACCACGTCGATCAGTTCGAATTGAGGACGGGTCGCTGCGGCAGACGCTGCCACCAGGCCCAACAGGGCGGCACCCGCCAGTCCGATCCGGCGGTAGCGCGTGGCCACGATCCCGACCACGGCCGCGATCAGCGCGACCGTGACGAAAATACCGGCCAGAAGAACAATTTTGTCGTCCTCGCCGAACTGCTCGATGGCGAACTCCTTGAGCCACCGTGGCGTGCGGTCGATCGCCGCACCACCCACCACGATGGCCGGAGCCGCCGACCGGCCGATCGCACCCGCGACCAGCTCGGCCACTCCCAGCGCCAGACCGGCCGCGACGACCCCGGCCAAAGCGCCCCGAACGGGCCTGAACTTGCCGTTCTCCTGCGCGACCACGGTTCACCGCCTCCCGAACCCGTTGCTTGGACACAGCGGGTTCGGGGCGAGGACGGCAGCGGATTGGTCCGGATGTCGAGCGGCCCGGCGAAGTCCTTACTGCGCCTGGTCTGCGAACGCCGGCCGGAGGGCCGTGATCAGGCGATCCGGCAGACCTGCGGCGACTGCTTCCAGCGAGGGATATTCCATGACGAAGTGGTCGTCCTCGCACTGACGCACCGCTTCGATCACGTCCTCCAGCCCGACCCGGCGCTCCCGCCACCAGGGCTCGTGCTCGCCGAACAACCGGAACACCTCGTCCAGCAGCGGCCGCGACAACACCTGCTGCTCGGCCAGCAGAACGGCGTCGTACAGATCCTTGCCCTGCGGGTGCATGTCGCTGATCAACCAGAGCATCTTCCAGGCCAGCGACAACGCCGGCGACGCGGCCTGCACCCGGCCGCCGTCGGGAAGGGCGAGGGGCTGAGGAGGCTCCGGCAGCGGCTCGTTGAAGACGAAGTCGATCTGCACGTCGCCACCAGGCAGGCCCGGCGACGACCAGGGCAGCACCATGCGTCGGCCCGGTACCCGGTCGTAGGTCCAGATGTCCCCGAGTGTGGCCTGGTCGGCGGCAATCGTCAGACGGGCATCGCGCCGGCCGGCGCGCTCCTGCGCGGCCTGGGCGATGTCCGACACCATGGCTCCGGTACGCCGGCCATGAATGCTCCAGGTGTGCGGGACGACGACGAAGTCGAGGTCACGCGGCTGGCGGGCCGACTCGGGGAACCAGAGCGACATCGCCGTGCTGCCGCGCAGAACCAGGTTCTCGGCCCAGGGCGTTTCCACGATCGCCGCCAGCACCAGGTGCAGCGCTCGCCACCGGGCCTCCCGCCAGGCCCGGTCGACCGCCGGGTCCCGGAACGTCGGGTCACTCGCACGATAGGCGTTCGAGTTGTGCAGGTTCGCGGGATCGAAGACGTAACGCTGAACGGCTTCTTCGCTCCCGACCGTCCGGAACGTCCTCGGCAGCATCTGTTCCCGCAGGGCCTCGTCGCTCAGCGGCGTCTGGGGCACCTCGCGCCCCGAACCAGGCCGGCGCCCGTCCCAGTCGGCGGTCATGAGGTCTCCTCCTTGTCCTCGTCGACGATCCAGCCGTCGTCCAGCGAAAGGTCGCTGTCGTACAGCACGAACTCCTCCTCGACCTCGATGATCTGCACCCCGTTGAGATCGGCCAGCAACCGCTGCAGGGCTGCGTGCGCTGCCGGGGCGTCGACGTCGTGACACCGCTGGGTCACGAATCGCTCGTGGGCGCCGTCGGCCAGAACTCTGCGGGCGTTCCACGACACGTGCGCGCCGTGCGGCTCGGCCAGCCGAGCCAGCTGCGACAGGTCGGTCCCGGCATCCAGCCGCAGCTTGACGTGGTGCTCGAAATACTGTCCGGGACCGGGCTGCTGGGGAACTTCTGGCGCTGCCGGGGTGGACTCGATCTTCACCCGCAGCGGCTCGAATCCGGCCGTCTGCAGGCCGGCCCACAGCTCACGGGTGGCCTGCGCCTCCTGCTCGTAGGAAGCCGCGCCGGGCCGGGTCACCATGACCTGGGAACGAGTGCGGCCGCGGGCCAGCTGGATGTGGGTGAGCTTGAGGCCCGCTGTCTCCGTCCATCGTCGCAACCGTTCGGTCTCGCCCGGCCGACTACAGCGAACCGTCACATGGGTCTCGTAGAGGACATCGGTCACGGAACAGAGCGTGGCAGACCAGCCCGTTCCGAGCCGCCGAATTTCCCGGCGCGAAGCGTTTGCTCAGGCCAGTCCGGCCGATACCGCCCGCCGCACGGCGTCGGCGCGGTCGCGGATGCCGGCCTTGGCGAAAAGGTTGTTGATGTGGGTCTTCACCGTGGCCTCGCTGACGAAGAGGCGTTCGGCGATGGCCCGGTTCGACAGGCCCTGGCCGATCAGGGCGAACACCTCACGTTCGCGCGGGGTCAGGTACGCCGGGATCTCGCCCGCCGGTTCGGGAGTTCGCGTGCGGGCGGTGGCGAGCAACCGGTCCTGCACCGCGCGGTCGAGCACGGCCTGACCCGCGGCGGCCGCACGGATGGCGCGGGCGATGTCCTGGCGGCCGGCGTTCTTGGTGAGGTAGCCCCGGGCTCCGGCGCCGAGGGCGGCCAGGATCGACTCGTCGTCGGCGAAGGTGGTCAGCACGACGACGGCCACGTCGGGGAACCGCTCGCTGATGCGGCGGGTGGTCTCGGTGCCGTCGAGCACCGGCATGCGCAGGTCCATGAGAACGACGTGAGCCTGGTCGGTCTCGAGCGCCTGCAGCACCTGCTCGCCGTCGCCCACCGCCGCGACCACGTCGATGTCCGGCAGCAGGTCGAGCACCGCGGCCAGGGGTTCACGAACGGCGGCCTGGTCGTCGGCCACCACGACCTTGATGACGTCGGTGGTCACCGGGAGCCCTCCAGCGGGACGACGGCGGTGACCCGCCAGCCGCCGATCCAGTCTGCGGTATCGGCCGCCGTGATCGGCCCGGCCTCGAGGACACCCCCGAGCAGGGCCACGCGCTCGCGCATTCCGATCAGTCCCATCCCGCTTCCCGGACTCGCCGACACCGGCGCCACCACCCGTCCATTGTTGATCGTCAGCACCACATCTGCCGCGCGGCGCCGCAACTCGACCCGTACCGGTGCGCCGGGAGCGTGGCGCGCGGCGTTGGTCAGCGACTCCTGGGCGATCCGCAGCAGGTTCTGCACCACCTGGGCCGGCAGCTCACCGACGTCACCGTGGACGGTGAGGGCATCACGATGGCCGGACGACTCGATCATCGCGGTCAGGCTGTCCACCAGGGGCAAGGCGTCTTCCCGCAGGGCGTGCACGGTCCACTGCGCCTGCTGCAGGCTCTCGCGCACCAGGCTGTGCGCCTTGTCGTTGGCCTGGCGCACGCGGTCCAGGTCGCCGGTGTCGAGCAGCGCATCGGCCAGCTCGAGCTGCATGTTGATCCCGGCCAGGGAGTGCGCCAGCACGTCGTGCACATCGCGGGCGATCCGGGCCCGCTCGGCCAGCACCGCTGCCTGCGCCTCGGCCCGGGCGGCCCGCTCACCCGCCTGCGCTGCCGCCAACGCCGCCTGGGTCGCCTCCTGACGGCTGCGCCGGGCCAGGCCGATCAGGACCGGCAGGCCCAGAGTGAGGCCCACCGGCCAGGGCAGCACCGGCGCGACGGCGAACGCGGCGGCACCGGACAGGCCCGCGGCCACAGCCAGAGGAACGGCGCGGCGGGCTTCGAGGCGGACCCCGGCGTGGCCGACCAGGAAGTAGGTGAAGAGGTACGCGGTGCCCTGGTCACTGGTGGCGATCAGCGCGATCGAGGCCAGGATGCCGGTGGCCAGCCAGGGAAACGCCAGGTCGGGCCGGATGACGGGCAGGTGGCGGGCGGCCAGGGCCAGGCAGCACAGCGGCAGCAGGACGGCGATGACCAGGCCCGGGCCGGTGGCGCCGATCGGCCGGACCGTCGCCAGCCCGGCCACGCTCACGCCCACCGTGGCCAGCACCTGCAGCCCCTGCTCGCGGACCCAGGACGACACGCCGCGACGATAGCCCACCGGTCAGGCCGGCTGAGCGGCGAGCACCGGCAGCGCTCCGGTCAGCGCCCGGCTGCGCAGGTAGATCGTGGCCAGCCGGGTCACCACCTCGGTCAGCGCCATCAGCACGAAGGCCGCCACCCAGGCGTCGGCACCGGTGATCGAGTGCTCGATGCTGAACCGGGTGATCGCCTCGCCCCCGCCGTGCTCGCTCCACAGCTGGAACGCCATCCGTGAGCCCATCCCCAGCACCCACAGCAGCGCAGCCACCACCCCGGCCTTGACCAGTACGTCCTCACCCACACGCCGCACCAGGGTGAACAAGCCGCCGGCGATACCCAGCGCCGCTCCGACCGTCACCAGCGTCCCGATCAGGACGAGGTCGTTGCCGCCGGTCGGGATGGAGTGCAGATAGCTGTGGGCGACCACAGCGACGATGGCCAGCGGGAGGATGAAGCCCCGCGGGGTCAGGCGGCCCTCCCGCACCTGGCGCAGCACCAGGAGCAGGAGGACGAGGTCGGTGATCCACTCGGTCGTTGTCATGCCTCAAGACTGCTGCGACCTGCGGGAACGCACCTGCACCCAGGGGTGGAGATCCGGGTGGAGACGAGGCCTCAGGGGGCGATGAAGAAGTTGTCGCGGAACAGGCCGGTCGGGTCGTAGCGCCGCTTCAGCTCGCGCAGCCGGGTCAGGTGGGCCGGCGGGAAGGCCTCGGCCAGCACCTCCTCCCCCACGGCCGACTCGAAGCTGATGTAGAGGCCCTCGAGGTCCGGCTTCAGCCTCTCCCAGTGCTCGTCCAGCCCGCTGCGGGCCGAGCCCATGGCCACCAGGGAGAAGTTGGCCGAGCGCCAGCCGTACGCAGTGGCGTCGGCCGGTACGTCGGAGACCGCACCGCCCACCGCCCGCACCTGGAAGAAGTACGAGGCGCCGGTCTTCAGCAGCGCCTCGATCTTGCCGCCGATCTCCGGCGTCAGGTGCTCGACCAGGCCGGAGTGGGCCAGGGGCTCACCCTGCCCCTGTTGCGGGCCGTCGCTGACGAAGGCGCCGATGATCTCGTCGTAGCCCGCCAGCGACACCGACTGGTCGGCCAGCGGTGCGATCTCGGCGATCGGCTGAAGGTTCTCGATGATCACGCCCGGGTCGTCGGAGTCGACCACGAGCAGCGCCTGCGCCATGTACCGGCCACCCTGCGGCGGGCCGAGAATCACCTGCCCGGTCACGCTGCGGTCGGCCGCCTCGAGCGCCCTGCCCCAGTTCTCCAGGAACAAGGGCACATTGGGGACGTCGAACACCAGCTGGGCGAAGGCGACGCGGCCGACGCGGTGGGCGGTGAAGTCGAAGGACACGGCTACGCCGAAGTTGGCCCCGGCGCCGCGCATCCCCCAGAACAGGTCCGGATTCTCCTCGGCGGAGGCATGTTTCACGGTTCCGTCGGCCAGCACCACGTCGACCGAACGCAGGGCGTCGATGGTCAGCCCGTGCTCACGCGCGAACCAGCCCACGCCACCGGCCGTGGCCAGGCCACCCACTCCCACGCCGCCGTGGTCGCCACTGGTCAGAGCCAGACCATGAGGGGCCAGCGCCCGAGCCACGTCCACCCACCGCGCACCGGGACCGACCCGCACGTGCCCGGTGGAAGCGTCTACAATTTCGACGGTGTTGAGGGCGCCGACGTCGATGACCAGGCCGCCGTCGTTCAGCGAACGACCCGAAAGTCCGTGTCCAGCGCTGAAGATGCCCAAGGGGACGTCGCGGTGCCGGGTAGCGAAGACGACGGCGTCGGAGACTTCTGCGACGGTTTGCGGACGAAGAACCAGGCCCGGCCGGCCCGAGCGCAGATATCCGGACAGATAGCGGGCGTAGGCCGGATCAGCCGGTTCGACCGCCTTGGCCGCCAAAGACTCCGGAACACCGTCGTAGTCGATGCCGGGGCGACGACGTGCTCGCTGCGCGGCGGTGCGGGTCTGCGTCGGGCCCGAACTACGCGGTCGGGCGCGTTCCACCTTCTCCCGCACCGCCGGCGCGATCTCCTCAGCAAAACGGCGCAAGGTGCGCTCGTCGTCGCCCATCGAGATGAACGTGCTCACGCCCTCTTCGAGCGCCAGTTGCACCAGATCGTCCACTGATTCCTGGGGCGTGACATTGAGCAGACGGACGATCTCGGCCGGGTCCCGCCCGGCCTCGCGCGCTGCCTCGTCGATCACCTTGTTGCCCCGGGCCAGGTCGCCCGGCTGCAGGTAGGGCAGCGAAGGCAGCCAGCCGTCGCCCTTCTGGGCAATGAGCCGCTGCATGCGGGGTTTCAGCGCGCCGACCCAGATCGGGATGAGGTGCGCCGGAGCCGGGCCCCGCTTGGCCCCGGCCACCCGGTGGTACTGGCCGCCCGCGCGCAACGGCCCGGACTCGCTCACGTCCCAGATGCCCCGCATTACGTCGATGGCTTCCGAGAGCGCATCGACCGACTGCCCCGGGGTCAACCGCGGCCCGCCCATCGCCACGATCGGGTCCCAGAAACCGCCGGCGCCCAGGCCCATCGCCAGCCGGCCGCCGGTGAGCAGGTCCAGGCTGGCCGCAGAACGGGCGAGAACCGCGGGCTGGCGCAGCGGCACGTTGAGCACGTTGCCGGCCAGGTGGATGCGCTCGGTGCGGGCACCCACCCAGGTCAGCAGCGTCCAGGTGTCCAGGAACCCCGGCTGGTACGGGTGGTCCTGGAAAGTGACCAGGTCAAGGCCCAGTTCTTCGCTGAGCACAGCCAGCTCGCCGGGCTTGGCGGCGGGGGCGTTGGTGGGTGTGACGAAAGATCCGAAGCGCAGTGGGTGGCCGTAGTCGGGCATGTGCACCAGCGTTCGCCCTGAGCGCGGGAGCTGGCAACACGAGGGTAAGTCACTTACTCTTCACAAGTGACTATGCACCCCCTGGGGCAACCGATCAGCGACGAGGAGTGCCTGCGCGCCTCCGGCATCGTGGAGCTCACCACCGTTATCGGCAAGCGCTGGACCAGCGGCATCATGCTGGCCCTGGGCCGCGGGGCCGACCGCTTCGGGCAGATCGAGGCGATGGTGCAGGGCGTCTCCGCCCGCATGCTCTCAGTGCGCCTGCGCGAACTGGAACAGCACCGTCTGGTGGAACGGGTGGTCACTCCGACCATGCCGGTGTCGGTCACGTACTCGCTGACCCATCGCGGACGGGTGGTGCTGGCCTGGGTGCAGGATCTGGCCCTGGAGAAGCAGGGCGCACCAGTCGCCTGAGCGCCGATGAGTTCGCCCCGCCCCGAACGTCTATCTCTCCGACAGCACCGCCGCGCTCCGGGAGGCCGACATGGGCAAGCTGATCGTGACCGAGTACATGACGCTCGACGGGGTCGCCCAGGGGCCGGGCGGGCCCGAGGAGGACGAGGAAGGCAGCTTCGCGCACGGCGGCTGGCAGGCGCCGCTGATCGACCACGAGACCGGCGACGTGGTGTTCGAGCAGTCCCGGAGCATGGACGCACTGCTGCTGGGCCGCCGCACCTACGACATCTTCGCCTCCTACTGGCCGACGGCGCCCGACGACATCCCGTTCAAGGCGCTGCTCAACGGCGTGCCCAAGTACGTCGCCAGCAACACCCTGAGCGAACCGCTGAGCTGGGAGGGCACCAGCCTCCTGAAGGGCGACCTGGCCGAGTCGGTGGCCGAGATCAAGCAGCGGCACGAGACCGTCGCCGTGATCGGCAGTCTCGACCTGCTGCAGTCGCTACTGCGCCTGGGCCTGGTCGACGAACTGCGCCTGTGGCAGTACCCGGTGCTGCTGGGCTCGGGCAAGAAGGTGTTCGGCAGCGGCACCGTACCCGCCGCCCTGCGCCTGGAGCAGGCGATCAGCTACCCCGGCGGGGCCGTGCAGCTGACCTACCAGGCTCTGGGCACCACCCCCGGCTACGGGGACATGGCCGAGGTCAGCGCAGGGTAGCCAGCGCCCCGGCGGCGATCTCGACCAGGATCTCGTCGCCCGCCTCCACCTCCATCACCTCGCCGTCGATCTGCAGCGGCGCGGCCTTGAGCACCCGGAACCGGAACTCGGTGTAGGCCGGCTGCGGCCCGAGCCCGGTGGTGGCGGCCTTGGCGGCCTTGGTCAGCACCCGCCAGCGCGGCTCGTGCGCGGTCAGCGTGACCTCGAACTCGCCGTCCTCCGGATCGCCGTTCTCGCTCAGCTTGAGCACCTTGGCCATCTGCGGGATGTTCGAGAACACCAGGCTGTCGACCGGGAGCCGCCGGCCGTCTTCCAGCTCGATCCGCAGCGGCCGGAACTCCCCGAAAGACCGCGCCACGGTGACCAGCTCGCGCAGCGAACCCTTGGTGCCCTTCTCCAGCTCGACCGCGACCACCGGGGTCAGGCCGATGCCGATGTACGAGTGCGCGTACCGCACGAGCTGCTTGCCCCGGCTCTGCACGGTCATCCGCAACAGGTCCATCGGGCGCACTTCTTCGGCGGCCACCGCCTCGGGCAGCGGCCGCGGGTCGGTGACCCGGTGGTGGTCGTTGGCATTACCGGCGGCCACCACCGCGGCGACGGCATCGGGGTTGCCCGCGTCCATGATGCCGTTGACGACCTCGTTGTAGCCGCCGTCGCCGCTCACCGAGACAATCAATGGACGTCTGTGGGCACCACCGCCGCCCTGGTCACCGAAGGCGGGGGCTGTGGTTGTGGGGGCCGAGTCGGCTGGGTCGGCCGAGGCATGGGCCCGGGTTGCTTCGGAGTCGGCACCAACTTCGGAGTCGGCACCAGCTTCGGCGTCGGCACCGGCTTCGGCGTCGGCACCAGCTTCGGCGTCGGCACCGGCTTCGGCGTCGGCGCCGCTGTCGGCACCGGCTTCGGCCTTGGCAGCCTCGGCAGCACCGGTTCCGGCCAGGGGGCCAGAGGCTCCGGCAGCACCGGCTTCGGCGTCCGTGCCGGCATCCGTGCCGGCTTCCGCGGCCTGGGCGGCCAGCAGCCGGGCGTGCCCGGCGTACTGGGTGGGCTGCATCTCGACCCGCAGACCAGGATCGAGGTCGTGCAGCGCCTTGCTGAGTTCCTCGGCCCGGCCCGGTGCATCACCGGTGCTGTTGGGGTTGAAGATCAGGACGACCCGGTCGAACGGCATGGAACGATCTTCCCGGTTCTGCGGGCAGGCGGCACCTCGGCGGGCACCCGGCCGACCCGGTGGTCGCGCGCGGCGGACCAGTGGGTCGTACCTCAGCCGCCGACCGGGCCGGAGGAGCGGCGGTGAACCGGACGATGCTGCTCATTGCGTACGCGTCGACTCCCGAGGCGTACCCGTGGAACAGTGCCGGCCGGCCCTTGTGCCCGACACCGAGCGATGCGAACCGAACCCGCTGAGGTACAGGCAGATTCGCGCTTGTTCCGGCCACCGATGAAGGTGGACCGTCAGCGCCTGGTTCCCCGAAACCCATGGGCAGCGAGACACGCTGCAGCCGAACGGGTTTGAGCTACCACCGAGAAGGGCCTACCGCCGCCTGCCAGTTACCACGCAGACGCCGTTCACCACGGTTCTGCACTTGCAGGAGGAGGATTACATCGAAGATCGCGGACCTTGCCGCGACCAGGTCGCTCATGAAGCGAAGGTGATCTCGACAATCACCAGAGGAATGAACACCAGAGCATCATGACGCCCCACCACCCCTGTGCGCAAGCCGAGAACTCACAGCCGCGCAGCGACCCGCACCAGCCGGGCCAGCGCCTCCGACCGGCTGTGCGCCGGCCAGGCGATCACGACGGTCACCGCCTCGGCATCCAAAACCGGCACTGCCGAAAGATCTTCGCGCAGATTCTCGGTGAACGACTCCGGCCCGACCACGGTGGCCCGGCCCGCGGCGATCAGCTCGAACAGCTGCGTCAGGTCCCGCACTTCCGGACCAGGACCATCGGCGTAGCGGCCGTCCGGGCCGGGCCATCGAGCCAGCGGCAGGTCGGGGAGCGCCGCCACGTCGGAGTGCCGCAGCGCATACTGCTGCCCGAGCGGGTGCGCGGCCGGAAAGACTGCGACCTGCCCCTCCGTCCAAAGGTTTTCCGACTCGAACCCGGAGACCGAATCGAGTGGCAGGTGCAGCAGCGCCACGTCGGCCCGGCCCTCCTGCAGCATCCGCCGGGTCTGGTGCACCTCACCCGGCACCACCTCGACCGCAACCGACCCCGGTTCGGCGCCGTAAGCGTCCACAAGCCTTTTCAGCAAGTCGTCCGAGGCGCCGGCCGGGGCCGCGAGCACCAGCCCGACCCGGCCGGTGGCGGCCTGCCGAGCCCGACGCTCGGCTGCCGCCATCGCACCCAACGCGGCGCGGCCCTGGGTCAGCAACACCGAGCCGGCCTCGGTCAGGCTCACCTTGCGGCTGGTGCGCTCGAGCAGAGCCACGCCGAGGCGCCGCTCAAGCTGGGTGATGGCGCGAGACAGCGGCGGCTGGGCGATTCCCAGCCGCTCCGCCGCCCGGCCGAAATGCAGCTCCTCGGCCACGGCGACGAAGTACCGCAGCTCGCGTGTCTCCACCCGACCACCCTACGCGGATCAATACCGCGCGGGTATCGCTGGCTTACCTCAGTGGTGATCGCCCTTACGCCCGAGCTCGGTCTCCGGGGTGGCGCCCGGACGCGTCCACTGCGGGGCGGGACGACCAGTACCGCCCCAGGTGGGCTTGCCCTCCGAGTCCACCCGCCAGTACCAGCACGGCCCCTCGCCCTCCGGCCAGCCCTCGGGCTTGTCCTGCCAGGTCTCGCCCCGGCCATACGGCGTCATGTCCAGTACGGCGAACGTGCCGCTGGCGACCTCGCTGCCCCGGCCGGTGGTGGAGTAGGTGAGGAAGGTGCGCTCACCCTCGCGTAGGTACGAGGTGTGGTGGCCCATCTCGCCGCCGATCGGCTCGTCCAGGTCGCGCACCGAGTACCAGGGCTCGGTGTAGCCCATGAACTCGGTGAAGGGCGCCACCTCGTCCCATACGCCGGTGGTGACGAAGGCCAGCGAGACCCCGCGCGCGTTGAGGTAGGGCTCGGTCTGCCGCAGGTGCCAGGCCGCCAGGGTGCAGCCCTCGCACTGCCCCTGGTGCGGCGCTCCGTCCCACCACATGTGCTTGTAGACCATCAGTTCCTCGCGCCCCTGGAACAACTCGATGAACGGGGTGGGCCCGTCGGGGCCGACCACCTCGATCGTTCCGTCGAACTCCACCATGGGCAGCCGGCGGCGTTCGGCGGCGAGGGCGTCACCGGCGCGGGTGTGCGCCTTCTCCTTGACCAGGAGCTCGTCACGGGCGGCCTGCCAGGTGGCCCGGTCGACTACGGGCGGGCGCTTGTCCTGCGTGCTCATGGTGCCTCCCCTGTTGGCTTGCGACGGTCACCAGATCCGACCGCCGAACCTCGCCGAACTCATCGCTCGTCCCTCGGCCGGTGGTGGTGCGTACCGGCAAAGGGGCCAATAGTGTCGAGCGGTGGACGACGCGCGGGCACGGCACTACGGATCCTTCTACGGCCTCGACCGCGTTCCGGAAGCTGACGGACGTCCATTGGTCGTTCTGCACGGAAACTGCCAGGCCGAATCGCTGCGGGTGCTCCTGAGCGCACCCGACTCGCCGGTGCGTACCGTGCGCATCCCGCCCGTGCACGAGCTCACCGGCGACGACCTGCCCTATCTGCACAAGCTTTTGGGCCAGGCCGACGGGGTGGTCTCGCAGCCGGTCCGCTCCGGCTACCGGGGTCTGCCCATCGGCACCGCCGACGTCCTGGCCGCGGCCGCGCCGGCCACCCGGCTCGTCCTGGTGCCGGTGATCCGTTGGGCCGCACTGCACCCGTTCCAGGTCATCGTGCGCTCGGCGGCCGGCGAACCGCCGATCGTCCCCTATCACGACCTGAGGACGATGGCCCTGGCGATCGATGTGAAGGCACCGCCCGTGGGTGAGGACTTCGTGCGAGCGGTACGGGACATCAGCGTGCGCGAACTGCGCGAGCGCCAGCACCGGCACGGCACCATCGACGTGGTCGACCTGCTCGTGGAGGCCGGACGGCAGGCCTGCCAGGTGGTGAACCACCCGGGCAACCCGGTGCTTCGAGGCGCAGCGGAGCGGATCGCGCTGGCGCTGGGCCAGACCTGGGAGTCACAGGACCCGGGGCGCGTGCTGCTCAACAGCGTGCACGCCCCCGTCTCGCCCCTGGTCGTCGACGCCCTGGGCCTGGACGGCGCCCCGACCCCCGACTGGCTCGTCCACGGTCGCACCGTCACCGACGACGAGGTCCGCGAGGCCCACCTGGACTGGTACCGCCGCAACCCCGGCGTGGCCTCCGACGGTCTGGAACGCCACGCCGAGGTCGCCCGGCTCCTGCTGGGGTAGCTACTCCACCCGGCGCAGCGTGGCCACCGTGACGTGCGGCCAGCTCAGCCCGGAGAAGTCCAGCAGCACGGTCTGCGTGTACTGCAGCTGCGAGGCACGGGCCTCGTTGTCCAGCTTCTCCAGCCAGAACGTCGACGTCACCTTCGCCGCCACCGCATTCGGCTCCGAGTCGCCCACCAGGAAGGCGGTGTTGGCCACCCCGCCGCCCCGCACCGCCTTGGTCTTGGTGCTGGTCGAGATCCGGATGGTGGAGGTGATGTTCTGCCCGGCGATGGCCTCGCGCAGCACGCTGTTGGGATCGTTCACCATCTTCTGGGTGATCCCCTTCAGGCCGGGGCCCGCGGTGCGGAACTTGGTCTTCGTCTTCAGGTCCATCTCTTCGAACTCGATCAGGCCCTGCGGGTCGCCGATGGTGAACGGCACGATGCTGGCCTTAGGGATCTCCGGCCGCGGGGTCTCGTCGGCGCTGGTGGAGTCACCCTGCGCCAGGATCACCGTGCCGTGCGGGATCGTCGCCATCCGCACCACCGTCACCCCTTCCTTGGGGTCGCTGGTGGCCGGCACCCGGGCGAAGATGCCGGGCTCGAAATGCAGCCCGGCCCCGACGTTCCGGTCGGTGATCTGCTGCAGGTAGTTCAGCCCGAACATGTTGACGTCCTTCTGCACCAGCCCACGGTTCGGGATCGCCCCGGCGATGCGCTGGAACTCCAGCGTCTCCGAGGTGAGGTTCAGCTCGAGGAAGTGCGCCACGTCGCCGCCGAAGTGCGGCCGCCAGATCGTGTTGAACCCGGTGCCCTGCCACTTGCCCCGCAGATCGGCCAGCCGCCCCAGCGGGTGCGGCGCCTTCGCCTTGGCCGCGACCCCGAACTCGCCCTCCTGGTCCATCTGGCTCTCGCCGATCGGCGGGAGGGGCTCGAACACGAAGCTCTTGGAGAGTTCCACGGATTCTTCTTTCGTGAGTGGGTGCCGCCACCAGAAACGCCCGACGTCCGATATGCCGGTTACGCCGGGGGTCTGCCGACCATATGCCCGCCGATCCGGCCCGAGCCAGACCTGACCGCAACACCCACCCAGACCTGCCCGAAGGTTCCTTGGGCCGAACTTTCTGCGCCGGGCCGGTGCGCGGCCAAGTCGCTCGATGGACATTTCTCTTATCACATTTGATAACCTGAACCCATGGACCCGGACCTGGCCCACATGACCTCAGCCCTCTCTCGGGCGTTGGAGGACAGCGGCCTGCGGCAGGCCGACTTCGCCGCAGCCCTGGGCACCTCAGCATCCCGGTTCTCCACGTACCGCAGCGGGAAGACCATCCCGTCCGCCGTCTTCTACCTTCGGGCCCTGCGCATCGGCGCCGCCCTCGGACAAGCCGAAGAGAACGGCTGGATGACTCCACCGATGACCGCTGCAGCCATCGCCGGGGCCCTGGCCGAACCGGACGAGATCTGGGCCTTCAAGCTGGCTCTTCAGGCCCGCGACCACCTGCATGAACTTCTTGCCGTCCGACCCGATCTGGCCGGCTCCTGGGAGGCCGTTCCCTCAGAGACCGGCCGTCCCGAATGGGACACGTTCCTGGCTGCCTTGGCCGAGCACGAGTTCGACGATGCGGGACTGCCTGCTCCGGCCTGGACCCAGCACCCTGCTCTCGTCACCGACTGGGTTCTGGACAGTCCGCTGCTCGACGAGGTGGAGATCCGCCACCAGACACCTGATTGGCTGGCTCGCCGTCACATCTACGTCTCACCACGAGATCTGACCACCGTATGAATCCCGAGTTGGGCAGGAAACAGATCCAGCGCCTCCTGGATCTGCTGGACGCCCGGTTGCCAAGACCGAGAACCTGTCCCGGACATGGCTCAATCAGGCTGCTCGTCCCTGGATCCCCACTCCCGTGGTGCCCCCTCGGCCTCGGTCCTCGGGTCTGCAGGTGCTGTTCGCCCCGCCTGAGCATCTCCTGGCCATGAAGCTGGTCGCTATGAGGCGTCAGGATCTCAGGGACATAGTCACCCTCGTCGCCGAACTCGGGATGCTGAGCCGAAGCGGCTGACTACGCGGACCTCCTGCAACGGGTGTACGGGGACGAGGACGTCCTTCAGCAGCTTCTGGGCGTTCCCTATGACCAGGTCCGAACGGAGGCTCTGGCCAGGGGCGGAGCAGCAGTTCGGGCTGTGGCAAAGGTTCGGCCCGAATGAGCAAGCATCCCGCCGGCAGGCTGGTGCGGACCTCACCGCGCAGGCGTGTGCTCTTCGAAGTCGTCCGGGGACTCCTGGATCGGGATCGGGTCGAGACGCAGGCCGGCCCTCACGAAGGAAGTCCGGCGTCGGCCAGGGGCTGTGGCACCTTGCTCGTGCGCCGCCCCTTCGCCTGAGTTGCGAAGCAGATGCTGACGCAGGTCAGAGGTTGTTCTGGAAGGTGGCCAGGGACGGGGTCGAACCGTCGACCTTCCGATTTTCAGTCGGACGCTCGTACCAACTGAGCTACCTGGCCGGGACCTGAGCCCTACGTTCCGGCTCAGGTGTGGCGACCCTGACGGGACTTGAACCCGCGACCTCCGCCTTGACAGGGCGGCGCGCTAACCAACTGCGCTACAGGGCCTCGTGCGTGCTGAGACAGGCTACCGCACAGTGTGGGCCGCCCCGTTCACCGCCCGGTCGGAGCCGGCCGACGAACCGGCCGGGACGCAGAAAAGCCCCCAGCCACAGGCTGGGGGCTTTTCTGGAAGGTGGCCAGGGACGGGGTCGAACCGTCGACCTTCCGATTTTCAGTCGGACGCTCGTACCAACTGAGCTACCTGGCCGAGTCCTGAGCCTCAACGAACTGACTCAAGCGCTGCGACCCTGACGGGACTTGAACCCGCGACCTCCGCCTTGACAGGGCGGCGCGCTAACCAACTGCGCTACAGGGCCTTGCATTTTCACTTTTGTGGTGCGAGCACCGTACCCCCAACGGGATTCGAACCCGTGCTACCGCCTTGAAAGGGCAGCGTCCTAGGCCACTAGACGATGGGGGCCTAGACACACGTTGGAGGTTTTGGTCTCCGTTGGTGACATGAAGAAGCATAGGGGGTCCGGGGCTTATCTCCAAAGCGACTTCCCGACCGGCGGCCAGGAAGACCCCGATCCTGCCCCTGACCTGCGAAGACACTGGTTGGCACCCAAGGTGGGCCGGGAGCCTCGAGGCGGGCCGACGTCCATAAAGAGGGTTTTTGGCTGCCCGGAAGAGACGGGCACCACACCGGACTCAGGCGAGGCGAGTGACTCTCTGCGGTGGTCGCCGTGGCGGTGGCCGACGGCGACACCACTCCTTCGTTCAGGACAGCCGGCGCACCTGGTCGGGGCCGAGCATCACATGGGGCGGGCGCAGCCCGTCCTGACCGCCGAACTCGACCTCGTAGGCCACTCTCGGATCGGTGAACACCGCCAGGACCGTACCGAGCGCACCTGGGAGCAGGCCGTGCTCGGGCAGGGTCACGGACAGGGAGACGAGGTCAAAGTTGTGCAGCACCAGCACACCTCACACGGTTGGTCGACGCTGACCGCCCGAACGCGCCCGGGCCGCACCGGCACCACCACCGGCACCGCCGGCCCGGAAGTCGTTCATGGAAATCCCTGCTGTCGAACTTCTCAGCAATTACCCACGGCCACCATTGTCGGAGACTTCGGAAAGCTTTTCGGCCGGGTCCGGGGCCTCCTTGACAACGGTGGTCGAGGGCTAGCTTGCACGCAACCGCCGCAAAAGACGAACGACCAGGTCAGACCGGCTTTTAGCCGGATCCCCGGCCAGGTCCACAAGCACTCTGGGCAGCATCCATGTAGAGCCGACCGACAAAGGGACCTTTGGCGCCGTGGACCCCTTCTTTGGGCCGCTGTCCCTTTCTCCTGAGCGGACCAGACTCAAGGCATCAACCGGAAAAGGAATTCCCCAGGAGGAATGATCATGTCGATCGAACCTGCCACCCCGGTCAGCCAGGGCTCGCCGTCGGCGAACAGCCGCCCCGACTCCGCCGTAACCGACTGGGCCATCCGGCTCTTCGCCGTACTGCGCCTGTCGGTCGGGTTCGTCTTCCTCTGGGCGGCCCTGGACAAGACCTTCGGCCTGGGCTATTCGTCCACCGGCGAAAAGGCCTGGGTGAACGGCAATTCCCCGACCAAGGGGTTTCTCAGCTTCGTCGACCAGGGCCCCTTCGCCTCGGTCTTCAACGACCTGGCGGGCCTCGCGGTCGTCGACATCCTCTTCATGGTGGGCATGTTCGCGGTCGGAGTCGCCCTGATCGCCGGGGTGGCGATGAACGTGGCCGCCGTGAGCGGCGCCCTGATCATGGTGCTGATGTGGGCGGCCGAGTGGCCGATGGCCCAGAGCACGAACGCCGGCGAGCCCACCGGTAGCACCAACCCGTTCATGGACTACCACATCGTCTACGCCCTGGTCCTTTTCGCCCTGGTTGCGGTGCACGCGGGCCGGGTCTGGGGCCTGGGCCGCACCTGGGAACAGCTGCCGGTGGTCAAGGACCGGAAGTGGATGCACTGAGCAGGACCTTCGACCCTGCCGAGCGGCCCGCCCCGGACGCAGACTCGCTAGATCCGCACCTGGACCGCACCGGAAGGTCGAATTCGTGACCAGCACCGATCAGCAGACCACAGGCGAGGCGCCCCCCGAGGTCGGCGTGCGTGTCCTGGACCGGGCCGAGTGCCTGCGCCTGCTGGCCACCGCGCAGATCGGCCAGCTGGTCTTCACCTACCAGGCCATGCCCGACGTCCTGCCGGTCAACGTCGCGCTGGCCGACGACGCCCTGCTCATCCCCTTCGCCGACGGCTCGATGATCGAGCGCGCCGCCCGCAACACCGTGGTCGCGTTCCACGTGGACAAGATCGACGAGCAGACCCACCTGGGCTGGAGCGTCACCGTGGTGGGCCGCTCGTTCGAGCTGCGCGAGGGGGACTCGCCGGTGGTCCGGCCGCGCTCCTGGACACCCGGGCGCCACGACCGCACCCTGGCGGTCGCACTGGAACGGGTGACCGGGAGATATCTGGAACCCGGCGTGAAATGATTCAGCCGGGCAGATCCGACGGCCGGTGACGAGGTTCCAGCAGCGGTGAACGACCACCACGACAAGTCCGAAGAACGCTACGGGAACAACTGGGCGGCCAAGGAGGCGCACCGTTACTGGAGTGCCGGCCAGCCACCGCCGCTGCCCAAGCTCGGGCTCGAACGGCTGCTGCAGGAGCTGATCGGGCGCTCGCAGGAGATCATCGACACCGAGCAGCAGCTACACCGGCTGCTCGACGCGGTGGTGGCGGTGGCCAGCGACCTGAGCCTGCCCGACACCCTGCGGCGGATCACCGAACTGGCCGCCGACCTGGCCGAGGCCAAGTACGCGGCGCTGGGCCTGCTCGATCCGGAGGGCCGTGAGCTCTCCGACTTCATCACCGTGGGCATTCCGGGCCACGAGCGCATGAAGATCGGCGAACCTCCGCGCGGCAAGGGCATCCTCGGGGTGCTGATCGACCTGCCGGTGCCGTTGCGGCTGGACCGGCTGGCCGACCACCCGGCCTCGGCCGGTTTCCCGAAGCACCACCCGCCGATGGGCAGTTTCCTGGGGGTGCCGCTGCGGGTGCGCGGTGAAGTCTTCGGCAACCTCTACCTGACCGAGAAGCGTGGCGGCGGCACCTTCACCGAGCGGGACGAGCAGCTGATCATCGCGCTGGCCGCGGCGGCCGGCATCGCGATCGAGAACTCCCGCCTGTTCGACGTCACCCGCCGGCGGGAGGCCTGGCTCACGGCCGCCGGCGACGTGACCAAGTCGCTGCTGGCCGGTGCCGAGATCGAGGAGACGATGCGGCTGGTCGTCGAACGCGCGTCCACGGTGGCCGGCGGCGGGGCGAGTTTCCTGCTGCTGAACGACGCCGACGGTGGGCTGAGCGTGCGGGCCGCCCACGGCGAGAACACCGCCGCCACCCTGGGTACCTCGTACCACCCCGAAGATCCGCGGCTTACCGAGCGCCGGGCCTTCCTGGCCAACGGTTTCGTCACCGGCCCGGGCATCTCCAACCAGTACAGCGGCCCGGCGGTGCTGGTGCCGCTGGTGGTGGGGGAACACGTGATCGGGGTGCTGGCGATCGCCCGGGCGCTGCACCAGGAGCCGTACTCCGAGGCCGACATGAAGATGGTCGAGTCGTTCGCCGGCCACGCCGCCCTGGCCGTGCAGTTCAGCCGCCAGGCGGCCGACCGGCAGCGGCTGGCGGTGCTGGAGGATCGGGACCGGATCGCCCGCGACCTGCACGACCTGGTGATCCAGCGGATCTTCGCGGTCGGCCTGGGCCTGCAGAGCATCGGGATGAGCATCGCCAACCCGGCCACCGCGAGCAAGATGTCCGGGCTGATCGACGACCTGGACACCACCATCCACGCCATCCGGACCTCGATCTTCAGCCTGCAGCAGCAGGAGGAGGAGTCGACCAGCCTGCGCTCGGAGGCGCTGGGCGTGGTCAGCGAGGCCACCGGGGCCCTGGGGTTCGAGCCGGTGCTCACCTTCCGCGGCCCGGTGGACACGCTGGTGCCGGTGGAGGTGCACGGCGACCTGCTGGCCGTGCTGCGCGAGGCACTGTCGAACGCCGCCCGTCACGCCCGGGCCACCCACGTGGAGGTGCGGCTGGGGGTGGAGTCGGGGCAGGTCACGCTGGAGATCGAGGACGACGGTCAGGGCGTGGCGGCCGACGCCCGGCAGGGTACGGGCACCACGACCATGAGGACGCGGGCGGAACGTCACGGCGGTTCCTGCGCCTACGCGGCCCGGGACGACGGTTCTTCCGGCACGGTGGTGATCTGGCAGGTCCCGGTCGGTTGAAACCACGAGGGCGGGGAGGGCCATCGCCCTCCCCGCCCCCGTTCCACCCGGTTCAGCGGTGGATGAGCTCGATAACCCCTTCGACAATGGACGATCCGTCCCCGGCAACCAGCGTTCCGTCACCATCGGCGGAACGGCCCGAGAGCGTCCATCGGTAGTAGCCCTCCGGCAACTGGGCGCCCTTCGACGAGAGACCGCTCCACCACAGATCCCGCACGCTGCCGTCGGGCGCGGTGCCCTCCAGTTGGGCCACGGTCTTCTTCCCGGCCTGGTCCTGGATCTTCAGCGTGACCGAGCGCATCGGCTTGCTGATGTCGAACTGCGGCCTCCAGGCGTCGCCGTCGCCGTTGTCGTTCGGGCTGAAACCGAGCGGGGTCACCGTGGAGATCAGCCGGGGCCGGTACTTCGGCTGGAACGGCAGCGGTGACAGCTCGGCCCGGGGCATCACGCTCCAGCTCGGCGGCCGCTCGGCCAGCCGGGCGATCTGGTGGTCGTCGATCGAGAGCAGGGCCGACCGCCCGTCCAGCACCACCGGCGCGTTGTTGCCGGTGGTCAGGTCCATCACCCGGGTGCCGATGAAGCCGGTGTAGCTGTCCGACCAGGTCAGGGTGCCCTCACTGAGCGAGAGCCGGGCGAGCTCGCGGGCCTGGGTGGGAACCTGCCGCACCTGGCCGGTGTTCAGGTTCTTCCAATGGATCTGGTCGCCGCAGCTGCTGGACCAGGCCCCCAGCTCACCCCAGACGGTGACCAGCGGGGTGCCGCCGTCACAACCGGCCGCCACCTTCGCCACCTCCTTGTGGGTCTTCTTCTCGGCGTCGTCGAGCCAGACCGTCGAGCTCCCGTCGGCCTTGGTCTCGACGTAGACGACGTTGGGGCCGAACAGGTCGTCGGCGGTCGACGGAACCGGCTGGGTGTACATGTGTTTGCCGTCGGGCCGGAACGCCTTGCCCCCGATCAGCGTGTAGGCCCCCGACTGGTTCGGCTGCCCGAAGGCCTCGGCGTCGCCGGTCTCCTTCCCCCGGTCGATCAGTTGCCAGCGCCCGTTGTGCCCGGGCACCCCGACCACTCCGCGAGCGCCGGAGAAGGCGATCGCGCCGGAGGTCTGGGCGATGCTGGTCTCGGCCGAGAACGTGGCCCGCCGGTCGCTGGAGACACGGCGCTGATAGACCGGACGCGAGGCGAGGCTGGAGCGTTCGACGTAGCGCACCTGGCCTGCGCTCAGCGAGAGCTGCGCGGGCGGAAGGTCGGCCTGCGGCACGGTGGCCACTCGGGTGAACTCGTCGGCGGTGACCCGGTAGACCCCGGCATCGACGGACGCACGGGGGTCCGGCCCCAGGGTTCCGCTGCTGGCAGTGAGGAAGTGGTTCCCCACCGCGGCGAGACCGGAGGCGTCGTAGGGCAGCGCCTTGTACTTGGCGGCCGGGCCGTTGACGATCGCCAGGGTGGTCGAGGTCGCGCGGGGGCGGGCCGGATCGTCCGGGTGGTTGATCAGGTAGCCGACTCCGGCGGCGCCGACGGCCAGGTGGGCCACGTCGGCGTTCGGGTCGAGCTCGGCGTAGTGGGTGACAGCTCCTCCGGCGCGGGGCTTCTGGTGGATCTCGTAGCTACCGCCCGCGGCCTTGGTGGCCCAGACGATCCAGCCCTCCGACAGGCCCAGCCCGAGGACCTCGTCCGGGCTCTCGGCGATCCGGGTGACGGCCCCGGTCTTCAGAACGACCAGATCGAGGACGTGGGTGGCCGGCTGCACCCGGTTGTCGAGAGTCGTGCGCAGCACCGAAGTGCGGTCGGCAGCCAGGCCGTACCCGCCCAGAACACCCGGGACGTGCGGCATCAGGACATCGGCCTGCATCCCCTGGCCGGTGTCGGTGCCGGCCCGGTGGCGCACCAGCGGGTACCGCCACTGACTGGGAACGTTGGCGTAGCTCCCGGGCAGGTCGGAGAACCAGCCCTCACCGTTGAACGCGTCGGGCCGGGTGATCTGCCCGGCCTCGACCACGTCCTGGCCGGTGAGGATGTTGAGCCGGTGCGGCACCTTGGGCTGGCTACCGGCCCGCTGCAGGTTCTCGTACCAGGCCAGCTGCGTGCCGCTGACCGCCAGCAGGGTGGGCGCGGCGGAATTGCTGGTGCTCGGCCCGACCTGCGGGCGATGCTCCAGCTCCCCGCCCAGGGCACCGGTGAAGACCGGCCGGTTCTGACCGAGCGGCTGCCCCGTCGGATCGGCCTGCTGCACCGCCACACCGGCTTCGGAGGCGCCGACCAGGTGCAGGTCGGCCGCCACCGGGTGCAGCGGGATCGGCACGGTGTAGCTCGAGGCGGCCTGGCCCGGGGCGGCGGCCACCCCGGCGACCAGGGCGGTGGCCATCCCCCCCGGCCAGCCCCAGCCGTTTCAGCCCCAGCCGTTTCAGCCGGTGTGTGTTGCGCCTTCTCGTATTGATCTGAACTGCCATATTGTCCCCCCGACTCGTCGCAGTTGGGGGTGATCATGGCGGGACCCGGACGGTCCGGCCCGGCAGCCCGAACTCGGGCGAGTCCGGGACCACCCGGCCGGTACCGGATCGGCGCAGGGCTCAGGCGGGAGAGCGGGTGGCGGTGGGGGCCGGCCGGTGCATGGTGAGCTGCTGCGCGGCGGACAGCCGCACCGCCGCCTTGGCCGGGGCGAGCACCTCGGGTTCTGCCTGCCGGCCGGCCGGGCCCTGGGGCCGGGCGGAGATCCACAGCTGGGCCGTCTCGCCGGTCTTCCCGCCGAACGAGGCCAGGCTGCTGCCCCACTTCCGGGCCCGGGCCAGGTCTTCCGGCACGGCCGGGCCGAGCATCGCCTCGACCAGGAAGCGTTCGCTGGTCAGCACCTCCACCCCGCGCTGGTGCAGGCGCCGGGTGATCTGGTGCACGGCCGAGCCGTTGATGAAGCCGTTGCCGGTGCCGCAGTCGAAGGCCGCGGCCCGCCCGCCTTCCCAGTGCGGCATGCCCTCCAGCCATTCGGCCACCCCGAACGACTTGGGCGTGGCCCCCTGGGTGCCGGCCAGCGCCCGGGACAGCCGGTTGGGCAACCCCCGGTGGTGGATCGGCGCACCCACCACCAGGAGGTCGACATTCTCCAGATCCCACTCCTGGGCGGCCGCCTCGACCACCCTCGCGCTGACCCGGAACTCGGTCAGGCCGGCGGCCACGGCCTCGGCGAAGCGGTGGGTGTTGGAGAAGCAGGACTCGACGACGACCAGAACGTTCAACTCGTGATGCCCCCGTACATGCGGTTTTTCGATCGCAGACTTCCAGGACGGCGGTGGGCCGGACAGGGCCGAAGGTCCCGTCCGGACGTGCGGTGCGCATCGGATTTCCGGTCAGCACGCAACGCAGGCCGAGTGGCCCGACGAACCTCGCGTTCGTACAGGTCTCGCCCGTCCGCGGTGTCGTACAGCTTGGCACGAATCGGACCCGGCTGTCGTCGCCCCGGGCCGATCAATTTCCGGAAACCCGCATCACTGAACCCTTTACCCGGGAAATCTGCTCACGCGGGCGCTGGGTCCAGGGGTGCACCCCCGAACCCGCCGGTGACCGGGCCGACCCGGTGAGTGAGACCGCCGGACGCCGGAGCGGGTCTATCAGTCCGATCCCGTGAAACGGCTGAGATCCGGCGGGGCGACGCTGAACACCGGCCGGGCGATCTCGGTGCGCCACCACGACCCCTCCGGGCAGGCCGGGTGGGTTGCTGACGGCAGCGCCGAGCTCGGCCATGGCCCCGGCGTACCCGGTAAGTACCTCATCAAGGCTGACGCTGGCCTGAACGCCGGGGGGCGAGGGGGCGCGGCACAGCTCGACCTCGGTCCCCTCGAGGGCCGGCTGAAGCGAGAGTCGAGCAGCTCGCCTGTGCGCGAGTTCCCGCTCCAGCCGGTCCAGGTGGGAACCGCTGATGCCCGGTCGCCGGTTACTTGAAGGCGCTGGGCAGGCGCGGGGTGTAGGGCCGCTCCAGGATCTCGATCTCCTCGGCGCTCAGTTCCAGCTCGACCGCCGCGGCCGCGTCGGTGAGGTGCTCGGGCTTCGACGGGCCCACGATCGGCGCCGCCACCGACGGGTTCTTCAGCACCCAGGCCAGCGCGACCTGGGCCATCGGCACCCCGCGGGCCTCGGCCACCTGCTGCACGGCCTCGACGATCGGCCGGTTCTCGGCCTCCACGTCGTAGCGCTGGGTGAGGCGGTCGACCCCGGTGCGGCTGGTCCGGGTCTGCCACGGCCGGGCCACCCAGCCCTTGGCCAGCGGGCTCCACGGGATGCTGCCCACTCCCTGGTCGGCGAGCAGGCCGAACATCTCCCGCTCCTCCTCGCGCTGCAGCAGGCTGTACTGGTTCTGCATGGACACGAACCGGGTCCAGCCGCCCCGGTCGGCGGTGTGCTGCAGCTTGGCGAACTGCCAGGCCCACATCGACGAGGCGCCCAGGTAGCGGACCTTGCCCGCCTTCACCACGTCGTGCAGCGCCTCCATCGTCTCCTCGACCGGCGTCTCGTAGTCGAAGCGGTGGATCTGGTAGAGGTCCACGTGGTCCACCCCGAGCCGGGTCAGCGAGGCGTCGATCTGCTCGAGGATCGCCTTGCGGGAGAGCCCGGAGCCGCCCGGGCCGTCGTGCATCGGGAAGTAGACCTTGGTGGCCAGGACGATGTCCTCGCGGCGGGCGTATTTACGGATCGCCCGGCCCACCACCTCCTCGGACGAGCCGTCGACGTAGGCGTTGGCGGTGTCCCAGAAGGTGATGCCCAGCTCGACGGCCTGTTGGAAGAACGGCTGGGAGGCCTCTTCGGTCAGCGGCCAGCCGGCCTCCGGATCGGGCGGCGTACCGAAACCCATGGTGCCCAGGGCGATCCGGCTGACCTTGAGCCCCGAGCTACCGAGGCGGGTGTACTCCATGCTCCGACGGTCCCCTTCCGTGTGCGGTCACTGCAGCCTCCCCGAACATAAATGCAGTGACAATCCCTCGCCCGCCGGTCTATCAACATAGGTATGAAGAAAGGGATCACGCTCAGCAAGACCTGGACGGACGGCGAACTCGTCGCCCGCCGGGCCCTGAGCGCAGACGAACTGCAGCACCGCCTGGAGCTGAACCGTATTGCTGCGGCCGCGAACGGTGACGGCGCCCGCCGCAACCGCCGGGCCGAACGCAGCCGTCGGCTGGCCCGAGGGAAGGCCGGCCGCCATGACGACTGATGCGTTCCCCGAGGGAAAGAACCGGAGACCGGAGGCGCGCCGCACGGGCGCACCCCCGGTCTCCTTCGTTTTGCAGACCTAGTAATCGATCCGGCCGTGTCGGCTGTGGAACTCCCCCGTGGGCCCGTCCGGCCCGATCAACGCCAGCGCGACCGTCGCATCGGTACCTTCGGTGATGCTCTGGTGCCCGCTGAACCCGTTGAACTCCGTGGCCGTGTAACCGGGGTCGGAGACGTTGACCCGCATCCCGGGCAGGCTCTTGGCGTACTGCACGGTCAAGGCGATCACAGCGGCCTTGGAGCTGGCGTAGGGCACACCGGTGACGTGGAACTCGTCGGCCTTGGGGTCGAGCAGGTAGCGCGGCCAGCCCACGCCGGAGGCCACGTTCACGATCACGGCGGAGGGGGAACGGCGCAGCAGGGGTAGGGCCGCCTGGGTGACACGGACGATGCCGAGCACGTTGGTGTCGAACACCTGCTGCATGGCGTCGGCGTCGAGGTCGTCGGTGCTGAACGACGTACCCAGCACGCCGGCGTTGTTGACCAGGACGTCCAGCTCGGGGAGGGACGCCAGGGCCCGGGTGATGCTCGCCTGATCGGTGACATCGAGCTGCACGGGTACGGCGCCCAGTTCGCGAGCCGCCTCGCCGTTGTCGAGGTTGCGCATCCCGGCGTAGACGGTGTGTCCGGCCTCCAGGAGGCGGCGGGTGGTTTCGAGACCGAGGCTCTTGTTGGCCCCGGTCACCAGGGTGGTGGTCATGTCTTCCAACTTGGGACGTCGGTGAGCACCTCACCAGGCATCTCTCGTCAGTGGGTCCACCGGTACCACCCACTGCGCCCGGCGCGGGAGCATGATGGCTGGATGGATGAGTTCGCCCAGGTACTGCGGGCCTGGCGGGACCGGGTCACCCCCGAACAGGCCGGGCTGGCTCCCGGGCTGAACCGCCGCACCCCCGGTCTGCGCCGAGAAGAGCTGGCCCTGCTCGCGGGGGTGAGCGTGGACTACATCGTGCGTCTGGAGCAGGGGCGCGCCCGCAACCCCTCCCCGCAGATGCTCACCGCCCTGGCCCGCGCGCTGCGCCTGGACGACAACGAACGCGAGCACCTGTTCCGGGTCGGTGGGGCGGCCCAGCCCGGCGGCGGCACGGTGCCGCGGCACGTCAGCCCCACGGTGCAGCGGATGGTCGACCGGCTGAGCGAGTTCCCGGTCGGCGTGCACACCGCCGCCTACGAGCTGGTGCTCTGGAACCCCCTGTGGGCCGCCCTGTTCGGAGACCCCTCGAGCCGCAGCCGGCTGCAGCGCAACATGGTCTGGCGCTACTTCGCCGAGGATCCGATGCCGGTGACGCACTCCCCGGCGGCCGAGGAGGAGTTCGCCTCCGACCTGGTCGGGCATCTGCGCTCGGCCCAGGGCCGCTACCCGGCCGACCCGGAGATCCCGCACCTGGTCTCCCGGCTGGTCAGGGCCTCTCCCGACTTCGCCCGGCGCTGGGCCGAGGCACCGGTCGCCGAGCTGCGCACCAGCCACAAGACGGTGCACACCCGGGTCGGTGACATCGCCATGGACTGCGACACCCTCAGCGAGGGGCCGAACGGACTGCTGATGGTGGTGATGACCGCCGAACCCGGCTCCGAGGACGAGCAGCGGCTGCAACTGCTGCGGGTGGTGGGGCTGCAGGAGCTTCTTCCCGGAGGTACTGCGTGAGGGCGTCGCGGGTCTGCGCCATCTGGGCGACCCGCTCGGCCATCTCGTCGCGGATGCGGGTGACCTGCTCCACCACGTTGCCGCAGACGTCCTGGTCGGTGTCGCCCCCGGTGCAGGGCAGCACGGTGCGCACCAGATCCATCGGGAAGCCCAGATCCATCAGCGACCGGATGGTGAGCACCGTGGCCACCGCATCGTCACCGTAGTCGCGGTAGCCGTTGGGCAGGCGCTCGGCCGCGAACAGGCCCTGCTGCTCGTAGTAGCGCAGGGACCGGGCGCTCACCCCGGTCCGGCGGCTCAGCTCGCTGATCCTCACCGGCGGTCGGCCTCCAGCCTTGACCTTGACACGATGTCAAAGTTTAGCGTTCAAACATGTCGCAGCAAACAGTCGAGGCCGGCGGACGGACCCGGACCTTCACCACGGTCGGCACATCGGCCCGGAACCTGCTTCTGGTCTTTCACGGCAGTACGCAGAACGGCCGTACCCACCAGAAGTTCACCGATCACTCCTACGACCGGCTGGCCGAGGACGGCACGGCCGTGGTGGCGTATCTGGACGGCTTCAAGGGCAACTGGAACGACGCCCGCCGTGAAAGTCGTTTCCCAGCACGTAAGAACAGCATTGATGACATTGCCTTCACCCGTGCGGTCGTCCGGAAACTAGCCGCCAGTCACGGTATCGACGAGCGCCGGGTGTTCGCGGCCGGCTACTCCAACGGCGGGCAGATGGTGATGCGCCTGATTCACGAGGCACCCGGCCTTCTCGCCGGGGCAGCCATTTTCGCCAGTACCATGCCGGTGCCGGAGAGCTTTCTGGCCCCCACGGAACCAGTCGTCGCGCTACCCGTGTTGCTCGCTCACGGCACCGCCGACCCTATCGTCCCCTTCGACGGGGGATCCATGACGTGGTGGAAGCAGAAGCTGTTCAGGGTGGGCGGGAGCAGCCTGTCGATGCCTCAGACCGCGGCCTACTTCGCCGAGCGCAACGGCATCTCCACCGAACCGGCCGTCACCCGCCTGCCCGCCCGCGAAACCACCACCTATCTGGAACGTTCCGAGTATCGCCAGGACAAACGTCCTTTAGTTGTGCTCTATCGCATTCACGGCGGCGGGCACACCGTGCCGGGCTCCAAGGACAAGCCCTTCGTCGGCCGGAGCAACCGGGACCGCACCGCTGCCGACCTGATCTCGGAACTTCTCGAGGCCCCTCAGATCGAGTGGCAACCGGACGAACAGCCCAGCCAGAGCTGAATATTGGCCCAGTCGGCGATCTCCACCCGACGCCCGGGCCGGCAGTTCAGCCATCCGCGGTCGGTGAACGCGGACAACAACGCGGCAGCCAGCGCCCCGGCCAGGTGCGGGCGGCGCTCGGTCCAGTCGAGGCAGTCCTTCAACAATGGACGTCGTTGGCGCCCCAAGGCGCTCACATCGATTTCCATTGCCGCGAGGGCCATTTCTCCTCGGGAGGTCACGCTGAGCCCGTCGAGCAACTGGTGCTCCAGCAACGCATCCCGCAGAGCCACACCGGCGCGGCCCGCGAGATGGTCGTAGCAGGTACGAGCCTCGGCCAGTCGCCGGGCCGCGGTGCTCTGCCGCAGGCTGCGCACCGGCCGGCCCGGAGCGATCGCGGCCAAGGACTCCACCGCCGTGGCCACCTCCGGCCGACTGATCCGGTAGTACCGGTGACGGCCCTGCTGAACCACTTCCAGATAGCCGGCCGCGACCAGCTGCTTCAGATGAGCACTGGCCGCCGGGCGCCCGATGCCCGCAGCCTCGGCCAGCGCCCCCGCCGGATGCGCACGCCCGTCCAGCAGCAGCGTCAGCATGGCCGCCCGGGACGCATCGGCCAGCAGCCGGGCTGCGGCGGCCACGTTCACGTCAGCGATCTGCATGTCTGACGGTAACCCGCCCACATTTCGCTGGTGGGCGAAGCGTGGGCGGGTCCAGGTCCTAGACGGAGGTCAGCTCGAGGGCCCGGTCGACGGCGGCCCCGATGTGCAGGCGGGTGGTGGGGAACGAGGGCACCGGGCAGTCGTCGGGCGAGATCAGCAGCTCGATCTCGGTGCAGCCGAGGATCACGCCCTCGGCGCCCTGTTCGACCAGACGGGTGATGATTTCGCGGTAGGCCTGGCGGGACTCGTCGCGCACGACGCCGACGCACAGCTCCTCGAAGATCACCCGGTGCACGAGCTCCCGGTCCTCGGCCGGGGGCACCAGCACCTCCAGGCCGTGCGAGGCCAGGCGGTCGCGGTAGAAGTCCTGCTCCATGGTGAAGGCGGTGCCCAGCAGGGCAACCTTGCGCACACCTTCGGCGCGGACCGCGGCGGCCGTGGTGTCGGCCAGGTGCACCAGCGGCACGGTGATCGCGGCGGCCACCTGGTCGGCCACCTTGTGCATGGTGTTCGTGCAGATCAGCACCATGTCGGCGCCGGCCGCCTGCAGATTGCGGGCCTCCTGGGCGAGCACCTGACCGGCCACGTCCCACTGACCCGAACGCTGCAGCTGACCGATCTCGGCGAAGTCCACCGAGGACATCACCAGCCGGGCCGAGTGCAGCCCCCCGAGGCGAGCGGCGACCAGCTCGTTGGCGATCCGGTAGTACTCCACCGTCGACTGCCAGCTCATTCCGCCGAGCAAACCGATCGTCAACATGTGGACCTCCCGAGGCTGTGGCTGTCCTTCTACGGTCACCCACCACGGAACCTGGGACAAGAACGTCTTGGTCGGAGCCATCCCCAAGCTCAGCTTTGGTTTCCGAGCCGGATGTGGGTGAATGGTCGACATGGCGGGAATGGGCGACGACGAAGAGCTCGCGACTCACCGGCACGTCCTGGAGCAGGCGCGGGAGTCCGGCGAACCGGTGCAGCGGCACGAGGCCGAGCACCCGGCGTCCGAGCAGGCCGACGAAGAGGTGCCGGAACGCTCGGTGCTGGGCGAGGGCAGCACCACCGCCAAGCTCGACCCGCGGCGCCTGCTGGTGTTCCGCGAGGTGGCGCACTCCGGCTCGATGGCCGCCGCCGCCCGCGAGCTCGGCTGGACCCAGCCGGCCGTCAGCCAGCACATCCGCAAGCTGGAGAAGGACCTCGGCCTGGCCCTGATCACCCGGGTCGGGCGCGGCATCGCGCTGACCGACCCGGGCCAGCTCCTGCTGCGCCACGCCGACGCCATCGACGCCCGGCTCGAGGCGGCCGGCGAAGCCCTGGCCGACCTGGCCCGCCGCCGCACCGGCCGGGTCCGCATCGCCGCCTTCCCCTCTGCCAGCGCCACTCTGGTCTCCACCGCCCTGGCCAACCTGAGCGCCGAGCACCCCGGCCTCGACGTGCGCCTCACCCAGGTGGAGCCGCCCGAGGCCCTGGTCCTGCTGGCCGAGGGCCAGTGCGACCTGGCGATCGTGTTCGACTACCCGGGAGAAGATTTCGAGCGCGGCCCACTCGAGGCGGTGACCCTGCTGAACGACCCGCTGCGCGCCGTGCTCGGGCCGGGCCACCCCCTGGCCGGGCGCGATTCGGTGAGCATGGGCGACCTGGCCGGGCAACGCTGGATCGCCGGCTGCGTCTCCTGCCGCAAACACCTGGTGCGCGAAGCGGTCAAGGCCGGCTTCACCCCCGACATCCGGCACAGCACCGACGACTACGTGGTGGTGCAGGCCCTGGTCGCCGCCGGCATCGCCGTGGCCGCCCTGCCCGGCATGGCCCTGCGGGCCAGCCTGAACCCGGCCGTCAAAGTCCTTCCCCTGGAAGGCTACCCGTCGCGAACCGTGTCCGCGGTACTGGCCCCCAGCAGCCACGGGGTGCCCGCGGTCGAGGCGGTGCTGGAACAGCTGCGCCTCGCCACGGTCTGAGGTTCAGCCGCGCTTGAGGGCTCGGTGGCTGCCGTCGCAGTAGGGGAACAGGGCGGAGGCGTTGCAGCGGCAGAGGGCGATGCAGCGGCGGCGGACCGGGGTGTCCTGGCCGTCGGCGCCGCGCACGGTGAGGGCGCCGCGGACCAGGAGGGGGCCGTCGGGGCAGTCGGTGACCCGGACCTCGGGGCCGGTGCTGGTCACCGCCTCGGGCAGGACCACCGGCTCGGCCGCCTTCACGCTGCGCTCACCTTGACTCGGGCCTGCTCGCGCAGGGCGCTGCGGCCGGCCTTCCAGTTGCTCAGCAGATGGCCGCTCGCCTCCTCGTCGAGCACCAGGGCGGTGGCCGCGCCGAAGAGGACGTCGGCGGCCAGCTCGGGCTGCTGCTCGATCAGGGCGCCGACCAGCTCGCGCAGCGCGATCTGCTCGTGCACCGCGTCGGCCTCGACGTGCTCGTCGAAGTAGAGGGTGGCGGCCTCGCCGAAGCCCAGGCGGCGAAGACCCTGGGCGTAGCGGCGGTTCGGGGTGGTCGAGGTCATCTCGAAGGCGGCCAGGTGGCCGGCCACGGCCCCGCGCAGGCGGCGGTGCAGGCCGAACAGCGACATCGCGTTGACCCCGGCCAGGATCACCGCGGGCACCTGGTCGAGGTAGTGGCCGTAGCGGGCATCCAGGCCGAGGGCCCGCATCGTCCGGGCGAACAGGTCTGCGTGGATCCAGTCGGGCCGCCCGCCGCCGTACTCGTCGGACTGCACCTCGACCATCGCGGCCTTCGGGGCTCCGGTGAGCCGGGGCAGCGCGAAGGTGTGCGGGTCGGCCTCTTTCAGGTGGTAGATCGAGCGGGTGACCAGCAGTTCGCGGTACTGGTCGGCGGTGGCCTGGCGGGCCAGGTAGGTGGACAGGCCGGGCGCCGACGTGGGGGCGGTGAGGGCCAGCAGCGTCTGCGCGACCTGTTCGCCCGTGGGCCTGGTCTCGGGGGCCGCGCCGGTGAACTCGGTGAGCATGGTGTGCACCCGTTCGCGCACGGCCCGCTCGAAGACCTCTTCCAGGCCCGCCCGCACCCCGAGCAGGTCCGGATCCCACTCCCAGCGGTCGTTCACCCCCTCGACGCCGCGGTAGTGCAGTTCGTAGAGCAGGGTCAGGGCGAGCTGAAAATCTTCGGCATGCACCGGATCGGCCACGGTGACCGCCTCGGCGGCGTGTTCACGCACCGCGAGCAGACCCGTCTGCGCCTCGACCCGGCCGGTGAGAAGTTCGATCAGGGACGCGCTCAAAGGACCGCGAGCAGAAGGAGTTCGGAGCGGTAGAGCGGTGCTGTCCATGAAGGCATGCTCTGGCAGCCCCGCAGGCGGCGCACCTTCAGGCGCCCCCCTCACCCGAGCCGGCGAACCGGGCGGATCAGGGCAGATCGAAGCCCTCAGGCCCGGATACCCGTAAGGGCCAGGGCTGTCAGCCGGGCCGCCTCACCGGCTGCGTCGGGGTGCGTCTCGGTGGCCAGCGACACGGCGTTGACCAGGATCAGGAGATCGCAAGAGGCCACCTCGGAACGCACGGCTCCGGCCGCCTGCGCCCGCTGCAGCAACCGCTCGGCGGCCTCTCCGAGCAGGACGTCGCAGTCGCTCCCGGCCGGCGAGGCCGATCTGGAGATACCGGTGAGCACGGCCGAGGCCAGGCCGCGGCTGGTGGCCCCGTAGACCGCCACCGCCTGCAGCCAGTCCACCAGGGCCGTTCCCGGGTCGGCCGCGTCGGCCAGCTCGTCGGCCTGGCGACAGAGCACCTCGACCCGGTCGTGGAAAACCGCATCCAGCAGCGCCCAGCGGTTGGGGAAATGCCGGTGCAGCGTGGCCGAACCGACTCCGGCCTTGCGGGCGATCTCTTCGAGCGAGGCATTCGCCCCCGACCGGGCGATCTCGACCTCGGCCGCCGCCACGATCTGGTCGTAGTTGCGGCGGGCGTCGGCCCGCCGGGGCCGGCCGCCGGGGGTGGCCGTCCGGGTGACGACGTCCTGGTTGGCCACGGTTCGGCACTCACTTCTGCTCGTGTGCGGGAAACCCGCATCCTACGCCACGAACCATCGAAGTGGAGGGGAGCCCCGCTTGTCGTTGACAAAGTGGGGTGGCCCTCCATATCTTCGTCACGACGAAGTGGGGGCACACCCCACTTACCTGAGCGACACCTTCCAGGAGCTTCACGATGACCGAGCCCACCCCGTCCGAAATCCGAACTGTGCTGGTCACCGGGGCCAGCACCGGCTTCGGGCGACTGACTGTCGAGACCCTGGCCCGCCGGGGCCACCGGGTCTTCGCCGGCCTGCGCGACGTTTCCGGCCGCAACGCCCCGGCCGCCGCCGAGCTCACCGCGCTGGCCGCGGCGGAGCACCTCGATCTGAAGGTGCTCGAGATCGACGTGACCGACGACGCCTCCGTCGCCACCGCCGTCCGTACATTGATCGAAACCGCTGGGCAGCTCGACGTTGTCGTGAACAACGCAGGCCGCAACTTCGCCGGGCCCTTGGAGGCCTACACCGCCCACGAGGCGCAGCAACAGTTCGACGTGAACACGCTCGGCGCCCTGCGCGTGAACAACGCCGTGCTCCCCCACCTGCGGGCACAGGGGCACGGCGTACTGATCCAGGTCGGATCGCTCTCGGCCTGGATGACCCCACCGTTCAACGGGCTGTACGCCGCCAGCAAGGCGGCGCTACGCGCCCTGACCGAAGCCTGGCACCACGAACTGGCGCCCTACGGCGTCGAATCCGTCATCATCGAGCCCGCCTCGTACCCCACGAACATCGGCGCGAACGCTGCCCTGCCCGCCGACCAGGAACGGCTCGGGCTGTACAGCGAGGCGCTGACCGGTTTCGTCACCGACCTGACCCGGCGGGCCACCGAGAACGCCGAAAGCATCGGCACCGCAAGCCAGGTCAGCGACGCCCTGACCTCCTTGGTCGAGACTGCGCCGGGGAAGCGGCCGCTGCAGACGCTGGTCGCACCGTCGGCCCAGCTCGCAGCGGTGCAGGAAGTTCACCGGAAGGCGGCCCAGGCCACGCGAATCGTCGCGGACGACATGGGCATTGGTGCGTACCTGGCACTCAGGTAACAGTGGGACGCGTGCGGTTCAGTCCCCGAACGAGGGATGAGGCGCAGGCGTGACCACGGCGCTGGAGGGGCCTGCCGACCCGGCGACTGTCGCGGGGTGCGGCGGCCCGAAGGCACTCAGGACGCGGGCGGTGAGGCGTCCGGACGAAGTAATCGGCGAGCCGTGTGTCTGACGCGATGAGCCATGGTTCCCTCCGTGCTCGCCCCCGCCATTGGGTGGAACAAGCTTTCACTGCGGATACGCCTGACTGCAAGATGTAGCCGAGAATCGGAGCCAAGCGGGCACCCGAACCGGCCCGCACAACCGGCGTAACGCTCCTGGCTCGCTGCAGAACTGATTCCGGCCCGTTTCCCGGGCATCGCGCCCGGCCTGCCCACCACCGGGCGGCCCCCCTGACTCGCGCACCCGCGGAGGGGCTGCTGGTATGAACACGGAAGCAGCACGGACACGGGCAAGGCCGGGCAGCCGGCAGAACGGGAGTGCAGCAGCGTGGAGACCGTCGACGCCGTGGTCATCGGAGCGGGCCCGAACGGCCTGGTCGCCGCCTCTGCCTTGGCCGATGCCGGGTGGGACGTGCTGGTCCTGGAGGCCCAGGACGAGGTGGGCGGCGCCGTACGCTCCGGCTCGCTGTGGCCGGAGTCCCCCGAGGCCACCTCCGACCTGTTCAGCGCCTTCTACCCGCTGGCCGCCGCCTCCCCCGTGATCAAGCGCCTGGGGCTGGAGCAGCACGGCCTGACCTGGGTGCAGGCGCCCAACGTGATCGCACACGTGGCCGGCCCGGAGGACGAGACGGCCGCCGTGATCCACCGCGACCCCGACGAGACCGCCGCTGCGCTCGACCGCGACCACCCTGGGGACGGCGAGTCCTGGCTGAAGCTGCACCAGCAGTGGATGCGGGTGCGCGACCCCCTGCTGGAAGCTCTCTTCACCCCGTTCCCCCCGGTGCGCTCGGGCGCCAAGCTCCTCTGGCGCGCCGGCACGCACGACACGCTGGAATTGGCGCGCATCGCCGCTGCACCGGTGATCCGGCTTACCCAGGAGTGGTTCGGTGGCGAGCACGGCAAGTTGCTCGTCTCCGGCAACGCGATGCACGCCGACGTTCCGATGGAAGCCCCCGGCAGCGGCCTGTTCGGCTGGCTGCTGGTGATGCTCGCCCAGGACGTGGGCTTTCCCGTTCCGCAGGGCGGCGCGGGCATGCTCTCCCAGGCGATGGCCAATCGGGCCCGGGCGGCCGGGGCCCGCATCGACGTGGGTGAGAACGTCACCGACGTGGTGGTGCGCGGCGGTCGGGCCACAGCCGTACGCACAGCTTCGGGCCGGGAGGTCTCGGTGCGCCGGGCCGTTCTCGCCGATGTCGACGCACCGCGCCTGTTCAACGATCTCGTCGGGGAAGAGCACCTTCCGGCCCGCCTGCGCGCCGACCTGAACCGCTTCGAGTGGGACCTGCCCACGGTGAAGGTGAACTGGCTGGTCGACGGCGGCATCCCGTGGAAGGCCGAGCAGGCCCGGCAGGCCGGAACGGTGCACTACGGCACCGATCTGCAGGGTCTGTCGCGCTGGTCCGGCGACCTGGCCGCGGGCCGCGAGCCCGAGCAGGTGTTCGCCCTCCTGGGGCAGATGACCACGGCCGACCCGACCCGTTCCCCGGCCGGCACCGAGAGCGTCTGGGCCTACACCCACCTGCCCCGCCACCGGCACGACAACGCGCACGCCGGGAAGATCGCCGAGACGATGGAGGAGACGCTGGAAGGCATGGCCCCCGGCTTCCGCGACCGGGTGCGCCACCGCACCGTCCAGCACCCCTCCGACCTCGAGGCCGCCGACGGCAACCTGCACCACGGCGCGATCAACGGCGGCACCGCCCAACTGCACCAGCAGCTGGTCTTCCGCCCCGCCACCGGCCTGGGCCGCCCCGAGACCGCGATCGACGGCCTCTACATCGCCAGCGCCGCCACCCACCCGGGCGGCGGCGTGCACGGCGCCTGCGGCTGGATCGCGGCCCGCTCGGCCCTGGCCGCCGAAGGCCGGCTGGGCAAGCCGACAAAGGCAGTGCGCAAGGCCGCGATGCGCAAGATCTACGGCGGTTAGTCCTCAGTTCTCGCCGAGGGGGAACTGGTCGATCCAGGCCCGGAACGAGGGCTCGTAGCGCTCCTGGGCGACCTTGACCAGGGAGTCGGCGTCGTCGATGGGCTGCAGGCCCTGGGTCTCGAGCCAGGCCACGAACTCGTCGTGGGACGGGCTCGGCTCGTCGTACTCCTCGTCCTTGTAGAAGCTGACCCCGTCCCAGTCGACCATCGGCTCCACGTCGAAGGTCAGGATCCGGAACAGGTCACGGACGTCGGTGGCGACCACGTGGATGCCGCCCTCGTCGCCGAAGACCACTACCGGCGACGAGCCGTCGTCGGCCTGCCACAGCGCGTACATCGAGCCGCCGCCGGTGGCCCGGGCGAACGACTTGAGCCGGGCGTGGAAGGCGTCGGCGTCGCTCCAGCCCGGGGCCAGGTCCTCGCGGTCGCCGAACTCCTCGTACAGGCCGAAGCCCTGGGCGTAGCTCTCCGAGCCGTGCACCGCCTGGAAGTCCCACAGGGCGTTCAGTTCGGGAACCGGGGAATAGGTCATGATCGGCAGACTAGAGACCTTTACGAACGCGCGGTGGGCGGCCTACCGTCCTTGAGGGACGAGGGCGTCGCGTAGGAGGAGCCGTGTGTGCTGTGCTCACCTGCTGCTCACCTGACACTCGTCCGACGCCGACCCCGATCTGCCTCCCCGATCCGGAACTTCCGGTGAGCCGGGCGTTCTCCGCCGCCAGCCGCGGCCCCTGACGGCGAGCGTCCGTGAATCCCCGCTGTTCCGAGCTCTCGGATCTGGAGGATCCAGACATGAGGACCACCTCGGTGCCGACGACGTCACCAACCCGGCCCAGCTCGTCCACCATCGGGATCGTCCTGGCCGGCCATCCGGCGAAGGTGCGCCAGGGGCTGCGAGAGGTGCTGGAACTTCAGGACGATCTGCGCCTGGTCGGCGAGGCGGGCTCGCCTGCGGAGGTGGTGGCCCGGGTGGAGCAGGGCCGGCCCGACGTGGTGCTGCTGGAAGCCTCGGCCGCCGGGAGCCTGGCCACCTGCGCGGCCCTGACCAGTCGCTTCCCCGGGCTCGGGGTGCTGATGCTGAGCAGCCTGCCGGACGACCGGCTGGTCCTGGCCGCCATCCAGCACGGCGCCCGCGGCTACGTGGTGCAGGACGCCGACACGACCGAGCTGGTGCGGGCGATCCGGGCGGTGGGGCGGGGTGACAGCGCTCTGGACGCCCGCAGCACCGCCGCCATGGTCCGCAGCCTCAGCCCGGGCCCCGACCCGCACCGCCCACGCCTGACCGAGCGCGAGGTGGAGGTGCTGCGCCTGCTGGCCCAGGGCTGCTCGAACCGCATGATCGGCGGCCGGCTCTACATCTCCGAGACCACGGTGAAGTTCCACGTCAGCAATCTGATGCGCAAGCTCACCGTGTCGAGGCGGGCCGAGGCGGTGTACGCGGCCAGCAAGCTCGGCTACATCTGAGCCGCAACGATGATCTTGAAAGTCGTTGTGCGGTACTGAAACGCCTGTGAGCTTTACCTCTTCGTTACCTGGCACCGCAGCCGCCGAACCCCTGCTGAGCAGGCAACACGGCGCAATCACGAGCCTCGCGACCCGGACCTACCGACGAGCTGCTCTAGCCAGACAACCTTCGCGCGCGTAGGTTACTCTTCCGAAGGCGTAACTTACGAAAGCGTAGGTTGCCAGATCCAGCAGGAAGGCCCACCCGTGCAGACTGGACAGACCATGCCCGGCACCGACACGGCTGCGCACCCCGTGGCCGGCGGTGCCCCGCTGCCCACCGTCATCCAGGGCGGGATGGGCGCGGCGGTCTCCGACTGGAACCTGGCCAAGCAGGTGGCCATGGCCGGTCAGCTCGGTGTGGTCTCCGGCACCGCACTGGACTCCGTGGTGGTGCGCCGCCTGCAGGACGGCGACCCCGGTGGCCACATGCGCCGCGCGCTGGAGCACTTCCCGGTGCCCGCCGTGGCCGAGTGGATCATCGAGCGCTACTACAAGCCTGAGGGCCGGGAAGAGGGCCAGGCCTACCTGCCGGTGCCCAACCTGACCATGAACCCGGTGAGCAAGAGCCGCGACCTAATGGTGGCCAGCGCCTTCGTGGAGGTGTGGCTGGCCAAGGAGGGGCACTCCGGCCTGGTCGGGATCAACATCCTGGAGAAGATCCAGCTGGCGATCGTGCCCGCGCTGTACGGCTCGATGCTCGCCGGGGTCGACTACGTGCTGGTCGGGGCGGGTATCCCGTCGAAGCTGCCGCGCCTGATCAACCAGCTCAGCCGGCACGAGTACACCGAGATGGACGTCCACGTCGACGGTGCCACCCAGACCTATGCCACCGCGCTCGACCCGGCCACCGTGGTCCCGGCCGGCACCCTGCCGCCGCTGAAGCGCCCGATGTTCCTGGCGATCATCTCCTCGCACCCGCTGGCCGCCTACCTCACCAAGGAAAAGGTCACCACGCCGGACGGTTTCGTGATCGAGGGTCACGTGGCCGGCGGTCACAACACCCCGCCGCGGGGCCGCGTGCAGATCGACGAGAACGGCGAGCCGGTCTACGGCGCACGCGACGAGGCCGACCTCACCAAGATCGCCAAGTACGGCCTCCCGTTCTGGCTGGCCGGCGCCTACGCCACCCCCGAGCACGTGCAGGAGGCCAAGGCCCTTGGCGCCGCGGGTGTCCAGGTCGGCACGATCTTCGCGCTCAGCAGCGACTCCGGCACCAGCCCGGAGAACCGCGGCAAGCTGCTCGGGGCGCTGGCCGAGGACCGCCTGGAAGTGAAGACCGACGCCCTGGCCTCGCCCACCGGCTTCCCGTTCAAGGTCGCCGAGCTCGACGGCACCACCGGTACGCCCGAGGGCTACGCGGCCCGCACCCGGATCTGCGACCTGGCCTACCTGCGCACCCCCTTCGAGCGCGCCCCCGGCAAGGTCGGCTACCGGTGCCCCTCCGAGCCCGAGGACGACTACGTGCGCAAGGGCGGCGAGCTGGACAACACCGTCGGCCGCAAGTGCCTGTGCAACGGCCTGATGGCCACGATCGGCATGCCCCAGGTGCGTTCCGGCATCAAGGAGGACCCGCTGCTCACCCTGGGCTCGGACCTCACCGCGGCCAAGGAGCTGCTGCGCCGGCACCCGCAGGGCTGGAACGCCACGCAGGCGCTGGAGTACCTGCTCGGCGGCCCGCAGCTGGCTCAGGCCCCGCGGGAGAGCCTGGCTCTGGCCACCCAGTAGCCGCACTCCTTCCCCACCACGCACCTGAGGGCCACCGACGTACGGACGTCGGTGGCCCTCGTCCTTTGTTTCGGCACCTTTGGTTTTCGGGCCGGGAACAAAAACGGGACAAATACCCTTGGACGTGGGTGGAGGCAAGGCACATGTCCGGCGCTCGCGGAAGTTCCCCGCACCGCATGTGTCGTTGTTCACCGGTAGTGGACCCGCCGGAAGCGGCGGGGCACACTGTGCCAGTAGTGGAGGGGAGTACTCCCTAAGCGGTGACGTCGTCAACACGGCATCCAGACACCAGACCGATCAGCGTCGTTCGGTCGTGCCCGGCGTCACCGGCCCGATCGCGTTCCTCGCGACCAGGTGGAGGAGACCTCCGGTTCCTTTTGCATGCAAAGAAACCGGAGGCCCTTGAATGGACGTCAGCGCGGCCTGGTGGATCGCCACCATCGCCCTGGTCCTTGGGATCACAGCCGTCGACCTGGTCGCGAACCGGGGTCAGACGCACATCACCATCCAGCACGCGACCCGCTGGGTGCTCTTCTACGTAGGCGTGGCACTGGCTTTCGGGGTCGCGATCTGGATCGGCTTCGGGCCCAGCTACGGCGGCCAGTTCATCGCCGGCTGGCTCACCGAGTACAGCCTCAGTGCCGACAACCTCTTCGTCTTCCTGGTCCTGATGACCAGGTTCTCGGTGCCGGAGTACCTGCAGCTGCGGGTGCTGACCATCGGCATCCTGCTGGCCCTGGTGCTGCGGGCCGGGCTGATCGCCGTCGGTGCCGCGGCCATCTCGCAGTTCTCCTGGGTGTTCTTCATCTTCGCGGCGTTCCTGCTCTACACCGCCTGGAACCTGTTGCGTTCCAAGCACGGTGACCCGGAGCACGAGGCCGAGGACGAGGCCCCGCCGGCCGTGGTCGGCTTCATCGGCCGGGTCATCCCCAGCACCCCGGTGTGGCACGGCGGCCGGCCGTTCGTGAAGCAGAACCACCGCTGGATCGCCACCCCGATGCTGATCACGATGATCGCGATCGGGGTCACCGACGTGCTCTTCGCGCTCGACTCGATCCCGGCCATCTTCGGCCTCACCAAGGAGCCGTTCCTGGTGGTCACGGCCAACGCCTTCGCCCTGATGGGGCTGCGGCAGCTGTTCTTCGTGGTCCGCGACCTGCTGGACCGGCTGCGCCACCTGGACACCGGCCTCTCGGTGATCCTGGCCTTCATCGGCGTGAAGCTGGTGATGGAGGCCTTCCACGAGAACTCGCTGCCGTTCCTCAACGGCGGTGAGCCGATCCACTCGGTGCCGGTGGTGCCGACCTGGGCGTCGCTCGGCTTCATCGTGGCCGTCCTGATCACCGTGACCATCACCAGCACGCTCGCCAACCGGCGGGACGCTCGGGCGGCGGCCGCCGCCGAGATCGAGGTCAAGGACGACGAGCCCACCCGGGCCGCCTGATCTCTTCGCCGAAGGACGCCGGTTCAGTGCTCTGAACCGGCGTCCTCGTATGTGGACGCCCTGTTAGGGTGACGCCTCCGCGTCCCCCTTGATTGGAGCGCCCGTGTCCACAGCGTCGTCGAACTCGGGAAGCCCGGCAGAACCCGTGGAGAGCAGCGGCGTTCGCGAGGTCAAGTCCGCCGCCCGCACGGTCGAGCTGCTCGAGCACCTGGCCGCCCGGCAGAACCGCCCGGCCCGGCTCCGCGAGCTCAGCGAGGCCCTCGGAGTGCCCCGCAGCAGCCTGCACGCCCTGCTGCGCACCCTGGCCAAGCACGGCTGGGTGCGGGCCGACAGCACCGGCACCCTGTACGGCATCGGCATCCGCGCACTCCTGGCCGGCACCAGCTACCTGGACACCGACCCGTACCTGCCGCTGGTCGCCCCGGTGCTCGACGAACTGCGCGAGCAGCTCGACGAGACCTTCCACTTCGGCCGCCTGGACGGCCAGGACGTGGTCTACCTGGCCACCCGCGAGTCCAGCCAGTACCTGCGCCCCTACAGCCGGATCGGCCGCCGGCTGCCCGCCTACAGCACCTCGCTGGGCAAGGCGCTGCTGAGCGACCGGGACCAGGACGAGCGGGACGAGCACCTGCCCGACACCCTCGACGCCCTGACCCCGCACACGATCGTCGAACGGGCCGCGCTGGAGGAGGATCTCGAGCAGACCCGGCAACGCGGTTACGCGGTGGACAACCAGGAGAACAGCCTGGGGCTGAAGTGCTTCGCCGTGCCGCTGCACTACGCCGAGCCCGCGGCCGACGCGATCAGCGCCTCGATCCCGATCGCCCGGCTGACCCCGCAGCGGGAGGCCGAGGTGATCCAGGCGCTGCGCAACGCCGGTGACCGGATCGATCGCGTGGTCTCCCCGATCATGCTGAATACTGCCTGGGTATGAGCTTGATCAGGATGTTCGTGAACGGCCAGGGCATGCGCGGCGGGGAGTTCAACGACGCCTTCGCCGAGGCCCGGTTCGTGGGTGAGTTCGACACCGCCCCGCGCTACCGCTTCTTCTCGGTGCGCGACGAGTTCCCCGGCCTGCACCCGGTCGAGAGCGGCGGCGCGGCCGTGCCCGGCGAGGTCTACGAGCTGCCCTACCTGATGCTGGCCGACCGCCTCCTGCCCCGCGAACCGGCCGAGCTGGAGCTGGGCATCATCGAACTGGCCGACGGCTCCGGCTCGCTGGCCATGCGGATGCGGGCCGAGGCGCTGCACCGCTCCGATGTCGAGGACATCAGCGCGGTGGGCGGCTGGCGGGCTCACCTGCAGGCCAAGGGCCTGCCGTTCGGCGCCCGCTGAACTGAGCCGGCCCGGACCGGGCCCCTTCATGCACAGGTGTCGTCCACATCCCTGACTCTTGTCCACACATGTGAACCGTGTCAGGATGCAGAGGACGTCTCCCAATGAAGGGTTGCCATGTCCGAGCTGATTTCTGCCGTCCGGGTGACACCCGTGGCCTTCCGGGATCTCCCGCTGCTGAACAGTGTTGGCGTGCACGAGCCGTTCGCCCTGCGCACGATCGTCGAGGTGGTGACGTCGGGCGGATGGTACGGGCTGGGCGAGACCTACGGCGACGAGCCGCACCTGCGGCGCATCGAGCGGGCGGCGGCCGCCCTGGTCGGCGCCGACGTCTTCGACCTGCACGAGATCCAGCGCCGGGTGGTCGTCTCCCTGCAGGAGGACACCGAGGTCGGCGGGCACGGCATGGCCGGCATGGTCACCACCTCCTCGACCAGCGACCGGGTGCTCTCCCCGTTCGAGGTCGCGGCGCTCGACCTGCAGGGCAAGCTCGTCGGCCGCCCGGTCAGCGACCTGCTCGGCGGCGCGGTGCGCGACCGGGTGAGCTTCACCGGCTACCTGTTCTACAAGTGGGCCGGCCATCCGGGCCACGACGAGGACGAGTGGGGGGCCGCGCTCGATCCCGACGGCCTGGTCCGCCAGGCCACGAAAATGATCGGCGATTACGGCTTCTCGTCGATCAAGCTGAAGGGCGGCGTGTTCCACCCCGAGGAGGAGGTGGCCGCGATCAAGGCGCTGCGGCAGGCCTTCCCCGACACCCCGCTGCGCCTGGACCCGAACGCGGTCTGGACGGTGCCCACCTCGATCAAGGTCGGCCACGACCTCGAGGGTGTGCTGGAGTACCTGGAGGACCCGACCGCCGGCCTCGAAGGCATGGCCCAGGTGGCCCGCGACGTGCCGATGCCCCTGGCCACGAACATGTGCGTGGTCGCCTTCGACCAGCTGAAGCCCGCCGTCCGGCAGGACGCGGTGCAGGTGGTGCTGTCCGACCACCACTTCTGGGGCGGTCTGCGCCGCTCGCAGGCCCTGGCCTCGATCTGCGACACCTTCGACCTGGGCCTGTCGATGCACTCGAACTCGCACCTGGGCATCAGCCTGGCCGCGATGGTGCACCTGGCCTCGGCCACCCCGAACCTCGACTACACCTGCGACACGCACTGGCCCTGGAAGCAGGCCGAGGACGACGTGATCGTGCCGGGGGAGCTGTCTTTCGAGGACGGGTCGGTGCGGGTTCCGACGAAACCCGGGCTGGGCGTCGAGCTGGACCGGGACGCGCTGGCCCGGATGCACCAGCAGTACCTGGACAGCGGCATCCGCAACCGCGACGACACCGGCTACATGCGCAGCATCGACCCCGGGTGGAAGCAGCCGCTCTGGTGAAGATCCTCGTCACCGAGCAGATCCTGCAGCGGTTCCGGACCCGGCTCGAATCGAACTCCCCGCACGAGTGGGTCTTCGCGCAAGATCTCCGGGCCGCGCCGGGAACCCAGGTCCTGGTCGGCGCCTCGGCCTCGGCGGAGCTGATCCGGGCCTGTGGTGAAGACCTTCGGCTGGTGCAGGTCACCGGGGCCGGCCTGGACAAGATCGCAGTAGACGCCCTACCACCCAGCACGTTGCTGGCCAACACCTTTCACCACGGTCGCTCGATCGCCGAGCACGTGGTGATGGTCTCGATGATGCTGCTGCGGCACGTGCCCCGGGCCTCCCGGGAGCTGGCGGCCGGCCAGTGGCGCACGGTGATGACCGATCCGGCCGTGCCCTTCGGTGGCGTCCTGGCCGGGCGCACCATGGGCATCGTCGGATTCGGTGAGATCGGCTCTCAGGTAGCCGTTCTGGCCCGGGCGTTGGGGATGAGGGTGCGGGCCGTGCGGCACTCCGGCCGCGCTGCCGAGGGAGTCGAGTGGATGGGGACCTCCGCCCAACTGCCCGAGCTGCTGCGGACGTCCGACATCGTGGTGGCCACCGTGCCGCTCAGCGAAAAGACCCGTGGCCTGCTGGACTCCGAGGCCCTGGCCGCCATGAGGCCCGACGCCATCCTGGTCAACGTGGCCCGCGGGGCCGTGGTGGACGAGCAGGCGCTGCACAACGCCCTCACCGAGGGCACCATCGGCGGCGCCGCGATCGACGTGTGGTGGCGCAACCCCCGCGACCCCGACGCGCCCCCGCCCTCACACCTGGACTTCACCGGTTTCGATAACGTGGTGCTCACCCCGCACCAGTCGGGACACACCGAAGAGACCTTCCAGGGCCGGGTCGCCGACGTGGTGGCGAATGTCGAGGCGCTGGCCTCTGGCCGGCCCCTACGCAATCTGGTCCGTCGCTGACTCTCAGGCCAAGGTCAAGGCAAGGACGGCGCCCGCGGCCATGAGTACGCCGGTGCCGGCGCAGACCGCTGCGGCCCCGGCCTGCGCCCCGGGGCCGTCTGCACGTTCGGCGCGAGCCATCAGGGTGACGCTGGTGAGCGCTACAGCCGTGCCCAGCACGAAGTACAACGGAGTGCGGTAGAGCCAGCTGTAGGGCGCGAAATGCACTACCAGCAGTAGAGCCATGGCCAGCGGGACGAGTTCGTAACGGCGTGAGAGGACTAGGTAGACCACGATCGGCAGGCCCAGGAGCTGGCCGGTGGCCAGGACGACGGACAGGTCGTCGAGAACCGGGTGGTCGGGCCGATCAGGGCCAGCCGCAGTGAGGACGAGGGCGGCCGGCAAGGCGACCATCCCCTGGAACAGGGTGGCCAGGGCCGCGGTGCGCGGGTTCGCCCGGGTCCAGACCCAGGCGCAGAGCAGCCAGGTGGCGCCGTAGGCGGCGAGGAAGGCCCAGCCGTGCCCAGTGGCCCGCGCCAGAGCGTCCAGGTGACTACCGACGTCCACCTACCGAACCATAAAGGACGGCGGTGGTGACCACCGCCGTCCTCTGGTCGTTCTGTTCTAGGCGAGCGCCAGTTGCTTGGGCGTCTCCATCGGGTGGTGGCACTCGGCGCCGTGGTCCGGTGATTCCGGGTCCTTCACCAGCGGGGGCGCGGTGGAGGCGCAGATGTCGGTCGCCTTCCAGCAGCGGGTGCGGAAGCGGCAGCCCGAGGGCGGGTTCAGCGGTGAGGGGATCTCGCCCTTGAGCAGGATCCGCTCGCCCCGGTCGGACTCGTGCAGCTTCGGGGCCGCCGACATCAGCGCGGCCGTGTACGGGTGCCGGGGGCGCTCGAAGACCGCCTCGGTCGGGCCCTGTTCGACGATCCGGCCCAGGTACATCACCGCCACCCGGTCGGCCACGTGCCGCACCACCGAGAGGTCGTGCGAGATGAACACGTAGCTGACCCCGAGCTGGCGCTGCAGGTCGTTGAGCAGGTTCAGCACCTGCGCCTGCACCGACAGGTCGAGCGCCGACACCGGCTCGTCACAGATGATCACGTCCGGCTGCAGGGCCAGGGCCCGGGCGATGCCCAGACGCTGCCGCTGACCGCCGGAGAACTCCTGCGGGTAGCGGTCGGCGTCGCTCGGGCGAAGACCCACCAGGTGCAACAGCTCTCGCACCCGGGCGGCCCGGTCGCGGGAGTTGGCGTACATGTGCTTGTGGGTCTTCCACGGCTCGGCGATGATCTGGCCGGCCGTCATCCGGGAGTTCAGCGAACCGTACGGGTCCTGGAACACCATCTGCACCCGGCGCCGCCAGGCCAGCAGTTCCTTGCCGCGCAGGCCGAACGGGTCGGTGCCGTCGAACCGCACGGTGCCGCCGTCCGGCTTCTCCAGCATCAGCAGGGTGCGGGCGAGAGTCGACTTGCCGCAACCGGACTCGCCGACCAGGCCCAGGGTCTCGCCCTTGCCCAGCTTCAGGCTGATCCCGTCGAGCGCCTTCAGCCGCCCGTCCCGCACGTCGAACGTCTTGGTCAGGCCGTTCACCTCGAGCAGGTCGCTCATGATCAGACCTCCTCGGTGAAGTGGCAGGCGGCCTTGCGGCCGTCGGCGACGGGTTTCAATGAAGGACGTTCGTCCCGGCACTTCTGTCGGGCCAGGGGGCAGCGGGCCTGGTAGACGCAGCCGCTCGGGATCGAGGCCAGGTCCGGGGGCGTGCCGCCGATCGAGGACAGCTCCTCCCCCCGGGCCACGTGCACCGGCACCGAGTCCAGAAGGCCCTTGGTGTAGGGGTGTTTCGGCTTACCGAAGACCTCGGACACCGGGCCGGTCTCGACCACGTGCCCGGCGTACATCACCGCCACCTTGTCGGCCTCCTCGGCGACCAGGGCCAGGTCGTGGGTGATCAGCACGACGGCCATCTCCCGCTCGGCCCGTAGGTCCTTCAGCAGCGCCATGATCTGGGCCTGCACGGTGACGTCGAGCGCGGTGGTGGGCTCGTCGGCCAGCAGCACGCTCGGGTTCAGCGCCACCGCCATGGCGATCAGCAGGCGCTGGCGCATGCCGCCGGAGAACTGGTGCGGGTAGGCGTCGACCCGGTTCTCCGGGTGCGGGATGCCGACCCGGCGCATCAGCTCGACGGCCTCGGCCCGGGCCGCCCGGGCCGACATCTTCCGGTGGATCCGGAACGGCTCGGCCAGCTGGGTGCCCACCGTGTAGACCGGGTTCAGCGCGGTCAGCGCGTCCTGGAACACGATCGCCAGCTCCTGGCCGGCCACCGCCCGGCGCTGCCGGCGCGAGGCCTTGACCAGGTCGGTGCCGTTGAGGTTGACCGAGCCCCGGGTGACCGAGGCGACCGGCTCGAGCAGCCCGACGATGGCCTGGGCGGTCATCGACTTGCCGCAGCCGGACTCCCCGAGCAGGGCCAGGGTCTCGCCCTGCTCGGCCTCGAACCCGACCCCGTCGACGGCCCGCAGGGTGCCGTTGGGGGTCTCGATGTCGACGGTCAGATCGGTGACGCTGAGGACGGACATCAGTTGGCCTCCGGGGCGACGGCCTTGCGGCCGCGCTTTCCTCTGGGAAGGGTCAGGCGCCAGCGTTGGGCCGGGTCGGTGGCCAGCCGGGCCCAGGAGGCCAGGACCGTGGCCGACACGGTGGTGATCACGATGGCCAGACCGGGGAAGAACGAGAGCCACCAGGCGGTCTGGAGGTAGGTGCGACCCTGCGAGACCATCAGGCCCCAGCTCACCGAGGGCGGCTGGATGCCGATGCCGAGGAAGCTCAGCGACGACTCCGAGAGCATCACGAAGCAGAAGTCCAGGGTGGCCACGGTGAGCAGGGTGGGCAGGATGATCGGCAGGACGTGCCGGAAGATGATCGCCGACGGCTTCGTGCCGAAGGTCCGGGCGGCGTCGACGAACAGCCGGCTCTGCAGCTCGGCCGACTCGGCCCGGGCGGTGCGCAGGTAGATCGGGATCCGGGTGATCGCCAGCACCAGCACCAGGTTGGCCGAGCTGGGCGAGAAGATGTACAGCACCACCACGGCCATCAGCAGCGAGGGGAAGCTGAGGATGATGTCGGCGATCCGCATCACCACGGTCTCCCGCCAGCCCCGGTGGTAGCCGGCCCACATGCCCACCAGCGAGCCGATGACCAGCGAGAGCAGCACCGCCGGCACGGCCACCGAGAGGGTGGTGCGACTGGCCACGATCAGCCGGGCCAGCACACTGCGCCCCAGCGGGTCGGTGCCCAGGAAGTTCAGCCAGCCGTCGTCGAGACTGAACGGGGCCGCGTTGGCGTTGAGCAGGTTCTGCTCGCGGGCCTCGTCGCCGACCAGCATCGGGCCGAACACGGCGACCAGGACGACGAAGGCCAGGACCAGGGCGGCCAGGGTGGCCACCCGGTCGCGCAGCAGCATGCGCCACAGCTTCGGCGCCTGGGGCCGGGCCTCGACCGGGGCCTCCACAGTGGCGGTCATGCCGAAACCTTCTCTCGCACGCGGGCATCGAGCAGGGCGTAACCGATGTCGATGACGATGTTGAGGACGAAGATCGAGACCGCGGTGAGCAGCACGCAGGCCTGCAGCACGGCGAAGTCCCGGCCGAGGATGGAGTCGATCATCAGCTTGCCGATCCCCGGCCAGCCGAAGATGGTCTCGACCACCACGGCGCCGTTGATCAGGCCGACCATCAGGTCACCGGCCACGGTCAGGGCCGGGGCGGCGGCGTTGCGCAGGGCGTGGTGGGTGACCACCCGCAGGTCGCCGGCGCCCTTGCTGCGAGCCAGCCGCACGTAGGGGGCGCTCAGGGCGCTCACCATCGCCCCTCGCACCACCTGGGTCAGCACCCCCAGGGGCCGGATCACCAGGGTGGCCACCGGCAGCACCCAGGAGGCCATGCCCCCGGTCACACCCGAGGTAGGCAGCCAGCCCAGGCTCACGGCGAAGATCCAGACCCCGACGATGGCGAACCAGAAGTCCGGCACGCTGGCCGCGGTCATCGACAGGAAGCTGGAGATCCGGTCGGCCACCGAGTTCGGCCGGTAGGCCGCCCAGCTGCCGATCACGATCGCTCCCACGACCGCGATCAGCATGGTCGAGAAGGCCAGCTGCAGGGTGGCCGGGAAGGCGCGCAGGGCCATCGTGGCCGCCGACTCCCCGGTGCGCAGCGACTCCCCGAAGTCCAGGGTCAGGATGCCGCCCAGGTAGTCCCACATCTGGGCCCACACCGAGTCGTCCAGGCCGTTGGCCTCGATGAAGTTCTGCCGCTGCTCGGGGGTGGCCGACTCGGGCAGGTAGAGGTTGGCCGGGTCGCCGGTCAGCCGGGCGAGGAAGAAGACGCCCAGCAGAACGGCGATCAGCGGCAGCAGGCTGGTGACCGCGCGGCGGCGGAGGAATCCGGTCATGACACAGGACTCATCTCTGCCAGGCGCATCTCGTCACCGCTGGCCGAGTTCGGCTCGTAGGAGACGCTCGCGGACTTGGCCAGGATCGCGCTCATGTGCGCGATGTAGGCGTACTGGGTGATCTCGTCCTGCTCGTACTGCCAGAGCTTCTCCAGCGCACTCTGCCGCTCGGCCCCGACCAGGGCCTCGGCGTCGCGGATCTTCTGGTCGAACTCCGGCGTGCCCCAGGAACTCTGGTAGCCCTCGGCGAGCATGTACTGGTCCAGTGTGAACGCCGCGTCACCGGCCTGGTTACCGTGCATGATCATCAGCAGGTACGGTCCGGTGTCCTCGGGGAAGGGCCGGATCTGGTACTCCAGCTGGGCGTTCGTGTCCATCATCTCGATCTTCACGTTCAGCCCGGCCTTCTCCAGCTCGCCCTGGATCACCTCGATCGTCTCGGTGATCCGCGGGAACTGGGCGTTGCGGCCGATCAGCCGGATCTCGGTGTCCACCGGCACGCCGTCGGCGCGGGCCTCGTCGACCAGGGCCTTGGCCTTGGCCGCGTCGTAGGGCCAGACCTTCTCGTCCGGGTTGTAGCCGACGATGCCCTCGGGAATGAGCTCACCGGCAGGGGTGGCCAGATTCTCGAACAGCGTCTGGCTGAGCAGGTTCCGGTCGATCACGTAGTTCACCGCCTGCCGGATCCGCTGGTCGTCCAGCGGGGGCTGGTCGGCCTGCATGCGCAGCGCGGTGGTCTCGTTGTTGCGGTAGGCCACGGCCAGTTCGCCGGCGCCGTCCTCGGGCGCCAGGCTGGTGGCGATGTCGGCCTCGCCGTTGGCCACCATCGCGGCCCGCACGCTGCCCTCGGCCCGCCAGACGTAGTTCACGTTGTTGTAGGCCGGTGCCTCACCCCAGTAGTCCGGGTTGGCCTCCAGCGAAAGTCTCTGTCCGGCCTGCCAGTCGGCCACCTGGTAGGGGCCGGTCCCGATCGGCTCGCGCACCTTCTCGGTCGTGCTGGTCCGGGTGGAGACCATCTCGATGAACGAAAGGCGCAGCGGAAGGATCGGGTCGGGCTCGGGCGAGGTGACGGTCAGCGTGGTGTCGTCCACGGCCTCCACCTCCAGGTCGGTGTCGCCGAACACGTAACCCTCCACCTCGCAGGCGAGGTCGGAGTTCACCGCGCGGTCGATGGTGAAGGCCGCGGCCTCGGCGTCGAAGGGGGTGCCGTCGGTGAACGTCACGCCCTCGCGGAGGGTGAAGGTCCAGGTCTCGTCGGTGGTCTGCTCCCACTCGGTGGCCAGCAGCGGCTGCAGCTCACCGGAGTCGGGGTCGCGCTCCACCAGCGGTTCGGTGATGTTCGAGCGCACCACCACGCCGGTGGCGGTGAGCGAGCTCTGGCACGCCTCCAGGGTCGGTGGCTCCTGCGGCAGAACGATTCTCAGACCGTCGGCGCCGCCGCCGGTGACGTACTCGGAGTTGGCGACCGTGCAGCCGCCGACCGCGCTGGTGGCCAGCGCCAGACCGAGCAGGCCGGCCACGGGCCGCCATCTACGCAGCCTCGAAATGGGTGGGCTCAACATTGAGTTCCTTTCGGCTGTCCACGGATGTGAACGCGATCCGAATTCGTAGACGTACCGTAGGTCTGCTCCTTTGTGACGTCAACCACGAGGTAGCCATGCTCTTCGGGTATCGCCCCATGCCCAAGTTAGCTTGGACAGGTATCGAGCTGGCTGCCTAGCGTGGAGGAGAACCCACGACTTTCTGGAGCCGTCGATGTCTCGTTTCTCGCCCACCGAACTGCGCGATGCCCTGGGCTCGGGTCTGCTGTCGTTCCCGGTCACGCACACCGACGCCGAGCTGAACCTGGACGAGGAAGGGCTGCGCTCGCACCTGCGGTACCTGCGCGAGTTCGACGCGACCGGGCTGTTCGCGGCCGGCGGCACGGGCGAGTTCTTCTGCCTGACCCCGGCCGAGGTCGAGCGGGTCGTGCGGATCAGCGCCGAAGAGGTCACCGAGGTGCCGGTGGTCGGCCCGGCCGGGTACGGCACCGCGATCGCGGTGGAGATGGCCCAGGCCGCCGAGGGGGCCGGCGCCGACGGGGTCTTCCTGCTGCCGCCCTACCTCACCGAGATGGACCAGGAGGGCCTGTACTCCCACGTGGCCCGGGTCTGCGCCAACACGAGCCTGGGCGTGGTGGTCTACCACCGGGCCAACGCCCGCTTCCACCACAGCACGGTCGACCGGCTGGTCGCCGAGTTCGACAACTTCGTCGGCTTCAAGGACGGCATCGGCGACATCGACCTGATGGCCCGCCTGTACGCCACCCACGGCGACCGCCTGGTCTACGTCGGCGGCCTGCCCACCGCCGAGACCTACGCGCTGCCCTACCTCGAGCTGGGCGCCACCACCTACTCCAGCGCCATCTACAACTTCGCCCCGCGCTGGGCCGGCGACTTCTACCAGTCGGTGCGCAACCGCGACCGGGAGGACGTGTACCGCCGGCTGCGCGAGTTCGTCCTGCCCTACCTGGAGATCCGCAACCGCCGCTCCGGCTACGCGGTCTCCATCGTCAAGGCCGGGCTGCAGGCCGTCGGCCGCCCGGCCGGATCGGTGCGCCCGCCCCTGGTGGACCTCACCGCCGAAGAGCTGTCCGACCTCACCGACCTGGTCAAGAAGGTGGTCTGAGCGATGCCGACCGTTGAACTCACCGGCGAGATGCTGATCGGCGCCTCCGCCGTGCTCGGCTCCGCGGGCACCGTGACCGGCCGCGACCCGCGCACCGGCGAGGAGCTCAAGCCCACCTACGGCCTGGGCGGCAGCGCCGAGGTCGACCGCGCCGCCGAGCTGGCCTGGGCCGCGTTCGGCACCTACCGCCAGACCGACGGCGAGCAGCGGGCCGCCTTCCTCGACCGGATCGCCGCCAACCTCGAGGCGGTGGCCGAACCACTGGTCGCCCGGGTGATCGCCGAGACCGGGATCGCCGAGCCCCGGGTGCGCGGCGAACTCGCCCGCACGGTGAACCAGCTGAGGCTGTTCGGCCGGGTGCTGCGCGAAGGAAGCTGGATCGGCGCCCGGATCGAGCCCCCGCTGCCCGACCGCAAGCCCCTGCCCCGCCCCGACCTGCGTCAGCGCAAGATCCCGCTGGGGCCGGTGGCCGTGTTCGGTGCCTCGAACTTCCCCCTGGCGTTCTCGGTGGCCGGGGGTGACACCGCTTCGGCCCTGGCCGCCGGCTGCCCGGTGATCGTGAAGGCGCACAGCTCGCACCCCGGTACGTCGGAGATCGTCGGGCGCGCAATTCAGTCGGCGGTTGCCGAATCCGGCCTTCCGGAGGGCGTCTTCTCCCTGTTGTACGGCGGCGGTTCCTCTCTGGGCACCGCACTGGTGGCCCATCCCCGAGTGCGCGCGGTGGGTTTCACCGGCTCCCGCTCGGGCGGTCTGGCGCTGGCCGCCACGGCTGCCGCTCGCCCGGTGCCGATCCCGGTCTACGCCGAGATGTCCAGCGTGAACCCGGTCTTCCTGCTCCCCTCCGCACTGGAGGCAGCCCCGGAGGCACTGGGGGCGTCCTTTGTTACTTCCCTGACCACAGGGGTCGGGCAGCTGTGCACCAATCCCGGTCTGGTCTTCGCCGTCGACTCCCCCGCGCTCGACGCGTTCCTGAGTGCGGCGTCTGCTGCCGTGAGCTCCTCGGCCGCTGCCCCCATGCTCAGTCGGGGTATCTGCGCCGCCTACGGGGAAGGTGCTCAGCGCTACGCCGGTCACCCGCAGGTGAAGGCCGTGGCCGACGGGCTCACCGACGACTCGATCGACGCGCCCGGGGTCGCACACCTCTACACCACCTCCGGTTCGGCCTTCCTGAGCGATCACACGCTGCACGAAGAGGTTTTCGGGGCTACCTCGCTGGTGGTCCGGCTTGAGGACGTCTCTCAGCTGCCTTCGGTGGTGGAGGCGTTGGAAGGGCAGCTCACCGCGTCGGTGCACGCGAACGACGACGACCTGGAAGTGGCCGGCGAACTGCTGCCCGAGCTCGAGCTGAAGGTCGGCCGGGTGATCTTCAACGGCTGGCCGACCGGCGTGGACGTGGGGCAGGCGATGGTGCACGGCGGGCCGTTCCCGAGCACCTACGACGGCCGCAGCACCTCGGTCGGCACCCTGGCGATCGAGCGGTTCCTGCGGCCGGTGGCCTACCAGGACCTGCCCGCGGCGCTGCGGCCGGCCGGGCTGGACGACGCGAACGAGCTGGGCATCTTCCGGCAGCTCGACGGACAGTTCGGCCGGGACTAGAGGGGGATCGGCGATGACCGTTGCAGTGCCCGTGGTCACCGACCTGCGCGTGGTGCCGGTGGCCGGGCAGGACAGCATGCTGCTGAACCTGAGCGGCGCCCACGGCCCGTACTTCACCCGCAACGTGGTGATCCTGACCGACTCGGCCGGCAACACCGGCCTGGGCGAGGTGCCCGGCGGCGAGGCGATCCGCGCCACCCTCGCCGACAGCACGCCGTTCGTGGTCGGACAGCCGATCAGCCGGTACAACGCCGTGCTGCGCCAGGTGCGGGCCGCTTTCGCCGACCGGGACTCCGGCGGCCGGGGTAGGCAGACCTTCGACCTGCGCACCACCGTGCACGTGCTCACTGCACTGGAGTCGGCGCTGCTCGACCTTTTCGGGCAACACCTCGGGGTGTCGGTGGCGGATCTGCTCGGCGAGGGGCAACAGCGCGACTCGGTACGCATGCTCGGGTACCTGTTCTTCGTCGGCGACTCCGCCAAGACCGATCTGCCGTACCGACGTCAGACCGACGGCGACGCCTGGGACGTGCTGCGCGACCAGGAGGCCCTGACCCCCGAAGCAGTGGTGGCGCTGGCCGAGGCGGCCCAGGCTCGTTACGGGTTCGCCGATTTCAAGCTCAAGGGCGGTGTCCTGCCCGGGCCCGACGAGGTCGCGGCCGTGACCGCGCTGCACGAGCGATTCCCGGACGCCCGGATCACCCTGGATCCCAACGGCGCCTGGCCGTTGCGGCAGGCGATCGAGTACGGACGCTCGATGCGGGGTGTGGTGGCCTACGCGGAGGATCCGTGTGGTGCGGAGGGCGACTACTCCGGGCGTGAGGTGATGGCCGAGTTCCGCCGGGCCACCGGGCTTCCCACCGCCACCAACATGATTGCTACCGACTGGCGTCAGCTCGGGCACGCGGTGCAGGCGCAGGCGGTGGACATCCCGCTGGCCGACCCGCACTTCTGGACGATGGCCGGCTCGGTGCGGGTCGCCCAGCTCTGCGAGGCCTGGGGGCTGACCTGGGGCTCGCACTCCAACAACCACTTCGACATCTCCCTGGCCATGTTCACGCACGTGGCCGCGGCCGCCCCGGGCGAGATCACGGCGATCGACACGCACTGGATCTGGCAGGACGGGCAACGGCTGACCGAGAAGCCGCCGCTGATCGAGGACGGCTGTGTGCGGGTACCGGAGGCGGCCGGGCTGGGGCTGCGGCTGGACGAGGAGAAGCTCGCCGAGGCGCACGAGGTGTACCTGCGCAACGGCCTCGGCGCGCGGGACGACGCGGTCGCCATGCAGTATCTGATCCCCGGCTGGTCGTTCGATCCCAAGCGCCCGGCCCTGGACCGCTGACAAGGAGTTCCGAGATGACAGTGCTACAGGTCGGGCCGCTCATGCCCACCCTCGCCGAGACCCTCGAACGACGCCACCAGGCCCTGGTGCTGCCCGACGAGGGGGAACAGCGCACCGCCTTCCTGACCCAGCAGGCCGCGGACGTGACCGCGGTGGTCACCTCCGGCGGCGTCGGGGTGTCGGCCGACCTGATGGCGCAACTGCCTGCATTGAAGGCGATCATCAACTTCGGGGTCGGCTACGACACCACCGACGTCGAGGCCGCCCGACAGCGCAGCATCCTGGTCAGCAACACCCCCGACGTGCTCACCGACTGCGTGGCCGACACCGCGGTCGGGCTGATGCTCGACGTGATGCGCGGTTTCAGTGCCTCGGACCGGTTCGTCCGGGCCGGGCAGTGGGCTCAGGGCCGGTTCCCCCTCAGGCGCCAGGCCAGCAATCGTGAGGTCGGCATCCTGGGCCTGGGCCGGATCGGCGGCGCCATCGCCCACCGGCTGGTCGCTTTCGGCTGCACGATCAGCTACCACAACCGCAATCAGGTGGCCGACAGCCCGTACACCTACTCCGCCGACCTCACCGAGATGGCCCGGGACGTGGACGTTCTCGTGGTGGCGGCGGCCGGGGGCAGCAGCACCCGGGGACTGGTGAGCCGAGAGGTGCTCACCGCTCTCGGGCCGGAGGGCTACCTGGTCAACATCGCCCGCGGCAGCGTGGTCGACGAGGACGCCCTGGTGGATCTGCTCACCAGCGGCGGCCTGGCCGGAGCCGGGCTGGACGTGTTCGCCCACGAGCCGAAGGTGCCCCAGGGGCTGCTCGACCTCGACAACGTGGTGCTGCTGCCGCATCTGGGCAGCGGCACGGTCGAGACCCGGGCCGCGATGGCCGACCTCACCCTGGCCAACCTCGACAGCTTCCTGCACACCGGCAGTGTGCTGAATCCGGTCTACTGAGAAGGGATGCCGCGATGAGCATCGTGGTCGGTTACTGGCCCACCCCCGAGGGCCGCGCCGCGCTCCGGCACGGCCTCGACGAGGCCCTGCACCACCAGAGCGATCTGCTGGTGATCAGCGACGCGGCCGACGCCGAGGCCTGCGCCCTCGACGTCAAGGCGGCCTCCGCATCGGGCGTGCGGATCACCACCAAGCAGGCCTCGGACGCCGGGATGGCGGCCGAACTGATCGACGCCTCGTACGTCGAGGGGGTGACCCTGCTGGTGATCGGCCTGCGGCGGCGCTCGCCGGTGGGCAAGCTGCTGCTCGGCAGCATCTCGCAGCAGGTCCTGCTCGACGCCCAGTGCCCCGTGGTGGCAGTCAAGCCGCAGGTCAGCACGGTCGGCTAGCCGTTGCGGTAGCGAAGATCGACATCTACCCGGACACTGCATGCATGCCCAGCTCAGGACAGCGCACCCACGGCGCCGTTAAGGCCGTCGACGGCGCCGTGGACGACACCATGGACGGTGTGGACGGCACCAGCCACCGCATCGCGAACATCGGCGAGCGCACGCTGCGCCTGGCCGAGGACGCGGTCTACGTGTGCGTGGCGGCCCTGCTCGTGGTGGGCGCGGTGGTCCTGCTGGGTGACGCGGCGCTGGAGCTGAGGCACGTCGGCGACAAGCCCGACCAGGCGGTGCTCAAGCTGCTGGACCGGCTGCTGCTGGTGTTCATCCTGGTCGAGCTCATCTTCGCGGTGCGCACCACGCTGGCCCGCCGGGAGATCGTGGCCGAGCCGTTCCTGATCGTCGGGATCATCGTCTCGATCAAGGAGATCATCCTGCTGTCGGTCGAGGTGGCCAACGTGCTGGAGGGCAACCCCACCACCGAGGGCACGAAGGACCCGACGGCCTTCGCCGTGCAGATCGGCCTGCTCGGCCTGCTGGTGATCGTGCTGTCGGTCAGCGTGCTGCTGCTGCGGATGAAGGAGCGCGAGCCGGTCGAGGGCCAGCGCAACCAGGAGCACGACCAGAAGCCGCAGTCGGACGTCGGCCCGGTGCCGGAGGGCGCCCGGGACAAGAAGGACACCGAGCGGCACCAGGCCGGCGAGAACGACCGCTGATCAGAACTTCTGGTACATCACGTGCAGCCCGACCAGACCGTGGGCCCGGCTGTCGAAGGCCTCGGGCACGATCCCGATCGTCTCGAAACCCAGTGAGTGCCACAGCTTCACGGCCACCGTGTTGCTCTCCACCACGGCGTTGAACTGCATGCTGTGATAGCCGGCCGAGCGGGCCCAGGCCAGCACGTACTCGCCCAGGGCCCGCCCCACGCCCTTGCCCCGGGCCTGACCGGAGACCATGAAACTCGCGGTGGAGACGTGTGATCCGCGCCCGGGCCGGTTAGGGCCGGAGTGCGCGGTGCCGAGGATCGTGCCGTCGTCGTCGACCGCGACCACGGTGATCGTGTGCGCCGGCCCGGCCCACACCTCGCGGCACTCGTCCTCCGACCACTGCGGGTCGTAGGCGTACGTCTCGCCGCCCTCGATCACCTCCTGGATGATCGCGTACACAGCCGGCCAGTCGGCGTCCTCGAAAGCTCTGATCTTCACTGCGACAGCCAACCACACACCTGAAGACGTCTGTGGGCACCATCGGTGCCCACGAACGTCCTCAATCGGAGACTTTTCAGCGGCCCTGGATCAGCTTGGTGGCCAGGATCGCGGCCTGGGTGCGGCGCTCCACCCCCAGCTTGGCCAGCAGCGAGGACACGTAGTTCTTGACCGTCTTCTCGGCCAGGAACAACGTCTCGCCGATCTGCCGGTTGGTCATGCCCTGGGCGATCAGCTCCAGGATGCGGCGTTCCTGGGCGGTGAGGGCGGCCAGCTGGTCCGGCTCCGCGGGCTTGTCGCCGTTGCGGATGCGTTCCAGCACCTTCTGGGTGACCGCCGGGTCGAGCAGGCTCTGCCCCTGCGCCACCGTGCGCACCGCGTCGAGCAGGTCGGTGCCGCGCACCTGCTTCAGCACGTAGCCGGCCGCCCCGGCCATGATCGCGCTGAACAGCGCCTCGTCGTCCTGGTAGGAGGTGAGGATCAGCGCCTTGATCTCCGGATCGGCCGAGCGCACCTCGCGGCAGACGTCGATACCGCTGCCGTCGGGCAGCCGGGCGTCGAGGATGGCGACATCGGGACGCAGCGCGGGGATGCGGCGCTGGGCCTCCTGGGCGGAGCCGGACTCGCCGATCACCTCGATGTCCCCGGCCGCCTCGAGCAGGGCGACCAGCCCACGCCGGACCACCTCGTGGTCGTCGAGCAGGAAGACCCGGATCACAGTCCGTTCCTCGCCTTCGTCCGTCTGCGGAAAGACCTTCGTCTCCACCGTATCCAGCGGGCCGGGCCGGGTCGAAAGTCCTTGGACCCCGGTCGGGCCCCTGATCGCAGGACCTTGGTCCCGAACCCCCGATGCCGCCCGCCTCTGACCGCCGGGCGGTAGCGCCCCGCAGGCTGGGGGTGCGGTTCACGAGGCCGCCCTAGACGACGGGAGCGGGCCATGCAGGGTGAGCACACGCCGCGGATCGTGGCCGGGTTCGACGGTCGTTGGCAGCACACCCGGCTGCTCGACCGGGCCGCCCAGGAGGCCGAGCGCCGGCACCTGCCGCTCACGCTGATCACCGATCTGCGCCGACGCACCGGCGCCGGGCACCAGCCGCGCGATCAGCACACCGACGACGCCCCCGGGGTGGTGGCGGCCTGGCGGGGGCTGACCGATGCGGTGGAGGCCCTGCGGCTGCGCTACCCCCTGCCCAGCATCAGTGGGTACTGCCTGGACGATGCCGACATTCAGCCCGGCGCGTTCCCGATCAGCGCGGCCCGCCTGCTGGTGATCGGTTCCTCCGGCCGCTACAACGCCCCCGCCTGTGAGCCCGGCTCGGTGAGCGCCGCCCTGCTGCGAGCGGCCCGGTGTCCGGTGCTGGTGGTGCCGGAGGACCAGCCCCGCCGACCGCTGGGTGCCCACCCGTTCGTCCTGGCGGCGGTGGGCTCGCACCCCTCCGACGCCGAGGTGGTCAAGGCCGCGGCCCAGGAGGCCCGGCGCCGGGGCTTCGACCTGCAGGTGCTGCACGTCGAGCCGAGCCACGGCAATTCCGGCTGGGGCGTGCACGAGGCCGTCCGGAGTGTTCCCGACGTCCAGTTCAGCGTGGTGCGCACTACCGGCGACCCGGCCGACGCCCTGGCCGAGCTGGGGCAGGACGCCGAACTCCTGGTGGTCGGGAGCCGCCCGGGTGAGCTCTACCGCCCGGTGCGCGAGTCGATCAGCCGTGGGGTGCTGCTGGCCCCGCCGTGCCCGGTTCTGGCGATCCCCCGGGAACTGCCGGTGATCATCGATCCACACACCGCAGCCGAAGCCGGCGCAGTGCATCGCCAGGACTCCTGACCTCGGGTTTCAGCGCGCCGTTCGGCGCCCGCCTGAGTAGCCTCGATCCCGATGTCCGAGTCTGATCAGCGCTCCGAAGAACCGGCCGCCCCGAGCCCGGCGGGCACCTTCCGCCGCAGGCTGTCCTCCGTGCGCCGTTACACCGTCCAGCAGATGTTCCGTCGGCCCGAGCACCCGTGGCGGGCCGCGGTCCGGTTCGTCGTGTCTCTGCTGGCGGCGCTGGCCATGGCCGGCATCGCCGTCTCGATCTACCCCTACCGGACGACAGTCGCGAATGTGGACATCGTTGTCTCCGGTTCGGTGACCCCGGCCCACAAGGGCATCACGGTCGACTCCAGCCTCGGCTCGCTGCAGTTCCGCGACGTCACCGCCGTCCCACTGGGCCTGCACGTGACCCCACGGATCGACCTCGATGCGGTGCGCGAGGCCACCAACGGGGGCGCGACCTTCACCACCGACTTCCGGTCCCAGCTGGAAGACCGGATCCCCTCGATGGTCCTGCACTTCGCCGGGGCCGCGATCATCGGTCTGGCCGTGGGCGCCCTGATCGGCGACCTGCTGGTCGACGGGGCGGTGTCGGTCCTGGCCAACCGCGACCCGGTGCGCTCCGGCAGCCGGCGGCACCGGCTGGCCGCCACCGGCACCCTGGTGGCCACCTCGACCGTGCTGGCCATGGTCGGCCTGGCCGCCACGGCCGGCCTCACCTACCGCTCGGACTGGTGGCAGAGGTACGCCGTCACCGGGCTGCTGGCCGACATCGCCGCCACCCCGGACAAGCTGGCCGCGCTCGACGCGCGGGACGCCGGAGCGGCCGACAAGGTGCGCGCGGTGCTGCGCCTGCAGGACGCCCTCACCCGGCCCCCCACGTCCACCGACACCCCGCCCACGGCCTACAACGTCATGCTGATCTCCGACGTGCACCGTCGCGACATCTACAACTACCTGCAGGAGTACATCGACGCGAACGACGTGCGGCTGATCATCAACACCGGTGACGAGACGCTGGTGGGCAACACCGCCGAACTCACCGGCAGCTACGTCGACTCGATCCGGCGGATCACCGAGACCACCCCGATGATCTGGATCAAGGGCAACCACGACTCCGGCAGCGTGGCCCGGCGGATGGCCGACATCCCCGGGGTGACCGTGCTGGACCAGGAAGTCGTGGCCGCGATGGGCCTGCAGATCTACGGTGTGGGCGATCCCCGCACCTACGGCGCCCCCGGGGACGCGGGCTCGGACGACGTCGAGGTGGTCACCCGGGTACAGACCGAGGCGGCCGTCTCAGCCGTGGAGAACCTGAACCGCGAAACCTATTTCGACCTGCTCCTGGCCCACGAACCGATCATGGCCGACGCCATGGCCACCACCCTGGGCCCCTCGGTCCGTGCGGTCGGCGCCGGGCACGTGCACAACCAGAACGACACCGCCGACCTGCAGTCCGGCGACCGCGACTACATCCGGCTGATCGAGGGCACCACCGGCCTGGGCGGCCTGCTGGCCCAGGGCAGCACCCCGATGGAGTTCTCCATCCTCTCGGTGGGCACCAACTGTCAGTACACCCGGATCATCCGCTACGCCCTGGCCGACCCCGCCCTGCCCGATCTCACCCGGGGCGAGACCTACGGCAACAACTCGGCTTTCGACGTGCACTACTTCCAGCCCCAGCCGATCGACGCCGAGCGCACCTGCTCGGTCGACGACGGGCTGGGCGAGCCGGTCCCGGCCAGCGCCACCAACCTGACCACCGTTCAGGAGTGGTCCAGCGTGGAACTGTCCGACGACGCGCTGGCCACGCCCGACGAGATCACACCGGAACCGGTGAGCACGGCCGACGAGGCGGGCGACGCCTCGATCGCCGCCACCGCCGGCGACTCCACCCCGACCCAGGCGACCGACCCCTCCCCCAGTTCCATCGGCACGCCCTAGGTTCTAGGCCTGCGAGGTGGCGGGGCGGGCGACCGGGAGCTTCCAGGTCACCCAGCCCGCGTCCTTGAAGGTCAGGGCGGGCTTCTCAACCAGCTTCCAGGAGAGCAGGGCCACCACCGCCGACAGGGCCATGCCGACCGGGACGAACACCCAGAGGCTGAACGCGGCCAGACCGACGATGTTGAGGATCTGCAGCAGGGGCCAGTGGTACACGTACAGCCCGTACGAGATGTCGGTGCGCGGCTCCCACAGCTTCACCCGGGAGACCGCCAGGGCCATCAGGACGTAGCCGAAGGCCGGCCCGGCGATCACCCGGTAGTCGTCGAAGAACAGCACCCCGACCACCATCACCCCGCCGGCGGCCAGCGTGAGCAGCCGGTTGACCGGCACCTGGTGGGCGTAGAGGTAGAGCACCGAGCCGATCAGGAACATGAAAGACAGCCGCAGGATGCGCTCCTGGCCGATGTACATGATCTGGTAGTCGTTCAGCACCGTGACCACCCAGAGCGCGCCGACCGCCCCCAGCGTCATCACCGGACGCCGCCGCAGACCGCCGCACACGCCCAGCGCGATGATCGAGGCGTAGCAGGCCGCTTCGTAGAACAGCGTCCAGAGCGAGCCGTTCAGCACCCCGGCCATCTCCACGTCGGTGGGCAGGCCGCTGATCCCCCACTGCCGCATCAGCAGCGAGGCGTTGCGGATCACGTAGTCGACCGCCGAGTCCTCGCCGGTGAGAAGGGTGTTCATCGGCTGGTCCTGCAGCCAGGCGATCAGCGGGGCCAGCAGGGTGGCGCTGACCACCAGGCACACCCAGAAGCCGGGCATGATGCGCAGGAACCGGTGCCAGGCGTAGCGCCGCACCGAGTCCAGCCGCAGGTAGCTGCCGACCAGCAGGAACCCGCTGAGCACGAAGAACGCATCGACACAGAGCTCACCGATCTCGGCGTGCCCGATCATCGGCTGCCAGCCGTACCCGATCACCGCCGCGTGGGTGAAGCCGACCACCAGGGCCAGCGAAAGCCGCATCAGGCCGAGATGGTTCGCCCGCGGACTGAACCGGGTGCCCAGGGTGTTCGGATCGGCACCCCGCCGGTGGGGACGCGTCTCCCGCCGCCCCAGAGCCTTTTTCAGCACACCGAGCGCGGTGCTGAGGCGGGATCGACGCGGCGCCGGCTCGCTGTGCTGCTCGCGGACCTCACGCCGCAGCGGGAGGGCGGTGGTGGGTGCGGTGGGTGGGCCATCCACCGTTGTGTTCACGGCATTCGAAACAATGGACGGGTTCTGGTCACCACCGCTGCGGATCTCACCGGCCGGGGTGGCTGGGGTGACGGGGATGAGTGGCACTGGCGCGGTGATCGGGGTGGCCGCGCTGGGGGCTTGGGTGGGGGCTGCCCAGGTGGACGGCTGAGCCGAGGCCGCCTGGGTGCGCGACTGAGCCAGGTTCGTATCGGTGCGCGACTGAATCCGGGACGCCTCAACGCGCGACCGAACCGGGGTCGCCTCAATGTGTGACGGAGCCAGGACCGCATCGGTGCGCGACTGACCCCGGGCCGCCTCAGCGCGCGACCGGACCGGGACCGCATCGGTGCGCGACTGGCCCCGGGCCCCCTCAGCGTCTGACCGACCCGGCGCCGCCTCAGCACGCGACCGGCCCCGGGCCCCCTCAGCGTCCGACCGACCCGGCGCCGCCTCAGCACGCGACCGGCCCCGAACCCCCTCAGCGCGCGACCGAACCGGCGCCGCCTCGGTGCGCGGCTGACCCCAGGCCGCTGAGGCTGGGGTCTGGCCCTTGGCCGCCGGATCGGGCGACTGGCGGTGGACCTCGTCGGCGAACGCCGGGGACGGCTCGTCGAAGATCTGCGGATAGTTCCAGCCCGCCTCGCGGGGGGCCTGCGCCCAGGCCTCGTCGGCGCTGGGGAGCCGCAGACTCGCCGTCCAGGCGGCGTCGTCGTCCTGCCGCGGGACGGGCCTGCGTTTCTCGGGTTCCTCTTCGGCCTCGAACGACTCGACCGGCTGGGCGGCGACCGTCTGGCCGGGCTGCGGGTCGATCACCGGGATCTGGCCGGTGGCCAGCGTCGCACCGGTGACCGGACCGGCCTCGAAGTCCAGCCGCGGGCGGACGGGGAGCGGCGCCGGCTCCTGGGGGACCAAGGTCTCTCTCCCTCCGGCCCCTTCGAGCAGGCCGATCACGTTTCAGTTGTGGTCACCGGGCGGAACACCGTCATTACGCACCGACTGCACAACACATCTCGAAAATGCTGCTGGTCGCGATGTCAGGGGAAGATCAAGAAGCCATGAATCTGCCGTCAATCCGCAAAATCCGGACCCGGCCCGCAAGCGACCCTGACGCGACGTGCGATTTGGGTCGCAGACTGGATTGACCGCAGGTCAGAGGCAGTTGCGCAGATCGGGGAGGCGGTCGGCAGCAAAAGGTTGCCGCGACAAGGCTCACATCCGAGCGTTAAACAATATTCAGCAATGAATGGGTGCCGCACTCTACGGAATGGGCATCACACCGAGCGTTCGCATTCGACCGCGGATTCAGCTGCCTACCCATTAAGCCACTTCAGGCCACACCCACCAGCCGAAGCCCCGCGGCGGTACCCGCCGCCGCGATCACCACCACCGGAAAAGGCGCCTTCAGAAGCACCAGCAGCACAGCCACACCCACCCCGGCGGTGCGCGCCCAGCCCGCGAAGGCGCCGTCCTGAATCAGGGTGGAGGTGGCGATCAGCCCGGCCAGGAGGACGGTGGCGGCCGAGGTCATCCAGGCCTGGGCGGCCGGGGAGAAGTCGTAGCGGCCGGCCAGCAGGGGACCGGCGATGCGGAAGGCGAAAGTGCCTGCAGCGAGAACGAGAATGGCCAGGAGAGACATCAGAGGCAGCCTTCGTGGGAAGGGGAGTTGTCGGGCGAGCAGTCACCCGGCAGGCCCGAGCCTTCCGGGGAGAAATCACCGGGCGTGCTGCAACCCTGCGGACCCGAGCCCTCCGGGAGAGAGGAATTTCCGGGCGAGCGGCGACCCGGCAGGCCCGAACCTTCCAGGGAGGAGGAATCACCGGCCGAGCCGCGCCCCAGCAACCCCGAACCCTCCGAAGACGAGGAACCCCCAGGCGCGCTGCGACCCAGCAGACCTGAGCCCTCGGGAGAAGGGGAAGCCCCGGGCGAGCGGCGACCCGCCAGACCCACGCCTTCCGGGGAGGAGGAATCACCGGACGAGCCGCGACCTAGCAGCCCCGAGCCTTCCGGGAGAAAGGAATGCCCAGGCGAGCCGCGACCCGCCAGACCCACGCCTTCCGGGGAGGAGGAATCACCGGACGAGCCGCGACCCGGCAGCCCCGAACCCTCCGAAGACAAGGAACCCCCAGGTGCGCTGCGACCCAGCAGGCCCGAACCCTCGGGAGAAGAGGAAGCCCCGGGCGAGCGGCGACCCGCCAGACTCGACCCCTTAGAGGGAGAAGAGATCTCGGGTGAGCGGTGTCCCGGGAGACTCGAGACTTCCGCTGAGCGTTGCGTCTCCCGTGAACCCGAAACCTCGGGCGAACGCGGTCCTTCAGCAGGGCTTTTGCTCTTCTTGGCACGTCGCCTGGCCAGGGCGGCCAGGCCGGTCAGCGAGGCAAGCACCGGCAGGCCGGCCGCCAGCACCGGGGCACTGGCAACTGCTGCGGCGCTGCCGATTCCGGCTGCCAGCCGGAGGCGGCGGGTGTTCAGGGCGGGGAGCACGATGGCCACCAGTACGGCCGGGAACGCTGCGTCCAGGCCAAGTGCGTCGGTGTCGCCGATCTGCGCGCCGAGCCCGGCGCCGATGAGTACCCCGAGATTCCAGCAGACGAACAGGCACAGCCCGCAGACCCAGAAGGCGGCCGCCCGGCGCTCGGGATCGCGCTCGGCGATCGCCATGGCCACGGTTTCGTCGGTGACGATCTGGGCACCCACCGCCTGCTTCAGGGGGCTGCGCCCGCGGATGACGTCGGAGACGCTGAAGCTGAAGGGCAGGAGGCGGGCGTTGAGCAGGAGGCCGGTGACCACTGCGGCGGTGGCGGAGCCGCCCGAGAGCACCGTGCCGACCGCGGCGAACTGGGCCCCACCGGCGAAGACGAGGATCGAGAGGGCGATGGGGATCCAGGGGGCGAGCCCGCCGCCGACCGCCACCGCGCCGAAGGACACGGCCACCAATCCGTCCGCAACGCACAAAAGGGCGATGACCCGGGTGCGCTCCCTATCCACCGTTCGCCATACTGAACGCATGACCGTAAGGATGAACGTAACCTCATGCGTTCGTCAAACAGAACGAGTGATCGGTACAGCGAACTGATGCTTCCCGACGAAGAGGCCCCGCTCGATCCCAAGGCCGTCCTGGCCACGGCCCTGCGCACCGAGCGCGAGCGCAGCGGCCTGTCCCTGAGCGAGCTGGCCAAGCAGGCCAAGCTGGCCAAGTCCACGCTGTCGCAACTGGAGTCGGGGTCGGGCAACCCGAACGTGGAGACGCTGTGGGCCCTGGCCACCGCGCTCGACCTGCCGGTGAGCCGGCTGATCGACCCCCCGCGGCCGAAGATCGACGTGGTCCGCAACGGCGAGGGCACGGCGCTGATGAACGAGCAGGGCGACTACGCGGCCTACCTGATGTCGGCCGGTCCGGCCGGGGTCACCCGGGACGTGTACCGGCTGAACGTGGAGATCGGCCCCGGCCGGATCTCCGACCCGCACAAGGTGGGCACGATCGAGCACGTGGTGATGGGCGCCGGGCGGGCCCTGGTCGGGCCGACCAGCAACCCGGTCGAGCTCGGCCCGGGCGACTACATGGTCTATCCCGGCGACGTCGAGCACATGTTCCAGGCCCTCACCCCCGGGGTCCTGGCCACGATGATCAGCGAGAGCCGCTGACCGGACCACCCGCGAAGGCGAGATCCTGGACGGATCGTGCCCGAGAGCGTCCGTACGCTCGTCTGCGTCGGGTGGCCACTAGTGTCTCAGGGCATGAGTGACGACCCCTTCGACCTGACCCGCTTCGTCGAGGCGCAGGACGCCGACGGCACCTACCAGCGGGCGCTGGGCGAACTGCGGGCCGGGAACAAGACCAGCCACTGGATGTGGTTCGTGTTCCCCCAGGTGGCCGGGCTCGGCCTGAGCGCCACGTCGGTGCGCTACGCGATCAGCGGCCTGCCCGAGGCGCAGGCCTACCTGCAGCACCCGGTGCTCGGGCCGCGTCTGCTGGAGTGCACCACGACCCTGATGGACCTGCAGGACCTCAGCGCCGAGCGCGTCCTCGGCCCGGTGGACGCGGCCAAACTGCGTTCTTCGATGACGCTTTTCGCCTACGCCGATCCCGAGCGCACGGTGTTCCGCTCGGTGCTGAAGAAGTATTTCGGCGGGCAGGAGGACAGCGCCACCACCTCGCGGCTGGGCGAGGTCACCGACGAGGAGTGAGCAGCTCCCGCACGGCCTGGAGCACGGCGGCGGGCTGCTCGACGTTGGCCAGGTGCGCGGCGCCGGGCAGGACCACCAGGTCGGCGCCCGGGATGCCCTGCGCCAGCTGCTGGGCCATGGCGACCGGGGTGGCCACGTCCTCGGCGCCGGCGATCACCCGGGTGGGCACGCGGATCCGGCCCAGCTCGGCGCGGGTGTCGAAGGCGGCCAGGGCCTCGCAGCAGGCCGCGTAGCCCTCCGGGTCGATCAGTTTCTGGGCCTCGAGCAGCTCCCGGCCCAGTGGCGGCACCGGCTGCTCGAGCGCGAACCAGCGCCCCCGGGACAGCTCGACCAGGAAGCCCGGGCCCTCGGCGCGCACCCGGGCCGCCCGATCCAGCCAGGGCTGCGGGCTGTCGCCGAAGGTGGCCGAGGTGCAGACCAGCACCAGCCCGGTCAGCCGGGTGGGGTTCTCGAGCGCGAGCTGCTGGCCGATCGCCCCGCCCATCGAGAGCCCGCAGTAGGCGAAGGACCCGATGCCCAGGCTGTCGACGACCTCGATCACCTGGGCGGCCAGCCCGGCCGCGGTGTAGGGACCGGCCGGGGCGGGCCGGCCGTCGTGGCCGGGCAGGTCGAAGCGCAGCACCCGGAAGTTCTGGACCAGGCCGGGCAGCTGCGGGTCCCACATCCGGTGCGAGGTGCCGATCGAGGACCCGAGCACCAGGACCGGGGCCTGCGGGTCGCCGTCCACCACGAAGTTGATCATCGCCACCCTGCTCGTCCGGTCACCGAACCTGCCCGTGCACCCGACACCCTACGCAGCAACCCGGCCGGATCGTGCGCCGACGGGTGGGTCCGGATCACCGCCGAATCCCCGGGACCGGCTCAGATCCCGGTCATCAGCCCGCCGTCGACCTGCAGGCTGACTCCAGTGACGTAGGAGGCGGCCGGGGAGAGCAGGAACACTGCGGCGGCGGCGAACTCGTCCGGGTCTCCGTAGCGGCCGGCCGGGATCTTCGCGTCCCACTCCTGCTGGATCTGCGACACCGGGAGGCCGGTGCGCTCGGAGCGCCCCTGGTCCAGCTGCTCCACCCGGGCGGTGGCGATCCGGCCGGGGATCAGCTGGTTGACCCGTACCTCGGGGGCCCAGCTACGACTCAGCGACTTGGCCAGTGCGGCCACGCCGGAGCGGAACACGCTGGACAGGATCAGGTCGTCGGACGGTTCCCGGACCTGGCTGGAGGTGCAGAACAGCACGCTGCTCCCGCCCTTCACCAGGTGCGGCCGGGCCGCCTTGGCCAGCCTCACGGCGGGCCGCAGCAGCAGGTCGAAACCGAGCTGCCAGTCCTCGTCCTCGGTGGCGTCGAACCCCTTGGCGGGCGGGCCCCCGGTGTTCACCACCACACCGTTCAGGCCGCCGAACCGGCCGGCGGCGTCCTGCACCCAGGCCTCCAGCGCCGCACCGTCGGTCAGGTCGACCGGCCGCCCGGTGGCGGTGCCGTTGACCGCCCCCTCGTTCAGCGCCGTCACTGCGGTCTCGACCCGTTCCGCGGTGCGCCCGCAGATCGACACGTCGTGCCCGGCCAGCACCAACTGCCGCGCGATCGCGTGCCCGAGGCCCGACGTCGCCGCCGCCACCAGGTATCCACCCATCGTTCTTCTCCTCCAGCGCCGATCCCGGCCCAGCCGTCCGCCGGCCGGACCGACGGTACCGATCAAAGGCGCCGAGCGGGACAGCTACTGGTAGACCTCGGACGAGCGGCGCTGCGCGGAGTAGTGCCCACGGTCCGAACTGCCGTAGCGCTCGGAGCCGTAGCGCGATCCGTAACCGGAGTCGTAACGGGGTTCGTAGGAAGGCTCGTACGAAGGTTCGCGGGACGGCTCGGAACGGTAGGAGGGCTCGGGCCGGTAGGGCGCCTCGTAGTCCGGCTCGGGGCGGTAGGCCGCCGGTTCCGGGGCGGGCACGGTCCGCGGCGCCGAAGGCGCGTCGGCCAGGGCCTGCACCGCCATCGCGACCCCGGCCGCGCACGGCTCGATCACCGGCACGCCCAGCTCGTCGGCCAGCGGCCCACGCAGGCGCTCCATCCCGACGCTGCCCAGAATCACCGCCTCGGCCCCCCGGCGGCCGACCAGCTCCCGCGAGGCCGACAGCACCGCGTTCGCCGCCTCCCGCGTACCCAGCTCCAGCACGCCGCGCCCGATCGCCAGGTCGGCCACCACCCGGCCGCTCACCCCGAGCCGCGCCCAGTACAGCTCGTGCCGGAAGGTGGCCATGGGCAGCGTGCTCACCACGCCGATCCGCCGGCTGTGCGCCATCGCCGAGATCAGCGCCGCCTCCGCGATCCCGACCACCGGCACCGGTGCGGCGGCCCGCAGCTCGTCCAGACCGGTGTCCGAGAAGCAGCCCACCACGTACGCGTCGGCCCGGTGCTGCCCGGCCGTGGCCAGCAGGGGGCCGACCGCCGCGCGGGCGTCGTCGTCGGTCTCGATCGCTCGGGGCCCGCCGTAGGAGGTGACCGCGGTCGCGCCGACTCCCCAGCGGCGGGCGGCCCGGTCCAGCGACTCCTGGATCCCCGCGGTGATCTCCGCCGAGCTGGTCGGGTTGATGACGACGACATGAGGCATGCGGTAGTCCGTTTCACAGCGTTGGTCGGGCACCGGCCCGTGCCCGGTCCCACAAGGTACGACCGGGTAGCCACGAGACGCACAAAAGTCTCAGACGGCGCTCATGCACCACGAGGGCAGCAATGCGACCAAAGCCTCACGCCCAGCGCCCGCCCGAGCCGGTCCCGGGGTTTCCCGGGCCACGGCAGAATCCGACCAGAACCGCATTTCGTTATCGGTCAGCACGACCAAGATCACGGAAGATAGGGCTTTTCCGGCAGGAACTCCTTGGTGTACACCTCGGCCAGTTCCGGCTTCTCGTTCAGCCGGCCGGCCCGGGTCAGCGCCTCGACGGTGCCGCGCCAGGCGCGGTCATCGATGGCCAGGTAGCCGTTCTTCTGCTGTCGGCCGGCTCCCCAGTGGTAGCCCAGCTCCTCCAGCTCCTTGGCCGTGACCGCCTCGTCGATCTGCGGGTAGGTCTTCTTCATCAGCGCCACCGCGGCGGCCGGATTCTGCACGGCCCACTGCATGCCCCGGGCGTAGACGTCGACGAACCCGGAGACCGCCTGCGGGTTCTTCTCGGCGAAGTCGGTGTTGACGTCGAGCACCTGGCCGATCACCCCGACCTGCTCGGCGAACGGGAACACCACCGGCTTGGCCCCGAACTCCTGCTCGGCCTGGAGCGGGGCCAGGGTGAGGAACTCGGGGTAGCAGTCGACCACGCCCTGGAACAGCAGGGGCAGCCCGGCGTCGGGGGCCACCTCGTTCACCCGGCCACGCAGGCCCTCCCGGTCGCGCCAGATCTGCCAGACCGCGTCGTCGGCGTCGTTGCCGGCCGTGGCCAGCTTCCGGTCGAGCAGGCTCTCCGGGTTGTCGGCGGTGATGCTGGAGCCCGGGCGGCAGATCAGCCCCTCCAGCGCCTGCGGCTGGACCAGCCCGACCGCCTTCACCGGCAGGCCCTCGGCCTGCGCGAGCAGCAGTTCGACCCCGCCGCCCAGGGTCAGGTCGTGCCGACCGTCGGCCACCGAGCGGAGCTGATCGACCTTGCCCCCGGGGGTGGTCGTCACCTTGAGCCCAGCCTCGGAGAACCAGCCCTCGCGCAGCCCGACCAGCACGGGAAGGTCGGCCGAGGTGGGCGTGTGGTCGTAGATCCAGCGCACCGGGGTGGGGCCGTCGGCCACCGCCGCGTTCTGATCCTCGTCGGAGCCGCAGGCGGCCAGCACGCTCAGCGCCACGGCGGCCAGGGCGGCGGTACGGACGCGGCGGTTCCTGGTCATCTGTCCGGTCTCCGGCTGCTTCATCGGGGCGGGAGTGAGGGCAATCACCAGAACCGACTGAAGACGTCCGTGGTCCCGGGAGGCGTGAGCGTAGCGGACATTCCACGCACGTTGTCAGCTGACCGCTTGTGCCCGATCACTTTTCGTCAACTGTCGGACAGATTCCGGAACCCTCGGAACATCCCTGGTCACAGCCCGTAGCAATACGGACGGACGGGTGTGGCCATTTTCATGTTGCCACTTCCTATAGGATCAAGGTTAGGCTGACCTAACCATGACTGAAGAGACTTCATCCCCCCGTCCGCTGCGCATCGGGGTGATCGGTGCGGGCCCGGCGGGCATCTACGCTGCCGACATCCTGACCAAGTCCGAGGTCCCGGTCGAGATCGACGTCCTCGAGCGGCTGCCCGCCCCGTACGGCCTGGTCCGATACGGCGTGGCCCCCGACCACCCGCGGATCAAGGAGATCATCAAGGCCCTGCGCCGGGTGCTCGACCACGAGAACATCCGCTTCATCGGGAACGTGAACTACGGCACCGACCTCAAGCTCGAGGACCTGAGGGCGCACTACGACGCCGTCATCTTCGCCACCGGCGCCTTCGCCGACCGCGACCTCGACGTCCCCGGCACCGACCTGCCCGGCAGCTTCGGCGCCGCCGACTTCGTCAACTGGTACGACGGTCACCCCGACGTGCCCCGCGAGTGGCCGCTGACCGCGCAGAGCGTGGCCGTGCTGGGTGCCGGCAACGTGGCCCTGGACGTGGCCCGGGTGCTGTCCAAGACGGCCGACGAGATGCTCGTGACCGAGATCCCGGACAACGTCTACCAGGGCCTGAAGGCCAACCAGGCCACCGACGTCCACGTGTTCGCCCGTCGCGGCCCGGTGCAGGTGAAGTTCTCCCCGCTGGAGCTGCGCGAGCTGGCCCACTCCCCCAACGTGGACGTCGTCGTGCACCCGGAGGGTTTCGAGTTCGACGAGGCGAGCATGCGCCTGGCGAACGAGGACAAGCACGTCAAGCAGGTCATGAAGACGCTCAACGCCTGGGTGGGCAAGGAGCCGACCGGCAAGATCCACCGGCTGCACCTGCACTTCCTCGAGGCGCCGGTGGAGATCTCCGGCGACGGCAAGGTCGAGAACCTGCGCACCGAGCGCATGGAGCTCACCGGTGACGGGAACGTGCGCGGCACCGGGCAGTTCACCGACTGGCCGGTCCAGGCGGTCTACCGCGCCGTGGGTTACCGCAGCTCGGCCCTGCCGGACATCCCGTTCGACCACTCCCGCCACGTGATCAGCAACGACGGCGGCCGGGTGCTGGACGTGAACGGTAACCAGGTGCCCGGCGTCTACTGCACCGGCTGGATCAAGCGCGGCCCGATCGGCCTGATCGGGCACACCAAGTCCGACGCCAACGAGACCGTGCAGCACATCCTCAAGGAGGTCTCCCCGGACGACCCCGCCCCGCACGGCGTGGACATCCTGGCCCACCTGGAGCTGGTCGGCGTCGACTACACCACCTGGGACGGCTGGAACTCGCTGGACGCGCACGAGGTCAGCCTCGGCGAGCCGCACAGCCGCGAGCGCATCAAGGTGGTCGAGCGTGAGGACATGATCCGGATCAGCAAGGCCTCGCCGACCGACTGAGCACCTCCCGGCACGACAGAAGGTCCGGCACCCCCTCGGGTGCCGGACCTTCTTCGCGTCTCAGCCCAGCAGGCTGAAGGCCTTGTCGTAGTTCGCGTCCGCCTTGTAGGTGAGAACGCCCACACAGGTGCCGTTCTCGTCCTGGTACCAGACGGTGAAGGCGTCTCCCTCACCCTCCTCGTACAGCGCCTCGACGTATCCGTCGCCCCAGGCGGCGTATTTCAGCCAACGGTCGCCGATCTGGCTCCAGAATCCCGGCGGGGAGGACCATTCCGCACCCTCGACCCCGGCCGCCGATCGGCCCGCGATCTTGCCCATCGTCTCGGCGTCGAACCAGTGCTCGACCGAGATCCCGCGCCCGGCCGCGGTGTTGAAGGCGTGCACCACGTCGCCGGCCGCCAGCACCCCGTCGGCCGAGGTGCGCATCTGCGCGTCGACCAGGATCCGGCCCTCGTGCAGCCGCAGCCCCGCCTCTGCGGCCAGGTCGGAGGCCGGGCGCACGCCGACCGCCAGGAGAACCTCGTCGGCCCGCACCGGTTCCCGGCCGGCCAGCTGCACGGTGGCGCCCTGGGCGTCACGCTCGATCGCGGTGACCGTGACCCCGGTGACCAGGTGCACCCCGTCCTCGGTGAGCCAGCGGGCGATCCGGGCAGCTGCCTCGTCGCCCAGCCGGTTCTCCTGCGGCGCATACTCGTTCGTCACCTGCACCACCTCGACCCCCAGCCGGCGCAGTGACGAGGCGGCCTCGCAGCCGATGAAGCCGGAGCCGATCACCGCCACCGTCTTCGCCCCGGCCACCGCCTGCCGGAGCCGGCGGCCGTCTTCCAGGGTGCGCAGCCGGAGCAGCGAGCTGTCTTCACCGCCCGGCACCGGCAGGTCGGCCGGGTTCGCACCGGTGGCGAAAATGCACTTCCGGTAGGCGAAGTCAGCGCCCTCCCGGGTACTCACCCGACGGGCCTCGACGTCGACCGAGACCACCCGGTCGCGGGCCCAGGTGACCTCGAGCCGGGCCAGTTCCCCCTCGTCCAGCAACCCGAAGTCACCCTCCGCCTGCTCTCCGCGCAGGAAGTCCTTCGACAGCGGGGGACGCTCGTAGGGCGAGTCCGGATCGGCCGCGACCAGCACCACCCGGCCGAGGCCGCCCGCCTCCCGGTAGGCCCGCACGGCCGAGAGCCCGGCCGGGCCGCCACCGATCACGAGCAGTTCCACCACCTGGTCAGTCATGACCGTCATCCTTGCGCGCATCTCGGCCTGCGCAACCGTCCCCCCAGGGCGAGAGTCGGATTCGTGACCTCCGGCCCCACCCGGGCCGGACCTGATCAGCCTTGAGGAGTTTCACGTGTCGCTCAGCGGTAAGAAGATCGCCTTCCTGGTCGCCGACGAGGGCATCGAGCAGGTCGAACTGACCGAACCGTGGGAAGCGGTGAAGCAGGACGGCGGGCAGCCGGTCCTGATCGTCGGCAGTGACAGCAAGACCGTGCAGGGCTTCAACCACCTGGACAAGGCCGACACCTTCGACGCCGACCTGCCGGTCTCGCAGGCCGGGGTGGAGGACTACGACGGCCTGGTGCTGCCGGGCGGCGTGGCCAACCCGGACGCGCTGCGCACCAACCCCGAGGCCGTGGCCTTCGTGAAGGCCTTCGTCGACGCCGGCAAGCCGGTCGCGGCGATCTGCCACGCCCCGTGGACGCTGGTCGAGGCGGACGTGGTCCGCGGCCGCACGGTGACCAGCTGGCCGAGCCTGCAGACCGATCTGCGTAACGCCGGTGCGCAGTGGGTGGACCAGGAGGTGGTGGTCGACTCCAGCGGCCCGGGCCCGCTGATCACCAGCCGCAACCCCGGCGACATCCCGGCCTTCAACCGGGCGCTGGCCAGCGCCTTCTGACCGGGACGAGGAGGGATCAGGGGTCTCCCGGGGAACCGGGGAACCCCTGATTCCGACAAGCGTCGCTTAATGGGCGTACGATCACCCTCCGACACCGTTATTACTTTAAGTGAGTTGAAAATTCTTTCAGTTTCGTCCGCGACGGCCCGCGCCGAACCCTTCACGTAGAGTGCTGAGAAAGCGTCGATCTGACCTTATCGTCCCGAAACTCCGGCGTGATCACGAGACTACGTAAAGCCAGCGTCATCGAGGCCGAAAATTGCTGTCCCGGAGCGTGTTAGCGTCCGGATCATGCTTGAGCTGCGACCTAACTGCGAAGCCTGCGACACCGACCTGGCGGCCGACTCGCCGGACGTGTGGATCTGCTCCTTCGAGTGCACCTGGTGCACCGACTGCGCCGCCACCTTCGCTGACAATGCGTGCCCGAACGACAAGGGCAACCTGGTCTCCCGCCCGATCCGCACCCCGGAGATGCTGGAGAAGTTCCCGGCCTCCACCGAGCGCAAGCACAACCCCGAGCTCGTCCCGGCCGGCTGAGGTCACGGCCGGGTCCGCTCAAGCAGTGACCTGACCCGATCGAGACGGCATACTGACAGGTCTGCTGTCTCGACGGGGAGGTCTGCCGGTGCCTGCGGAACGCGTTGTGCCGAATGCCGAGGCCGCCGACCTCGTCGCCCTCACCCGGCAGATCGCCGCGAGACACCTGGCCCCCCTGGTCGACGCCCACGAGGCCGAAGAGACCTTCCCGCGCGAGGTCTTCCGCGTCCTGGGCCGGGCCGGCCTGCTCGGCCTGCCCTACCCGGCCGAGTACGGCGGCGGCGAACAGCCCTACCAGGTCTACCTCCAGGTGCTGGAGGAGATCGCCACGGTCTGGGCCAGCGTCGGGGTGGGCGTCAGCGTGCACGCCCTTTCCTGCTTCGGCCTGGCCGAGTTCGGCACGCCCCAGCAGAAGAAGGACTGGCTGCCCGACCTGCTCGGTGGTGAGCAGCTCGGCGCCTACTGTCTGTCCGAACCGCACGCCGGCTCCGACCCGGCCGCCCTGCGCGCCACTGCCGTGCGCAGGGGCGACGACTACGTGCTGAACGGCGTGAAGGCCTGGACCACGCACGGCGGGCAGGCCGACTTCTACAAGATCATGGCCCGCACCTCGGACGAGAAGAACGGCATCTCCTGCTTTCTCGTCCCGGCCGGCACTCCCGGCCTGGAGGCCGATCCGCCCGAGCGCAAGATGGGCCTGACCGCCTCGCACACCACCGCGATCCGGCTCACCGACGTCCGGATCCCGGCCGAGCGCCGTCTCGGGGCCGAGGGCGACGGGCTGAAAATTGCTCTGAAGGGCCTGGACTCGGGCCGTCTGGGGATCGCCGCGGTGGCCACCGGCCTGGCCCAGGCCGCCCTCGACGCCGCGGTCGAGTACGCCGGGCAGCGCGAGACCTTCGGCCGGGCCATCATCGAGCACCAGGGCCTGAGCTTCCTGCTCGCCGACATGGCGGCCGCGGTGGAGGTCTCCCGGGCCGCCTACCTGGCCGCCGCCCGACGCCGCGACCTGGGCCTTCCGTTCACCCGCCAGGCCTCGATCGCCAAGCTGGTCGCCACCGACAACGCCATGCGGGTCACCACCGACGCGGTGCAGGTCCTCGGCGGTTACGGCTACACCCGCGACTTCCCGCTGGAGCGCTACATGCGCGAGGCCAAGGTGATGCAGATCTTCGAGGGCACCAACCAGATCCAGCGGATGGTGATCGGGCGGGCCCTCGCCGACACCAAGGGAAAGATCCACATCGCGGAAGGATCCTGATGCAGATCACCGGCACCGCCGCCGTCGTCACCGGCGCCGCCTCCGGCCTGGGCAACGCCACCGCTGCGGCACTGGCCGCCAACGGCGCCCGGGTCTACGGTCTCGACCTGCCCTCGGCGGTGGAGAAGGCACCCGAGATCGACGGGGTCACCTACCTGGAGGTGGACGTCACCGCCCCGGACGAGGTGGAGGCGGCCGTTGCCCGGGCCGCGGCCGGAGAACCCCTGCGCACCGTCGTGAACTGCGCCGGAATTGGTTCTGCGGCACGGATTCTGGGTAAGAAGGGTCGTCACGACATTGCCCTCTACACCAAGGTGGTGCAGGTCAATCTGATCGGCACGTTCACCGTGCTCACCTACGCGGCCGAGCAGATCGCCCGGACCGAACCGGACGCCGGTGGCCAGCGTGGGGTCATCATCAACACCGCCTCGGTGGCCGCGTTCGAGGGCCAGGTCGGTCAGGCGGCGTACTCGTCCTCGAAGGGCGGCGTGGTCGGCCTGTGCCTGCCTGCGGCCCGCGACCTCGCGCAGTACGGGATCCGGGTGAACACCATCGCCCCGGGCACGATCGAGACCCCGATGCTGGCCGGGGTCACCGAGGAGTACCTCGAAGGTCTTTCCGCCGCGGTGCCTTTCCCGAATCGGCTGGGCCGGCCCGACGAGTACGCCAAGCTGGCCCTGATGCTCGTCGACCACGACTACATCAACGGCGAGACGGTGCGCATGGACGGCGCGATCCGGATGCCACCCCGCTGAGGTGACCGGCAGAACAACGGTGCCCACAAACGTCTTCAATTTATGACGTTTGTGGGCACCAATGTTTCACTGCCCCTGGGCCTTCAGCATCTCGGCGAACGGGATCACTTCGGCGAAGGGATCTTTCGCTCCACCGGACGAGGTGGAGGCGCCACTCATCAGGGCCGCCAGCTGACGTCCGGCCCGCTCCACCCGGCCACCCAGCTCACCCTCACCTTCGGAGGCCCAGTCCTCGCTGGCCGCGTACACCGCCGTGGGCACCACCACCGCCCGCAGGTAGCTGAACAGCGGCCGCAGAGCGTGTTCCAGCGCCAGCGAGTGCCGGGACGAGCCACCGGTCGCGCCGATCAGCACCGGCTTGCCCTCCAGCGCCTCGGGGTCGAGCACGTCGAAGAACGACTTGAACAACCCGCTGTAGGAGGCGCTGAAGATCGGGGTCACCGCGATCACCGCATCCGCCGCGGTGACCGCGTCCACCGCGGCCCGCAGCGCCGGCGCGGGGAAGCCGGTGAGCAGGTTGTTGGTGATGTCGTGGGCCAGGTCGCGCAGTTCCAGCACGGTGACCTCGGGCACCTCGGCCAGCTCGCGCACCACGGCCGAGGACAGCTTGTCGGCCAGGAGGCGGGTGGACGAGGGCTGACTCAGCCCGGCGCTGATGACGACCAGCGAGGTCATGACTTACTCCCCAACGGTTGCGAGCGACTGCTCGCGCTGCAGCGCAGCGAGGCGGTTGGCGTGGGTGGGCGCGTCCGGGGTGCCCGGGGCGCGACGGGCGGCGAACTCGGCCCGCAGGGTGGGCAGGATCTCTCCCAGCAGATCGAGCTGCTCGAGCACGGTCTTGAGCGGCAGGCCGGCGTGGTCGATCAGGAACAGCTGACGCTGGTAGTCGCCGACGTACTCGCGGAAGCTCAGCGTCCGCTCGATCACCTGCTGCGGGCTGCCGACGGTCAGCGGGGTCTGCGAGGTGAACTCCTCCATCGAGGGCCCGTGCCCGTAGACCGGCGCGTTGTCGAAGTAGGGACGGAACTCCTTCACCGCGTCCTGCGAGTTCCGGCGCATGAAGAACTGCCCGCCCAGGCCGACGATCGCCTGCTCGGCGGTGCCGTGGCCGTAGTGCGCGAACCGCTGACGGTAGAACTGCACCATCCGGGTGGTGTGCTCCTTGGGCCAGAAGATGTGGTTGTGCAGGAAACCGTCACCGTAGTAGGCGGCCTGCTCGGCGATCTCCGGGCTGCGGATCGAGCCGTGCCAGACGAACGGCGGCAGGCCGTCGAGCGGGCGCGGGGTGGCGGTGAACCCCTTGAGCGGGCTGCGGAACTTGCCCTCCCAGTCCACCACCTCTTCGCGCCACAGCTTGTGCAGCAGCGAGTAGTTCTCCACCGCCAGCGGGATGCCCTGCCGGATGTCCTGGCCGAACCAGGGGTAGACCGGGCCGGTGTTGCCGCGCCCCATCACCAGGTCGACCCGGCCGTCGGCCAGGTGCTGCAGCATCGCGTAGTCCTCGGCGATCTTCACCGGGTCGTTCGTGGTGATCAGCGTGGTCGAGGTGCTCAGGATCAGCTTCTCGGTGGTGGCCGCGACGAAGCCGAGCATGGTGGTCGGTGACGAGGGCACGAACGGCGGGTTGTGGTGCTCGCCGGTGGCGAAGACGTCCAGCCCGACCTCTTCGGCCTTCTGGGCGATCCGCACCATGGCCTTGATCCGCTCGCGTTCGGTCGGCTCCTGGCCGGTGGTCGGGTCCGGCGTCACGTCGCCGACCGTGAAAACTCCGAACTGCATCACGAACTCCCTGCTCAGCTGGATGTCACCGGTGCTGGGGACATCCTCTCGAATAGATCGTTGCTTGAGCAACTACTTGCCCCCTCGGGTCATTCCCGCGGCACGCCCGGCGCGGGCCGGGCGCGTCGCGACGCCGGTGGGCTAGCGTCTTGCGCCGTGCCCGAAGCCGGTCCAGTCCGGACCCGGCAGATGGAACGGACGGAAGTACAGATGGTGAACGAACGCGAAGTGCGGAACCCCGGCGCAGGCCGCAGCAGTTACCAGGACATGACCCAGTCAGGATCGGCTCCGGCAGTGCGGCCCGAGCTGCGGCCCGAACGCACCTGGACCGTCCGCCGCGCCCAGCTCGTGGACATTCCGGCCGTCTCCCGCATGCTGCGTTCCCCCTCGCTGGCCGACTGGCCGCTGCCGGGGGGCGTGTCCGACGACGACCTGACCACGGCCACCCGGCTGATGCTCACGCACGTCGGGCTGGAGCACGGTGAGTTCTGGGTGGCCGACGACGACGGCGAGGTCCGGGCCGCTGTGGTGATCTTCCCGCCCACCGTCCCGGCCGGGGGCTTCGGCACCCAGCACCGTCTGGAGGGTGCCCTGCGGCTGGAGCTGGGCCTGCTGCCGGGCCTGCCCGACCACACCGACATCACCGAGCTCGCGGCCCTGGCCGGTGCCCCGGACATGCACTGGCTGCTGATGCCGCTGCACGCCCCGGGCGACGAGGAGGTGCTGGGCGACCTGCTCGCCGCAGCGCTGCCGGTGGTCGACGAGACCGGCATGCCGGTGATGTGCCTGGAGCAGGGGGCGCCCGCCGGGCCGATCCGCGCGGCCGGGTTCGAGCCGCTGACCGTGCCGGTCGAGCTCGCGCTCACCGCTTCTCTGCGCTCGGGGGCCAGCGCCCCCGACGACGCCGGGTCGCTGCTCGCCGTCAGTCTCTGACTGCTTCTCGATTTGAGGACGCGCTTCAGTCACCGATGACGCGGCGCCAGTCGGCGACCAGTTCCGGCACGCCCGGATAGCGCTGGTCGGGGTCGGGCTGGGTGGCCCGGGTGACGACGGCCCGTTGGGCCGGGCTGCCGCGCCAGCCCTGCGGCCCGTCCAGCAGGTGCTGGGCCACCCGGCCCAGCGCGTGCACGCTGGTGCGCTGGTCGATGAGCGAGCCGCGGGTGAACTCCTCCGGGGCCATGTAGCGGGTCGACCCGGGTAACCGGTCGGAGTCCAGCACGAACGGGCCCGGACGGTACTCGTCGAGATCGATCAGGCTGAGCCGGCCGTCGGTCTCGTCGTACAGCAGGCACCCGTCGTACAGGTCGCAGGTGACCCACCCGGCGGCGGCCACCGCGAGGTGGGCCTCCAGCACCTGCTCGACCGCCCGTTGAGCTCGCTCCGGCGGCCCCTGCTGCAGGCGGAGCAGGGCACGGCGATCGGAACCGGCGGTGGTGGCCCGGTTCAGCACCTCACCCTCACGCCACGGATAGACCAGGGTGCTGCCGTCCGTGCCGTCGAGGACAAGCTCTGGTCGCACGACGACCTCGTGCCGGACCACGGCGTGCAGTGCCGCCACCCGGGCGAGCCCGGCCTGGGCCCGCGGTTCGCGTGCGGTCTTGACGAACCAGCGCTGCCCCTCGTGCTCCACTCCCCACGACAGGCACCCGGAGTCCTGGGCGTCGAAGACCACGAAGGCCTCGGCGATGTCCCAGGGACTCATCGGATCAACCTAGTGCCCGAAGTAGTGACCCTGCTCCAGATCGGCCAGCAGGCCCGGGTGCGCGGGGTTCCAGCCGAGCAGCTCACGGGTGGCCCCGTTGGGCATGGTGAAGTCGATCCCGACGAACGGGAAGCCGGCGAAGTGCTCGGCCACCTGCTCCGACGGGATGCTGCGGACCGGCAGGCCGAGCTGTCGGCCGATCACCTCGGCGATGTCGCGCAGCCGCACACCGGCCTCGGTGGCCGCGTACAACTGGGTGCCTGCGGGTACCTCCTTCTCCAGGGCCAGCCGGTACAACGTGGCCACATCCCGGGTGTGCGCGGCCGGCCAGGTGTTCTCGCCCTCACCCGGATAACCGGAGACCCCGGTGCGACGGGCGATGCCGATCAGCAGGGGGACGAACCCGGCCCGGTCGGCCTCGCTGTGGGTGACCGGGGGGATGGCGAAGGTCGCGGTGCGGATGTCCTGCCGGGCCAGGTCCGCGATCAGCTGGGTGACCTCGTTGCGGGGGTTGGCCGCGATCGTGGCGTCGGCCTTCGGATCGCCGGTGCGCTGCATGCCGATCCCGAGCAGCGCCTTGCCGGTGCCGGCCAGGGCCTGCCCCAGCGCCTGCACCCGGGCCCGGTCGTTGGACACGGCCCCGGCGAAGTCGCCGGCCATCATCAGGTCGTTGTCGAAGGCCAGGTGGATCACCGCATCGGCGTCGGCCGCGGCCCCGGAGAGCCGGCCGAAGTCGTCGAGCGAACCGCGCCAGGCCAGGGCCCCCAGCTCACGAATCTTCTTCTCGGCCGCGCCGGAACGGGCCGAGCCCACCACCTCGTGCCCCGCCCCGACGAGTTCGGAGACAACTGCGGAGCCGATGTGCCCACTGGCCCCGGTGACGAAAACGCGCATTGCTGTCCTCCTTGATGTGACTGAGTAACATCAAAGTAGCACCGGCAACGTGACCGAGTCACATCACCTAGGCTGTCGGCATGGGCCGCTGGGAACCGAACACGCGTCTGAAGCTGATCGACGCCGCGGTGGAGCTCTTCGCCGCCAACGGCTACGAGGCCACCACCGTCCTGCAGATCGCCGCACAGGCCGGGGTCTCCAAAATGACGTTCTTCCGGCACTTCGCCGACAAGCGCGAGGTGCTGTTCGCCGGTCAGGCCGAGTTCGTGGAACTGTTGCGCGACAGCGTGTCCCGGGGCCCGAAGGGGGCCGGCGCGTTGGCGGTCGCTGCCGCGGCGGTCACTGAACTCGCGGCCGTCTTCCCGGTGGAGCGACAGGCACCGACAGCTCGACTGAACGCCGTCGTCGCCTCCCACCCGGATCTGCGTGAGCGCTCCGCCTACAAGCGGGCTCTTCTGACCGCGGCTCTGGAAGGTGCCCTGCTGGAGCGACAGGTGCCGGCGGCGACGGCGGGAGTGGCCGCTGATGTCGCAGTTCGTGCCCTGCACGATGCTTTCGACCGCTGGGCCGAGCCGGGGCAGAAGCGCTCTCTGCCCGAGCTCATCGGTCAGGCACTCGGGGAGCTGACCCAGGCCGCGACCGAACTCGTCGGCCACTAGGTTCACCCCGTGACCGTCACTCGCTCCCTCCTGCTCTTCGCCCTGGCCGCCGTCGCCGAGATCGGCGGGGCCTGGCTGGTCTGGCAGGGGCTGCGGGAGAACCGGGGCGTGCTCTGGGTGGGCGCCGGGGTGGTGGCGCTGGGCCTCTACGGCGTGGTCGCCACCCTGCAGCCGGACGCCGAGTTCGGCCGGATCCTGGCTGCCTACGGCGGGGTGTTCATCGCCGGTTCGCTGGCCTGGGGTGCCCTGGTGGACGGTTACCGCCCCGACCGGTTCGACCTGGTCGGGGCGGCGATCTGCCTGGTCGGGGTCGCGGTGATCATGTACGCCCCGCGAGCCTGAGGTCTAGCTCAGCAGGGGGTCGGCGGCGGTCCGGGGTTCACCCAGAGGGGCCGGCGGGGGCAGAACCGGCTCGGTGGGCGGGGCGTCGGCCGGGCCGTCGCCGGTCGTGTCCTCGTGCTCCTCGCGGGCCAGGAAGGCCACCCCGGTGAGCACCATGACCAGGCCGACCAGCTCCAGGGTGAGCAGGGCCGGGTCGGAGCTGGGGGCCTCGTCGAACACCACGATGCCGAAGGTGACCGCGACCACCGGGTTGATCACGTTGAGCACCGGCAGCGAGTGCGACAGCGGGGCCCGGTTGTAGGCGTACTGGTTGCTCAGGAAGGCCGCCGCCCCCAGACCCGCCAGCGCGTAGATCGGCCAGGTGGTGAGCGCGTCCCAGACCCCGTCGGACGAGGTGACCACCTTGATCATCGAGGCGATCATGCCGAACAGCAGGCCGCCGGCGATGCCCATCAGCAGCCCGGCCCGCTGCACCTCCACCCGGGTGGCCAGCCACCAGGTGAGCGCCGCGACCGTGCCGGCCACCGCGACGAACCACAGCGCCGAGCTCGCCGTGAAGTGCCCCGAGCTCTCGCTGCTGTGCGCCCCGACCAGGAACACCGCGATGCCCGCAGCCACCAGCACGACCCACGACATCATCCGCGGCTCGGGCCAGCGGCGGTCCAGCACCGCGCGGAACACGAAGGCGAACACCAGCCCGGTGACCACGATCGGCTGGACCACGGCCAGCGACCCCAGGGCCAGGGCGACCGAGTGCAGCACCAGCCCGGTCAGGCTGGCGACGATCCCGGCCAGCCACGTCGGCTGGCCGGCCAGGTGCCGCAGCAGCTGGAGGAGCCCGGAGAGACCGCCCGGCCCCTGCGGCGCCCGGGATGCGCTGTGGTGCATCAGGGCGGTCGACAACCCGAACGCCACGGCGTCCAGGAAGGCGACCCCGATGGCCAGCGTGTTCACCGTTCGATCACGTGCTTCTCACTGCTCTCTCACTACTGGCCGCCGACCGGGGCCGGGGCACCGAGGCCGGACGGCCGGGCGTCGGGCCGGTCACCACGGGCGGGCCGCCGTCGGTCCGGCCCAGTTCTCTCAGTCTGCGGTAGTGGCTGATCGTGGCCGACGTCAGGGTCGGGTACTCGACCAGCGGCAGACCCGAGTCCCGCACCACCTTGGCCACCACGGTGGTGTGCAGCTCGGGCAGCTGGTGCCGCGGGGCCACCGGCTTGAGGTGGTGCGCCAGGTGGTGGGTCATGCCCCCGGTGAGCCAGCGCATCGGCAGGCTGCGGGTGCTGAACGAGGCGGTGGTGGCCACCAGGTGCCGCGACCAGTCGCGCGGGGCGGGCTGCTCGCTGGGCGCGTACAGACCCTCGTTGATGTGGCCGACCACCAGCACGATCGCGGCCTGCACCGCGCTCAGGCTCATCGCCACCAGGAAGTACAGGGTGAACCGGCCCAGGCCCAGCAGGACCGCGTAGGGGCTGACCACCAACGCCCAGAAGGACTTCTCGAAGAGCCACTGCCCCAGCCGCACCCGGAACGGTGGCACCTCGACGCCCGGGACGTTGCCCTTACGGACGTAGGTGAGCTGGCTGTGCAGCTCGCCCACCCAGACCAGCGCGTAGAGGAACCAGGCGTAGAGGTGCTGGTAGCGGTGGTGGGGCCGGCGCTCGACGCCCGGGTGCATCCGGATCGTGGTGTTCCGGGTGGCCTCGTCGAGCGGGTACACCTGCGAGGAGCGGTGGTGCACGCGGTGCTTCAGCGTCCAGTGCTGCACGAAGAAGCCCAGCGGGATCGCGGTCTGCACGGCCCAGACGTTCGGCCAGGTCCGGCGGGAGAACCGGCGGTGGCCGGCGTCGTGCAGGATGGTCAGGGTGCCGGTGGCGAAGGTCAGGCTCAGCGGCAGGGCGGCCAGCAGGAGCCAGGGCCAGCCCGGGTCCAGCACGGCCACGGTGAGCATCTGGGCGTGGATCAGCAGCCCGATCGCCGCCCAGTCCCGCCACGGTTCGCCTCGGTGCCGCTCGCTGCGCCGGGCGGTGAGCCGCCGGGTGACCCCCCGCAGGCGGTCGTCTCCCCCGGCCTCGCCCGGCCCCGGTTTCCCGCGGCCCGGGCGCAGCTCGAATCGCCACGTGTTGCTGGTCATGATCGCCTCACCGCCGGTCCGGCCTTCCGTCGTCGCTGCTCGCGAGTCCCCGGAGTTCCCCCACCCGGACCGCACGAACGCTGGGCTGACGCTGCCAGCCCGACACCATGGATCGGCCTCCGGTCAGGCTGACCTAACCCTAACCGGCCCCGATCGGGCCCCGGACTGCTTCGGATCGCCGGAACAGTACCAATTCCCGGAGCCCGGACCGCTCAGGGCCGCGCCCGGAGATGTCCTCGAGAATGCCGCTACGGGCGTAATGTTCACGCTCCCGGACGCTGCTCTTCATCCCGGCTTCACGTCGGTCCGCGGGCCCGGCCGGGCGGTCTTGCTGGTCCAGTCCAGGGTGAGTTCGACGGCGTGGGTCCAGTTCCGGTACTCCGACTCGCGGCGCCGCGGGTCCATCGCCGGCGACCACTGCGCGGCCAGGTGCCAGTTGCGCCTCAGCCCCTCCAGGTCCGACCAGTAGCCGACAGCCAGCCCGGCGGCGTAACCGGCTCCGAGCGAGACGGTCTCGGCCACCATCGGGCGCACCACCGGCACGTCGAGGACGTCGGCGACGAACTGCATGAGCAGGTTGTCCGAGGTCATCCCACCGTCCACCTTCAGCGCCTGCAGCCGCAGCGAGGAGTCGGCGTTCATCGCGTCCAGCACCTCGCGAGTCTGCCAGCCGGTCGACTCCAGCACCGCCCGGGCCAGGTGCCCGCGGGTGATGTAACTGGTCAGGCCCGCGATCACGCCCCGGGCCTCGGGCCGCCAGTGCGGGGCGAACAGACCGTAGAACGCCGGCACGATGTAGCAGCCCCCGTTGTCGTCCACCGTGCGGGCCAGGGTCTCGATCTCGGCCGCGCTGGAGATCAGCCCGAGGCCGTCGCGGAACCACTGCACCAGCGAACCGGTGATCGCGATCGAGCCCTCCAGCGCGTAGTGCGCCGGCTCCCCGGCCACCTGGTAGGCCACCGTGGTGAGCAGCCCGTGGGTGGAGGCGACCAGTTCGGTACCGGTGTTCAGCAGCAGGAAACTGCCGGTGCCGTAGGTGCACTTTCCCTCGCCCGCACCGAAACAGGTCTGCCCGAACAGGGCCGCCTGCTGGTCGCCCAGCGCAGCCGCGATCGGTACTCCCTCCAGGGCGCCGTGCCCGGTGCCGTACGTCTCCAGCGAGCCGCGGATCTCCGGCAGGACCGCCTCGGGGATGCCGAAGAACTCCAGCAACTCCGGATCCCACTGCAGCGAGCGGATGTTCATCAGCAGGGTGCGGCTGGCGTTGGTCACGTCGGTGACGTGGACACCGGAGGTGAGGTTCCAGATCAGCCAGGACTCCATCGTCCCGAAGAGCACCTCGCCGCGTTCGGCCCGCTCCCGCAGCCCGGGCGTCTGGTCGAGGATCCAGCGCATCTTCGGGGCGCTGAAGTACGAGGCCAGCGGCAGGCCGGTGAGCGCGGGGATCCGCTCGGCGCCGGGCCGGTGCACCATCTCGTCGACCATGGCGTCGGTGCGGGTGTCCTGCCAGACGATCGCCCGGCGCACCGGCCGGCCGCTCTCGCGCTCCCAGACCACGATCGTCTCGCGCTGATTGGCGATCCCGACCGCGGCGATGTCGTGGGCGCTGGCCCCCACGTCGGCCAGCACCCGCTTCACCACCTTCTCCACGTTGCGCCAGATCTCCAGCGGATCGTGTTCCAGCCAGCCCGGTTTCGGGAAGTACTGGTGGTGCTCGAGCTGGTGCACGGCGACCAGCTGGCCGCCGTGGTCGAACAGGATCGCCCGGGTGCTGGTCGTGCCCTGGTCGATCGCCATCACGAAACGTGGCTTCACGCCTGTGTCCTCGGGGTTGTGAGTTCGCGCCCGACGGCCCGGGAACATTCCTGGACCAGGGCGAGCAGCCGGGGGCGGGGCGCCCCCGCGGAGTCGCAGAGCCGGTCCAGAGCACCGTGGATGCCGATCGCGCCGACCACCAGCCCGCCCACCCCGGTCAGCGGGGCCGCCAGGCCGGCCGTGTCCATCGCGTACTCACCGGCCGACACCGCCCAGCCCTGGCGCCGGATCTGCGTCAGCTCGGCCGCCAGCCGGGCCCGGGTGGCGATGGTGCGGCTGGTGTACGGGGTCAGGGCGTCGTCGGTCAGGGTCTGGGCGGCGGTCGGGTGGAAGGCCAGCAGCACCTTGCCCAGCGCGGTGGCGTGCCCGGGCAGCAGCGCCCCGACGTCGGCCTTCTGGCTGGAGTGGTCCGGGCGGAAGACGTAGTGGACCACCCGCGCGTCGGCCCCCTCGGGCACCACCACCCGCACCGCCTCACCGCTGCGCGCGGCCAGCGGGTCGGCCCAGTTCATGCTGCGGGCCCGCAGCTCGTTCGGGTCGACCGGGCGGCCGCCCAGCGCGAACAGGCCGTCGCCGATCAGGTAGCGGCCGGTGATCCGGTCCTGCTCGACGAAGCCCACGTCGCCCAGGGTGCGCAGGATGCCGTGCGCCGTGCCGCGGGAGAGCTGAACGGCTGAACTGATCTCACTCAGGCGCAGCGGAGCCGGCGCCGCGGCGAGCAGCTTCAGGATCGCGGCGGCACGCTCGATGGACTGGATCGAGCCCGGCATCCGGCCAACGTAGACCGGTCAACACATGTTCGACAATGTCGACGGGCGAGCGTTGTTGCCGTGGCCTGGGTCTTCATAGCTTCGAGGGACCCGGAAACATCAGGGCAACATTCATCGGACAAGGGTGACGCCATGCCAAAGACGGCACGCGCAGCCGGTCGCACGACCGCAGCGGACAAGAATCCGCCCAACCTTCCCTCCCCGGCCCCCAGGGTCCCCGGTCTCACCGGTGAACTGGCCGCCGAGTTCTTCGGAACCTTCATCCTGATCCTCTTCGGGGTCGGCGTGGTCGCCCAGGTGGTCGCCGGCGGGATCGGTGACCACGACAGCATCACCTGGGCCTGGGGCTTCGGCGTCATGCTGGGCATCTTCGCCGCCGGCAAGATCAGCGGCGCCCACCTGAACCCCGCGGTCACCATCGCCCTGGCCGCCTACCAGGGCTTCTCCTGGGCCAAGGTCGCGCCCTACATCGCGGCCCAGACCGTCGGTGCCTTCCTGGCCGCGCTGATCGTGCGCTGGAACTACACCGACGTGATTGCCGCCGTGGACCCCGGCCACACCATTGCCACCCAGGGCATCTTCTCGACCCTTCCGGGCAACGGGACCCTGCCGGTCGGCCAGGGCGGCGCCCTGCGCGACCAGATCATCGGTACCGCGATCCTGGTCTTCCTGGTCTTCGCGATCACCGACTCCCGCAACTCCCCGCCGCTGGCCAACCTCACCCCGCTGTTCGTCGGCCTGCTGGTGGTCGCGATCGGGATGGCCTGGGGCACGCTCGACGGCTACGCGATCAACCCGGCCCGCGACTTCGGCCCGCGTCTGGCCTCGTTCTTCACCGGTTACGGCACCGCGATGCGAGATCAGAACGGAGACCTGTTCTTCTGGGTCCCGATCGTCGGCCCGATCATCGGCGGTCTCGTCGGCGGCGCCCTGTACAAGTACGGCCTGCAGATCTTCCTGCCCAAGGCCGACGAAACCACCCCTGCCCAGGCAAAGGAGCTGTAAGTCATGGCAGACCTCATCGGTGCGATCGACCAGGGCACCACGTCGACCCGGTTCATGCTCTTCGACCACGCGGGCAACGAGCGCGGCAAGAGCCAGCTCGAGCACGAGCAGATCCTGCCCCAGGCCGGCTGGGTGGAGCACAGCCCGGTGGAGATCTGGGAGCGCACCCGGTCGGTGATGACCAACACGCTCAACGGCCTGGGCCTGCAGCCTTCGGACCTGGCCGCGCTGGGTATCACCAACCAGCGTGAGACCACGGTGGTCTGGAACAAGAAGACCGGCCGCCCGTACTACAACGCGATCGTCTGGCAGGACACCCGCACCGACCGGATCGCCTCGGCCCTGGACCGTGAGGGCAAGGGCGACGTGATCCGGCAGAAGGCGGGCATCCCGCCGGCCACCTACTTCTCGGCCGGCAAGATCCAGTGGATCCTGGAGAACGTCCCGGGCGCCCGTGAGGACGCCGAGAAGGGCGACGCGATCTTCGGCAACACCGACAGCTGGCTGGTCTGGAACCTGACCGGCGGGGTGAACGGCGGCAAGCACGTCACCGACGTGACCAACGCCAGCCGCACCATGCTGATGAACCTCGAGACGCTGGACTGGGACGACGAACTGCTGTCGTTCTTCAACATCCCCCGGCAGATGCTCCCGGAGATCAAGCCGTCGTCCGAGCCGTCCTGGTACGGCGAGGTGGTCAGCCCCAGCGGCTTCCACGGCATCCCGATCTCCGGCATCCTCGGCGACCAGCAGGCCGCCATGGTGGGCCAGGTGTGCTTCGCCGCGGGCGAGGCCAAGAACACCTACGGCACCGGCAACTTCCTGCTGCTGAACACCGGCAACGAGCTCGTCCGCTCGAAGAACGGCCTGCTCACCACGGTCTGCTACAAGTTCGGCGACGAGGCCCCGGTCTACGCGCTGGAGGGCTCGATCGCGGTCACCGGCTCGGCCGTGCAGTGGCTGCGCGACCAGCTCGGCATCATCTCGGGCGCCTCCGAGATCGAGACCCTGGCCCGCAGCGTCAAGGACTCCGGCGGCATGTACTTCGTGCCGGCCTTCTCCGGCCTGTTCGCTCCCTACTGGCGCAGTGACGCCCGCGGGGCCATCGTCGGTATGTCGCGGTACAACACCAACGCGCACCTGGCCCGGGCCACGCTGGAGTCGATCTGCTACCAGAGCAAGGACGTGTCGGACGCGATGGAGGCGGACTCGGGTGTGAAGCTCGAGGTGCTCAAGGTGGACGGCGGGGTGACCGCTAACGAGCTGTGCATGCAGCTCCAGGCGGACATCCTGGACGTGCCCGTGAGCCGCCCGGTGGTCGCCGAGACCACGGCGCTCGGGGCGGCCTACGCGGCCGGCCTGGCCGTCGGGTTCTGGCAGAACACCGACGAGCTGCGGCAGAACTGGAACGAGTCGAAGCGCTGGAGCCCGGAGTGGTCCGAGGAGCAGCGCACCAGCGGTTACGCGGGCTGGAAGAAGGCCGTGGACCGGACGACAGGATGGGTGGAAGTGGAATGAGCACCGCGCAGGAACCGTTCAGCCCGGCCGGACGCGAAGCCGCACTGGCCAGGCTGGCGGAGGAGGAACTCGACGTCCTGGTGATCGGGGGTGGGGTGGTCGGCGCCGGTGCGGCGCTGGACGCCGTCACCCGCGGTCTGAGCACCGGTCTGGTCGAGATGCGGGACTACGCGGCGGGCACCTCCAGCCGGTCGACCAAACTGTTCCACGGTGGTCTGCGCTACCTGGAGCAGCTCAACTTCGCGCTGGTGTTCGAGGCGCTGAAGGAACGGTCGCTGAACCTGGAGACCCTCGCCCCGCACCTCGTCCACCCGGTGGAGTTCATCTACCCGCTGACCAAGCCGTTCGACCACGCCTACGTGTCCCTGGGCATGGGTGTGTACGACGTCATGGGCTCGGGCCGGGGCGTGCCGCACCACATGCGGTACATGCGCCGGGCCAAGGCGGCCGAGTCGTTCCCCTCCGGCAAGCGTGCGGAGATCACCGGGGCGATCTCGTTCTACGAGGGCCAGGTGGACGACGCTCGGCACACCATGATGATCGCCCGTACGGCGGCCTCCTACGGTGCGGCGATCGCCAACAGCACCCGGGTGGAACGGTTCCTGCGTGAGGACGACCGCGTGATCGGCGTGGTCGCCCGGGATCTGGAGTCCGGCAAGGAGTTCGAGATCCGCGCCCAGCACGTGATCAACGCGGCCGGGGTGTGGACCGACGAGATCCAGGAGATGGTCGGCGGCCGCGGGTCGTTCCGGGTGCGCGCCTCCAAGGGCGTGCACCTGGTGGTCCCGCGCAACCGGATCAACAGCCGTACCGGCATCATCCACCGGACCGAGAAGAGCCTGCTCTTCATCATCCCGCGGGGCAGCCACTGGGTGATCGGCACGACCGACACGGACTGGAACCTGGACAAGGCCCACCCGGCCGCCAGCCAGACCGACATCGACTACCTCCTCGACCACGCCAACGCGCTGCTGGCCGACCCACTCACCCGGGAGGACGTCGTCGGCGTCTACGCCGGGCTCCGGCCGCTGCTGGCCGGGGAGGACGAGTCGACCAGCACGCTCTCCCGGGAGCACGCGGTGGCCAGCCCGGTCCGCGGTCTGACCGTGATCGCCGGCGGGAAGTACACCACCTACCGGGTGATGGCCAAGGACGCGGTCGACAACGCGGTGCACGGCCTGGAGCGCAAGGTTGCCGGGTCGATCACCGAGAAGGTGCCGCTGATCGGGGCCGACGGCTACTTCGCGGCCTGGAACAACCGGGCCCAGATCGCGAAGCGGGCCGGGCTGCGGGTGCATGTGCTCGAGCACCTGCTCAACCGCTACGGCAGCCTCTACACCCAGCTGCTCGACCTGATCCAGGAACGGCCGGAACTGGCCGAGCCGCTGGCCGGCGGGCCGGAGTACCTGAAGGCCGAGATCGTCTACGCGGCCTCGCACGAGGGCGCCCAGCACCTGGACGACATCCTGGCCCGGCGCACCCGGCTCTCGATCGAGGTGCCGGACCGTGGGCACCAGGCCGCCTCCGAGGTCGCCGAACTGGTGGCCCCGGTGCTGGGCTGGGGTCCGGAGCAGGTCGCCCGCGAGGTGGAGCACTACCAGAAGCGGGTGGCGGCCGAGATCGAGTCGCAGAAGCAGCCCGACGACCAGACCGCCGACGCCGCCCGGCTCGGTGCTCCGGACGTGCGGGTCGGTATCCCGAAGGACTGAGCCGATCAGGCACAGACCTGATCAGCAGCAGTTCTGCACCAGACTTCGCGGTCGGCCCGGAGAACCCCCGGGCCGGCCGCGATCTCCAAGCCCGTTGTGTTCTGGGTCATGTTCACCGGAAACGGCCGCGTCCGAGGGCTTTCGAACCTATCTTCGGCGATCATGAAGAACATCCGCCGGGCCACCGCCGGTCTGGTCACTGCGGCCGTGGTCACCTCGCTGGTCGTGCTGGCCCCCGCCTCCCCGGCCGGTGCGGCCGACGCCCCCTGCTCGATCACCCCGAACTCGGTCACGGTCTACGACCGGCCGAAGACGGTGAAGCTCGACGTGAAGTCCGACTTCCCCTACTGGGCCGCCGACGTCACCCGTGACCTGCGTTTCGACGCCGACGACGAGAACCCCCGGGCGACGATCTCACCCCAGGCGCTGTACCCGCAGAACGCCGGGAAGCGCACCGCGACGATCGCCCTGCTGGACGAGACCGGTGACTCCACCGTCTGCGAGCCCGCGTTCAGCCTGATGCAGGGCTCGGCGGTCACCGTCGCGGTGAAGAAGACCGGCACCAAGCGTCAGGTCTCGGGCACGCTCAGGCAGATCGTCTTCGGCGCGGTCGAGCCGTGGCAGCCCGCCGTGGGCCAGAAGGTCGCCGTGCAGTACAAGGCCAAGAGCGGCAAGTGGGTCACCACCGCCACGGTGAAGACCACGGCCGGCGGCAAGTTCAAGGTCACGAAGAAGCTGGGCAAGCGGACGTGGCGGGTCACCTACGCCGGTACCGCCACCGTTGCCCCCCGCACCTCCAAGTCGATCACTCGCTGACCCGGTGGGGTACGGGCCCTCCCGCACCCCACCACCAAACCGCTCACCGACGTCCTCTGTTCGGTCGAGACCCGAACCACCGCCGGAGCGGTACCCGGGCGCCTACTCTCGGAGGATGATCTCGCTGCGCAAGCCCGCGGCCGGCATCGTGGCCGCAGCCGTCCTCGTCCCGCTGACCCTGATCGGGTCGGCCGGGACCGCCTCTGCCCAGACCACCACCTGCGACCTGCGCCCCCGCGGCACCATCGTCGGGGCCAAGACCAAGACGGTCGACTTCAACGTCCCCTCCGCCACCGAGTTCACCTACGAGCTGCCCGAACTGGGCCTGTACGTCTACGACACCGAGGTGGACGGCGACGGCAGCTTCGCCGAGATCGGCCCCGAGCTGTACAAGAACTCCGACGCCGGGGCCCACCAGGGCGAGGTGCAGCGGGTGCGCCGCAGCGACGGCGAGCAGGACACCTGCACCGCCACCTGGAGGATCAAGCGGGCCACCCGGCTGCAGGACGTGAAGGTCAGCAGGATCGAGCACGGCCGCAAGCTCACCGGCCGGCTGGAACGCGTGGTCTGGGGCAAGAAACCGGACGACCGCTGGACCAGCTACTCGAAGGGGTCGGTCAGCATCTACTTCGAGAACGCCCGGGGCAAGTGGCAGAACGCCGGTTCCGCCGAGCTCACCAAGGGCGGCCGGTTCACGTTCACCAAGCAGATCGGGGAACGCCGGTGGCGCCTGTACTTCCAGGGTGACAACCTCTCCGGCTCCTCGCCCGAGATCGAGGTCAAGGGCTGATCCGGTAGCCAAGGTCACGATTGCCTGAATTGCACCCCGGCGGAGCGGAATCCGCGTAGGTTTCCGGCCATGACTTCGCTTCGCCGGGCTGCTGTTGCCCTGGCCTCCGCCGTAACCCTCACGTCGCTGGCCCTTCTCGCCCCCGCCACGTCCGCCTCCGCCGCGCCCGTGGCCCCCGGCATCTCCTCTTCGCAGTGCCCGCTCCAGCCCACCCTGGTCACCCTCGCCGACAAGCCGGAGAACGTGAAGTTCGACGTGAAGTCGGCGTACCCGTACTGGTCGATGCGCTTCACCACCGACGACCTGGGCGTGCAGGGGCCCTACCTGCTGCCCGACAAGAGCGACCTGACCTTCAAGCTCAGCCCGGCCAAGCTCTACAACAGCACCGCCGGCCTGGTGCCGGTCAAGCTCGACCTGTACGAGGAGGACCTCGACCTGGTCGGCACCTGCAACACCTCATTCCGGCTGCTGCGGGCCTCCAAGACCACGGTGGCGGTGAAGAAGGTGAAGAACGGGCGGCAGATCTCCGGCACGGTGCGCCGGGTGTCGTTCGGGCAGCCGGCCGACCGGACCTGGATCAAGGTCAAGGGCCAGGGCGTCTCGATCGAGGTCAAGAAGAAGGGCCAGTGGGTCTCCGTCGACTGGGTGAAGACCGCCGCCGACGGCACCTTCAGCAGCAAGGTGAAGGCGAGCAAGAAGAAGAGCCAGTGGCGGGCCGTTTTCGGCGGCATGGGCAGCACCACCACCAGCACCTCGAAGACCGTCACCAAGTGACGGATTGACCCGCCTGCGGGTGCTCTGGTCGGCTGGTGCTCGATCCAGCCGACCGGACCACCTGCGGGAGTGACGATGCCGTCGTCCGAGCAAGAACTCCAGCCCTGGCTGCACGACCTGGTCACCACCCTGTGCGCCCCGACCACCGTGCTCGCCGAGCCCTCCGGGCAGATCCGCGGCACCGGGGCCCAGGGGGTGCTGCACAGCGACGTGAGAGTGCTCCGGCGCGCGCTGTTGCGGGTGAACGGCGAAGAGCCCGAACCGGTCGGCGGAGGTGCGGTCTCGGCCGGGATCGCCCGGTTCGTCTCGGTACCCCGGGCCCTGGCCTCGGGGGCCGTGCGCATCGACCGCACCCGCACGGTGACCGCGGGCGAGGTCTCGGAGCGCATCGTGCTGACTTCGGTCTCGTCCCAACCGGTCTCGCTACGGGTCGAACTGGAGCTGGGCACCGACCTGGCCCGGGTCGAGACCTTCCGGGCCGGCCGGGCCACCGAGGACGCCCCGGCATCCGGCGGGCACCCGGTCCGATGGGGGGACGGGGGTGCCCGGGTCATGGTCTCGGCCCCCGGAGCGCAGCGGGTCGACTCGACCGACCCGCCCCACCTGCAGTTGTGCTGGTCGGTGGAGCTGCCGCCACGCGGCACGAAGAGCCTGGGCTGGAACCTGACCGCGAGCACCGAGGCCACCCCGGTGATCGCCCCCGGGCTCACCTCCGTGCTCGGGCACAGCCCCACCGTTCAGGCCGACGACCACCGGATAGCGGCCCTGCTCAGTACCTCGTGGTCCGACCTACGCGCTCTGCGGATGGCTCCGGCCGACGATCCCTCGGCGGTTTTCCTGGCCGCCGGATCACCCTGGTACTTCACTCTTTTCGGCCGGGACAGCATCTGGGCCGCCCGCTTCCTGCTGCCCTTCGGCACCGACCTGGCCGAGGGCACCCTCCGGGCCCTGGCGGCCCGGCAGGGCACTGAGGTGAACCCCGCCACGGCCGAGGAACCCGGTAAGATCCCGCACGAGATCCGTTCCGGCACAACCCGGATCGGCAGCATGACCCTCCCGCCGCTGTACTACGGCACGGTCGACGCGACGCCGCTGTGGATCTGCCTGCTGCACGACGCCTGGCGCTGGGGGCTGGCCGAGGAGTCCGTGCAGGCCCTGCTGCCGGCTCTGGAGGCGACCCTGGGCTGGATGCAGAACCACGGCGACCCCGACGGCGACGGCTTCCTCGAATACCTCGACCGCTCCGGGCACGGCCTGGCCAACCAGGGCTGGAAGGACTCCCCCGACTCGGTCCGCTTCGCCGACGGCACGATCGCCGAGGGCCCGGTGGCGCTGTGCGAGGTGCAGGGTTACGCCTACGAGGCGGCCGTGCACGGGGCCGCCCTGCTCGAGCACTTCGGCCGGCCCGACGCCCTGTTCTGGCGGGACTGGGCGCAGGGCCTCGCCGAGCGGTTCCGCGCCCGGTTCTGGGTCACCCGGGACGACGGGATGCACTTCCCGGCGCTCGCCCGGGACGGCGCCCAGCGCCCGGTCGACTCGCTGACCAGCAACATCGGCCATCTGCTGGGCACCGGCCTGCTCACCGCGGCCGAGTCCGAGCACGTCGCCGCCCTGCTGGCCCGGCCCGAACTGTCCAGCGGTCACGGCCTGCGCACGATGGCCACCTCCGACGGCGGCTACGACCCGCTCAGCTACCACTGCGGTTCGGTCTGGGCCCACGACACCGCGATCGCGATCCACGGGCTGACCCGTGCCGGTCTCGGCACCGCCACGTTCGGCCTGGTCGAAGGGCTGCTCGCGGCCGGGGCGGGCTTCGGCTACCGGCTGCCCGAGCTGTACGGCGGCGACCCGGCCGGTTACACCGCCGGCCCCCTGCCCTACCCCACCGCCTGCCGCCCGCAGGCCTGGTCGGCGGCCGCGATCGGCCCGATCGTGCAGGCCCTGGCCGGTCTCTCGGCCGAGAACGGCACGCTGGAGTGCCTGCCGCCCGAGGGGTCACCGTTCGGGGCGCTGGAGGTCAGCGGCCTGAGGTTCGGCCGGGAAGAGCTGACGGTGAGCGTGGAGCGGGACGGGCACGGAAGGCTCCATCCCCCGGCCGAGGGGCTCAGGGGCAGTTCTCCGACAGCTTGACCGCCTCCAGGCGCACCAGCTTGGTCTTCAGCACCTGCTTGCCCGCGACCGGCGACTGGCGGCAGACCTTCCAGCCGGAGTCGAGCAGCTGGAAGCGGTCCTGGTCGGTGGCGTCCACCTGGTCGAGCAGGTAGCTGCCGCGGGCCTGCAGGTCGTCCTGCGCCTGCTGCAGATTGCGGCCGACGAGGTCGGGCATGGTGAAGCGGGGCTCGGTGACGCCCTTCTTCACGTCGGACGCCACCTCCTTGAACCGGTCGGCGGCCTTCCGGGCCTCGTCGCGGCGCTCCTCCTCGGCCGTGCGTGGGTCGTTCTCGCGGTCTTCGGCGCGCTCCCGCTCGATCTCCTCGCGGCTCTGGGTGGAGGCCGGGGCCGCCTCGGCGGGCGGGTTCTCGCCCGCGTCGATCGAGCCCACCTGGGCACCGCCGCCTCCGCAGGCGGCCAGCGAGAGCGCCAGCAACCCGGCCCCGACGGCCGCGAGCGTGCTCCGAACAGCCCTCATGCCGCGTCCCCCTTTCGGCTCTGATGTGACCGTACGTCATGCACTCGGGCGGGGGCACGGTGTGCGTGGACCACCACCGGCGAACCCGCACGATCGGGTCGATCTTCTGCCTTCCACGGTAACCCGGACGACACCTCAAGCTTTTGGAGCAGCGAGCCGAATCGTCGAGCACTGGTGGTGAAGGACGGCCGAGAAGGAGCACCCCCCGATGTCCCCCATGCCGCACCTGGCTCGCAAGAGCAAGAGCGATCCGCACACCGAACTGGACCGGGCTGCCCACGAGTTCGCCGACCAACTGGGCACCGAGCGCCTGCAGGCCGAGATCGTGCGCCGGCTGGAGGAGCACTGCCAGGCCCACGAGCCGCACGACGGGTTCCACGCGGTGCACGTGGTGGACTCGACCGGCGGCCTGCCCGACGTGGCCGAGGTGCAGCTGGCCGTGCTGCACCCGCGGCACCTGCACGACCCGGCCGAGGTGCACGGTTCGCTGGCCGACCCGGTGCCCACCTCACCCGCGGCCGAGCACACCCTGAGGCTGACCGCCGCGCACGGCCGCCGGCCCCGCACCCATCGCAACGCCGTGGTCGTCCTGGCTCCGGACGCACACCACTACCCCATGCTGGAGTCGTCCGTCCGGGAGTACCTGGCCTGGTCCCACGTGGCTGCGATGGCCCATCCGCTGGGGCTGCCCAGCGGCTCGGCCGAGCAGGCCCGGGCCTGGATGAGCGCGGCCGACGACAACGTCCGGGCGCAGCTGCTGGAGACCTACTTCTGGGTGCTGGTCCCGGTGCAGGCCGACGAGGAGGCGCCGGTGGGCGTGCGGGTGCTGACCGCCGAGGGCGCCACCAGCAGCCTGGCCGAGCGGGCCGGGCTGACCCTGCGCGCCGAGGGTGAACTGGTCACCGCCCGCGACGACCACGCGATCCGGCGCGACCTGGACGGCCCGCTGACCACCAGCTGGCGCGCCGGGCACATCAGCCTGGGCGAGCTCTGGGAGCTCTACACATCGCTGACCTACCTGCCCCGGCTGAGCGACCGCTCGGTGCTGGAGGCCGCCCTGGCCTCCGCGATCGGTGACGAGCTGGACTGGCAGTACCAGGTTTCGCCCTGGCCGACGGGTACGACCAGCGCAAGTCCTCCTACCTGGGCCTGCGTCTGCCGGGCGACGACCAGCCGCCCGAGCGGGTGAAGGACAGCACCCTGGTGGTGCGCCCCGACCGGGCGGTCGAGCAGCGCCACAGCGACCTGGCCGAGGAGAACCTGAGCCGGCTGAAGACGATCGACCACCTCGACCACGAGGACCCGATCCCGCCGCTGCCCCGGCTCTCGCCGGACGGCCAGCTGACCCCGGCCGCCATCCTGCAGGCCGGTCAGGGCCGCGACGACCAGGGCCGGCCGACCGGCGACCGGGAGCGCTCGGCGAACTGACCTTCTCCTGCCCGCAGAAAAGCTGGCCCAGCCGCCGTCCGGGCACCAGGGTGGCGACATGAGGATCCTGGTGCTGGGCGGAACCGAGTTCGTCGGACGGGCGCTGGTCGACGCGGCCGTGCAGCGCGGTCACGAGGTGACCACGCTGAACCGGGGCCGCAACGCCGATGTGGACGCGAAAGTGGTCTCGCTGCGCGGTGACCGGACCACGCCCGAGGGGCTGCAGGCCCTCCAGGGGCGCACCTGGGACGTGGTCCTGGACACCTGGAGCTGGGACTCCTACGCAGTCAATGACAGTGCCCGCGCTCTGCGGGACCAGGTCGGGCGCTACGTCTTCGTGTCCACCCGCTCGGTGTACCGCTACCCGAGCCCGGCCGGCGCCGACGAGAGCGCGCCGCTGCTGGACGGCGATCCGGAGGCCGGGCGGGACGGCACACCCGTGCCCTACGGCGAGGCCAAGCGCGGTGCCGAGATCGCCGTGGAGCAGGCCTTCGGCGATCGTCACCTGCACGTGCGCGCCGGTCTGATCCTCGGCCCGCACGAGGACATCGGCCGGCTGCCCTGGTGGCTGGGACGGCTGGCCCGGGGCGGCGACGTCCTGGCGCCCGGCCCCGAGAACCTGCCGCTGCAGTACGTGGACGCCCGTGACCTCGCCGAATGGACGATCGACGCGGCCGAGCAGGGCCTTTCCGGGCCGTACGACATGGTCAGCCGTTCCGGCCACACCACCATGGGCGAGTTCCTGCGCACCTGTGCCACGGTCACCGGATCCGATGCCCGATTGCGCTGGGCCGACCCGGAGGCGGTGGTGGCGGCGGGGATCGAACCGTGGACGCAACTGCCGGTCTGGATCCCGCCCGGTCCCGACCACGCCGGCCTGCACCTGAGCGACACGTCGAAGGTGCTCGCCGCCGGCCTGCGCTGCCGCCCGCCGGCCGAGACGGTCGAGGACACGTGGAGCTGGCTGCAGTCGATCGGTGGGCAGGCCCCCCAGCGTCCCGACCGGCCCGTGGTGGGGCTCGACCCGCAGCGCGAGGCGGCCTTCCTGAAGGCCCTGTGACCAGCACCGACGGTGATCCGACGCTGACCGGCAGTCGGCGCAATCGGTTCGAAATGTGCAGGTCATGCATGTGATCTAGCCTCGAGTGGCGGTGATCATCCGCGTCCGGCGATCAGTGCGAGGTACCACCAGTCGTGAGCGGTTCCGGCGAACTCACCAGCCTCGGCGTGGAAGAAGAGTTCCACGTCGTCGACCTGCTCTCCCGCGAGCTCGTGGCCCAGGCCCCGAAGCTGCTCGAGCACCTGCCCGCCGACACGTACTCCGACGAGCTGATGCGCAGCGTGGTCGAGAGCAACACCCCGGTCTGCGACACCCTCGCCGACCTGCGGCAGGCTCTGGTGAACACCCGCCGGGCGCTGGTCGAGGTGGCCACCCCGATGGGTCTGGGCGTGGTCGCCGCGGGCACCGTCCCGCTGGTCGACCCGCTGCAGCTGTCGGTGACCCCGAGCAAGCGATACGAGCACATGCTCGACGAGTACCAGGCCCTGGTGCGCGAGCAGCTGATCTGCGGCGCCCAGGTGCACGTGCAGGTCTCCGACCGCGACCTGGCCGTGCAGATCGCCCAGCGGGTCACGCCGCGTCTGCCGGCGCTGCTCGCCCTCTCGGCGTCCTCCCCGTTCTGGATGGGTGAGGACTCGGGCTACGCCAGCAACCGCTCGCTGCTGTGGTCGCGCTGGCCCACGGCCGGCCTCAGCGGTGAGGTCAGCTCCGCCGCCGAGCACGACCAGCTGATCGCCGACCTGGTCGCCTCCGGCACGATCAGCGACGCCGGGATGATCTACTTCGACGTCCGCCCCTCCTCGCACCTGCCCACCCTCGAGCTGCGCCTCACCGACGCCTGCCCCGACCTCGACACCGTGGTGCTGCTGGCCGGGCTGTTCCGGGCGATGGTGCGCCAGGAGCACGCGGCGATCACCGCGGGCGAGCCGGCCCGCCGCTGGCCCGCCCCGCTGCTGCGCGCCGCGCTCTGGCGGGCCGCCCGCTCCGGGCTCGAGGGCGACCTGCTCGACCTGCCGCGTTCCTCCCGGCCGGTCCCGGCCGCCGAGGCCGTGCACAACCTGCTGGACGACCTGCGCCCGCAGCTCGAGGCGGCCGGAGACTGGACCGAGGTCGGCGAGCTGGCCGAGAGGGCGCTGGTGCGGGGCAGTTCCGCGGCCGAGCAGCGCGCGGTCTACGAACGCCGTGAGCGCTTCGCCGACGTGGTCGACATGCTGGTCAGCCGCACCGACCCGGACCGCCCGGCGCCCACCGTGCCGGGCGAGCCCGGGCACCCGGCCGCGCTGCCGCTCTACCAGAAGTCCGGCGACGAGGCCCTGGCCGCCGACGGCCCGACCCCGCCCTACGCCGAGATGATGCGTGTGCTCGAGGATCTCGGCCCGGGCGGGATGCGTCAGCGCGAGCGCCGGCGCGACGAGGAACAGCGCTCGCACGGCGTCACCTTCGGGGTGCCGGGCCGGGCCAGCGCCCGCCTGTTCCCGGTCGACCTGCTGCCGCGGGTGGTGCAGGCCGACGAGTGGAGCAGGCTCAGCCTCGGTCTGCGCCAGCGCGCAGCCGCCCTCGATGCGTTCCTGCACGACGTCTACGGTGAGCGCACGATCGTCAAGGAGGGCGTGGTGCCGGCCTGGGTGGTCGACTCGGCCCCCGGTCTGCGCGGCACCGGTGCCCTGGTGCACCGGCAGAAGGTGCGCGCCCACATCAGCGGCATGGACCTGGTGAAGGACTCGGTCACCGGCGACTGGCTGATCCTGGAGGACAACCTGCGGGTGCCCTCGGGCCTGGGCTACTCGGTGCAGAACCGGCGCCTGACCGACGCCGTCATGGGCGACCTGCCCCGGCCCCAGGGCCTGCTCGATCCCGAGGCGGTGCCCGGCCTGCTGCTGCAGACGCTGCAGAACGCGGCCCTGCCCAGCGCCCCCGACAACCCGCAGGTGGTGCTGCTCAGCGAGGGCCCCGAGGGCTCGGCCTGGTTCGAGCACCGGATGCTGGCCAACGAGATGGGCGTACCGGTCGCCGAGATCGGCGACCTGCTGGTCGAGAACGACACGGTGTACCTGCTGCGCGAGGGCGGCCGGGTCCGGGTCGACGTGCTCTATCTACGGGTCGACGAGGAGGCGCTGCTGCACGCCTCCGGTGCCGACGGACGTCCATTGGGCCCCTCTCTGCTCTCCGCGGTGGGGGCGGCCCGGGTGGCCCTGTGCAACACGCCGGGCAACGGGGTGGGCGACGACAAGGCGATCTACGCGTTCGTGCCCCAGATGGTCGAGTACTACCTGGGCGAGAAGCCGCTGCTGAAGAGCGTTCCCACCTATCTGTGCGGGCTCCCCGACCAGGCCGCGCAGGTGCTCGACCGGCTCGGGGAACTGGTGCTCAAGCCGGTCGACGGCTACGGCGGCGAGGGCGTGATGATCGGCCCGATGGCCTCCGAGCAGGAGCTGCAGGCCCACCGCAAGCAGCTGACGGCCGCCCCGCACCGCTGGATCGCCCAGGACGTGGTGTCGTTGTCGACCATGCCCTGCCTCACCGACGACCGGCTCACCGCCCACCACGTCGACCTGCGGGCCTTCGTGCTGAACCCGGGAACCGGCGAGCTGCAGGTCGCGCCGACCGCCCTGACCCGGGTGGCCCCGGCCGACAGCATGGTCGTGAACAGTTCCCGCGGAGGCGGTTCCAAGGACACCTGGCTGCTGACGTAGCTCTCGGGTTGCGCGCCCCCCACAAGCACGTGTCAACTCGGTAGGGCGTTGTGGCTCGGTGTTGGCAAGTCTGGGAGGTTCGTGCATGTGCGGCTTGGGTGGCGAGTTCCGGCTGGACGGAGGAAGGCCCGACGCCGAGGCGGTGGCGCGGATGTCACCCTGCCTGGAGCGCCGGGGGCCGGACTCGAAGGGCACCTGGTCGCACGGGCCGGTCGCGTTCCTGCACCACCGGCTGCGGATCATCGACCTCTCACCGGCCGGCTCCCAGCCGATGGTCGACGAGGAGCTGCGTCTGGCCCTGGTGTTCAACGGCTGCATCTACAACCACCACGAGCTGCGCCGCGAACTCGAGGGCCACGGCTACCGTTTCCGGTCCACGTCCGACACCGAGGTGGTCCTCAAGGCCTACCACCGCTGGGGCACCGCCTGTGTGGAGCGCTTCCTCGGGATGTTCGCGTTCGTCGTGCACGAGCTCGACTCCGGGCGCCTGGTGATGGCCCGGGACCGGCTCGGGATCAAGCCGCTCTACCTGAGCGAGACCCCGCAGCGGATCCGCTTCGCCTCCAGCCTGCCCGCCCTGACCGCGGCCGGCGACGTGGACACCAGCATCGACCGGGTGGCCCTGCACCACTACCTGTCCTGGCACTCGGTGGTCCCGGCCCCGCGCACCGTCCTCAACGGCGTCCGCAAACTGCCACCGGCCACGGTCCGGGTGATCGAACCCGACGGTTCCGGCACCGAGACCGTCTACTGGAACCCCCCGGCGACCCGGTCGTCCGTGATCCGCCCCGAGGAGTGGCGCGAGCGCACCCTGGCCGCCCTCGACCTGGCCGTGCAGCGGCGGATGGTGGCCGACGTGCCGGTCGGCGTGCTGCTGTCCGGCGGCCTCGACTCCAGCCTGGTGGTCGCGCTGCTGGCCCGGGCCGGGCAGTCCGGCCTGGCCACCTTCAGCATCGGCTTCGACGCGGTGGGCGGCGAGAGCGGCGACGAGTTCGAGTACTCCGACCTGGTGGCCAAGGAGTTCGACACCGACCACCACAAGATCCCGATCCCGCCCGAGCGGCTGGCCAGCGGGGTGGACGGCGCGATCGCGGCGATGAGCGAGCCGATGGTCAGCCACGACTGCGTGGCGTTCTACCTGCTCTCCGAAGAGGTCTCGAAGAAGATCACGGTGGTCCAGTCGGGCCAGGGCGCGGACGAGGTGTTCGCCGGCTACGACTGGTACCCGCCGCTGCGCGACGTGCCCCGCGAGGACGCGGTCGCCGCCTACTCGAAGGTCTTCTTCGACCGGCCCGACGCGACCGTGGCCCAGCTGCTGAACCCGGACTGGTACGTGCCCGGCGATCCCAGCACGGCCTTCGTCCGCGAGCACTTCGCCGCCCCGGGCGCGCAGACCACGCTGGACGCGGCGTTGCGCATCGACAGCCGGGTCATGCTCGTCGACGACCCGGTCAAGCGGGTCGACAACATGACGATGGCCTGGGGGCTGGAGGCGCGGGTGCCTTTCCTCGATCATGAGCTGGTGGAACTCGCGGCCCAGTGCCCACCCGAACTGAAGCTGGCCCACGGCGGCAAGGGGGTGCTGAAGGAGGCGGCCCGCGGGGTGGTGCCGGACGCGGTGATCGACCGGACGAAGGGCTACTTCCCGGTGCCCGGCGTGCGGCATCTGGAGGGCAGCATCCTCGACCGGGTGCGCGACGCGCTGACCTCGTCCGCGGCCCGTGACCGGGGGCTGTTCCGCGACGACGTGGTCACCACGCTGCTGGCCGACCCGAACACCGCCCGCACCACGATCGGCGCCAACGTGCTGTGGCAGATCGGTCTGCTCGAGCTGTGGCTCCAGCGGACCGGTCTGTGAGCGTTCAGGGGCCCGGCGCGGAGGTCGAGACCCAGGGCATGGGTGTCGAGGACCAGTCCGCCGAGGCCGTACCGGAAGACGTCTACGGCAGCTGGTCGCCCACCCCTGATCCGGACGGTTCACGGGTCGCCTTCATCTCCGACCGGGGCGGTGCCCCCGCGATCTGGATCAAGGGCCCCGGCCCGCAGCCCACCGCCTCCGGCATCTCGCTGGCCCGGGTCACCTCGATCGGCTGGTCGCCCGACGGCGAGTGGCTGGCCTGCCTGGTGGCCGGGTCGGGCAGTTCGAGGGACGAGGTGTGGGTGGCCCGGCCGGACGGCTCGGGTCTGCGCCTGGTCGCCGGTGGCCCCGGCTCGACCGCCTGGCTGGGAGCCGGATCCCGGCAGGGATGGACGGCCGACGGACGGCTGATGGTCACCGAGACGGTCGGGGCGGTGGCTTCCGCGGTGCTCGTCTCCCCCGCGGACGGTTCGCGCTCGGTGATCACTTCGGGGCCACTGATCTCGATTTTGGACGTCTCTGGTGGGCGAGCGCTGATCCGGCGGGGTCCGCGTAGCTACCGCACTCTGGCGGTGTGCGCGCTGGACGGCTCGGACGAGCAGCCAGTCAGTACGTCGGTCACCGGGGAGCGGGGCGGATTCGCCGACCTGGGCGGCCTTTCCCCCGACGGCCGGTTCGTCTACGCCCGTTCCGAGGCCGACCACGACCTGGCCACGCTGGTCCGGGTCTCGCTGTCCGACGCCTCGGTCGAGCTGCTCGCCCAGCGCAAAGACGCTGAGCTGCAGAGCTTCACGCTGTCCACCGACGGGAGCACGGCCGTACTCCTGTGGAACGAGTACGGCGGCACCAACGCGGTCAGCCTGCTCGACCTGCAGTCTCTGGAGCAGGAGGAAGTCGGCCCGCTGCCCCGCGACGTGGTGGACAACTGCCTGCTGTTCGCCGGGGGCAAGTCACTGATCCTCACCGCGGAAGACTGGTCCGACCCTCGGGGCGCCTGGACCATCGACCTGGCTTCCGGCACCACTCTGCCCCTGACCAGCCGGGCCGACGGTGAGCTGCGCGGTTCGCGGGGGGCCAGTTACGCCACCGTGGACACCGCCGACCTGACTCGTCCCGTGCTGCGCCGCTTCCCCGGTCTGGACGGCCGGGAGATCAGCGGCTGGCTGTACCGGCCGGACTCCCCGGCCCCCTGGCCGACGATGATCCACCTGCACGGCGGCCCGGAGGCGCAGGAGCGCCCGGTGTACAACTCGCTGTTCCAGTCGCTGGTGGCCGCCGGGGTCGCGGTGTTCGCCCCCAACGTCCGGGGCTCCTCGGGTTTCGGGCGTTCGTACGAGACGGCCGACGACGTCGAACTGCGGCTCGGATCGGTCCAGGACGTCTACGCGGCGGCGGAACATCTCATCGGCTGCGGCATTTCGACACCCGGGCGGGTGGGCCTGATGGGCCGCTCGTACGGCGGCTACCTGACCCTGGCCGGGCTGACCTGGTACCCGGAGATGTTCGCAGTGGGCATCGACGTCTGCGGCATGGCCGATCTGGAGACGTTCTACCAGCACACCGAGCCCTGGATCGCGGCCGCCGCGGTGTCCAAGTACGGCGACCCGGCGAAGCACGCCGACCTGCTGCGCGACTTCTCCCCGATCCACCGCATCGACCGGCTGCGCGCCCCCTTGCTGGTGGTGCACGGCGCCGACGACACCAACGTGCCGGTGGAGGAGGCCGAGCAGGTGGTGACCGCCCTGGCCGAACGCGAGCGACCGCACCGCTACCTGCTCTTCCCCGGTGAGGGGCACGAACTGCTCGACACCGCGAACCGCGTGACCTTCGTGCGGGCCGCCGTGGAATGGGCCTGCGACCACCTCGGGGTAGAGCGCTCCGAGGCCTGAAAGTGATGTGAGAAGGACGCGTGCAGCGTGAGTGCCGGACGGCTCCGGCCCCACGACAGGCTCACCCATCTGGGCTAGCCTGAACGCGAAGGGGAGTAACTCCACCTGCTCTCGCCAGTGCGGAGTCAGGTGAGGATGGTCGACATCACGGCGCCCCGCAGACCGCGGGGAGCACGGTCATCCACCGCCGGCCCTTAGGCAGCTCGAAGGGCGCGGCGGCGAGCCAGACCTTCGGCCACAAGTCCGTTTTCTGGCCGGGTCACTCACCCTCAGCACCGCCCCCGGTGACCGGCCGAAGCCGACCGAGGGAGCCGTCCGTCGTGATCACGACCACCGAAGCTGCTGCCCCACCCACGAGAAGTCCACGCCTGCTCATGCTCAGGTCGATCGGCCTGTGCACGCTCCTGGCCCTGCCCGCGATCATCACCCGGCTCTCCGGCGCCCACCCGGAACCGGTGCTCTCGATGATCCTCTACGGCATGGCCGTGTTCGCCGCCTCGTTCCTGCTCGCCTGGGCCGCCGAGGCCGCCCAGGTGGACATCTCCGGCGGTCTGGCGATCGCCATCCTGGCCCTGATCGCCGTGCTGCCGGAGTACGCGGTCGACCTCTACTACGCCTACACCGCCGGCAGTAATCCCGAGTACGTGCAGTACGCCGCCGCGAACATGACCGGCTCGAACCGGCTCCTGCTGGGGCTCGGCTGGCCGGTCGTGGTGCTGGTGGGGCTGTGGGGCCTGCGCCGGCTGCGTGGGCGCACCACCCACGTGCTGCCCCTGAACCGGGGCAACCGGCTGGAACTGGGGTTCCTGCTGTTCGCCGGCATCTTCGCCTTCGTGATGCCGCTGACCGGCGAGATCCACCTGTGGATGGGCGTGATCCTGTTCGCCTGGTTCGCCTACTACGCCTACCGGCTGAGCCGGGGCGCGGTCGAGGAACCGCATCTGCAGGGCACTTCCGCGGCCATCGGCGGTCTGCCCCGGCGACAGCGCCGGCTCACCCTGTTCGGCCTGTTCCTCTTCGCCGCGTTCATCGTGATGATCGCCGCCGAGCCGTTCGCGCACAGCCTGGTCGACGCCGGGGCCGACCTCGGGATCGACGAGTTCCTGCTGGTGCAGTGGGTCGCCCCGCTGGCCTCGGAGGCGCCGGAGTTCATCATCGCGATCATGTTCGCCTGGCGGGGCAACGCCGGGGCGGCCCTGGCCACGCTGATCTCCTCGAAGGTCAACCAGTGGACGCTCCTGGTCGGGTCGCTGCCGATCGCCTACCTGGCCGGTGGCGGCGAGACGGCTCTGCAGCTCGACCACCGGCAGACCGAGGAGATGCTGCTGACCGCGGCCCAGACGATGATGGGGATCGCCCTCATCCTGGGGCTGCGGTTCCACCACTGGTCCGCCTGGATCCTGTTGCTGCTGTTCATGGTTCAGTTCCCGGTGACCGGGACCGACGGCCGGCTGATCCTGTCCGCCGTCTACGGGGCGATCGCGCTGGCGGCGTTCGCCTGGCACTGGCGGCACATCTGGCCGACGCTCAAGGCCCCCTTCGCCAAGCTGGAGGAGGCGGAGCCCGACTCCTCCAGGTGAGGGCGTTCTCCGCGCGGGGCCCTCGGGCCCCGCGCGCTCTCCCCCACGGCGCGCCCGGACTTCACCCCATGGTCTTCTGACCGTCGATCGACTCCCGGATGATGTCGGCGTGCCCGGAGTGCTGGGCGATCTCGCCGATCAGGTGCAGCAGCACCCGACGGGCCGACCAGGTGGCACCCGGGGTGAACCAGGGGGCCTCCGGCAGCGGGTGCGAGACGTCGAGGCTGGGCAGGGCGCGCACCACCGACTCGGTGCGCGCGGCCACTTCCTCCCACTCCGCCAGCACGCTCTCCAGCGTCTCGTCACCGACCAGCCGCCACCCGTCCACCCAGAAGCCCGGGTCGGTCTCCCAGCCCTCGGGGAGAGCCATCGCCGCGGTGCCCTCGACGATGAACCGGGCCCAGTCGTTCTCGGTGTCCTTCAGGTGCTTGGCCAGCCCGACCAGCGTGAGCTGGCTGGCGGTGGGCCGGGAGCCGACCTGCTCGGCGCTGAGCTTCTGCAGGGTGAAGCGGAAGAAGTGCCGACGCTCGGCCAGCGTCTCGAGCAGCTCGGCGGCCTCCTGAGCCGGTCCGGCCGGTCCGGTGGGCTGGGAAGCGTCCTGGGCGGCGGTCTGAGTGATCGACATCTCGGTCTCCTTCGCAGGCTGGCCGACCCGCGTTCTCGGGCCGTTGGAAGAACCGTAGAGAGCCTTTAGGTCAGCTTCTTTCCGCATGAGACCCGTTCCGGGCAGCTCTTCGGCCGATTCCGCCACGACGGGCTGATCGTGACTCACCGTCAGTAATAGCGGCTCGAGTAGTCCGCTGTCTGGAGTAACCTGGATCTCGTCGGCGGCATACCCGACATGATCGTCACGTTGTGGTAAGGGCGCGGAGCACGACGCGGTACCCCGCATCCACCACGCAAGCACTACGTTCAGGATCGTTGCTTCCCATGGCTGAGAACCTCACCACCGCCGACCTCCCTCAGTTCGTCGCCGTTTCCCCGGGCACCGTCCTGGAGAGCGGGCGGTTCGAGCTCAGGGTCACGATTCCCTCCAGCCGCTTCACCCGGAGCACGCAGGTCGACGTGAACCACAGCGCCACCGTCGCCTCCATCGAGCGCAACCTCAGCGACCGCTACGGCGAGTGCGTCGAGGTGGTCAACGCCCGATGCATCAAGAGCAGCATCAAGAGCAGCTGAGAGCTCACACTTCAGACCCGTCGTACGAGGCCGGTCGGGGGCATCTACCCCCGCGCCGGCCTCAGTGACGTCCACCCCTGGTCACCGGCGTGAGCCAGCCGGACACGAGTGGTGTTCGTGGGTTTCACCAGCTCAAATTTGCCCTATCCCGGCCTTATCAATCTGCCGAACGGTGCACGTGACTGCGCTTCCTGCAGCAAGCTAGGAGCGCCGAAACTGACGTCGGGAAGCCGGGGGGATCAGCATGTGCGAGGCACGGGGAGAACCTGCCGGCGAACGGGCAGCAGATGGAGCCGAAGGGGCAGCATTGCTGCTCCTGATGTCGCCTCAGGCAGGATCTGCCTGTTAGCGTCCGATGAGTAACGCCTGCGAGCCATCGCCCGATGTACAGCATAGTGCACTTCCCGTGGTGAACCGGGCGAGCCGGTCAGCAGGTCCTCCAGCCCCAGTCAGACAGCCCCCAGCCAGACAGCACAGACAGCGCGGAGTTCGGCTCCGGCAGACGAGAGCGAGCCATGAGGTACGTCGGTAGACATCGGGCGCCCCGCCCCCTCTTGCTGCGCCGCCCCATCGTCGGTGGGGTCGCAGCGGCCGTTGTCGTGGTCGTTCCCGCCTGGGCGGTGACCGGTCCGCTGAGCGGTCCTACCGACAAGACCCGCAACGCCTCGGTCAACCTCGCCGACGGCACCGAACTGCCGGCCTCCACCGACGCCTCGGCCGACGACGAGGACATCGACACCGCCGACGTGCCCACCACCGGCCCCACCGGCTCCCCGTCGGCCGGGCAGGAGGTCAAGACCCGCACCGAGGTGGTCACCACGACCACCACCGACGCCGCGGGCAACCCGGTGGTCACCTCCACCACGCGCACCGTCGTGATCCCGCCCGACGAGGACGAGCCGACCGGCAGCAACCCGACGAAGACCACGAAGACCACCAAGCCGGGCAAGCCGTCGAGCACCACCAAGACCACGACGTCGAAGCCGACGAAGACCACCAGCCAGCCCACGAAGACCACGTCGAAGCCGACCAGCACCTCCACCACCACGAGCAAGCCTCCGGTGGAGACGTCGGAACCCACGTCCGAGCCGACCAAGACGACCGACGAGCCGACCAAGACCACGCCGGTCGAGACCACGAGCGACGACGAGACCACGACCAAGCCCGACACGGTCGGCATCGACACGAGCTCGACCACCACCTCGGCCACGGAAACGGCCTCGACGACCGCCTCGAAGGCGATTCTGACCCTGGCCGCGCTGGCCGACCCGACCAACCTTCTGGGCTGGTCGTAGGCCGGTTCACTGCCCGCGCACGGCACGGAGCCGGCCACCGGTCGGTGCTGATGGGGTGCCCGCTGCACCAGCGGACCCAGAATTCACGTCGGGCCCGATCCGCCCGCCCGCCACCGGCGAACCCGGAACTCACGTCAAGCTTGATCCGCCCGCCCCGCCACACCCGGCAAACCCGGAGCTCACCTCGGGCCTGATCCGCCGCCCCGTCACACCCGGCGAACCCCGGAACTCACCTCAGGCCTGATCCGCTCGCCCCGCTACACCCGGCGAACCCCGGAACTCACCTCAGGCCCAATCCGCTCGCCCCGTCACACCCGGCGAGCCCAGAACTCACCTCTGGCCTGATCCGCCCGCCCCGCCACCGGTGAACCCGGAAACTCACGTCGGGCCTGATCCCCCACCCCGCCACACCCGGCGAACTCAGAATTCACATCAGGCCGGTCGGCCATCCGCCGTGCCGGATGCCGCGGCTATCACCTGCGGCTCGGCTCGACCAGGGCCCCAGTTCGCCCGGTGCTGCGTCCAGTCGGCCAGAACGTGAGTCTGGTCCAGTTCGACCAACACTTCACCGAGCAGCAGTTCCAGGACGTGGCAACGCCGGCCTGACACCCTCCGCGAATCGCATCACATTCATGATCTGCGATCGCATCGGGCCGGCTATCTGTCGCAAGGTCGGCAATGAGCCGTCCGACCAAACCACCAGGCCACCCCAACAACAGCTAGGCCCTGGATCACCAATTACCTCTCCGGCTCCAAGGCACTGAACGCCCCAGGCGGACTTCACGTGGGAGCGGGCCTTGAGAGGCGAACCTCAGCAGGCTCCCGGACGCACCTGCGCGTGCCCCCTGCCGTCGGAACCCCGGCAGAACGTTGTCGAGAAAACAGAACTCGGCTCGGACAAAGTCATATTCGCCCGCGAGTGGGTGTTTTCCACTAGCCTGCTATGAAAAGCCGAAAACCGCCGAGGCCCTGGTCGGCCCCGGCGGTCACGGGTTATCGGGTGTTGTCGTCGTGGACCTTGTTCAGTCCTCGTCGAGCCTCTGCTGCGGGATCCCAGCCAGCAAGGCCCGAACTTCCGACTCGCGGTAGCGGCGATGGCCACCGAGCGTTCGGATCGAAGAGAGCTTGCCGGCTTTGGCCCACCGGGTGACGGTCTTCGGATCGACACGGAATAGCGCGGCAACCTCAGCCGGTGTGAGCAGCGGCTCGGCGTCGGGCGATCGGGTGGTCATGTCAGCCTCCATGAACGGGGCGGATACCCCGGCTTCCGACATCGTGCCTTGTTAGGACACGTCGCGGGAACAATCCAGACGGATGATCCCCCATCAGGAGGAAGCATGACGTTGGTTGTGTACGTACGGTCACGGCATGGCACCTTACAGTGATCGAACCACGAATGTGGCCCATCCGACACGCCACGCGGGTCGGTTCTAACCTTCGCTCTCGTGAGCACTCCCTCGATAGGCGATCTGCCTGCCGAACACCGCCTACATGCCCCGCAACCGGGCTGGACGTTCTTGGCCAGACCACAGCAAATCCCCTCGAGAGCGGCGTGTACCCCACTAAATCAGCCATCACTGTGTGGAGCATCCCCGAAGCACTCAGATCCATATTCTCAGATCCGAAGAGGACGAAGCGTCACGGTACGACTTCTGAGTGAAGTGACACCTGTGAGTGACGCCTGACTCACGGTCTATCGCTGGTGACCACGAGCCGACCCCCCGGCGATCGCGAACAGCTTCGCGGCGTGTTGCCTACGATTAGGACATAGCTATCAAACCATGCGGAAGCGCCGATCGCTGCCCCCGCCCGTAATGTGAGACCGGCCACTGCCCGGACAGGCAACAACGAGCCGGCCGGGCTCTCCCGGAGCGGCGGGGTGAGCGTCCCACGCAGGTTGCACGTAGGATGGGCAGTGCAAGCCCGCGGTCGGCAAACGGGTCACGGCTTCCCCTGGGTGGGTAAGCCGTTCCAACCGGGATGCCGGAACCGCACCAGACGATGTAGCGTTTGGCGTCACGAGAGACTGATGACCACTCCGGGGCCGCGCCATGTGCGCCTGCGCCGGGTCGACGTTTAAGGGGGTCGACGCCATGGGGCGCGGCCGTCAGAAGGCCAAGCAGACGAAGGTCGCTAGGGAGCTGAAGTACTACAGCCCCAGCACCGACTATGACGCCTTACAGAGGGAACTCGGCCATGGGGACCATCGCTCGAGCCCGCCCGTGGACGACACGGATGCCGGGCGCGAAGACGACGGCGAATATGACGAGTACGCGGACTGGGCATCCAACGGTCGTCGTCATTGACTACTGACTCGATCCCCGGTGCCCGTCGGGTGCCGGGGATCGAGTCTGTCAAGGTGACTCCGGTGGACAGCTGGTCTTCCTGAGCACAGGTCGTCTGCACCAGGCGATGAGAAGTACGCATGCTGACCTGCCATGACGAGGTGGCTGGTCTTTCCATGCTCGAGACGGGTCCGGCACCTTCGGGTGCCGAATCCGTCTTTCTCATGCCCGCGTACCTGCCGCCTACCGCCTGAGCCGCCGCTCAGGCGCCGCGGTACTCCCCGACCAGCCGGACCGAACCGCCGTCCACACCCTTGGTGCCCTGGACGGTGCCTTCGCCGGTCTGCCCGTCGGGCGCCGAGACCTGCCCCAGTACCCAGGCGGGAAGGTTGCGGCCGGCGAAGATCTCCAGCGCGCGGTCGGCCACGGCCGGATCGACCACCAGGACCATGCCCACCCCGAGGTTGAACGTGCCCTCGGCGTCCAGCAGCGGCACCGAACCGAGCTTCATGATCAGGTCGAAGACCGGCTGCGGGGCCCAGGTGGAGCGCTCGAGGACGGCGCTGGTGCCCGCCGGCAGGACCCGGGCGAGGTTGGCCGCGAGCCCGCCCCCGGTGACGTGTGACACCGCGTGCAGGTCGTGGCCCAGCGCCTCGGCCGCGGCCAGGACGTCGGCGGTGTAGATCCGGGTGGGCTCCAGCAGCTCCTGGCCGATGGTGCGGCCGAGCTCGGGCACCTCCCGCTCCAGCGACCAGCCGGCCTGCTTCAGCACGCCACGCACCAGGGAGTAGCCGTTGGAGTGCAGACCGGACGAGGCCAGGCCGATCACCACGTCGCCGACCCGCACCCGCTCGGGTGAGAGCACCGACTCGGCCTCGACCACCCCGGTCGCCGCCCCGGCGACGTCGTACTCGTCCGCCGCCATCAGACCCGGGTGTTCGGCCGTCTCGCCGCCGACCAGCGCCGTACCGGCCAGCTCACAGCCCTTGGCGATGCCGCTGACGATGGCCGCGATGCGCTCCGGCACGACCTTGCCGACCGCGATGTAGTCGGTCATGAAGAGCGGACGGGCCCCGCACACGACGATGTCGTCCACCACCATGCCGACCAGGTCGATCCCGATCGTGTCGTGGATGTCCAGGGCCCGGGCGATGGCGATCTTCGTGCCCACGCCGTCGGTGCTGGTGGCCAGCAGCGGCCGCTGGTACCTGGTCAGGAAACTTGCGTCGTACAGGCCGGCGAAGCCGCCCAGGCCGCCCAGGACCTCGGGGCCGTGGGTGCGCCGCACCGACGCCTTCATCAGCTCGACCGCCCGGTCACCGGCCTCGGTGTCGACACCGGCGGAGGCATAGGTCAGGGCCGTGGTACCCGGCTCGGCTGAAGCCACAATGATCACCTTACTTGGTTCAACGGCCGACGGACCGTCGTCGTCACCGTCGCGGGGACGGGAGGAACGGTCTACGCCGGAGGACGGAGGCTGACGTTCGTCAGGGACGGGAGAGCGCGTCGACGGCGCCGCCGGCCAGGCCGGTGGAGACACCTTCGGCGTCGCGGTGGCCCTGCGGCGCGCGGTCGCGCTGCGAGATCTCCAGGCCGAGAGGGAGCTGCGGCTGCTGCTCCAGGGCGTGCTTGCCCAGGTGCTCGGAGTCGGGCAGCTCGATCGGGTACTCGCCGGTGAAGCAGGCGGTGCACAACCGCTCACGCTTCTGCTCGGTGGCCTCGACCATGCCGTCCAGCGAGATGTAGCCCAGCGAGTCGGCGCCGATACTGGCGCGGATCTCCTCCACGCCCAGCCCGCTGGCGATCAGCTCGGCCCGGCTGGCGAAGTCGATGCCGTAGAAGCACGGCCAGGTGACCGGGGCCGAGGAGATGCGCACGTGGATCTCGGCGGCGCCGGCCTCGCGCAGCATCCGGACCAGGGCCCGCTGGGTGTTGCCGCGCACGATCGAGTCGTCGACCACGACCAGGCGCTTGCCCTTGATCACGTTCTTCAGCGGGTTCAGCTTCAGCCGGATGCCCAGCTGCCGGATGGTCTGGCTGGGCTGGATGAACGTGCGCCCGACGTAGGCGTTCTTCACCAGGCCCTGGCTGAACGGGATGCCCGACTCCTGGGCGTAGCCCACCGCGGCCGGGGTGCCGGACTCGGGCACCGGGATGACCAGGTCGGCCTCGACCGGGTGCTCCTGGGCCAGCTTGCGGCCCATGTCGACCCGGGCCTCGTGCACCACCTTGCCGTTGATCGTGGTGTCGGGCCGGGCCAGGTACACGTACTCGAAGATGCAGCCGGTCGGCTTGGCCTCGGCGAAGCGCTGGGAGCGCAGGCCGTCGGCGTCGATCGCGATGAACTCGCCCGGCTCGACCTCCCGCACGAACGCGGCGCCGACGATGTCCAGCGCGGCCGTCTCGGAGGCGATCACCCAGCCGGTCTCGAGCTTGCCGATGACCAGCGGGCGCACCCCGTGCGGGTCACGGGCGCCGTAGAGGGTGTGCTCGTCCATGAAGACGAAGCTGAAGGCCCCACGCAGGTGCGGGAGCACGTCCAGCGCAGTGGTTTCCAGCGTGTGATCCGGGTCACCCGCGAGAAGGGCGGTCACCAGGGCGGTGTCGGTGGTGTTGCCGTTGACGATCTCGCCCCGGTCGGGCGTGCCGTAGCGCTGCGCCACCAGCTCGCGCAGCTCGTGCCCGTTGACCAGGTTGCCGTTGTGCGCCAGGGCCACCGTGCCGGCGGCCGTGTCGCCCAGCGTGGGCTGGGCGTTCTGCCAGGTCGAGCCGCCGGTGGTGCTGTAGCGGGCGTGACCGACCGCGATGTGCCCACGCAGGGAGTCGAGAGAGGTCTCGTCGAAGACCTGGGAGACCAGGCCGATGTCCTTGTAGACCAGCAGTTGCTTGCCGTTGCTGACGGCGATGCCCGCTGCCTCCTGGCCGCGGTGCTGAAGTGCGTACAGGCCGTAATAGGCCAGTTTCGCCACTTCTTCACCGGGGGCCCAGACTCCGAAGACTCCGCAGGCGTCCTGCGGGCCCTTCTCGCCGGGAAGTAGTTCGTGCGAAAGCCGTCCGTCGCCGCGCGCCACGTCATCGAGTGTCGCACATCCGGAGGAGGTCGCAGCATCGGCCGGAAGGACAGACCCTCGCCCGACCGGCCCGGCGCGCTTGCGGATCAGCCCTTCCGGCGGTCCAGGAGAACAGCCAGACCGCAGCCGAACAGGGCGCCCAGCAGGCCGAAAATGGCCACGAAATAGCCCAGAATGGTGCGCTCGGAGTAGGTGCTGGTGGCCTCGAACGACAGAGCCAGCACCGCACCGAGGAGGACGCCCACGAGCACGCCTGTGAATCCGAACGCACGGTAACGCGGGGCCCGCCGCAGGCGGTACCCGGCCGGCTCCGGCGCCTCGGCCTCAGGCGTCACCTCAGGAGCCTCCGGCTCGCTCGGTTCAGCCGGCCCGGCCGCGCCGGTCGTGTCGTCCTCGTCGATCGGGCTCACGGACAGTCCCTTGCTCTCAGCCACCCCACGACGGTACCGACTACCGGGAAGTCTCGGAGAGGAGACCGCCGAGCGGCAGCAGATCGGACAGGTCGGCGCGCTGCCCACTGGCCCGCACCCGTCCGTTGTATGCGGCGTCGGCCCAGCTCAGCCGGCCGGAGACGAGCTCCAGCCAGGTCTGCGGATCGGTCTCGACCACGTTCGGCGGGGTACCCCGGGTGTGCCGCGGCCCCTCGATGCACTGCACGGCCCCGAAGGGCGGCACCCGCACCTCGGTGGTCGGCCCCGGCGCCCGGGCGGCGATCTCCTCGAGGGTGAACCGCACCGCATTGGCCAGAGTGGCCCGCGGCACCCCCGTGGGCTCGGCCGCCCACGCCGCCAGGGCACCACGCCCCACCGCCGTATCGATCTTGCGTTTCCTCACCACCACGTGCTCATTTTGTGCCCTAGCGGGCCGACGCCCCAATCGGGAGCGCCTCCCTCAGGCCGCCTTCATCACCCCGAGCGGCGAAACCCCCTGCAGCCCGGGGAAGATCTGCGACAGCGATCCGGCCCCGCAGCGTTTCTGCAGGATCTCGCCGAGGATCGCGCGGTAGTCGGTGGTGCCGGCCAGGTCGCCGTCCACCAGGTCACCGTCGGCCAGGCCGGGCCAGCGGCCGTGCACCCGGCCGCCGTTCACCCCGCCGCCCAGCAGCAGCACCGCATTGCCGTGCCCGTGATCCACCCCGCCGGAGCCGTTCTCGACCACCCGGCGGCCGAACTCCGAGAGCGTGACCACGGTGACCTTCCTGAACCGGCTGCCCAGGTCGGTGGCGAAGGCGGCGAGGGCCTGGGCGAGGTCGTTCAGGTGGTCGTGCATCCAGCCGCTGTCGGCCGAGCCCATGTTCGCGTGCATGTCCCAGTCGCCCTCGTCCACGCAGGCCACCTGCAGGCCCACGTCGGCCTTGATCATCCGGGCCACGTCGCGCAGGGCCTTGCCGAGCGCCGAGTCCTTCGGGTAGCGGGCGCCGCCGGCCGGGGTGTACTTGGCGGCCGCCAGGGCCGCGGTGGTGCTGGTGGCGCCGAGGGTGGCCTGGGCCGGGGCGGCGATCGAGGCCGGGGCGCCGGCGTTCATCGCGGTCAGGGCCTTGGTCCAGCGCTTGCGCTCGGCGGTGTCCCAGGCACCGGCGATGGTGAAGGAGTCCAGGCTGCCCATGGCCATCTCGGCCGAGGGCCCGGCCAGGGCCAACGGCACCTCGTTGGACCCGACCTGCGAGGCCTGGAAGATCGTGCCCCGGGCGCGGCTGCCGAGCGTGCGGTCCAGCCAGCCGGTGCGCAGGCTGGAGCCGGGCGCCGCGCGCTCCAGCTCCTGCATGGCCTGGAAGTGCGACCGGGTCGGGTTGTCCTGGCCCACCGCGTGCACGGCGCCGAAAGTGCCCGCTTCCCAGAACTTCTTCAGCGGGGCCAGGGCCGGGTGCAGGCCGAAGATGCCCCCGGCCGGGATCAGCGAGCGCTCCGGGACACCGATCGTGGGGCGGGCCTCGAGGTAGGCCGGGTCACCGATCGGCACGACCGCGTTCAGGCCGTCGAAGCCGCCCCGCAGCGACAGCACCACCAGCACGTCGCCGGTGTAGGCGGCGGGGCTCGCGGCGAAGGCGAACTGGGCGTTGAAGCCGTCCACGGCCGTCATCACCCCGCCCAGGGCACCGGCGGTGGCCAGGCCGCGCAGCAGGCTGCGGCGCGAGAGTCCGGTGGAGGCGGCGTCGGGGCACTGGCAGTCGGAGAGGGTACTCATGCAGGTGGTGGTGTCCTCAGGCGTCGAGTCGGTCTGGCGGCGGATGTCGTCGGATCGGCGGGGCGTCGGGTCACATCGGTGCTACTGCCGACCTGTCGGTCGTCGGCGCCGCTACCTGAGTGGAACCGAAGTGAGCCGGGCCACCTGCGAGGCCCGCGGGCGTCCTCAAGCTCTACCGAAGTGCGTGCGCAGGTGAGTCGAGCAGCAGACTCACCACGTACGGCAGCCGCCAGCCGATGATCACGCTGTCCTTCTTGACCGGACTTGCGGGGGTGATCCGGTGCCACTCGTCGGAGAGAAAGTCGCAGATCGCGACCTGCTGGACCTGGGTGGCCTTGCGTTGCAGCAGCCGCTCGGAGAGGGCGTTGATCAGCGCCCCGTGCGTGGCCGGCCGGGGGTTCGGGATCATCGCCGAGAGATTCGGGCCGACCAGGGTTTTCGGCCAGAACCGAGCTGCGATGTTGAGGTGCGAGTTCCAGCGCGCCAACGTTCCCGCCGGTGACTGCCAGGCACTGGCCACGTCGGGATAACCGTTCGGCGGCCCCCAGTAGAGCGGGCAGTGGCCCATGTCCAAAATCATCCAGTGCAGGCTCTCGATGCCTTCGGTACCCTTGGCATCGGGCTTCATCCCGAGGATGCGCATAGTGGCCACCAGATCCTCGTACGGCCGGCGCAGCTTCTGACCTGATGAGGTGGCGAACTCCCTGCTGCCGAACAACTCTCGCAGAACCGGGACGATCGCGGTGTCGTTCGCCAGGTAGGTCTCGGCGAGCCGGGTCACCAGTGCGGCGGGCGGGTTGTCGGCGACGAACCGCAGGCACAGCTTGTAGGCCAGCTGCCGGGCGGTGTTCTCGTGCCGCGCCAGGTAGTTCAGGTACCTCACGGCCAGTTCCTGACCGCCCTCGGCGGTCGGGTTGGGATCCGAGAAACCGAGAACGCCTACCGGGCCGACGAAATGACGTTTGGGGCGGTAGGTGGCCTCGCCGGAACCGTCGGTGCCGAAACCGGTCAGGATGCGCGCACTGTCCTTCACGTCGTCCTCGGTGTACCCGGTCCCGACCCCGACGGTGTGCAGTTCCAGCAGCTCGCGGCCCTGGTTCTCGTTCGGGTGATCCTTGGTGGAGGAGGCGTTGTCGAGATAGCTCTGCATCGCGGGGTGCAGGCTGGCCGCCACCAGCAGGTCGCCGAACCGGCCGAAGGTGTGCTCGCGGATCACCCGGTCGTAGTCGGCGCGCGAGTCCCAGACGTCGCCGGAAGGGCAGGTGACATTGAGGTGGTTGGACCAGAACTCGACCATCAGCTCGAACAGCTGGCGCTCGCTCCAGATCGCCCGGACCATGGTGGCCCGGGTGAGTTCCAGCATGACGTCCCAGGATCCGAAGTTCTTGGCGTACTCCTGGCGGATCTTGGCGATCGGCCACTTCACCCGGGGGAAGCGGCCGAGGATGCCCTCCACGTAGCTGTCCGGGATCTGCGCGGGCGTGAGCTGGCGGTCCAGCCAGGCCTTGCGGCCCATCTTCTGCGCCTCGGCCAGCAGCGCCGGGGTCGGTCCGTAAGTGGCTCGTCGGAGCAGGAGAAGGGTCTGGGCGTCCATTGGCCTGCCTGTCGGCATCCGTCCGGGTTGCCTTAGCGGCCGGGCGGGTGAGGGCCTTCAGAGCAAACAATGGACGGGGGTGGGCCCCCGAACGGGTCAGCCCACCTGGGTGCGGGCCCGGTAACAGTGCGTGCGATGGGGCAGCGCGAGTTCCTGCGGCGTGCCCTGTTCGGCCGCCACCCGTTCGCCCAGCCGCTCGATGCGCTCGACGATTTCGGCGCGCTGGGGGTGGGTGTCCACGTAGGACCAGCTCGAGGCCAGCTCACTCAGCGCGCCGGGGGTCAGCGACAGCTGGTACTCGAACTCGGCATGTTCCAGGGGGCCGAACGGTTCGGGGAGCTCGACCACCGTGTCGCCGGCGTGAACCCGGCCACCGGCCTGCTCGGTCCGCGCCAGACCGGCGATCTCGTTCAGTTCCCGCACCCAGGGCACATCGGTGTCCCGCTCGTGCCAGGCCACCGCCAGCAACCCGCCCGGCCGCAGCACCCGGGCGATCTCCAGCGCCGCCTGCGGCTGCTGGAACCAGTGCCAGGCCTGGGCCACGGTGACCACGTCGGCGCTGTGGTCGGGCAGCGGGATCTGCTCGGCCGGGGCCTGCAGCGCAGCGGCCTGGGGAACCGCGGTGAGGAGTACCTGGTACATGCCCGGGCTGGGCTCGACCGCGGTGACCCGGTGGCCCAGGTCGACCAGGGTGCGGGTGAGCTTGCCGGTGCCCGCCCCGAGGTCGATCACGTCGAGGTGCCGATCCGACGTCCCGGTCAGCCAGCGGACGGTCGGCGCGGGCCAGCCGGGACGGATGCTGTCGTAGGTGGTGGCGTTGGCGTCGAACGAGACCCGCTGCTGTTCCCACGTCATTGCGTGTGCCTTTCGTCGGGGGCCACCCCGAGCAGCCCGCTCATCGTGTTGATCAGGACCCGGCCGAACAGGTCGTCGGCGCTCTTGCGGGCCAGCGCGTCGGGGGGCGGCGGAGCGGAGACGATCGCGGCCAGGTAGGGGTGGCGGCCGTCGCCGATCTGCTCGGCCAGGTAGGCGGCGTTGGCCAGCTGTGCCTCGGGGCTGGTGTTGCTGTTGGCGGCGGCCTCGTCCATCGCGAAGAGCCCGACCACCCCGTTGAAGATCGCCGCCGTCTCCATCTTGGCCTGGCCCGAGGCCGGCACGTCGGCCAGCGCGGCCACCACGCGCTCGGTGTAGTCGATCATCGCCGGCCCGAGCATGGCGGTGTTCACCCGGCCGGTCATCATCACTTCCAGGAACCAGGGGTGCTCGCGGAAGGCCTGCCGCAGGGCCCGGCCGATGTCCAGCAGGTCGGCCCGCCAGCCCCGGCCGGTGGGGGTGGCCGGTAGTTCGAGGGTGCGCAGGCAGGCGTCGCTCATCAGCGCCAGGAGCTCGTCGCGGCTGGCCACGTAGCGGTAGAGCGAGGCCGGGGCGATGCCGACGGCGGCCGCCGCCTTGCGGATCGAGACCGCCTTCAGCCCCTCGGCGTCGGCCAGCTTCATGGTGGCCTCGGCGATCGAGGCGCGGCTGTGCTCCGGCGCGGGGCCGCGGGCGCCCCTTTCGGAGCGCTTCCAGATCGGCAGGTCGGGGTCGGGCACGTGTTCATCTTCGCGCACCATAGAAACTGCGAACACCGGACGCAGTATGGTTCACTAAGAACCGCGAACACCGATCGCAGTTGAGGAGGGCGCATGGGGAGCGTGATCGAGGCCGCCGGGCTGGGCCGGGGGTACGGAGAGGTGCGGGCACTGGATTCGCTGGATCTGTCCGTCGCGGAGGGGACGGTCTGCGCTCTGCTCGGACCGAACGGCGCGGGCAAGACCACCGCGATCCGGATTCTGGCCACACTCGCCCGGCCCGACTCCGGCAGCGCGCGGATCTGTGGCTTCGACGTGGTCGAGCAGGCCCAGCAGGTGCGGCAGAACATCGGCCTGGCCGGGCAGCACGCGGCGGTGGACGATGCGCTGACCGGGCGGGACAACCTGTTCATCCTCGGCCAGATGCACCATCTGAGCCGCCGGGCTGCGCGGGCCCGGGCGGCGGAACTGCTCGAGCAGCTCGGGCTGGCCGAGGCGGCGGACCGGCTGGTGAAGACGTGGTCGGGCGGGATGCGGCGGCGGCTCGACCTGATCGCCAGCCTGATCACCCGCCCGCCGGTGCTGTTCCTGGACGAGCCGACCACCGGCCTGGATCCCCGCAGCCGCGACGAGATCCATTCCACAGTGAGCAATCTCGCCGCCGCGGGCACCACTGTTCTGCTCACCACGCAGTACCTGGAAGAGGCGGACCGGCTGGCCGACGATGTGGTGATCATCGACGCCGGCCGCGAGATCGCCCACGGCACTCCCCCGCAGCTGAAAGACCTGGCCGGTTCCCGGGTGGAGGTACTGCTTGCCTCCGCCGAGCAGCTGAACCCGGCTCAGGAAGCCGTGAGATCGCTCGGCGGGCAGGATCTGGCCGTCCAGGACAACCGGGTCTCGGCGACCGTGCCGACCGGGTCGCTCACGCTGCCCCGCCTGGTGCGGCACCTGGACGAACTGGGAATACCCGTGCAGGACGCCGGGATCCGCCGGCCCACGCTCGACGAGGTGTTCCTGAAACTGACCGCACGAGAGGGGAGCCTGCGATGAGGGACGCCCTGCCCGCCGCCGAGCGCCTGCTCACCTCGGTGATCCGCAATCCGGCCTTCATCCTGGTCCTGGTCACCGCGCCGATCGTGCTGGTGCTGATCTTCGGGTTCATCTTCGGCGGCGCCATCACCGTTCCCGGCGCGGGCACCGGCGGCGCCACCTACCGCGAGTTCCTGCTGCCCGGGCTGCTGGTGATGACCGCCTCCAACATCGTTCCCTCAATGGTCAGCGCGGCCAAGGACAATCACTCCGGCCTGACCGACCGTTTCCGCTCGCTGCCCGTCCGCCGGGTCGCCATCCCGGCCGGAAGCGCCCTGGCCACACTGGTCTACGGCACGATCAGCTTCTCGATCATGATGCTCTGCGGCCTGGCCGTGGGCTGGCGGATCCGGGGCGGCCTGGCCGACGCCCTGCTGGCGGTGCTGATCCTGTTGTTGTTCCAGTTCGCCGCCAGCTGGATCGGGATGTTCCTGGGCTACCTGTTCGACGACGAGGAGACGGCCGGGCAGGCGGCGATCCTGGCGATCCCGCTGGGGATGGTCTCGAACGTGTTCGTGCCGACCGGCGGTATGCCGGCCTGGCTGGCCACGATCGCCGAGTGGAATCCGCTCAGCGCCGTCGCCGCCGCGCTACGCGAACTGTTCGGCAACCCGACTGCCCCCACGGGCGGTGCCTGGCCCCTCGAGAACCCGGTCACCGCGTCCATCGTCTGGGCTCTGGGGTTGCTTGCGGTGTTCGTGCCGCTGTGCACCCGGCGGTATGTGCGCGCAGGTCGCTGACTTTCACACAAACTAGGGACGTCGGTGGGCACCAAGGTGCCCACCGACGTCCATAATCTGTTTCATGGGCTGGGAGGAGGTGGCGCGGCCCCGGTCATGATCGCGACCGTGTCGGACATCGAGTGCGACGACGGGGTGACCACCGCAACCCGCCGGCCCAGCCGCTGGATGTGGATGCGGTCGGCGACCTCGAACACGTGCGGCATGTTGTGGCTGATCAGGATCACCGGCAGGCCGCGGTCGCGGACGTCGCGGATCAGCTGGAGCACCCGGTTGCCCTCCTTGACCCCGAGCGCCGCGGTGGGCTCGTCGAGGATCACCACCTTGCTGCCAAAGGCGGCCGACCGGGCCACCGCCACGCCCTGCCGCTGACCGCCGGACAGGCTCTCCACCGCCTGGCCGATGTTCTGCAGGGTGGCGATGCCGAGTTCGCTCATGTGCCGCTGCGCCTCGGTGCGCATCTGTTTGCGGTCGAGCATCCGCAGCACCGAGCCCAGCGGACCGGGCTTGCGCAGTTCCCGGCCCAGGAACAGGTTGTCGGCGATGTCCAGGCCGGGAGCCACCGCCAGGGTCTGGTAGACCGTCTCGATCCCGGCCTGCCGGGCGTCCATCGGGCTCCGGAAGTTCACCTGCTCCCCGTCCAGCCAGATCTCGCCGGTATCCGGCACCAGCGCTCCCGACAACGCCTTGATCAGGCTGGACTTGCCGGCCCCGTTGTCGCCGATCACGGCCAGGATCTCGCCCGGGTACAGGTCGAGGTCGGAGCCGTTCAGCGCGGTCACCCGGCCGTAGCGTTTGACCAGGTTCCGGGCCCGCATCACCGGGGTCGGCCCGGTCATCTCCACCCGGTGCAGCCTCTCGCCCTCCGCGGGCGTCTCGGTACTCATGCCCTCACCTTCCGGATCCATTGATCGATGGTGACCGCGAGCAGGACCAGCAGGCCGATCGCGAAGCCCTGCCAGACCACCTGGACTCCGGCCAGCACCAGCCCGTTACGGAACACGCCGACGATCAGCGCCCCGACGAGCGTGCCGACCACCCCGCCCCGGCCACCGAAAAGGCTGGTCCCGCCGAGCACCACGGCGGTGATCGAGTCGAGGTTGTACTCCGTGCCCACGTTCGGGTCGGCGCTGGCCAGGCGGCCGATCAGGACCCAGGCGGCGACCGCGTAGATCGCCCCGGCCACGGTGTAGACCGACAGCAGGACGCGCCCGGTTCGGATACCGGCCAGCCGCGCGGCCTCGATGTCGTCGCCGGCGGCGCGGACGTGTTTCCCCCACGCGGTGTGCGCCAGCAGGTAGAAGAAGAACCCGAACAGCAGCAACATGATGATGGATCCGTAGGTCAGACGGAAGCTGCCGATCGGGATGGTCTCGCCGGTCCAGGTCATGATGCCGGGCAGGTCGGTGCCCCGGACCGTCTCGCTGCCGGAGACCACCGAGTTCAGGGCGAAGAAGATGGACAGGGTGCCGAGGGTGACGATGAACGGCGGCAGTTTGACCGCGGTCACCAGCACCCCGTTGAACGCCCCCATCGCAGTGCCGAACGCCAGGCCCGCCAGCAACGCGATCAGCCCCGGAAAGCCCGCGTCGTAGGCCAGGTTCGCCATCAGGATCGAGGAGAACACCGCGATCGCCCCGGCCGACAGGTCGATCCCGGCGGTCAGGATGATCAGGGTCTGGCCGAGGGCGAGCAGGGCGATCACGGTGACCTGCTGCAGCACCAGGCTGAGGTTCTCGGGGTGCAGGAAGCGGGTGTTGATGATCGAGAAGACGACGACCGCCAGGCCCAGCACCGCCAGCGGGCCCAGGGTGGGCTGGGCGTGCAGCCGGTGCTGCACCCTGTCCCGCAGCGACTCGTGCGCCCGCTGCTCGAAACCGGTATCGGTGCTCATCCCTCTACCCCCAGCAGTTCTCGGTGCCGAACGTGGTGTCCTCGGAGTCCACGCCGGACTGCGGATCGTCGGTGATCAGGGTGACTCCGGTGTCGGTGAAGTCCTGGCCCTCCGGATTCGCGGGTTTGACCCCGCTACGGGCGAACTCGGTGATCGAGGCGACCCCCTCGGCCGCCATCTTCAGCGGGTACTGCTGCGAGGTGGCGCCCAGCTGGCCGTCTTTCACGCTCTGCACGCCCGGGCAGCCGCCGTCGATCGCCACCACGACCACGTCCTCGGCCTTGCCGGCCGCTCGGAGGGCCTGGTAGCCCCCGGCCGCGGCGGGCTCGTTGATGGCGTAGACCAGGTTGATGTCGGGGTCGCGCTGCAGCAGGTTCTCCATCGCGGTGCGCCCGCCGTCGGCCGCCCCGTCGGTGACGTCGTGCCCGGAGATGCGCGGGTCGTCCTCGTCGCCGATCCGGTTCGGGTCGCCCACGTCGATCCCGAAGCCCGCCATGAACCCCTGGTCGCGCTGCACGTCCACGGAGACCTGGTCGGAGTTGAGGTCGAGGAAGGCGATCCGGGCGTTGGCCGCCTCGTCGCCCAGCTTGGCCTTGGCCCACTGGCCGACCAGCTCTCCGGCCCGGTAGTTGTCGGTGGCGAAGGTGGAGTCGGCCGCACCCGGCGGGTCGAGCTGGCTGTCCAGCGCGATCACCGCCAGACCGGCCTCCTTGGCCCGGTCGATGGCGGGCACGATCGCCCGCGAGTCGTTCGGGGTGATCATGAAGCCCTCGGCCCCCAGGGCCATCAGGTTCTCGATCGCGGTGACCTGCGACTCGTTGTCGCCGTCCACCTTTCCGGCGAACGTGCGCAGGTCGATGCCGTCCTGCTCGGCCTGGGCCTGGGCGCCCTTCTTCATCGTGACGAAGAACGGGTTCGTGTCGGTCTTGGTGATCAGCCCGATGATCGGACGACCGTCGCTGCCGCCGGAGCAGGCGGCCAGGGCCAGGGCGGCACCGGCCAGGACGAGGGCGGCCGGTCGCCGGGCGGGGGAACGTGGTCGGACACCTGAACGCGGCACGAAGCGGCTCCTTCGGTACGCGTCGAGCCGCCGTGCCGGAGATTTCTGGGCGCGGACAATTCCGGTCGCACCCGGGCACATCCGGGCCGGCTCCCGACTTCCTTGTCGGTGCTGGGCTACTCAGGACAAGTTACGCCACATCGCCCATTCCGGTAAGCGGCCGCGAACGGTCAACGGCCGCTGGGCGCCAGTTCGGCGAACGTGCTCCCCTGGCCCCAACCGCGCGGTAGGTTCTCGGCAGGGGGATGTCGATCTCGGGCACGAGGGGAGCGGCGGGCATGGAAAGCCAGCTGCCGGAGACTGCAGGAATGCACGAGGAAACGTCACGACGGGGGCAACCACCACTCGGGCGACGCCCGACCATGCGTGACGTGGCGGCCGTGGCGGGGGTCAGCCTCAAGACCGTTTCGCGAGTGGTGAACGGGGAGCCGGGGGTTTCCAGCACCCTGGGACGCCGGGTGCGCGACGCCATCGACGAGCTCGACTTCCGCCCGAACATCGGGGCGCGCAGTCTGCGGCGGGCGGGCGGGCGCACGGCGACCGTCGGGCTGCTGCTGGAGGACGTGTCGAACCCGTTCTCCTCGGCGCTGCAGCGGGCGGTGGAGGACGTGGCGATCCCGCGCGGGGTCATGGTGTTCACCGCCAGCCTGGACGAGGACGCGCAGCGCGAGCGCGAGCTCACCCGGGCGTTCAGCGCCCGGCGCACCGACGGCCTGATCATCGCGCCGGCCAGCAACGACCAGTCGTACCTGGAGAGCGAGGTGCGGGCCGGCACGGCCATCGTCTGCATCGACCGCGCCGCCCGGCGGCTCGAGGTCGACTCGGTGCTGACCACCAACGTGGCCGGGTCCACCGCCGGGGTGCGGCACCTGATCGAGCACGGTCACCGGCGCATCGCCTTCCTCGGCGACCGGGCCGACATCACCACCGCCCAGCAGCGCTACGAGGGCTACGTGGCGGCGCTGGAGGAGGCCGGGATCGCGGTCGACACCCGGATCGTGCTGAGCGACCTGACCAGCCAGGCCATCGCCCAGGCGGCGGCGGTCGAGCTGCTGGGGCGGCCCGAGCCGCCGACCGCCGTGTTCGCCGCGCAGAACCTGGTCACCATCGGCGTGGCCCGGGCCCTGCGGCAGCTGAAGAAGGAGCGCACGGTCGCGCTGGTCGGTTTCGACGACTTCCCGCTGGCCGACCTGCTGGATCCGGGGATCACCGTGGTGGCCCAGGACCCGGCGGCGATCGGCCGGCTGGCGGCCACCGTGCTGTTCGACCGGATCGGCGGCAACGACGCCCCGCCGGCCACCCATGTGGTGCCGACCCGCCTGATCACCCGCGGTTCCGGCGAGATCCGGCCTTAGGCCTCAGGCCTCAGGCGAAGCGCACCGCGTGGCGGCGCGGCCAGACCACGGTGACCGGTTGCCCGGCCTGCACCGGGATGTCTTCCGGGGCAGCGCTGTTCAGCCTCAGCACCTGGATCTCGGCGCCCTCGGCATCCAGCCGCACGGTGATCCGTGAGGTGGCGCCCAGATAGACCACGCGCTGCACCGTGCCGGTGGCCAGCACCTCGTCCGCCGCAAGTGGGTAGCCCTCCCCCACCACCCGGATCTTCTCCGGCCGCACGCTGAAAGTGGCTGTCTGGGCGAGCAACTGCACCGAGACCGCGGGCCCGAGCAGATTCACCGCCCCGATCAGCTCGGCCACCGACTCGTTGGCCGGCCGCTCGTAGATCTCCAGCGGCGGTCCGCTCTGCACGGTGCGCCCCTCCCACAGCACGGCGATCCGGTCGCTGAGGCTCAGCGCCTGCTGGGCATCGCGCGTGGCGATCACCAGAGCGAAGCCGAACTCTTCTCTGACCACCCGGATCTCGTCCTGCACGCGTTCGCGCAGAGGGTGCTCGACGGGTGCCAGCGGATCGTCGAGCAGCACCACCTGGGCGCCGGCCGCGGCCTCGCGCCCCATGGCAAGGAGCAACTGGTGCGCCGGGGACAGCTCGACCGCACGCAGCTCGGGATCGTCGATGGGGCCGATCCGCTTGAGCAGCGAAGCGACCTCGTCGTCCATCTCGCGCCGGCCCACGCCCCGGGCTTTCAGCGCTGGGGCCAGCACGTCACGCACACTCTGGCGCGGGCCGAAGTCGGTGTCGGCCAGGCCGATGACCGAGCTGCCCCGGGGCACCTCCTGGCCGTCCAGGAGGATCTGACCGTGGTCGGGCTTCTCCAGCCCGGCGACGAGGGCCAGCGTGGCCGACTTCCCCGACCCGGCCGGCCCGAGCAGGGTGAGCACCTCGTGCTCGTACAGCGTCAGGTCGACCCCGTCGAGCGCGGTCAGGCGGTGCGAGCGCGACCCGAACGACTTGGCCAGGCTACTCACAGTGAGCAGCGGAGGCAGCGCGGACTCCAGCTGCTGAAGGTAGGACAGATGCGTGCCGGCCACTGTGTCGCGCCCTCACTTCACTCGGAAAACCGCCCCCACCAGCGGTGCTGATCATGCTAGGGGGCCGTCCACCAGCTCGGGCGGATCAGGTACCTACGCGCAGAGAAACAGGGGCGGATCGTGCACGACCGCGACTGTGTGTCGTCGGCCGGGCACGATCCGCCCCTGTCCGGGTGGGGTGGTCAGCCTTCCTTGTGCTGGCGGGCCGTGACCAGCTGGAACACCGCGTAGCAGGCCAGGCCCAAGGCGACCAGCGTCAGGATCCACTGGCCGAAGGGCTGCTCGGCCAGGGTCTTCAGGGCCGCGTCCAGGCCGCGGGCCTCTTCCGGCTGCGACTTCACACCGGCCACGACGAACAGGATGCCCAGCACGCCGAACGCGACACCGCGGGAGATCCAGCCGGCCTGACCGAGGCGGGTGATGTTGCGGCCCGGGTGACCCTCGAGCTTCTCCAGGAACTTCTTCTTCACGCCCTTGTAGACCATGTAGCCGGACCAGGCGATGACCGCCAGGCCGAGCAGCACGACCAGCACCCGGCCGGCCGGAGCGCCCATCAGGTCGGCGGTGAAGTCGGACGTCTTGTCGCTGGAGTTGCTGCTGCCGCCGCCGAGGCCGAGACGCAGCGACTGCACGGCCAGCAGCGCACCGAAAATGCCCTTGCCGGCGGCACTCAGGCGCTTGAAGGCACTGTCGTCGCTCGGCGGGCCGATGATGCTGAGCAGGAACTGCCAGACCGCGAAGCCGATCAGGCCGATCCCCATGATGACGAGAAGTGCCTTGCCGAACGGCTGTTCGGCGACCTGCTGGAGGGCCCCGCTGTTGTCGGCGCTCTGCTCCGAGCTGCCCCAGGCGACCTGGAGCGAGATCCAGGCCAGCAGCAGGTAGACGACCCCGATGGCGGCGACGCCGACCTGCCCCAGCCGCTTCAGCCAGGGTGAGTTCGCCTGCCGGGCAAGCCCTTCGGCGGTGTTCTTGGCGTTCGAGGCTTTACCCTCGCCGCCGGAGGAGCCGTTACGTGTCGGCGTGGCACTGGCCATGGTTCGACCTCTCACTTCCCTACGTGGTTGATCGCCGGACCAAGATCGCACGAAAGGATGAAGGCCGCATATCGAGAGTCTTGACGAGCGGTCAGACCAGGGGTAGGAGCGCCTGTGCCACGGTCAGCTCGGCCGGGGTGGTCACGTGCACGTTGGTCGGCTCACCGGGAACCACCACCACGCGCCCACCCAGGGCCGCCACCATCCCCGAGTCCTCGACAGCGTCTGCAATCTGCTCGTGGGCCCGGCGCAGGGTGGGCAGGTCGAAGGCCATCGGCATCTGCGCCGACACACTGCCGCCGGCCGGGGTGGTGGCACCCGCCAGCCCCAGAATTCCCTCCGCGCCGGAAACCGGATCATTCTCAAGCTTTTTCACCGCATCGGTGAGCGGGAGACCGGGCAGGGCGGCGGCGGCCCCGCCTCGCACTGCCGTGATCACCCGGTCGTAGAGGAGCGGACTGGCCAGCGGGTGGGCGGCGTCGGTGATGCAGACGATCTCGGCGTCTTCCGGCAGGGCGGCCAGACCGGCGCGCACGGACTCGGCGCGGGTGGAACCACCGGTGGCCTGCACTCCCTTACCCGGCCACTCGTGGCCGGCAGGCAGGACGACCACAACGCCGTCGCAGCTGCGCGCCGCGATGTCCACCACCCGCTCGAGCAGGGTCTGTCCGCCGAGCACGGCGAACTGCTTCAGCCCGCCGAACCGGGTACCACCGCCACCAGCGAGAACAACACCCCAGACGCTCATGGGCGCAACCGTATCGTCCGGATATGCGCAACGGCCCGCCTCCCGTTGCCGGGAGACGGGCCGCCGACTTACAGCCTCAGGCGTTGAGCGCCTGGGGCAGCGTGCTCTCGTGCGCGGTGCGCAGCTCGTCGAGCTCCAGCGAGAAGTGACCGGTGACCGTCAGCGACTCGCCGCCGGTCGATCCGAGCGCCACCACCGGCACCTCGTTGGCCAGGCAGGCCTGGGTGAACAGCTGCATGGCCTCCGGCTTGACCGCCACCACGGCGCGGGCCGTGGACTCGGCGAACAGCAGGGTGAACGCGTCCACCCCGTCACGCTCGCAGGCCGCCTCGAGCGAGACCGTGGCGCCGACGCCGTAGCGCAGGCTGGACTCGACCAGGACCTGGGCCAGACCACCGTCGGACAGGTCGTGCGCGGCGACGACCAGGCCGTCGTTCGCGGCCGCGACCATGACCGCGGCCAGGGCCCGCTCGGCCTCCAGGTCGACCTGCGGCGGCAGGCCACCCAGGTGCTGGTGCTGCGACCAGGCCCACTCCGAGCCGGCGAACTCGGCGCGGGTGGTGCCCAGCAGGAACAGCTGCGCACCGGCGCTCTTCCAGCCGGACGGCGTGCGCCGGGCCACGTCTTCCAGCACCCCGAGCACGCCGACCACCGGGGTGGGGTGGATGGCCGTGCTGCCGGTCTGGTTGTAGAGGCTCACGTTGCCGCCGGTGACCGGGATGCCCAGGGTCTGGCAGCCGTCGGCCAGGCCGCGCACGGCCTCGGCGAACTGCCACATCACGGCCGGGTCCTCCGGCGAGCCGAAGTTCAGGCAGTCGGTGACCGCCAGCGGCTTGCCGCCGGCCACACCGACGTTCCGGTAGGCCTCGGCCAGGGCCAGCTGCGCCCCGGTGTACGGGTCGAGCGCGGCGAAGCGCTGGTTGCAGTCGGTGGCGATGGCCACGCCCAGACCGCTCTCTTCGTCGACCCGGATCACGCCCGCGTCGTCGGGCATCGCCTGGGTGGTGTTGCCCTGGACGTAGCGGTCGTACTGGTCGGTGATCCAGGAGCGGCTGGCCAGGTTCGGCGTGCCGGCCATCCTGACCACCAGGGCCCCCAGCTCGTCCTCCGAAGGCCGGGGCAGCTTGTCCGGGGTGTCGGCCTGACGCGCGTCCAGCCAGTCGGGGCGGGCGTAGGGCCGGTCGTAGACCGGGCCGTCGTGGGCCACGCTGCGCGGCGGCACGTCGACGATGGTCTCGCCGTGCCAGAGCACGACCAGTCGGCCGGTGTCGGTGACCTCACCCATCACGGTGGCCTCGACGTCCCAGCGGGTGGTGATCTCCAGGAAGCCGGGCAGGTCCTCCGGGGTGACCACGGCCATCATGCGTTCCTGCGACTCGCTCATCAGGATCTCTTCCGGCGCCAGCGTGGAGTCACGCAGCGGGGCCCGGTCGAGGTGCACCAGCATGCCGCCGTCACCGTTGCTCGCCAGCTCGGAGAACGCGCAGGACAGGCCGGCCGCTCCGAGGTCCTGGATGCCCTGCACCACGTCGGCCTTGAACAGGTCGAGGCAGCACTCGATCAGCACCTTCTCGGCGAACGGGTCGCCCACCTGCACGGCCGGGCGCTTGGTCGGGCCGCCCTCGGTGAAGGTGTCGCTGGCCAGGATCGAGGCGCCGCCGATGCCGTCGCCGCCGGTGCGGGCGCCGAACAGGACCACCAGGTTGCCGTTGCCGCGGGCGTTGGCCAGGTGGATGTCCTCGTGCCGCAGGGTGCCCACGGCGAGGGCGTTGACCAGCGGGTTGCCCTGGTAGCAGGGGTCGAACGAGACCTCGCCGCCGATGTTGGGCAGGCCCAGGCAGTTGCCGTAGCCGCCGATGCCGCCGACGATGCCGGGCAGCACCCGCAGGGTGTCCGGGTGGTCGATGGCGCCGAAGCGCAGCGGGTCCATCACCGCGACCGGGCGGGCGCCCATCGAGATGATGTCGCGCACGATGCCGCCCACGCCGGTGGCCGCGCCCTGGTAGGGCTCGACGTAGCTGGGGTGGTTGTGGCTCTCCACCTTGAAGGTGACCGCCCAGCCCTGGCCGATGTCGACCACGCCGGCGTTCTCGCCGATGCCGACCAGCAGGTGTTCCTTCATCTCGTCGGTGGTCTTCTCACCGAACTGACGCAGGTGCACCTTGCTGGACTTGTACGAGCAGTGCTCGCTCCACATCACCGAGTACATCGCCAGCTCGGAGCCGGTGGGGCGGCGCTCGAGGATCTTGCGCACCGCCTCGTACTCGTCCTCCTTCATGCCCAGGGCGGCCCAGGGCTGTTCCACGTCGGGCGTGGCGGCGGCCTTGTCGACAGTGTCGAGGGCCTTGCGCTGCTCTTCGGTAAGGCTGTTGGTCACGCTGAGAGCACTCCCTGCAGTGCGCTGGTGAAGAAGGCCAGTCCGTCGGTGCCGTTGTTGACCTCCGGGCCGTAACCGGCCTCGGTGGCGTGCTCCGGGTGCGGCATCAGGCCGACGACGGTGCCGGAGGCGTTGCTGACGCCGGCGATGTCGCGGTACGAGCCGTTCGGGTTCACCTCGAGGTAGCGGGCGACCACCCGGCCCTCGCCCTCGAGCATGTCGAGCGTGGCGTCGTCGGCGACGAAACCGCCCTCGCCGTTCTTCAGCGGGACGACGATCTCCTGGCCCTGCTCGTAGCCGTTGGTCCAGGTGGTGCCGGTGCGCTCGATCCGCAACTTCTGGTCGCGGCAGATGAACTGCTGCTTCTCGTTGCGCACCAGGGCGCCGGGCAGCAGGTGCGACTCGGTGAGCACCTGGAAGCCGTTGCAGATGCCGAGCACCGGCAGACCGGAGGAGACCTGGGTGGGCGGGCCGGCCAGCCGGATGATCTCGTTCATCACCGGGGCGAACCGGGCGATCGCGCCGCAGCGCAGGTAGTCGCCGTAGGAGAAGCCGCCGGGGAGCACCACGGCGTCGACGCCCTTGATGTCCTCGTCACCGTGCCACAGCGGCACCGGGGTGCCACCGGCGATCTTCACCGCGCGCAGGGCGTCCCGGTCGTCCAGGCTGCCCGGGAAGGTGACGACACCGATCCGCATCCCGGTCACTCCTGCTCCGAGGCGGCGCGGACGGCCACCACGTCCTCGATGACCGGGTTGGACAGCAGCGTCTGCGCCGCCTCCCGGGCGCGGTCGAGAACCGCCTGGTCGACCTCGCCCTCGACCTCGAGCTCGAACCGCTTGCCCTGGCGGGCACCGGCGAACTCGGCGAAGCCGAGCCGGGCGAGGGCCCCGACGACCGCCTTGCCCTGCGGATCGAGGATCTCAGGCTTCGGCATGACGTCGATCACGACGCGACCCATGACAGTGCTCCTAGCTGGAGAGACGGGCTGATGCGGGTAAAACGCTACCTGACCCGGACCGCCCTGCCGCACATCAGCATCAGTAGTCGGTGCGGTCGCTCTTGCGCCCCCACTCCTCGAACGGCCGGGTGGCCGCGGCCAGCGGCAACTGGGCCAGGGTGAGCGGCCACTGCGCGGGCTCGTTCTGGAACACCTCGTAGAAGGCCCGGTCGTCGAAGCCGGCCTTGGCCGCGTCGTAGCGGTCGGCGGCGAAGACGATGCGTTCGACCCGGGCCCACAGGGCCGAGGCGAAGCACATCGGGCAGGGTTCGCAGGAGCTCACCAGCAGGCAGCCGTCCAGCCGGAAGGAACCCACCGCCCGGCAGGCCGCCCGGATCGCCACCACCTCGGCGTGCGCGGTCGGGTCCAGCGTGGGGGTGACCTGGTTGGTGCCGGAGGCCAGGAGCTCGCCGTCGCGCACCACGATCGCCCCGAACGGCCCACCGCCGTCGGTCACGTTCTGCGCCGCCAGCGCCACCGCCTGGTCCAGCCACTCGGTCTCGGTGACCATGGTTCAGCTCCTGTCCGGATGGTTCGTGAGGTTCTGCCGCTCGGCCTCCAGCCTGGCCCAGATCCGGTCGCGGCTCAGCGGGAGGTCACCGAAACGCACGCCGGTGGCCGAGCGCAGGGCGTTGGCCAGGGCCGGGGCCACCGGGTTGAACGGGCTCTCGCTCATCGACTTGGCCCCCAGCGGGCCGAGCCGGTCGTAGGTCTGGGCGAAGACCACCTCGGTGGTGGGCACGTCGGCCACCGTGGGCAGGTGGTAGCCGCGGAACGTGGAGGTGGTCACGGTGCCGCCGGCGTCGATGTCGACGTGCTCGAACAGGGCCGCGCCGAGGGCCTGCGCGGTACCGCCCTCGATCTGCCCCCGGCACTGCATCGGGTTCAGCACGGTGCCCGCGTCGGCCGCCTGGATGCTGCGCAGGAAGGCGATCTCCCCGGTCTCCGGGTTCACCGCGATCCGGAACCCGTGCACGTTGAAGGCGATCGAGCGGGGCGAACCACCGGCGGTGCCGGTGCCGGTCAGAGCAGAATTGAGGACGTCTGTGGGCCTCGACGCCGGTTGCGTCATCTTTTGTCTCAGGTCGAGTGCGGCCCGGACCGTGGCCGCCCCGGCCACCACGATCCCGGTCGACCCGAAAGCGCCGGTGTCGTAACGCACCACGTCGGTGTCGGACTGGCGCAGCCGGATCGCCTCGACCGGGCAGCCGAGCACCTCCGCCGCGAGCTGGCGGTGCACCGTGCTGGTGCCGTTGCCGAACTCGGCCGTGCCCACGTTGAGCTCGTAACCGCCGTCGGCCAGGGCCCGGACGGTGACCTCGCTGTGGTGACCGCGCGGCGGGATGGTGTCGATCATCGCCAGAGCCATCCCCGAGCCGACCAGCCACCCTTCCGGCGCCGGGGTCGTGTCTTCTTCGAGGGCGCGGCGCACCACGGCCAGGCACTCGTCGGCCCCGTGGCTGCCGTACTCCACGTCGTGGTCGTCCTCGCTGGTCGAGACCATCCGGTCACCGGGCCGCACGATGTTCAGCTCGCGCAGCCGGAACGGGTCGATCCCGAGTTCGCGGGACACCTCGTCGACCGCCGACTCGATCGCGAAGATCAGCTGGCTCAGCCCGTACCCGCGGAACGCCCCGGCCGGCACGGTGTTGGTGTACACGGCGTACCCGTCGACCTTCTTGGCCGGGCAGCGGTACACCGAGATCGACTCGTTGCAGCCGTGGAACAGCACACCGGGAGCGTGATTTCCGTAGGCCCCGGTGTTGCTGACCACCTCCAGCTCGATCGCGGTGAACGTGCCGTCGGCCCGGGCCCCGATCTTCACCCGGATCCGCATCGGGTGCCGGGTGGTGGCCGCGGTGAACTGCTCGGAGCGGGTCAGCTCGATCTGCACCGGCCGGCCGGTGCGCAGGGTGGCCAGCGCCGCCACGTCCTCGACCAGCATCTCCTGCTTGCCGCCGAACCCGCCCCCGACCCGGCCGGTCAGGACCCGCACCTGGGCCTCGGGCCGGCCGAGCACGTGGGCCAGGGCGGCGCGGGTGAGGAACGGCGTCTGACTGCTGGTCCGTACGTTCAGGCGGTCCTTCTCGTCCACCCAGGCCACGCAGGCGTGGGTCTCCAGGTGGGCGTGCTGCACCCGCTGAGTACGAAAGGTGTTCTCGTACACAACGTCGGCGGCGGCGAACCCGGCCTCGGCGTCTCCGATCCGGCCGTGCACCTCGGCCACCACGTTGTCGGCGGCCCGGGCCACGCCCTGCTCCGGGGTGCGGTCGGGATGGAGCACCGGGGCGCCGGGGCGCATCGCCAGCTCCGGATCGAACACGGCTTCCTTCAGCGTGTAACGGATCTCGAGCCGGCGCACTCCCTCCTCGGCGGCGGCCACGGTCTCCGCGACGACGGCGGCGACCCGCTGACCCTTGAAGCGCACCGTCCGGTCGAGGACCAACGTGTCCCACGGGTCGTCGCGCAGGCTGTCGTGGCGGCCGGTGGAGAACAAGGTCTGCGGCGAGTCCTCATGGGTGAGCACGGCCACCACGCCGGGCACGGCCAGGGCCGCCGAGCAGTCGACCGAGTCGATCTCGGCGTGGGCGTGCGGCGACCGAGCCAGCACGCAGTGCAGCAGGCCGGACGGAGTCTCGTCGAGGGTGAAGCGGGCTGCCCCCGTGACTATCTCGCGCGTGGCCGGGGCCGGGCTATTCCGGCCCACCCCGCCCACACCGCCCGCCTCGACGTGTGACACCCCGGCCACCGCGTCGCAGATCGAGCGGTAGCCGGTGCAGCGGCACAGGCTGCCCTTGAGCGAGCGCGGCAGGTCCTGCTTCTGCTCCGGGCTCATCCCGGCCACGGTCATGATCATGCCCGCGGTGCAGAACCCGCACTGGAAGCCCTGGGCGTCGGCGAATCCCTGCTGCACCGGATGCAGCCCGTCGGCGCCTTCCAGACCCTCGATCGTGGTGACCTCGCGACCCGCCGCTCGTTGCGCCGGGTACAGGCACGAGTGCACCGGACGCCCGTCCACGTGCACCGTGCAGGCCCCGCAGTCACCCGCGTCGCAGCCCTTCTTCACCCCGGTCCAGCCGACCTCGCGCAGATAGGTACGCAGGCACTGCCCGGGCGCCGGCTCTTCGCCGTACGACTTCCCGTTGACCAGGACCCGGAAACTCACTGCACCAGCTCCTGTCTGATCTCCTCGGCGAAGCCCAGGGTCAGATGCCGGCGCCAGGCCGGAAGCCCGTGGACGTCGTCGTGCCACAGCTCGTCCGGCACAGCCTGCAGCACCGCGCGACGCACCTCGTCCGCACCTTCGTCGCCGGAAAACCGCAGCTGGACAGGATGCTTGACGGAGGCCGTGACGGTCAGTTCCCATTCGCGACCCGATCTCGCCGTACCGATCAGCAAGGCCGCCGAACGTCCGTGGGTGTTCAGCGACTGGCGGCGGAAGACGTGACGCCCGTGCAGTGCCGCGGCCGGGAGGTAGATGGAGCGCAGCCACTCACCGGGCCGGAGCACATGCCGATTGTCACCGACGACGAAGTCCGCGGCCCGCACGGCCCTTTCGCCCGAAGGCCCCTGGATCAGGCACACGCCGTCGAGCGCTGCGGTGAGGGCGATCATGGGTCCGGCCGGCAGTGCGTTGCAGAGGTTGCCGCCCACGGTTGCCTCGTTCCAGACCTTGAACGAGGCCAGGAAGGCCTCGCAGCACTGCCTGATCAATGGCCCGGCCGTCGTCCCGGGCAGCCCCGGCCAGCTCCGCAGTTCGGCGATGGTGCAGGTAGCAGCGATCTCCAGACCGTCCGGCCCGGCCACCAGCGCGGGCCAGCCCAGGGTGGTCAGGTCGAGCAGGCGCTCGATCCCGGGCTGCGGTTCGGAGAACAGCCAGGTGCCGCCGGCCAGCCAGGCGTCTCCCGGCCGCCAGTCGCCCAGGGCCGGAGTGGCCACGAAGGCCGAGACCTGATTCAGGTCCACAACGGTCCCCGCAACCCAACCTCCGCAAAACCGCCGTCGCCCACCACAACGTCCTCAGTTCGGAGGTTTTCCCGCCCCAGAGGCCGCCGTGCCATGTCTGACTCAACCACCTCCTGGAGCGTACGCACCACCTGTTGCGCCCAGGTGTCGCAACGCGACGGACAGATAACGTTGTCCCCGCCCGGGCGCCGTGTCCCGAGTGCATCGCCGGACCGCTCGTGCCAGGGTGGACGGCGTGCGGATCACTCATATCGGGCATTCATGTCTGCTGGTCGAGACCGGGAACGCCCGCATCCTGACCGACCCGGGCGCCTTCACCGAGGGTTTCGAGGACCTGACCGGGCTGGACGCGATCGCGATCACGCACCAGCACATCGACCACCTCGACACCGAGCGGCTGCCCACCGTGCTGGCCGCGAACCCGCAGGCCGTGGTGCTGGCCGAGCCGGAGACGGCGGCCCTGCTGGCCCAGGCCGGGGTGCCGGTGCAGGCCCTCACGCCGAACCAGCCGGTGCGCGTCGCCGAGGCCGTCCTCACCCCGATGGGCGGGGTGCACGCGGAGATCCACGCCGACATCCCGCTGATCGGCAACGTGGGCCTGCGGATCGCTGCCCCGGGCGACATCTCGCTGTTCCACCCGGGCGACTCCTACGGCGCCCTGCCCGGTGAGATCGATCTGCTGGCCCTGCCGCTGAACGCGCCGTGGGCGAAGTTCAGCGAGACCGCGAACTTCGTGAGGGCGATCGCCCCGGGCCGGCTCTTCCCGATCCACGACGGCCTGCTGCAGCCCGCCGGGCGCGCCGTGTACCTGCGCAACCTCTCCGGGCTGCTGCCGGCCGGGGCCCAGCTGGTGGATCTGGCCGGGCAGGGCCCTACCGAGCTGTGATCCGCAGCGCCTTCAGGCCTTTCTCGGGAAGACCGGTGCAGGTCGCGTCGCCCTTCAGGCGGGCGGCCCCGGCGATGCAGCGGCCGATCGCCTGCTGCCCGTAGAAGTTCGGGTGCAGGGACTCGGCATAGTCGCCCTGGCCGGTGTAGTCGACGAAGCGCACCCACTCCACGTCGGTCGAGTTCGGCTCACCGCGGGGGTGGGTGGTGCCGTCGGCGCACAGCTCGTGACCGTCGAAGGCGTTGCTGAGGTCGAGGAACGTGGCGCCCTGCCGGTGCGCGGCCCGCTCCAGGGTGAGGCTGATCGCCGGGATGGCGCTGCGCGCCGTCCAGGTCATGTCCGGATCGGTGAACGGGCAGCGCCCACCGGTCCACTTGAACACCCGGGAGTGCCCCTCGTACTTGTCTTCCGCGGCGGTGGGCAGCGGGTTCGGGTACGACTGCAGCATCAGCCGGTAGTCGCCGTCGGCGTAGCCGGCCGCGCGCAGGGTGGCCCGGATGTCGGCGAGCACGGCCCCCACCGCCGCGCCCATGGCCGGCAGCTCGACGTCGAGGCGAGGCTGCTGCTCGGTCTTGCACGGGTCGTCGCGCAGCGTGTAGGCGGAGATGCAGTCGAACACCAGCTCGGGGAAGCTCAGGTCGTTGCCGCCGACCGAGAGCACCACCAGCTCGACCCGGCTCTTGCGGGCCAGGGCGGCCAGCTGGTCGTTCTGCGGCTTCTCGCCACGCATCCCGACCCCGCCCTCCACCGCTCGCAGCACGTTCGCGGCCTGGGCGCCGGAACAGGAGAGGTTGACCGGCCGGCCGGCCAGCCCGGCCTTGGTGGCGCTGATGATCGGGGCCGAGTCGGACCGGTAGCAGCCGCTCTTGGCGGTGCGGCCGTAGACCTTGCCCCGGTCGGAGTCGCCGAAGAGCTCGCCGTCGTCGCGTGACCAGGCCCGGTCGGTGCCACCGCGGTCGAACAGGAACTGGTCGGAGTTGCCGGCCCAACGGCCACCGGTGCCGGAGATGTAGCTGTCGCCGAGGCTGACCACCACCGGGTCGCCGGACGGGCGCTGTGGTTGCGGCTGCGCATCGGCGGAGGGTGGGACGGCCAGCAGCGCGGAGGCGGCCAGGGCCGCGACCGCGGCCCAACGCAGCACGCGCCCCTGCGTAGTAGTTCCGGTTGCCGACCGTGCCTGCGCCACGCGAACCTCCCCCGCCGGATGCCTCTGGCAGGGTCGCACCCAATGCGCTGTGTCCGCAATGGTTCACCGTCGGTAGTGCGGCGCGCGGAGGTCAGCCCGGCAGCAACGTCCGCGCCTGGTGCTCGTCCATGCCGGTCACCCCCAGCAGGTCCACCACCACCGACCTCAGCTGCGCCACCACCACGTTCGCCGACAGCGACTGTGCGCCCAGCTGTTCCGGGTCGAGGCGCCCGGCCAGGGCGGCCAGCGCGGTGGCCGAGACCATCCGCTCGTGCGCGGTGCCGACCTCGCCCTCCAGCAGCCGGAGGATCTCGGCCAGGTGGTCGAAGACGTCGGCCAGCTCGGCGGGCATCGGGGTGCCGGTCTCCAGGGCGGCCGCGATCCGGCGCACGGCCACCCGCATGTTGCGGGTGGCCCGGTCCAGCCCGACCAGGCCGCGGCGGTAGCGCTGCAGCTCGGGCCGGTGCCGGCGGCGCAGCGGAGACACCCGGCTGATCTCCTCGGCCCCGCGCAGCGCGTCGGTCCAGGCCTGGATGTCGTCCTGGGTGCGCCGGGCCCGTTCCAGGGCTGCATCGGCGCGTTCCGGGTCTCCGCTGCGCAGCACCGCGGCCGACTCCGACGAGATGGCCGCCAGCACCCGGATCAGGTCCTGCGCCTCCTGCCGCACGAACCGGGCCGGGTCAGCCGGCAGGAAGGCCACCACCACCAGGGCGGTGGTGCCCCCGATCAGCGCGTCCTCCCAGCGGTAGAGACCGCCCCCCGGGGTCTGCGGCATCGCGGCCAGGAAGATGCCCTGCACTGCCGACTGCGTGGTCATCAGGGCCCCGCCGCCGAGCAGCTGGGCCACCGACATGCAGACCAGCACCACCAGGGAGATCTGCCACCAGCCGTTGCCGAGCTCCTTCACCAGCAGCTCGGCGATGCCCACGCCGATGCTCACGCCCAGGGCGAGCTCGACCATCCGCCGCAGCCGCTGGGTGTCGGACAGGCCCAGGCAGACCACCGCCGCGATGGGGGCGAAGAACGGCCGCGGGTGGTCGAGCACGTTCTCCGCCACCAGCCAGGCCACCGCCGCGGCGATGCCGCACTGCAGGATCGCGAACCAGGCCATCCGGACCCGGAGCACACCGTCCCGCACCACCACACCCGAGGCTCTGATCACGGGTCAATCCTGGTGGGCAACCCCCGGCCCGGCCACCAGGGCGGGGCCACCACCCAGCGGCGGCGGCGTCATCCGTCCGTGCCCGGGGCCTCGGCGCCGACCGGCTCGTCCCAGTCCGAGAACGTGTAGGTGATCTCGTCGCTGCGGTAGCCGACCAGTTCCGCCTCACCGTCCGCCGAGGCGTACAGCGTCAGCGCCTCGTCCTCGGTCTGCAGCCCGATCGCCAGCCGGCCGTCGAACTCCTGACCGTCGACCTGCCGCAGGCCGGACATCTCGCTCCTCGACAGCTTGAGCAGCGTGTCGGTGTAGAAGGGGATCTCGGTGTACGTCAGGAACCCCGCCACCGGGCTCTTGGCGGTGATCGCTCTCCACTCGCCCTCCGGCTGCGCCCCCTTCACGCCGTACGCATCGAGAAAGTCCTGGTCACCCTTGAACCAGGCGTCGTCGCCGACCTTCAGCAGCTCGACCTGCTGATCGTCGGTGGGGGAGACCGAACCGGTGGCCGAGCCGTCGCGGTCGAGCCGCAGATCGGTGCTCAGGACTGCACCGGCGTTCTCCGATTCCATGCGCACCCGTACAGAGTCGGCCTTGCGCACCGAGGTGCGGACCAGCTTGTAGATCTCGACCGGCTGCAGCCCGTCGTAGGGGACCACTTGCAGGGTGTTACTCAGAGCAGTGGACGAGGGGGCGTCGCCCGACGCTGTCGAGTCGCCTCCGCAGCCCGCCAGCAGGGCCGTCGCGGTCAGGGTGATCAGCAACTTACGCAGTGCCATTGCGAGTCCGTTCGCACGCAGGACCGCGCCTTTGCGGTGATTTCCAATGGTTCGGACCCAGCCTAGAGAACATGGAAGGGGCCGAGGACGATTACCCTCTGGAACCGTGAAGGTTCTTGTGGTCGGGCCCGGAGCCCGTGAGCACGCCCTGGTCCGCTCCCTCGCCGCCGACCCGGGGGTGACGAAGCTGTACGCGGCACCGGGCAACCCGGGCATCGCCGGGCTGATCGGTGAGCGCAACTGCCTGCCGGTCGACACCCTCGACCCGCAGGCGGTCGCCGCCCTGGCCACCGACCTCGAGGCCGATCTGGTCGTGGTCGGGCCGGAGGCGCCACTGGTGGCCGGCGTGTCCGACGCGGTGCGGGCGGCCGGTGTCCCCTGCTTCGGCCCGTCGGCCGCCGCCGCCCAGCTGGAGGGCAGCAAGGCGTTCGCCAAGGACGTGATGGCGGCCGCCGGGGTGCCCACCGGCGCGTCGTACGCCTGCACCACCCTCGAAGAGGTGCAGAAGGCCCTGACCGAGTTCGGCGCGCCCTACGTGGTGAAGGACGACGGGCTGGCCGCGGGCAAGGGGGTCGTGGTCACCGAGAGCGTGGACGCAGCCCTGGCGCACGCCGCCGCCTGCCTGGACCGTGAGGGCGGCCGGGTGGTGATCGAGGAGTTCCTCGACGGCCCCGAGGTGTCGCTGTTCTGCATCACCGACGGCAAGACGGTGCTGCCGCTGGCCCCGGCGCAGGACTTCAAGCGCGCCCTGGACGGCGACCTGGGGCCGAACACCGGTGGCATGGGCGCCTACTCGCCCCTGCCCTGGGCCCCGGCCGACCTGGTGGACGACGTGGTCGAGAACGTCGCCCGGCCGACCATCGAGGAGATGGCCCGGCGCGGAGCCCCGTTCGTCGGCGTCCTGTACTGCGGGCTGGCCCTGACCAGCCGGGGCGTGAAGGTGATCGAGTTCAACGCCCGCTTCGGCGACCCCGAGACGCAGGTCGTGCTGGCCCGGCTGAGCACGCCGCTGGGCATGCTGCTGCGGGCCGCCGCGGTGCAGCACCTGGAGCACGTGCCCCCGCTGGAGTGGCTCGACCGGGCCGCCGTCACCGTGGTCCTGGCTTCCGAGAACTACCCGGACACGCCGGTCAAGGGTGACGTGATCACCGGGGTGAGCGACGCCGACGGCTGGCCGGACGCCTGGGTGCTGCACGCCGGCACCGCGATCGAAGAGGGTGACCTGGTCGCGGCCGGAGGCCGGGTGCTCTCGGTGGTGGCCACCGGTGAGGACCTGACGGCGGCACGCACCACCGTCTACGCCGCCCTGGAGCGGATCGGGTTGCGCGGCGGGCAGTTCCGTAAAGACATCGCCGAGGCTGCGGCCGCGGCCGAGCTCACCGAGCGTCTGGCCCACCCCGCGGTGCCCAGCGAGTCCTGAGCCCGGCGCCGAGCCGCAGCGGAGTCGTTCAGGCTCCGCTGCGGCTCGCGGCGGTCTCTTACCTACTGACCGATCGCGCCGTCGGCCTTCTTCTGCGCCGCGTCGACCTGCTTCTCGTACTTGTCGCCGCTGGCCTGGTCGGCCGCGTCGCCACCGCGCTCCACGGCCTGGTCGCTGGCCTTCTCCACCTGCTCGGGGTGGTCCTCGGCGTACTGCTGGCCCTTGTTCTTCAGCTCGTCGAACGCGCCCATGACGTACTCCTCCCGGATTTCGCGGATACAACGGGTACAGCGGATCTGCGCTGCCCAGTCGAGCCCAGCCCGGAGGAGTCCGCGAGTTGATCAACCCCCGTCGCCGTCCCGGAAAACCGGGTGCAGGCGGGCGCTTCGCCGCGTAGCGTCCCGATGTGACCGCCACCACGATCGAAGTCCGCCCGGTCGGCGCGGAAGAGCTCCCTATCTGGGCCGCCCTGAATCACCGGGGTTTCCTGTCCACCACCCGGCCTTCCGAGGCCCGGCTGAAGCACTACCAGCGACAGTCGGCCGAATACCGGTTCTGGCTGGCCTACAGCGGTTCCACGCCGTGCGGCGCCTACCGCTCGTGGGACCTGGAACTGCCGGTGCCGGGTGCGGCGGCGGTGCCGACCCGGGCCATCGGCTCGCTGAGTGTCCTGGCCACCCACCGCCGGCGCGGCGTGGCCAGCAGCTTCGTGCGGGGTGCGCTTTCGGGTGCGCGGGAACGCGGTGCAGCGCTGAGTCTGCTGATCCCCAGCGAGTCGGGGATCTACGGGCGTTTCGGGTTCGGCGCAGCCACCGAGACCACGCACCTGGCGGTGGACACGCGCCGGATCACGCTGCCCCCGGCCGAGGGTCTCGAGCTGGAACTCACCGATGATGCGGCGGTGCGCGCAGTCGCCCCCGCGCTGTACCGGGAAGTGGCCGCGGGTATGCCGGGGGCACTGCCTCGCACCGACCTGTGGTGGGACGACGTGTGCGGGCTGCACGCGGACGAGGACGATGACGACGACCGGCCGGCGGTGATCGCCCGCGACCAGAGCGGTGCGGTGGTCGGCACGGCCAGCTACCGGATCAAGGGCGACTGGAGCCTGGACCATCAGGCAGACATCGAGCTGCAGGATCTGACTGCCGCGAATCCCGCTGCCTACACTGCTCTTTGGCGGTTCCTGGCCGACCTCGACCTGACCGACCGGGTGCTCGCCGAGGACCGGCCGGTGCACGAACCCCTGGCCTGGATGCTGCCCGACCGACGGGCGATCACCGAGTCGCACCGCACCGACTTCCAGTGGGTCCGGGTGCTCGACGTGGTCGCCGCCCTGAGCGCCCGGGCGGCGCAGGGGCCGGGTCGGGTGGTGGTCGAGGTGGCCGATGCCGACGGGTACGCGAACGGCCGGTGGCTTGTGGACGCCGACGAGGACGGCCGCACGCAGGTCACCGCAACCGAGGTGGAGGCTGAGGTGACCCTTCCGGTACAGACCCTGGGATCGCTCTACCTGGGCCAGAACTCGCTGGTCCGGCTGCACGGGGCGGGCCGGGCCGACGAGCACCGGGCCGGGGCGGTGCGCAGGCTGGACCGGATGCTGGCCTGGGCGCCGGAGGCGGCGGTGGGGCACACCTGGTTCTGAGCAGCTGTCTCATGGTCGAGTCGCGGCTGCCTGGTCCTGCAGGGCCTGGAGCTGGGCCGGGGTGTCACAGTCCTCGGAGGCACCGCGATCGGGCACCTCGACGACGGTGAGCGAACGCACGAGGGCGCGCATGGGTTTCCCGGCCAGCGGGCTCAGTTCGCGCAGCGCGGTGATCAGCGGCGTGGTGCGGTAGACGGCGGCCAGGGGCTGCATCCGACCTTCGGCATCGACGAACAGGGCAGCCTCGGCGTCAGTGGTGGCGACCAGGGTCTCCAGCAGTAGCTGCACATCCGGCTCCCGCAGCCGGGCCAGATCGGTGGCGAAAACCCCGGTGAAGGGCGTCACCTCCGGATCCAGTAGCTCCACACCGGCCAGAAGGGCGGCCAGCGGCCCGGTTCCGGGCGGCTCCTCGCGCGTCCACTCGACTTCTCGCACAGAAGGACGTTTGTCACCGACGACCACGGTGAGCACAGCCGATTCGGTGGCCCGGAGAACGTTGTCGAGCAGGGTCACGCCGCCGATCTCCAGCGCCCCCTTGTCCACCCCACCCAGGCGTTCCCCGGTGCCGCCCGCCAGCACCACAGCAGCCAGATGCGTCATGACGTGGGCACCTTCGGTCCGGCCCCGGCCTGACCGGCCGAGGGCAACATCGTGGCCAGCGGGTCACCGAATTCCTGCACGCGCTCCAGCACCTCACCGAAGTCCAGTTGTCTCAGCGCCCCCGGCGATTCCAGCTCGTCCCAGGTACGGGGCGCCGCCGCCGTCGGCCGCTCCCGGCCGCGCGGGGAGAACGGGCAGATCGTGGTCTTGGCCGAGTTGTTCTGGCTCCAGTCCAGCAGCACCCGGTTCTTGCGCAGGCTCTTGGTCATCCGTGAGACCACCAGGCGGGGCAACTTCTTCTCCAGTTCCTCGGCCAGACGGTGGGCGTACTCCCGGACCGTCGTCGCATCCTGCTTGCCCGACACCGCTGCGTACAACTGCATACCCTTGCCCCCGGAGGTGACCGGATGCGGCTCCAGGCCGTCCTCGCGCAGCCTCTCCTGCACTGCGAAGGCGACCTCGCAGCATTCCGGCAGACCGGCCGGGGCCCCTGGGTCGAGGTCGATCACCAGCAGGTGCGGATCCTTGGCACCGCCGCGCGGGCCGACCCGCCACTGCGGTACGTGCAGCTCCAGGGCGGCCAGGTTGGCCGCCCACATCAGCCCGGCCAGGTCGTCGATCAGCGGATAGGTGACCATCTCGCGGTCCTTCGTGCTGCCCGGGGCCGGCAGGGTCACCTCGCGCAGCCACTTCGGCGCGCCCCGGGGCACGTTCTTCTCGAAGAAGCTGGGGCCCGCCTCCACCCCGTCGGGCCAGCGCTTACGCGTGGCCGGACGATCGCGCAGATGCGGCAGCAGCACCTCGGCCACGCCGGTCAGGTAGTGCAGCAGCTCGCCCTTGGTGGTGCCGGTGGACGGGTAGAGCACCTTGTCGAGGTTGCGCAGCCGTAGCGTGCGCCCGGCCACCTCGACCAGTTGTTCCTCTCCAGGCAACGGGCCCCCCTCAATCCACGCTCACTCGTACCGGACGTCCTCTGGTTCCAGGTCGCTGCGGATACCCCGGAAGACCGGCTGCCGCAGCCTTCCGCCCTCGGTCCGCCCGAGGTGCCGTACGTCCACCACGACCCGCGGCCGCACCCAGGTCGCCCCCTTGGCATCCGGCCGCGGCACCGTGTCGTCGAACGGTGACTTCTCCAGTTCTAGCGGTGCCAGCAATCGGCGCAGCTCGGCCTGCGGCCCGGCGGCGGTCAGGCCGCTGCCCATCCGCCCGACGAAGCGCAGTACCCCCGGCGCCGCCCACACCCCGATCAGCAGTGCCCCGATCTGCGCGCGGTCGTTCACCTCCGGCCGCCAGCCCCCGATCAGCACCGACTGCACCCGCCGGTGGGCCAGCTTGCGCCAGTCGCTGCTGCGCGCCCCGGCCCGGTAGACCGAGCTGCGCCGCTTGGCCACCACCCCCTCGAGCCCCTGCTCCCGGGTGGCCTCCAGCAGGATCTCGACGTCCTCGTAGACCGGCGACAGCTGCCAGTGCTCCCCCGAGGCGGGCAGGCGTTCCAGCGACTCCCGCCGTTCCTGCCAGGAGCGCCCGGTCAGGTCCACGCCGTACATCCGCAGCGCGTCGAAGGCGATCAGGGTGGCCGGGTTGCGCGCCGCCAGCGCGGCGGCCTTGCGCGGGTCGCTCAGGTGGATCCGGTCGGCCAGGGCGGTGAACGAGGGCAGTCCCTGCTGCAGGATCACGATCTCGCCGTCGAGCAGTACGTCCGGATGGGCCCGGCCGATCGCCGTCAGCTCGGGGAACGCCGCGGTGATCTCTCGTTCCGACCGGCTCCACAACCGCACCGAGCCGTCGTGGATGTCGGCCAGCACCCGCCAGCCGTCCCACTTGACCTCGTAGGCCCAGCGCACGCGGTCCGCCGGGAGCCCGCGGTCGGGATCCGCCGCGGTGGCCAGCATCGGACGCATGTCGCCATCAGAGCACACCGCAGCCGCGGATCACTGGGGCTGGCCGACTCGATCGCCACCTCAATCGCCGACTCACCCGAACCGATGACTTTCCCCGTAGACGCAGGTCAGTACGAATGGACACGCACCTGCCCTGGCACCGTGGTGATCGAGCGGTCATGCTGGGTGACAGGTCTGCGCGTGTCCGCCTTGACACCGGATGTCGGTTCGGTCCCGTGCCGCCAGGGTCGACGTGAGTGCGACAGCGAGGGAGATCCACGATGCGAGCGATCTGGAAGGGCGCGGTCTCGTTCGGCCTCGTCAACGTGCCGGTCCGGCTGTTCTCGGCGACCCAGGAACACGACATCCGCTTCCACCAGGTGCACCGCGAGGACGGCGGGCGGATCCGGATGCGCCGGGTCTGCAGCGTCTGCGGCGAGGAGGTGGCGTGGGACCAACTGGCCAAGGGCTACGAGGCCGAGGACGGCCGGCTCGTGGTGATGACCGACGAGGACTTCGAGGCCCTGCCGCTGTCCACCAACCGCGAGATCGACGTGATCGAGTTCGTCCCCACCGGGCAGGTCGACCCGGTGCTCTTCGGCAAGTCCTACTACCTGGAGCCGGACTCCCGGGCGGCCAAGCCCTACGCCCTGCTGCGCGAGGCGCTCGAGGCCACCGATCGGATGGCCGTGGTGAAGGTCGCTCTGCGTCAGCGTGAGTCACTGGCCGTGCTGCGGGTGCGCGAACAGGTCATCATGATGCAGACGTTGCTGTGGCCGGACGAGATCCGCGCGGCCGACTTCCCGATCCTCGAGGAAGACGTCGAACTGCGCCCGCAGGAGCTGCGGATGGCCGCCTCCCTGGTCGACTCGATGGCCGCCGACTTCGAGCCCGAGGAGTTCGAGGACGACTACCAGCAGGCCCTGGTGAAGCTGGTCGAGGCGAAGCTCGAGGGGGCCGAGCCGGCCCCGGTGGAGGCCTCCGACGAGGCCGCCACCGAGGTGGTCGACCTGCTCTCGGCGCTGCAGGCCAGCGTCGACCGGGCCAAGGCGGCCCGGGGCGAGAGCACCGGCGAAAAGGACGAGAAGCCGGCCCGCAAGAGCGCGAGCAAGGCCCCGGCCAAGAAGGCCACGGCCGCCAAGAAGAGCAGCACGGCCAAGAAGGCACCGGCCAAGAAGACCGCCACCAAGACGGCGAGCAAGAGCGCCGCGAAGAAGGCCCCGGCCCGCAAGTCGGCCTAACGGCCTGACTTTCCGTGCTCGCCCGACCGCGTTCCGGCATCTGGCGGGCGGCTGGTTCTTGTGACACCCTCACGGCGCGCCGACGCCTGCTGGTCCATCCCCCGCGAGTTGTCCGGCCAAGATCCGGAACAGCTGTAGGCGAAGGCGGCAGGCGTGCTCAATCCCGTGCGACGAGCACTGCTGGTGCTGGCGATCTGCAGTTTCGGCCTCGGGACGGGTGAGTACGCCAGCCTCGGCCTGCTGCCGGACATCGCCCAGGACCTCGACATCACCGCCACCCAGGTGGGCAACCTGATCTCGGCCTACGCGCTGGGGGTGGTGATCGGGGCGCCGGTCCTGGCCGCCGTCTCGGTCCGGTTCCCCCGTAAGGGCCTGCTGATCAGCCTGGTGCTCGCGCTGGCGGTGGGAAACCTGCTCTCGGCCGCGATGCCGAGCTTCTGGGGCCTGCTGGCCATGCGCTTCCTGGCCGGCCTGCCGCACGGCGCGTTCTTCGGCCTGGCCTCGGTGCAGGCCGCCAACCTGGTGCCGCAGGCCCGGCGCAGCCAGGCCATGGCCGTGGTGTTCGCCGGGTTGACCATCTCGAACGTCGTCGGCGTGCCGCTGACCACCTACATCGGCCAGAACACCTCCTGGCGGCTGGTGTTCGTGCTGGTCGCCGTGGTCGAACTGGTCGGCGTGCTGGGGATGCTGGTGGCCGTGCCCCGCAGCGCCCGGGCCGACCGGGACGCGCCGGACGGCCCGAACCTGCGCACCGAACTGCGGGCGTTCAAGAACCTGCAGATCTGGCTGTCGCTCGGGGTGGCGATGATCGGCTGCGGCGCGATCTTCTCCACCTTCAGCTACATCGCGCCGATGATGACCGAGGTCGCGGGGTACGCCGAGGAGAGCATCACCCCGCTGCTGGTGCTGTTCGGGCTGGGCATGACCTTCGGCAACCTGGTCGGGGCGCGGCTGTCCGACCGGTTCGAGGTGACCCGGGTGATCTACGGCGTGATGGCGGCCCAGGTGGTCGTGGCCGGGATCTTCTTCTTCGCCTCGAGCAACCGGATCGCCTCGGCAGTAATGATCTTCGTCTTCCCGTTCTGCAACACGATGGCCTTCCCGGCCCTGCAGAACCGGATCATCACGATGGCCGGTGGCGCCCCGAACCTGGCCGCCGCGAGCATGCACGCGGCCTTCAACATCGCCAACTCCCTGGGCGCCTGGCTGGGCGGCCTGACCATCGCCGCGGGCTGGGGCTACAACGCGCCCAACCTGGTGGCCGTGGGGCTGGGCCTGGTGGCCGCGCTGATCGCGATGTACGCGGCGCAGATGCAGCACTCGCTGGTCCTCACCCTGCGCCCGAGCCTCGGTGACGTGCCCCCGGCCAGCAACAACCAGGCCCACGAGGCCCTGAGCGCCGACCCGGCCGCGACGGCTCCGCGCGGCCTGCGGATACCGGTGGTGGGCCTGAACACCAACCCGATCCCGATGGTCGGCCACTACACCAACACCGGCCAGATCCCCGTGATCAAACCCCAGCCCGTCTGGCCCACCGGCCCGCTGCCCGCAGCGCACGTCCGTCCCTTGGCCGCCGCGTCCGCCAGTTCCGCCGCCACTGCCTCCCAGCCCGTGGCGCCGAACCCCACCCCCGCCGACGACAAGCCCTCAAGCACATCAGCGCCGATCACATCCACGTCGGCCACCACAGGCCCCACTGCATCAGGCCCCACCACCTCGGGACCCGCCACCCCAAGGCCCGCCACATCCACGCCGTCCACCCCAGGCTCCACCACATCAGGCCCCACCACCTCCAGCCCCACCACCCCAGGCCCGGCCACCGCACCCACCCCCACCGTTCCCACTTCCGGGCCGCCCACCGCCCCCACGCCCGCAATACCGGCACCCGCCGCCAGCCCCACGCCTGCGCCGACCTCCGCGCCGGCACCGTCCACCCTGGCCGCGTCCACCTGGGAAGAGCAGATGAAAGACATCCTCGACCTGGCCGCCCCCAGGATCGAGGCAATGCTCAATGCCCCCGAACAGCCGCAGCCGGCCTCAGAAACACCCGCCGAAACCTCCAAGCCCGACGCAGCGGTTTCCTCTTGGCGAGCGGTCTCACCCCCCGCGACGGTCACCGTTCCGGCGGAACTGCTCAACGAGCCGCCCGAAGCAGTCCTCGACTCCGGCACGACCCCAGCCGTACCCAGGACACCGCCGAACTAGGGCCTGTCCTGTGGATCAGCGCCGTAGCGAGGAGGTGCCGGTAGGCGCCCCGCAGTAGGCGAGTGATCCGCAGGACAGGCCCTGACCCGAGCCCCGGCCCCGAATCCCCGGCCCCCACCGACCGCCCAGCCCAGCCTCAACGGGCGCGAGCGGTTGTACGCTGGGAGCAGCCAGTGGCGACCGCAGCCGTCCGTCCGTTCGGCGCTTGGGCTCAATGATGCCGCCCCGCAGCTTTTTCCCCTACCGTCCGCTTTTGCTTGCCTCTCAAGCAAACGACGCGCCCTGGCCGACCGCGAGACCTCAGCGGCTGCCGTCCCAGGGGCGGGGCCGCTCACTGATGTGCACGAAAGAGGCGGCAGGCCATGTTCACTCCCGTACGGCGAGCCCTTCTGGTGCTGGCCATCTGCAGCTTCGGCCTGGGTACAGGTGAGTTCGTCGCCCTCGGGCTGTTGCCGGACATCGCCGCCGATCTCGATGTGAGCGTGCCCCAGGCGGGCAACCTGATCTCGGCCTACGCCATCGGCGTGGTCATCGGGGCGCCCCTGCTCACCGCCGCCAGCGTCCGCTTCCCCCGCAAGGGTCTGCTGATCAGCCTGGTCGTCGCGCTGGCGCTGGGCAATCTGCTCTCGGCGGTCATGCCCGGCTTCTGGGGGCTGCTGATCATGCGGTTCCTGGCCGGTCTGCCGCACGGCGCGTTCTTCGGTGTGGCGGCGGTGCAGGCGGCCAACCTGGTGGCGCAGAACCGTCGCAGCCAGGCGATGGCCATGGTGTTCGCCGGGCTGACCATCTCCAACGTGGTGGGCGTGCCGATGGCCACCTACATCGGGCAGGGCACGTCCTGGCGGGTGGTGTTCGCCCTGGTGGCCCTGATCGAACTGGCGGGCGCCCTGGGCGTGCTGGCCGCGGTGCCGCGCAGCGAGCGGATCGATCCGAGCTCGCCCGAGGCCCCGCACCTGCGCAAGGAACTGGGCGCCTTCCGGAACCGGCAGGTCTGGCTGGCCCTGGCGGTGGCCACGATCGGCGGCGGGGCCACGTTCGCCACCTTCAGCTACATCGCGCCGATGATGACCGAGGTGGCCGGCTTCGCCGAGTCCAGCCTCTCGCGCCTGCTGGTGCTGTTCGGCCTGGGCATGACCGTGGGCAACCTGATCGGGGCCCGGTTGTCCGACCGCTTCGACAGCAACCCGGTGATCTACGCCGCGATGGGGGCGAACGTGCTGGTGGCCGCCACCTTCTACTTCGCCTCGAGCAACCAGGTGGCCTCGGCCGTCCTGATCTTCCTCTTCCCGTTCTGCAACACCATGGCCTTCCCGGCCCTGCAGAACCGGATCATCACGCTGGCCGGCGGGGCGCCCAACCTGGCCGCGGCCAGCATGCACGCGGCCTTCAACATCGCCAACTCCCTGGGCGCCTGGCTGGGTGGTCTGACCATCGCCGCGGGCTGGGGCTACAACTCCCCCAACCTGGTGGCCGTCGTCCTCGGATTCCTCGGCACCCTGATCGCGGTGTATTCGGGACGGACCCTGGCGCCCACCACCCCCGCGCCCAGCGCACAGAGACAACACAGCCCCGCCGCCCTGACCGACCACTGATCAACCCGACTGAAGACGTCCGTGGTCACCACGGACGTCTTCAATCGGGTTCTGCGCTGGTCGGCGAACCCGGCGCGCTTGTTGAGTTTTCACGCACGGAGGACGATTCGCCCGATTGGTGATGAATGCCGTGCTGCACTCACGCTGCATTCACCGGAGAATGACCGGATGTGGCCAACAAGGCGTGCAACGGCTCCGGAATCAAGCCGTGGATGCGCCCCTGGACGGGCAGAATTACCCGTACGGCCGAACGGGTGACCGGGTTAACTAGTCGTGATCGAGCAAGCGACTTCCGTAGCTTGCCTCTCCCTTGAGGCCTGGACAAGTTCAACTCTGAGTGCACTACCCTGTTCCGATGGTGACATTGGTATCGTTCCGTGACGAACGATCCGCGCACCGCAACGATCAGGTCCGGACTTCGTCACGGGGGGATGTGAGCACGATTCGCGGCAGCCAGCGCTCCGACCTGTTCGACCGCAACGGGCAGGCCGAGCCGGCAGAGAAGGCGGAGAAGACAGCGCGCCGCCCCGACGTGGTGGACCTGCGGGTGCCCGCCGATCCGGCCTACCTGGCCGTCGTGCGCACGGCCGCAGCCGGCCTCGGCACCCGCCTGGACCTGACCCTCGACGAGATCGAAGATCTGCGGATCGCCGTGGACGAGGCCTGTTCCCTGCTGCTCGCCGGGCGGGCCCACCCGGGCCGCACCCTGGAGGCGGCCTTCGAGGTCGGGCTGGTCGGCAGCCAGCATCTGTCGGTCACCATCTCCGGGCCGGTGGCCCACCTGCCCCGCGAGGCGAGCTTCTCGTGGTCGGTGCTGCGCGCCCTGGCCGGAGACGTGCTCACCGGAGGCGGGGCCGAGGGGGCCTGGATCAAACTGAGCGTACCGGGGCGGGCGGAGAGGTGAGTCTGCAGCCGGACGCCGACGCCCGCCTGCACGTAATGCCGCGCAGTCAGCCGGGAATCGTCCACCGGGTGGGGCCGGAGCAGCCGGGCGAGCGCGAGGTGCTGGACCTGGACGACCCGGATCTCGCCGCCCCGGGCGAAGAAGAAGACGAGGAAGAGGTACCGGTAGATCCAGACACCGCCGTACCCCTGGCCGATCCCGACCTGTTCCGGCTGGCCGCGATGCCCCCGGCGCACCCGCAGTACCAGCAGTTGCGCCGTGCGGTCATCGAGGCCCATCTTCCCCTCGTGCACCACCTCGCCCAACGCTTCAAAGGCCGCGGCGAACCCTACGACGACCTCGTCCAGGTCGGAACCATCGGCCTCCTGCACGCCGTCGACCGCTTCGACCCCCAACGCGGAGCCTTCGCCGCCTTCGCCGTCCCCACCATCGTCGGAGAGATCCGCCGCCACTTCCGCGACCGCGGCTGGGCCATGCGCATCCCCCGCCGCATCCAGGACCTCGGCCGCCGCGTCTCCGAAGCCCGCGAAACCCTCACCCACACCCTCGACCGCTCCCCCACCGTCCGTGAGATCGCCGAACACCTCGACGTGGACGCGGATCTCGTGCTCGAGGCGCTGGAGACGGCGAGCGCATACATCACCGTGCCGCTGCAGACCACGGCCGACGACTCCGACCGGATGGGCAAGTCGTTCGAGGACGCCGGGCTGGAACTGGTCGAGCAGCGCGAGACCCTGCGCCCTCTGCTGGCCCGGTTGCCGGTGCGCGAACGCCGCATCCTGGAGCTACGTTTCGGCAAGGGTCTGTCCCAGTCGCAGATCGCCGCCGAGGTGGGGGTCTCGCAGATGCACGTCTCCCGGCTGCTCACCAAGAGCCTGAACATCCTGCGCAGCGGACTCACTCAGGAACTCTGAGACGCGATCTTGTGGGAGCCTGACCCCCATGCAGACGTCAGACCCGACCGGCCGCATCACCCGTGACCAGAACGGCGCTCGCCTGGTGTTCACCCGGGCCTACAGCGTTCCGGTGCAGCAGTTGTGGGCCGCCCTGACCGAGCCGGAGCAGACGGCCCGCTGGATCGGCCGCTGGGAGGGCGATCCCACCTCGGGCACGGTCTCGCTGCACATGTCGGCCGAGGAGGGCACCCCGGCCAGCCCGGTGCGCATCGACAGCTGCGCCGCGCCCTACGTGCTGGCCGTGACCACTCCGGCCGAGGGTGAACCGTGGACGCTGCGCCTGGTGCTGAGCAGCACCGCCTCGGGCAGCAGCCTGACCTTCACCCACGAGCAGGCCGGCTCCCCCGACCTGGGCAGCATCGGCCCGGGCTGGGAGTTCTACCTCGACCGCCTCGCCGCCGTGCTGGACGGCGGCGAGGTTCCGGAAGACTTCGAGAAGTACTATCCGGTGCGGGCTTCCGCCTACGCCTGAGACTTTCTCACTCCGGCAGCAGCGAGTGGCGCACCACGGTCTGCTCACGGCTCGGGCCGACCCCGACCGCGGAGATCCGCTGACCCGAGATCTCTTCCAGGGCGAGCACGTACGCCTGGGCGTTCTTCGGCAGGTCCTCGAACGTGCGGGCCGCGGAGATGTCCTCGGTCCAGCCCTCGAAGTGCTCGTAGACCGGCTTGGCGTGGTGGAAACCGGTCTGCGTCATCGGCATCTCGTCGTGCCGCACCCCGTCCACGTCGTAGGCCACGCAGACCGGGATGCGCTCGATGCCGGTGAGCACGTCGAGCTTGGTGAGCACGAAGTCGGTGACGCCGTTGACCCGGGCCGCGTAGCGCGAGATCGGCGCGTCGTACCAGCCGCAGCGCCGCGGGCGGCCGGTGGTGGTACCGAACTCACCGCCGACGTTGCGCAGCCGGTCACCCCACTCGTCGTGCAGCTCGGTCGGGAACGGGCCCTCGCCGACCCGGGTGGCGTAGGCCTTGGCCACCGCGATCACCCGGTCGATCCGGGTCGGCGGTACGCCGGAACCGGTGCAGGCGCCGCCGGCGGTGGCGTTCGACGAGGTGACGAACGGGTAGTTGCCGTGGTCGACGTCGAGCAGGGTGGCCTGGCCGCCCTCGAAGAGCACCATCTCGCCCCGGTCGAGCGCGTCGACCAGCGTCTTGCCGGTGTCGGTGACCATCGGGCGCAGGCGCTCGGCGTAGGCGATCAGCTCGTCGAAGACCTCGTCGACCTGGATGGCCCGCCGGTTGAAGGCCTTGACCAGCAGGTGGTTCTTGGACTCGAGGGCGCCCTCGATCTTCTGCCGGAGGATCTTCTCGTCGAACAGGTCCTGCACCCGGATGCCGACCCGGCTCATCTTGTCGGCGTAGGTCGGGCCGATGCCGCGGCCGGTGGTGCCGATCTTGCGCTTGCCCAGGAACCGCTCGACCGTCTTGTCCAGGGTGCGGTTGTACGACGGGATCAGGTGGGCGTTGGCCGAGATCAGCAGCTTGGAGCAGTCGATGCCGCGGGCGGTCAGGCCCTCGATCTCCTGGAACAGCACGGCCAGGTCGATGACCACGCCGTTGCCGATCACCGGGATGCAGTCCGGCGTCAGGATGCCCGAGGGCAGCAGGTGCAGCGCGTACTTCTCACCGTCGACGACCACGGTGTGGCCGGCGTTGTTGCCGCCGTTGAACTTGACCACGTAGTCGGCTTCGGCGCCGAGGGCATCGGTGGCCTTGCCCTTACCCTCGTCGCCCCACTGGGCGCCGACCAGAACGATCGCGGGCATCTACCGGGCTCCTTAGCTCACCCCTGGGTGTGGGGTCCGGTGATTGATGCTACCGCGACGACAGTGCATCGCCCGGACGCCCCCCGGGCCTGTCGATCACTGGTCCAGATGCTTCAGCAGCGTCTCGGCCAGCCCGTTGCCGGACATCCAGGCCTGTTCCACCCGGGAGCGCGGGCCCCAGGCGTCCGAGCAGACACCGATCAGGCCGGGCTCTTCACCCGTCCCCAGCAACCGGAACGGCTCCAGATGGGTGCGCGCCGGCGCGGCGAACGACCAGCGGTGGATGCGGGCCCACTCGGCCCGCGGCGTGGGCTCGACGCCCAGCACCCGGCCCAGTTCGGCCAGCATCGGCTCGATGCCGGAGCTCGGGTTCTTCAGCCGGGTGCGGGCGAACTCGCTGGTGCTGTGGGCGACCAGCAGGGGCACCCCGTCGGCGTGGCTGCGGCCGCTGTCGGCGATCCAGGTGAGCACGTCGGAGTGGTTCACGAAGACCCCGTCGAACTCCGGCCACCAGCGCTGCGCCCAGGGCGCCCAGAGCGCGAGCACCGGCTGCTGACCGGAGTTCTGCACCCCGAGCCGGGCGGCGACCGGCGCCGGCACCAGGCGCTCGGCCTGCGGGTCGGGCATGGCCAGCACGACCGCGGCCACCGGTTCCCCGTCGACCGTGGGGCGCCCGTTCTCCAGGCCCACCGACTCGACCAGGTGCGCCGTCTCCACCCGCAGCCCCTGGGCCAGGTTCTCGACCAGACCGCGCAGGCCCCCGGCACCGGGCACGGTCGACCAGCGCTGCAGGCCGTTCTCCTGCCGGCGCAGGCCCTGCTCGTCCAGCACCGAGAACCGGTCGGTCCAGGGCTGGGCCAGGCCGGCCCGCTGCCAGGTGGCCACCACGTGCGCGAAAAGGGCCTCCCGCACGGTGAAGTAGGGAGCGCCGATGTCGACCGCGTGGCCCACCGACAAGGACGAGACCGGCCCGACGTACTCGGTCTTCACCGCCATCCGGCCGCCGATCCGGCGACCGCGCTCGAAGACCCGGACCCTCACCCCTGCGTCGTGCAGGCGGCGGGCGCAGGCGATGCCCGCGATCCCGCCGCCCACCACGACGACGGTCTTGCTCAGCGCGGGTCCGCCCAGCTCAGAACGTTGAGGGCGGAGGCGGCCTCCGGGTCGCAGTCGGCCACGAACTTGGCGATGCGCTCGCGCTCCTCGTCCTCACCGATCTCGGCGGCGGAGCGGCCGAGCGCGGCCAGCGCCCGCAGGAAACCCTGGTTCGGCAGGTGCGACCACGGCACCGGGCCGTGCCCCTTCCAGCCGTTGCGGCGCAGGGCGTCCAGGCCCCGGTGGTAGCCGGTCCGCGCGTAGGCGTAGGCCTCCACGTCGTTCCCGGCCTCCAGCGCCCGCTCGGCCAGGGCCGCCCAGGGCAGGCAGTGCGCCGGGTTGGCGGCGGCGACGTTCTCCAGCGGGGCCCCCGCGGCGATCGCGTCGCGGGAGACCGCGTCGTCCGGCAGCAGGGTGGGCGGCGGCGAGTTGAGCAGGTTATGCGGCGTGGTCACGGAGGTGATTGTGCCCCAGCCCGCCGGTGAGACGCCCGTCCGCCCCCGGCCCGGCGCCGGCAAAGGTGCGTGGCCCGGCGAGCCGGGCCACGCGTCCGCCGCTCTACTTGATCTTCGTACCCGCGCTGCGCAGCGCCTCGCAGGCCTCGACCACCCGGGCCGCCAGACCCGCCTCGGCGGCCTTGCCCCAGGCCCGCGGGTCGTACTGCTTCTTGTTGCCGACCTCGCCGTCGATCTTCAGCACGCCGTCGTAGTTGCGGAACATGTGCTCCACCACCGGCCGGGTGAAGGCGTACTGGGTGTCGGTGTCCACGTTCATCTTGACCACGCCGTAGTCGACGGCGGCCGAGATCTCCTCCGGCAGCGAACCGGACCCGCCGTGGAAGACCAGGTCGAACGGCTTCTCGCGGCCGTACTCGGCGCCGATCTCGTCCTGGATCTGCTTGAGGATCTCGGGGCGCAGCTTCACGTTGCCCGGCTTGTACACGCCGTGCACGTTGCCGAAGGTGAGAGCCGTGATGTAGCGCCCCTTCTCACCCAGGCCGAGGGCCTCGACGGTGGCCTTGGCGTCGGCCACGGTGGAGTACAGGTGCTCGTTGATGTCGTGCGAGACGCCGTCCTCCTCGCCCCCGACCACACCGATCTCCACCTCCAGAACGATCTTCGCGGCGGCGGTGCGCTCCAGCAGTTCGGCGGCGATCTTCAGGTTCTCGTCCAGCAGCACCGCCGAGCCGTCCCACATGTGCGACTGGAACAGCGGGTTCTCGCCCCGGTCGACGCGTTCCTGGCTGATCGCCAGCAGCGGGCGCACGTACCCGTCGAGCTTGTCCTTCGGGCAGTGGTCGGTGTGCAGCGCGATGTTGACGTCGTAGTTCTTGGCCACCTCGTGGGCGAACTGGGCCAGCGCCACGGCCCCGGTGACCATGTTCTTGATCGTCGGGCCGGAGGCGTACTCGGCCCCGCCGGTGGAGATCTGCACGATGCCGTCACTGCCCGCCTCGGCGAACCCGCGGATCGCGGCGTTCAGCGTCTGGGACGAGGTGACGTTGATGGCGGGATAGGCGAACGACCCGGCCTTGGCCCGGTCGAGCATCTCCGCGTAGACCTCGGGGGTTGCAATCGGCATCTGCGCTGCTCCTGTGCGGTTCGTCGCGTGCGGTTTTCGCTCTGCGGCTCGGCGGTAACTCGTCTACGGCTCGGGTACGGCCCTCGGAGACATGTCCTGCCGCCGATCCTTGCACGTAACGCCTGCCCGAACCCGTCTCCAAGCGCGGCCATGAGGCTCGAATTCCTCGACGGGGCCGCCGTTTTACACGCGCCGGTGTCATCCACCTCCGGCTTCCCGGGCCAATCGACGAACGGTCGTGTCCAACTTGTCCGGACAAGCACGGAGTTCAAAGCGGTTCAGGTGATCAACACGACATTCCGGACGCTGGTGCGACGTCGGTTCAGTACCCCCGAACCTGTCCGGACAACGTGATCCAGACAACGAGTGGCGTGCATCAAGTACCAGTGATCCAGGCAACTCCGCCAGGGCCTTCCGGCCTCCCCGGCACCACCACGCCGGTCTCGTAGGCCACCACCACCGCCTGCACCCGATTCCGCAGCCCCAGCTTGGCCAGCACCGAGCTGACGTGGGTCTTCACCGTGGTCTCGCTGACCACCAGATGCGCGGCCAGATCGGTGTTCGACAGCCCGCGGCCCATCCCGGCGAAGATTTCCTTCTCCCGCTCGCTGAGGGTGGCCAGCCGGGGAGACCAGTAGGCGTGGGCAGGCCGGTCGGGCCCGCCCGGCAGGGCCGGAGGCTGGGCGCGCTCGAGCTCCAGACAGTGGGCGATCAGCGTGTTGGTCACCACCGGGTCGACCAGGGAGTTGCCGGCGTGAACGGTACGCACGGCTGCCACCAGAACGTCCGGGCCCGCGTCCTTCAGCAGGAAACCGCTGGCACCGGCCCGGATTGCACCGAGGACGTACTCCTCGTCGTCAAAGGTGGTCAGGATCAGCACCGCAGGCTGAGGGCCCCCCGCCGCTCCTTCGGCCAACAGCCGGCGGGTGGCCTCGATGCCGTCCAGCACCGGCATACGGATGTCCATCAGCACCACGTGCGGTTGTTCGGCCGCGACCATCGCCAGCGCGGCGGCACCATCAGCGGCCTCACCGACCACGGTCAGATCGGGCTCGTGGTCGATGATCATGCGCAGCCCCGCCCGGATCACCCCCTGGTCGTCGACCACGGCAACACGGATGGGCTGGTTCAACACGGTGTACATCCTGCCCGTCAGGGGTTTGTTTTAGGACGCTGGCCCGCCTCTTTGGTGACCATCGGCACCTTGGGTGCGGGAGGGCGTCCTCAATTTTGCTTTTGAAGGCCGTAATTCGTGCCTTTGGGTGTTGAAAGGTGTTCAGCCGGCGTGCGGCAGCGCCGCCTGGTTCATCAGCGACTCGCTGGACACGGCCGTGGTCAGCCGGGCCCGCACCAGCCAGCCGCCCAGGTGCGAGCGGCCGATCTCGAGGGTGCCGTCGCACGAGGCCGCCCGTTCGCGCATACCGACCAGACCGTGCCCCGAGCCGAAGGTGGACGAACGACCTACCGGCATCGGCTGCCCGGTGGCCGCACCGACCGCTGGAATGCCGGAGGGCTGGGTGGCGGCCCGCCGGGACCAGCGGGTGCCCGCGCCCTCAGCCGACGAGGTCCCCCGCCCACCGTCGTCGTGGACCTCGATGACCAGCTGGTCCCCCGAGGGCTCGAGGGCCACCAGCGCCTGCCCGGCCCGGGCGTGGATCAGCGCGTTGGTCAGCGCCTCCTGCACGATCCGGACCGCCGCCAGCTCCACCGCGGCCGGCAGGATCGGCTGGATCGGCGGCAGACCCAGCTGGACCGGCATGCCCACCGCCTGCATCCGGGCCGCGATCTCGGGGATCTCGGCCAGCGTGGTCTGCGGGGCCAGGGCGGCTCCCGAGTCGGTGGAACGCAGCACCTTCACCACCTGACGCATGGCGGCCAGGGTGTGCTGCCCGTCCAGGGCGATCCAGCGCACGGCCTCGCGCAGCTGCTCGGGCTGGGCGTCGGCGACCCGGTCGGCGGCCTGGGCGCGCAGCACCACGGCGCTGATGTGGTGCGCCACCACGTCGTGCAGCTCCCGGGCGATCCGGGTGCGCTCGGCCATCACCATCTGGTCGGTCTCGATCTTGCGCAACCGTTCCACCTCCTCCTGCCGCCGGCGTAGCTCCTGGTTCGCCTGCTCCTGCCGATAGGACGCACGGCCGAGCAGAACGGTGGCAACGAAGGCGCAGCCGAACAGCGCGGTGCGGGAGAAGTTGAAGTCCCAGAACGAGTAGGCCTCCGGGTACTGCAGGAGCGACAGGAGGGGCCACGACTGCCAGTCCGGCCCGCTGACCCAGTCGTGCCGGAACACCCCGAAGAGGCCGACGAGAAGTCCCCAGTGGGCACGCATGGCCCCGCGCGCCGCCACCGTGTACCCGGCCAGGGCGTAGGGCAGGATGTGCCAGTTGCTGCTCAGCCAACTGCCGTAGGCGTCGGGGTAGAACAGCGCCAGGGCGATCAGGGTGAGCCGGGGGAAACGGTCGCGGGTGAGCAGCACCAGCGTGATCACCGCTCCGAGAGCCTGGTACTCGTACACGCCGATGCCCGGGTACCAGCCGTGCCGGGGCAGCCAGTACATGGCCAGGGCCCAGCTCAGGCCCACCGCGGTGGCCACCAGCGCCGGACGCCCGGGGGGCAGGACCCGGTCGCGCAGGAACACGGCGACCCGCACGGCCGGGCTCGGGCTCGTGCTCGGCCTTGGGGACGGGCTCGTCACCGTTCGACGATACGGCCGGGGAGGCGGGCCGGGCCTCCTCCCGGAGGATGAACCCCCTCGTTCCCGAACCTCGTTCTAGAGGACGAGCCGGGCGCGCACAGACCGTTCCGGCGCCCGATGTGGTCAACGGTCCGGTGCAGCCACGCTTCCGGCATGCCTGGAACCGATCTACGCGGCACCCCCACCGGCCTTCTGCGGGGCAGGCCGGCTCACACCCTCCGGCTACGGCCCGAGGCTGCTTCGGCGCTGTGGCCGAAGTCCCGGACGGGCCTGGTGGTGCAGGCGATCGACGCCCGGCAGCACGCCCGCTACGCCGAGTCGCACTCGGCCAGCATCCTGCAGACCCCGGCCTGGGCCGGGGCGAAGCCGTCCTGGCGCAGCGAGAGCATCGGCTGGATCGAGCAGGGGGAACTCGTCGGCGCTGCGCTGGTGCTGCACCGGCCGGTGCCCGGCACCAACCGGAGCCTGGCCTACGTGCCGGAGGGGCCGGCCCTGCCCTGGCACCAGGTGGTGCGCGAGCCCGCCCGGTGGCTGGACCCGTTCCTGGCCCACCTGCGCTCGCAGCACGCGTTCGCCGTGCGGATCGGGCCGGCCCAGGCGGTGCGCACCTGGAGCACCGCCACCGCCAAGCGCGGCCTGGCCGCCCCCGGGGCCCGCCGCTTCTCCGACCTCGAACCCGACCAGGTGCACCCGGAGGGCACGGCGTTGCTCGAGGTCCTGCGCGAGAAGGGCTGGACCTCGCTGGAGGACGAGTCGGGGCACTTCAGCGCCGGCCAGCCGCGGCTCGGGGTCCGGCTGGACCTGCGCGGGCAGACCCCGCAGGACCTGCTCAAGGGCATGAACCAGCAGTGGCGGCGCAACGTGAAGCGCTCGGCCGCGGCCGGGGTGCGGGTACGCCCGGGCTCGGAGGCCGACCTGGCGGTGTTCCACCGGCTCTACGTCGAGACCGCCGAGCGGGACGGCTTCACCCCGCGCCCGCTGAGCTACTTCCGGACCATGGGGGACGCCCTGGGCCCGGTTCTGCGGCTCTGGGTGGGCGAACTCGAGGGTGAGGCACTGGCCGCGGCGATCACCGTCGACGCGGACCGCACCTGCTGGTACACCTACGGCGGCTCGACCTCCCTTAACCGCGACGCCCAGGCCTCGACCGCGGTGCAGTGGGCCGCGATGCGGGCCGCGCTGGCCCGGGACTGCTGGGTCTACGACCTACGCGGTATCGCCGACACCCTGGACGAGGCCGAGAAACTCTCCGGGCTGCTGCGTTTCAAGCTGGGCACGGGCGGATCCGTGGTGGAGACCGCCGGGGAGTGGGAGTTCGTTCTTTCCCCGCTGTGGCACAAGGCGTTTCAGGCTCATCAGCGTATCCAGAAGGCGCGGTCATGACGTTTCGGCTGACGATCGACGAACCCCGCTGGCACGCCGCGATCCGGCGGGCAGCCGCGCAGTCTCCCGGGCTGGTGCCGGTGATCAAGGGCAACGGCTACGGTTTCGGGCGCGAGCGGCTGGCCGAGCTCTGCGGCCGCCTCGGGGTGGACACCGTCGCCGTCGGGACCGAGGCCGAGATACCCTCGGTACGGCTGGGTTTCCACGGGACGATCGCGGTGATGGCGCCGCTGGGCACAGCCGACCTGAACCCGGAACCGCGGCCGACGCAGGTGTTGCGCACGGTGGCCCACGCTTCGGTGGTGCGTCACCTGGCCGGCCTGGGGGCGGCCGGACCGGCGGTGGTCCTCGAGCTGGACTCCCCGGTGCATCGGCACGGTGTAACTCTTTCCGAGCTGGCCGAACTGGCCGCTCCGCTGCGTCAGGTGCGGCTGGCCGGCGTAGCGATGCACCTGCCCAGCGGCGGCGACCGGCGGCGGGTACTGGAGTCGGTGCACCTGGCCCTGGACGCGCTCGGGCGGGCCGGGATCCCGCTCAGCACTTTCTGGGTCTCGCACCTGACCCCGCCGGAACTGGCCCTGGTGCGGGCGGCTCATCCGGGCGTGCAGGTGAGGCCGCGGATCGGGACCAGCCTCTGGCTGGGCGACCGCCAGGCCTTCCGGGCCAGTGGCACCGTGCTCGATGTTCGCCGGATGCCGCACCGGCAGGCGGTGGGCTACCGGCAGCGCCGGTTCGCCGGGGGCACGCTGCTGGTGGTCTCCGGCGGCACCGCGCACGGAGTCGGGCTGTACGCCAGCGCCGCCCACAGCGGTCTGCGGGACGTGCTCAAGGGCGCGGTGCTGGGGGCCGCGCGCGGGGCGGGCTGGGCGCCCTCACCGTTCCACTGGGCCGGGCACCGGCTGCACTTCGCCGACGTGGCGCACATGCAGGTCTCGATGCTGGCGGTGCCGCCCCATCTGAGCGCGCCGGCGGTGGGCGACCGGCTGGACTGTGACATCCGGATGACGGTGAGTACGTTCGACGCGGTGGAACTGAGGCCGGGGGTGAGCGAGCCGGAGGCGAGCTGGCCGGCGGCTTCCTGAGGGTTCATACGGAGTTGTCCCAAGTCGGAACCCGACGGGCTACCGTCGAGTTGAACTCTCCAGCGGGCCCGACGTCGTGCCGATCAGGGGGGACACGCGGGGTTCGGGAGGGGCAGTGGGGCACAGCCGTCGACGGGCCTTCACCACCGGGCTCGCCCTCTTCTCGGTGGGCGCGCTGACCGGGGGCGTGATTCTGGCGACCTCTCTGGACAACAGCGGCCTGACCGCCGGCGCCGACCCGGACCGGTCGCGCTGCGTCACCGCAGCCTTCCCCGGCGAGACCGAGACCCTGGCTCCCAGCCCTTCCGCCCCGGCCACGCCCCGGCTCCCGGTGGCCACCCCGAGCCCTACGGCGAGCATTCCGGCCAAGGCGATCCCGCCCGGGTGGAGCGGGGTGTGGAGCACCTCGGTGCAGGACCTGGACGGCCCCGACCTGTCCGGCCGTACCCTGCGCCAGGTGGTGCTGCCGAGCGCGGGCGGCACCGGTTTCCGGATCCGCCTGGCCAACACCTTCGGCACCGAACCGCTGCGGCTGAGCCGGGTCAGCGCGGCGCTCGCCGCGGCCAGTGGCTCGCCCGACCTGCGGGGCGGCACCGCCCGCCGGGTGACCTTCGAGGGCGCCGGTGAGGTCGAGATCCAGCCCGGCGAGCGGGTGGTCAGCGATCCGGTCGACCTCACCTTCGGCTTCGGTCAGTCGCTCGCCGTCGACCTGGTCCCGCAGGGTCCGGCCGTGGCCGGCTCCGGGCACAGCCGGTCGATCGCCACCTCGTACATCGGTGAGGGCGACCTGGCCGGCCAGACTTCCGGCGCGGCGTTCTCGGGTTCGGTGCGCTCGTGGTTCTGGCTGGAGGGCATCGACGTGCCCGACCTGGCCGGGGTGGGGGCGGTCAGCACGTTCGGCGACTCGATCACCGAGGGGATGAGCTCCACGGTGGACCGCAACCAGCGCTGGCCGGACCTGCTGGCCGGGCGGTTGCGGGCCGACCCCTCGACCGGCGGGCTGGGGGTGCTCAACGAGGGCATCGGCGGCAACCGGGTGGCCTCGGAGAACCTGAGCTGCAACTCGCCCAGCGCCTCGGGCCTGCGCCGGTTCGACCACGACGTGCTGAGCCGGCCCGACGTGCGGGTGGTGGTGCTGGCGCTGGGCATCAACGACATCGGCTCGGGCACCCCGGCCACCACGGTGATCGACGGCCTGACCGTGCTGGCCGAGCGCGCCCGCGAGCACGGCCTGCGCGTCGCGGCGGTCACCCTCACCCCGTTCACCTGCGACGACGGCTGCCTGACGGCCGAGAAGGAGCAGCAGCGCAAGCTGGTGAACGACTGGATCCGCAGCACCGACGTGTTCGACGCGGTGGCCGACTTCGACGCGGCCGTGCGGGACCCGGCGGCGCCGGAGCGGATGGGTGCGCTGTACGACTCCGGCGACAACCTGCATCCCAGCGATGCCGGGATGCAGGCGCTGGCCGCCAGTTTAGACCTGGACGCGCTACTCGGACGCTGACTGCGGCCCGGGCAGTTCGGGCTGCAGTTCGGCCTGCATCGACATCGACCCCGGGCCGGGTTTCGGGCGCCGGGGCTCACGCACCCCGGCCGATCCGCCTTCGTCAGGATCGTCACCGGCGCCGAACCAGCCGCCGGGCCAGGGCCCGTCGCCCTGCACCGACTCCGGGCGCCGCCGCCGGCCACCCACCAGGGCACGTTCGCGGTCGGCCCGCCAGCTGGCCATCTTCAGCTGACCGTGGGTCTTCGCCCACGCCCGGCCGACCTCCTCGGTGACCAGCCCGGCCGCCTCGGACGGAGTGTCGGCCCGCACCCCCGACGCGGTGACCGCCAGCATGCCGTCGGCGGCGAGCATCCGGATCGTGCTGCCCACCCCCCGGCGCAGCGTGTGTTTCCGGTCGAAGGACGCCCGCAGCCCCGGCGCCTCGAACGTGATCAGAACCGCGTACCTGGCCATGGACCCCTCCTGGGCCGAGCGCACCTGACGTTCCGCCGATTGTCCGCCGACTGCTGCGGCCGGGTCCACCGCAGTACGGTTCCAGCTCAGGCTTTCCGCGGAGAGCCGAATCCGGAACGAATCCGGACGTAACCCCTCAGAGACTGGGAGAAGTCATGAAGACGCGCGAGATCCGCTGCTGGCTGACCGACATGGACGGCGTTCTCGTGCACGAAGGCCTCGCGCTGCCCGGGGCGGCCGAGTTCCTGCAGAAGCTCCAGGAGAAGGAGCGCCCCTTCCTGGTGCTGACCAACAACTCGATCTACACCGCCCGTGACCTGCGGGCCCGGCTGAACGCCTCCGGCCTGGACGTGCCGGAGACCTCGATCTGGACCTCGGCCCTGGCCACCGCGCAGTTCCTGGCCGACCAGGTGCCCGGCGGCAAGGCCTACGTGATCGGTGAGGCCGGGCTGACCACGGCGCTGCACGAGGCCGGTTACGTGCTCACCGACACCGACCCCGACTTCGTCGTGCTGGGCGAGACCCGGACGTACTCGTTCGAGGCGATCACCAAGGCGATCCGGCTGATCGAGAACGGCGCCCGGTTCATCGCCACCAACCCCGACCCGACCGGTCCCTCCGCCGAGGGCCCGCTGCCCGCCTGCGGTGCGGTGGCGGCGCTGATCAGCCGGGCCACCGGCCGTGACCCGTACATCGTGGGAAAGCCCAACCCGATGATGTTCCGCAGCGCGCTGAACGCGATCGACGCGCACTCGGAGTACACCGCGATGATCGGCGACCGGATGGACACCGACGTGGTCGCCGGGATGGAGGCCGGCCTGGAGACCTTCCTGGTGCTCACCGGGTCGACCACCCGCGACGACGTCCAGCGTTACCCGTTCCGCCCGTCGCACATCGTGCCCTCGATCGAGAGCCTGATCGAACTGGTCTGATGCGCAAGGGTTTCCGGGCCACCCGGCCCTCCACCGGGCGGCCCGGAAGTCATCACTGCCCCAGCCGGCGCACCATCGTCAGCCGGGAGCGGGTGGCGGCGAACGCGATCGTGGTCGCGAGCAGGGGGATCCCCACCGCCACGGCGAGCAGGTACCAGCCGGGCAGGGCCAGCCGCCACAGGTTCTCGCCACCGTACTTGACGGCCCAGTCCTGCTGCATCCGGACCAGGATCCAGCCGGCCAGGATGCCGCTCAGCACCCCGAGAATCCCACCCAGGCCCGAGATCACTCCGGCCTGGGCGGCCGCGAGCCGACGTCGTACCCCCGGCCCGGCGCCCACGGCGGCCAGCGTGGCCACGTCGGCCCGCGCCTCGGCCGCGGCCAGGCCCACCGCGGTGAAGGTGCCGACCAGACTGATCACGGCACAGGCGATGAGCAACGCCAGCTGCCCGAGGGCGTACTGACTGGTGTAGCCCCGCTCGACCGTGCCCTCCAGCCCGGTCTGGGCCAGCAGGAGGTCGTTCGCGGCCTCCTCCTCGTCCTTGGTCGGCATCCGGCTCATGTCGGCCACGAAACCGATGTCCTGCAGGGAGATCCCGAGCTCCTCGGCGGCCGTGACCGGGTAGACGATCCCGTCCAGGCTGAGCTGCCCCGGCGCCGAACGCACGGCCTTCAGCGGGATGACCTCCCGGCTCAGGTCGTTGCCGTCCTGGTCGTAGCGGTGCACCAGTACGTGCACCCGGCCGTCGGGCCAGATCAGCTCGGGACGGTTGGTGACCACGCTGCCCGCCCGGAGCGCGGCCTCGTCCGAGGCGGCCCGGCCACCGGTCAGGATCCGTAGCGCCGAACCGTCGTCGAAGATCGAACCGGCGGAGTCCAGGGTGCCGACCGGGTTCCGGCCGTAGTAGCAGGCGCCGGGCCAGCCCTCTTCGGCCTCCGGCGCACCCGGTTCCAGCACCGTGCCCTCTTCCCCCGGGCAGCGCCGGTCCGGAGGCCTCAGCTCCTGGACCTCCACCTCGACCTCGCCGTCCGGCTGGGACCAGGCCGGGGTGCGCAGCGGCTGAACCGTCTTGACCGGCAGTTCGTCACGAACGATCGCCTCAGCCCGATCCATCGATCCGATGACCTCGTCGACCGCATACCCGGAGGCGCCGACGGTCAGAACGCCTTCTACTGCGGTCGCCCGATAGTCGCGCCGGTCGTGGTCGTCCTGCGCCGCGACGTAGACCAGCGCTGCACTACCCCCGGCGATCGCGGCCAGCACCGCGGCCACCGCCGGAGCGGTGCGGCTGCGCTGGCGGGCCGCGTCCCGCAGGGCGAACCGGATGGTGAAGGGAGACCGCACGGCCAGGCGGGCGGCCAGTGCCACGACGGCACCGGAGGCCAGCACCATGCCTACCTCGGCCACCCCCAGGCCCAGCACGGTCACGAAGGCCCAGCGCCGGGACGATCCGAACACCGCGAGCGCGGCGCCGGCCAGGGTGATGAGGAGCCCGGCCACCGGCACCCGCAGCGCCGGCGGGTGGTATCCGCGTCGGCCGGTCAGGGCGGCCACCACGTCGAGGCGGGCGGCCTGGCGCGCCGGGAACAGCGAGGCCCCGGCCGCGGTCAGGCCCCCCACCGCGACCAGGACCGCGAGGTCGGTCAGGCGGATGTCCACCCGCACCACGGTGGTGCCGAAGGCCCGCGCCACCTCGACCAGCCCGATCCCGATCGGCACACCCACCGCTGCCGCGACGGCACTGCTGACCAGACCGATCAGGCCGTTGGTGGCCAGGACGAGGGTGCGCAGATGCTTGGGTTCGGCCCCGGCCGCCACCATCAGGGCCAGCGTGCGCTGGTTGCGCCGGGCGCCGACGGCGATGGCCGGGCCGGCCAGCAGGGCGATCTGGAGCAGGATCAGGCCCACCGCCACCGCGGCGATGCCCACCGCATCACCGTTCTGCCCCAGCCCGTAGTCGTCGTCGTTGAAGGCGACCTGGCTGGACGGCGGCGGGTTCTCGACCACATGCCGGCTCAGCACGGTCGCCCCGCGCTGGTTGATGTCCAGCACCGCGTCCCAGGTCACCGGGTCGGGGCCGACCACCAGCAGACGGGACTCGCCAAACGCGCCGCCGTAGCTGATGAACGAATTCTGCGTGGCGAAGGCGTCTTCGGGGAACAGCGAGCCCGGCAGGCCGATCACCTGCCGGTCCAGATCCAGCCCGCTGACCACCCCGACCACCTTCAGGCGCTGCTCGGGGTCATGGGCGGAGGGCCGGTAGACGAGCTCGTCGCCGGCCTTCACCCCGGTGTCGGCCACCGCGTCGCTGACCACCACCTCCCCGGGCTCCTCGGGAGCCCGGCCGGACTCCTGCTCGACGAGGCCCTTGACCCCGCTCGCGGTGTAGTCGAACTCCCGCACCTTGAGCGCCAGGAACCGGTCCTGCCAGCGCAGGTTGCGGTTGGAGTCGAACGTGCGATCGCGCACCAGCCGGTCCCGGGCCGGGATCAGCGCACCGACCTCGGCCTCGAACTCCTCGGGCGTCGGGGCCGCCGCGGCGGACCCGACGGTCCCCTCGGAGACGTACTGGGTCCCGTTGTCGGTGGGCGACTGCACGATCGGGGTACCGTCGACGTAGGCGATCCGGGCCTGCGCCTGCACCCCCAGCGCCACCCGGACGTTGTCCTGCGGATCGCGCACGTCCGAGCGGTAGAGCACCGACACCGAAGCCATCACGAGCACCGGCAGGGCGATCATCAGCGCAATCAGGGCGCTGCGCCCCTTGTTCCGCCAGGCGTCGCGCCGGGCGATCCGGAGCGCCGCCCGCCAGAACACGATCCGCTGTCTCACAGACCGACCCTCCTCAACGGCGGCAGCGGTCTGCGGGCCACCAGGGACCCGACCCCCATCGCGATCAGCGGGATGCCGAGGCCGACCCCGAGCAGGTGCGGCCAGGGAACGATGAACTCCCAGATCGCCGAGTCGCTGAACTGCACCCCGGCCGGCCGGGCCAGCCGCACCAGGACGTAGCCGGCCAGCACACCGCTGCCCAGCCCGAGAACCGTTCCGAGCCCGGCGATCACCGCGCCCTGCCCGGCCCCGAGCCACTTGCGCAGACCCGGCTCGGCGCCCAGCGTGGACAGGGTGGACAGGTCGGCCCGCGACTCGGTGACGGCCAGACCGACCGCGGTGAAGGTGGCGACCAGGCTGATCACTCCCGCGGCCACCAGCAGGGCCAGGACGGTGAGCCGGTAGGTCTCCTGGTAGCCGCGTTCCACCTCGACCTGCGACACCTGGCCGGTCGCCATGAGCGCGGCCCGGACCGAGTCCTCCTGACTCTCCGAGAGAGGCTGCGGCGGCTGGGCGACCAGACCGCCGGGGACCAGCTCGACCCCCAGCTCCGGCGCCGTCCCGATCGGGAAGACCGGCTGCGGCAGGCGCAGTTCACCGGTGGCCAGCGTCGCCGGGAGAACGACCTGCGTGCTCTCCTGCTCCTTGCCGTCCCGGGTGTGACGCTGCACCGTCAGCTGCACCATGCCGTCCGGCCGGAGCTGCGCCGGATCGGCCACCACCACCCGGCCGGCCCGCAGTGCGGCCACGTCCTCTTCGGCCCGGCCGCCGGTGAGCACCGCCAGGGCGCTCCCGTCGTCGAAGACGTCACCGTCCAACGACTTCAGCGCGTGATCTTCCCAGTAGCAGATCTCCAGCGAGTTGGTGGGGAAGTTCCCGGTGCTGCCTTCGCACCGGTTGTTCGGCTGACGCTCCGGCTCGAGGTAGGTGGTGAAATTCCCGTCCACGATCTTGACCCTGGAGAAATCTGCGATGTCGTCGGTACCGAGCTCCTCGGCCAGAACCTTCTCGGCCCGGTCGAGCGGCTCCACCGCACCGGTGGTCGAGAGGAACGGATCGGTACCGGTCACCCTGACCACGCCCAGTTCGCCGGCGGCGTTGTAGACCCGTGCCTGGTGGTCCTCCGCCGAGGCGAAATAGACCAGCCCGGCCGTGCCTCCGGCCACGGCCGCGAGAACAGCCGCCACCGCCGGGGCGGTCCGGGTCCGCTGCCGGGAGGCGTCCCGCAGGGCGAACCGCATCCGGAAGGGCAGACCTCGGGACAACCGGGCGGCCGTGGCCACCACTGCTCCGACGGTCATCACCAGGCCGATCTCGAACAGGCCCAGGCCCACCACCACACGAGCCGGATCGGCGATGAACCCCCGGGTGGTCTGCACTGCCAGAGCGAGACCGCCGACGGCAACGGCCCCACCGATCAGCGGCAGCAACAGCCGGACCGGACCGGAACCCCGGGACCGGCGGCCGGTCAGGGTGCGGGCCACGTTCATCCGCGCGATCTGCTGGGCCGGGACCAGCGCCGTCATCACCACGGTCAGGGTGCCGACCAGGACCAGGGCGAAGAGATCGGTGAAGTGCAGGTCGATCCGGGGCATGTCGGGGTCGCCCCACTGACGCAGGCCGGCCACCACGAGCACCCCGGCCAGGCCCCCGACCACGGCTGCCGCGACCGAGCTGACCAGGCCGATCACGCCGTACGAGGCGAGCAGCACCCGGCGTAGGTGAGCCCGGCTGCCTCCGGCGGCCGCGATCAGGGCCAGATCCCGCTGGTTGCGCCAGGCACCGACGGCGATCGCCGGACCGGCCAGCAGCGCGATCTGCAGCAGGGCCAGACCCGCCACCACCACCACGATCACAGCGGTCTGCCGGGACGGGCGACTCGTGCCGTCGCTGCTGTAGACCCCGAGGGAGCTGGCCGAGGGATCGGCGAAGACCTCTTTGCTGAACACCACGGCCCCGACCTTGTTCAGCTCACGGACGTGCGACCAGGTCACCGGGCTCGGCCCGGTCACCAGCCACTCCACCGCAACCGGCCGGCGATCCTTCTCCCGCTGCGACCGAGGCAGATCGAAAAGATCCTGTGGGAGCAGGGTTCCCGGCATTCCCAGGATCGAGTCGCGCGCGGTGCTGTGGTAACTGTCCACCACGCCGACCACGGTCAGCTCGACCGGACCCTGCCCCTCGGCGGCGCGGTAGGTGATCACGTCGCCCTCGGCCAGGCCCTGGCTGGTCAGGTCCTCGCTGACCACCACCTCTCCGGGCCGGGCCGGGGCGCGACCTGAGACCTGCTCGACCAGGCCGTCGATACCGGCTGCCGTGTAGTCCAGTTCACGCAACGACACGGTCTTACGTTCGGCGATTCCGGGCCACTGCACCTGAGTCTGGTTCACCGAGGTCCAGCGTTCGGCGACCAGGGTGTCATCGGCGGGGATCCGCCGGCTCAGCAGTTCCTGGTACTGGGCCGGATTCAGCTGCCCCAGCCCTTCCTGGTCCACCGGGACGTTCGACACGGTGACCCCGGCGTCTGCCGACTGCTCGATCGGATTGAGCGCCTGCCACAGGATCCGGGCCTGCGCCGCTCCCATCTGGGCCCGAAGCTCGTCCTCGGTGTCCCACTTCTGCGACTGGTAGATCACCGAGACCACCGCCATGGCCAGCACCGGCACCGCCACCAGGCAGGCGATCAGCACGCTCCGGCGCCGGTTCCGCTGAATGTCCCGGAAAGCCAGCCGCAGAACGGGCTTCCAGGAAACGAACCAGCGCTTCATCGGCCCGGGAAGGGCGCGTCGTCGGAGACCTTGCCGTCGCGCAGCAGCACCACGCGGTCGGCCCAGGCGGCGTGCTGGGAGTCGTGGGTGACCAGCAGGCCGGCCGCACCGGCATCGACCCGGGCGCGCAGCAGCCGCATGATCGCCTCCCCGGTGAGCGAGTCCAGCGCTCCGGTCGGTTCGTCGGCCAGCACCAGGCGGCGCGGGCCGACCAGGGCGCGGGCGATGGCCACCCGCTGCTGCTGACCGCCGGACATCTCCTCGGGGAACCGGTCGGCCAGGTCTTCGACGCCGACCTCGCTCAGGGCCGCCCGGGCCTCCTTACGGGCCTGGCGGGTGCCGATCCCGTCGAGTTCCCGCGGCAGCATCACGTTCTCGACCGCAGTCAGGGCCGGAACCAGGTTCAGGTCCTGGAACACGTATCCCACGCTGCGCCGGCGCAGGGCGGCCCGGGACTTCACCGAGAGCCCGCCGATGCTCACCCCGTCCACCACCACGTCACCCGAGGTGGGCTTGTCCAGGCCACCGGCCACGTGCAGCAGGGTGGACTTGCCGGATCCGGAAGGTCCCATCACGGCCACCAGTTCGCCGACCCGGACCTCCAGGCTGACCCCGTTCAGGGCGTGCACCGGCACGGCGGTGCCCTGCCCGTGCACCCGGGCCACCTCCTCCAGCCGCAACAGCACCGGCCGACGGTCCTCCGTCTGCTCGGACCCCACCGCAACCGGCTCCGTGGCCGGCGTGTCGATACTGCTCATGTCCTCGAAACCCCTCTGAACGTCACTCATCACGCGCCGCCAGGCGCTGCTCGACCAGATCCAGCCAGCGGGCCTCGGCCTCGGCCGAGAAGATCAGGCTGTCCAGGACCAGGAGCCGGGCCAGTTCCGCACCCTTGGCCGGATGCGGCAGCGCACGCTTCTCCCGGGTGTATCCCTGCAGCACGCGCAGGGTTTCGCTCTTCTGCCGGTGCACCACCGCGATCGCGTCGACCAGGGGTGCGGTCGCGGCCAGGGCGATCTTGATCGCCACCTCGTCACGGTTCGGCGTGCCGCGATCCACGGCCGTGCTCCACCAGTTCTCGACCTCTTCGCGCCCGGCGTAGGTGAGCCGGTAGTTGACCGAGCCGTCCTCCTTGCGGCCCGCCTCCTCCACCAGCCCGTCCCGCACCAGGCGGTTCAGGGTCGTGTAGACCTGCCCGATGTTGATCGGCCAGGTCCGCCCGGTACGCAGTTCGAACTCGTGCCGGAGCTGGTATCCGTACTGCTCGCCCTCGGCCAGGATGGCCAGCAGGCTCTGTCGGACCGACATCTCCGGAACTCCCCTCCTTCATGCATACCCGGTATGCGGCAGAAGCTATACCGAGTATGGTGGACCGAGCAAGCACCGAGCCCGTACCGGCACCGCGCCGCTCCGGGCGCACGACACGCCCGCAACCCGACTGCACCGCTCGCCTCGCGAGTCGGCACCGATCGGCACGGGCGCGGGAGTTCGGCACCGGAACGGCATTCCAGCGGCACCAGGGGCTCACAGGAGCGAGCTGCCGTTATTAGATCGTGACCGCACGAACTGCCCCAAAAGGACGCCCGACGCGTCTTTGGGGGTGGGGGCCGCAACCAGCGGTCGGAGTACTCGGAGTACCTGGGGGCAGGGATGAGCATCAAGAACTTCGTCGTCGGCGTGGCCGCGGCTGCACTGGGGTCGGCGTTCCTCACCATCGCCGGTACACCCGATGACGATCTGGTCCCTGCGGCTGACCTGGCCGATGACCTGGTCTGATCGGAAGGTCCGGGAGTTGTCCGGCCAGTAGCCTGCTCAGGCGCCTCGGGGGGCGAGGAGGTCGGGCCACGGCGAACCAGTGGGGATCAGGACCACCGGCACGCGGCGCGCCCAGGTCCGGAACGAGCAGTGGCGAGTACGAGGAACGGCGGGTGGAATGACGACCGACACGCAGGCACCGGCAGGTCGCGGGCTGCCCGACCGGCAACCCCGCCGGTTCCGGGGCCGGATCCCGGGCCAGACGGCAGGTGGCGCCGCCGACCAGAACCCGGGCCGCCTGCCCACCCGTAGGCCCGGCCGCCGGGAAGACGACTGGGTGTCCCTGTTCCCCGAGTTGTACCGCTCGGCCTTCACCGCGGCCCACCGTGAACTCGGCAGCCGGACGGCAGCCGAAGAGGTCACCCACGCCACTCTGGCCCGGGCCCACGCCCAGTGGCCGCGCATCGGTGATTCGCCGGTGGGCTGGGTCTCCACCGCCGCCCGTACCCAGGCCCGGCAGGTGCTGCAGCGTCAGCCCCTGGGCCGCGAGGTTCTCACCGACGACGAGACCGAACTGCTCCCGGGCCAGATCCCCGATCCGGCGCCCGGTGATCTGGCCGCCGTAACTCGCCGCGGCCGCTGGCTGCGCCGTCGGCGGGCGGCCGGCTGGGCCACGGCGGGGGCCTCGGTGGTGGCCGCAGCGATCCTGGCCGTGGGGCTGGGCAACTGGATGCCCCCGACGCGGGTGGGCGCTGCGGCCGTGCCCGCAGTCGCGCCCGTCACCTCCGACTACTCCCCGATCGACGAGACCGCTCAGGCCTCGCAGGCGCCGAACCTGCTCTTCGGCCGGATCAGCGCGGGCCGTAGCGAGCAGGGCTCCGTACGGGTCACGTTCGAGCCCGCAACCCTGGCGTCCGGGCAGGAGCAGCGCTGGGGTTCGCCCCAGCAGCTGGTGATCGACCCGCCGGCGTCGCTGGAGTCACGGCAGTACGCGCGTGAGGGTCAGCCTCTGATCGCCCGCACGCCGGAACAGCTCGTGCAGAACCTCAACCGCTCCACCCCCGGCGGCCAGGCCGAGGTCTGGGTACGGCTGGGCCCCGACGGCCGGATCAGCGCCCTTCGCGAGCGCTGAACCCTCAAACGGCGTGCTGACGGATCCAGGCATGCATGGCGATCGCCGCCGCCGCCCCGGCATTGATCGACCGGGTCGAGCCGAACTGGGCGATCGAGAGCACCTGCTCGCAGGCCTGCAGCGTGGCCTCGGACAGGCCCGGCCCCTCCTGGCCGAACACCAGCACGCAGTCGCGGGGCAGCTGCGCCGTCTCCAGGGCGACCGATCCGGGCACGTTGTCGATCCCGATCACCGTCAGCCCCTGCCCGGCCGCCCACCCGGTCAGCGCCGCGGCGTCCTCGTGGTGCTGAACGTGCAGGTAGCGATCGGTCACCATGGCCCCCCGCCGGTTCCAGCGGCGGCGGCCCACGATGTGCACCCCGGCCGCGTTGAACGCGTTGGCCGTGCGCACCACCGAGCCGATGTTCAGGTCGTGCGCCCAGTTCTCGATGGCCACGTGGAAGGAGTGCCGACGGGTGTCCAGCTCGGCCACGATCGCCTCGACGCTCCAGTAGCGGAACTCGTCCACCACGTTGCGCCGGTCGCCCAGTTCCAGCAGCTCCGGGTCGTAACGCGGGTCGTCCGGCCAAGGCCCTTCCCAGGGCCCCACCCCGACCGACGCCACCTCGACCGGCAATGCCGCCTCGGCCGGCGTCACGTCCACCGGCGCCGACCCGTCGCCCTCACCCAGCCGCTCACTCACCCGCCGATCCTGCCCTACCCGCCCACCCCGTCCGTCGTCGGTGCCTCGGCCACCGGGCCCGATTCACCTGACGGAATGATGTTCGCCCAGAGCGGGAACGCCGGACCGGGCTTCCCACGTTGACGGCTTACGTGCACCTACCCCCGGGGAAACCCCACGAGTCCGTTCACACCGACACCGTAGGGTGGGCGCCGTGCTGACGAGCGTTCCGATGGCCTTCGGGCCGGAGTTCCTGTCCCCCGACACCCTGCTCACCAATCTCGGTGACGTGGCGCTGTGGGGAAGTGCGCTCATCATCTTCGCCGAGTGCGGCCTGCTGCTGGGCTTCTTCCTGCCCGGCGACTCCCTGCTGTTCAGCATCGGCCTGTTCATCGGCCGGGGCGACATCGACTTCCCGATCTGGCTGGCCTGCCTGGTGCTCACCCTGGCCGCCTTCGCCGGGAACGTGGTGGGGTACGAGATCGGCCGGGCCGCCGGGCCGGCCATCTTCAAGAAGGAAGACTCGAAGCTGTTCCGGCGCGAGTACGTGGACAAGACCATGGCCTTCTTCGACCACTACGGCCCGGTCGCGATCGTCCTGGCCCGGTTCGTGCCACTGGTCCGCACCTTCATCACAGTGACCGCCGGGGTCGGCAAGATGGACCGCCGCCGCTACCTGACCTACAGCTTCATCGGTGCGGTGCTCTGGGCCGCGGGCCTGACCCTGCTCGGCCGCCTGCTCGGGGGCATCCCGCTGTTCCGCGACCACCTCGAGGCTGGTTTGCTTCTCCTGGTCGCGCTCACCGTGATTCCGATGGCCTTCGAGGCCCTGCGGCACCGGCGCAAGGCCAGGAACGCCGATCCGGAGGCCACCGCGGCCGCTGCGCACGACGCCGGTGAGGAACCTCTGACGCACCCGCACGGGGCTGAGCAGCCCGGGCACGAGGAGCCGGAAGGCGCCCAGGGTCCCGGCCGGCGCTGAGCCGGCACTGAACCCGGACCGGAACAGGACGGACGACCATGTCGCACTGGTGGGCCAGCCTCTCCGACGTCTCCTCGATGACCACGGTGACGGTCTACCTGGTGATCTTCACCCTCGTCTTCGTCGAGTCGGGCCTGCTGGTCGGGTTCTTCCTGCCGGGCGACAGTGTGCTGTTCGCCGCCGGTCTGCTGGCCGCCGAGCCGGGCAGCGACCTGAACCTGTGGCTGCTGGCCGGGGGCACCGCGGTCGCCGCCATCGCCGGGGACGCCGTGGGCTACTGGACGGGACGGCGCCTGGGCCGGCCGTGGTTGTTACGCAAGGCCGGTAAGAACGCCGACCGGGTGCACCGGGCCGAGGCCTTCTACGAACGCTGGGGATCGCTGGCGGTGATCATCGCCCGGTTCATCCCCTGGGTACGCACGTTCACCCCGATCATCGCCGGCATCGCCCGGATGCCCTACCCCAAGTTCCTGCTGGCCAATGTGCTGGGCGCGCTGATCTGGGGCGCGGGGATGATCCTGCTGGGCTACGTGGCCTACAACGTCCCCTGGGTGAAGTGGGCGGCGTACATCATCGCCGGTATCGCGATCACGGCGACGATCGTGACCCTGGTGGTCGACCGGCGCCGCAGTCGGCGCCAGGCCGCCCAGGAAGTGACCGCCCCCTAAGTGGGCGCCCACCGACGTCCGTAAGCAAAACAAAGGTGCCCACGAACGTCCTCAAATCAAGGACGTTTGTGGGCACCGATTGCTGTGTCGGTCAGGAAAGCCCGAGATCCGTAAGGTCGTAGGCGTAGCGGTAGGGCAGCCCGGCCGCCTCGACCTTCTCGCGGGCGCCGGTACCCCGGTCGACGATCACCGCTACCCCGACCACGTCGGCCCCGGCCTCACGCAGCGCCTCGACGGCGGTGAGCACCGAGCCACCGGTGGTCGAGGTGTCCTCCACCGCGAGCACCGGCCGGCCCGCGACCTCGGCGCCCTCGATCCGGCGCTGCAGCCCGTGCGCCTTGCCCTGCTTACGCACCACGAACGCGTCCAGCCGGCGGCCCGCGGCCGCACTGGCGTGCAGCATCGACGTGGCCACCGGGTCGGCGCCCAGGGTCAGACCCCCGGCGGCCTCGAACCGCCAGTCCTTCACCAGGTCGAGCATGATCCGCCCGACCAGCGGCGCGGCCTGCCCGTCGAGGGTGATCCGGCGCAGGTCGACGTAGTAGTCGGCCTCCTTGCCGCTGGACAGGGTGACCTTGCCGTGGACCACGGCGAGCTTCTTGATCAGCTCGCGCAGTTCGTCCCTCACGGGGCCGAGGGCGGCCGGGCTGTCGTCGGTGTGCTGCATTCGGCCAGGGTATCCAGGCGCGTGTCCAGCGGGGCGTCCAGCGGGCTCCGGAGCCGGTCACCGGTGTCGGTGGGCTGGGCCGGGACCGGCGGGAAACCGTTCGGCAGCAATCGGGTGGTCCACGGCCCGAAGCCCTGCAGCCGTCCGCTCGCCTGCCAGGCCAGCTCGCCCACGGCCATCGGCGCGGTGAAGTAGTAGCCCTGGCCGAACCGGCAGCCCATCCGCTTCAGCTCGATCCGGGTGAGCGCGTCGGCCACCCCCTCGGCCACCACCTCCAGGCCCAGGTTGCGGCCCAGGTCGATGATCGACTGCACCACCGCGCGGTCCCGGCCGGCCGAGCGCAGCTCCTGCACGAACGACTGGTGGATCTTGATCTGGTCGACCGGCAGGCGGTTGAGGAAGGTCAGCGAGGAGTAGCCGGTGCCGAAGTCGTCCACCGACAGCCGCACCCCGATCTCCCGCAGCCGGGTCAGCGCGGCCAGCACACCGTGGGCGGTGTCCGGCTCGTCGATCACGTCGGCCTCGTTGACCTCCAGGACCAGCAGCTCGGGCGGCAGGTCGTGGACGGCCAGGGCGGTGGTGATCTGCTCGGGCAGGCTCGGGTCGGCCAGCCAGCCGGGCGCCAGGTTGATCGCCACCCGCACCCGCTGGCCGGCGTCCAGCCACTGCCGGGCCCCGGCCAGCGCCTGGTCCAGCACGCAGCGGGACAGTTCGACCACCAGCCCGCTGCGCTCGGCCGCGGCGAAGAAGTCCTCCGGCGGCACCTCGCCCAGCTCCGGGTGGTTCCAGCGGGCCAGCGCCTCGAGGGCGTGCACCTGACCGCTGACCAGGTCGACCACCGGCTGCACGGCGATCCCGATCCGGCCCTCCTTCAGGGCCTCGGCCAGCGCCGTGGCCAGGGTGTGCACCTGCTCGGCGGGCAGGTCCATCGAGCGGGTGAACATCCGGTACCCGCCGCCGCCGGACTTGGCCACGTACATCGCCACATCGGCCCGGCGCAGCAGCTCGGCCCCGGTGGTGCCCTGCTCCGGCCCCACCGCCACGCCCAGCGAACCCCCGATCCGCAGCTCGTTGGCATCGAGGCGGACCGGCTCGTCGAACGCCGACATCAGCCGCCGGGCCAGGGCCCGGGCGGCGCCGTCGCCCATCCCCGGAGCCAGCACGGCGAACTCGTCGCCGCCGAGCCGGGCGATGGTCACGCCCTTGCCCGCGACCTTGCCGAAGCGCCCGGCCAGGGCACTCAGCAGCTGGTCGCCGGCGTGGTGGCCGAGAGTGTCGTTGATCGCCTTGAACCCGTTGAAGTCGAGCAGCATGACCGCGCACTGGCGGCCGCCGGAGATCAGGTCGTCGACGCACTCGTCGAGCTGGGCGCGGAAGTCCAGGCGGTTGGGCAGGCCGGTCAGCTCGTCGTGCCGGGCCTCGAACTGCAGGCGCTCGAGCAGGTGGCCGTTGCCCAGGGCGACGGCGGTGCGGTCGGCCACGGTCTGCAGGAGGTCCGGGTCGGCCGGGGCGAACCCGCGTTCGCCGCCCCGGCGGTCACCCACCACGAGGTGGCCGATCACCTGCTCGTCGATCCGCAGCGGCACCCGCACGGCCTGGTCGATGCCCCGGCCGCGCAGGAAGCTGGCCTCGTCCGGGTCGCTCCCCCGCACCAGCGCTGCGCCGGCCAGCGGGAAGAGCAGGTCGGGCGCAGGGGTGCGGGGGCCGGTGATCCGGCCGTCGCGCAGCACCCACAGCCGGCGGCCACTGGTGCTGCGTTGGGCCGGCAGAGCATCGGTGAGCATGAGCTCGGCGTAGCGGGCCCGCAGCAGGTCGGCGGACTGCTCCAGCACCAGCGGGATCGCCCGGGCCGGGTCGGGGGCGTGGGCCAGGTCGTCGGAGAGCCGGTACAGGCGGCGCAGGCGGTCGTGCCGCTCGGAGAGCGAGGCGAAGGCCCAGTAGCCCAGCACCAGACCGGGCCCCAGCACCGCGCCGGTCACCAGCGGCTCGTCGTGCACCAGCCACATGGCGGGGATCAGCCCGACGGCCGCGCCGAGCACGCCGATCACCAGGGCGCGCGCCAGCAGGCCGCCCGCCTCGCGCCGGTGCCCGGCTCCGACCCGGTGCACCAGCACCTTCAGCCCGACCTCGACCAGCACGGCGAGCCCGACCACGGCCAGCGTCAGCACCCGGCCGGGATAGCTGAGCACCTCGTACTGCAGCACCAGCACCCGGAACAGCAGCTCGGCCAGTGCGGTGCCCGCGATCATCGAGAACGCGCCGGCCAGCAGCGAGGCCGGGGTCTGCCGGCGATGCCCGGCCGAGACCAGCAGACCGCCGGTGAGCCGGCCGACCAGCAGGGACAGCGGGTCGGTCAGGTAGAGCCCGGCCGCCAGCGGCAGGCCGACGAGCGAGATCGGGTACCGCCGTCCCCGCAGGCTCAGGTTCAGCCCACCGGCCTCGGCCAGGGCGAAACCGACGGTGAAGACCCACCACGGCAGCGCGCTCACGTGGGCCAGTTCGCCGGGCCGGCCGAGCAGCACCGCCAGCAGGCCGAGAGCGAGCACGCCCAGCGCGGAGCCGGCCGCGGCCCACTGGGTGGCGGCGGGACTCTTCGTGGTCACCCAGGGATGTCCCATCGCTCCATCCAGTTGACGTCGAAGCCGTCAGTTCACCGCAACGGGTAGTGGATCGTCACGCTGTGGTCACCACTAGCACCCGGACGGCGTCACCCCTGCCCCACCTGGAGCAATCCGGCTTCGACCGGACTTGCCGGGAAAAGCGAGGTCCGGAAAGTACGGGCGGTGAGGCCTGGACCCGCTCGGGCGGCCGCCGTCCGGGTGACGCAGGTACGCTCGCGGCGTGCGGATCGCTACTTGGAACGTGAACTCGATGCGGGCCCGGGTCGACCGGGCGGTGGCCTGGCTGGAGCGCAGCGACGTCGACGTGCTGGCCGTGCAGGAGACCAAGTGCAAGGACGAGCAGTTCCCCACTGCGCGGTTCGAGGAGATCGGCTACCAGGTGGCCCACCTCGGCCACTCGCAGTGGAACGGCGTGGCCCTGATCTCACGGGTCGGCATCGACGACGTCCAGCACGGCTTCCCGGGCATGCCCACCTGGGGTGATCCGGCGGTCGCGGAGGCCCGGGCGATCGGCGCGGTCTGCGGCGGGGTGCGGGTCTGGAGCCTGTACGTGCCGAACGGCCGCACCCTGGAGGATCCGCACCTGCAGTACAAGCTGCAGTGGCTCGAGGCGCTGCGCGCGGCCGGGCAGGACTGGCTGGCCGCCGACCCGCAGGCCCAGGTGGCCCTGGTCGGCGACTGGAACGTGGCCCCGCGGGACGAGGACGTGTGGGACATGGCGGCCTTCGAAGGCAGCACCCACGTGTCCCAGCCGGAACGCGACGCCTTCAACGGGGTGGTCGACGCGGGTTTCGCCGACGTGGTGCGCCCGCACACCGAGGGCGCCTACACCTACTGGGACTACACCCAGCTGCGCTTCCCCAAGCGGCAGGGCATGCGGATCGACTTCGTCCTGGCCTCCCCGGCGCTCTCCGCCCGGGTGAAGACGGCGGCGATCGACCGCGAGGAGCGCAAGGGCAAGGGCGCCTCCGACCACGCCCCGGTGATCGTCGAGCTGAACTGAGGGCTGGTCACCGCGGGGTGAGCAGCTGGTCGGCCGGCCCGGTCAGGACCGGGTCGTGGCTGGCCACCAGCACGGTGGTGCCTTCGGCGGCCCGCTCCCGCAGGACCTCGGCGACCAGCTGCGCCGAGGCCTCGTCGAGCTGCGAGGTGGGTTCGTCCAGCACCAGCAGCCGGGGGTCGAGGGCCAGGGCCCGAGCCAGGGCCAGCCGCTGACGTTCTCCGCCGGAGAGCGCCTCCACCCGGCGGCGGGCGAGGCCGGCCAACCCCAGCCGGCCGAGCAGGCTCAGGGCCAGGGCCGGGTCGGCGGGCAGACCCCGGGCGGCCCGGGCCAGGTCGATCTCGTCGACGCAGTCGAGGGCCGAGGAGAGGTCGACCTGCTGCAGCACCACCGCGCTGAGCCCGGATCGCAGCCGGGCCAGACCGTCCCGGTCCAGCCCGGCCAGGTTCTGCCCGGCCAGCTTCACCGTGCCGGCGTCGGGCCGCTGCAACCCCAGCGCCACCCGCAGCAGGGTGCTCTTGCCGGTACCGGAGCGCCCGGCCACCACGGCCACTTCTCCGGACCGCACGCTCAGCCGTAGTCCGGGCCCCAGGACCGGTGGCCCGCCGTCGTACCCGAAACTCACGTCCTCGAACTCGACCAGGATCCCGGCCTCGGTCTCGCGCCGGGCCGGCTGGTCCCGGACCGGCGGCACCGGGACGACGGGGGCACCGTCCCGGCTCAGCCGGACCGCGCCCTCGCTGACCTCGGCCGACCACAGGGCACCGCCCATCACCTGCTCGCGCACCGGCTGGGGCAACCGGATCCAGCCCCGGTCGTCCATCACCAGCAGTTCCCGGCCGGGACCGGGCCGGGCCGGGCCCCGGGGATCCCAGGTCTCGCTGATCCGGCCGTCCCGGATGCGGACCACCCGGTCGGCGATCTGCCCGGCCCGGCGGTCGTGGGTCACCAGCACCAGAGTGGCGCCCACCGCCCGGACCGCATCGGCGAGCAACTCGTACACCCCTTCGGCGGAGCGGACGTCGAGTTCGCCGGTGGGCTCGTCGGCCAGCACCAGCTGAGGTCGGTGGGCCACCGCGGCGCAGACGGCCACCCGCTGGCGCTGCCCACCGGAGAGCGTCTCGATCCGGCGTCCGGCCAGGTCGGCGAGGCCCAGCTCACCGAGCGCGGCCAGGCCCGCGGCCCGGGCCTTCGACCGGGCCGTACCGGCGATGCGCAGTTGGAGGGCGATGTTGTCGAGCACGTCGAACTCGGTGCGCAGCAGCCGTCGGGCGTCCTGGTCCACCTGCCCCAGCTGCCGCGAGCGCCAGCGGGCCAGGTCCCGGGCCCCGGCGGCGGCCAGATCGAGCCCGGCCACCTGGGCCTGCCCGGCCGCCAGCGCCCGATCACCGGCCAGAACCCCCATCAGCGTGGTCTTTCCGGATCCGTTCGGCCCGTGGACCACGAGCAGTTCACCCGCCGGCACACTCAGCCCCAGCCCTCGCAGGGCAGCCACCGCTCCCCCGCCGGGCAGCGGATGCAGGCAGAAGGCGTCCCGGATGTCGACGGCCCTCATCGAGGCTGCGCCTCCCGGAAAGAGGTGAGGGCCACGACCCCGGACCCGGCCAGGGCGACCGCGAAAGCGCCCAGGACCAGAGGAACGGCGAGACCGGCACCGATCACCGGAACCAGTGGCGGCTCCGGCACCGCGGCTCCGGCGGTCAGCTGGACCAGGCGGGCGGTGAGCGCGGTCAGGCCCAGCCCGGCGGCCACCCCGGCCGGGGCCGAGACCCCGAGGATCAGGACCGCCCGCCCCCACAGGGCGCGCCGGAGCACCCCGGGCCGCACCCCGCTCGCCTCCCAGGCCCGGAACCGGTCCGCATCTTCGGCCCGCTCGCTGATCACCAGTAACACCACCGCGGCCAGGGCCACCAGCAGCGTGGCCAGCGCGGCCAGGAACAGCACCCGCTGCGCCCCCTCGGCCACCGGATCGGTGCGTAGGTCACGTGCCACGTCGGAGGCCCACTGCACGTCAAGACCGGCAAATTGGCCACTCTGTAGTGCGTTTGCCGGCGGATCGGCGGATCCGTCCAGGGAGAGCCAGATTTCACCGGCCTGCCCACCTCCGGGGGCGAGCCGGGAGAAGACCGGGCTCAACGCGCCCGAGTCGGCCAGCACGAACCGGCCCGACACCGTCGGCATCCGCGGCAGGACGGCCACCACCTGAGCGGTCACCGGCTGGCCGGAGACGATGAGGGTGAGCGAGGACGACTGGGCCGCGGTGAGCGGATCGGCCGCCACCTTGATCGGGGCGGTGGCCCCCGGAGCCCCGGCCGGCGGCGGGGTCGACCAGATCGAGACGGTGCTCTGCGCCAGTTCGTAGGCGAAAGTCGCCTCCTCGCCACTGGATCCGACTTTCAGACCGTCACCCTCCCAGCCCTGCCAGGGGTGTGCAACCGGCGAACCGTCGACCGACACCGGTCCCAGATCGACCTCTCCAAAAGGAATCTCGGCGGTGGTGTCACTCTCGCCCAGCCGGTGCTGGCGGCTGGTGCTCTCTCGTTCGGTCTGGCTCAGCGACAGCGAAGCCAGCGACCATCCCCGCCCCGGCGGCAGCGCTCCCTGCAGCACGCCCGCCCGCTCAGAAAGAGGAACGCTCACTTCTCGCCCGTCGTCGGCCCGTACCCAGGCGGTAGCGACCAGAACCGGCCAGTCACGGACTTCGATGCGCAGCCCTTGCCCGGCCGGAAGAGCTTGACCAGCAGCAGTTCTCGGGGCGGCGATGGCCTTCGCCACCTGCCCCGGGGAGATGTCGCCCACCACGGTGGGCCAACGCCGGATCCGGCTCAGAGCGGCCGGATCCAGACCTATCAGCTGCACCGGCTCGGACTGGTCCAGCCCGACCCGCAACGATCCGGCCTGACGCACGACGGCCGTCGCGGTGGCTCCGGGAGCCGTTGCCGCGTAGTCGTGCTGAGCGGCGACCGACAACACCGGGCGTAGTCCCACTCCCGGCCGGATCCGGGCATCGGTAGGCACCGAGAAGGCGGCCTGGTCGAGCGCCCCTCGATCGAGCGTCGAACGGTAGGAGGCCGCGAACCCGGTAGCACCGATCGCGGCGACCAGGAGAGCCAGACAGGAGGCGGCGATCAGGGGACGGCCGGCCAGTCCGGCCAGGGCCAGCCGGGTGGCGACCGCTCGCCGGGGCAGTGCCCGCCCGCCCGCGTGCAGCACCCACGGCCAGGTGCGGGCGGCCAGCAGCGCCGCAGTGAGCAGGAGCAGCACCGGCAGGGCGACCAGCAGCGGATCTCCCCGCCGGGACGCCACCTCGGCCGACCCCCGCGAGATGATCAGCACCAGCGCAGTCAGGCCCGCCAGGGCGGCCCAGCCCACTGCCTGCCAGGACTCGCCCGGGTCTTTCACCGGCCGCAGAACCATTGAGAGAAGGACGAATCCGAGACCCAGCAGCACCGCCACACCCGGCGCGGCCGCTCCCAACGCATCCAGCGTGCCGGCCGTCACCGGCAGCCCGGCCCGGTCGAGCAGGGCCATGGCCGCGCCGGCCCCGAGAGCAAGCCCCAGTCCGGCCGCCGCGAGAACCAGGATCAGCGCTTCGGCCATCAGCACCAAGCGGATCCGGACCGGGCCCAGACCACGGCGGCGCAGGGCCTCGGCGAAGCGCAGCACGTCGGGCCGCAGTGCCGCTCCGCCGATCACCGCGGCTCCCAACAGGAGAAGACCACAGCCACCGGCCAGGAGACCGAAGCGCTGCGCGGAGGCGGACGCCCGGCCCAGTTCTCCCCGCACCTCGTTCCGCGGGATGGTGAGGGCAGTGCCCGGACGATGTCGGACCACGGCGTCGGCCACCGCGTCGGCCGTCCTGCTCCAGCCCTCGGCCCCCTGGCTGGAGATCACTCCCCGGTCGAGTTCTCCCACCCATCCCTGGGTCCGGCCGATGACCTCGAAGGAGGACAGGGCGCCGGCCTCGGGCACACCGTCGGCCAGCAGCATCGTGGTCTCGTCACCGACCTCGAAGGTGCCCGACAGCAGCAGCGGGTCGGACCGTTCGACCGTGCCGACGATCTTCAGGCCCAGGTCGGCGACCTCGGGCCGCGCGCCCGAGGTGGCCAGGACGGCCACCACCTCGCAGTGCTGGGGAGCACAACCGCGCGGCAGCCGGCCCTCGACCAGCCGGACCGCGGCCGGCAGGTCGTCGGTGGCCGCCAGCGCGAAGTCGGTGCCGGTTCCGTCGGCCAGGGCCCGGTAGATCAGTTGCCTGCGGATCGGCCCGTGGGTGAGCGCCGGCAGCTGATCGCGGGCCACCGCGTCCATCGCGTCGAGCTCGCTCCGGTCGAGGATGCCGTTGAACGAGACGATCGCGCTGCGCTGCCCGGCCGGCAGCTCCGCCAGGGCCCGCCCCAGCGTCTCGTCCGCCGTGATCCGGGTGGCGACGGCGATCAGGACCGGGATCAGGACGGCCACCGCGAGCCCGAGCACGACCGCCGCCGAACGCGCCCGGGCGGCCCGTAGCCGTCCGGCCAGCAGCGACCCGGTCACTGGGCTCATAACCGGTAAAGTTAGCATTACCGGTTACACAGGTACAGGCTCGGAGGGCAGAGGGCGATGTCGTCGTACGAGATCGACGGGGTGACCCTGCCCGAGGCCGTCGCCGGCCATCCCGCGCTCGACTTCTGCAACACGCGCGCGGGCTGGAACGCCCCGAAGCAGCGCGAGTACCTGGTAGATGCCGGGGTTCTCGCGGTCTGGACCCGGCAGGCCGGCCTGAGCGGGCAGCCGTCCGGCGCTCGGCCCGACACGGCGCCGGCCGAGGCGGTCCTGGCCCGGGCTCTCGTCTTCCGGGAGGCGCTCTACCCCGTCCTTCTCGGCCGCGGCACCCCCGACGACTGGTTGACGGTGTCCCGCGAGGCCGCCCTGGCCCAGACGCACGCCCGTCTCGTACCCCCGGCCGACGGCGAGCGCTCGGCCCGCTGGGAACGGGACACCTCCGGCCTCGAAGGTGCCCTCCGGGCGGTCGCCGCCAGCGCCGCCGACTTCCTCACCGGACCGGGGTACGGCACCGTCGGCGCCTGCCCGGGCGAAGGGTGCGGCTGGTTGTTCACCGATCCCCGCGGGCGTCGGCGCTGGTGTTCCATGGCGGTGTGCGGAAATCGGGCCAAAGCCAGGCGATACCGCAGTAGCGGACGATGACACGCGCGGGCCGTCGAGCGTCCTGAATTTAAATTTCGGTCAAGCCAGAACTAGGGGGGCCGGAAGGACTACCCCGACCCTCACCGAAACAGGTGAAGGCAGTTACTTTCCGCGGAATTCGGCCTCCGGCCCGGCCCTCTCGGGGACGCATCCTGTCGGTGAGTCCCCGTAAGGTACGGGGCGTGACGGATCCTCGCGCCCCACGGCGGGCCTTCCCCCTTCGAGGCAAGCTCAACCGTCGTCGGACCGTGACCATAGGGATCGCTCTCGGGGTCACCGCCGCGACCGCCACCGCGGTCACGCTGACCCCGATGGCCTCGGCCCTGCCCGCCGCCCTGGGGGGTGGCACCGAATACACCGCGCCGCTGGTCGGTGCCGGCAACGCCGGCGCGATCGAGGGTGAGTACCTGGTCATGCTGAAAGACCAGGCCGGTCTGCGGGCAGCCGGGGTCGACGGCGCCGGCGACCCGGCGCCGGCCTTCGTGGCCGAGGCGGTCGAGCGCGGCGAGGAGGCCGGCGCCACCGTGCAGTCGCAGTTCGACGAGCTGCGCGGCTACGCCGCCGAGCTCACCGAGGGCGAGCTGGCCGAGATCCGGGAAGACCCGGCGGTCGAGTACGTCGCGGTCAACCAGCGCTACCGGGCCACCGACACGCAGAAAGACGCGCAGTGGGGGCTGGACCGGATCGACCAGCGCAGCAGCAAGCTGAGCGGCTCGTACTTCTACACGAACACCGGCAAGGGCGTCACCGCCTACGTGGTCGACACCGGCATCCGCAGCACCCACCGCGACTTCACCACCAGCCTCTCCGGGGCCAAGGTGAGCAGCCGGGTGGTGGCCGGCCGGTCCACCCTCGACAACGACAAGAGCACCGAGGACTGCGAGGGTCACGGCACGCACGTGGCCGGCACCATCGGCGGCTCGGTCTACGGCGTGGCCAAGGAGGCCACCCTGGTGCCGGTCCGGGTGCTCGACTGCGACGGCGGCAGCACCAGCTCGATCGTCGCCGAGGGCCTCGACTGGATCGTCTCCCACCACCAGAGCGGCACGCCGGCGGTGGCCAACCTCAGCCTGACCAACGAGGGCGGGGCCGACCCGGTGGTCGAGGCGGCCGTCGAGCGGGTCATCGCCGACGGGGTCACCGTGGTGATCGCGGCGGGCAACGGCAACGCCGCCGGCGTCGGCATCCCCGCCTGCTCGGTCTCGCCCAGCGACGTGAAGGCGGCGCTGGTGGTCGGGGCCACCAACCGCAGCGACCGCCGCACCGGCTTCTCCAACTACGGCGCCTGCGTCGACCTCTACGCCCCGGGCCTGGGCATCAAGTCGGCCGGCATCGACAGCGACACGGCCAGCCTCACCCAGTCGGGCACCTCGATGGCCACCCCGCACGTCACCGGGGCGGTCGCGCTGTACCTGCAGAACAACCCCAAGGCCTCGCCCAAGCAGGTGCAGGCCGCGATCGTGCAGGCCACCAGCAAGAACGCGGTCAGCAAGGTCAGCACCAAGTGGTCGCGCAACATGCTCTTCGCCCCGCAGAAGGTCAAGGCGCCCTCCGCCACCACGGCCAAGTCGCAGGTCGCCTCCGGTGCCTCGCTGCCGGTCGGCAGCAAGATCACCAGCCCCAACGGGCTCTACACACTCACCCAGACCACGAAGGATCTGCGGCTGACCAAACCCGGCAACCGGGTGCTCTGGCGCTCGGGCAAGGCCGCGGCGTGGACCAAGATGACCAGCACCGGCAACCTGGTCTCGTACGACGCCTACGGTCAGCGGGTCTGGTCGTCGGGCACCGGCGGTGGCGCGGCCCGGCTCGAGGTCGACAACCGGGGCTTCGCCGCGATCGTCAACAACTCCGGCGGCAGCACGCTCTGGACCAGCAACAAGGCCCAGAAGTCGGCCCCGCAGCAGAACGCCAAGGGCAAGTCCACGCTGGACAAGGGGCTCGGCCTCTACCGCGGCGGGCGCACCCTGGTGTCCAAGAACGGCAAGTACAGCCTCGCCCTGCGGGCCAACGGCAACCTCACGGTGACCGAGAAGGGCAAGGGCATCGTCTGGAGCACCGGTGTGAAAGACGCCGACTGGCTCTACCTGCGCAACAGCAACCTCACCCTGGTCAACTCCGGCGGCAAGACGGTCTGGCAGTCCAAGACCGTGGGCAAGGCCGCCGACCGGCTGCGTCTGCTCGACAGCGGCAAGCTCCAACTGGTGCGCAAGAGCGACAGCAAGGTGGTCTGGACCGCCAAGTAGCCCTCGAACCCGAACGGGGGACGTCCGCGCTCGAGTCGAGCGCGACGTCCCCCGTCGGGTTCGGGGTGGCTTCGATCAGGGGACGTCCGCGCTGAAGTCGAGTGGGACGTCCCCTTGGTTTTTGGAACCGCCCCGCAGATCAGGGGACGTCGATGCTCGGGTCGAGCGGGACGTCCCCCTTTGGTTCTTGGCCGGTTGAGACCAGGAAACGTCCGCACCCAACTCGAGTGCGGACGTCCCCCATTGGTCTCTGGCCTCAGATCGTCGGGCCGGACTCCAGCTCGATCAGACCACCGTCCGGGCCCTCGAAAGTGCTCGAGCCGGCTACCGAATCGACACTCTCGCCGGGCTCGAGCCGCCGCACCATCAGGCCGTCGGCCGCCGTCGCGGCGTCGACCAGCACCCCGTCGCCGTCGTGGATCTCGCCCGCCAGCAGGGCCTTGGCCAGCTTGTCGCCGATCTCGCGCTGCACCAGCCGGCGCAGCGGCCGGGCCCCGTAGGCCGGGTCGTAGCCGGTCAGCGCCAGCCAGTCCCGGGCGGCCGCGGTGACCTGCAGGTCCAGCCGCCGGTCGGCCAGCCGCCGGCCCAGCAGGCCGATCTGCAGCTCGACGATGCTCGAGAGCTCCTCCATCCCCAGCGGGTCGAAGACCACCACGTCGTCGAGCCGGTTCAGGAACTCGGGCTTGAACGCCGTGCGCACCGAGGTGAGCACCGCATCCTTCTTGGCCTCGTCGGACAGCGTCGGGTCGACCAGGAACTGCGAGCCCAGGTTCGAGGTCATCACCAGGATGGTCGAGCGGAAGTCGACCGTGCGCCCCTGGCCGTCGGTGAGCCGGCCGTCGTCGAGAACCTGCAGCAGCACGTCGAACACGTCCGGGTGGGCCTTCTCGACCTCGTCGAACAGCACCACGCTGTACGGCCGCCGGCGCACCGCCTCGGTGAGCTGGCCGCCGGACTCGTAACCGACGTAGCCGGGAGGGGCCCCGATCAGCCGCGCCTCGCTGTGCTTCTCGGCGTACTCGCTCATGTCGATGCGGACCATCGCCCGCTCGTCGTCGAACAGGAAGTCGGCCAGGGCCTTGGCCAGCTCGGTCTTGCCCACGCCGGTGGGGCCGAGGAAGAGGAACGAGCCGGTCGGGCGGTCGGGGTCGCTGATCCCGGCCCGGGCCCGGCGCACCGCGTCGGAAACCGCTCGGACCGCGTTCTTCTGGCCGATCAGCCGGCCGCCGATGACCTCCTCCATCCGCAGCAGCTTGGCGCTCTCACCCTCCAGCAGCCGCCCGGCCGGGATCCCCGTCCAGGCCGCCACCACGTCGGCGATGTCGTCCGGGCCGACCTCGTCCTTGACCATCGGTGCCTGCTGCGCCGGGTTGTCGTCGATCACCTGCTCGGCCGCCTGGGCCTCGGCGATCTCCTTCTCGATGGTCGGGATCTCGCCGTAGAGCAGCCGCGAGGCCGCCCCCAGATCGCCCTCGCGCTGCAGCTTCTCGGCCTGGCTGCGCAGTTCGTCGACCCGCTTCATCAGGTCGCCGACCCGGTTCAGGCCGGCCTTCTCCTGCTCCCAGCGGGCGGTGAGCGCGGCCAGCTGCTCGGAACGGTCGGCCAGGTCGGCCCGCAGCTTCTCCAGCCGGGCCCGGCTGGCCGGGTCGTCCTCGCTGGCCAGGGCCATCTCTTCCATCTTGAGCCGGTCGACCTGGCGGCGCAGGGCGTCGATCTCCTCCGGGGAGGAGTCGATCTCCATGCGCAGCCGGCTGGCCGCCTCGTCGATCAGGTCGATCGCCTTGTCGGGCAGCTGCCGGCCGGGGATGTAGCGGTGCGAGAGGGTGGCCGCGGCGACCAGGGCGGCGTCGGTGATCGCCACCTTGTGGTGCGCCTCGTAGCGCTCCTTCAGGCCGCGCAGGATGCCGACCGTGTCCTCCACGCTGGGCTCGCCCACGTAGACCTGCTGGAAGCGCCGCTCCAGAGCCGCGTCCTTCTCGATGTTCTCGCGGTACTCGTCGAGCGTGGTGGCACCGACCAGGCGCAGCTCACCCCGGGCGAGCATGGGCTTGAGCATGTTGCCCGCGTCCATCGAGCCGTCGCTGCTGCCGCCCGCGCCGACCACGGTGTGCAGCTCGTCGATGAAGGTGACGACCTCGCCCTCGGAGGACTTGATCTCCTCCAGCACGGCCTTCAGCCGCTCCTCGAACTCCCCGCGGTACTTCGCCCCGGCCACCATCGCGGCCAGGTCGAGGCTGATCAGCCGCTTGCCGCGCAGGCTCTCGGGCACGTCACCGGCCACGATGCGCTGGGCCAGGCCCTCGACCACGGCGGTCTTGCCCACGCCGGGCTCACCGATCAGCACCGGGTTGTTCTTGGTGCGCCGGCTCAGGACCTGGACCACGCGGCGGATCTCGGCGTCGCGGCCGATCACCGGGTCGAGCCGGCCGTCGCGGGCGGCGGCGGTCAGGTCGACGCCGTACTTCTCCAGCGACTTGTAGGTGCCCTCGGGGTCGGGGCTGGTGACCTTGGCGTTGCCGCGCACCTTGGGCAGCGCCTTCACCAGCTTCTCGGAGGTGAGGCCGGAGCTCTTCAGCACCGTGTCGGTGGAGGCCAGGCCGATCAGCAGGTGCTCGGTGGAGACGTACTCGTCGCCCAGCTCCCGGGCCACGTCACCGGCCGCCGACATCGCCTGGTAGGTGGCCCGGCCCAGGCTGGGCGTGCTGACCGAGGAACCGCTGGCCCGGGGCAGAGCCTCGAGCGCGGTGGCGTTGGCGCGGCGCAGGGCCTGCGGGTCGGCGCCGACCGCCTGCAACAGCGCCGGGGCCACCCCGTCGGGCTGCTCCAGCAGGGCGCCCAGCAGGTGTGCGGGCTCGACCTGCGGCGCACCGTCGGTGGCGGCCCGCCGGACGGCGGAGGCCATTGCCTCCTGGCTGCGGGTGGTGAGCTTCAGATCCATGGTTTTCGGTTTCCCTCCGCTTCGGCCGGGATCGGATGCCGCTGTGGACAACGCCGACAGAGTTGAGTCTGTTCCGCTCAACCCAGGGTATACGCACCGGCGGAGGGACCAAACGCAGAGGGCCGCCGATCCCCTGGGGAATCGGCGGCCCGGAGGCGAACCTGATCAGCTGAGCTTGACCTCGCTGGTGGTGGCCCGCACGGTGACCCCGTCCTCGCCCACCTTGACGTCCCGCGCGGTGAAGCCGAAGGGGAGCTCGGGCAGGTGGTAGGAGCCGCTCAGCAGCTGCTCGACCTGGGGGCGCAGCTCGGCCGGCACGTCGGTGAGCGAGTCCTGGGTGAGCTCCAGCAGCAGCGCGCCGTCCTCGATCCGGACCGTCGCCGCCCCGGTGATCTGGGTGCTGGCCAGTGCGTTCTCGAAGGTGCCGGTGATTGCCAGGGCGCCGGCCTGACCCTGGGTGAACTCCACGTCCAGGCTGTCGTCGGGCAGCCGCTCGGCCACCACCTGGTCGATCGAGGCGAAGCCGACGGTGGCCTCGGCCACGGCCGAGTCGACCGGCACGTCGCTCAGGCGGTGGCTGAGCAGGTCGCCGAAGCTGGCCGAGATGCCCCGCATCTCCACGTCGAGCTCGTCGACGGTCAGCCCGTCCTGCACCGTGAGGTCGTCGACCTTGGCGTTGACCTGCTTGTACTTGCCGCCGATGGCCTGGGTGAGCAACGGGAAGCCGTGCACCTCGACCTCGGGCCGCTCGGCCAGGCCCGCCGTGCTCTGCACCCGGTCGGCGACCACGCGTTTCGCGGCCCACCAGGTCACCCGGTCGACGATGACGAGCAGCACCAGCAGCACGAGGACGACCCCGACGAGCCGACGGATGATCACGACCAAACCTTTCGCAAGGGCACCAGGACGGACGCCTCCGGCGCACCGCCGGGTAACCGTGACATACCCGGACCGGCAAGTGACAGTCGGGGCCACTGGTCGGTATGAGATCGCGATCGGGGTGCAACGGCCACTTGACGGCGGGAATGCGCCGAAAGTGCGGATTGGGGGCGGAGCCTGGGCGGCGCGCACGGTGTCGCGCCACCCAGGCCCCGCAGTCGTGGGACTCATGCGGAGCGGTGACTCACGCAGAGTGGCCTGACGGACGACTGAACGTTGGGGGCGGATTCTCACGGATCGTGCTCGACCCGGAGAATCTCGCAGGTCAAAACTCTCAGAATGCATATTCCGACGTCAAGGTGTAATGGGGTCATATCGACGCGATCGCAGAACAGAATGACGGAGTGTGAGCGGATTCGTCGCCCGAGCGGGATCCTCGTGACTACGCAACAATGACCGCCACCAATCGGACACCAGCAACGGAGAGCGGGGACCTGATGGCAGGCGACCTGAGGACGGTCGAGCGCTTCGCGGTCAACCAGAAGATCACGATGATGGTCAACCGGTACGAGATCCGCGAGCTGCTGCCCGACGGCAGCACCGGTGGCCTGCTCGCCTTCGCCCAGCAGAAGCGCCTGGCCTTCAAGGAGGAGGTCACCTTCTACACCGACGAGCAGCGCACCCAGCCGGTGTTCAGCTTCAAGGCCCGGCAGCGGATGGACCTGGGCGCCACCTACGACGTGCTGGACGCGGCCGGCCAGCCGATCGGCTGGTTCCGCAAGGACTTCGGCAAGTCGCTGCTGCGCAGCACCTGGCACATGGGCTTCGCCAACAGCCCGGTCGAGCTGTTCGGGCAGGAGCGGAACAAGAACGTGGCGATCGCCCGGCGGGTCTGGGAGTTCGTGCCGTTCCTGAACGACCTGCCCTCGCCGTTCGTGTTCCACTTCGACTTCACCGACCCGGACGGCACGATCCTGCTCTCCTCGCAGCGCAAGCGCGCCCTGCGCGACCGCTACGAGGTCGACGTGCCGGGCGCCCGTCTGGACGGCCGGCTGGCTGCGGCGATGGCGGTGGCGCTGGACGCGCTGCAGTCGCGCTGATCCGACGCTCCCCCAGGGCCCGCCCCGGCCTCAGCGCAGGTAGTCGCGCGAGGCCGGGCGGGTCACCAGGACCAGGATCACGATCGGGATGATGATCGAGGTGAACCCGCGCGGGTCACCCTGCCCGGCGTTCCCCAGACCCATGAAGATCCAGACCCCGCCGACCACGAGCGTCCACAAGTAGTGCTTGCGACCGCCCCGGGGCAGGCCGCGGGCCAGGACCAGCGCGGCGACACCGGGCCAGACCGACCAGGTGACCTGGCCGAGCACCTCGGCGTCGGCCCCGAGCACGGCGATCACCGCGATCGCGGAGACCACGCTGATCACCCCGCCGATCACCAGCAGGATGCGGGCGGCCTTCAACGGGCGCGGCATCTCGGGCCGCACCGACGGTGCACCGTAGGCGTTCATCCGAAAACCTTTCTACTGGTAGGGCTGAGGAGCCGGGCGGCGCCGGGCGGGCAGGAACCAGACCGCAGCCGCCACGCAGACCAGAACGGCAAGCCACTGCAGTACTCGGCCGGTGATCGTGCCGGTGGTCACGTCGCGGTCGGCCCAGAGCCAGATCGACAGGGCCAGCAGCACCAGCGGAACCGGCACGACCGCGAGAAGGTAGCTGCCCAGCGAGGTTCCACCGCGCGAGCGCCGGAACAGCAGTGCCGGCGCGCCCACCACCACCGCGTACGTGACCAGGGCGGACAGGGTGGCCACCCAGTCGGGCCGGGCGTCGCGGGCGGTCAGCGCGTAGAACACCCCACTCACCACCAGGTAGAGAATGCCGGCGATCACCCAGGTGCGTAGCACCGAACCCATTGCTCTGCTCATGCTTTCGTTCTCCTGACCGGGCGCCGTCACTGACATTCGGAGTACTGCAGCAGAGGACGTGAACCGTCGGTGCGGGGTGCCCCCAGGTACCGGGCGTCGACCGTCTGGCTGCTGCTGTTCTCCGTGCTGATCTTGGCCCCGAACTTCCAGCCCACGTTGATCTCGGCGCCGAACTCCTCGATGTCCTTCACCCCCTCGTACTGCACCTGGGACGAGGTGGCCTTGTCGTACATGAGTTGACCGAAGACGTCGCCCTCGGCGGCCTCCCGGTCGGGGACGAGCGAGTCGTAGGTGAGCCCGAACGGGGAGCCGAACTGCTCGTTGTTGCCGCGGAGCCAGGCCTGGGCGGTCGCCCGGTCGGCGTCGTTGTCGAGCTTCAGGGTGGTGGTGGTGACCGTGGCCGTGGTGAACGCCGAACCGTCCTTGCCGGTCGCCTCGCCGTCCTTGCCCGCACCCTTGCCGGTGACGTTGGCCTGCAGCGAGCCTTCCCGGGTGCTCACGAACGACAGCTCGGTCAGCTTCCCGTCCTTGTCCCGGGTGACCTTGAAGGCGCCGGTCGACTTGCCGGCAGCCTCGCCCCCGACCAGGATCGCGCTGCCCTCGACCTTGCCCTCCCCGGCGAGCTGGTAGGTCCAGCTGACGTCCCCGTTGGTCTTGGTCTCCTGGGTGACCTCGTACTCCCCCTTGAGGGCGAGCAGGCCGCCGACGTTGGGGTCGAACTCCTCCGGCCCGGCCTCCTCCGCCGACCCCTCGTCGGTGGCGTTGCTGTTGTTGCTGTTGTTGCTGTTCCCCGGCGCGGCCGCCTCCTGGAGGGTGACCTGCAGGCCGGCCTGGACGCCCGCGTCACCACTGACCTTGGTGACCTTGGTGGTCGGGACCGGCACCTCGGGATAGCCGACCGCCCGGTTCCAGAGAATGATGAAGAGGCTGTCGGGGGCGTTCTCCATGCTCTTCATCGAGGAGTACTCCTCGATGTCGGCCTGGAACTTGTCGGCCTCCTCGGCGGAGCTGAACTCCCAGGTGTCGCCGTAACCGACCTTGACCGTGCCCGAGCCCTCGACCTCGAGTTCGCCCACCTCGGTGCCGATCTTGCCGATGTCGAAGGTCTTGCCGTTCGGCCCGCCGGCCACCCCGACCGACTGACTGCCCACCGCGGTGAGCTGCACCTTGCCGTCGGCCATCTCCTGCCGCTGGAAGCCCAGCTCCTGGCCGATCCGGACGAACCCGATGTTGATCTCGCTGCCGTACTTCTCGCTCTGGTCGCGCACCCGGCACTCGGTCGGCTTGAAGCCGGCGTCGGTGGCCGTGGGCGCACTCGAACCGCAGTTGCCCAGGCCGAGAGTCAGCACCTGGCAGATCGCCCGGGTGACGGAGGAGACGAACTGCTGGGGCGCCAGGGCCACCACCACGGCCAGGATCAGGACCGCGGCGGCGACGGTCAGCCCGACCTGTTCCACGGTCGCGGCCCCGGTTTCGGAGCCGGCGGCGCGCATCTGCCGGCGCCGGGCGGTCACAAGTCGTCTCACGCAACGACGTTAACCAGGGCGGACTAGGTCTCCGGGCCCAACTTCTTTCAGGACAAGGGTTTCGTCCTTCGGGGCGGTCGGAGTCCGGCGGCCCGCTCGGCCTCCAGCTCGAGCCGGCGCTGATGCCTGCGCTCGTCCTCGGCCGCCCGGTACCCTTCGGGATCTTCCGCGAGGAATCGCACTGCGGCCGCGAACTTCTCGTACCGATCGGCCAGATCCTGCATCGGGTGCAGCCACGTCCCGTCGCTCTGCCTCAGATCGGCCCCGTGCAGATCGGCCAGGCCGTAGTCGGCCAGCGGGTCGTCGACGAGTTCCTCACCCTCCAGCCACTGGGCCGCGAGAGCATGTACCTCTTCCCGGGTACGCACGCCGTTGCACAGGTCTGCCCACCAGCCCCGCACGGTCTCCGCGTCGGGCATCGCCGCTTGCTCGCTCATCCCCACACTCTGGCGGTCATTCGTAGAACTCTCCACTGGCGATCCGCTTCTCGATGGTGCGGTTCGACATACTGCGGATGTTGGTGATGGTGTGTCCCGGATTGTCACGCGAGAAGACCACGAAGGAACTGGTGCCGTCGCCGTTGTCGACGAACCGGACCTCCCGCTCGTCCCCGCCGACGTTCTGCCGGTACGACTCCCCCTCGGTCAGGACCTCGTCGATCTCCTGCTGCGACAACCGCTTGGGGTCGGCCTTGCGCAGTTCGTCGTGCACGTCGCGAGGCGCGATCGAGGTCTCCTCGGCCCGATCCGCGGCCTCGTCCGCCTCCTGGTACTTCTGGTACGCCTCGTCCTGCTCGGCGTCGGCCTTGCTCTGCTGCTCACGCTCGTACTGCGCCCAGGCGTCATCCATCTCCTCCTCGGTGCAGTCCTTGGCCGCGTGCAGCACGAGCACCGCTGACGGAACCCGGCCACCCCCACCGAAGGCCAGCACCGAGCCCGCCGGACCGCCGGGGTCGGCCCCCGGCAGTCGCAGCGCCACCGCGCAGACCCCGCCCAGGGCCTCGTCCTTCGCGTCGTCGGCGCGTTTACGGGCTTCCTCAGCCGCCTTCTCCACCGCCGCCAGGTCACCGGCATCACCGGCCTTCTCGGCCGCGGTGGCGAATTCTGCCGCTTCGTCGGACAGCCGGGCCAGCTTGCCCAGGTCGGCCGCGCTCTCGGCGACCTTGCCCGCCTTCCCGAGTTTGCCCAGCACGCCTGCGGCCCGGCCGGCGTCCACTCCCGGGATGAACCAGGAGCCGACGTTCCAGACGGTGCGCCCGACCGAACCGCCGTAGTCCTCGCGGTCCCACATCTGCGACGACTCCTCGTCCCAGACCAGCGAGAGCGCGGCGTCTCCGGGGTGGTCCCAGGCGTACTCACCCGCATCCACCAGCGAACCCGGATCCGTCACCAGGTCCCAGATGCCCACCACATCGTCGACCGCACCCTTGCCCACGTTGAACAGCCCGCTACCGGTCTGCTTGGTGGCGTTCCAGGTACAGCCCCAGAAACCCGAGCAGTCCCAGTCGCCGCCGTCCTCCTGCTCCTGCTCCTGCTCCGGCTGCTCCGGCTGCTCCGTCACGGGAGCCGGAACACCCTCACCGCAGGAGGTACCCGGGACCACGGCACAGATCGCCGACTTCAGCCCACTGACCAGCTGACCACCGGCCCCGGTCGCCGCCAGCACGGCCAGCACGGCACCGAGCACGATCGTGGTGGCGACCACCATCGCCACGTACTCGGTCGTGGCCTGCCCGGCTTCTCGTCCACGCCTGCCCGGACCCGGCGTACGCACCATGCCGACGACGCTAGTGGCGCAGAACTAGGCCCCAGGGCCCAACATCAGGAGATCAGGCGTGGTTCGAGGTCGTCGAAGAGGTCGTCCAGATCCGTTTTCAGAGACGGCTTCCCGTCATCACCGGTGATCTCGAACTGCAGTTCGAGGTCACCGCAGAGCACCTCGGCCGTTCCCGGCTCGTCCGGCTCGTCCGGCTGATCCGGCTCGTCCGGTTCGGCGAGACGGCAGACTCCGAGCCGGATCCCGAGCTCGGCGGTGGCCGACGACTGGGCCCGGTCACCGGTGGAGGCGGGTTGCCGATGCCGGACCTGGGCCCAGATCCGGCCGGAGGCGCGGGTGTACTGGTATCCGACGAGATCGGCACCGTTGCGGTCGGCGTACTCACCGGCCTGCTCACGCCCGAACCCCCCGGTCAGGGAGTCCAGCACGCCAGGCAGGTCCTCCACTGTGCGGGCCTGGTCCACTGCGTCCAGAACTGCTGAGGCCAGGTCGTTCTGGATCTGCTCGGCCGCCGCCAGCGCGGCCGCGTCGGCCGCGGCCCGCGAGCTCGCCTTCTGGTCGGTGGCCTCGCCCAGCGGCAGGAAGTAGCTCACTGCCAGGAAGAGCAGACCCACCATGACCACCGTGACCAGGCCGATCGTCAGCTGGCCGGAGTCGTCCGGGCGCCGCCCGCCGGCTGCAGTCCTCATCTGGTCACCGGGGCGCTCAGGGCCTCGAAACCAGGCATCGAGAACTTCACCTCGGTCACCGCCTCGGGCAACGCCGGGTAGAGGATGCTCAGCTCCACCGGCTCGGCGCCGGTCGAGGCCGGCAGGTAGGCACAGGCGCAGTCCAGGGTGTCGTTCTCGGCCTGCGACCACAGCCCGGCGGTCAGGCGGAGGTCGGCCGACTCGGCGGTGAGCTCGAAACCGCGGACATCGGCACTGGAGACCTTGATGTACGGCGTGAAGAGCGGAACCGCAGGGCTGTCGGTGCTCAGCGAGATGCGCACGTGCGTGGAGTCGGGACCGGCCTCGACGGCCAGGATCCGCAGAGTTGCGGGCACATCCTTCACGTCACCGGGCGACGCGTCGTTGCGGGCGTAGATCGTGCCCTGCGCAGATGCCACCGCCTCGGCCGTGGCCGGCTGCCCGCTCAGGTACTTCTGCGCGAGCTCGCTGACCGTTGGACCGCCCGAAGTCTTCGGAGAGTCACTCTGCGCCTGGGGATCCCCGGAGTCGCGCGCCCACCAGAAGACCCCCACGGCGACCAGTACCGCAACCAGCAGGAGGCCGGCCAGGAGCCGGGTCCGGCCACGGGTGGCAGACATGCTCATTTCCCTTCACCCGAACCGATGACCACACTCACCCGACGGTTCCGCCTGCGTCCTTCGTCGGTGGCATTGCTGTCCACCGGGTCGGCCTCGCCCACGCCGGAGACGTCGTACGTGACGCCGGAAATCGTGATCAGCGGTTTCAGGGCCTCGGCAACCGCCTGGGCGCGGCGCTGCGACAGGTCCAGGTTGTGCGGGTCGCTGCCGGTGCTGTCGGTGTGTCCCACGACCCGGACCTGCCCGCCCTTCGCCGAGGCGTTCACCTCGTCGGCGGCCTTCTGCAGGGCCTGGCCGGCGTCCGGCCCCAGTTCGGCCGAGTCGACCGCGAACAGCACGTCGGCGGCGAGGTCGACCGAGGTGGTGTCCGCCTCCGAGCGCTCTGTCACGGTCTCCTCGAGGTCGGAGGTCTCCACCGTCATCGGGACCACCGACTTCTCCGGTTCCAGCGAGGCGGCCGCCGCGGCCTGGTCGATCTGCGGCCAGCCCTCACCGGTACGGATCGGGCCCTCCTGCGCGACGGCGGGTTCCAGGACTCCGTCCTCGACCGGCACGTCGTGGACCACGTCGGCGTTGCCGAACAGGATGTCCACCTGCTCCAGGTCGTCCGGCAGTTCCGGCATCACCGCGTAGAAGGTGTAGAAGGTGCCGCCCGGCTGCCCGGACGGCCAGGCCGCCTCCGGCGAGACCAGCATCTGCTCGGTACCGTTCGCGTCCTGACCGTGCAGCGGAAGGTACACGCGGCGGTTCGCGAAGTCGGCCAGGCGCACCTTGCCGACCGTCGTGTAGGGGGAGACCAGCCGGTCGACCGCGATGCGGTTGAAATAGCCCCACGAGGCGGAGGTCTCACCGCTGGGGATGCCGCCGGAGAAGTAGACCACCGAGGCACCCGGGATGCGCCGGACCCCGTGCACCAGCACGGTGGCCCGCACCCCGTCGGCCTCCCGGTCCGCAGTCAGCGTGGTCGTTCCCAGCACCGGAACCTGGGGGCTGGTGGCGGCCTTCGCCGCGGGGGCCGCGAACAGGCCGGCGACCAGAGGCAGGAGGGCCGCGACGAGCACCCCGCTACGCCTTCGCCCGCTGGGACCTGGCTTCTGCTCGACCATCATCTCCACCCTTCCGACGGTTCCGGTGCCCGGTGACATGCCGATGCGGGCGAAGGACCCGAAGTCCTTCGCCCGCACCGTGGATCAGGGATCAGCCCTGGTTCAGCACGCTCTTGATCTTGTCGCCGACCGTGGTGTCGATACCGGCCGCCTTGATCGCGGTGGCCACGGCGAGCACCACCACCACAGCGGCGATCACCATGCCGACGTACTCGATCGTGCCCTGACCGCGGTCGCGCGCCCCCTCGATGCGCTTCGCGGCCCAAATCTGCATGGAGACAAGCTTCCTGGTCATGCGATGCTCCTTCGTGCCGGGCCCCGCCCGACGCTCCCGTCCCGGGAGGTCCTGTTCTCCGGGAACTTTCGACATCGCCAACGCTATGCCCGGAAACCGCCGCCGCCGTGGGCCCAGGGGCCCAATCCCTCACCGTCCCCGGCCCTGTGTCCGGCCCCGGAACCACAGGGCGATCGCCTCGCTGCGGGTGCGCACCCCGAGCGTGGCGAAGATCCGGTTGATGTGGTTCTTCACCGTCTTCTCGGAAAGGAAGCACCGGTCGGCGATCTCACCGTTCGACAGGCCCTCGGCGATCAGTTCCAGGATCTCGGTCTGCCGCGTGCTCAACCCCAGGTCCGGTGCCTCGGTGGGCTCCGGGGCGGGCGCCGGGGAGCCCCGAAGCGCGTCCAGCGCACCGACCGAGAAGATGCCCGAGCCCCGGGCCACCGCCAGAACTCCACCCACCAGGTCGTCCGGCTGGAAGGCGCCGTGCACCAGGTACCCGGACGCGCCGGCGTCCACCGCCGTGCGGATCACCTCGTGGTCCTCGGTGAACGTCAGCATCAGGACCTTGCTGGTGAGGGCGATCTCGGCGGCGGCACTGACCCCGTCCCGGCGCGGCATGCGCACGTCCAGCAGCACGACGTCGGGCTGCAGGGCCCGGGTGAGCTCCACCGCCCGCTCCCCGTCCCAGGCCTCTCCGACCACGTGGATGTCCGGGCTGGCGGCCAGCAGCCCGCGCAGACCCGCGCGGACGCTGCTGTTGTCGTCGACCACCAGGACCGAGACCGGCCTCACGGCTCGACCTGCCGGATCTCCAGCGAGGGCAGCAGGTGCACGTCGGTCAGCGGGGCCCGCAGCACCACCGAGGTACCGCCTTCCGACCGCGACAAGATCCGGCAGGTCCCACCGATCTCCTGCAGCCGCTCCCGCATGCCCCGGATCCCGAAATGCCCCTCGGCCTCCCGGGAACCGATGATGCCGAGATCGAATCCGGGCCCGGAGTCGCACACGGTCAGCACCGCGAACTCCTCGTCCGGCTCCAGCCGGACCTCGACCGGGCCCTGCGGAGCGTGCCGCCGGACGTTCTCCAGAGCCTCCTCCAGGGCGGCCAGCAGTTCGTAACGGGTGTCGGCCCCCAGCGGCTGGATGGCCTCCAGCCGGACGCAGAGCCGGCGTTCGTGCTGAGCCCCCCAGGCCCTCAGAAAGTCGCCCAGCACCTCGTGGAAGTCCCGGGACGGTTCGTCGGTGCGCATCCGGGTCAGCAGCGTGCGGGCCTCCTGCACCGCCTGCTGCGCACTGACCGCCAGATCGGCGGCGACCTGCTGGGCCCGCAGGCCGTCCTGCTCCACCCAGCTGGGCAGGGCGGAGGCGCCGAAGGCGATGCCCTGCAGCGACTTCGCCAGCGAGTCGTGCATCTCCCGGGCCAGCCGGGACCGCTCGTCCTGGGCCGCGGCCGCCTGCACCCGGATCGCCAGCTCCCGCTCGGCCACCTGCTGGGCCTGGTAGATCCGGGCCACCGAGCGGCCGATCCAGACCAGGCAGAGGAAGGCCACCGGCAGCCCGTACAGCAGCAGGAACGGCGTTGCCGAGTCACCCGCGTGCTGCCGGATCGCGGCCGCCGCGTAGGTCAGGGCCAGACACGGGCCGAGGATGCAGGCCACCGGGAGCGGGTAGAGCAGGCCGATCAGGAACGCCGTGCTCAGGGCGGCCAGGGCCAGCGGGCTGTCCACGCCCAGCACGCCGAGGACGGCGACCACCAGCAGCACGTCGATCAGGGCCAGCAGCGGGTGCCGGGTGAGCAGGCCGAGGAACTGCGGGTAGAGCACACCGGCCAGGCTGCTGGCCCCGAGCAGGAAGATCGCCAGCAGCAGCCGGCCGGTCAGCTGCTCGCCGACCAGCCCGACCAGCCCCACGCCGATCGAGGCGAGCCGCACCAGCATGGCCAGTTTGACGCTCTGGATCAGGTCGCCCGAGGCCGCCGGGTAGAAGGCGGAGTGCACCCGCGGGTGGGCCGCGCCGACCATCAGGAACCCCCCAGCAGGGAACCGAAGTCGACGTCCGACCCGAGGAAGAGACCGACGAAGATCAGCACCATGATCGCCGGGACCAGCAGCAGGCTGGTCACCAGGGTCACCCGCGGGGCGGCCTGGGCGGCCCGGCGGCGCATCCGCTGGGCGTTGCTGCGGCGCATCTCGACCGCGATCTGCTTGAGCGTCTGGGCCAGCGGGGCGCCCAGTTCCTCGGACTGCAGGAAGGCGGTGACGAACTGGGCCAGGGCCTCGGAGTCGTTCCGGTCGCGCAGCTGGGTGAAGGCCGAGCGGCGGCTGGCCCCGTTGGCGATCTGGTTCAGGGTCAGCGTCATCTCCTCGGCCAGCGGCCCCTGGTAGCGCTGGGCCACCCGCAGCAGCGCGGGCCGGAAGGCCACCCCGGCCGAGACCGTGACGCTGAGGATGTCCAGGAAGTCGGGCAGGTCCTGGTCGAGGCGCTGCTGCCGCAGGCGCCGGGCCCGGGAGAGCCGGGCCAGCGGCATGATCACGACCAGTACCAGGGTGAGGCCGACGGCGAGGAACTGACCCAGCAGCAGGCACAGCAGGGCGACCGGGCCGAAGATCAGGATCCACATGCCCGCGGTGCGCAGCACGGTGTCGGCGGTGGCGCCGTCCGGGCGGCCGGCCAGCGTGACCTGCCGGTCGAGCCAGCGCAGGCCCTGGGTGCCCAGCAGCGCCCGCAACGGCGGCACCAGCGGTCCCGCCATCCGGTACAGCGGCCCGCCGCCGGTGGCCTTCTGCTGCTGCTCCCGGCTGAGCAGGACCAGGTCACCCACGTCGAGACCCTCGATGTCGCGCGAGCGCAGCAGCCGCCAGCCACGGAAGAAGAGCAGCACCGCGGCCAGCGCCAGCACGCCCGGCACCAGCGCGGTCACGACTCGACCCGGGTCAGCTTGCGGATCATCGTCAGGCCGACCGCGAACAGCAGGCCGGAGACCGCCAGGGCGGCCTGACCGACCAGGACGGTGGTCATCTCCCGCACCGACCCGGGGTAGGCCAGGTTCATCCCGACCAGCACCAGGAACCCGAGCACGATGATGATGTAGCCGGTGGCCACCGACTGGGCCAGCGTCGTGCGCACCTCCCGCCGGGTCTCCTTGCGGGTCTCCAGGGTGTCGGCGATCTCGCGCAGGGCCTCCACCAGCGAACCACCGCTGCGGGCACTGACCACCAGCGTGGCGGCCAGCACGCCGACCTCCCGGGAGACCAGCCGCTCCTGCAGTTCGCCCAGCGCGGTCTCCAGCGGCACGCCGAAGGCGACCCGCTCGCTGATCCGGCGCATCTCGGTGCGGGCCGGCTCGGCCAGCTCGGCCCCGGCCACCGCCACCGCGGTCGAGATGGACAGACCGGCGTTGGTGGCGTTGGCCAGAACCCGGGCCAGCTCCGGCATCTGGGTGACGAAGGCCTCGAGCCGCCGCGCTCTCTCACGACTCAGGTAGGCGCGCACCGCGACCAGCCCGGAGGCCACTCCGACCACTCCGAAGAGCGGGGCCAGCAGCACCCAGAGAGCGATCGCGGCCACCACCGCGACCCCGACGCCGGCCCCGAAGACAACTACGGGACGCCGGTCAAGACCGGCCAGCACCATCTCGCGTTCCAGCCGACGCCCCAAGGAGGTCGCCCGGAAGACACGGTCGGCCCGGTCGAGCCGGGCGCCCCCGGCGTAGTAGTCGTCGCCCATCACGGCCTGGACCACCTGACGGCGCCCGGCCGACACGGACAGGAACTGGGTCACCCCGGCCAGGAAGGCTCCCGCCGCGAGGACGAGGAGCAACAGGATCAGCAGGTACACGCAGACCTCACCTCAGCTCGATCGGCTGGGTACTGGGACCGAATGTGCTCCGTCGTCCGGCCCGGCGCGGCGAGGCCGGTTCGCCGAAGCCGTCCGGAACCCGTTCCCCCCGCTCGGCCAGCCGTTGGGCCAGCGCCGGAGGCAGCGGGTAGCGCACGAACGCACCGCGCTGGCCCGGCGCCGCCCCGGGGGCGTCCGGTTCCCAGCGCATCAGCGGCACCACGCTGAACGGCTCCTGCCGGCGCGAGGTCAGATAGCCGACCTCGGTGACCCGGCGGGTGCCGTCGGCCTGGCGGTTCAGCTGAACCACGATGTCCACCGCGGTGTTCACCTGGTCGCGCAGGGCCTCGAACGGGATCCGGACCTCGCTCATCGAGGCCAGGGTCTCCAGCCGCGACAGGGCGTCCTCGGAACTGTTGGCGTGCACGGTGGTCAGCGAGCCGTCGTGGCCGGTGTTCATCGCCTGCAACATGTCCAGCGCCTCGCCACCACGGCACTCCCCGACCACGATCCGGTCGGGCCGCATCCGCAGCGAGTTCCGCACCAGGTCGCGGATCGTGACCGCGCCCTGGCCCTCGACGTTGGCCGGCCGGGTCTCCAGCTGGATCACGTGGTCCTGCTGCAGCGCCAGCTCGGCCGCGTCCTCGATGGTGACGATCCGCTCGTGCCCGGGGATGAAGGCCGACAGGGCGTTCAGCATCGTGGTCTTGCCCGACGCCGTCCCGCCCGAGACCACCAGGCTCAGCCGGGCCCGCACGCAGGCCGCCAGCAGGTCGGCGGTGACCTGGTCGAGGCTGCCCCGGGCCATCAGCTCGGACAGGCCGTAGGCCTTGGGGAAGAGCCGGATGGTGACCGTGGGCCCGGCCAGCGCCAGCGGCGGCAGCACCACGTTGACCCGAGCCCCGCGGGGCATCCGGTGATCGGCCGGGATCCGCGCGTCGACCATCGGGCTGGACTCGTCCACCCGCCGGTTCACGGTGGACACGATCCGGTCGATCGCCTGCAGCAGCTGCTCGTTGTTGGTGAACCCGGAGGGCACCCGCTGCAGCCGGCCGAACCGCTCGACGTAGATGGTGTCGTGTCCGTTGATCATGATCTCGCCGACCGACGGGTCGGCCAGCAGCGGTTCCAGCACGCCCAGGCCGACCGACTCGTCGACCACCCGGCGCACCAGCGACGCCCGCTCACGGGTGCTGAGGATCACGCCCTCACGGGAGACCAGGTGCGCGAGAACGCGTTCCAGCCGGACCCGGCGCTGGGAGATCTCCAGCCGGCCGAGCTCGCGCAGGTCCACCTCCTCGAGCAGCAGGCGCTTGAACCGCTCGATCAGCATCTGGTCGGCATCGGCGCCCAGACCGGCCCCGGCCGCCGGCTCGCGAGTGCCGCCGAGCTCGGCCGGAGCCACGAAATCCCGGTAGGACCTCACGGCATCACCACCTCCCGGGTGATCCGGAAGGTGGGCATCGGCGCCACCCGCGGCACCTGCACGGTCAGCCGCACCCCGTGCCCGGGCCCGGTGGTCTGCACCGAGGCCACGTCCAGGGCGCCGGGCAGCGCGGCCTCGGCCGCGGAGGCAGGGTCCTGCCCCAGGCTGTAGGCCCGGGCGGCCTGCCGGGTGGCCTCGTTGGCCGAGGTCATGGCCCACATCGCCACGGCCGCCTGGAACACGTACAACCCCACCACCAGGACGATCGGCAGCAGCACCGCGATCTCGAGCGAGGACTGCCCGCGCTCACCACCGGGCCGCCTCACGGTTCCATCACCACGGTGCGGCTGGTCTCGACCCCGCCGGGGAACGAGGCCGTGCCCGGAACCACCATCGGCACCGGCAGATTCACCGTCACGGTGTTGCCGGAGGTACTCACCGAGAGGTCACCGGCGAGACCTCCGGGCACCCCGGCCCGCGCCGCCACCGCCGGGTCCTGGCCCACCGAGACCGCCCGGGCCGCCGCCGAGGCCGCGTGCCCGGACCAGACGAACGTCATCCCGAAGAGCACCAGCTGCCAGATCACCAGCAGGGTGAACAGCAGCACGGGCAGGGTGCCGACCACCTCGATGGCGGCCTGCCCGTCGTCCTTGCCGCGGCGCCGGGAGCGGCCCTTGGCCGGCTCGGCGGCCACCGCCGGGGCGCCCGGCGCCACCTGCACCTCGTGGCCCACGGCCCGCAGCGCCTTCCACCACACGTCGTCGCGCAGTTCCAGCGGCGAACGAGAATTGATGACGGGTTCCAGTCGCCGGAACATCGCGGGGAGCCCCGCGCTGAGAACCGGTGCGCGGGTGAGCTGGCGGATCGTCTCGGCCGACACGCTGGACTGCCGGCTGACGCGGTTGACCAGCACGTGGAGGTCGCTCTCCTTGCGCACGCCCAGCCCCTCCCACTGGGTGATCGTGCGCCGTAGGCCGCGCAGGGCCAGCACGTCCGGCGTGGTCAGCATGACCACCTCGTCGGCCAGCTCCACCGCGGCCGCCTGCACCGGCGTCACGTGCGCCCCGGCGTCCACGACGACCAGGTCGTACTCATGCCGCAGCACCGCGAACACCTCCCGCAGCGACTGCGGGTGCACCGCCTCGATGTCCCGCACGTCGGCCGGGGCCAGCAGCAGCCCGAGCCCGCTCTCGTGCAGCACCACCGCGTCGGCCACGGCCTGCGCCGACAGATCTTCGGAGACCTTGGCCACGTCGGCCACCGAGGTACGGTGCCGGACCTCGAGAATGCCCGAGACGTCGCCCTTCTCCAGGTCGAGGTCGACCAGGCAGACCCGGTGCCCGGGCAGGTTGCGCAGCACGTCCAGGGCCAGGTGGGTGGCCACCGTGGTGGTGCCCACCCCGCCCTTGGCCCCGGCGAAGGCGATCACCCGGGCCCGGCCCGGGCCGCTGAGCACACCGGCGTCCCGGGGAGCGGCCAGGATCCGGCGCATCTGCTGAGACCACTCACCGGCCGCCGTGATCCGGGCCCGCAGGTCCTCGTAGGCCGGCGGGAACGCGACCACCCCGCGCGCCCCGACGTCCATCGCCATCGTGAACTGGCTGGTGTCGGCGCTCGCGGTCACCACCAGCAGGGCGCAGCCGGGCCGGCGCAGCGACAGGTCGCGCACCGCCTGCAGGGCCGGGTCCGGGCCGAGCTGGTCGTGCACCAGCACCACGTCCGGCTCCAGCCGCAGCACGGCGGCCACCAGCTCGCTCGTGGTCTCCACCACGAACTGCACCTCCACGCCGTCCATCTCGCCCAGGGCGGCGCGCAACTCGTAGGCCACCGACTGGTCGGCGGCACCGATCACCACGCTGATCATCAGTTAGTCCCCTCCGGAACCGCTTTCCCACCGAGCTGTTTGGCGTCGAAGCGGTCCTGCTCACCGCTGCGGTCGGCGTTCTCGTCGGTGGGCAGGCCAACCAGCCGGACCTCCTGGGCGAAGGCGTTGGCGTAGGTCACCGCCAGCGCGTCGTCCGGCTTCAGGGCCAGGGTCACCGGCACCACGTCGGACTGCCCCACTCCGCGCTCGTCCTCGGTGGTCACCGTCTGCTGCCCGCCGATCGAGACCACCCGCACGTCCCGCACCAGCACCTGGACCTGCTTGGCCAGGCCGTTGACGTCGGCGAAGACCGCGTAGATGTCCACCCGGTCGCCCGAGGTCACCCGCCCGCCGATCCCGGTCACCGGGTCGACGTTGATCGCGATCTCCCGCTCGTCCGGGTTCAGGTCGGAGACCGCCAGCAGCATGTCCGCGCTGATCGTGGTGCCGGTCTCGACGTTGAAACCCACCTTGCGGCCGAGCAGGTCGGCCAGTTCCTGCCGGCTGGCGGCCGAGGTCCAGCGCTCCGGCACCTCGACCGGCTGCAGGTTGGCCTCGCTCAGTTCGGTGTAGGCCGGGATCTGGGCCTTGGCCTGGTACACGGTCACCTTCGCCCCGACCTCGCTCTCGACGTTCGAGGTGTAACTGGCCACCATCACGAAGACGGTGATGCCGAGCAGGGCGGCCAGGAGCATGAACAGGACGCCGCGGCGCTGGCGGGGGTTCAACGGAGACCTCCGGAGGTCGAACGGGACGGGGAACCACCTACGCCGGAGGCGCTCTCGGTGTGGACCCGACAGAATGGGCAGATCGCCGCGATCTGCTCGAGCCCGCAGGCCCGGCACCGGGCCGACGGCCGGGCCAGCAGGTCGGCGGGGCGGGCCGGCAGCGCGGCCAGCTGACCGGCCCGGGCCGTGCCGTAGACCGATTCCCAGCGGCCCGGAAGCCGAACCGGGCGGACACTCACGGAACCGGCCAGCCGGGCGAGCTGCTCGGCCACCGGGCCGGGCACGCCCTCCTCCTCCATCAGCAGCACCTGATCACCGGACGACCGGGAGAAGGCTTCCGGGACAACCCGGTTGAACACATGAGGATGGTCTCCCTGGCGTACCAGGAAGCCGGGACCGGGCAACAGCGAGCGCAGATGCTGACTCATGCTCGGGGCCGGGCGCCCGAGCCTGCTCACCGAGGCCGTCCAGGCTCCCGACCAGGAATGCCCCAGCAGCGTGCGGGCCAGTTCGTGGCCCAGGGCGGGCTCCTCGGTCACCGACCGCGCGAAAGTCAGCGCAGACAGGATGGCCAGCGGCGCCTGAGGGCTGTACAGGCCCGCCAGTTCCATCTCCGGCAGATGCCCGGCCGCGAGCGTGACCTGTAGAGACACGCGTTCGGCGAGGGCCTCGGGGGCCGCGACGGAGACGTAGCGGTGCCCGATCCGATGCCGGATCTCCTCGATCGAGGAGACCACCTCGTCGACCGCCACCACTTCCACGCCACCCACCGACGCCCGCGTCGATCCAGGATCCGCAACCACCAGACAGGACCACATACGCTCGGAACCCCACCCTTGACGGCAATCACTCACCGTTTCGACTATGTACGCTCTACGCCCCCCGGCGTTCCCACACCATAGAACCTGATTCGGCCTTTGTGCACTCTCAGTGAAGGTAGTCACGTCATATGCCGGAACTTCATAACTCGTGGTTAGACATCTCTTACGAGTCGTCCGACAACTGAACAGGAGTCCGAATGAGAACGACTACGCTCCGCTTACACGTCGACGGGCGTGACGTGGCCCCGCTCTGGCTGGCCGACAGCTACTGGCGCCGCGCCCGCGGCCTGCTCGGCACCCGGTCGATCCCCGGCGCACTGCTGCTGCGACCGGGCAACAGCGTGCACGGGATGGGCATGCTGTACGCGCTCGACGTCGCCCTGCTCGACGACGAGGCGACCGTTCTGCACGTGCTCACCCTGCGACCGTTCGGCCTGACCCGTCCCCGCCCGGGCGTGCGTCAGGTACTCGAGGCGAACCGAGGATCGTTCAGCCGGTGGGGACTTCGGGTAGGCAGCCGAATTACCGCCCACGACAATGGAAATGGCCGGTGACGTCCCTCCGAAGTCACCGGCCATCATCCCCCCGGGCAGAACATACCGCACCCGCGCACTCCCGAAGACCGCCCTAACCAGGGGTTTTCACCCTGGTCAAGCCGAACCGGAAGCTTCTCGGCCCCTTCCTGACCCTACCGAGCAGCACCGGATCCCTCCGGCACCGCCCCCTTGTCGACAACTGTAGGGATGCAAGCCGCCGCTGCACACTTTCCGTGAACGACATCACGCCGTCCGAGGGAACCCGGTCACCACCGGTGGTGAATGTCGAACACGATGTCGAAATTCGGACGCAGGTCCGAAACGGTTCGACTACCTTCGGTCAGTCCTCAGGACAGGAGCAGGATCCCGAAGAGCGCCGCCAGGATTCCCGCGAGGACGAACGAGATCGAGCCCCGCCGGTCGAGCGCGAGCACCTGGACCTGGAAGTGCTGGGGATCGGACGGGTCGTACCAGACCGGCACCCGCTTGCCGATCACCGGCGTCACGACGGCGAAGCCGGTGCGGCGTTCGGCCACCACCGTCTCTCCGTGCCGGGTGGTGAAGCGCACCACCGGACGGCGGTTCGAGGCGCCGATCACACTGCGCTCGCCGATCACCTCGCCGACCACCTCGGGCCAGATCCGCCGCACCTCGTTCTGCCGGCTGCGCCGCAGCAGCCCGGTGCCCAGACAGAGCAGGAAGAGCACCCCGACCACACTCCGGGCCAACAGCATCGGTCCAGCGGTGTCGTACATGGGAACTCACCCTAGGCCAGGCCGAGTTCCCGCCCGGGAACGATGCCCCACGCCGCCGCCCGCCCGGCCTCCGTCTCGAGGATCCAGGCCGACCGCAGCCGGGGCCGGCCGAGCCGGTGGGGCCGCATCGGCGCCACTGCCAGCACCCGGCCGTCGCGACGCACGTAGACCACGTCGATCGCGAACCGCATACCGAAGGTGTGCACACTCGAGCCCGGGCGCAGCACCAGGCCGGTCGCGATCCCGTCCCGCCCCAGCAGTCCTTTCGAGCGCGCGGCGTAGCTGACGGCCACCTCGACCTGAGCCACCGGCACACCGTCCACCGACAAAGTCTTCACGAACGTCCTCACATCGGGTCCAAAGGTAACAATCACGCGAATCGCCACCATGTAATCGTCCGGTACGGCACAGTGACCAGTGATGAGCCTGATCGTTCGTCGCCCTGATCGCGCAGCGCTCCCGGACGCCGGCCCGTCGCCGATCCGGTACCTCGCCGTGCTCACCGGCAGCTGCCTGGTGGTACTGGTCACCGTGGTGCTGACGCCGGTGCTCGGGCACGGTGTGCGCAAGACCTTCTGCGGCAACGGCGACACGGCCTGCGCAGCGCCGGTCATCGCCGCCGCGGCCGAGACCCGTTGTCAGGTACTCAGCCACGCCGACGTGGTGCCCGACGATGCGGTGCTGTTCACCGACGACCTGGGCAGTTCCGGACGGTTGACGCTGAGCCGCACGGTGGACAAGAACGCGGTGGTGCACTGGTTCGTCCGGCGCGACAACGTTCCCGGTTCGGTCCGCGGGGGTGAGCTCACCGAGTTCCCCACCGAGAGTGCCGCCCGCGCGTACATCACCGCCGCCCAGCACGAGCCGGTCCGGCGCCGGCTGCAGAGCGCCGATCCCACCGGTCTGCTGGCCCGGATCGCCGAAAAGGTGGACGGGCACCCGATGCCGGGCGAGATGGTCCGGCAACCGCATGCCTACTTCGTCGACGCGGGCTCGGCCCCGGATCTCGCGGCCCAGGCCCGCTCGGCGGTCGGCGGCGGCATCGTCGGGGGCGGGGTGGCCGGGGTCGCAGAGGTTCGGGTCACGCAGGAGAAGCAGCCTTCCACGACGATTTTCGTCGAGCTGACCGAGAAGGCAGGCGAATCCTTCCGTCTGGGAACCCCCGGATCCGCAACCACGGTGGCCGGGGTGACCTTCGACCGGTTCGGGCGGGCGCGGTACCTGGTGATCGAGACGGCGGGTGGGTTGCGGGGGTGGCTGAGCGCGTCGGCCGGCACCCCGGAGCATCTGCTGGGCACGCTTTTGGACGTCGGTGAGCCCGAAGGCTCGGATCTCACCTCCGATTCGGTCGAGTCGGAGGAACCAGAGGAACCGGCACCGTTCGTCGGGCGGGCCACGATCCGGATCGATCTGCTGAGGAGCGAACCCGCCGGCGCGACCGCCGACGTGCTGCACTGGCTGGGCGTGCCGTTACTGCTCGATCTGGGCCAGGGCTCGGAGCTGGAGGAAGGTCAAGATCCCGTCCAGCGCCTGTACGCCCTGCTCGACGCCGGGGCGCCCGGCACCTCGGTCACGGTCAGCGCCTACCGAACTGCCCAGAACGCCTCGCCCGAGGTAGGTCTGGGCATGCTCGGCGGGCTGACCGTCCGAGGCGCCCTTCCCGGCGACGACTTCTACTATGCGCCCGGCCAGGGTCTGGTCAGGTGGCAGACGTGCGCATCCTGACCGGGCTTTCGCTGGCCGTGCTCCTGCTGGCCGGCTGCTCAAGTGATCCCGGACCCCCTCCCGGGGCGGAACCCATGAACGACGGCCGTACCCAGGTGTTGCCGTTGTCCGGGCTGGACCACTACACGGTCGGCACCGGAGCGCTCAGTTTCGAACTGCCCAGCGACGTCGACTACTCACCGGAGACCTCGAGCGCCGCTGCGAACGAGACCGGCGCCGCCCGGGTGCGGGTCTGGCGGGCCTCCGCAGAAGGCGGCTCCTGCGTCGTGATCGCCGGCGAGAAGCTCGACTACCGGGGCACTTTTCCGGCTGCCGCGATCGCCACCTTCTCGGCCGGCCGCGAACCGGGCGGGCAGATCGAGCAGAACGAGCCGATCGACCCGGTTCCCGGCACCGTGGCCGGAGTGCGCCAGAGCAGCCGCTACCCGATCGTCCCCGGTGATCTGTACGGCCCCCAGGGCGCCCTGTTCGTGCGCCAGTTCCTCACCGAGGAGTCGACCTTGATCTCGCTCAACGTGGCCGGCCCGGCCGACGCCGTCGAGTCCTGCCGGCTCGAGGAGATCGCCTCCACCCTGCGGCCCGGGGGTGCCTCGTGAGCAGCGGGGCCGAGCCCGGGCGACCGATTTTCCCAGGGCCACAACCGATCACCGGCCAGGCCCCGATCGTGCCGGTGGAGAGCCGGCCGGTGCCCCGCGAGCCGCACGACACCCAGCCCACCCGGATCCTGCGGCAGACCGCCCGCCGCGCCCAGCCGGCCCCGGCGCCGCCCCCACCGCCTCCGGCCCCCGAGCCGTCCGAACCGCCGATCCGGGTCCTGCTGGCCGACGACCTGAACCTGTGGCGCGAGGAGAACGGGCCGGCCGGCCTGCTCAACGTCTCGTCGGCCACCCGTCTCGGCCTCCTGGAAGACCTCACCTCCGACGGAGCCCGGCTGCTCATGCTGTGCGGCGAGACCGCCGAGGCGGCCGTCACCCGCGAGGCGGCCCTGGCCCGGGCCGCTCTCGACGTGGAGATCACCGTGGTCGCCCTGCCGAACGGCCCGCTCGGGCAGTACGCCGTGGCCCGCATCAGTGAGCAGGCCCTGGCCGTGGCCGGACGGCCGTCGTCGCTGGTGGTCTCGGTCTTGCCCACCCTGGCCGCCGAACTGGTGAACGTGGCCGTGCTGCACAGTGTGACCGGGCTCGACCTTCCCGGGGTCGGGGTGGGCCACCACCTGGCCTCGATACTGCCCGGCCAGCGCCAGTTCGCGGTCCAGGTCACACCGCGCCCGATCGTGCGCTCACTGTCGAAAGACCTGCTTTCAGAAGGCTTCACCCGCGCCGCCTTCGGCTCCGCCGAGACCCGGGTGCTGATCGCCGGCCCGCACAGCATGCCCGCACCGCTCCAGGCCCTGACCGGGGTGAGCGACGTGCCGCACCGAGTGCGCACCGAGCTCGACCTGCCCGGTTTCTGGGGCGACGACGAGGCCACCGAGATCGTGGCCGTGCCCCGTGACCCGGCCGCCTGGATCGCGCAACGGGTTCCGCTGCAGCCGTACTCACCCTGCGACTGGTGCGGGGCGGCGCTGGTCGCCGCGGCCCCGCGCTGCGTGTTCTGCGGCTACCAGGTGCCTAGCCGATGATCTCGATCCGCAGGCTCTCCCGCACCGCGTCGAGGATCTCCTCGGGCGGGCCGACCGCGGCCACCATGACCGGGAACGGCCAGGCCTCGAGGATCTCCAGCTGCATCGCGTCGGCCATGGTGAAACAGTCGGAGTCGTGGCCGAGCTTGGCCATCGTGGTGTCCACCAGCCAGTGCGCCAGGGCGTCCTGCTTCGCCGGCCCGGGTGCCGGGCACTCCTCGAACGTGATCCGCGAGAGCGCTGCGGCCTGAGCTCTCTGGTCCTGCACGTCGGCCGGGCCGTCGATCACCTGACCGGGCGGAGCCAGCACCCCCACCTGCACCCCGTCCCCGGTTCCGGCGAGGTAGACGTCGCCGCACCCCAGGCCGCCGGAGTGTGGGTTCTCCTGCCAGTTGCGCTGGGCCGCGGCGCAGGCCGCCGCCGTCAGGTCCGGCTCCCAGCCGCCCAGGGGCGCGAACAGAACCCCTAGGCCCCAGGGAATCTCGTCCGCCGCCTGCAGGATGGTGGCGTCGCGCAACTGGTGGGTCGCGGCGACGGCGGCCGAGTCGGCGGCCGTCTGGGTCTGGGTCTTCTGCTCGGAGGCGCTGCCCACCTGGGCGAAGAGCAGACCCAGGAACAGCAGCGCGGCCACGACGAGGAGGAGGGCCGGCGCGATCTGACCCTCCTCCCCTTCAGGACGACGTCGGGACCGCACGGGATGCGGTGACTTCATCCGGTGCGGCCGCGTCGTCAGCCTCCTGCGTTGAAGATGTCGTTGATCTTGTTGGTGATGTTCGTGGCGATGGTCTGGCCGATGTTGCTGGTGGCGATCGCGACGATGATGATCGCGACGATGACGACGATGCCCATGTACTCGGCCGCCGTCTGCCCCCGGTCCTGCCCGGCCCGACGTCCGCGCCCGACCGTCGTCGCGAGCAGACTCAGTAGCGCGCAGTAGACGCGAATCATCCTGCTCTCCCCTCGTTAGCGCCGAACGCTAACCCTCCGGCCCCCGCCCGGCGAGGGTCCGTGGGCCCAGCCGCGGGCCCAAAGTCCTTCAGCGGGCGGTGCCCACCCAGACCGCGACGGCCTGGGCGCGGGAGGTCACCCCGAGCTTGGCGAAGATCCGGTTCACGTGGTTCTTCACGGTTTTCGGGGCCAGGAACAGCTGGGCCGCGATCTCCCCGTTGGTGCGCCCGGCCGCCAGCAGGCGCATCACCCCGGCCTCCCGCTCGGACAACAGCGCCGCCACGGCCGGATCGGCGGCCGGAACCGACTCCGCAGGCGCGGGCGGACCGGCCAGGACCCGCACCACCGAGGCGCTGAACACCGAACCTCCCCCGGCTGCCGCCAGAATGTTCTGCACCACCGCGGTTTCGTCGAAAGTGCCGTAGACGAGGTATCCCCGGGCCCCGAGCTGCACCGCCGCCCGCACCGTCTCGTCCTCTTCGCTCGAGGTCAGCATCAGCACACAGGTGAAGGTGGCCAGCTCGGGAAGCACCTCCAGCCCCGACGTACCGGGCATCCGGACGTCCAGCAGCACCACGTCGGGGCGCAGCTCCCGGGCCAGCCGCAACGCCTCGGCGCCGTCTGCGGCCTCACCCACCAGGTCGGTGGCCGGCTCGGCACCGAGCAGCTGCCGCAGGCCGATCCGGATCACCGGATTGTCGTCGGCCACCAGAACCGTCACCGGGCGCACCGTCACGGCACCCCCTCGGCCAGCACCACCGGCTTCGGCTGCTTCGACTGTTTCGCCGGCTTCGGTGGACGGGCCGGCACCGCCAGCCGAACGGTGGTGCCGTTCCCCGGCGCGCTGAGCACCTTGAGCTTGCCGCCACTACGGCTGGCCCGTTCGCTCATCCCGACCAGTCCGTAGTGCCCCGGATGCCCGGCCGAGACGTCGAAGCCGCGCCCATCGTCCGTAATCTGCAGGACCACCTCGGCACCGGCAGCCGCCAGCGTGAGCGTGACCCGCCGGGCCTGCGCGTGCTTCACCACGTTGTGCAGTGCCTCGGAAGTGACCGCCAGCATGGTGTTCCGTCCGGCCGCGTCGGGCCCGGGCCGGGGAGTGCCGCGCTCGTCGTGCACCTGCACACTCAGCCGGTGTCCGGCCGTGGCCGCGGTGGCGCGCTCGCGCAGCGCCTCGACCAGATTGCGGTGGGGGTTCTCGCGCAGCCCCTGGATCACCACCCGGGACTGCCCGGCCAGGCCCTCGGCGGTCTGACCGATCACCCCGGCCGCCTCGCGGGCCGAGGTCAGGTCGCCCCGGTCCAACGAACTCTGCAACGTCCGGCTGAGAAGCCAGACCCCGTGCAGGTTCTTGGTGAGCGAGTCGTGCAGCTCGCGGGCCACCCGCAGCCGTTCTTCCCGCACCGCCGCGCTCCGCCGCAACCGCCACAGCTGCGTAGCCGTGCGCTCCTGCTCGTCGAGCAGCCGGCGCAGTGCCACCCCCGCCGGACCGGCCGCCAGCACCAGCGCCGGAAGGGTGATCGTGGTGTGGAAGTCGTTGCCACCCGGCACGTATCCGGTGCGGAACACCAGCAGCACCCCGTAGACCAGCGTGGCCCCCAGGCCGACGAGCAGCACCGGCCGGGCCCGGTAGGTGAGCCCGGCCAGCACGCCGCCGGCGATCAGGTACAGCACCATCGGCGTGCCCAGACCGGTCACCCCGAGCACGACCAGGGCGGTGAACTGGTCGAGCACCAGCACCAGCGGATGACGCCGGCCTTCGATCAGGGTCCAGTAACGCAGGGCCAGGTAGTTCAGCGCCATCATCACCAGCAGCACCCCGAGCAGGGGGCCGGCCGGATCGTGGTCGGCCCGCAGCGCCACCACACTCAGGCCCGGGGCCCCGATCCGCGGGATCAGCACGTACTGGGCCAGCCGGCCGACCGCGTCCGGCTCCGGAACCGCTGGCCGCCGGCGCATCACAACGAGCCGAGATCCACGTCGGAGCCCAGGAACAGGGCCAGGACGAGCAGGGTGACCACGGCGGGCATGATCACCATGGTGATGATCAGGCTGACCCGGGGCGCGGCCCGGGAGGCCCGGCGCCGGGCGATCTGGGCGAACTCCCGGCGCATGTCCCCGGCCAGCTGGTTCAGCGTGTCGGCGAGCGGGGCACCGAGCTCCTCGGCCTGGATCATCGCGGTGACGAACAGGCCCATCGTGGTCGAGCGGGGGTTGCGGTCGCGCAGTTCGAGGAACGCCTCGCGACGGTGCACCCCGATCTCCATGCGACGCATGGTGCGGCGCACCTCCTCGGCCAGCGGCCCCTCCAGCGTCTCGCCCACCCGCTCCATCGCGGCCCGGAAGCCCAGGCCCGCGGTGACGGTGATGGCCAGGACGTCCAGGAAGTCGGGCAGTTCCTGCTCGATCTGCCGCTGCCGCCGCTGGGCCTCGCTGTAGAGCCACACCGAGGGGTAGGCCAGGAGCAGCAGGGAGGCCGGCCCGGCCAGGACCGGCAGCTCGCGCAGAACCAGCAGGAACCCGCCGAGCAGGGCGAGCACCGTGTAGGCGCCCTGCAGCTCGGCGAACCCGGCCACGTCCATCCCCCGGGGCTGCCCGGCCGCGGCGATCAGGTTGCGCACCTCCAGCCGCCAGCGGGGGCCGAGCAGGCCGCTGATCGCCGGGCCGGTGCGCCGGCCCAGCAGCCGGTAGATCCCGGCCACCAGCGGGATCCGGGCGCCCACCGGCCCGCGCCCGAGAACCGGCACCGATCCGGTGTCGGGCAGGGCCACCTCGGGCGGGGCCTTGAGCAGCTGCCAGCCGTACAGGCCGAACAGGTACACCAGCAGCCCGGTGAGCGCGAAGGTGAGGGCGTCGGGGTTCATCAGACGTCGATCCGGGTGGTCCGGCGGATCATCCAGAATCCGGCCGCGTACATCACCAGGGCGATCACCAGCACCACCTGGCCGATCAGCGAGGAGGTGACCTCGTTCAGCGTGCCCGGGGCGATCACGTTCATCATCAGCAGCGACCCGGCGCCCAGGAAGAGCACGATCCAGCTGGTGAAGACCGCGCCGGAGAGCATGGTCCGGACCTCGCGGCGCAGGTCCTTGCGGGCCTCCAGGGTCTCCGACATCCCCCGTAGCGCGGTCACCACTGCGCCCCCGGCCCGGGCCTGGATGATCAGGGTGCGGGTCAGCAGGGCGAGCTCGCGGCTGGGCATGCGCTGCTGGAGGTGGTCGAGCGCATCGCTGAGCGGGGTGCCCACGTCGAGTTCGCGGGCCAGCCGGGCCATCTCCGAACCGGCCGGTTCCTCCAGATCCTCCCCGGCCATCCGGATCGCCGAGCGCAGCGCCAGCCCGGCCGAGGTGGCGTTCGACAGCACCCGCGCCACCTCGGGCAGCTGCCCCACGAAGTCCTCCCGCCGGCGGGCCTCCCGGCGGTCGAGCACGGTCAGCGCCAGCCGCACCGCGGCGGCCGCCGCCAGCACGGCGAACCACCAGCTCAGCAGCTGGGCCGAGAGCAGGTAGGTGACCACCGCCAGGCCCGCCAGGGCCAGCCAGATGTCGGCCATCCGCCAGCGCACCCCGGCCCGGTCCAGCCGCATCTGCAGCCACCGGCCGTGGGCGGTCCGCCGCAGCCGCCCGTCCAGCCGGTTGATCCAGCGGTTCGACGAGCGTTCCACCGTCTCCAGCGCGGTGCGCTGGGTCAGCGCCTCGCGTTCGTTGGTGCCGAGCACCCACTGCGCGTAACCCAGCACGGCGAGAGCCAGCACACCGGAAGCAGCCCAGAGGATCATCGCCGGTACTCCAGGAACTGCGGCGGGATCAGCTCCCCGCGCACGATCAGCCGGTCGGCCAGCGCGGCGGGCAGCCGGTGCGGCACGAAACGGCCGACGACCACCCGGTCCGCCCCGGTCGGCTCGGCCTCGAAGTGCATCAGCCGCTCCAGCCGGTACTCCTCGCGGCGCTTGGAGGTCACCGCGATCACCTCCACCACCCGGCGGGACCCGTCGCCGAACCGGGAGAGCTGGATGATCACGTCGATCGCGTTGTTGATCTGGTCGCGGATCGCCGCGAACGGCAGTTCCAGCTCGCTCATCGTGGCCAGCGTCTCCAGCCGGGACACCGCGTCCTGGGTGGAGTTGGCGTGCACCGTGGCCAGCGAGCCCTCGTGGCCGGTGTTCATCGCCTGCAGCATGTCCAGGGTCTCGCCGCCGCGGACCTCCCCGACGATGATCCGGTCGGGGCGCATCCGCAGGCTGTTGCGCACCAGGTCGCGGATCGTCACCTCGCCCCGGCCCTCGATGTTCGAGGGCCGGGCCTCCAGGCTGACCACGTGCTCCTGCTCCAGCCGCAGCTCGGCCGCGTCCTCCACGGTGATGATCCGCTCGTGGGTCGGGATGAACGCCGAGAGCGCGTTCAGCATCGTGGTCTTGCCGGTACCGGTGCCGCCGGAGATCAGCACGTTGAACCGGGCCCGCACCATCGAGGCCAGCAGCAGGGCGGTGGCCGTGTCCACGGCGCCGATCTCGGCCATCCGGTGCATCGGGATCGGTGCCGGGAAACGGCGGATGGTCAGGGTGGGCCCGGTCAGCGAGAGCGGCGGGATCACCACGTTCACCCGCTCCCCGCCGGCCAGCCGGGCGTCCACCATCGGGCTGGACTCGTCCACCCGGCGGTTCACGGTCGAGACGATCCGGTCGATGGTCTGGTAGAGCTGCTCCTCGCTGGCGAAGGCGAAGGGGGCGCGCTCCAGCCGGCCGGCCCGCTCGATGTACACGTCCTTCGGCCCGTTCACCATGATCTCGGTGACCGACGGATCGGCCAGCAGCGGTTCCAGGACGCCCAGGCCGAGCGAGTCGTCGATCACCCGGCGGATCAGCTGGGTGCGCTCGGTGCCGGAGAGCATCGGGCCCTCGCGGCTGAGGATCCGGGCCAGGACCCGCTCCAGCCGGGTGCGCCGCTGGGCCGGGTCGAGCGACGAGAGCTCGTTCAGGTTGAGCTCTTCCAGCAGCGCCCGGCGGTAGCGCTCGACCAGCGCCTCGAACTGCCGGGCGGCGTCCTGGCCGGCACCGCGTTCACCGGCCGAGCGCAGATCTCTCAGCCCCATGGCGGCGTCGCCTGCTCCCGCTCGAACCAGGCCGTGCGGGCCACTTCGGGGCCGGAATCCAGACCAGGGACGATGATGGGCATCTGGAGAGTGACTGTCACCGAAGGGCTCTCCCCACCATTGAGAGTCACACTCATCCCCGCCTCCAGCCAGTCCGGCACCGACCGCTGGGCCGAGGCCTGCGGGTCACCGTCGCCCTGACTCACTGTGCGGGCCGCCGCCCGGGCCGCCGAACTGGCCGCCTGGACCGTGGTGGCGGCCACCGTGAGCTGGAGCGCGGCGAACAGACCGAGCGCCAGGTAGGGCACCGAGCCGAGCAGCTCGATCGACGCCTGCCCCCGATCGCCTCTCAAGGCAACCGCCCCTCGAAACGCATCTGCGCCGTGGCGGTGGCATTCAGCGCATCACCGAAAAGGGCGGCCACGCCGGGGATGAAGGCGGGCGTGACCACCTCCACCGTGACCTCGGCGTCGGGATCGCCCCAGCGCGGATCGCCGCCGGCCCCACCGCCCAGCGTGACCTGCGCCCCCTCCTGCCAGGCGCCCGGCAGCTCTTCCCGGGCCCGTGCGTCGATGTCGCCGAAGCCCTGCTCGGGCGAGACCGACACCCGCGCCGCCGCACTCGCCGCATGCCCGGCCAGCACGTGGCTGTAGCCGATCAGCACGCCCTGCACCAGGCAGGCCAGGAGAATGCCGAGAACCGGCAGCAGGCCCATGAACTCGACCGCTGCCTGGCCCGCGTCGCGCCGCCGGGCGGCCCGGCGGCCACTGCCGCCTGCCTCGGCCGGCTGCCGGACCCCGAGCGACTCCGCCACCCGCACCAGGGCGCGGCGCGTGTCCCGGTCGACCAGCCGCTGCGGTTCACCCGTGTTGGCGGCCGCCTCGAACGACCGGAACGAGGCGGGCACGCCGAACTCGCTGATCGGCAGCCGGGCCAGGCGGGCGGCCAGGTCGGGCTGCACCTCCACGCCGCGCGAGATCCGGTTCAGCAGAACCGTGACGTCCTTCTCCGGACGCAGGCGCAGCCTCTCCCACAACTGGGCGGTGCGCCGGCACCCGCGCATGCTGAGAACATCGGGCGTGGCCACCAGCACGGCCCGGTCGGCGATCTCCACCGCACAGGCCCCGGCCGGGGTGAGCACGCTGCCCACGTCCATCACGACCACGTCGAACCGGGACTTCAGGGCCCCGATCACCGCCCGGCCGACCGCCTCGGTGATCTCCTCGCCGCGCTCGCCCTCACGCGGGGCCAGCAGCACACTCAGGCCGGAGGAGTGCCGGAACAGCACGTCGTCGAGGGTCTGCCCGGAGATCTCGCCGACCAGCCCGATCAGGTCGGTGATGTCGCGCCGGTGGCTGATGTTCAGCAGGGTAGCCAGGTCTCCGCTCTGCAGGTCCAGATCGACCAGGCAGGTGCGGCGCCCCGCGGCGGCGGCCTCCAGGGCCGTGTGCAGAGCGAGCGTGCTGGTGCCGACCCCGCCCTTGCTGCCGGCCAGCGCCACCACGTGCCCACTGCCCAGCATCCGGGCGTTGTCACCGGCGATGTGGCTGCGCACGATCCCGGCCCAGGAGGCGGCACTCTCGATCCGCTGCCCGAGGTCGTCGATGGTGAACCCGAGCGGGGCGATACTGCGGGCCCCGGCCTCCATCGCCACCCGGAACAGTTCCGGGTCGGAGGTGGAGGACAGCAGCAGGATGCCGACGAACGGATCCTGCCGGGCGGTCTGCCGGATCAGGTCGAGAACCGGCACCGGACCCAGTGTTTCGGAGACGATGAGTACGTCGGGGCGGAAACCGGCCACCGCGTCGGACACCTCGTGCGAGGTGGAGCAGACGTGGACCAGCTCGTCGCCCAGTTCCTCGGCCACCGACGAAACCCGTTGCACGGTGACCTCGTCCGCGCTACCGAGCAGCAACCGGCGGTTCACGGCCCGTTCCCCCCGGCTTTCACCGGCTTGAGCAGCTTGTCCCCGTCGAGCACGTCGGCATTGCCCGGCGGGCGCGAGCGGGTGCCCGGCGCGACCAGCGCCAGCCGCACCTTGGTGGCGAAACTCTCGGCGTAGGTGACCTTCAGGCTGTCCTCGCGATCGAGCGCGAACGTCACCGGCACCACCTCGTTCTGCTCGAAGTCACCGGCCTCGGCATCGGGTGAGTCGACCCGCTGCAGCGCACCGATGGCCAGCACCTGGGCATTGCTGACGATCACCCGGGCCTGGTCCTGGTCCTCGCTGGCGCCCTGGGCATCGGTGCTGCGCACACTGAAAGTGCCGTAGATGTCGACCAGGTCGCCCTTCTGGATCTTCCCGGCCACCCCGGTCTCGGCGTCGATCAGGATGGCGATCTCGCTCTGGCCGGGCTTGAGCTCCGGCGGCGCGGCGGCCATCCCCTCCTGCAGCATCGCCCCCTGCGGGATGTCGGCGGTGGCGACCAGGCCGCGGGAGGTGTCGAACGACTGGATCGCCGCCTCGGGCAACCACTTCGAGGGCAGCTCGACCTCCTCGACCTGGTCACCGGTGATCGGCTGGTTCTTCTCCACGTCCTCGGTGAAGCGGTAGCTCGTGGTCATCGGCCCGACCCGGCGGCCGATGTCGGTGACGTAGCCGGCGATCATCACGAACACCGCGATCGCACCGAGTACGGCGACCCCCATGAGCAGCACACCGCGCCGCTGTCGCGGATTCATCCCTGCCCTCCAGCGCGAGAACCACCAGGTTGGGCCCCCTGCTGGGCCCGGCCGGGCCCACCTCAGTGACCTTGGGTTGAAGTAAGGTAACAGAGAATTGTGTCGTTAAACGGGCAATACCGGAGAATCGGTCATCGGTCGTTACCTGCGCGCCACCCCTCGCAGCGCCCGGACACCCCTGTCCCGGCGCTGGTGGTCGTTCCCCGAGGACGAGGACGCGGCCGAGGCCACGGCGGCGCGCATCCTGCTCGGCACGGCGGTCGGCCTGGCCACCACCGTCGTGGCGTTCCTGGTGCCGCAGACCCTGCTGGTCGCAGTGGCGTTCGGTACGGCCGACTACGCCACCGGCCGGGCCGGCGGGCCGGGCTTCACCCTGCTGGCCGTGCTGGTGGTGGTCTTCGCCTGTGGCGCAGGATCTTTGACGGCGGCGCGGGAGTTCCGCCGAGCCGAGCTGAGTCAGCTCGACAGCATGCGCACCGCGGTGCTCCCGACCGGGCTGCTGGCCCTGGGGATCGCCGCGCACGGAGGGCTGAACGGGTCGGGCTGGCTCGGCGCCGGTCTGCTGCTGCTGGCCACCGGGCCGGCGATCGTGCTCTGCGCCCGGATCGGCGCCCGCACCTGAACCCCCAGCCGCAAGTCGTCCATTCGGCCCATCTCAAAAGAACCCGAACAGAGGACGAGGGGAGCCACCTCGCGGAGGTGGCTCCCCTCGTCCTTCAATCCGGTTTCTAGTTCTTGCTCAGGTCCTCGAGGTACTGCTCCAGTCCGGCCACCACCATCATGTGGTCCTCCACCTCGGGCAGCCCGGACACGGTGACCGTGCCGACCACGCCCACACCGTGCACGTGCACCGGGAACGAGCCCCCGTGGGCCGCGTACTCGGCCGGGTCGAGCCGGAACCGTTCCTCGAACGTCTCGCCCGCCGCCAGCGACTGGCGCCCGACCAGCAGCGAGGACAACCCGAAGCGATCCACCACGGCGGCCTTGCGGCGGATCCAGGCGTCGTTGTCGGCGCTGGTGCCGGGCAGGGCGTAGTGGAACAGCTGCTGGCCGTTGCGGCGCAGGTCGACCGTGACCGGGGCGCGCCGGGAGGCGGCGAGCTCGACCAGGATGATCCCGATCTGCCAGGCGTCGTCGTTGTCGAAGCCGGGCAGCCGCAGCCGTCGCTCCTGATCCTCCAGTTCCTCGATCAGGGCATCCAGCTGTTCGTCGTTCGCCATGCTCACCAGTCTTACCTTCCCGGTCGCCAGACGACCAGCGCCGTAGAGGTGACAGGCCGCCGCGGCCGCCGGCCGGGTGGCACCGCCACGATGTCGCCCCCGGGCTCGGCCGCGAACACCCGCCCGCTGCTGCGCAACTTGGCCTGGGTGAGCCGCAGCTCCTCGAGCAGTGCGTCGAGGCGCCCCTGCAGGGCCCGGTTCTCGTACTCCAGCTCGAGGATCCGCTTGATCCCGGCCAGGTTCACGCCCTCTTCCTGCGAAAGCCGTTGCACCTCGCGCAGGGACGCGACGTCGCGGGCGGAGTAGCGCCGCCCCCGGCCGGCCGACCGGCCCGGCGTCACCAGGCCGAGCCGGTCGTACTGGCGCAGGGTCTGCGGGTGCATCCCGGCCAGCTGGGCAGCCACCGAGATGACGAAGATGGGCGCGTCCGGATCGACGTTGAACTGCACGTCCGCGGCCTTGCCCTGGTCTGTCATCGCCGGGCCCTCCGTGTGCTACCGCTTAACGGTTCTCGTCCAGATGAGCGAACAGATCGGCCCGCGGGTTCTCGTTCCCGGTGGCCTCGGCGAAGGTGCGCAACGCCTCGCGCGCCTTGCCGTCGACCCGCTGCGGCACCGCCACCTGCAGGGTGACCAGCAGGTCGCCGGTGCGCTTGGCGGTCTTCACACCCCGGCCGCGGGCCCGCAGGGTGCGCCCCGAGGGCGTGCCCGCCGGCACCTTCAGCTTGACCCGGGCGCCGTCCGGGGTGGGCACCTCGATCTCGGTGCCGAAGACGGCCTCGGGGAAGGTGACCGGGACGGTGAGCCGGACGTCCGGGCCGTCCAGGGTGAAGATCGGGTGCGGGGCCACCGAGACGGTGACCCACAGGTCCCCCGGCTCGCCCCCCATGTCCGAGGCCTTGCCCTTGCCGCGCAGCCGCACCTTCTGACCGTTGCGGACCCCGGCCGGGATCCGCGCGGTGATGTTGCGCAGCCCGGCCTGCGGGTCATCGACCCGGAGGTTGAGCTGGGCCCCCTCCATCGCCTGCCGGAACGTCAGCGTGGCGGTGGCATTGAGGTCACCACCGCGCATCGGGCCGCGCGGGGGACGGTACTGCCCGTTGCCACCGGAACTTCCGGGCGGGAAGAGACCGCTGAGCATGTCCTCGAAGATGGGCGACTCGGTGCCGCCGCCGTAGCCGCCGGTGTTGTACCGGACCCGCTGCTGCCCCGCGCCGGCGCCGGGCATGCCGCCCGCACCGCCGAACAGGTTGCCCAGCAGGTCTTCGAAGCCCGCGCCGCCACTGCCGCCCGCAGCCGGCCCACCGCCGCCGGCCGTGAACCGCGCGCCTCCGCGGGACATCGCCCGGATCGCGTCGTACTGCTGGCGCTGCTCCGGGTCGGACAGCACGGCGTACGCCTCGCCGACCTCTTTGAACCGCTTCTCCGCCGCGTTGTCACCGGGGTTGGCGTCCGGGTGATGGGTGCGGGCGACCTTGCGGTACGCCTTCTTGATGTCCGCAGGGGTGGCGTTCTGCGGCACACCGAGGACGGAATAGAAGTCCTTTTCGAACCAGTCCTGGCCCGCCATGTCTCTCTCCTAGCGCCGCCTGCCCGACCGGCCCGCCGGACGCTGGATCAGCGCCCGGCGGGCCGGTCGTCGAGGTGTCAGTTGGGGTCGGCGACGGCGACCCGGGCTGCCCGCAGCACCCGGTCACCGCTGCGATAACCGGGCTGGAGCACCTGGACGACGGTGGTCGTCGTGGTGCCCTCGGCCAGTTCCGCCTCGGTGCGCATGAGCGCCTCGTGCACCTCCGGGTCGAAGGCCTCACCGGCCTCGCCGTAGCGCACCAGGCCGAACCGCTCCAGGACCGCCTCGAGCTTCTCGGCGATCGCCGCGAACGGCCCGGACTCCAGGTCACCGTGCTGACGGGCCAGGTGGACGTCGTCGAGGACCGGAAGCAGCGCCTCCAGCACCCCGGCGATCGCCGTCTCCTTGGCCACGTCCCGGTCCCGGTCCACCCGGCGCCGGTAGTTCACGAACTCGGCCTGCAGACGCTGCAGGTCGCCGAGCCGCTCGGCGGCGGAGGACCGGGCGGTGTCGAGGTCGGCCAGGATGCCGTCCAGCGAAACCTCCTCGGCCGTCACGTCTTCCCCGTTCTCGCCGGAGTCTTCACCCTCGGCCTGGTCAGCCTTCTCGGCCTGGTCGGCCTTGCTGGCCTGGTCAGCCTTCTCGGCCTTCTCGGACTCGCCGGACTCGCCCGTTTCCGGTTCGGTGTCGGCCGGTGCCCCGGCGGCGTGCTTGCCACCGTTCTTCGCGGCGTTCTTCCCGGCCGGGGAGGGGGAGCCGGACTCCTCCGGCTCACCCTCGGCGGACGATGCGGACGAGTTCTGGCGCACCTCGCCGGTTTCCGGGTCGAGCCGACGTCGGTCGCGGATGACCGGACCCGAGGGACCCTGACCTTCCGACGGATCGACAGTCTGCTCGCCCATCACTTGTCCTCGTCGACGATCTCGGCGTCCACCACGTCGTCGTCGTCCTTGGTGGCGGAACCGGCCGCACCCGCACCCGCGCCGGCGCCCGGGGCACCGGACTCGCCGCCCTCGGACTGCGCCGCGTAGAGCGCCGCGCCGAGCTTCTGGCTGGCCGCGGACAGGTTCTCCTGCTTGGCCTTGATCTCGTTGACGTCGGTGCCCTCGAGCGCCGTCTTCAGCTCGGCGATCGCGGTGTTCACCTCGGCCTTGCCGTCCTCGGGCAGCTTGTCGTCGCTGTCGCGCAGGAACTTCTCGGTGGAGTAGACCAGCTGCTCGGCACCGTTGCGGACCTCGGCCTCGTCGCGGCGCTGACGGTCCTCCTCGGCGTGCTGCTCGGCCTCCTTGACCATCCGGTCGATCTCGTCCTTGCTCAGGGCCGAGCCACCGGTGATCCGCATCGCCTGCTCCTTGCCCGTGCCCCGGTCCTTGGCGGACACGTTCACGATGCCGTCGGCGTCGATGTCGAAGGTGACCTCGATCTGCGGCACCCCGCGCGGGGCGGGGGCGATGCCGGTCAGCTCGAAGTTGCCCAGCGGCTTGTTGTCCCGGGCCAGCTCGCGCTCGCCCTGGAAGACCTGGATGAGCACCTGCGGCTGGTTGTCGTCGGCGGTGGTGAACACCTCGGACGCCTTGGTCGGGATCGCGGTGTTGCGGTGGATGAGCTTGGTCATCACGCCGCCCTTGGTCTCGATGCCCAGGCTCAGCGGGGTGACGTCGAGCAGCAGGACGTCCTTGCGGTCACCGAGGATGACGCCGGCCTGCAGGGCGGCGCCGATGGCGACGACCTCGTCCGGGTTGACGCCCTTGTTCGGCTCCTTGCCCCCGGTCAGCTCACGCACCAGGTCGCTGACCGCCGGCATCCGGGTGGAACCGCCGACGAGCACGATGTGGTCGATCTCCGAGACCGAGATGCCGGCCTCCTTGATCACCGACTGGAACGGCGCCTTGGTGCGCTCGAGCAGGTCGGCCGTCATCTGCTGGAACTGTGCCCGGGTGAGCTTCTCGTCCAGGTGGACCGGGCCGTTCTCGGTCATCGAGAGGTACTGCAGCGAGATCGTCGTGGACGTCGCGCTGGAGAGTTCCTTCTTCGCCTGCTCGGCCGCCTCGCGCAGCCGCTGCATCGCGATCTTGTCCTTCGACAGGTCGACACCGGTCGAGCTCTTCACGGTGTTGACCAGGTGGTCCATGACGCGCTGGTCCCAGTCGTCACCACCGAGGTGGTTGTCACCGGCGGTCGAGACGACCTGGATGGCGGTGCTGCCGCCCTCCTCCACGTCGACCTCGAGCAGGGAGACGTCGAACGTGCCGCCACCGAGGTCGAAGACCAGGATGCGCTCGTCAGCCTTGCCCTTCTCCAGACCGTAGGCCAGGGCCGCGGCGGTGGGCTCGTTGATGATCCGGCGCACGTTCAGGCCGGCGATCTCGCCGGCCTCCTTGGTGGCCTGACGCTGCGAGTCGTTGAAGTACGCGGGCACCGTGATCACCGCGTCGGTGACGGTCTCGCCGAGGTACTCCTCCGCGTCCCGCTTCAGCTTCTGCAGCACCCGCGCGGAGATCTCCTGCGACGTGTACTTCTTGTCGTCGATCGCGATGTTCCAGTCCGTGCCGACGTGCCGCTTGACGGAGCGAATGGTCCGCTCGACGTTCGTGACGGCCTGGCGCTTGGCGACCTCACCGACCAGCGGCTCGCCGGACTTGGCGAACGCCACGACGGACGGCGTGGTGCGGCCACCTTCGGCGTTGGCGATGACAGTGGGCTCGCCACCCTCGAGCACGGACACGACCGAGTTGGTGGTTCCGAGGTCGATTCCGACCGCTCTTGCCATGATCTTGGTTCCCTTCGATAAGAGCTGAGTGGCCCTCACTCAGGTTGGTGCAGCGACCCGAGGTAGTCAACTCGGGACTGACCTAACTTGAGTCTGCCTGGCTCAACTGACGAGAAGGGCGCGGTGTTCCCGGCCGGGGAGATTTACATCCCCAGAGTGAGGCCCCGGTCGGCCGCCGAGGGGGCGGACGCGCCCCCTGTCACGCAGTCGGCCGTGCTCGGCGGCACCGACGCTGCACCCGATGAAGCCGGTTCGGTGGATGCGCACCCGGATGCGGGCGGGACGTCAGAGTTCTTGGGGACGTCTGTGGTCTCCACCGGCGCGCTCGTCACCTCTTCGGCGGAGCCGTCCGGCTCGCTCACCTCGACGGTCTCCCGAGAGTGCTCGGACGCTCCGACCGACGAACGGGTGACCGTGGGCGTGGACGAGTGGGCGGGAGGGGTGGAGGCCGATGTGGGCGGGGCCACGGGCGGCGTGACCGGAGCCCCGGAAGGTGTCGTCCCGGTGGGCTCTTCGGTCGGGGCGGGGAGTTCGGCGCTGCCCGAAGGGACCGGCGTTCGGGTGTCTGTAGGGGCAGAGGGCGCGCTCGGCACCGGCGAACTGGACGAGACATCCGTCACATCCGGGTCAGGCCCTGTGGTAGGGGTGCCCGCCTGCGGGCGCGGAGCCGCCTGCACCGGGTTCCGCGGGTCGAGCGGGGTCTGCCCGAAGGCCGGCGAACCCTGCTCACAAACGGCCGTGACCAGCACCGCACGCTCTTCGCGGAGAGAGAAGACGACCTCGAGCCGGCGTTGCCCGGTGGCGGAGATGCGGGCCTGCCAGCCGTCGAACGGCAGGGCGTAGCCCGCTACCCGGGAGCCCGCGCAATCGGCGTGCACACGACCCCCGGCAGCACGCATGGCCAGGCTCGTGGGCCGCTCGGCCGCGCCCTCGGCCCCCTGGGACGACGGCTGCTCCGGCTCGTCACCACCGGCCCCCAGGACCTGCCCGCCGGAGCCACCGACAGTGACAGGGGTGGACTGGACAGACGCCGAGACTGCGAGGGGTGACGAAGGGCTGAGCGACTGCGACGTGACCTGACGGCCGGCCGCGCCGATCGCGATCGTGGCGATTGCGGCAACCACGGCCACCGCTGCGAGCCAGCCGAGCATGGCGCCGACGATCCGGCGTTTCACCCAAATCACCTCCTCGGGAACCCTAGCGTTGAGCCGGGCGGGTGTAGATCCGGACATTCAGAATGTCCCCAACCAGGTTTCAGCCGGTACCGTCGCGCACGTGGCGGTCATTCTGATCATCGAGGACGACGCGGGGATCCGCGCGGCCCTCTCCAGAGCTCTGACCGATCGCGGTCACGCAGTGCAATGGCAACCGGGCGGCCTGCCCGGCCTGCAGTCGGTGATCGACGATCGGCCGGACGTGGTCCTGCTCGACCTCGGTCTGCCCGACGTCGACGGCATCCAGGTGCTGACGATGCTGCGCGCGGTCAGCGAGGTGCCGGTGATCGTGGTGACCGCCCGGGACGAGGACCAGGACGCGGTGAAGGCGCTGGACGCCGGGGCCGACGACTTCGTCACCAAGCCGTTCGGGGCCGACCACCTCGACGCCCGGATCCGCGCGGTGCTGCGCCGCGGCGGTCCGCAGAAGACCGAGGGCCCGCTCACCGTGGGCGGTCTGGCGCTGGACGCCCGTACCCGGGTCGCCACCCTGGACGGCGAGCCGCTGGAGCTGTCCCGCAAGGAGTTCGACCTGCTGCTGGCCCTGGCCCAGCGGGCCGGTGAGGTGGTCAGCAAGCGCGAGCTGCTGGCCGAGGTGTGGCAGCAGCCCTACGGCGGCGGCGACCGCACGATCGACGTGCACCTGTCCTGGCTGCGCCGCAAGCTCGGCGAGTCGGCCGCGGAACCGCGTTACCTGCACAGCACCCGGGGCGTGGGCATCCGCCTGGTCGCCCCCGGAACCGACTAGAGATGCGCTGGCGGCTCACCCTGCTGGTCGCGGCCACCACCTCCGCGGTGGTCCTGGCCTTCCTGATCCCGCTGACCCTGCTGCTGCGCTCGCTGGCCGAGGAACGCACGCTCGCCACGGTCACCGCCGACGCCACCAACCTCGCGCAGATCGCCGCCAACTCCGGCGCCGCCGGGGCCGCGGCCGAGCTGGAGAACACCGACGACCCGCTGGGCACGGTGTCGGTCTACCTGCCCGACGGTGACGTGCTCGGGGCCAAGGCCGACGACGCCGCGAACCTCGGCAAGGCCCTGAAGGGGCTGGCCTTCACCAGCCGCGACGACGGCCGGGCGGTGGTCTACGCGCCGGTGCGCACCACCGAGGGCACCTACGTGGTGCGTACCGAGGTCAGCGGCGACGAGCTGCACCGCGGGGTGGGCCGGGCCAGCTGGATCCTCGGCGCCCTGGGCACCCTGCTGCTGGCCCTTTCGGTCGGCGCGGCCGACACCCTGGCCCGAAGACTCAGCGACCCGATCAAGGACCTGGCCGCCGCGGCCGACTCGATCCGCGACGGGCGCCTGGACATCCGCAGTCCCGAGCACGGCCCGCCCGAGGTGGTGGCCATGGCCGGGGCGCTGAACCGGCTCTCGGCCCGGATCGAGCAGCTGCTGATCTCGGAACGCGAGTCGGTGGCCGACCTGTCGCACCGGCTGCGGACCCCGGTCACCGCGCTGCGCCTGGACGTGGAGAGCATCTCCGACCCGGAGCTGGCCCAGCGCATCGAGGAGCACGTGGCCACCCTCGAGCGCACGGTGAACGCGGTGGTGCAGGACGCCCGGCGCCCGGTCAAGGCCAACGTCACCTCGCGCACCGACGTGGCCGCGCTGGTCGGCGAGCGGGTGGCGTTCTGGTCGGCGCTGGCCGACGAGCAGGGCCGGTCGCTGCGCACCTGGCTGCCGAGCCGGCCCACCTGGGCCCGGATCGACTCGGTGGAGCTCACCGACGTGGTCGACGTGCTGATCGACAACGTGTTCGCGCACACCGAAGAGGGTGTGCCGCTGGAGGTCACGGTCAACACCAACGCGGCGCACGAGATCGTGCTGGCCGTGCAGGACGGCGGCCCCGGCCTGCCCGGTGCCGACGTGGTGGCCCGCGGGCACAGCAACGCCGGTTCGTCGGGGCTCGGGCTGGACATCGTCCGCCGCGCCGCGATCGCCTCCGGCGGCCGCCTCGAACTGGGCCGTTCCCGCCTCGGCGGGGCCAAGGTGCAGGTCGTGCTCAGCCCGGCCGAGACCCGCACCCGGGAGCGGATGCGCCAGCGGCGCAGTTCGGCCGGCGGCGGTCTGAGCCAGCGCATCCGCAAGCTCGCCGGGATGGGCTCGTCGCAGGCCTCGTGATCGCGCGGGGTGCGGGCCCGGATCACTGACCGGACCCGCACCACCCGCGCCGCCGAGCACTCATTCGGCTCCCCACCACACCCGTCCGTAATCGGTTTGCCACCCTCACCTGCGCTTTCACAGCTGGTTAGGGTTCATTTGACGATTGAATGACCGGCGCTTCACTTGTTTCCCGCCACTGTGTCCGCGTGCGTTCCGTGAGCCCTGACGACCGAGACCGCGGCCTGCGGGTCGCCGGCACCGTGACCGGTGCGGTCACCGCCATCACCCTCGTCGCCGTCGGCGGCACCACCGCCCTCGCGGCCTCGCAGACCCGTGAGCAGGATGCGGTGAAGGCCGCGGCCGCCCAGGCGCAGGTCCAGCAACCGGCCGCCCAGCCCACCCAGCCGGGGCAGGCGACGCCCACGGTCGAGCCCACCGGAAAGCCCAAGCACAAGAAGAAAAAGAAGACGCCGAAGCCGAAGAGCGACACCGCGGGCACCACCGCGACCTCCGGCAACTCCGGCGGGTCCGGCAGCGGCTCGGGCGGCCGGACCAGTGCCGACGAGACCACCGCGGACACCCCGGCCACCACCAGGACGAAGACCAAGACCACCACCTCGGAGCCCGAGGCCAGCACCCCCGAAGAGACCACGACCACCACCGAGCCGGCCGAGACGACCACCACCACGGCTCCGGCCACCACCACGCCCCCGGTGGTACCCACGAGCGCGTCCTGATGCCGGTGCAGGAAACGGCCGTCCGCTACGGCACCGCCCGCTGGAACGCCCTGGGCACCTACGTCGCGCTGGTGGTGTCCGACGCCGACCGGCTCGACGCCGCCCGGGCCGCCTGCGAGCGCATCCTGGCCGACGTGGACCAGGCCGCCAGCCGTTTCCGCACCGACTCCGACCTGACCCGGGCCAACCGCCACGCCGGTGAGTGGGTGGGCGTGGCCCCGCTGCTGTGCCGGGCGCTGTCCGCGGCGGTGTGGGCGGCCGATCTGACCGACGGCCTGGTCGACCCGACCCTGGGCCGTCAGCTGCTCGCTCTGGGTTACGACCGGGACATCGAAGAGCTGCGCCGGTCCATGGCGGCCGGGCAGTCGATCGACTCCACGGTCACCCCCGGGATGGTCTCCACCGACCCGGCCCGGGCCTCCTTCCCGGCCCGCACCGGCGCCTGGCGGGAGATCGAGATCGACCCGCAGGGTGCAGTGCGGGTGCCCAGCGACGTCTCGCTCGACCTCGGTGCGACCGGCAAGGCGTTCGCCGCCGACCTGATCGCCGGCACGGTGCCCGCGCTGGCCGATACTGACCTGGTGATCAGCCTGGGCGGTGACATCGCGGTCGGTCTGCGGCCGGACACGGAGCCCGGTACCCATCCCTGGCGGGTCTCGGTCACCGAGCTGCCCGAGGTCCCCCAGCCCCTAGGGGGCCGGGAGGTGCCCCCAGCGGCCGGGCCGGGCAGCGAGGTCGTGGTGATCCACGAGGGCGGCCTGGCCACCTCGTCGGTGCTGGCCCGCCGCTGGTACCAGGACGGCGACCGGCACCACCTGCTCGACCCGCGCACCGGCCGCCCGGTCGAGGAGGCCTTCCGCACGGTCACCGCCTGCGGCTGCTCCTGCGTCGAGGCCAACGCGATCAGCACCTCCTCGATCGTGCGCGGTGCGGCGGCGCTGGCCTGGCTGGAGGCCGAGGACGTGGCGGCCCGGCTGGTCGCCGCCGACGGCACGGTGCACCGGGTGGCCGGCTGGCCCGAGAACCTCGCCGTGAGCGCATGAGCCCCGACTTCTTCACCGAGGCCTTCCAGGACGACCGTCTGCTCTGGTTCCTGAACCGCGGCACCGGCGTGATCCTGCTGGTGCTGATGACCGGCTCGGTCTGCCTCGGGGTGCTCTCCACGGTCCGCGCCTCGTCGGTGTTCTGGCCGCGCTTCGTCACCCAGCAACTGCACCGCAACCTGTCCCTGCTCTCGGTCGCCCTGCTGATCGCGCACGCCGCCCTGGCGGTGATCGACGAGTTCGTGAACATCCGCTGGTGGGACGTGCTGATCCCGTTCCTCGGCGAGTACGAACCGCTCTGGCTGGGTCTGGGCACGCTGTCCACCGACCTGGTGATCGTCACCGTGCTCACCGGCCTGTCCCGCACCCGGTTCCGTTCCCGCACCTGGCGCGCCATCCACCTCACCTCCTACCTGGGCTGGGCCGCGGGCCTGGTGCACGGGTTCGGGATCGGCACCGACAGCCGCGAGACGTGGTCGGTGGGGATCAGCGTGGCCTGCGTGGGTCTGGTCGCCGGGGCGATCGCCGTGCGGCTGAGCACGCTGGGCCAGGAGAAGCAGCTGGAGCGCCGCTCCGAGTCCCGCCGGCCCACCGGTTCGGGCTACGAACCGGCCCAGAGCCGACGCAGCCGCAGGAGGAACCGATGACGCATTCGCTGCTGGAAGCCGGTTTCCACGGCGAGGTCTCGGTGCTCGACGGGCCGCTGCTGCTGCGCGGTCTGGACGTCGGGCCCGACCTGCCCGAGCACCGGCGGTTGTGGCGTGAGCCGGCCCCCCGCACGGCGGCCCAGCTGGTCGACCTGAGCTGGAAGATCGGGCTGACCGGGCGCGGCGGGGCGGAGTTCCCGTTCGCCCGCAAGCTGCAGGCCGCGCACGAGTCGGGGCGCAAGCGGGAGCTGGTGGTGAACTGCTCCGAGGGTGAGCCGGCCAGCGCGAAAGACAGTGCGCTGATGCTGGCTGCGCCGCACCTGGTGCTCGACGGGGCCCAGTTGCTGGCCGAGGCGCTGGAGATCACCCACGTGCACGTCTCGGTGCCGGGTGAGCGGCCGAGTGTGGTGGCGGCGGCCAAGGCGGCGATCCGCGAACGGCGACGCGGGCGTAAGGCGGTTGCGTTCGAGCTGCACACCACCAGCGGCGGTTTCGTGGGTGGGCAGGCGCGGGCGGTGCTGGAGATGGTGTCCGGGCGGGACAATCTGCCGGTCACCGCGAAGGAGCCGGAGGCGATCTCGGGGTTGCGGGGGCGCCCGACCATGCTTTCCAACGCCGAGACTCTGGCGCATCTGGCCGCGGTGAGTGATCTGGGGCCGGAGGCCTATGCGGCGTGGGGCACACCGGCCGAGCCCGGCACCCGGCTGCTGTCGATCTCGGCCGACGGCCCGGGCGGCCTGGTCATCGAGGCGCCCTACGGGGTTCCGCTGGCCGAACTGCTCAGCTTCTGCGGCTACGACCCGGCCCGGCCCCTGCTGCTGGGTGGCTACCACGGCACCTGGCTGGCCCCCTACCAGGTCACCAACTGCACGCTGAGCAGCACCGACCTGGCCCGCTTCGGGGCCCGGCTGGGCGCCGGGGTGCTGTTGCCGATGCTGCCCGGCGACTGCCCGCTGAGCTACACCGCGCAGATCGTCGACTACCTGGCCCAGCAGCGGGCCAAGCGCTGCGGCCCGTGCACCAACGGTCTGCCCGCCCTGGCCGCGGCCTGCATCCGGCTGCCCGGGGTGCGCTCGCGGCGCGAGTCGGCCGACCTGGTGCGGCGTCTGCAGGAACTGACCGGGCTGGTCACCGGGCGCGGCGCCTGCGCCCACCCCGACGGTACGGCCCGCCTGGTCAGTTCCATGCTCGACACCTTCGCCCCCGAGATCGAGAACCACGTGGACGGGTACTGCCACTACGCCTGAGCTTCAGGTCAGCAGCAGCTCCCAGGTTCCGGCCCAGACCCCGGCGGCGGTCGCCAGCACCGCCACGGCCACTCCGCCCAGCACCACCAGCGCGTCGCCGCGGCCGAACACCGACCGGCGGGCCCAGGTGCGCGGGGCATCCACCCCGAAACCGCGGGCCTCCATCGTGGTCGCCAGCACGGTGCCCCGCCGGATCGCGATCACCAGCAGCGCGAACACCTGACCGGCGAACTGCCTCGGGCCGTGGTCGAGCCCGCGGGCCCGCCGGGCCATGGTCAGCGTCTGCCACTCCTGGGCCAGCAGCCCGACCAGGCGCAGCGAGGCAAGTGCCGAGAGCACGAAACGGTGTGGCAGGCGCAGGTTCTGGGAGAGCGAGTCGGCCAGGTCGGTCGGGTCGGTGGTGGCCAGCAGCACCACCCCGGGCAGTCCGATGGCCAGGATCCGCAGGGTGATCGCGATGGCCGAGGTGAGCGAGCCGTCGGTGACCGTCACCGGCCCCAGCCCCAGCAGGGTGCTGCCACTGTCCACCCCGAAGAACAGGGTCAGGATGCCCGCCGGGATCGCCCCGAGCAGGATGATCCAGCTGGCACGGAACAGCTTTCGCGGGCCGAGGCCGCACCACGGCAGGGCCGCCAGTTCCAGCGCCAGGGCCACCCCGGCCGTGACCGGGTCGACGGTGAGAATCAGCGCCACCGAGATCACCGAAGCCACGGCCAGTTTCGCGGCCGGGTTGGCCCGGCCGATCGGCGCGGTCGAGGCCTCGCGCTGATCGAGGCCGTTCAGCAGCAGACTCACAGCGTCACCACCGATCCGTGCCCGGCCAGCACCTTCACCAGCTCGTCGTCGTGCGTCGCGGCCACCACCGCCCGGCCCTCCCCGAGCAGCTCCACCAGCAGAGCCGCGAGTTCCGCCCAGGTGCGGGCGTCCTGGCCGAAAGTCGGCTCGTCGAGCACCAGCACGTCCGGTGCAGTGGCCAGCACCGTCGCCACCGAAAGCCGCCGCTGCTCACCCCCGGAGAGGGTGTACGGGTTGGCGCGGGCAAGATGGTCCAGCCGCAGTCGTTCGAGCAGATCACCACCAAAGGACGTTTGTGGCGGGCGATGTTTCCGGAAGCGCCTTTTGTGTTGGGCGGCCACCCGTTCCGGGCCCACGGCCAGCTCCTGCGCCACCGTCGGGGCGACGAACTGGTGCTGGGGATCCTGGAACACGGTCCCGATCCGGCTCACCAACTGCCCGGCCCGCCAGGTGTGGGGCTGCGGCCCGGCGCCTTTGGCCAGCTCCTCCGAGGCGGCCAGGCTGCCCCCGGCCGGAGCCGTGAGCCCGGCCAGGGCCAGAGCCAGGGTGGACTTGCCCGCGCCGTTGGCCCCCGTGATCGCCAGGGCCCGGCCGGCCTGCACCACCAGATCCACGTCCCGGACCGGCGGGTGCTCCTGACCAGGCCGCCGGGCCGCCAGCCCTCGGGCCGTCAGCAGTGCCACCCCCGTGCCCACAGCGTTCCCCGAGACAGCAGCGGCAGCCGCGTCGACCCGTCCATTGTCTGGCTTTTCGGCCCCGAAGCCCTCCGGTACCCATACCCCGGCCGCCGCCAGCGAACGTCCTTGCTCTGTGAAAACCCGCCCGGGCTCGCCCTCGGCCCGCACCCCGCCGCCCGGCTCCAGCACGATCACCCGGTCGACCAGCGAGAGCCAGGGCTGCACCCGGTGCTCGATCAGCACGCAGCCCGCGCCGGTCATCTCCAGCACCGTGGCGATGGTGCGCCTGACCTGCTCGGCGCCCTCCGGATCGAGCATCGCCGTCGGCTCGTCGAGCAGCAGCAACCCCGGCCCGAGCGCCAGCACCCCGGCCAAGGCCAGCCGCTGACGTTCACCGCCGGACAACTGGCCGGTCGAATGCCCCACCGGATAAGGGAATCCGACCCCGTCGAGGGCCTTGTGCACCTTCGGCCAGATCTCGGACTCCGGCACCGCGTGGTTCTCCAGACCGAACGCCACGTCGTCGCCGCACCGCGCCAGCACGGTCTGAGCCTCCGGGTCCTGCAGCAGCAGCCCGGTCACCGCATGACCGTCACGCACCGCCTCCTGTCGGGCCTGCCGAGTGGGAACGCCGTCGAACAGCAGCGTGCCCTCCTCGTCGCCGCCCGACTCCTCCGGATCCAGCAGACCCGCCAGCCCGGCCAGCAGCGTCGACTTGCCCGCGCCGCTGGCCCCCAGCAGCATCACCCGCTCCCCCGGCTCGATCCGCAGATCCAGCCCACGCACCGCCCAGGCCTTGCGGGTGGAGTGCCGCCAGCCCCAGCCCCGCGCCTCGACCAGCGCGGGACGCACGTCAGACACGTTCGGCAGTCCGGCCCGAAGCCAGCGGGGCCAGCGCTCCGGTGCGGGCCAGGGCCTGGGTGAGCAGCCACGACCCGAGCCCGGCGATCACCACGCCGGAAGCGGCGGCGACCCCGATGTAGGCCAGTTTGGTGCCGGCCCCCAGCTCCGGGTAGTAGATCAACGTGTCCAGCATGCCCACGGCAACGCCGGCCCCGGCCCCGGCCAGCAGCGCGGTGACCAGGCCGTAGCTGCGGTAGAGCAGCAGCGCGAACACCACCTCGGCGCCCATCCCCTCGACCAGGCCGTACCAGACCGTGCTGAAGCCCCACTCGTTGCCGACCAGAGCCGACAGCGACGCCGCCACCAGCTCGGTGTAGACCCCGGCGCCCGGACGCCGGACAACCAGCGCACCGAGCACCGCCGGGAACAGCCACATGCCCACGACCAGGGCAGACGCCGGCGGAACGAGGGCGTCGCGCAGCGGGGTGGAGGCCACGTTCCAGGCCGCGAAGATCAGCCCGCTGGCCACCCCGAGCACGCTGGCCACCACGATGTCGACCACCCGCCAGCGCCCGGCCCTGGCGGTGGAGGCGGCCACCGCGACCCCGGCCATGCCCACGAACAACGCGACCGGCAAGGTCAGGTCGGCCAGCGGGGTCCCGAACAGGCTCGTGCCCTCAGGCAGCCCGACCAGGTAGATGATCACGCCCACCAGCACCGAGCCGATCGCGATGATCAGGCGAGGTCCGGTCCAGGGCCCAGCGCTCACGTTGGTGCTCATGCGAAGTTCCTCCGTCATCGGAGGGGGGCCGCCCGCCGGGTGGGCAGACGGCCGAGGACAGCTCGACTCCCTTCGCCGGCATGACCCGGATCAGGTTCGAGGGTCTGCGGTCACCCGCACTCTCAGCGCCCCTTCTGGCGCTCCCCTGTCGCACCGGTGACGTTACACCTACTCAGCGGTCAGCGTGATCCCGGTTCCGCAGTCGGTGATCAACTCTGCGTAACCCCTAGGACGCAGAGGTGAACGTCTGTCACGCTGGTGCGGTGATCTTCAGGATGCTGCGCAGCACCACCCAGTCCGGCAGCGGGCCCAGCCCGCTCGCCCGGCTGCTCGCCCTGCTGCTGCTCATCGGCATGCTCGGGCTCACCGCGCCGGTGCTCGTCCCGGTCTTGCGCTGGGTGATCAACCTGCTGTGATGATGCTTGGCTCGCACTTGTGAGCGAGGATTGACCCGAAGGTCCGGACGTCAGCGGCGCGGTGAAGGAGATCAGGCAGATGAACTCGGTGATGTGGAAGGTCCTGTCGGCGGCCTCCGCCATCGCGGCGGCCCAGGCGGCCAACCAGACGCTCAACATCATCTGGAAGGGCGCGACCGGCGGTCAGCCGCCGACCGTGCCCGAAGACCCGGAGACCACCTGGAAAGAGGCGATCGCCTGGGCCGCGCTGTCCGGCGCGATCATGGGCGTGGCCCGCATGTTCGCCACCCGCAAGGCGGCGGCGTACTACGTGAAGTCCACCGGCACCATGCCCAAGGCCCTGATCCGGGACTGAAATTGCTCTCAGCACTGAACGGCGGCCAGCCCCTCGTCCTGGACGGGGGGCTGTCCACCGAACTCGAACGCCGCGGCCACGACATCACCGGCCGCCTCTGGTCCGCCCAACTCCTGCTCGACGCCCCCGCGGCCGTGGTCGAGGCCCACCGCGCCTTCCTCGACGCGGGCGCAGACATCATCACCACCGCCAGCTACCAGGCCTCCCCCGAGGGCTTCGCCCGCGCCGGCTTCGACGCCGCCACCGCAGCCGAGCTGATCCGGCTCTCGGTGCAGCTGGCTCAGCAGGCCATCGAAGCCTCGGGCCGCCCCGCCCTGATCGCCGGCTCCGTAGGCCCCTACGGCGCAATGCTCGCGAACGGCGCGGAATACACCGGTGACTACGGCTCAGTGACCCTGGCCGACCTACGGGCCTTCCACCGCCCACGCCTGGAAATCCTGGCCGAAGCCGGCGTAGACGTCTTGGCCGTAGAGACCGTCCCCTCCCTCCTGGAGGTAGAGGCCCTCCTGGCCGAACTGGACCGCCTGAACCACCCCGTCTGGCTCTCCCTCACCACCGACGGCGTACGCACCCGCCGCGGCGAACCCGCCGAAACCGCCTTCAGCATGGCCAAATCCGTGCCTGCCGTGGTTGCCGTCGGCGCAAACTGCACTGACCCTGCAGGGGTCGGAGCGGCGGTCAAAGTAGCAACGGACGCCAGCGGCAAGGCCGGGGTCGTGTACCCGAACAGCGGCGAGGGCTGGGACGCGGTTGCCCGCGCCTGGACGCCGGCCGCTGCTTCACAGGGTTTGCTGATTGGGGACGTGGACGGCTGGGTCGCATCCGGAGCCCGCATCATCGGTGGTTGTTGTCGGGTCGGGCCGGAGCAGATTGCGGCTGTAGCAGCAGCTTTGCGCTGAGCCGCTGTATCTAGACGCGGAAAGGCCGAAGCCCGGCCCTCGTTCGAGGGCCGGGCTTCGGTTTTGCTGCGCTTCGAGTTACTCCGATCAGAACGGGGCGACCGTGTAGGTGGCGCCGCGGGAGACTGCAGTGAACGTGCTGACCGTGGTCGCGGCGGGCGCGGCAGTGAGCACGTGGACCGTGTACGGGCCGGAGTCGCCGGCGGCCGTGAGGTCAGGCAGTCGGCAGGTCAGTTCGGTGTCGCTGATCACCTGGATCGTCCCGCAGTTGTCCAGTGCGGTCGCGTCTGCGAGGGTGGTGGCCGTGGAGATGTTGGTGCCGGCCGGGGCCAGCTTGACCACCGAACTGTCGGCCACGAGAGTGCCGCCGGCAGCGAACTTCTTGGCCTCGAAGTCGACGCCGGTCACCGTGATGACACGCCCTGCGGTGCCGTCACCGAAGGCCGGAGAGACCTTGGCTGCGTCGAGGTAGTCGAAGTTGGACGTCGAGGTCGCCGTACCACCGTCGGTCTTGACCACAATCGCCTTGTCGTCCCCGGTTCCGGCCGGGACCATGCCGGTCAGGACGTCGTCACCGGCGTTGCCGCTGTCGTCGTCGTCGGCGCCAAGAACGACCTTGACCCCGGTGAGCGCCTTACCACCGATGGTTGCCGTGGTCTTGCTGGTGAAGTTCTCACCTGTGATGGAGATGGACGAGCCACCGAAGACCGGGCCGGTTGTGGCGGTGACACCACCACCAGTCGTGTTGATCGTCGGCGCCTTGAACAGCTTCATCTTGGCTGTGCCCACCACCTCGACGGTACCCGAGGCATTCTGGACACAAAGGTTGATGGCAGCGCCCTTGGTGGTGGGCGTGAGGCTTGTCAGGCTCGGCGTGGTGAAACTGGCCCGAGTGTCCGAGATAACGTTCAGAGTCGCGGCCGTGATTTCGACCAAGGGCGACGTGAGCGTAGTGGTGGCCGTGCAGGCGTTGGCCGAGAAGTAGGCACGGCCGATCTTGCTCGCACCGGCCGCGGTCTGGAAGTCCTTACCGGTGAATACGACGACCTGACCGGCAGCCGGGCCAATGCTGGCCTTGCTCACCTTCAGGCTCTGGACCGCCGCCTGCGAAGGGCCGGCAACAGCAACGGTTCCCGCGATGGCCAGGGCCGCCGCGGCGGTGAGGCCGAGAGCCCGCTTGGCCGTGAGTTTGGGGGTGCGCATGCGATTCCTCCGCGAGACTTTCCGGGGCTCCTCTGTGAAGCCCCACCGGGATGCCTATCGACGCCCACCCCATGGGATTGACGTCCAGGTCGTACCCTCACCCCTACGCATCGGTAAGGCTACGCATTGCTCAATTTCCCCACCTGAATTTCTCGTTCAGTCAGGCCCTTTCGGGTGACAGCAACCGGCAATAGCCCAGAAATGTTGCGCTCAGTCAGTTCTCGCGGGCGAACGGGTGAGAATCCGTTCTGGGGCAGGTTGATGTGTAACGCAGGCCTGCGCCGTATGGATGATGATCGGCGCCGAAATGACCTTCGTGGCAGACCCTGGACAGAGAACGCCACCGGGTCCGATCAGATCGAGTGCCTTTGCGGCGTTGATACCCCGCGCACCCCCTGGACCGCCTATGGCACGTTTCTCGACTCCGGCTCAGAGTCGGCCAGCCACCCCCCACTGCCGGCCCACTTGCCTTATCGGATGACATTTTGCGGCTTATTCGCCACTTTTGGCATCCGATCTTCCCCAGCGCGCTTTTGACATCCGATCCCTGGGGCGAAGGGCCTTGGCCGGGCAGAACACCGCGGACCAATCACATGAGCCGGGGCAGACAACTCTGCCCCGGCTCAAATGAAGGTCCTCTACGCACGGCCCGCGGCCCGGTGGATCCAGGCAAAGGCCCCTACAGAACGAAGGCGGCGCCGATCGGGCCGGTGGCGTCGATGGCCGCCCGACGCCGGCGCGGCCCCTGGATGAGGCAGGTGAGCTGGGCCACCGCCCCGGCAGCCATGGCGGCGCCGGAGCTCGCGCCGACCGGGAGCACCTCGTCGAGGGCGGGGCGGATGGCGGCCGGGTCGCCGGTGCTCAGGGCGCCGACGAAGCGGATGAGCTGGGGCACCACGGCACCGGTGACGGCCGAGCGCAGAAGGGCGGCGCTGATGGCGGTGGTGCGGCCGTCGGCACCGGCCACACCGTCGGCCAGGAGGCGGTGGGCGGTGGAGCGGGGGGCCCAGGCGGCGAGTGCAGCAAGGGCGCCGACCAGGGCGTCGTCGCCGGCCGGGGTGAGGCCGGGGCCCACGCCGATCAGGGCCTGGAAGGCAGCCTCGGTGTCGCCGGTGCGCAGCAGGTTCAGGCCCTCGTCGAGCGGGCCCGCGGCCTCGGCCAGCAGGCTGTCGAGCAGGGCCGTGGGCAGCAGCTCGGGAGCCGGCGGGGGCAACACCTGCTTGGGCACGCTCGGGTTCCACCAGCGCAGCACCGGCAGGCGCGTGCCCGCCATCGACACCGCGCCGTAGCCGAAGACGATCGGGCCGGGCGAGACCGGATCGCCGTCGACCATCACCGGCACCTTGTCGGCGACGCCAGGCGGAAGGGTCAGACCGATCGGCAGCTGCACTGCACCGGGCTCGAGCAGGGCCACCACGGCGCCGGGAAGGTGCTTGCCCTCGTCGTCGGTGGTCGGATCGAGTTCCAGGTAGACGGCCCCCGACACGATCGCGCTCACCCGCGCGGGTCTGGCCGGCCCGGCGAGCAGAGGGAACAGGGTCAGGCTCGCGGCCGTCATTTTCTTACCTCCGAACGTCCGCGAGATGTCGCCGCGGACAACAGCACGTCTGAGGAACGCTGCTGAAACTACCGGACGGGGGCGACACATCGGGCATCCGTACCCGGGGACGCGCGGAGGGGCTCCGATCGGGCCCGATCAGGCAACGGGCCGCTACCGATCAGTCACAAAACGGCTCCACGAAACAAGATCCACTCTCGTCCCTCTGTGAGCTTCTGGTTAAGACGTTCACCACCGCGTGACGGGTGTGCCCCCGCACTCCTACGCTGCGCCCCAGACCAACCCCCAGACCAAATCTGAAGAGGAGCCCTGACCAGGATGGCCATCGGCTGGAAGCTGCACGGTGACGGCAAGACGCTGGCACCGGGCGAAGTCGTCGCACCGCACGAGCGGCTCAGCTGGGACCGCACGATCGGGCTGGGCGCCCAGCACGTGGTGGCGATGTTCGGCGCCACCTTCGTCTTCCCGGTGCTGATGGGCCTGAACCCCCAGCTGGCGATCATGATGAGCGGGATCGCGACGATCCTGTTCCTGCTGATCGTCAACAACAAGGTGCCCTCGTACCTGGGCACCAGCGCCTCGTTCGTGGGCGGCGTGGCGGCGATCCGGGCCCAGGGCGGTGACTCCTCCGACGTCACCGGCGCGATCCTGGTGGCCGGCCTGGTGCTGGTGGCGGTGGGCGTGCTGATCCACTTCGCCGGCTCGCACATCGTCAACCGGGTCCTGCCCCCGGCCGTCACCGGCGCCGTGGTGATGCTGATCGGCTTCAACCTGGCCCCGGTGGTCGCGGACACCTACTGGCCGCAGGACCAGTGGGTGGCGCTGCTGGTGATGCTGTTCGTGATCGTGCTCAGCGTGGCCGTCGGCGGTTTCGTCGGCCGGATCGCGATCTTCCTGGGCCTGGTCTTCGGCTATGTCCTGTCGTGGATCTTCGACCAGGTCTTCGGGCGGATCACCGCCTTCAACGCGGGCACCGGCGAGGTGGACACGCACTGGCGGGTGGTCTGGGACAGCGTCGAGAGCGCGGCCTGGATCGGCTTCCCGGACAAGACCGTGATCGGCCCGGACGGCCTGGAGATCGCCGGCTGGCACACCCCCACCTTCTCCGGCACCTTCATCCTGCTCGTCCTGCCCGCGGTGATCGCCCTGGTGGCCGAGAACGCCGGCCACGTGAAGGCCGTGGAGGAGATGACCAGCACCGACCTCGACCCGTACATGGGCCGGGCGATCGCCGGCGACGGCGTGGGCACGGTCCTGGCCAGCGCCGTCGGCGGCTCCCCGACCACCACCTACGCCGAGAACATCGGCGTGATGGCGGCGACCCGGGTCTACTCCACCGCCGCCTACTACGTGGCCGCGATCGTGGCCGTCCTGTTCGGCCTGTGCCCCAAGTTCGGCGCCCTGGTGGCAGCCACCCCCGGCGGCGTGCTGGGCGGCATCACCGTGGTGCTCTACGGCATGATCGGCCTGCTCGGCGCCAAGATCTGGATCGAGAACCGGATCGACTTCGGCAACCCGGTCAACCTGGTGCCGCTGGCCGCCGGCATCGTGATCGCGATCGGTGACACCAGCCTGCAGATCACCGACGACTTCTCGCTCTCCGGCATCTCGCTGGGCACGATCGTCTGCGTGCTCGGCTGGCATCTGGCCCGCACGGTCGCTCCGGCCAACCTCAAGGAGCGCCTGCAGGCCGAGCGAGCCGCCCGCGACTGAGCTCAGCGCCCCGGCGTTCGCAGCCGGAAGCGCAAGGTGGTGCCCGGAGCCGCCTGGGCCGCCCGATCGAGGGCGGCCCGGGTCACCACCCCGATCACCGGATAGCCGCCGGTGACCGGATGATCGTTGAGGAACAGCACCGGCAGTCCGTTACCCGGAACCTGCACACTGCCGGTAGCCGTTCCCTCAGAAGCCAGTTCGCCCGGGCGAAGCCGTTCCAGCGGCGGCCCCTGCAGCCGCAGGCCCACCCGGTTGCTGGTCGGCGAGACCGTCCAGGCAGTGCGGGTGAGCGTGTTCAGGGCGGCTTCGGTGAACCAGTCGTCGCGCGGGCCGGGCACCAGGTCGAGTACCGGTTCATTGAGGACGCCCGTGGGCCCCACGAATTCGATGTCCGGTATCGCGGTGGTCGGCCCGACGGGCAACTCGTCGCCGACGGCGAGCGCCGACGGCCCCAACCCACTGAGGACGTCGGTGGACCTACTACCGAGCACCTCGGTGACTTCCAGCCCACCGGAGAAGGCGACGTAAGAACGCAACCCGGCCGTCACCGTGCCGATTTCGAGAACCTGACCAGGCAGCAACCGCACCGACGCATCAAAGGCGGCGGGACGTCCATTGATTGAAATCGGCGCCGGAGCACCGGTCACGGCGAACCAAACCGGCGCAACCCCGTCCCAAATCAGTCGTGGTCCGCGCATTGTCGTCTCAAGAACCGCTGCCCCGGAAGCATTCCCGACCAGACGATTGGCCAGGCGGTACGAAGCCCGGTCGAGGGCGCCCGAACCCGGCACGCCGAGATGGGCGTGACCCGGGCGCCCCCCGTCTTGGATCGTGGTGAACAGACCAGGCTCGAGCACCCGCAGAACCATCAGTCCACCGCCCGGAATCGCACGGCCATGCCCGGACGGATCAGTGCCGGCGGATCCTGCACCAGATCCCAAAGCCGTTGCTGCGTAGCGCCGATCAGCCGCCACCCACCCGGGCTGCGCTGCGGGTAGACCGCGGTGAACTGATCGGCCAGAGCCACCGAACCATTCGGCACCACAGCCCGCGGTTCGCTGCGCCGGGGCACCTTCAGCTGTTCCGGAACACCGGTGAGATAGACGAATCCGGGGGCGAATCCGCTGAACGCAGCCCGGAACTCAGTGCCCGCATGGAGTTCGACCACCTGCTGCTCGTCGAGCCCGGTCAACGACGCCACCTCGGCCAGATCCGGCCCGTCGTACCGCACGTCGATCACGACCGCACCGCCGAGACCGACTTGTTCGGCCCCGCCAGATCCGGCCTCAGCCATCAACGCCTCGAACAAAGCCTGCTTCATCGGCTCGTCCAGCACCACCAGCACGGTGGACAGCCCCGGCACCACCTCGGCGAGCCCGGCGCCCCGCTCCTGGGCAAGAGCCCGCACCCGCTCGGCGATCTGTGCCGGATCGCCCTGGGGCAACTCCACCAGATATCCGCACTCGCCCGCCGGGCGGACAACCGCTCCTCGTCCTGCCATGACAACAGTGTCCAGAACAAGGAGCCCAGATGACAGAAATTCGGCGTCTGTGAACAACAGGTCAATGTTTGTGCCTGATGCCCAGATCTGTCCCCCGGATCCCTGGCCCGGCCGCACAGCCTCTGGATAGTTTTCCCACATGAAGTCCCTCACCAAGCGCACAGGCGGGATCACTGCGGCGATCGCCGCGGGCACGGTCGCCGCCCTGTTCGCCCTTCCCGCTGCACCCGCCCAGGCCGCTGACGCCGCCGACCAGGTCACCCCGGTGGCCGAGAAGAAGAAGCCGAAGACCGTCGACCTGCAGATCCTCGGCTTCAACGACTTCCACGGCCACCTGGAGTCGGACAGCCCGGGCACCGTGCTGACCAAGAAGGGCGAGGTCGAGGCCGGGGGCGCGGAGTACCTCTCGACCAAGCTGGCCTCGCTGCGCAAGGGTGAGAAGAACAGCCTGACCCTGGCCACCGGCGACCAGATCGGTGGCTCGCCGTTCCTGTCCGGCCTGTTCAAGGACGAGCCGAGCATCGACGCGCTGAACCGGATGAAGGTCGACGCCGCGGTGGTGGGCAACCACGAGTTCGACGAGGGCATCCCCGAACTGCTGCGCATGCAGTACGGCGGCAACCACCCCACCGAGGGCGCCTTCGACAAGGACGGCTACTCCGGCGCGAACTTCAAGATGCTCGCCGGCAACGTCAAGTACAAGAAGAACGCCAAGGTCACCAAGCCCAAGAACGCCAAGAAGTACGGCAGCTGGTTCTCCAGCTCCACCGGTAAGACGGTGCTGCCGCCCACCACGGTCAAGGTCGTGAACGGCGTCAAGGTCGGCATCATCGGCGTGGTCACCTCGGACACCCCGCAGCTGGTCGCCCAGGCCGGGATCAAGGACGTGACCTTCACCGACGAGGTCAAGGCGGCCAACCTGGCGGCCAAGGACCTGCGCAAGCGCGGGGTGAAGTCGATCATCGCCCTGGTGCACGAGGGCGGTCTGGCCCCCGAGGGCGCCACCTTCGACTACAAGTGCAACAACGGTTCCGGCGCCAACCTGACCGGCCCGATCGTGGACATCGCCAAGAAGCTCAGCCCGAGCATCGACGTGATCCTCAGCGGCCACACGCACAACTCCTACGTGTGCGACATCAAGGACCCGGCCGGGAACAGCCGGCTGGTGACCAGCGACCTGTCGTACGGCAAGACGGTCACCGAGATCAACCTGAAGCTGGACAAGAAGACCGGCGACGTGGTCCGGTCCTCGGTCAAGGCGAAGAACGTGGTGGTCGGCCACCAGCAGAAGAAGGCCGCCGACCAGACCAAGATCATTGCCAAGTGGCAGAAGCTGGCCGGCCCGATCGCCAACGAGGTCGTCGGTGACATCACCGCCGACATCAAGCGCAGCGAGAACCGCGACTCCGAGTCCAGCCTCGGTGACCTGATCGCCGACGCCCAGCTCGCCGCCACCAAGGCCGCGGCCGACGGCGGTGCCCAGATGGCGTTCATGAACCCCGGTGGCGTGCGCGCCGACCTCACGTTCGCCGGCTCGGCCGCCGGTGAGGGCAACGGCAAGGTCACCTACGGCGAGTCGTTCACCGTGCAGCCCTTCGGCAACCTGCTGGTGTCGCTGGACCTGACCGGCAAGCAGATCGACACGCTGCTCGAGCAGCAGTGGTCCAAGCAGACCGACGGCACCACCAAGTTCCTGCACCTGGGCGTGTCCGAGGGCTTCAGCTACAGCTGGTCCCGCTCGGCCGCGATCGGCAGCAAGGTGGACGCGAGCACGATCAAGCTGAACGGCGAGACGATCGTGCCGGGCACCACCTACCGGGTCACGGTGAACTCGTTCCTGGCCGACGGCGGTGACGGCTTCGCCGTTCTGCCCGAGGGCAAGAACCGGGCCGGCGGTGGCGAGGACCTCGAGGCGTTCAACGCCTACCTGAAGGCGAACTCCCCGGTCACCGGCCCGACCCCGAACCGGGTCACGGCGCTCGACTGATCCAGAACCGAACCACGCGGACGTCTGTGGTCACCTTCGCCGGTGACCACAGGCTGGGGGTCCCCCGGCCCTCTAGGGCTGGGGGACCGCAGTTCTGTTTGAAGACGTTTGCCACCTCACCTCGGTTCGGCAGGCGGGTCACCACTGCCCAGCGCACGCTGGAAATAGGCCACGGAGAGCCACTTCCCGTGCTTGAAGCCGACGTTCTCGTGCAGCCCCACCTGGCGGAAGCCCATCGCCTTGTGCAGCCGGTCGCTTGCCTCGTTCGGCACCGAGACCAGCGCCATGGCCTGCCGGTACCCCCGGTCCTCGAGCCGCTGCAGCAGCTCTTCGTACAGCGCCCGGCCGCCGCCCTTACCCCTGCGCTCCTGGTCCAGGTAGACGCTGACCTCGCACGACCAGCGATAGGCCGCCCGGACGCCGAGCCGGTTGCCGTACGCGTACCCGACCACCCGGCCCGAGTCGTCCTCCAGCACCAGCCACGCGTGCCCCTGCTGCGCCGAGGCCATACGGGTGGCCATCTCGTCCGGGGTAGGGGGCTCTTCCTCGAAGCTGATCGTGGTCTCACGGACATAGGGCGCGTAGATCGCAGCGCAGGCGGCCGCATCCTCAGGGGTTGCCGGGCGAATCAGGTGCTCGTGCTTCATGCTCGTAGATTGTGTCCGACCACGGATGCAGACGATCGGAGCCGACCGTGAGCACCACCCAACGCCGCCGTGCGCTCCCCCTGGCCCTCTCGGTCGCCCTGGCCCTGGGTCTGGCCGGTTGCTCCGCCGAACCCACGGCCGGCATCGCCCCCACCGTGGCCCAGCCGGTTGCGGGGCAGACCAGCCTGCTCACCGTGGAGCAGGCCCTGGCCCTGCAGAACGGCAGCAGCGAGAGCGTGCGCGGCTACGTGGTGGGCCAGCCCACGGCCGCCGACTCGGTGCTGCCCAGCGGCTTCACCGGCGACACCGCCCTGGCCCTGGCCGACTCGGCGACCGAGACAGACCCCGGGGCCATGCTCTACGTCCAGCTCAGCAGCGCCTACCGCAGCGAGTTCGGGCTACAGAGCAACCCCGATCTGCTCGGCACCCAGCTCGACGTGACCGGCACCCTCACGGCGTATTTCGCGCACGGCGGCCTGAAGTCGCCCACCGCACTCAACCCCGCCGGCGCCGCCGGTACCGCTACCCCCACGAGCCCGCCACCCCCGTCCTCAAGTTCTACTCCTGGCGACCTGGGCGACTACTACGCCGCAGCAGAAGGCAAGACCGGCAACGACCTGCGCGAGGCCCTGCACCAGATCATCTCCACCGACGCCCGCGCGCTCTCCTACGACGCGGTCTGGGACGCACTCAAGGTCACCGACGAAGACCCGAAGAACTCCGGCAACGTGGTTCTGCTGTACAGCGGCACCAGCCGGTCGAAGAGCCTGAACGGCGGCGACCCGGACGACTGGAACCGCGAGCACGTCTGGGCCAAGTCCCACGGCGACTTCGGCACCGCCACCGGCCCGGGAACCGACCTGCACCACCTGCGCCCGGAAGATGTCACGGTCAACGCCGACCGCAGCAACAAGGACTTCGACGACGGCGGTGGCGAGTCCGGTGAGGCCCCGGGCAACTTCACCGACGCCGACTCCTGGGAACCGCGCGACGCGGTGAAGGGCGACGTGGCCCGGATGATCTTCTACATGGCGGTCCGCTACGACGGCGGCGACGGGTTCGCCGACCTCACCCTCGACGAGGCCACCACCGGCGGGAAGGCCCCGCGCTTCGGCAAACTCTCCACCCTGCTGCAGTGGCACGTCGAGGATCCGCCGGACAGCTTCGAGCGGCGTCGCAACGACCTGATCGACGAGCGGTTCCAGCACAACCGCAATCCGTTCATCGACCACCCGGAGTGGACCGCGGAAGTCTTTGCCTGAGAGCAGATCGCGGTTCCCGGCGGTGATCCCGGGCTAGCCTGCCGATGTGGCCCAGACATTTACGACATCCGGCGGCGTCGACATCAGCTACTCCGAGAGCGGACCGGCCGATGGGCCGGTGCTGGTCCTGCTGCATGCCCTGGGCGGCAGCGAGGCCGACTGGCAGCCGATCCGGCCGGCCTTCGAGGAGGCCGGGTACCGGGTGGTGGGCGTGACCCTGCGCGGGCACTCGCCGAGTGCCTGGCCGGGCGACTACAGCTACCAGAGCATGTTCGCCGACGTGGTCGAGCTGCTCGATGCGCGGCACCTGCGCAGGGTCGCCCTGCTCGGGCACTCGCTCGGCGGCATGGTGGCCTTCCGGATCGCGGTCGACCGGCCCGACCTGGTCGCCCGGCTGATCATCGAGGACGTGGCGCCGGGAGACCCGACGCCGCCGCGCGAACTGCCCGAACGCCCGGCCGAAGAGCTGCCTCTCGACTGGGAGATGGTCGTGGCCATGCGCCCGCAGATCGACGCGGGGGCGCTGGAGCTGCGCGAACGGCTCAGCCAGGTGTCCGCGCCGACCCTGATCGTCGGCGGGGGCGAGACCAGCACGGTGCCGCAGGCCTGGCTGCGCGAGGCCGCCGCCCGGATCCCCGAGTCGGAGCTGGTCACGCTGGGCGGTGGGCACTACGTCCACGACCAGGAGCCGCAGAAGTTCACCGCGACGGTGCTGGACTGGCTGGGCCGCCACCCGGCCGAGCTTTTTTGACAGCCTCAAAACAACCCCGCATAGTGAGGGCATGACGACGGATCCGGCCGTGCTCCTGCGGGGCGCCGGCCTACGCAGCACCGCACCGCGCCGGGCCGTTCTGCAGGCCCTGCTCACCCGGCCGCACTCGACCGCGACCGACCTGTCCCAGGCGGTCGGCGGTCAGCTGTCCAGCCAGACCATCTACAACGCGCTCGACGACCTGACCGGCTCCGGCCTGGTCCGCCGGATCGAGCCGGCCGGGTCACCCACCCGCTACGAGACCCGGGTCGGCGACAACCACCACCACGTGGTCTGCCGCTCCTGCGGCGCGGTCGCCGACGTGGACTGCGCGGTCGGCCTGGCGCCCTGCCTGACTCCGGGCGCCGCCCCCGGCTTCGCCCGGATCGACGAGGCCGAGCTGACCTGGTGGGGCACCTGCACCGACTGCGCCCTCAAGCAGCGATGACTCCGGCGGCCCGGCCGACCTCGCGGAACGCCTCGGCCAGCTGAGGCAGCTGCACGTTGGCGTTGAGGCCGCTGGGGTTGGGCAGCACCCACACCTGCGCCTCATGCATCGGTTCGGGCTGCCGCCCGACCTTTGCCTTAGGTAGCGCAAAAGCCGTGCGGTAGGCCGTGATCCCGAGAAAAGCAACTACTTGAGGACGCTTGCGAGCCACGAGCGCTCTCAGCTGGACAGCGCCTTCGAGGAGTTCGTCGGGTGTGAGTTCGTCGGCCCGCGCGGTGGCCCGGTGGGCCAGGTTGCTGATGCCCAGACCGCGGTCGTACAGATGCTGCAGGTCTTCGGGCGTGTAGCCGGAAGACGCGTCGATCAGCCGGTCGGTGAGCCCCGAGCGGTACAGCGCTGGGTAGAACCGATTGCCCCGCCGGGCGAAGTGCGCCTGCACGGCGGCCGTCCACAGGCCCGGATTGATGCCCACGAAGAGCAGCTTCAGGTCGGGGGCGAGCAGATCGGGAACCCGGGCGTCGCGGAACGCCTGCAGTTGCTCCCGGGTGAACCTGGCTCGTCCCGGATCTGCCACCCGGGCAGTTTACGAGGCTAGCTCGGCTCAGGCGCTCTTGAGGTAGCCCGCGGCCCGGGCCTCGGCCACCTTCTGCTCGGCCGCCTCCAGGGCACCTTCGCCGAGCTCCTGGGCGGACCCGACGAACTCGCCGTCGCCCGTCGGCTTCACGTCGTCGTCGACCACGTCGCCGACCACGCAGGTCACGTTGTCCGGGGCGCCGGCCTTGAGCGCCAGCGCGATCAGCTTGTCGATCGCCTTGCCTGCGTGCTTGTTCCCGGCCAGCGCCTTCTGGATCGCCTCGGCGGGCACGTAGTCGCTCAGGCCGTCGCTGCACAGCAGGTAGCGGTCGCCGGGCACCGCCTCGTGCACCGACACCTCGGCCGTGCCGCCGTCGTCGCCACCGCGCAGCACCCGCAGCAGCACGCTGCGCTGGGGGTGCTGGGGGATCAGCTTCGGATCCAGCCAGCCCTTGTCGGCCAGCATCTGCACGTAGGTGTCGTCGTGGGTGAGCTGGTACATCTCCCGGCCACGCAGCAGGTAGGCCCGGGAGTCGCCGACGTTGGTCAGGGCGATCGTGTCGTGGTGGATCAGCATCGCGGTGAGCGTGGTGCCCATCCCGGACAGGCTCGGGTTGTTCTCGATCGCCCGGGCCAGGCGCTGGTCGGCGAACTCGACCGCACCGACGATGTCCCGCTCCGGGCCGAACAGCGAGAGGTGGTCGTCGAGGTAGGCGACCGTGCGGGCGACGATGGCGCTGGCCACCTCGCCGAAGTCGTGCCCGCCCATGCCGTCGGCGACGAGGAACAACCGGCGTCCGATGAAACCGGAGTCCTCGTTGTTGGTACGGCGCAAACCGGGGTGCGTCTTGACGCACGCACGAATCCGCAGCGCCATTGCGCCTCCGCTCACTCTGCGATCTTGCCGACGAAGATTACTGTTCAACTCCTTTTTGGGCTAGAGCTCAGAAGCGGGTGAAAACTATCAAAGGGTGACAACCCGCGACACCGGAGAGCGCACTTCGTGCTCGGCATCCTGCACTTTGGCTACGCGGCACCCGGATTTGGCTACTCAGAGTCAGGTTAACGACAGCTGACGGGCATCCGCCCGGTGCCCGCCGGTCGATGTTCGCCCGCGAGTTACCATCGGGTCGTCGCCAGAAGCGACCGTCCTCCAGCACCGGGCGCAGACGCGCGAGTGGGTGACCCCGGCCCTTCTCCCGCGCGTCCACCGACGACATCCGGTCGCCGCCGCCGGCCCCCGCCCAGGCCGCCGCGCGACCAGCAGACGCAGGAAAGAAGACTTTCACGATGAAACAGCTTCGGTCGGCCACCTCGACCACGGGTCGCAACATGGCCGGAGCCCGGGCGCTCTGGCGAGCGACCGGGATGACCGACGACGACTTCGGCAAGCCGATCGTGGCCATCGCCAACTCGTTCACCGAGTTCGTGCCCGGCCACGTGCACCTGCGCAACGTGGGCCAGATCGTGGCGGAGTCGATCGAGCAGGCCGGCGCGGTCTCCAAGGAGTTCAACACCATCGCGGTGGACGACGGCATCGCGATGGGGCACGGCGGCATGCTCTACTCGCTGCCCAGCCGCGAGCTGATCGCCGACGCGGTCGAGTACATGGTGAACGCGCACTGCGCCGACGCCCTGGTCTGCATCTCCAACTGCGACAAGATCACCCCGGGCATGCTGCTGGCCGCCCTGCGGCTCAACATCCCCACCGTGTTCGTCTCCGGCGGGCCGATGGAGGCGGGCAAGACCACCGCGATCGAGGGCATCGTCCACTCCAAGCTCGACCTGGTCGACGCCATGGTCGCGGCCGCCGACGCGCGGATCAGCGACGAGCAGCTCGACGTGATCGAGCGCTCGGCCTGCCCCACCTGCGGCTCCTGCTCGGGCATGTTCACCGCCAACTCGATGAACTGCCTGACCGAGGCGATGGGCCTGTCGCTGCCCGGCAACGGCTCCACCCTGGCCACCCACGAGGCCCGCCGCCAGCTGTTCAAGGACGCCGGCACCACGATCGTCGACCTGGCCCGGCGCCACTACGGCCAGGACGACGACTCCGTGCTGCCGCGCACCGTGGCCAGCCGCTCGGCCTTCGAGAACGCGGTCGCCCTGGACGTGGCCATGGGTGGCTCCACCAACACCGTGCTGCACCTGCTGGCCGCCGCCCGCGAGGCCGAGCTGGACTTCACCGTCTCGGACATCGACGCGATCTCGCGCAAGGTGCCCTGCCTGTCGAAGGTCGCCCCGAACTCGCCGAAGTTCCACATGGAAGACGTGCACCGGGCCGGCGGCATCCCCGCCATCCTCGGCGAGCTGAACCGCGGCGGGCTGCTCAACACCGACGTGAAGCCGGTGCACAGCGACGGTCTGCAGGCCTGGCTCGACGAGTGGGACATCCGCGGCGGCTCCCCCTCGCAGCGGGCGCTGGAGCTGTTCAAGGCCGCCCCCGGCGGGGTGCGTACGGTCGAGCCGTTCTCCACCCAGAACGAGTGGAGCTCGCTCGACACCGACGCGGCCGAGGGCTGCATCCGCGACGTCGAGCACGCCTACACCGTCGACGGCGGCCTGGCCATCCTCTTCGGCAACCTCGCCCCCGACGGCTGCGTGGTCAAGACCGCCGGTGTGCCCGAGGCGGTCTGGAAGTTCACCGGTCAGGCCATCGTGTTCGAGAGCCAGGAGGCCGCGGTCGACGGCATCCTGGGCAAGAAGGTCACCGAGGGCCACGTCGTGGTGATCCGCTACGAGGGCCCCAAGGGCGGCCCGGGCATGCAGGAGATGCTCTACCCCACGTCGTTCCTGAAGGGCCGCGGCCTGGGCCAGAAGTGCGCCCTGATCACCGACGGCCGCTTCTCCGGCGGCACCAGCGGCCTGTCCATCGGCCACGTCTCGCCCGAGGCGGCCGGCGGCGGCCTGATCGCCCTGGTCGAGGACGGCGACCCGATCTCCATCGACATCCCCAACCGCCAGATCTCGCTCGACGTCGACGAACTCGTGCTCGACCAGCGCCGCGCCACCCAGGAGAAGCGGGACAAGCCCTACACCCCGCTCGACCGCCAGCGCCCGGTCTCGGCCGCCCTGCGCGCCTACGCCTCGATGGCCACCGCAGCCTCGGACGGCGCCTACCGCCGCGTGCCGGAGTAAGTTCGGGTAGACCATTGGGCCCGTCGATCGTCGTCTGATCGGCGGGCCCTTCGGGTCTGCGACGACTCACTCATTCCAGAAGCGTGCCCCGATGACTCGACTCCAGATCACGCTGATCCCACCGTGCTCTGCCTCGCGATCAGCCGGTGCCCGGCCCGTAGGTCCACCCCGGGCACCGGCTCGGTGCTGTTGATCCGCATCACCAGGCGTTCCACTGCCAGCCGGGCGATCTCGGTCTTGTCGGGGGCGATGGTGCTCACCGAGGGCAGGGCGTAGCGGCCGTCCTCGATGTCGTCGTAGCCGATCACCGCCACGTCTTCCGGCACCCGGAAACCCCTGCTCACCAAGGTGTGGATGGCCCCGAGGGCGACCAGGTCGCTGTAGCAGAACACGGCGTCGGGCGGATCAGCCCGGTCCAGAAGGGTTTCCATGGCGGTGGCGCCGTCGACCCGGTTGAAGCGCGGGGTCCCGATGATGAGCGAATCGTCCACAGGCAGGCCGGCCGCTACGTGGGCGGCGCGAAAACCCTTGGTGCGACGCTGAGCTGCCTCGCCGGTGGGGTAGGGCTGGTCGCCGATCGCGGCGATCCGGCGGCGGCCCAGGCCGATCAGGTGCTGCACGGCCTCGGTGGAGGCGGCGACGTCGTCGATGCCGACATGGTCGAAATTGGCCTCCGACGTGCGTTCTCCGAGCACCACCAGGGGCAGCGCCGGGTCGCGGCCGGAGAGGTCCTGCTGGGACAGGCCGAGCGGGCTGTAGATCATGCCGTCGAAGAACGAGCGGTGCGAGGGCCGCCCGATCAGCTCCCCCTCATGTTCCCGGTCACCGTCGGACTGGTCGATCAGCACGTTGTAGCCCTGACGCCGGGCCACCGGAATGATCGCCTGCAGCAGCTCGGCGAAGTACGGGGTGTCCAGATAGGGCACCACCACCACGATCTGCCCGGAGCGGCCGGTGGCCAGATGCCGGGCCAGCACGTTCGGCCGGTAGCCGAGCTGGGCGATCGCCAGCTCGACCTTCTCCCGGGTGCCCTGGGCGACCTTGGCGTAGCCGTTCACCACGTTGGAGACCGTGCGCGGCGACACGCCGGCCAGGTCGGCTACGTCACGCAGCGTTGCGTCTCTCATGGGTACCCCTCAGTCCAGCGCGAGCCAGACCACCCAGCGGGGCTCGCACCGCCCATCGTATTTCGGTCGGATCCCCTCTTGTCACCCCGGAGAATCACTGGGCATACTCCTTTGCAGCGCTGCAATCGGATTCAGACCCGCATATAGCTCCTCTGGCTACTGCCGACGACCGGCAGAGCCGTACTGCCCCCCGTGCGTCACCATGCGTAGTCCCGATTGCAGCCCGACATGTCATGACCAAAGGAGGCATCGACATGCGCTTGCGCAAATCCACGGTCCTGGTCACCGGGCTGGTCGCCACGATCGCCCTGGCCGCCTGCGGTGGCGGCGGAGACGACGGCGGCAGCGGTGGAGGTGGCGGCGGGACGGCCGCCGAGCCCACCAACTGCACCAACAAGATCCTGCAGCCGGACGCCAAGAAGGTCCTGGTCTGGGCCTGGTACCCGAACATGGCCAAGGTCGTCGACAACTTCAACAAGGCCAACACCGACATCCAGGTCTGCTGGACCAACGCCGGTCAGGGCCAGCCGCAGTACGCGAAGTTCCAGACCGCGATCTCGGCCAAGAAGGGCGCCCCCGACGTCATCATGCTCGAGACCGAGCAGCTGGTCGGGTTCGAGATCCAGGACGCGCTGGTCGATCTCGCCCCGTTCGGCGCCGACAAGGTGAAGGGCAACTTCAGCGAGGGGGCCTGGAAGGACGTCTCGCAGGGTGACGCGGTCTACGCCATCCCGGTCGACGGCGGCCCGATGGCGATGATCTACCGCAAGGACATCTTCGAGAAGTACGGCATCGACAAGATCCCCACCACCTGGGACGAGTACGCCGAGGCGGCGCAGAAGATGAAGGACGCCGGCGGCCCGGCGTTCGGCGACTTCGGCAGCAACGTGCCCTCGGCGGTGACCGCGCTGATGATCCAGAAGGGCGCCCAGCCCTTCCAGTACGACCTCGCCGACAAGCAGAACATCACGATCAAGCTGGACGACCAGGCGACCAAGGACGTCCTCAACTACTGGGGCGACCTGGTGGCCAAGGGGCTGGTCGGCAAGGAGGACCAGTTCAACACCGACTACATCACCGGGATGGTGGGCGGGAAGTACGCCACCTACGTCTCGGCCGCCTGGGCGCCGGGCTACCTGACCGGTCAGGGTGTGGGCAAGGGCAAGGACAGCGGTGAGTTCGCGGTCGCCCCGCTGCCGCAGTGGGACCCGGCCAACCCGGTGTCGGTGAACTGGGGCGGTTCCACCTTCGCGGTGACCAGCCAGTCGAGCGACAAGGAGGCCGCCGCCAAGGTGGCCATGGAGCTGTACGCCGACGAGGCCTCGCTGGAGGACGGCTGGAAGACCCAGACCATCTTCCCGCTGAACCAGAACGTGCTGAAGTCGGACGAGTTCGTCAATGCCGAGGTCGAGTTCTTCGACGGCCAGACGGCCAACAAGGACATCTACGTCCCGGCCGAGAACGCCTACCAGGGCGCGGTGTACAGCCCGTTCACGGTCTACTACTACGCCCAGCTGCAGGCCCAGATCGCCAAGATCAACGCCGGGCAGGTCACCGGTGACCAGGCCGCGACCGACCTGCACAACCAGATCGTGCAGTACGCCAAGGGCCAAGGCTTCACTGTGAAATGACCGATCTCGAGACCACCGAACGGGCGGTGGAACCCCCGAAGGCCAGGCCCGCCAAGGCGTTACGGAAGAACAAGCGTGAACAGATCGGCTGGTTCTTCGTCCTGCCGTTCCTGATCGTCTTCCTGGCCTTCTTGGTCGCTCCCCTGCTCTACGCCGGCTACCTCAGCCTCTACACCAAGGGCCTGGCCACCGGCACCACGTTCGCCGGGTTCGACAACTACACCCGCGCGTTCGGCGACCCCTCGTTCCGCAAGGGGCTCTGGTTCGTCCTCAGGTTCTCGCTGGTGGTGATCCCGCTCCAGATCGTCGTGGCCCTGGCGGCCGCGCTGCTGCTGGACGAGATCACCGGCCGGCTGGCCAGTTTCAGCCGGTTGATGATCTTCCTGCCGTACGCCATCCCGGCCGTGATCGGCGCCCTGATGTGGGGCTTCCTCTACAGCCCCAGTTTCGGGCCGATCGAGCAGGTGGCCTCGTTGTTCAACGTGCAGGCACCGTTCCTGCTCAGTCAGGGCAACGTGTTCTACGGCCTGCTCAACGTGGTCACCTGGCAGTGGTCCGGCTACTACATGATCATCATCTACGCCGCCCTGAAGGGCATCGACCACACGCTGTTCGAGGCGGCCCGGATCGACGGCGCCAACGGAAGGCAGATCGCCCTGCGGATCAAGGTGCCCCTGGTCGCCTCGGCCCTGGTCGTGATCCTGATCTTCTCGCTGATCGGCACCCTGCAGTTCTTCGCCGAGCCGCAGATCCTGCGCAACATCGCCAACGGCTCGATCACCCCGGACTTCACGCCGAACATCTACGCCTACGAGACCGCCTTCAGCTACGCCCAGTTCAACTACGCCTCGGCCATCTCGTTCGCGCTCGGCTTCGTGGTCTTCCTGGCGGTGGGCATCTTCATGTTCGCCACCCGCAAGCGAGGAGGCCTGTTCACGTGAGACCTCGTCACATCGGTGTGAAGCTGGCCCTGCTGGCCCTGGTCTGCTACTTCCTGCTGCCGGTCTGGTGGCTGGTGGTGGCCAGCACCAAGAGCGGGGAGGGCCTGTTCTCCGGATCCGGGCCGCTCTGGTTCGAGGGGTTCCACCTGTTCGACAACCTCGAGGCCCTGTTCACCTTCAACAACGGCGAGTACCTGCGCTGGCTGGGCAACTCGGTGCTGTACGCCGGGCTCGGCGGGATCGGCTGCACCGTCGTCTCGGTGCTCGCCGGCTACGGCTTCTCCATGTACCGCTTCACCGGTCGCACAGCGCTCTTCGCGGCCGTCCTGGGGTCGGTCATGGTGCCGCTGACCGCCCTGGTCATCCCCACGTTCGTGATGTTCTCGAACGCCGGCCTGACCGACACGATCTGGGCGGTGATCCTGCCCTCCCTGCTCAGCCCGTTCGCGGTCTACCTGATGCGGGTCTACGCGGGCGGCTCGATCCCCACCGAACTGATCGACGCGGCCCGCATCGACGGGGCCGGTGAGCTGCGCATCTTCTGGCAGGTCGCGCTCCCGCTGATGCGGCCGGGGGTGATCACCGTGCTGCTGCTGTCGGTGGTCTCCACCTGGAACAACTACTTCCTCCCGCTGATCATGCTCTCCACTTCCAAGCTGTACCCGCTTCCGGTGGGCATCGGCCTGTGGTCGCAACTGGCCACTTCCAACAACAACAGCGGGCAGTCGCTCTGGACCCTGGTCATTGTCGGCTCGCTGGTCTCGGTGGTTCCGCTGGTCATCGCCTTCCTGACCCTGCAGCGGTACTGGCAGGGCGGCCTGACCGTCGGCAGCCTCAAGTAGCTCGAAGGAGAGACCCTTGCTCAACGCGTCATTCCGGCTCGATCCCGCATTCACCGTCGCCCCGGTGTCGCGCCGCATCTTCGGCTCGTTCGTCGAGCACATGGGGCGCTGCGTGTACACCGGCATCTACGAGCCGGACCACCCCACCGCCGACGCCGACGGCTTCCGTCAGGACGTCCTGGCCCTGACCCGGGAGATGGGCGTCTCCCTGGTGCGTTACCCCGGCGGCAACTTCGTCTCGGGCTATCGCTGGGAAGACGGCATCGGCCCGCGGGAGCAGCGCCCGGTGCGTCGCGACCTGGCCTGGCACAGCCTGGAGACCAATGAGTTCGGCCTGGACGAGTTCATGCGGTGGGCGGGCAAGGCCGGGGTCGAGGTGATGTACGCGCTGAACCTCGGCACCCGCGGGGTGCAGGAAGCGCTGGACGTGCACGAGTACCTGAACCAGCCCGACCGCACGCACCTCGCGGAACTGCGCCGCAGCAACGGGGTGGACAAGCCCTACGGGGTGAAGCTGTTCTGCCTGGGTAACGAGCTCGACGGCCCCTGGCAGACCGGGCACAAGACGGCTCGGGAGTACGGGCGACTGGCGGTCGAGACCGCGCGGGCGCTGCGTACCGCCGAACCAGACCTGCAGCTGGTGGCCGTCGGCAGCTCCAGCTCTTCCATGCCCACCTTCGCCACCTGGGAGTCGGAGGTCCTCGAGGAGACCTACGACGCGGTGGACTACATCTCCGCCCACGCGTACTACGAACCCCTGAACGGGGACGTCGCGAGCTTCCTGGCCTCGGGCGTGGACATGGACCACTTCATCGACAGCGTGGTCGCCACCGCCGACAGCGTGGGCGCCCGGCTGAAGAGCAAGAAGAAGATCATGGTGTCCTTCGACGAGTGGAACGTCTGGCGTCAGTCCGACTTCCAGTCCGGGGTCACCGCGGTCGACTCGAGCGAGTGGCCGATCGCCCCCCGGGTGATCGAGGACCAGTACGACGTCACCGATGCGGTGGTGGTGGGCAGTCTGCTGATCTCGCTGCTGCGGCACAGCGACCGCGTCACCGCCGCGTGCCAGGCACAGCTGGTGAACGTGATCGCGCCGATCCGCAGCGAGGCCGGCGGTCCGGCCTGGCGGCAGACCATCTTCCACCCGTTCGCGATCACCTCCCGGCTGGCCCGGGGCCAGGTGCTGCGGGTCGAGCCGCAGGGCCCGGTGCAGGAGACCGAGCGCTTCGGTGAGGTGCCGGTGGTGGACGCGGTGGCGACCCACGACCCGGAGACCGGGGAGGTCAGCGTGTTCCTGGTGAACCGGCACCTGAGCGAGCCGGTCACCCTGGCCGTGCCGCTGGCCGGCTTCGAACTGGGGACGTTCGCGGTCACCGAGGCGTGGACCCTCACCGACTCCGACCTCTCGGCCACGAACACGGCCGAGGAGCCGGACCGGGTGGTTCCGGTGGCCAATTCCGGGGTCACGGTGGCGGACGGGGTGCTCCGGCTGGAGCTGCCGCCGGTGTCCTGGAGCGCAATCCGGCTCACCGCGCAATAGTTCGAAAGAGCAACAGACAGGCGCGACTTCCGATTTGCGGTGTGAGCTGGGTCGCCTCGGGCCCGAAATCCGGAACTTTTGTGTGTCCGGACACCGTTGGTGTTCTGGCTGGGTGGCACGCTACGCCTTTTCCGGCCAGACCTGACCCCCTGGGGCCAGCCGGATCACCCGGACCACCCCGCAACTCGGAAGGCCTGTGCCGTATGGATGTCTCCACCACGACCTGGTTGATCACCACCGTGGTCCTGGTCGCCGTGCTCGCGCTCGACGTCTTCGTCATCGGGCGCAACGTGCACGAACCCTCGATGAAGGAGGCCGGCGCCTTCGTCGCCACCTTCGTGGCCCTGGCCATCGTGTTCGGCCTGGGCGTGTGGGCCACGTCGGGCTCGCGTTACGCCGGTGAGTTCTTCGCCGGCTGGCTGACCGAGTACAGCCTGTCGATCGACAACCTGTTCATCTTCCTGATCATCATGTCGAAGCTGGCGGTGCCCCGGCACCTGCAGCAGTACGCCCTGACGATCGGCATCATCCTGGCGCTGATCTTCCGGGCGATCTTCATCGCCCTCGGCGCCGCCGCGATCGAGCAGTTCGCCTGGGTCTTCTTCATCTTCGGCGCGTTCCTCATCTACACCGCGATCAACCTGGTGAGGGAGTACCGCAAGCACGACGACGATGACGAGATGGTCGACAACGCGCTGATGCGCCTGGTCAAGCGCCGTTTCCCGTCGACCGACGAGTACCACGGCCGCTCGCTGACCATCACCCAGGCCGGCAAGCGCCTGATCACGCCGATGTTCTTCGTGATCGTCGCGCTGGGCAGCACCGACCTGCTGTTCGCGCTCGACTCGATCCCGGCCATCTACGGCCTCACCGAGGAGCCGTACCTGGTCTTCACCGCGAACGTCTTCGCGCTGATGGGGCTGCGCCAACTGTACTTCCTGATCGGCGGCCTGCTGCAGCGACTGATCTACCTGTCGCTGGGCCTGTCGTTCATCCTGGCCTTCATCGGTGTGAAACTCGTGCTGCACGCCATGCACGAGTACCACTGGGCCGACTGGGCCCCGTTCGGCGGCGAGATCCCGATCTGGCTGTCTCTCACCGTCATCATCGGCACCCTGGTCGTCACCACGGTGGCCAGCCTGGTGGTGTCGAGCCGGATGAAGCCCGACGAGGCCGAAGAGACCTCGGTGGACAACGCCGACCGGCGGGCTGTCTGACGCTGACCAGCTTGCCCCAGGCAACCTGAACCCAGCCTGAAGCGAAGTCCGGCAACAAAACCAAGGTGCCCACGAACGTCCTTCAATTGAGGACGTTCGTGGGCACCTGGTCTTTTGCGCCGGCTGACCGCGTGGTCGCGGATCAGCTCATCGGCATCACGCGGGCGATCTTGATCTGCGAGCTCGTGCTGCCCGCAGCGGGGTAGGCGACGCTGCCGTCCTTGTACTCCTTGAAGGCGGCGTAGTCGTGGTCCTTCACGCCCAGCGTCAGGGTCGAGCCGATCGTGGCACCGGTGGAACGGTTGAGGATCTTGACCTTGGTCTTGGCGCCGGAGCCCCAGCTCAGCACCATCCGGTTCTTGCCGTACTTGACCAGGTGCGGGTGCTGGCTGGACACGCCGGGGGCCACCGTCTTGTTGGCCGAGCCGGTGGTGAAGCGGGACAGCTTGACCGCGTTGCCCTGGCTCCAGGCCGTCCAGTAGCCCCTCTTGGCCAGCACCAGGTCGCCGCCGAACAGCGTGCCGTCACACTTGCCGGCCGCGACGGTGCGGTAGGGGTTCGGCTGGGCGATCCGGCACTCGTTGTCGGTCGCGCAGGTCATCACGAACTTCTTCTTGGCCGGGTCGTAGGCGATCCGCGACGTCCAGGCGTGGCTGCAACCGAAGTCGAAGCTCTTGCCCTTGACGATGTTGCCCTTGCTGTTGACCACCTGCATCCGGTCGCCCTGGTGGATGTCCACGCAGTTGCCGTTCTTCACGGTGATCGCGGTGCCGAAGTAGGCCGCGTAGTTCTTGCCGTCGTAGGCGAGCCGACCGTGGTGCTGGTACCACCAGACGAAGCGGGCGCCGTCGTCGTAGCCCTTACGCGAGCTGGTCAGGTTGGTGACCTGCTGGTCCCAGACCAGCTTGCCGCTGTTGTCGAACCGGATCATGTGCATGGTGTTGCAGGGGCTGGAGGTGCCGCCGCACAGCGGGCCGGTGCCGCACTGGCCCTTCTTGGTGATCAGCAGAACGCCGCCCTTGGCGTCGGCGGCGACATCCTGCAGGTCGATGCCGGTGAAGGCGGTGGGCTTGCCGACCAGCTTGTCGTTGCAGCCGAGCTTGCCCAGGTAGACCTTCTCGTCGGTGCCCATCCAGGCCAGCCACGACTGGCCGTTGGGGGCCGCGGCGACGGCCATCGGCAGGACCTCGGTGTCGCCCTCGGAGCCGTAGCCCCGGACCTTCTTGGGCAGCTTGACGTTGGTGACCTTGGTCTTCGCGGTCTTGGAGGCGGTGCGTGAGCACTTGGCCGCGGCCGTGGAGACGGTGGTCGAGCTCTCGGTGCTCTCGACGACCTTCGCCTCCTTGACCTTCTCGGAGGTGGCGGTGGCCGGCTTCTCGCTCTTGGCGGTCGCGCTGCCGGCGCCGTCGGCGCTGGCGGCGCTGGTGGCACTGCCTGCACCGTCGGCTGCGGCGGCGTTGCTGGAGGTGGCTGCGGTGGTGTCGGCCGGCTGACCCGAGGCCGACTGCAGCGCGACGCTGGTGCCGGCCACCGCCAGCACCACGGCACTGAGGCTCACGGTCCAGAGCCGCCAGGACGTGGCCTTCCGGCCGCCGCCCGTCGTGGAGGGAGTACGCATGGCGGCATGATCTTGGAGGCAGCATTAAGCGCGGCTAGACCCTCGCCTAAATCGGGCATCAGGCCCAATCCCGGCGAGGGTCTTTCCGTAATCGACTGGTGACGGTGCGGTTTGACTGATGACGCGGCCCGGCCGGATCAGAAAATCTTCCAGCCCGGGTCAGAGGATCTCGTAGACCGGGTCGCCCTCGTAGACGGTCCAGCGCAGCGGCGGGTCCAGGTCGAGGTTGCCCTCCCGCAGGAACTTACGCTGCTGCGTATCCACCCGCCCGGTCTCGGAGTGTGCCTCCTCGGTCAGCATCGCCGCCTTGCGGGCATCGAGAAACGCATCGAGATAGACGGTTTCATCGCCGCCCTGAGACGGCGGAGTGGCATTACGAAGAGCCGTCGCCCGGATACCGCCGAAGCTCACCGGATCCTCGCCCGGACCGTGCATGACCATCGCGTCGTAGTAGGCGAACTGCCCCAGCGCCCGCAGCCCGTCGGCCTTGGCCTGTTCGACCGCCGGATCGAAGTACGCCCGGTCTCGCTCAGCGTCTTGCGCCTGCTGGAACGCAGCCTTCTCCGCCTCGGCCTCCCAGGCCCTCACGTAGGCCTGCCCCAGCCCCGCGGTCGAATCCGTGCCATCCACCGCCCGCAACGCCGGCAGGAACTTCTCCAGCCCATTGCCCGGATGCTCGTCGGTGTACCGCTCGACCAGTTCCAGCATGTCGTGCGTGCCCGAGGTGAACCCGATGATGCCGCCGGTGAACCCCCGGCCGTCACCGATGTCCTCGATGTACCCGTACTGCGCCCGCCAGTCGAGCGAGGAGTTCTCCGCGCTCGAGACCAGCTGCATCGCAATGTCCTTCTTCTCCGGCGAGTCCAGGTCGGCCGCCTGGGCCGACTCCGCGACCTGGTTGGACTCTGTGGCCTGGTTGGACTCTGTAGCCCGGTTGGACTCTGTGACCTGGGCGGACTCCGTGGCCTGGGCAGGCGAAACCACACTGGTGGCAACACCCGCAGCGAGCGCGGCAGCAACCACACCGCCCACCAGGACTCCGGCCTTTGCTCTCAGGGTGAGCATGCTTGGTCCTTTCCTGCCGTTCCTTCAGGGGTGACGACGGTACTCGCGCTGCTTTAAGACGGCCTGGCGCTACGACCTAAGCCCGGCCTATCGGCCTGCATACCGGTCAGAAGTTGTACGCCCAAATGACTCGCCCGTCTTCAACAAACACGTTGATACGGTCCGCATACGCGTCAAGATGATGGTCGTTGCATTCACCATCCTCTCCAAGAATGCGGAATCTACGCCCCATCGCCCCGCCCCCAGGGGCAGCCTTCCTCGCCTCCCGCACCGTCAGGCCGACCAGCTCCGGTCGGGCCACTACTCTCCCGCCCTGCGTGACCTTCGTTGCCAGCTCGGTGAAGCAGGGCCATGACGTGTCAGCAGCCGAAGCCGGCGATTTCTCCGCCGCCGGTCCGGCAGTGCACTGCGAAAGCCCTTCCATCTGCCACTTGTCACCCACGGCAACCACCGCACCTCTGGCAACCACCCGCGAGTCGCTGAGATACTCGACGACCACTTTCGAATCTGACGCCGCAACCGTCTCAGGCCGCAGTTCCGATCCCCACTCGCGACTGACCGCGCGAGTCAGGAAGCCGATGGCCTCATCAGCCGAAGCCTCCCCACCCCCTGCGGCGTAGTCGCCGATGCTTCCGACCGAGTACCCGGAGAGGCAGTCGGTGACGCCGAGCATCGGCTCCGACAACAATGCAGAGCTGGAGGAAACGGGCCGCGTTGTAGCCACTTCACCGGCGGCCCGATCGGACGCAGAGCATCCACTGCCCGCCATCAGCGCGATCAGGACCAGCGAGATCCCGCAGGAAGCTCGCACACCGGACACCATGAGGACGTCCATCGGAAGGCACACGCCCAACCTTGAGTAACGCCACTAATTTCCGGAACTCGGTCAGCGATGCAGGGCATCAGGCAATCTGACGAAGATCGTCGCCGTAGTCGAAGATGATGCGCATTCGTGCCCCGAGCGCATGTGCGTACCGGCTGAGGGTCGCCACCTCGTTGACATCCAGATCACCGTTCTCGATCTGGCTGACCCGGCCCGGCGTGACGCCCATGAGCTCCGCCACCTGGGCCTGGGTCAGACCGAGGCGTCGACGCTCCTCAGCAAGATGGAAGGCGCTCGCCCAAGCCTCGGTACGAGCCCGCTCCTTCGCCAGGGCATCACTGTCACCATCGTCGAGCTCGGCTCGAATGTCATCCCAGTCGTGAAACTCAGTCATTGGTCAGCCCTTCGCTTTCCCTCAAGCGTCAGCCAGCTCTCGTAGGCCTGCTCAGCGACCGGGATCGCTGCTTGGTACCACCGCGACCAGTCACCCGCCTTGTTCCCCACCGTGAGCAGGATCGCCTGCGACCAAGGGTCGAAGACGAACAGCACCCGAACCGACACGTCGCGCCCAGTCTCGGATGTCGAGTACGCCAGGCTCCTAGCCCCTGGTCTCGTACCTAGACAGAAGCAAACCTCCGGAAAACGTCCGAGTCTCGACCAACTTCAGGTTCACCCAACTGTCCAGAGCCGTGAAGAACGGCTTGCCGCCCCCAACCAGGACCGGCGCCGTGACCAGGATGTATTCGTCGATGAGCCCAGCCCGCATCGCCGACGCGGCGAGCGTGGCGCCGGCAATGTCCATGTCGCCGCCGTCCTCGGCCTTGAGCCGGGCTATCTCGGCAACCGCATCACCGGCGCACAGGCGCGCGTTCCAGGCGACCTCGCTGATCGTCGAAGAGAACACCACCTTCGGCATGGCCCGCCAGCGCTGGGCGTACTCGACGTGGGCCGGGGTGACGCCGGGCTGCTCATCGGCGGTAGGCCAGTGAGAACTCATCCCTTCCCACAGCCTGCGCCCGTACAGCGCCAGACCGGTCGCCCCCACCCGGTCCGACCACCACTGGAACAGCTCGTCGCTCGGGACGCTCCAGCCGAGGTCGTCACCGGGTGCGGCGACGTAGCCGTCCAACGACACGTTCATCGCAAAACTCAGTTTCCCCATGGCGTCAGCCTCCCGTGAGCCGGTCTCAGACGTACAGACCATCCCGGCGCCGAAGAATCATCGTCGTTCATAGGCCCGAGGTTCCTGACTACACATAAGCGGAGCTACGTTCAGTAACCTCAACTACCCAGAGTAGGCGTACCCTTCATAGGTCGCAGGGATGCCTTCAGAGGGGACGGGCGGACGATGATCCGTATCGGCGTTGCGATTGCTGGTCTTTCAGCCATTCTCGGGTCCGCCACCGGCGTCGCGCAGGCTGCTGCGGCAGACCAGGACGCGCCTCCGGCACTGACGCTGAGCGCGAGCTCCGTCTCGGCCAGTCGCACGATCAGAGTGGACGCGGCCCAGCTGCGAGCCAACACAACCTATGAGCTCATCAGTCATCAGACCCGCACCGACCCCTCTTCGACGGACGTGTCGGACTCGGAAAAGGTGACAGTGCTGGCCCGGGTAAAGACTGACAGGACAGGCGAATTCTCGACCCGGCTCGTCGTGCCGCTGACCTGGAAGCACGATCACCTGATCGAGCTGCAGAAAGCCAAAGGGGCCGACCTGGTCGAGCAAGCCCACGGCTGGATCACCGTCACCCCGCCCCGTCCGTCCCTCGCATTGAGCACTGACAGGGTCTACGCCGGCTCTCGAGCCGGGGTCGTCGTCAGCGGGCTACGGGCCCACGCCAGGTACAGGCTGTTCAGCAACAAGACTCGCGCTAATGCGGAGGACCCTGGAATTGGCGGATCGTCCGACGATGGCGTGCTGCGTTCCATTCGCACCGATGCCAACGGCCGCGCGTACGTCACCTTTACGGTGCCTGACCACTGGGCCCACGATCATCTGATCGAGGTCAAGTGGAAGAAGGGCCAGACTGCCAACGCCTGGCTCACCGTCCTACGCTGACACCTCAGACCACGCTCACGCCGCAGCACCCGACTGTTGCTCCTCAGCCATGGTCACTCATTCAGTCACTCACCCCGCCCGACCAGGTCGCCGAACCGCACCCAAACACAAACGGCCCCGAGCTGCGTTTCCGCTGCTCAGGGGCCGTTCATGTCGCTGTCTCAACGAGTGCGCCCGAAGGGATTCGAACCCCTAACCTTTTGATCCGTAGTCAAATGCTCTATCCGTTGAGCTACGGGCGCTCGCTCCTCCCTGTCGGGGGGAGCGGTGACTACCTTAGCGGGTCTGCACCCGAAGTACTAACTCAGTGAACGTGGGGCGGCCAGATGCACCCGGAGCGCCGCATTCGTCACTCTCGGCACACGGCGGGTCACCAGCGCTCGCAGGCCCAGCCGTCGCCGTTCGTGTCCAGGTTGTAGATGTCCCGGCCGATGACCCGGGCCGGGGCGGCGAGGTAGGCGGGGCCGTCGCCGCCGGCCGACAGGCAGTCGACGTCGGAGGCGATGGGGACGCAGCTGACGGAGTAGTTGGGGTCGCACTGCCAGGGGGTGGCACGGTCGGGCTTGCGGTGGCGGCCGCGGCGGTCCTCGTCACGGTCGCGGTTGCGCTCGCGGTCGTAGTCCCGGTTGCGGTCGGAGCGGCGCTTCTCGTCGTCGGCGCCCGTGGTGGGGACGTCGCTGCGGCTGGTGCGGGACCACTGTGTGCCCGGGCCCGGGGTCTTGATCGTGGTGCTGGTGACGGTGGTGCGGGGGCGCTCGCCGGCCTTGGGCGTGGCCGCCTTGCCGGTGGACTGGGCCTCGGCCTTCTTCTCGGCGGCGGTGGCCTCGGGCGTGGGCACCGCGGCCTTGTGCTTACCCCCGCCCGACTGCTTGCTCTCAACAGTGGACGTCGGTGTGGGCTTGGGCTTGGGGGCGGCGGTCACGAGGTAGCCACTGGGCGCCTTCTGGCCGGCCAGGAGGGGCGGGTCGGCGAGGGTGACCTGACCCTTGGTCGGGTTCACGACATCCAGGGCGCCGCGGCCCAGGCTGAAACCGGCGACGCCGACCAGGACGACCATGGGCAGGACGATGCGCTTGCGGGGCCAGTTGGCGCGGCGGTCGGAGCCGTGGGCCTGGACGGGGATCTGGTTCTCGACGAGGTTGCGGAAGCGGCCCGGGTCGTTCGCGGCGTGCGCTGGGGCGCCTGCGCGACGGTTGGGGCGGTTCAGCGAGCCCAGGTCGTACTCCGGGATGCCCGCCGGGTCGGGCGCGCGGTCTGAGGGGCCGTAGAGACGGTCCAGCCAGTGAGCGGCGTCGGGGGCGCTCACGACCCCGAGCGATTCGTCCGGCCCATCGGAGGGGCGGCCCCCGGCGGGGACGGCACCTACCCGCCATGTGCCCACCGGCACCCAGGACTCGGAGGGCTCGGGGCGGGACAGATCCAGCCCGGCGTCGGGCGTATCGCCCTCTCCGGCCCAGCGGACGGTGCCGAACTCGTGCACCGGGGGATTCTCGTCCAGCCCGGCCCACTGCCGGGCCACCTGGGCAGCCCGGGCCGCCTGCACGGCGGGGAGAACGCTCTCGGCGGGCGGGGCCGGTGTGTCCCGAAGCCACTCGGACCGCTCGACGGCGTCGGAGACCGTGGGAGCCAGGCGCCCCTCGTCCCTCATTGGATCTTCTACTACGTACTGCCAGCCGAACGGCGCCAACGGCCAGGACGGGTCGGGCTGCCACCCCCGAGGCGGCAGCCAGCCCTCGGGCGGCCGGGGCCAGCCGGGCGGCGGATTGAAACGGCGCTTCACAAAAGAAAGGTACGAACTGGACAAGATCGTCTCAGCGAACTGCCCGAAAGAGCATCCTTTCACCCAGGGCTCAACGGGACCGTTCTACCCATGTACCCCTCAAGCCCCAAATGCACGACGAACGGTCCCCGAGGACGTCCTCAGGAACCGTTCGTCGTCAGAGCAGTTCGAAAACCTCAGACCGAGACCTTCTCCGAGCGACCGGTCACCGCCACCGAAGCGTCCGAGTCACCGTGCACCGCCGGAGCGGCGTGGTCGTCCACCAGCGTCGCCTCGTTGAACGGGCTCTCCCCGCGGAACGTGCGCAGCGCCTGCTCCTTGTCGAACTCGCCCACCCAGTGCCCGATCAGCACCGTGGCGACCGCGTTGCCGGCGAAGTTGGTCACCGCGCGGGCCTCGGACATGAACCGGTCGATGCCGACGATCAGGCCCACCCCGTCGACCAGGTCGGGGCGGTGCGACTGCAGACCGCCGGCCAGCGTGGCCAGACCCGCTCCGGTGACGCCGGCCGCGCCCTTCGACGCGATGATCATGAAGCCCAGCAGGGAGATCTGCTCACCGATGCTCAGCGGGTTGCCCAGCGCCTCGGCGATGAACAGCGAGGCCATGGTCAGGTAGATCGCGGTGCCGTCGAGGTTGAACGAGTAGCCGGTGGGCACCGTGATGCCGACGACCGGCTTCGACACGCCCATGTGCTCCATCTTGGCGATCAGCCGGGGCAGCGCCGACTCCGAGGACGAGGTGCCGACGATCAGCAGGAACTCCCGGCCCAGGTACTTCAGCAGCGAGAAGATGTTCAGCCCGACCGCCAGGCGCAGGATCAGGCCCATGATCACGAAGACGAAGATCGCGCAGGTCAGGTAGAAGGCGATCATGATCCGGGCCAGGCTGACCAGGGCGTCGACGCCGGTCGCACCGACCACCGCGGCGATCGCGCCGAAGGCACCGACCGGGGCCAGCCACATGATCATGCTGAGGATCCGGAAGACCAGCTTCTGGATGACGCCGATCGCGCCCAGCACCTTCTGGCCGGTCTCGCCCATCTGCTGCACCGCGAAGCCGACCAGCAGGGCGACCAGCAGCGCCTGCAGCACCTCGCCCTCGGTCAGCGCCGAGACGATCGTGGTGGGGATGATGCCCAGGATGAAGTCGGTGGTGCTGGTGTGCTCCTCACCGGCCGCCTCGGCGCCGGAGCCGGCCAGGCCGGACAGGTCCAGGCCGTCGCCGGGGTGCAGGATGTTGCCGACCGCCAGGCCGATCACCAGGGCCAGGGTGGACATCGCCAGGAAGTAGCCCAGGGCCAGCCCACCGACCTTGCCGACCTTGGCGGCCTCCCGGATCGAGCCGACACCCAGGACGATCGTGCAGAAGATGATCGGCGCGATCATCATCTTGATCAGCGCCACGAACCCGGTGCCCAGCGGCTTCAGCGACTCCCCGACGCCCGGGGCGACCAGGCCGACGATCGCCCCGATCACCACCGCCGCGATCACCGACAGGTAGAGGATGTGCGTGCGGTCCTTGTGCTGTTTCTTCGGGGCGGCCGGGGGATCCGCTGGTTGTGGGGCCGGGCTGCTCGCTGCGGGGATCTCGGACATGGCCGCCTCCTGCGTCGTCGAATGAGGTGTCGTGCGCCTGCGCGTCCGCTTCGAACCCATGGTCGGGCTCGCTGTGAACTGCGCCACTGCGGACGAGGTTGCCCGCCCTTCGAGCGACGGTCGCGCTTTCGGTCATTGAGTAAGGCGATGACATCGGCAGACTGTGGCTATGGACCCTCGGCACTGGAGCGTGGCCCGGCAGGCCTTCGGGCTGGTCGTCGCCGCCGTCGTGCTGCTGGTCGGATCGACGGTGGTGGCCGCCTACGTGCAGACCCACGACCGTGCCCGGGACGCCACCGCGCACGAGGTGCTGGCCCTGGCCGAGACGATCGCGCTGGAACCGACCGTGCTCCGGGCGCTGGACACCACCGACCCCTCCGCCGTCCTGCAGCCCTACGTGGAGCGGATCCGGCAGGCCACCGACACCGACTTCATCACCGTGATGAGCCCCGACGGCACCCGGTTCACCCACGCCAACCCGGATCTGATCGGCCAGAAGTTCCTCGGGCACACCGAGCCGGCCCGCACCGGCGAGGCGTTCACCGAGACCTACACCGGCACGCTCGGCCCTTCGGTCAGGGCAGTGGCACCAATTAAGGACGTCGGTGGCGGCGTGGTCGCGCTGGTCGCCGTGGGTATCACGATCGACAACGTCGGAGCACTCGTTCAGGAGCAGCTTCCGCCGCTGTTCGCCGTCGGCGCGGGGGTCCTGGTGGCCGGGGCCGTCGTCGCCTATGCCCTGGGCCGCCGCCTGAAGCGTCAGACGCTGGGCATGGGTCAGGCCGAGCTGACCAGGATGTTCGAGTTCTACGAGGGCGTGCTGCACGCCGTGCGGGAGGGACTGCTGATCGTCGACCGGCAGGGCCGGCTGCAGCTGATCAACGACGAGGCGATGCGCCTGCTCGGCCTGGACCAGAGTGCGATCGGCCGGCGCCTGGCCGAGCTCCCGCTGCCCGACGGCCTGACCGAGGCGATCGGCCGCGACGACACTCTGGTCGACGAACTGCACCTGACCCGCGAGGGTGTGCTCGTGGTCAGCCAGTCCCCCGCCCGCTGGAACGGTCGCACGCTCGGAAGTGTGGTCACCCTGCGCGATCACACCGATCTGGTCGCGTTGTCGGACGAGCTCAGCCAGACCCGCAGCCTGACCGAGTCGCTGCGCTCGCAGGCGCACGAGTCGGCCAACCGGCTGCACTCGGTGATCACCATGATCGAGCTCGGCGAGACCGACCGGGCCCTGGAGTTCGCCACCTCGGAACTGGCCGGGGTGCAGGAACTCACCGACCGGGTGATCAGTCAGTCGCAGGAACCGGTGGTGGCCGCGCTGCTGCTGGGCAAGGCCGCCGAGGCGGCCGAACGCGGCATCCGACTGGAGTTCCCCACCGATCTGGAGGTGCCGGACGGCGTCGTGCCGTCCCGCGACCTGCTCACCGTGCTGGGCAATCTGATCGACAATGCCTTCGAGGCAACGCTGTCGGCACCGGGAGACCGCCGGGTGTCGGTGGCCGCGCGGGTCACCGACGATCTGGGCGAGCTGTGCCTGAGGGTGAGTAATTCCGGGCCGCGCATCGTCGAACCGGAGCGGATCTTCGAACGCGGCTGGTCCACCAAGGAGGCCGACGCCGGCCGGTTCGGGCTCAACGGGGTGGCCGGGAAGCCCGGCGCCGGAAGAGGACTGGGGTTGGCTCTGGTGCGGCAGGCGGTGGAGCGCAACCGGGGTTCGATCTCTCTGTACCGCGACGAGGACCTGGACGAGACCGTGTTCGAGGTGCGCCTGCCACTGGCCGCGGTGGTGCGCCGGTGACCGGGACGATCCGCACGCTGGTGGTCGAGGACGACGAGCTGGCCGCCCGGGCCCACGCCGAGTACGTCCGCCGGCTGCCGCAGTTCGCCGTGGTCGGGCTGGCCCGGTCCGGGGCCGCGGCGCTGCACGAGGTCACCCACCAGCCGGTCGACCTGGTGCTGCTCGACATGAACCTGCCCGACCTGCACGGTCTGGAGGTGCACCGGATCATGCGGGCGCGCGGGGTGCAGGCCGACGTCATCGCCGTCACCTCGGCCCGCGACCTGGCGATCGTGCGCGGCGCGGTGGCCAACGGGGTGGCCCAGTACCTGCTCAAGCCGTTCACCTTCGCCACCCTGCGCGACCGCCTCACCAGCTACGCCGAGTTCCGCGCCCAGCTCAGCCGGGCCACCGGCACCGGTGAGGAGATCGACCAGCGCGAGGTCGACCGGCTGCTCGGCGACCTGCGCGGCGGCGCCACCGAGCAGCAACTGCCCAAGGGCATGAGCGCCGACTCGCTGGAGCGGGTGATCGGCGCGCTGCGGGCCGCCGAGGGGGCGCTCACCGCGATGGGCGCGGCCGAGGCCATCGGCATGTCCCGGGTCGGGGTCCGGCGTTATCTGGAGTACCTGGTCGAGACCGGCCTGGCCACCCGGGGATCGCGCTACGGGGGCACCGGCCGGCCGGAGATCGAGTACCGCTGGCGAGGTGCCCCCTGAGCGCCTTCCGTGCCTGCCCCTGAGCTCGATCAGGCCACGTCCCGCCGTCTGATCAGGAGCATCGTCCCGATCGCGAGGACGACCAGGTAGACCGCCATGGAGAGCGCGGCCGTCGGTCCGGAGAGCACATCGAGGACGCCCGGGGTGTCCAAGGCGGCTGCGTCACCTCCGATGACGGCCCCGACCAGAGAACCCGCAGCAGTCCCGGGGAGGAGCTGGGTGAAGGTCTCGATCGGGCCGAGCAGCCCGCCGACCCCGCGCAGCAGCATCTCCAGCACCAGGGTCCAGACCAGGCCGAGGCCGACCGACAGGGCCGGGCCGCGCGCCACCGTGCCCAGGAAGTAACCGGCCAGCATCCACATCTCGAGCACCAGGAATCCCGCGCCGAAAGAGCGCGCCAGCTCGGCGAAGGCGGGCCACACCACCGACTCGGCCTCGGTCAGCGCGATCAGCCCGGTGATGGTGGCGAACAGGGCCAGGGTGGCGAGCAGGACGCCCAGCACGAAGGCGGTGAGGGCCAGCAGCGAACCGGCGGTCACGGCCGAGCGCGAGGGCCCCTGGGTGTAGATCGTCTTCCAGGTGCCGTAGGCGTAGCCGTTGCCGGCCGAGATGGCGCCGAGCACCAACATCAGCGCCCCACCGAACATCGGCATGCCCTGGACGAGCACCGAGGGCAGGGCCTCGGGCAGCAGCGCGGCGAAGATCTCCTGGCGGCCCAGCTCTTCACTGGCGAAGTTGCTGCCACCCGTCGTGTAGGCGACGTAATTGAAAACATAACCGAAAAGGCAGGCCAGGAAGAGCCAGGCCCCCAGGGTGACCCACACCGTCGGCCAGCGGCGCAGCCGAAGTAGTTCGGCCCGTGCACTGTTCACGATCGCAGTCATTCCAGTCAGTCCTCTATCCACAGGTTTTTTCACAGATTGTGGACGCCGGTGCGCCCGTTGGGGACAACCGCCGGTTCCGCTGTCGCGGACGTCATCTCAAAGAACACTTCCTCGAGACTGCGCTCCAGAGGCGCAATCTCGAGAATGTCGGCACCCTCGGCGACCAGGACACGCGCGACCTCGGGGGCCGCGGAAGGGGGTAGGTCGAGCACCAGAGTGTCTGCGTCGTGCGGGTGGCCGCGCCGCTTTTCCACAGGGCCGCCGGGATTGCCCACAGGCCCGGCCCGGCGCACGCCGTCGTCCCCGGCGATCCGCATCGCCACGGCCAGAGCTGTCTCCGGCGGGGTGGCGCGCACGCGCAGAAGCGCACCCCCACGAAGTTCAGTGACAGTGGACTCCCGCAACAGACGTCCGTTGTTGATCACTCCCACCCGGTCGCAGATCTCCTGTACCTCGGCGAGCAGATGACTGGAGAGCACGACCGTGGTCCCGCCCTCGGCCAGCGAAACGATGAGCCGGCGCATGTCCTGCATACCGGCCGGGTCCAGGCCGTTGGTGGGCTCGTCCAGCACAATCACCTCCGGCTCCCCCATCAGGGCCGAGGCCACGCCGAGACGCTGCTTCATGCCCAGGGAGTACGACCGGAACCGGTCGTCGCCGCGCCCAGCCAGGTCCACCCGTTCCAGCGCGATCTCGGCCGCCGAGCCGGACAGTCCCCGATACCGGGCCATGACCTGGAGGTTCTCCCGGCCGGAGAGGAACGGGTAGAAGCCCGGACCCTCGATCAGCGCGCCCACCCGTGCCATCACCTCCGGCTCCCCGGAGGGCCGGCCCAGCACCGTGGCGGAACCGGAAGTGGGCCGGATCAGGCCGAGCACCATGCGTAACGTGGTGGTCTTGCCGGCGCCGTTGGGCCCGAGAAACCCGTAGACCTCGCCCCGCCGCACGCTGAGGCTCACGGCGTCCGCGGCGAGTCTGGCGCTCTCGCCCGTCCCATAGCGTTTCGTCAGTCGATCCGTGGTCACGACCACGTCCGGTGAATTCGTCATGGCGGCAACGTTCCCGGTCACGACCGCTCCGGTCGTCCGACGGCCGAGGGCCGACGGGTACGCAGATCTGCGTAGACAAGGGCCGCACGCGGGCGTACATGTCTGTCGGTGGGCACACCTAGTCTCGAAACATGACCGAACCCGGCCCGGTGCGCGGCTCCTGGTACACCCCTCTGGTGTCAGCGCTGCTCTTCATCGGGTCGGTCGGTGCTGCCCACGAAGACAGCCGCCAGGTGCTGCCGGTGCTGGTCCTGGCCGGCATCGCGACCCTGTGTCTGCCCGCCGCCTGGTGGCACCCCCGGCCCGCGGTCCTGGTCGCCGGCGCCGCAGTGGGCGCCTACTTCGCCCTGGGCCTGCCCAACGGCCCGCTGTTCGCCGTGATGCCGATGACCGCCTTCATCGCTGCTCAGCGGCTGCGCTGGCCCGCCCTCCGGCCTGTGATACTTCCGGCCCTGGTCCTGCTCACCACCGGGCTGGCGGTCAAGGCGATCGTGCACGAGGCGCCCGGCCACGTCACCGCCTGGCAGGCCCTGGGCGTCCTGGCCCTCACGCTCGGCGGCAGCCTGGCCGGCCTCCGCCTCAACGACCGGAAAGACCTGCGCGCCGAACAGGCCCGGCGTTCGGCCACCGAAGAACAGCTACGCATGGCCCAGGGGCTGCACGACGGGGTGGGCCACGGCCTGGCCGTGATCGCCATGCACGCCCAGGTGGCCATGCACGTGCTGGACAAGACCACCATCCCGGCCGAGGACGACCAGCGGCTGCGGCAGAGTCTCGATGCGATCCGTTCCTCCAGCCAGGACTCGCTGACGGCGCTGCGCCGCGAACTGGCCGTCATGAGCTCCGGCACCGCAACCCGGGCCCCCGCCCCCGGCCTGGCCGACATCCGTCCCCTGCTCGAACGGGTGCGCTCGGGCGGGCTGACCGTCGAACTGCCGTCAGACGTCCCCCAACCGTCCGAACTTCCGGGCGAGGTGGGGCAGGTGGTTTACGCCGTGGTTCAGGAGTCGCTGACCAACGTGCTGCGCCATGCTCAGGCCCAGCGCGCGGTGGTCACCTTCCGGCTTTCCGGTGGGCGGCTGTCGGTCACGATCGCCGACGACGGGGTGGGTGCCCAGACCGCCTCCTCGTCGTTGGGCATGGGCATCGCCGGAATGCGAAAACGGGTCGAGAACATCGGCGGTCATCTCGAGACCCCTGTGGTGGCATCCGGTTTCGTGGTCAATGCGACGATCCCGGTGCCGTCGTGATCCGGGTGGCCCTGGTCGACGACCAGCCGCTGGTCCGGATGGGGCTGTCCACCCTGATCGGCACCGAGTCCGACCTGGCGCTGGCCGGGGAGGCCGGCGACGGGCGCGAGGGCCTGGCCCTGATCCGCCGCACCCGCCCCGACGTCGTCCTCTGCGACATCCGCATGCCCGCCCTCGACGGCCTCGGGCTGCTGTCCGAGGTCGCCGCCGACCCGGCCCTGTCCACCGTGCGCGTGGTCATGCTGACCACGTTCGAACTGGACGAGTACGTCTTCGAGGCACTGCGTCACGGCGCCAGCGGGTTCCTGCTGAAAGACGCCGCCCCGAAAGCAATTCTGGAGGCAATCAGAGTAGTTGCCGAGGGCGGGTCGCTCCTGGCCCCCTCGGTGACCCGGCGGGTGATCGAACAGTTCGGTACGAGTTCGCCCGCCCGGCAACCACATCCGCGCCTGAAAGACCTCACCGAGCGCGAGCGTGAGATCGTCTCCTGGGTGGCCACCGGCCGGTCGAACGCCGAGATCGCCGAGGAACTGGTGGTCTCCGCCGACACCGTGCGCACCCACGTCAGCCGGGCCATGGTCAAGCTGCAGGCACGAGACCGGGCCCAGCTGGTGGTGTTCGCGATCCAGTCCGGCCTCGGCCGCTGACTTTACCGCACCTGGATCACCGCGTAATTCCCGCTGGTGCGCCACTTCTCACCGGTACTGTCGAGCTCGGCCAGCCGGTCTGCATCCAGGCCCACCAGCACGTCGGACTTCAGCGTGCGCAGGGCCGCCACCCGCCCCGGCCAGTAGCTGGTCATCGCGGCGAACTCGGTGGTGGCCGGCCAGGCGACGTCACCGACCAGCCTTCGATAGTTCAGATCGCCCTTCACTACGGTGAGATCCGCTTCTGCGTAAGTCTTTTGAAGGTCTTCAGAAGCCTGGTCGAAGGTCAGGGGCGCTACGTAGAAGGGATGCGCATCGATCCGCAGGCGCCCCTCCGACAGGGAGTTGCGCAGCCGGTGCCCGATCTGGGAGGCGACCCCCGGACCGTCGACCAGTCGCTGCACCGTTTTCAGAACGTCGATGGGAGTGGCGTCCGAGGTGAAGTACGGACTGGGTTTCACGTGCAACCGGAAGGTAATACCCGGATGGAGCAGGAGAAGCCGGTCGGCGAGCACCAGATCGGGCAGAAGTTCGCGGCCGATGTTGTCAGTGACCCAAACGATGTCGCGCGCATCGGCGAGCAGCGGGATCAAGGTGGCCCGATCGTCCTCAATCAGGTTTTCTCCGGCCGGCTGACGGCCGCCCGCCGCCGGCCTCTGCAACTGGAAGCCCAGATCCGCGCGGTTCCCCCAGAGCGCAGCCAGGACGAGCGAGTCGATCAGTTCGCCTTCGGGGATGTTCTCCAGTCCGCTCAGCGCCTCGAGTTCGGCCTGCACCGCGGGTCCGGCCAGCTCGGCGTCTTTCTGCGGGCCGAACGGGTCCACCCCCTGCCAAGGGCCGGGGCCGAACCAGCCGGTGGCCGCCAGCAGCTTGCGATAGAAGTAGTTCTCGGCCCACAAGAACGGCACTTCGTACCAGCTCTTGCCCAGGTAGGGCGCGGACCACTCGGCCCACTGCCGCGCGTCGGCGTGTGTGTCGGACAGCGGCAGGATCGGCCCCTCGATCTCCTCGGCCAGGCCGTTCACTGCGGCACGGATCTCTGGCGGGTAAGGGACGCCGTCCAGCACCTTGCGCAGCAGTTCGGGGTGGCGCTCGCTCAGGACGGTCCGCGGAAAGCCGTCCTCGCTGGTGATGACGGGGGCGGTGAGGTTCGGGTCGCCGGGTGCGGTCATCGGTTCCAGGTCCATGGGGCCAGCCTCTCAGCCCGCGGCCAGGAGTGAGCGGCCCGATTGAGACAATGCTGCACAGATCGCGGCGGAGAGGGTTCGATCGGCCAGGGGTACGGCCCGACAGTGCCGGTGCATCCCGTCCTCGCTACCGCCGCGATCAGAATGGAACACCTGAGCGAGCCGGGTGAGCGGGCGGAAGGCGTGACGACGAAGCGGGAGTACTGGCGATGATTGACGCTACGGGGCGACTCGTCCGGGACATGTTCTTCGTCTTCGTCGACATGGTGAACTGGCTCTGGAACAAGCTCTGGAAGTTCAACAAGGGCGCGGCGAAGGCGATGCTGCCGGGGCAGTCGCGCGGGGTCCAGACCATGGTGGCGCTGCTGGCGGTGTGCGCCGAGATCGTCGGCCTGTGGGTGTTCCTGGTCGACTTCGCCGACCAGCATCCCCTCTGACCCGCGGAGCGGGTTCTTCCTGACGGCGAACGCCGCTGCGGCGGGCAAACGACTGCGGGCCGGAACCCGTCGTGGGTTCCGGCCCGCAGTCGAGCGGTGCGGCGATCAGAGACCGGTGCCGCCACCGGCCAGGCCGGAGAGCGAGTCGGCCGGGATCAGGCCGAAGATGCCCTTGATGTCGACCGCGGTGGCGTTGCCCGGCACCTGCACGGCGCTGGCCTCGGCGTCGACCGCCAGGTCGACCGCGAAGGTGGCGTCCTCGACCGGCTTGTCGAGGAACTGGACCAGGTCCAGGTTCACACCGGTGAGCTTGTCGTCCTTGACGAAGACGTCGAAGGCGATGTCCTTCTCCGGCATCTCCTTGATCGAGTCACGGATCTCGTCGGCCGACTCCTGACCGACCACGCCGATCAGGTCGTTCTGCACCGAGGTGGCGATCTTCTTGGCCGGCACGGTGACCCGGTAGCCGTCGCCCCGGTCGCCGCCGTCGATCTCGTCGATCTGCGCGTCGGCCTCGAACGAGGCGCTCAGCGAGTCGAGGAAGGCCTGGACCTTGGCCTGGTCGACGGTGGGGCTCACGGTCTCCTGCGGGATCTGGTCGAGCACCCCCTGCTCGTCCAGGCTCTTGACGGTGGCGATCAGGTCGAGCGAGACCCACTCACCGTCGAGCAGCTTCTGCACCGGGGTGGCGATGACCGGCGGCAGCTGACCGAGCTGGGACTCCAGGGCGGAGACGTTCTGCTCAGCCAGTTCGGCGATCTTGTCCACGTCGGCCCGGACGTAGATCACGCCGTCCTTGGTGACGAACTCGAACAGGCCCGAGTCCTCGAGGACCACGGACATGGCGAAGGAACCCTGCCCCTTCAGGGCGGCCTCGAGCGCGGCCGGGTCCTGCAGGAGGGCCTGCGCGTCCTGGTTGGCGGTGGACTCCTTGGTGAGGTCACCGAAGGTCTTGCCGTCCGGCGCGGTCATGTTCATGGTGACCTTGCCGGACAGGACCTGCTCGATCGCCTTGCGGTCGGCCGCGTCGATCTTGTCGGCGGCGTCCTGCGCGGCGTTGATCTTCTTGATGTCTTCCGGGCTGCTCTCGAGCTTCAGGGTGAAGCCGGCGTTGCTGGACTCGTTGAGGCCCTGGAAGGCGGCGATCACCTCGCCCTTGGGCGTGCCGTCGCTCTGGGCTACGCCCGAGCCGGCGTCGCCGGAGGCGCTGCCGGAGTCCGAGCCACAGCCGCTGATCCCGACCGCGGCCGCCAGGCCGAAGCCTGCGAATGCCATGACTTTGGAACGCGTGGTCACTACCCCACCCCTTGCTCTGGATTTACTTCTTCTGTTCTTCACGTTCGAGTTCCGCTGCCCGCCCCGACAGATACTTGACCGTAGCGGACGGATACACCGACCCGACGCGGTTCCCGCCCAACGGGCTAATACCGAGTCCGGTTCGCAATGTGCTCACCGTGCTCGCTCTTTCACCGCCTTCGGGTGCAGCGTGCTCCAGACGCCTGCGGAAGTGCCTGGCGTTGCATCGGATCGCCGATTCTTTTCCGGGTTCACCGACTGTGGTGCGCCGTTCCCCCACCAGGGAAGGGCCCGGCCGCCACTCCTGGCAAGTGCAGTGCCGTTGCACACTGGGACCGTGCGGGCCTACGAACTGATCGAGCAGACCCTGGACGAGGGCAGCTGGCGCTCCTGGGACGAGCCGGTGGAGCACGAGCGTCTCGGACCGGTGGACCGGTCCTACGCAACGGCGTTGCGCACGGCCCGCGAGCGCAGCGGCCTGGACGAGTCGCTGGTCACCGGCGAGGGGCGGCTCGGTGGGCGGGCGGTCGCGCTGGTTGTCGGCGACTTCTCGTTCCTCGGTGGCTCGATCGGGGTGGCGACCGCCGAGCGTTTCGTGGCCGCCGCCGACCGGGCGCGGGAGCGGAGGCTGCCGCTCATCGCCTCACCGGCCTCGGGCGGCACTCGCATGCAGGAGGGCACGGTCGCCTTTTTGCAGATGGTCAAGATTTCCGCCGCCGTCGCCGCCCACCGGGCCGCCGGGCTGCCCTACCTGGTCTACCTACGGAATCCGACGATGGGCGGGGTGCTGGCTTCCTGGGGAATGCTCGGGCACCTGTGCGCGGCCGAGCCCGGGGCAATGATCGGCTTTCTTGGGCCGCGGGTGTTCGAGGCCTTGAACGGGGAACCATTTCCCGAAGGAGTGCAGACCGCGGAGAACCTTTTCCGGCACGGACTGATCGATGCCGTGGTCGGGCCGCAGGAACTGCGCAGGGTGGCCATCGATGCGCTCACCGTGCTCACCGTGCTCACCGGCTCGTCCGCACCCGACGCTCCGCGGCCGCTGGAACCCGGGCTGGCCACCACGGACGTGGCCGAGGTGCCCGACCAGCCGGCCTGGGACTCGATCGTGCGTTCCCGCGATCCGCGGCGACCGGGGCTGCGGGAACTGCTGAAGGTCGCCGCCGACACGGTGGTGCCCCTGAACGGCACCGGGCAGGGCGAGGCCGATCCGGCGATGCTGCTGGCCCTGGCCCGGTTCGGCAACGCCGGGTGCGTCGTCCTGGGCCACGACCGCCGGGCCGAGGCCGGCGCCGCGATCGGCCCGGCCGGTCTGCGCGAGGCCCGGCGGGGCATGCGGCTGGCCGCCGAGCTCGGCCTGCCGCTGGTCTCGATCGTGGACACCGCCGGGGCCGCGCTCTCGCGGGAGGCGGAGGAGGGCGGGCTGGCCGGTGAGATCGCCCGGTCGCTGGCCGACCTGACCACCCTGGCCGCGCCCACCGTGTGCCTGGTGCTGGGGCAGGGCGCGGGCGGGATGGCGCTGGCCCTGCTGCCGGCCGACCGGGTCGTGGCGGCTCAGCACGGCTGGATCTCGCCGCTGCCGCCCGAGGGTGCGGCGCAGATCCTCTACCGGGCGCCGGAACGGGCGGCCGAGCTGGCTCAGGCCCAGGGGGTGCGGGCCCGCGACCTGTTGCGCGACGGGATCGTCGACACCGTGGTGCGCGAGTTCGCCGAAGACGACGCGGACGGGTTCCTGCGGCGGGTGGGAACGGTGCTGGAGCACGAACTGCTGCAGGTGCTCCGCGTGGACCCGGAGCAGCGACTCGCCCAGCGCCTGGCCCGGTACCGCCGGATCGGCCTCTGAACCGGCCCCTACCTCGGCCGCCGGCATTCTGTCGGTGCCCGGTGGAACCATGTCGGACATCGGGCACCACCCGTCCACCCCACCGGAGGAGACCTGGGTCACAGGAGCGGTGCATGCCCGGGCATTCGCCGTCCGTAAGCTGGATCCGCACGACACCGACGCAACCCGGCACTCGGCCCGGGCGCGTATCCCGACAGGAGTACCACCCCGCATGAACACTCCGCTCCAGATCGCGGTCATCGTGGTGAGCCTTGCCATGACCGTGGCGGGGGTCGCGCTGCTGGCCCGCGCCGTCACCAACTTCGTGCAGGTCATCCGGCTCGGCGAGCCCGACCGCTCACGCACGGCAGACCCGGTGGCGCGTACCCGGACGCTGGTGGTGGAGTTCCTGGGCCACACCCGGATGGCGCGGCTGCCGCTGGTCGCGGTGGCGCACTGGTTCACCATGGTCGGGTTCGGTTTCCTGTTCTTCACCCTGGTCACGGCGTACGGGCAGATCTTCGACCCGCACTTCCGGCTCTGGCTGGTGGGCGCGTTCCCGCCCTACGAATGGGTGTCCGAGGGCCTGTCGGTGATCGGCCTGGGCGGCATCCTGCTGCTGATGGCGGTGCGGCAGAAGCAGCACCCGCGCAGCCAGGGCCGCCGGAGCCGGTTCTTCGGCTCGACCTTCTGGCAGGCATACTTCGTCGAGCTGGTGATCCTCGGCGTGATGGTGTGCATCCTGCTGCTGCGCAGCCTCGAGTACGCGATCGACCACGAGCACGGCAACGGGTGGCACTACCCGGTCGGGCAGCTGCTGGGCTCGGCGTTCGGCGGCCTGTCCGACAGCACGCTCGAGAACCTGATCGTGCTGGTCGCCGGCATCAAGATCGCGATCTCGATGTCCTGGGCGATCACGATCGGGCTGAACACCACGATGGGTGTGGCCTGGCACCGCTTCCTGGCCTTCCCCAACATCTGGTTCAAGCGCAACCCCACGCCCTCGCGGGTGGGCCCCTCGACCACCAGCCTGGGCCCGCTGCAGCCGATCTCGCTCAAGGGCGAGGTGCTCGACTTCGAGAACATCGACGAGCTCGACGAGGACGCGGCGCTCGGCGTCGGCGCCGTCGAGAAGTTCACCTGGAAGGGTCTTCTCGACTTCTCCACCTGCACCGAGTGCGGGCGCTGCCAGTCGCAGTGCCCGGCCTGGAACACCGACAAGCCGCTGTCGCCGAAGATGCTGATCATGTCGCTGCGCGACAACGCCTACGCCAAGGCTCCCTGGCTGCTGGCCTCCGAAGAGGCCCGCAAGGAGGCCGAGGCCGCCGGTGGCGCGGCCGGTGCCCCGGCGGCGGACGCGGGCAAGGGCAGTCTCGGGCTCGGCGGTTCCGGGCTGGATCTGCTCCGGTCGGCCAAGGCGGTCGCCGACCGGCCGCTGATCGGCGAGACCGGTTACGAGCTGGACAATCCGCTGGCCGCCTACAACGGCGGGGCCGACGGCACCGGCGGCGTGATCGACCCGGACGTGCTGTGGTCGTGCGTCACCTGCGGCGCCTGCGTCGAGCAGTGCCCGGTCGACATCGAGCACGTCGACCACATCGTCGACATGCGGCGCTACCAGGTGCTGATCGAGTCGGCCTTCCCCAACGAGCTCAACGGCCTGTTCAAGAACCTCGAGAAGAACAGCAACCCGTGGGGTCTGGCCCCCCGCCTGCGGATGGACTGGGCCAAGAACCTGCCCTTCGAGATCAAGCAGGTCGGCGCCGACATCGAAGACCTGTCCGAGGTCGAGTACCTGTTCTGGGTCGGCTGCGCCGGCGCCTACGAGGACCGGCAGAAGAAGACCACCGTCGCCATCGCCACCCTGCTGCACGAGGCCCAGGTCGACTTCGCCGTGCTCGGCGACGGCGAGGCCTGCACCGGCGACTCGGCCCGCCGCTCCGGCAACGAGTTCCTGTTCCAGCAGCTCGCCCTGCAGAACGTCGAGGTGCTCAACGAGTCCAAGGCCACCAAGATCGTGGTCTCCTGCGCGCACTGCTTCAACACCATCCAGAACGAGTACCCCCAGCTGGGCGGCCACTACGAGGTGGTCCACCACACCCAGCTGCTCAACCGCCTGGTGCGCGAGAAGCGACTGACCCCCGTCGCCCCCATCGACAGCCCCGCCCCACCGGTCTCCAACGCCGGAACCGAGGGCAGTGCCGGTGCATCATCGACCGCCGCACCAAGCGCCGCACCAGCCGCCGCACCGACCGACACAGCACCGGCGGAGACTGCACCGGCCACCCCGGCCGCGCTCACCCCGGTGACCTATCACGACCCCTGCTACATCGGCCGGCACAACGGCATCTACGAACCTCCGCGCGAACTCATCGGCTCCCTGCCCGGCGTCGAACTGCGCGAGATGCCCCGCAACTCCGAACGCGCCTTCTGCTGCGGCGCGGGCGGCGCGCGGATGTGGATGGAAGAGAAGCTCGGCAAACGCATCAACACCACCCGCACCGAAGAGGCCGTGGCCACCGGCGCCGACACGATCGCCGTGGGCTGCCCGTTCTGCCGGGTGATGCTCTCCGACGGGCTCACCGCCAAGCAGTCCGAAGGCGCTGCCCGCGAAGAGGTCCAGGTCCTCGACGTGGCCCAGATGCTGCTCGCCGCCGTCCAGCGCGGCAAGCCGGACCAGGCCCAGCCGGCCAAATAGGGATAAAGCAAGCCAGAAGAGCCGGTCCGGCCAGTGCGCCGGGCCGGCCAGAGGGCTGCGCCGGTCAGAGGGCTGCGCCGGTCAGAGGGCTGCGCCGGTCAGAGGGCTGCGCCGGTCAGAGGACCGAGCCAGCCCGAGGACCGAGCCGCCAGAGGGCTGGGCCGACCGGTGGGCCGCTCCGGCTAGTGAACCGGGCCGGTCAGAGAGCCGAGCCAGCCAGAAGGCCGAGCCAGTCAGGGGGCCGAGCCAGTCAGCGCCCCGGGCCGGCCAGTGAACCAGGGCGGCCAGTGCGCCAGGCCGGTCAGAAGGGCCGACCCGTCCGAAGGCCCACCCGTTAGAGGGCCCGACCCGTCAGAGGGCCGAGTCAGCCAGTGAGCCGAGCTGTTCAGAATGGTGAGCGCGGTGAGAAGAGGCGTGCTGGCCAGAAGACCCTTGTTGGTCGGACGAGCGAGCTGAGCAGGCCAAGAGGGCGGACCGGCGTGGAGCTCCGGCGAGCCCCACGCCTCGAGGTAGGACAGGGCGCTTCATCCGCCGAACCAGGTGGGTCAGCGCAGGAAACGCCGCCCGGCAAGGACCACGTCGACCAGGCCGTTCAGGGGAGCCGGCCCTGGTCTCTCCACTGCGCCGGGGCCCCGCCTGCCCAGCCGCCCCGAGCGCCCAGGTGACCTGCCCGGCGTCCGGGCCCACCGACGTCCAAAAGCAAGCTGGTCCGGCCCGAGTCGACTCGGGCCGGACCAGCTTTGCTCACGAGAGTGATGACCTCAGGCGCCGTCGGCGCCGGTCTCCTCGGCGGGGGTGCCGGGCCTCGGGATCGGACCGATCGGCCCCGGCTTGGGTACCCCCGACCGCGGTGGCGCGGGAACGGGTCGTGGTGCCCGCATCGTCCGGACACCCCGCTGTTCGTGCTGACCCGCTCCACGGGCAGGTGGTGTCGGCACCGGGCGCGGCGCTGCGCTCGGTACCGGCTCCCCCGCCGATGCCTCAGGCCCCGGCGAGGGCGGTTGGTTCTGCGATGGTGCCTGCGGTGGTCCTGGCCTCGGGGTCGCCGATCGACCCGAACCACCACTGCGCCGTTGGGGAACGACCGGGCGAGCCAGACGTCGCAGCCTCTCGGCCACTTCGTCGAGACTCTCCCCGGAGGCCGCCGCGGCAGCGTTGGCGGCCTGGACCTCGGCGTAGACCTCCGCGCGGTGCACCTGGATGCTGCGCGGGGCCTCGATGCCGAGGCGGACTGTGTCTCCCCGTACGTCGAGGACGACGACTCGGACGTCGTCCCCGATCACGATGCTCTCGCCAGCTCGGCGTGTCAGTACCAGCACCGCGGCTCCCTCCCTGGACCCCGTTGGATCGCGAACAGCAAGGGGCCGCGACCACGGCCGACTTCAGGCCGTGAGGAGAGGCTAGCGGATAGTAAGCACCGATCAACCCAGTGGCGCGCGCACCGGCCAGTCCGTGCCGGTCAGGATGACCTGGGCCGCGGCCCGGGTCTTGGCGTTGATCACCATCGGCGCCAGCAGGTTGGCGGTCGTGGACTTCGCGTCCTCACCGGGCGTCAGCACGGTCAGGATCAGAGCGTCCGCGGCCGACTCCAGGCCCAGCTGCTCGCAGTCCTCGTCGTCGAGCTCGACCACATAGTCACTGAAGAAGATGGCCGGCGTCGTCACGACGAACCGGACATCCGGGCGCTCCAGGCTACGCAGCTCCGAGATCAGACTCTCTCGGTCGTCGATACGGGCCAGCGCGAAATGCCGCAGATCGCTGAACCCTGGGATGGGCCGGACGAAATTGATCTCGGGGACATCGGTCCCCGCCGTCCCGGAATTACTGTTGGTGAGAAGAGCAGGATTCATGGACCTGTCACCCCATCCTGGCGCCCCGACCGTTCGGGGCGCCTCTCGGACCCGGTGCACGCTTTTTGCGTGCCCCTTTCTGGCGGTTACTGCAGGAAATCGAGGAGGGACGTCTGGTTGAGTCGCGCCGTCACGCCCAGGGCCGCCTGGTAGGCCACCTGCTGGGACGAGAACCTGGTCAGGACCTCGGCGTAGTCGATGTCCTCGTTCTGGGCGAGAGACACCGTGAGGTCGGCGTTCTGGGACTCGATCGCGCGGGTGCTCGAGGTCACCCGGTTCTGGATGGCACCGACCTGGCCGGTCGCGGTGATGACCTCGTTGAGCAGGCCGTCGATGGCGGTCAGGTTCTGGGCCGCGGAGCCGTCGAGGATGTCCTGGGCGACGGTGTCCAGCAGTCCGCTGAACTCGCCGGCCCCGATGGTGGCTCCGTCGACGTCCACCCGGACCGTCGAGGTGGAGTTGAGCTGAACCATCACCGGGTTGCCGTCACCGGTGAAGGTGCCGTCCTCGGCCACCGCCCCCACCGGGGAGGTGCCGCCGAAGATCGAACGGCCCTGGTACTGGGTGTTGTACAGGCCCTGGAGCTCTCCCTTGAGCTGCACCACCTGGGCCGAGAGGGCCGAGCGGGACTGCTCGCTGGAGGTGCCGGCGGTGGCGACGATGTTGCTGCGCACCTGGTTCAGCCGGGAGAAGATCGACTGCAGGGTGCTGTCGACCGTGGCCAGCTGGCCGTTGGCGTAGTCGGCGTTGCGAACGTACTGGGTGTTCGCCGCCTGCTGGTCGCGCAGCTGCATCGAGATGGCCGCGCCGGTGGGGTCGTCGCTGGCCTTGTTGATCCGCTTGCCGCTGGCGGCCTGTTCCTGCAGCCGGCTGGCCGCGTTCAGGCTGTTCTGGATCTGGGCCAGGGACTGGTTCATCTGGCCGAGCTGGGTCACCCTAGCCATGTCGTCACACCATTCCGATCAGGGCCTGGAGCATCTCGTCGGCGGCGCTGATCACCCTTGAGTTCGCCTGGAACGAGCGCTGGAACAGGATCATGTTCGTGAGTTCCTCGTTGATGTCGACCCCGGACTCCGAGTCCACCGCCGACTGAGCAGTTGCCACGACGCCGTTCTGCGCGTCGATCGCCGTCTCGAGACCCTGTACCTGGGTACCGATCTGGGTGACCATCCGGGAGTAGACCGACTGCGGGGCCTCGGCGCCCCCCAGGGCCTGCGAGGCCTCGGTCGGGCGCACCAGGTTGCCCAGCCGCACCGCGTTCGAGCCGTCCACCGAGGGGGCGGCAGTTCGCGAGATGGCCAGTTCTTCGGCCGAACCGGCCACGACCGTGAGGCCCTGCGCGCCTTCTCCGCCGAAGAAGTCCCCACCCGGAGTACCGTCGAGCGTGTAACCCGTGCTGTGCACGGCGTTCACGGCGTCCCGGATGCCGTTCGCGACGGTGTCGAGAGTGTCCGACAAGCGCGGCAGGTCGGTGTTCAGGGCCGAGAGCACGCCGGCCGCCTGACCACCCGAGGGCCGGGCCTGGACGGTGCCGATCAGCAGCGACGGCGGGTTGTCGGCGGCCTCGCCGATCGTGTTGGCCCCGCCCACCGACATGGTGTTCACGGCGACGCCGGAGACCAGCGTGACCCCCGAGACCGAGACCTGCACACCGCCGTTGTTCAGGTTCGTGACGGTGGCGCCGGTGAGCCGGACGATGTCGGTGAGCGCCTGGTCGCGCTTGTCCAGCAGCGCGTTCACATTGGTGCCACCGGCCTGGCCCTGCATGATCGACTGGTTCAGTCCGGCCACCTTCTGGGCGGCCGTGTTCACCTGGTCGACGATGCCTTCCAGGTTGGTGTACTGGTTCCGGAACTCCTCGGCCACGCCCTGCGAGAGGCTGTTCAGCTGCGCGGCCACCGTGGCCCCGCGCTGGATCACCACGCCGGCGGCGGCGCCGTTGATCGTCGTCGCGCCGTTGGCGGTGCCGGCCGTGGGGTTGTTCCCCAGCGTGGACCAGCCCTGGTAGAACTGGGTGATTGCAGACTGCAGGCCGGTGGTTCCCGGCTCCTGCAGCAACCCTTGCACGTTGTCCAGCGGGGCGGCCTGCGCCTCGAGGGCCTCCTGCTTGCCCACGGCACTGTTCAGTGCGGCCTGCTTGAAGGCGCTGGAGATCCGCTCGATGCCGGTGACCTGAACGCCCATGAACTGGGCGCTGTTTCCGGTGTAGACGTTGGTCCCCGGCGAGGTCTGCTGACTCTCCAGGATCGCCCGCTGCCGGACGTACCCGGGGGTGGTGGCGTTGGCGATGTTCTGGCTGACCACATTCAGGGCCTGCTGAGAGGCCTGCAACCCGGTCAGTCCGTTGCCCAGGATGTTGAAAGGCATGTGATCACAGAACCCGATCGATGACGGCGGGCAGTCGCCCGGCTACTGGGTCGGCATGGCCGGTCGCGTCGTAACCCACCGCCTGGTGCGGGGAGAGCGATCCGAGAGAGTTCATTGCGGCCTCGACCAGCGCCATGCCGCTGCTGATCATGGTCTTGTTGGCGTCCGCGAGGGCGTGCAGCTCGGCGGTGAGCGCGATCAGGGCCGCCCGGTGTTCCAGGAGCACCCCGGTCCACGGCGGCTGTGCCGCGGCGGCCAGGTCGGACAGCCCGCTCCCGGCGGGCAGGCCGAGCTCGGCGGCGGCCCGGTCGGCCGCCTCGCCGCGTTGCAGCTCCAGCACCTGGAGGTCTTCGACGACGGTCTCCACCTCGGAAACGGCGAACGCAATACGATTCATCCGGCCGGCCGCGAGCAGGAGCTGCTCGCACTCCAGCCGGTAGCACAGCCGTTCGATCAGTTCTCGCTGTCGCCACAGCACGGCGGCGAGATCAGGAAGGCTCATCGGGAGTTCTCCAAATAAGTTCCGACGGAGGATCTTCGGACTGAGCAGCTTCAGAGGTTGGATCGGCGTCCGGGCCGGGATACTGACCTCTGGACATCGATCTCACCCACCTGGCGGCTTCCCTTTCCCCAGAGCGGCCGCGGCGGCGTTCAGGCGCTTGGAAGACCTGTCGGCATCCGGGTGGCGGACCTGAGGTCCGGGTGTCGCCCAATCGCAGTACCCGCAGCACGACCGTGCTCGGAGGACTGCTCCGTCGGTGTCCGGGCGGTTGCTCCGTCGGTGTGTAAAGCCGGAAAACCCCTGTAGGACGGTGGAGCCGAAGCGCCCGACGGTCGAAGACCAAGCGTGGCCGAACTTCTGAACTCCCCCCAGACGTCCGGGAAGTCCGCCTCTGGCCGTCCGGCGGCGGAGGTGGAGGCCCTGGTGCGTGAACACCTGCCCCTGGTGGGTTACATCGCCCGGGAGACCTCGTCCCGCCTTCCGCGGCACCTGGACTCCGACGACCTGACCGGGGCCGGCGCGCTGGCTCTGGTGCAGGCGGCGCAGTCGTTCGACCCCAGTCTCGGGGTCCCCTTCGCGCGGTTCGCCAACACCCGCATCCGGGGGGCGATGATCGACCAGATGCGCCAGCGGGACTGGGCCACCCGGTCGCTGCGCAGCCGGGCCCGGGCCCTGGCGGCCACTTCCGAGGCCCTGACCGTGGCGCTGGGGCGCACCCCGGTCGACAGCGAGCTGGCCGCCGCCTCGGGCCTGACCGAGAGCGAGATCGGCGAGATCCGCGGTGGGCAGGACCGGGCGTCGCTGTTGTCCCTGGACTCGTTCACACCCGAGGGCGAGGGGCTGGCGGCGACCCTGCGGGACCCGGCCCCCCAGCCGGAGGACGCCCTGGTCGCCGCGGAGCGGGTGGGTTACCTGCGGGACGCCATCGCCGAGCTGCCGGAACGGCTGCGCAAGGTGGTCAGCGGGTACTACCTGGAACAGCGGCCGCTCACCGAGCTGGCCACCGAGCTGAACGTGACCCAGTCGCGGGTCTCGCAGTTGCGTGCCGAGGGCCTGGAACTGCTGCGGGAGGCCCTCTCCCGGCTGCTGGAGGCCGATGCCCGGGCCGGCGCGGAAGCCAGCAGCCGGAACAACACCCAAGGGGCCAGAGGACGTCGGCGGGACGCCTACGTGGATGCGGTCGCCCGGCGCTCGACGGTCAACCGGCGAGTGGACGTCGGTCGCTACCTGAGCACGTACTCGGACGTCTGAGACGTCCCCGGCGGGGGTCCGCGGGGGTCGTCCGATCGGACGCCCGATCGAGAAAACTTCGCCGGAAACCCTTCAAGAGCCCAGCACTCCGGCCGATGGAGCTGCTGTACCGGTCCACGGACGGATCGGGGATCGACCCACATCAAGGAGGACACATCATGGGTATGTACGTCACCAGCAACGTTGCCGCCCTCAACGCCTACCGTAACCTGAGCGCGACCCAGACCAGCCAGAGCAGCTCACTCGAGAAGCTGTCCAGTGGTTACCGCATCAACCGTGCGGCTGACGACGCGGCCGGCCTGGCGATCTCCCAGGGTATGCAGGCGCAGATCGGCGGTCTCAACGTTGCCGTGCGTAACGCGCAGGACGCCATCAGCGTCGTTCAGACTGCTGACGGTGCCCTGAACGAGACGCAGGCCATCCTGCAGCGTATGCGTAACCTTGCGGTGCAGGCGGCTTCCACCGGTTCTCAGGGTTCGACCGGCGCGGCCGCGGCCCAGACCGAGTTCGACCAGCTGGGCCAGGAGCTGACCCGGATCTCCAGCACCACGACCTTCAACGGTCAGGCGCTGCTGAGCGGCTCCTACAACGGCACGTTCCAGGTCGGTGCCAACGAGGGTCAGGCGGTCTCGGTCGAGATCTCCACGCAGGTGGACTCGGCCACCCTCGGCGTCGACGGCCTGGACCTGGCCACCGGCGCGGCGGCGGCGATCACCACGATCGACAACGCCCTGAACACCGTTTCCACCACCCGCGCCACCCTGGGTGCTTACCAGAACCGTTTCCAGCACACGGTGAACAACCTGAACGTCGCGGTGGAGAACATGACCGCCTCCAACGCCCGTATCCAGGCCACCGACATGGCTTCGGAGATGGTGAGCTTCACGCAGGCGCAGATCCTGTCGCAGGCGGGTACCGCAATGCTGGCGCAGGCCAACCAGCAGCCGCAGAGCATCCTCAAGCTGCTGCAGTGATCCCGGTCCGGGCGCTGACCGAGAGGTCACCGTCCGGGACGACTTTCACTATCTGAATGATGGGCCGGGCGGGCAGAGTTCCTGCCCGGTCCATCACTCTTTCGCCTTGCCGTAGCACTGTGCACAGGAAGAGCACGCCCCATGAGTACACCCGGAGTTTTCATCGGCGGCCTGGCGTCCAACTTGGACACCACCTCCATCATCAACAAGCTGGTCCAGGTCCAGGGCAACCAGCAGGTCCTGCTGAAGGACCAGCAGGCCACCCAGAACAAGGCGGTCAGCGCCTACACCTCGATGCTGAGCGGGATCAACTCGACGGTGGGCCAGTTGAAGTCGCTGGCCAACACCGACGCCTGGTCCACCACCTCGGCGGTCTCCTCGTCCACGTCGGTCAGCGCGAGCACCACCGGCGGGGTGGCCAGTTCGCTGACGTTCGACGTGACGGCGGTGGCCCGGGCCCACACGGTCCTGTCCGACGGTTCGGTCAACTCCACCGGCGCCAAGGTGGCCGGCAGCGAGATCACGCTGACCCGGAACGGGACCGAGACCAAGATCAACGTCGGCACCGGCACGCTGAACGAGGTCGTCTCGGCGATCAACGGCGCCAACGCCGGCATCACCGCGACCGCGGTGCAGACCTCCCCGGGCAACTACCGCCTGCAGGTGGTCTCGACCACCACCGGTGAGGCCTCGAAGTTCACCCTGGACGGCCTGAGCGGATTCGCCGGCGGGACCGGAGGTCCTGGCGACCCGGTGATGAAGCAGCTGGTGGCCGGCACCAACGCGGCCATCAAGGTGGGCGGCGCCGACGGTTACACCGTCTCCTCCGCCACCAACACCTTCAGCGACGTGGCCCAGGGCATGTCCTTCACGGTCAGCAAGGTCGAGGCCGGGGTGACAGTCAGCAGCGCGGTCGACACGACCAAGGTGACCGACCAGATCTCCGGCGCGGTCACCAACATCAACAATCTGCTGAGCGCGATCCAGAGCAACACTGCGTGGGACTCCACCACCAAGTCCGGTGGCCCGCTGATGGGTGACAGCGCCGTTCGCAACCTGCAGCAGCAGATCCTGAGCACCGTGGCCGGGATGAACGCCCCCGGTCTGTCGGTGACCCAGGGCGGGCAGGTGCAGTTCGACAAGGCCGCCTTCGACACCGCGTTCAAGGCGGACCCGAGTGGGACCATGGCGGCCTGGGGGGCGAGCTCCTCGTTCACCGCCAGCGCCCCGAACGCCAGCGCCCGGTTCACCAACGCCGGGGCGGCCACCCAGGCCGGCAACTACGACATCGCGGTGTCCACGCCGGCCGCAGCCGAGCAGTGGCAGGTCATCCCGCCCGGCACCGGCGTGGTGGGCCGCACCGTGGAGCTGATGCGCACCAGCAGCGGCGCCAAGGTCAACTACACGATCGGCAACGGCACCGAGGCCGAGGAAGCCGCCAAGCTGAACTCCGTGCTGGCCCAGTCCAACCTCGGGCTGACCGCCAGCTACGACGCCGCCAACGGCATCACCGTTACTGCGATCAACCCGGGTTCCGCCAGCGCGTTCACCGCCACCCTGTCTGCGGGAGCCGCCCCGGTCCGGAAGGTCACCGGCACCGACATCGCCGGCACCATCGACGGGGTCGAGGCCACGGGCAAGGGCAACGTCCTCACCCTGGCGGTCGACGCCGAGTCCGACGCCAAGGGTCTGTCGGTGGCGGTCAACGCCTCGGCCCCCGGAGCGATCGGTTCCCTGGAGTACAAGCCCGGCCTGGCCCAGAGCCTGCAGCAGCTGCTCTCCCAGGTCAGCGACTCCGAGTCCGGCGCCCTGGTGCAGGCCCAGTCCACGGCCAAGAACCAGGCCCGCGACCTGCAGACCCAGATCGACGCCTGGACCGACCGGCTGGAGGCCTACCGGGCCACCATCACCAAGAAGTTCACGGCCATGGAGACCTCGCTGCAGAGCCTGAAGGCCCAGCAGAGCTCGCTGTCCAGCTTCTTCAGCGCGGCCGAGGCCAACTCCAGCAGCTGATCCCCCGGTCGTGAGGCCCGCACCCATCGCCGGTGCGGGCCTCACGACTCAGCTTTGCCGACCCATCTGCCGACAATCCCCTGGCGGCAGAATTCCCGGCGCAAGGGCAAGGAGCACGAATGCCGAACGGACTGGCCAGGTCGCGCTATGCGGACGACACCGCGCACACGGCCTCCCCGCAACGTCTGCTGACCATGCTCTACGACCGTCTGATCGGTGATCTGGCGGTCGCCGAGGCCGCGATGCGGACGAACGACTTCGCCGCCGTCGGAAACCGGATCCAGCACGCCCAGGAGATCCTGATGGAGCTCTGGGGAAGTCTGGACACGCAGCTCTGGCCGGAGGGTGAGGGCCTCAAGAGCCTCTACCTGTGGATGGTCACGGAGCTGAACAGCAGCCGGATCCCGTCCCAGCCCGAACGCATCCTGACTGTGCGGGAAATGCTGGAACCGTTGCGTGACACCTGGAAGCAGGCAATGACGCTGGACGCCTCCAACACCCCGACCCCCGTTGGCTGAGGTGACCATGACCAGTCAATCCGTACTTTCCGCCAACCAGTCGGCCGTGGCCGCCTGGAACAACTACTTCGATGCCGTCGAGCAGTCGATGCACGAGTTCGAGGTGGCGCTGAGCCGGCACGACGTGTTCGACCTGCGGCCGATCGAACCGCCCGGAGGCCGGCCCCCGGAGTCGTTCCGGCGCCGCGGCGAGGACCTGCAGCGCTGGATCACCGAACTGGAGTTCCGGGCCCGTTTCCTGCGTGAGGAGTTCCGGGCCGAGATCACCCGGGTCCGGCCGCAGGCCGCCCGCCGGTCCGAGTCCCGCGTCGGCGCCACCCTGGACATCAACGGCTGAGCCGACGGCCCGGTCACAGAGCACGGTCTTCCCTACGGGGGGCCGTGCTCTGGCGTTTTGCCCACGCAGCGCCCTGGCCGGCTCGAGACCGACTGAGGCCCGAGGACGTCCTCAATGAACCTTCCGGGTACCAAAGACGGGCCGGTGACCACACCGGCCGGTAGCCGCCCGTCCGGCGGCGACCCAGCTGGCGCAGCGTAGTCGGGCGGATCGGGGCCGACCGGGCATCCTGCCGGTGATCCGGGGCCCGGCTGATGCTTTCGGGTGAACCGCGTTCACAGGAACGGAGCAGCCCTCAAGCACCGGCACGCCGGGGTCGAAGCCTCCATCTGAGCAAGGACCGCTCCTGACGCGCCACGGATCGGCGCACCCCGCGCCGCTGACCGCGAAGGTCACCGGCCGAAAGACGATTGTGCCCGCTAGTTCTCGCCGAAGGGCTGCGTTCATGTCCATGCTCGACGACGTCTCCATCGACGCCCTGCACTCCGCCCTGGACGGTCTGTCCATGCGGCAGCGGGCGGTCAGCGACGACATCGCCAACGTCAACACGCCCTACTACCGGGCGCGCTCGGTCGCCTTCGAGGACCAGCTGGAACGGGCCCTGGTGAACGGGGACGACCCGATGGAGTCGGTGACCCCGAAGGTGGTCTACTCCGACGCCCCGGGCGACCTCACCGGCAACAACGTCGACCTGGGCACGGCCACGGTGAACAGCGTGAAGACCGAGATGAGCTACGAGCTGGCGCTGCGGGCCACCGGCGACCGCTTCAGCCTGCTGCGTGCCGCGATCAGGAGCAACTGACATGTTCGATTCCCTCACCATCTCCGGCAGCGGCATGTACGTCCACCAGAACTGGATGGACGCCGTCTCGGACAACATCGCGAACGTCAACACCGTGCGGCCCAGCAACGAGGACGCCTTCCAGGCCCGCTACGTGATCGCCCAGTCGATCGAGGACGGCCAGGTCGGCGCCGGTGTGCGGGTGGCCGGGGTGGAGCTCGGGGACGCGACGGGCCGGCTGGTCTACAGCCCCGAGCACCCCTACGCGGACGCCCAGGGCTACGTGCGCCAGCCGGACATCGACCTGGGTGACCAGATGACCCAGATGATCATGGCGCAGCGCGGTTTCCAGGCGAACTCCGCCAACCTCGACCGGGTGCGGGCCGCCTACCAGGCCGCCATCCAGATGGGACGCAGCTGACATGAGCACCGGACCGATCGAGGCGGTCGGCGGTGTCGGCAGCGCCGACCCCGCCCAGATGATGTCGATCGACGCCCTCTACAGCCAGATGGCCTCCGGGCTGGGCAGCGCCGACCTGGGGAGCATCGAGAACGTGTCGGTCCCCGGGATCGACGCGACCACGATCGGCCAGGCCGCGGCCGCCCGCAGCGACTCGTTCGGCGAGATGCTCGGGCAGGGCCTGCAGGAGGTCGAGAACCTCGACATCAACGCCCAGAACAAGGCCCTGGGCGCGGCCACCGGGGATCTCGACGACGTCCACGACTACGTGATCGCCGCCGTGGAGGCGCAGACCGCCGTCGAACTGACGACGACGCTGCGCAACAAGGCGCTTGAGTCGTTCCAGCAGATCATCGGGATGCAGCTGTAATGAGCCCTCAGTTCAACGCCAAGACGATCACCACGCGGGCCCGCACCTTCGCCGACGGTTTCACCACCGGGCAGCGGGCCGTCGTGATCGTGGCGGTCCTCGGCCTGCTGCTGGGCGCGTTCGCCCTCAGCCGGTACCTCTCGCAGCCCGACTGGGCGCCGTTGTACGGCGGCCTGTCCGGGGAGGACGCCAGCGCGATCACCGACCAACTGGACGCCGAGGGCGTGCCCTACCAGCTCGCCGACAACGGCACCGCCATCCTGGTGCCGCAGGAGCAGGTCTACGCGACCCGGATCAGCCTCGCCGCGGCCGGCCTGACCGGCGGGGCCGAGGGCGACGGCGCCGGCTGGGAACTGCTCGACGACCAGGGCATCACCGCTACCGAGTTCCAGCAGAACGTGGCCTACCAGCGGGCGCTCTCGGGCGAACTGTCCCGGACGCTGGAGGCGATGGCCGGGGTGGAGGACGCGGTCGTCCAGCTCGCCATCCCCGAGCCCAGCGTGTTCTCCGAAGAGGAGGACAACCCGACGGCCGCCGTGCTGCTGAAGCTGACAGCCGGTACCGAGATGGCCGACAGCCAGGTGCAGTCGGTCACCAACCTGGTCGCCGGCTCGGTGGCGAACTTGAGCCCGGACGACGTGACGGTCACCGACCAGAACGGCGAACTGCTCTCCGGAGGCAGCGGAGGCGGGGGCGCGGCCGGCGACGCGAGCGCCACCGACAGCCAGACCGCCGCCTTCGAGGCCCGGATGAACAAGTCCGTCGAGGACGTCCTCAATGCCGTTGTGGGTCCGAACAACTCGAAGGTGCAGGTGAACGCCACCCTGAACTTCGACGACACCGAGACCACGAGCAAGACCTACAACCAGGAAACCCCGCCGCCGCAGCCACTGGAACGTGCCACGGTCAACGAGACATACACCGGCGGCGGCGCGAACGCCGGTGGCACCCTCGGTCAGGAGGTCCCGACTCCACTGGCCAGTGGGGCCGGCAACGGAAACTACTCCCGCGAGCAGGAAACCGTGAACAACGCCGTGAACGAGAGCATCTCGAAGATCAACGAGGCCCCCGGCACGGTGGAGCGGATGACTGCGGCGGTGGTGCTGAACAGCGACAAGGCCAACGGGCTGACCACCCAAACCGCCTCCGCACTGGTGTCCCAGGCCCTCGGTCTGGACACCGCCCGGGGAGACACCGTGACCGTCAGCGTCCTGCCGTTCGACACCAGTGCCGCCGAGGCCGCCCAGAAGGCCCTGGACGAGCAGGCCAGCGCCGAGCGCACGGCCGGCTACCTGAACCTGGCCAAGCAGGTCGGCCTGGCGCTCCTGGTGCTGATCGCGGTGATCATCTTCCTCCGCCGCCGCAAGAAGAAGCTTCAGGAGGAGGAAGAGGCCCGGATCGAGGCGACCGCCTCCGACCTGCCCGAGGGCTACGTGATGCAGCAGCAGGGCGCACTCGGGGGCAACCAGCAGCTCGCCCTGGCCCAGGAGGCGGACCTGTCCCGGGACCGGATGCGGGACGAAGTCTCCGCCATGGTCGACAACCAGCCCGACGACGTCGCCGCGATGCTTCAGGGCTGGCTGGCAGAACGGAAGTAGCAGCAGATGTCTCTGGCAACCCAGAACGAGGCGCTCAGCGGTGTCCGCAAGGCCGCCATCTTCCTGGTCCAGCTGGGCCAGGAGAAGGCTGCGCGGATCATGGGCATGCTGCCCGAGGACATCGTCGAGGAACTCACCGGCGAGATCGTGCGGCTCAAAGAGGTCAGCGCGATCGATGCCGAGGCGGTGCTGTCCGAGGCCCACGACAACCTGGCGGCGCAGTCCGGCTCCCGGGGCGGCATGGACCTGGCCCGGCAGCTGCTGGCCCAGAGTCTGGGCAGCGACCGGGCCGAGGAGATCATGGAGCGCCTCGGCGCCTCCCTGGCCGAGATGCCGTTCGAGGGGATCCGCCGGGCCGACGCCCGGCAGCTGCTCTCGTTCCTCGCCGACGAGCACCCGCAGACCATCGCCCTGGTCCTGGCCCACCTCGCCCCGCAGCAGTCGGCGGTGGTGCTCTCCGGCCTGGCCCAGAGCCTGCAGGCCCAGGTGGCCTACCGGATCGCCTCGATGGAACCGGCCAGTCCGGACGTGATCCGGCTGGTGGAGCGGGAACTCGAGCGCCGGATGACCACGGTGCTGGGCCCGCAGGAGATGTCCAGCGTGGGTGGTGTGGAACCGCTGGTGGCGATCATCAACCGGGCCGACCGCTCGACCGAGCGGATGATCCTCGAGGGCCTGGAGACGGTGAACCCGGAACTGGCGGAGACCGTCCGCGCCCAGATGTTCATCTTCGAGGACATCCTCACCCTCGACGACAAGGCGATCCAGCTGGTGCTGCGCAACGTCGAGAGCGGCGACCTGGCCCTGGCCCTCAAGGGCGTCAGCCCGGCGGTCAAGGACAAGATCACCCGCAACCTGTCCGCCCGTGCGGCCGAGAACCTGGTCGAGGAGATCGACCTGCTCGGTGCCGTCCGGATCAAGCAGGTCGAGGAGGCCCAGGCCAAGGTGGTCCAGGAGATCCGGGCTCTGGAGCAGACCGGCCAGATCCTCATCCAGCGCGGCGACGACGAGGCGATGGTGGAGTGATGACGTCCCGAACCGGTTCCAGCCCGGTGCTTTCCGGGGCCGAGGCGCAGGCTGCGGTGCGGCCGGCCAATCTGGACCGGCCGCTGCACCGGGGCACGATCGACCCGCAGTACAGCGATCCCCGGCTGGAGGAGATGATCCGGGCCACCGCCGAGCGAGCCCGCGAGGAGGCCCAGGCCCAGGGGTATCTGGCCGGCTGGTCACAGGGCCGGCAGGCGGCGGCCGAGGAGAACGTCCGGGTGCAGGCCCGGCTGCAGGAGGAGAACCAGAAGCTGCGGGCCCAACTCACGGTCGAGGCCCAGCAACTGCTGGAGAACCTCCGGGACGCCACCCGGCAGGTTCAGCAGGCCACCCTGCCGCAGTGGAACGAGGTCTCGGACATCCTGACCGATGGGGCCCTGCGCCTCGCCGAGGCGGCGTTGGGCCGGGAACTTCAGACAATGGACGATTCGGTCACCTCAGCGGTCCAGGCTGCACTTCGGCAGGTGGCCGCCTCCGAGGAGACCGAGGTGCACCTGCACCCCTCCGACGCCGAGGTCCTGGCCGAGGACGCGGTCGAGGGGGTGACGATCGTGCCCGACCCGGCGGTGCCCGCGGGTGCGGTCACGGTGCTCACCCCGACCCAGCGGTTGCGGCACGACCTTCCGGGGGCGCTCAGCGCCGCCGAGGAGGTGCTGCGTTCGTGAGTTCTTCGCTGGCTGAGACTCTTCGGCAGCGGCTGGACGCCGCGGCCGGGGCGGCTGCCCCGCGGCCCGAGGGGCGGGTCGGCGAGGTCGTCGGTCTGGGCATCGGCGTGCGCGGGCTGTCCGCGGCCGTCAACGAGCTGCTCAGCATCGAGACCTCGGCCGGGCAGCTGCCCGCCCAGGTGATCGCCGTGCAGCGGGACGGGGTCACGGCGATGCCGCTGGGGGCCACCGCCGGGGTGGCGGCCGGCAACCCGGTCCGGCGGACCGGCGACCAGCTCCGGATCCCGGCCGGCTACGGGATGATGGACCGGATCATCGACCCGCTCGGGCGCCCGATGGACGGCAAGCCGAAACCGGTCGGCGTGAGCTGGGTCCCGGTCGAGAACGCCGCCCCCAACCCGCTGTTGCGCCGTCGGGTGGAGAACGCCCTGCCCACCGGCGTACGGGCGATCGACACCCTGATCCCGGTAGGCGCCGGGCAGCGGGTCGGCATCATGGCCGGCTCCGGTGTGGGTAAGTCCACCCTGCTGGGCATGGCCGTGCGGGGCACCGTGGCCCCGGTGCGCGTGGTCGCGCTGGTCGGTGAACGTGGCCGTGAGGTACGCGAATTCATCGAGGACACCCTGGACGCCGAGGCCCGCAGCCGGACCGTACTGGTGGTGGCCACCGCCGACGACCCGGCACTGCTGCGGGTGACGGCGGCCTTCACCGCGACCCGGATCGCCGAGTGGTTCCGCGACCAGGGCGAGGACGTGCTGCTGGTGGTCGACTCGGTGACCCGGACCGCGATGGCCCAGCGTGAGGTGGCCCTGGCCGCCGGCGAGCCCCCGGCCACCCGCGGCTACCCGGCCAGTGTGTTCGCCATGATGCCGCGCCTGCTGGAGCGCTCGGGACCGGGTCAGAACGGTTCCATCACCGCCCTTTACACGGTTCTGGTGGAGGGCGACGACCTGCAGGACCCGGTCGGCGACACCGCCCGAGGCATCCTGGACGGGCACATCGTGCTGTCCCGTGACCTGGCCACCGCCGGCCACTTCCCCAGCATCGACGTGCTGGAGTCGGTCTCCCGGGTGGAGCGGGCGATCCTCAGCGAGGAGGACCGCCAGCTCGCGCTCACCCTGCGGCGGCTCATGGCCTCCTGGCGCGACGTGCGCGAACTGGTCGAGGTCGGCGCCTACGTGAGCGGCAGCGACCCGGTGGCCGACGCCGCGATCCGGCTGCGCCCGGCGATCGACAACTTCCTGCGTCAGCGTCCCGACGAGGCGATCCCGGTCCAGCAGTCGTGGGCCGAGCTGGCCGGTCTGCTGCAGGTGAGGCGATGAGGCCGGTGCCGTAGTGGCCAAGAAGGGGTTTCGCCTGGCCACGGTGGAGCGGCTGCGCGAGAAGCGCCTCGAGGAGGCCGCCCAGGCACTGCACGAGGCGCAGGCCGCGGTGCGCGAGGCGACGGCCCGGCGCGACGACCTGCTCGAACGGCTCCGGGCCGGGCGGCACGGCGGGAACACCGCGCACGAGCTGGAACTGGAGTCGGTGTACCGGTTCCGGCTGCGCGGTGACCTGGCCGAGGTCGAGCACGAACTGAAGAAGCTCAGCGCGAAGCTGAACGAGCGGCGGGAGGCCTGGTTGCAGGCCCGGGCCGAGGTGCACGCGGTAGCCGCCCTGCACGACCGCTACCGGCGGCAGCGGGCCGAGATGCTGATGCGCGCCGAGCAGAAGGAACTGGACGAACGGGCCGGGTCCGGGCGCCGCCTGCCGGTGCCGACCAACGGCAACGAAGACGGGGGGAACTGATGTCCGAGGGCATGAGCGCGGTGCTGGGGCGGATCAGCCAGATCGAGGCCCTGATCAATCCGCAGCGGGTGAACCAGTCCGCCGCGACGTCGGCCGCCTCCTCCACCGCAGCCACGGCGGCCACGGGCTCGGCCACGACCGGCTCGACCGAGTTCGACGACCTGCTGGAACTGGTCAACGGCAAGACCGGCGACACCGGTACCCGCGGATCGTCCGGAGCCACCAAGAGCCTGGCCGAGCAGGCGGTCTCGATCGCCAAGCAGTACCTGGGCGTGCCCTACCGGTGGGGCGGCAACGACCCGTCGACCGGTCTGGACTGTTCCGGCTTCACCAAGCTGGTGTTCGGCCAACTGGGTATCGACCTGCCGCGCACCAGCGCCCAGCAGGCTACGGTCGGTACCAGGGTCTCCTCGCTGGCTGCCGCCCAGCCCGGCGACCTGGTGTTCTTCAACTCCCCGGTCTCCCACGTGGGGATCTACCTGGGTGGCGGCAAGATGATCGACGCGCCCAAGGCCGGCGACGTGGTCCGGATCCGCGACGTCTACGAGACCCCGGCGCACATCCGCCGGGTGATCAGCGACGCCGGCGGTTCCTCGTCCGACTCGGTGGCCCGGACACTGGCCCAGCTGACCGGTTCGGCCGGCTCCGGTTCACTCGGATCGACGCCGTACGCAAGGCTTTTCGAATCTTCCGGCAAGAAGTACGGCCTGGATCCGGCGCTCCTGTCGGCCGTGGCCAAGACGGAGAGCAACTACAACGCCTCGGCCCGCAGCCCGGCCGGCGCCCTCGGCCTGATGCAGATCATGCCCGGCACCGCCCGGGAACTGGGGGTGGACCCGATGGTCCCGGCCCAGGCGGTGGACGGTGCCGCCCGCTACCTGGCGGACCAGCTGCGCACCTTCGGCCGGGTCGATCTGGCCCTGGCCGCCTACAACGCCGGACCCGGTGCGGTCCGGAAGTACGACGGTGTACCGCCCTATTCCGAAACCGAGAACTACGTCCGACGAGTACAGAACGCTTGGGGGCAACTGCGATGACCGCTTCGACCAACCTGCAGAGTGCGATCGATTCCCTGATCGGCCCGGCCGCCGGCCGGCCCACCTTCCGTAACGACTCGGCCCTGGCGGCGGAGCGCGGGCTCCAGTTCGACCAGCAACTGTCCAAGGCCCAGGACCGCTCGTACGACGAGCGCGTGCTGGACCGCCAGAACGCCTCCGAACGGGCCGCCCAGGACGCGGCGCGACGGCGCACCGCAGCCGCCCGCGACCGGGCGGAGGACGCCGCCGAGGACCGAGAGGCCGAGAACCGCGCGGCTGAGAAGGCCGCCGACCGGGCCGCCGCCGAGAAGGCCGCCGACCGGCGGGCGATGCTCACCGAGTCGCTGATCGACACCCGCGCCGACGTGACTGCGCAGGCCGGTCTGGAGCCCAGCGAGACCTACCGCACCGCCTCCCAGAACGCGGAGGCCGCCTCGGCCTCGGCGTCGGCGGAGGTGTCGGCCCTGGTCCAGGTTCTGGCCGCCGAATCGCTGGCGGCCCGCCAGATCGCGCAGGCGCTGGCCGGGGCCGACGCCGAGGCTGCGGCGAAGGTGCCGACGGTGACCTCGATCGAGACCACCACCGGCCCGGACGGCGTGCACACCCGGCTCTCCATCGAGGTGGCCCTGGACGCCTCGGCCGGTGCCGGAGGAGCCGAGGGCGAGGCCGGGCTGGACGCGAACCTGGCTGCTCGCCTGAGCGCCGAGATCGAGGGCCGGCACAACAGCGTGCTGGCCGCTCTGCTCGGGGTGGACGCGGACGCCTCGGTCGATGCCGCCACCGGGGTGCAGGGCACCGCCGGCGCCGCCGCCGGGGTCGGGACTGGCACTGGTCCTGGTGCTGGTGCTGGGGTCACCGGAACTGCTGACCTGACCGGCACCGCTGCCGCTACTGCCCAGGCTGGTGTGAGCGGTGACCAGGGTGAGCAGGCCCCGGCCACCGGGAAGACCGGCTCCGGCCTGCCGGAGGACACCCAGGCCGCTGCGAAGGCCAAGGCCGGCGGGTCGGCCTCGGCCGAGGTGGCGGCGGAGGTGGCCAAGGCTGCCGCCGCGGGCATCACCCAGAAGTTCGACCCGTCCTCGATGCCGAACCGGATCATGGTCGACGGCCAGTGGATGAACGGGACCGAAGCGGCTGCGAAGCTGAACGGCACCGCTGCGGGCGAGGGCGCCGGGACCTCCGGGACCTCGGGCACCTCCGGGAGCACGGCGCCGCTGCCCTCGCGGATCATGGTCGACGGTCAGTGGATGACCGGGGCCGAGTTCGCCGCCCTGAACAGTAAGCCGGCCGCCGACGAGACCGCCCCGACGAAGTCCACCGGGGCCACCGGCACCCAGGACGGCACTGAGGGTGCCGAAGGGGCCGGTACCGCCGGCGACGCGACGAAGGCCGCGGCCCGCTCGGGCGCGACCTCGGACTCGTCCGCTGATGCGGAATCGTCCGAGAGCTCGCAGTCCTCCGCCCGTAACGACGCCTTCGCCACCCAGATCAACCAGGCCCAGCAGACGCAGCAGGCCCAGCTGCCCACTGCCGTGACCGGCTCCGGCTACAGCTCGGCGGCCGCCGAGAGCGTGGCCCAGCAGGTGGGGATGCAGCTCGCGGCCCAGCTGCGCAACGTGCGCGACGGCAATCACCGTGCGGTGATCCACCTTTCGCCGGACGAGCTGGGCGACGTGACGGTCACCCTGTCGGTGCACAACGGTGACGTCCGGCTCGACCTGCTCGCGGCCCCGGCGGCGCTGAGCCAGCTGCAGGCCGGGCTGAACGACCTGCGCGAGCAGATGTCGCAGGCCGGGCTGAACCTGGCCGACGTCAACCTGGAGGCGAGCACGAGCACCGAGACCGCCACCAGCAGTGGGAGCGGTCAGTCCGGCTACCAGCCGGGCACCCCGGTCCCCGGGACGAGTTCGATGAGCACGGGGACGGCCGGCAGGCCGATGGCCCTGGCCGGTGCGTCGGGCACCCCGATGACCGGTGCTGCGATGAGTGACAGCGCCCTCGACGTGACGATCTGACGCCCACCCCCGGACTGCGAGGAGGACCCGATGCCCACGAGCGCACCCATCGGCAACATCGCCGACATCGTCAAGGCGAACCAGACCGCCAGTGCCCAGGAAGTCTCCCGGGCCACCAACAGCACCACCTCCGACAAGGACATGTTCCTGAAACTTCTTCTGGCCCAGATGAAGTACCAGGACCCGATGAACCCCACGGACTCGGCCCAGTACCTCTCCCAGATGGCGCAGTTCACCACCGTGGAGAAGCTGCAGGACATGGTCGACAACACCACCAGCCTGCTCACCGCCAGCCAGATGCAGTCGGCGCTGAACATGGTCGGAGCCACGGTGGAGTACGGCCTGGGCGACAAGCAGGGCAGCGGTGTCGTCACCGGCATCGCCATGATCGACGGCTCCCCCCAGCTGATGGTCACCAACGGTGAGAAGACCACCAAGGTGCCGCTGGCCGACGTCTCCAGTGTGAAGGTGGCCGGCACCGCGACGGTCCCGGACGAGAAGTCCGAGGAGACCCCGCCGAAGTCCGCCGCCCAGAACACGACCGATCCCTCCCGGTCCGACGACACCGGGACGATCTGACCCGTCCTGGTCCCCCAGTTCCGGGCGCACGATGCGCCGGATTTCCCCGGCACGGATGCCGACCGCAGTAATGACCGAACCAGGAGGTCCGGCATGCTCCGCTCACTCTTCACCGGAATCAGCGGCCTGAAGGCCCACCAACAGATGATGGACGTGGTCAGCAACAACATCGCCAACGTCAACACCACCGGCTTCAAGACCTCGAACATCGTCTTCGAGGACACGCTGAGCCAGCTGCTGCGGGCCGCCGGGGCCTCGACCGCGACCAGCGGTGGCCTGGACCCGACGCAGATCGGTCTGGGTGTGAAGCTGGCTGCGGTGCAGCAGAACTTCGCCCAGGGATCGGCCCAGGTCACGAACAAGGCGACCGACCTGATGATCAACGGTGACGGGTTCTTCGTGCTCGACGACGGCGGCACCCAGGTGTACTCCCGGGCCGGTGCGTTCACTCTGGACAACGACGGCTTCCTGGTGAACCCGAACGGTATGTACGTGCAGGGTTTCCAGGCCGTGGACGGTGCGCTCACCGCCTACGGTGAGCTCGGCCGACTGCAGCTCCAGGCCGGCCTGAGCATTCCGGGCTCGGCGACCACCACGGTCTCGCTGGGCGGCAACCTGGATCCTGAGGGCACGGCCGAGCTCCAGGTCACGGCCACCGTCTACGACGAGGGCGGCGCGGCCTACGCGGTGCCGATCATCCTGACCCCGAACGGCGACGGCACCTACGCCGTGCAGGCCCGCGACCCTGCCGACAACGACGCCGACCTGGGTACGGCCGGCACCGTGGCCTTCGACACCGCCGGCCGGTACGACGCCGGGGCCTCCACCGCCCCCACGTTCACCATCAACGGCGTGAACATGACGGTGGACCTCAGCCAGTTCACCGGCTACGCCGGCATCAGCGGACCCCAGACCAGGGACGTGGACGGTTTCGCGGCCGGCACCCTGAACGAGTTCCAGATCGGGCCGGACGGGGTGATCACCGGCATCTTCAGCAACGGCCAGAAGCAGGCCCTGGGCCAGCTCGCCCTGGCCACGTTCAACAACGTGAACGGTCTGGAGAAGCAGGGCGACAGCGTGTACCGCGACACCGCCAACTCCGGTCTGCCGCAGATCGGTATCGCCGGTTCCGGCGGCGTGGGCCTGGTCACCGGGGGCGCCCTGGAGATGTCCAACGTCGACCTGGCGGCCGAGTTCACCAACATGATCATCGCTCAGCGCGCCTTCCAGGCGAACTCCAAGGTGATCACCTCCAGCGACGAGATCCTGCAGGAACTGGTCAACATCAAGAGGTAGTGACTGCTCGGCGTCAGGGAGGGTCACCGGTCACCGTCAGGCGGCCGGTGGCCCTCTCGCGCGTCACCCGGCCGGATCACCCACTGTGCAGCTACTTTCGGGTGACCGCCGGACGGACGTCGGCCGTACGGGCCCGGGTCAGCGCCCAGGCCGGGCATTTACGCATCTTCCGGGGCGGTCGCCCGAGGCGCCGGACCGCCCGGGTAGCCCGACCGGAGCAGCCGGTACCCGATCGTCTCAATCCCGGGCCCCCGCTGCCGACCGATTAAGAGGTGGCCAAAGGACGGGCCACACAACTCCAAGGACGGATCTTCGCGTGATCATTCTGACCCGACTGGGTAACGGGATAGCCGTTGCGGTGAACCCAGACCTGATCGAACGCGCCGAGGCGACCCCCGACACCGTCATCACGCTGGTCGACGGCCACAAGCTGGTCATCGAGGAGCCGCTGCCGCGTGTCGTCGAGCTGGTCCGCACCTGGCGCGCCTCGGTCGCGGCCGAGGCGATCACCCTCGCCCGGTACGGCGGCGACGCCGGGACGCTGCGGCCCGCCTCCGAGCAGGAGGCCGGCACCGCCTCGATGGCCGACCGCACCAGTCAAGATTCGACAATCGGCCGGGTTCTACGGCTGCCCTCACGGGAGGTGTGAGCATGGACGTGGCAATGATTGCCGGCGTGGTCGTCGCGATGGTGGCGATCTTCGTCTCGATGATCCTCGAGGGCGGCAGCCCGCTGGCGATCTTCCTGATCCCGCCGATCCTGCTGGTCATCGTGGGTACCTTCGGCGCCTGCATGGGTGGCGGCACGATCCCCTCGATGATGACCGCCTTCAAGTGGCTGGCCTACGCGTTCACCGCCAAGCCGCCCAACCACGAGGAGATCGTGGAGCCGCTGGTGAAGATGGCCGAGAAGGCCCGCCGGGAAGGGCTGCTGTCGCTGGAGTCCGAGATGGACGACGTCGCAGACCCGTTCATGCAGCGCGGCCTGCAGATGGCCGTCGACGGCACCGACCCCGACGACCTGTACGACATCCTGATGGCCGAGGTGCGGGCGAAGAAGGCGTCGGCCGCCATCGGCGCCGGATTCTGGACCGACGCAGGCGGTTACGCCCCGACGATCGGTATCGTCGGTACCGTCCTCGGTCTGATCCACGTGCTCGAGAACCTCGACGACCCCTCGAGCCTGGGCGCCCTGATCGCCGCGGCCTTCGTCGCCACCCTGTGGGGCGTCATGTCGGCCAACGTGATGTTCCTGCCCTGGGGCAAGCGGATCAAGTATCTGGCCGCCCAGGAGGCGGCCAAGATGGAACTGATCATTGATGGGGTGCTGGCGATCCAGGCCGGCTCCAACCCGCGGGTGGTGGCCACCAAGCTGCGCTCGAAGATGACCCCGACCGGCCCGAACGAAGTGCGTGAGGCGGCCTGATGAGCGGCGGCGGGGGCGGTAAGCGCCGGGGTCACGAGGAGGAGCACGAGGAGCACGAGAACCACGAGCGCTGGCTGGTCAGCTACGCCGACATGATGACCCTGCTGATGGTGCTCTTCATCGTGCTCTTCGCGATCAGCCAGGTGGACTCCAAGAAGTTCGCCGCCCTGGCGACCGGTCTGTCGACCAGCTTCGGTACTCCCACCGAGGTTCTCAGCGGTGGTCCCTCCCTGCTCGACCCGGGAGGTGCGGTCGCCCCCGACACCATGCCGAAGCCTGGAGTGGACGGGACGAACGAACCCCAGGAGGGAGAGGTCGACCCGGAGAAGGTGGCCGAGCTGGTCAAGGCCACCGAAGAGGCCGCGGTGAAGGAGGAGGTCAACAACCTCCGGGAAGCGCGGAAGGAACTCAGGAATGCGCTGAGCCGGGCCGGACTCAAGAACGGCGCCAACTTCCGGTTCGACGAGCGCGGCCTGGTGGTCACCATCGCCACCGACAACGTGCTGTTCACCAGCGGCAGTGCCACCCTGCAGCCGCGCGGCCAGCGGATCCTGAACGCCCTGGGCCCGACCCTGCGGAGTCTGCCCAACCGGCTGAGCGTGGACGGGCACACCAACTCGATCCCGATCCGCACCGCGCAGTTCGCCTCCAACTGGGAGCTTTCCGGTCAGCGGGCCTCGAACGTGTTGCGCTACCTGCACAACGAGCAGAGCATCCCGTTCCGCCGGATGACCTTCACCGGTTTCGCCGACACCCGGCCCCGGCTCTCCAACGACGACCCACGGGCGGTGGTCGTCAACCGCCGGGTCGAGATCGTCGTCGTGGCCCGGGTGGACGAGTCGGCCGGCCAGGCCGTCGAGGACCTCGGCAACCAGAGCGGTTCCACCACCTCGGGCGAGTAGCTCGCCCACGGACCACCAGACCACAGAAGGAGACAGTCACATGGCCAAGGCAGAAGAGAAGGAGGGCGATGAGGAGGCCAAGGGCGGGGGCAAGAAGAAGCTCCTGATCATCGCCCTGCCCGTCGTCGTCCTGATCCTCGCCGCCGCCTACTTCCTCGTGCTGAAGCCGAAGGACGACGGGGCCGCGGCCGCGTTGCCGGAACCGACCGCCGGTGTCGTGGTCCCGCTGGAGTCGATCACGGTGAACCTCGCCAGCGGCCACTTCCTCAAGGTGGGGGTCGCTCTGCAACCCACCGCCGAGGCGGCCGAGGTGGACGGCTCCAAGGCGCTGGACAAGATCATCGACGTGTTCAGCGGCATGTCCGTGGCCGAGCTGTCCGAGGCCAAGGGCAAGGACGAGGCCAAGGAGGAGCTGGTGGCCCGGATCAAGCTGGCCTACCTGCCGCACGGCGAGATCACCCACGAGGAGATCAAGAAGGCCAACGAGGAGGTCAGCGGAGGCAAGGCGCACGAGGACGACGAGCTGACCGCCGCCCAGGCGATCAAACGCGCGTCCGAGCTGACCGTGCAGCCGGAGGTCTACGACCTCTACTTCACCGAGTTCGTGATGCAGTGAGGTCCTGACCGACCAGACCCGAGCACGAACGGACGGCGGTGGCAGCCCCCCAAGGCTGCCACCGCCGTCCTTCGTTTGCCGTCCTGACCGCCCCGCCGCAGATACCGCCGGAGACGGTTAAAGGATCTCGCCCGGCCCACCGATGCACCTTTCGTGGGCTACTCCAATCAGGCGACCAGCACGGGCAGACGCCCAAGGGCAGGTGCTCGGACCTATGACTTCCGCCGGCCGGTCAGGCTGGCCCGGGAGGATGCCCACCTGCTGAAGGTCGCGATGCAGACCTTCGGCCGGCAGGCAACCACCGTGCTGACGACCAGTCTCCGTGCGGTCAGCGTGCTCAGCCTCGTGCAGGTCGAGGAGATGAGTTACGACGAGTTCCTGTCGGGGCTGCCCGAGGCGAGCGTCTGCGCCGTGATGTCGCTGGAACCGTTGCAGGGCAAGGCGCTGATGAGTCTCGACCTCAGCAACCTGATGGTCATGATCGACCATCTGCTGGGCGGCAGCGGGGTCGACGAGCAACCCGAGCGTCCGCTGACCGACATCGAGCAGACGCTGGTCCGGCACCTGCTGGGCCGGGCGCTGCGCGAGTTCGCCTACGCGCTCGAGCCGATCGCGGTCACCCGGCCGCAGCTGCTCACGCTGGAGAGCAACGCGCAGTTCGTGCAGGCGGCCGCGGCCACCGACCCGGTGATCGTGGCCCGCATGCAGCTGGCAGTGGGTGAGCGGGTCAGCACGATGGACCTGTGCATGCCCTACGCCATGCTGCAGCCGGCCCTCGAGCAGGCCACCCGGTCGCAGGACCGCGGTGAGAAGCAGAAGCAGCGCAGTGCGGCGGCCGCCAAGACCACCCAGCGGCTGAACGACGTCGAGGTCGACGTCTCGATCCGCTTCGACCCGCTGCGGATGAGCTCCTCGCAGATCGGCCGGCTGGCCGTGGGTGACGTGGTCAGCCTGGGGCACCGCACGTCCAAGCCGCTGGAGGTCACTTCGGCGTCCTCCACGTTCGGCTACGCGATCCCCGGCGCCAGCGGCAAGCAGCTGGCGGCTCTGATCGTCGATCCGGAGCAGTAACTTCGCGGAAGTTCACTCAGTCAGCTCAATCGACGCAGGGATGCGGCCGAGAAGGCAGGGAAGCCACCTCGACATCTGACTCATCGCACACCGAGGACCCCTCATGTCTTTCTCAGCCTCACCCATGGTTCCCGAGCAGCGCACAGGCGATGCCGGCAACCGGGACGCAGTGGCCCAGGCCGCGATCGGGGCCGTGCGGGAAGCCCTGCCGCAGATCCCCTCGGCCTCGCCGCTGACCATCGGCGAACCGGTCGCGGACCCGGCCCAGGCCGTCCTGCCCGATCCGGCCGGCGCCGCGATCACGGCCTTCCTCTCCGGCGGGGTCGAGGGCAAGGTGCTCCTGGTCGTCGGTCAGGAACTGGTCGATGCCCTGGCCGGCACCCCGTTCGGCTCGCTCGAGCCGGCCCAGGCCCTGCGCCCGGCGCTGGACTCGATCGCCAGTTCGCTGGGCGGCCGGCTGGACGGTGACCCCACCGCCACCCCGGTCGAGCAGTGCCTGGAGGTGCTCAACGGCGGCACCACGGTGATCCTGCCGCTGGCCGGGCCGGAGGGCAGCACCACCGCGCTGGTCGGGCTCTCGATCACGCAGATGGCGCCCTCCGCCCCCGCCGCTCCGGCCGCCTTCGGCGCCCGGCCCAGCTCCGGCGGCAACAGCTGGGGCATCGAGATGCTGCGCGACGTCGAGATGGAGGTGACCTGCGAGCTGGGCCGCACCCGGATGTCGGTGCGGCAGCTGCTCGCCCTGGCCCCCGGTGACGTGGTCGAGCTCGACCGGCTCGCCGGGTCACCGGCCGACCTGCTGGTCAACGGCACGCTCCTGGCCCGCGGCGAGGTGGTCGTGGTGGACGAGAGCTTCGGCCTGCGGATCACCGAGATCGTCACCCGGGACGCGACGTGATCGGCGACCTGGACCAGCTCGGGCGCGTGGTCGGCGGCCTGATCGTGGTTCTGATGACGATCGCCCTGGCCGCCCGGCTCGCCCGGCGGGCCGGGGGTGAGAACGGCACCAGCGGCCTGCGGATCGTCGAGCGGATCGGCCTGTCCCGTGAGGCCAACCTCGCGGTGGTCGAGATCAGCGACCGTAAGCTGCTTCTCGGTGTCACCTCGCAGGGGGTGACGATGCTGGCCGACTTCGACGACGCCGACGAGGCGGTCCGGAGCGCAGTCCAGAACGCAGCCCAGAAGCAGCTCACCGGCCGCCGTAGCCGGCGCACCCCGGCCGCCGCCCGGGCCGGTTCAGCCGGTGCGGTGGCGGATGCCGTGAAGTCGAGTCTGCGTCGTCAGCTCGGCCTCCGGAGCAACCGGCAGGAAGCGGACGAGGCATTCGCCGGGCGCCGGACCGCCAGGCGCGGGCGTCGGTCGAAGGGCTTCGGCCTCACCCGGCCCACCGCCGTCCCCAACAGCGAGCCAAGTTTCGTGCCCGGTTTCGTCCCCACCTCGATCAGTGCGCCGGAGAACATCGACGCCGAGGATCTGTTCGAGAGCGAGTTGGCTGCGCAGGAACTTGCCGCAGCCTTCGGCGCCCCGGCGACGGAGGCCGAACTGCCACCGTCTCCGGCTGCTGCGGCCTACGCGGAGGAGGAGCTGATGCCTACTCAGCCACAGACCTCCCCGGCGCCGGTAGACGCACTGCTCATCGACGTCCGCGATTTGACCGATGCGCCCCACTACACCGACCTCGACACCCGCGAGCCGGACCCCCTGGACCCGACCGTCCCGGTGCTCGCCTTCGAACCGGACCACCCGGCGCAGTCTGCCGAGTTGCTGCTCGAATCCGAGCGCCCGGTGCGCCGTTCCGGTCGCCGGGCGGCCGGACCGCCCCGCGATCCCGGTCCCCTCACCCGGGCCCAGAACCGCGCCTCGCTGCGGGACACTCCCGCCGAGGACGAGCCTCTGCCTCTGCCGGACGGCCTTCAGGTGGACGAGTTCCCCGACTTGGCCAGCGCCCTGCGCGCCGCCGGCCGGACCACGGCCGAGCCCGAACCGGAACCCGCACCGCAGCCGGCGACGTTCCCGAGCGCCGAGGTGACCGGAAGGCGGGCTTTCGTTCCCGACAGCCCGGCCGCCCTGATCCAGAGGCCCGCGGAGTCACTGCCGGAACGTACTGCCCGTCAGGTAGCTGCTTTCCAGGCCGAGGCCTACCCCGGTCGTCGGGCCGCAGGCCAGCCCGAGCGGCGGCTGCGCCCCCAGCGTCAGCCTCAGGAGCCGGTGCCAGTACCGGTGCCGGGCCAGGGGCGCCGAGTGGCCCAGCCCCAGGACCAGTCTTCGGACCATCAGCCCGCCCATGTCGCGAGCCGGCCCTCGGGCCGACGGTCCCAGGAGCTGAACCCGCAGGTGAACGGATCGGTGTTGTCGCCCAGGACGTGGCGGCAGGGAGTCGACGCGCTGCGCGACCTGACCGTCCGGCGAGGCTGACCATGGACGGCCGTTCCCCACGGAAGGTGGGGGAACCTCCCGGAGCCGGAGGCGTTGGGGGACTACGACCCGCACTCCGGCTGCTCGCCGGCCTGGTGTTCGGCGTGGCCTTCCTTCTGCTGCAGGTGCCTTCGGCCCAGGCCGCTCCGGTCTCCGAGACACCGGCCGTGAGTGTGACTGCCGTACAAGCCGTGAGTGTGACTGCTGTACAGGCCAACACGGTCGAGCCGGGCGACAACGACGTCACCGTCAGCGTTCCCGGTCAGCGCAGCCAGGTGCTGTCGATCATCATCCTGGTCACCCTGATCGGGGTCGCTCCATCACTCCTGCTGCTGTGCACCTCGTTCACCAAGATCGTGGTGGTGCTGTCGCTGACCCGCAGCGCCCTGGGCACCCCCTCGGTACCGCCGAACCAGGTGCTGGTCGGTCTGGCCCTGTTCCTCTCTCTCTTCATCATGGGCCCGACCGCCGACGCCATCAACGAGGCGGCCATCCAGCCCTACAGCGCCGGCGACCTCAACGCCACCGAGGCCTACCGGGCCGGTACCGACCCGATGCGCGAGTTCATGCTGCGGTTCACCCGCGACGAGGAACTGGCGCTGATGACCAAGGCGGCCGACCTGCCCCTGCCGGAGAACCGCGAGACCGTCGATCTCCGCACCCTGGTACCGGCTTTCGTGCTCAGCGAGCTGCGCGGTGCGTTCATCATCGGGTTCGTCATCTTCATCCCGTTCCTGGTGATCGACATCGTGGTCAGCGCGATCCTGATGTCGCTGGGTATGGTCATGCTGCCTCCGGCGCTCGTCTCGCTGCCGTTCAAGCTGCTGCTGTTCGTGCTGGTCGACGGTTGGACGCTGATCGTGACCACCCTGATCGGCAGCTATCGCTAGCGCCCGTTCCCCCTGCCCGATCCCCGACCCGGAGGCGCGTTATGGAAGACACGATCATCCAGATCGTCGCGGCCGCCCTGCTCACCGCGACCAAGGTGGCCGGCCCCGTGCTGGGCGCGACCCTGGGGGTCGGGCTGGTGCTGTCGATCGTCCAGTCCGCCACCCAGATCCAGGAACAGACCCTGACCTTCGTGCCCAAGCTGGTGGTGACCGCGGTCGTCCTGGTGCTCACCGGGGGCTGGTGCCTGAAGACGCTGGAGGGCTTCACCCGCGAACTGTTCGCCATGGTCCCCAATCTGCTCAACAGCTGAGAAGGCCCTGTGGACCTCGGTTTCGCCACGCTGACGCTCTCGGGCTACCTGCTCGCCCTGGGCCGGGTCGTCGGCTTCGTCCTGATCGCCCCGCCGTTCAACACCCGGGCGATGCCCAGCCAGGTGCGGGCGACGACGGCGTTCGCCCTGGCGATCCCGATGTCCACGTGGACCGTCAGGCAGGCCCCGCCACTTGGCTCGGGCGCGATGATCGGGCAGATGCTGCTGCAGATGCTGCTCGGGGTGGCGCTCGGCTACTTCGTGCTGATGGCGGTGGCCGCGATCCAGACCATCGGTGACTTCATCGACCTGGCCGGCGGTTTCAGCATCACCCAGGGCCTGGACCCGCTGTCGATGGTGCAGAGCTCGGTGATGGGCCGGCTGCACCAGCTGATCGCGATCACCCTGCTGTTCGCCGCCGACGGCCACCTGGTGATCCTCACCGGGCTGTCGCGCACCTTCGAGATCTCGGCCCTGGCCCGGATGGACCTGGCCCTGGTGGCCGAGACCCTGACGAAGATGCTGGCCACCATGTTCGTCTCGGCGATCCAGGTGACCGCGCCGATCCTCGCCGCCCTGCTGATCGCCGACGTGGCCCTGGGTCTGCTCACCCGCGCCGCCCCCGCCCTGAACGCCTTCGCCCTGGCCTTCCCGCTGAAGATCATCCTCAGCCTGTTCCTGATCGGGCTGATCCTCGTGCAGATCCCGGGCACGCTGGAGAACTTCGTCAACACCGCGGGCCTGGCCATGATCCGCCTGGTCGGGGGGTGAGGTCCCGACATGGCCGGTGACAAGGACGGCAAGACCGAGAAGCCGACCGAGAAGAAGATCAAGGACGCCCGTAAGGAAGGGCAGTTCCCCCGTTCCCAGGACTTCGGCACCTGGGCCTCGCTGGCCGCGGCGGTCGCGGTGATGCCGTTCAGCGTGCACCTGACCAACGAGCGGGTCCGGGCGATGCTGACCGACCTGCCGGCGATCGCCAGGGACCCGAGCCTGCCCCGGGCCTACGAGGTGATGAACCAGATCCCGATGGCGGTGCTGATCGGGGCCGCCCCGATGTGCCTGGCCTCGATGCTGACCGCCTTCGTGGCCACCGCCATGCAGGGCTTCTATCCCAGCGCGAAGGTGCTGCAACCGAAGTTCAGCCGGATGAACCCGTTACAGGGCCTGAAGCGGATGTTCGGGATGAAGGCGGCCTGGGAGGCCCTGAAGGCCTTGCTGAAGGTGGTCGTCCTGGCCACCGTGGTCTGGATCATCGGCCAGGACCTGGTCGCCCAGCTGATCGGCCAGGGCATCCTGCCGCTGATGGCCACGGCCGAGATGGCCGCCGCCGACATCCGCAAGCTGGTCTTCGTGGCGGCCGGCTCGGGTCTGGTGCTGGCCATGGCCGACTACTTCTACCAGCGTCACGATGTCATGAAGCAGCTCATGATGACGCCGAAGGACATCAAGGACGAGTACAAGCAGCAAGAGGGCGACCCGATGCTGAAGGGGGCGATCCGGCAGAAGCAGATGGCCATGTCCCGCAACCGGATGATGGCCGAGGTGGGCGACGCGAACGTCGTGCTGACCAACCCGACGCACCTGGCGATCGCCCTGAAGTACGAGTCCGGCAAGGGCGCCCCGAAGGTGGTGGCCAAGGGGTCGGGCTCGGTCGCGGCCGCGATCCGGCAGCTCGCCAAGGAGCACCGGGTCCCCGTGGTGGAGGACAAGCCCCTGGCCCGCGCCCTGTTCCGGGTCTGCGAGATCGGCGAGGAGATCCCGGCCGAGCTGTACATGGCGGTCGCCCGGATCCTGGCGTTCGTGATGCAGGCCGGCAAGCCCGGCCGCAATGCCGCAACCCGGAAACCGCCTACCAAGATCCCGGTTCCGGACGTCCTGCCCACCCGGGCCGAGCTCAATGCACGCCGCCGTCGGGAGATCAGCGAGGCGCGCCGAGCGCCGCGCTGATTCTTCCCCGGCCGCAAGGCAAGTCCCCCGTCTGTGCGGCGTAAACCACCACCCCGGGGCAATTTCACCGCTTCTCGCGTAGATCTTTTTGGACACGCCGCGAGTAATCCCAAGCGTGTAATTACAGCGCTACCTAGAGTGCCCGATCGACCGGGATCGAGAGGGTCCTGGCTATCAGGTAGCGGGGGCGCCTCAATGCGTGTCTTGACACGGAACAGTACGAACCCAGGCGGGGGGCCGCTTTTCGGCGGCCCCGTCCGTTTCCGCCGCAGACGAGGGGTGGCGCAGGTCGTGGCCGGCCTGCTCGTCGCCGGTGGAGGACTGCCGGCCGCGGCCGCCTCGGCATCGGCCGCACCCGAGGCGGCTGTCTCCTCGGCGGTGGGGAAGCCGTCGAAAGACAGCGAAAAAGACTCCAAGGTAAGCAAGAAGGACATCAAGGCGGCCGCCGACGGCTCCACCGCCGCCTCGTCCTACGGCGTCTTCGCCAACGTGTCGCTGCTCGGAGCAGTCGGCATCGGCACCGGGCAGACGCCGAAGTCGGACTGGCCGGCCGGGCCCGCGCAGGCCACCACGGCCAAGGTCGCGGTCACCGGACTGCTCTCCACCGGTGCGGTGACCACCACCGCCGAGGGTGACGACCTGAAGGACACCGCCAAGGCGACGAGTTCGGTCGCCGGGCTGGGCACCGGCACCGGCCTGCAGGGCCTGCAGGCGGTGACCGCCGACGTGATCGGCTCCAGCTGCCTCGGCGACGCCGGTGGCGTCACCGCCACCACCACCGTGACCGGCCTGAAGCTGAACGGCGTCCTGAACACGTCGGTCCCCGCCAACCCGGCCCCGAACACGGTCATCGACATCCTGGGTCTGGGCAAGCTGCACCTGAACGAGCAGACCCGCACCACCACCGGGGGGAAGACCCGGCTCGCCACCAACGCGCTGCGGCTGCAGCTGCTGGGCGGCGCGCTCAGCGCGGTCGGCCAGGGTGACGTGATCGTCGGCCACACCGAGTGCCTGACCACCGACGCCGTGACCCCCACGGCCGGCAGCCTCACGCCGACCAGCGGCCCGGCCAACGGCGGCACCGAGGTCCGGATCACCGGTAGCGGCTTCCGCGGCGCCACCGGCGTCCGTTTCGGCGCCAAGACCGCCGGTTTCACCATCGACAGCCCGACCCAGATCACCGCGATCGCCCCGGACGGCACCGGTTCGGTCAACGTCCAGGTGATCACCCCGGCCGGGACCGGCACCGCCTCCGGGCAGTACACCTACGTGGCGGCCCCGGCGGTCACCGGGGTCAGCCCGGCGACCGGCCCACCGGGAGGCGGCACCACGGTGACGATCTCGGGCAGCGGCTTCTCCAGCGGCTCGACGGTCAAGTTCGGCACCGCCGACGCCACCGGGGTCACGGTCAACAGCCCGACCTCGATCACCGCCACGGCCCCGGCCGGCACCGGTAGCCAGTTCGTCACGGTGACCAACTCGGGCGGCACCTCGGCCCAGACCAACGACGCCGTGTTCAGCTACGTCGGGGTTCCCACGGTCGGCTCGATCACGCCCGGCCGGGGCCCGGTCGCCGGTGGTACCGCGGTCTCCCTGAGCGGTACCAACTTCACCAACGCCAGTGTCGTGCTGGTCGACGGAACCCCGGTTCCGACCACCTACGACAGCTCGACCGGACTGAGCTTCGTCACCCCGCAGCACGCCGCCGGCACCGCCACGATCACCGTGCGCACCGGTTCGGGGGGCGGCGCGGTGGCCGGCACCGGCAGCGCGACCTTCACCTACGGCAGCCCGACGGTCTCCAACCTGGCCCCGGGCAACGGCTCGATCCTGGGCGGCACGTCGGTGACGGTCACCGGGACCAACCTCGACCAGGTCACCTCGGTGGACGTGGGCAACGCGGCGGGCACCATCACCGCCCAGTCGAACGACGGCACCAGCCTGACCTTCACCACGCCGGCCAACCTGAGCGTGGGCACCGTGACGGTCACGCTCAACGGCCCCGGCTCGACCACCACCAACGCCGGCCCGTTCGCCTACCAGCTCGCCGGCCTGCCGCCGATCGCGGTGACGATGAACCCGTCCACCGGCCCGATCGCCGGCGGCACCCCGGTCACCATCACCAGCCTCAACCTGGTCGGGACCCCGATCGGGGTGGACTTCGGGGGCGTGCCGGGGACGAACTTCTCCTGGGACGGGCTCACCATCTCGGTGACCTCGCCGCAGACCACCAACCCCGGTGACGTGGGTGTGGCCATCCGCTACAGCGGCGGGGTCACCCAGAGCATCGTGGCCAACACCTTCACCTACACGGCCGCGGCCGCGTCGGTCGGGTCGCTCAGCCCCAGCGCGGGCCCGGCGACCGGTGGCACCACGGTCACGGTCACGGGTTCCGGCTTCACCCCCAGCTCCATCGTCTTCGTGGACGGTATGCCGGTGGTGACGACCTTCGTCAACTCGACCACCGTGCGCTTCACCTCGCCGCTGCACGCAGCCGGCGCGGCCCCGATCACGGTGCGCACGGGCGGTGTCACGAGCAACGCGGTGAACTTCACCTACGCCGCCGTCCCGCTCAACGTCGTGGCCCTGCCGCTGACCGGCCCGACCACCGGCGGCACGGCGGTCACCCTCTCCGGTCTCGGCCTGGGTGACGTGGACTCGCTGGTGATCGGGGGCAACACCGTGAACGCGGGCTCCTTCACCAGCCAGAGCAGCAGCCAGATCGTGTTCGCCACCCCGGCCCACGCGGCCGGCATCGTGACCGTCACGCTGCAGGGCGACTTCGGCACCAGCCTGCTGCCGAGCCTGTTCGTCTACGCCGCGGCCGCACCCAGCATCACCTCGGTCACCCCCTCCTCGGGCCCGCTGCAGGGTGGCTTCGACGCCACGCTGACCGGCACCGGCTTCGACAGCACCCTGGCCGTCCTGGTCGGGGGTCTGCCGGCGACCAACATCAGCGTCAACGGCGCCGGTACCTCCGCCACCTTCCGGGTGCCGGCCGGTCTGGTGGCCGGGGCGACCAGCATCCTGGTGACCACCACCGGGGGCACCGACACCGTTCCCTTCACCTACACCGCCTTCGACGGGCAGATCACCGGTATCTCGCCGCTGACCGGCCCGACCACCGGCGGCACCCAGGTGACGATCACCGGTACCGACTTCGCCGGGGCGACCGGGGTCGAGTTCGGCGGTACGCCGGGCACGTCCTTCAACGTCAACGGCCCGGGCACCCAGATCACGGTGAACACCCCGGCCAAGGCCGCCGGCGTGGTCTCCGTGGTGATCACCAGCCCGAGCGGGAACAGCACCAGCACGTCGCTGTTCACCTATCTCCCGGTGAACCTCGGACCGACCGTCACCACCATGTCCCCGGCCGTCGGGCCGGTGGCCGGCGGCACCCAGGTCGCCGTCTACGGCACCGGTTTCCTCGGCGCCACCGGAGTGACCTTCGGGGGTACCGCGGGCACCAACCTGACGGTGCTGAACAGCACCACGCTGCTGGTGGACGCTCCCGCCCACGCGGCCGGAGTGGTCGACGTCATCGTGACCACACTGGTCGGCAGCAGCACCGCCAACGACGGCTCGAAGTTCACCTACGTGGCCGCGAACAGCGTCCCCGTGGTCGACTCGATGACGCCGCGCAGCGGCCCGACCGTGGGCGGCACCACGATCCTGTTCCGCGGCCTGGGGCTGCAGGGCGTCGACCGGGTGACCTTCGACGGCCAGGCGGCCACCGACCTGAACGTCGTCGACGACACCACGCTGTCGGTGCGGACGCCGGCCCACCCGGCCGGTGGGGTCGCCGTGGTGCTGCGCAACGCCAACGGCAGCAGCCGCAGCTATCTCTTCACCTACGTGCCGCTCTCCGGGCTGCCGACGGTGTCGAGCCTGACCCCGAACGTGGGCCCGGCCGCCGGTGGCACCGAGGTCACGATCATCGGCACCGGGTTCGACCAGAACACCACCGTCTCCTTCGACGGGGCCGAGGGCACCGACCTGGAGCTCGGCCCGGACGTGGACGACCCGGCGACCGGGCTGGACACGGCCCGGTCGGCAGGCAGCCTGAAGCAGGCCACCCGGGACAAGGACATGCGGGTCCGGGCCTTCCGCCCGGCCCTGGCCGAGAAGGCCGTCGGCGAGTGGAAGGCCGCGGCGTCGAACATGCTGCGGGTGACCACCCCGGCGCACCCGGGTGGGCCGACCACGGTGACGGTCACCAACTCGGCCGGCTCGATCAGCTTCGTCCAGTCGTTCACCTTCATCCCGGTGCTGGCGGCCACCGCCACGATCAACACCAACGTGGCGCTCGGGGCCAGCAAGCGGGTCACCCCGCAGGGCCCGTCGTACTCGGGCATCGAGGTCACCAGCTGCAGCACGCCCGACGGTCTGGGCTCGGTGCGGATCGCGGACGACGGCCGGGCCTGCGTCTACCGCGCCGCCGACCGGGTCGGCACCGACCGGTTCGTGATGTCGGTGATCGACGACCTGAACCAGGTCTCGCAGCAGACCGTCAACGTCACGGTCGTCGCCGAAGGCGGCGGTGGCACCGGCGGAGGCGGCGGTAACGACACCGGCGGGGGCGGCGGCAACAGCGACGGCGGCGACGGTGACGGCGGCGGCACCGGCGGCGGGGGCGGCAACGACTCCGGCGAGGGTGACGGGGACGGCACCGGGGGCAGCGGCGGCAACGACACCGGGGGCGGCCTGGCCTTCACCGGTACCCCGCTCCTGCTGGTGCCCGGCCTGGTCCTCGGTCTGGTCCTGGTGCTGATCGGTACCGGTCTGCTGGGCGCCGAGCGCTTCCGGATCCGCCGGGGCGGCAGCTACCGGCAGCCGACCACCGACGAGGACGGGCGGCAGCTGATGCCGGCCGGTCTCTTCGGCCCCGACCCGGTCTCCCGCCCGGAGCCCGGCCAGGACAGCGATAAATCCTCACCTGACGACGCGGCGTAACCAGCCGCTGACCAACAGATCCGAGAAGATGGAGGAGTGAAGTTCCTGAGGCGGGCCCGCGGATCGCGGGTCCGCCTCATCGGTTTGGTGACGCTGGTGGTCGGGGCCCTGCTCACGGCCGGTGTCGGAGGCGGCTGGTGGTGGACCAACCGACAGGCCCGCACCACCGCGCACAGCCTCGCCGACCGCGCGACCCAGGCGTTCACGTCCCCGGTCGAGAAGGGCACCGGTACCGCGGTGGTCCCGAAGGGAGTGGCCGGGCCGGTGGTGGCGGTGGTCAAGATCCCGAAACTGGGCGCGGACTGGCGGATGCCGGTGGAGCAGGGCACCGGGACCGAGGTTCTACGGCAGGGGCTGGGCCTGTACGAGGGCAGTCCTGAGCCCGGCCGCCGCGGCAACGTGGGCATCGCCGGGCACCGCACCACCTGGGGTGCACCGTTCCGGGAGATCAACACGCTGGCCGACGGCGACCTGATCCGGGTCTGGACGGCCCGGGGCCGGTTCGACTACGAGGTGGTCGGCGAGGGGGTCACCGATCCCGCGGACGTCTCGGTGATCCAGCAGCGCACGGCGAAGGGGCAGGCCATGCTCACGCTGACCACCTGCCACCCGGAGTTCTCGGCCACCGAGCGGCTCTACGTACACGCCGTACTGGTGGGCAGTCGGCCCGCAGCCCGGGCCTGAACCCTCCGCCGGATCAGCTGACCGTCGAGTCCGGAGCCGGGACGGAGGTTGCCGGGCCCGGGAGCTCGGCCGGCGTACTTCGGGGCATGAGCCCGTTCTCGGCCTTGGCCAGGCCGATGATCAGCAGGGTGAGCACGGGAAAGACCGCGATCGCGGCGATTACGACTGACATTCGGCACCTCCGCCGGAGGGCAGTGCGACTCACGAACAGAAACAGGTACAGCTGTCGGACACCTGGGGAACCGCACACGCCGGTGTGCGCGGACGTGCCCTGCCGAAGGCCGAACAGAGCATAGTTCGCCCCGTTTCGGGATGGATCGCGGCCCGCTGCAGACCAAAGTACGCCGCATCGGACGATCGGCACGTCTGGACGGTCGCTCACCGCGCGAACCTGCTGAAAGAACCGTGCCGCAGCGACTTTGACAGCTGATGGACACCAGGCAACCGGGCGGTGATACCTGGTCGCGGCACCGGCGGCGCAGATTCGCCCCTTCGGCACAGCGCCGAGGGGCCCGGCCCCGCCCCGCCGTCCCCCGATCGGCTCAAGTCCCGTACGGCCACCGCCGATGTGAGCATCAGCCACGGATGGCCGAACCGCGGGACCACGGATTCACGCTCGCTCACGAGCGACGACCCGCCCCCTCACAGTCTCGTCGACTGCACTGCTGTCGGAGGTCGCCCCCGTGCCGTCCAACCGGATGACCAAGATCGCCATCCCTGTGGCGATCGTGATCGTCGTCCTCATGATGGTCGTGCCGCTGCCGGCCTTCCTCCTGGACATCCTGATCGCCCTGAACATCGGCATCAGCCTGGTCGTCCTGCTGGTCGCGCTGCAGGTGAAGCGCGTGCTGGACTTCGCCATCTTCCCCACCGTGGTGCTGGTGGCCACCATCTTCCGGCTGGCGCTGAACGTCAGCTCGACCCGGCTGGTGCTGCGCGACGGTTTCGCCGGTCACGTGATCGAGGCGTTCGGCCACATCGTGATCGGGTCCAACCTGATCATCGGTCTGGTCATCTTCGCGATCCTGATCATCATCCAGCTCACCGTGGTCACCAACGGTGCGGCCCGGGTCGCCGAGGTCGGCGCCCGGTTCACCCTCGACGCCATGCCGGGCAAGCAGATGGCGATCGACGCCGACCTGAACTCCGGCCTGATCGACGAGGACACCGCCCGCCAGCGACGCAAGGACGTGGCGGCCGAGGCGGACTTCTACGGGGCCATGGACGGTGGCACCAAGTTCGTCAAGGGCGACGCCATGGCCGCGGTGATCATCACCCTGGTCAACCTGATCGGTGGCTTCGCGATCGGCATGCTGCAGCTGGGGATGCCGGCCGGTGAGGCGGTCCAGAAGTACAGCCTCCTGACCGTCGGTGACGGCCTGGTCTCGCAGATCCCGGCGCTGCTGATGTCGGTGGCCACCGGCGTGATCGTGACCCGCTCGACCGGGGCCGGCGACGTCGGCAGCGACCTGATCGGGCAGCTCGGCCGCAACCGCCAGGCGCTGATGATCGGCGGTGGGTCAATGATCGCCCTCTGCCTGATCCCGGGTATGCCCAAGCTGCCCTTCCTGATCGTCGGTGCGCTGGTGCTGCTGATGGCCTTCCGCGCCAACGACGACTCGATGAACGACGAGGGCACCGACACCCCGGCCGCCTCCGGCGCCATCGCCATGCCCTCGGGCCAGGTCCCGCTGCCGGCCGGCGGCGGCACCGGCGACCCGGTCACCGACTCGCTCCGGGTCGACCCGCTGGAACTGCTGCTCTCCCCCGACGCCGTCGACCTGGTCGACACCGCCCGCGGCGGGGACCTGCTCGACCGGGTCCGGGCCCTGCGCCGCAAGACCGCCCTCGACCTGGGCCTGGTCCTGCCGCCGGTGCGTACCCGGGACGGCGCGATGCTGGCGCCGGGCACCTACGAGATCCGGATCGGTGGCAGCAGCGTGGCCACCGGCGAGGCCCCGCCCGGGCACCTGCTGGCGATCGGCGACTCGATGGACGGCCTGCCCGGCCGGCACACCACCGAGCCGGTGTTCGGTCTGCCCGCGGTATGGGTCCCGATCGAGTACCGCGCCTCGGCCGAACTGGCCGGCGCCACCATCGTGGAGCGCGCCGCCGTGGTCACCACCCACCTCGCCGAGATGGTCCGGCAGAACGCCTCCCGGCTGCTCAGCCTGGACGACACCCGGGACCTGCTCGAGGTGCTCAAGAACGACCGGCCCGCCGCGGTGGAGGAACTCGTGCCCGCCGTGCTGCCGCTCTCGGCGGTGCAGCGTCTGCTGCAGGGGCTGCTCGACGAGCAGGTCTCGATCCGCGACCTCGGCCGGGTGCTGGAGGGGGTGGGCCAGCGGGCCCGCACCTCGAACGACCCCGACGCCCTGCTCGAGGCCGCCCGGGCCGCCCTCGGCCCGGCCCTGGCCGTGCAGTACGTCCGGGACGGCGTGCTGCGGGCGATCACCCTGGAACCGTCGGTCGAGACCTCGATCGGCGAGGCGCTGCGGGCCAGCGAGCAGGGTGTGGTGATCGCCCTCGACCCGGTCCAGGCCCAGCGCCTGGTCTCGGACATCTCGGCCCTCCAGACCGCGGCCGAGCAGCGCGGCGAACTGCCGGTGCTGCTGATCTCCGGCCCGTTGCGGCTGCCGATGCGGCGTCTGCTGCGCGGTTCGCTGCCCCAGCTTCCCGTCATCGCCTTCACCGAGGCGACCGGCATTCACCAGATCGAGACCGTCGGACAGGTGAGTAGTAGTCATGAATTTGCTTCTTGAAGGTGACGACCTCGAGGCCCTGCTGATCCGGGCACGCCGCGAGGGGGGCCCGTTCGCCCGGATCGTCCGGGCCGAGAAAGTGCGCCGGGGCGGTGTAATGGGGTTCTTCGCGAAGGAGGCCTTCGAGGTCGCCGTCGAGGTACCGGGCGGGCTGAACGCTCTGGACGACGACGAGGAACTGGCGCTCCCGGCCTCCGCGACCCCTGCGGCCGCCGAAGCCCCCGCCGCTCGGCCTGCCACTCCCCGCGCAACTTCCCGCGCAACTTCCCGGGCGACTTCACGGGCAGTGTCGGCGCGATCTGGCGCCCGGGGCCTGCGCTCGCTCACCCAGCGCGCCGGGAACAAGCGCACAGACGAGGACGAGCGCGGTTCGATCGAGCAGGCCGCCGCGCTGGCGATGGCCCGGCAGGCAGCGTTCGAGGCGGCCATGGCCTCCGACGAGCGTGCCCCCGTCCAGGACGCCCCTGGCCAGAATGCCCTCGGACAGGCGGATTCCCGCTCCCGTCGCGGGCCGTCATTCGACCCCTACGGGCAGGACGAGGTCCGCGAGACCCTGGACCTGGCCGCCATCCTCAACGCCGGCGGTTACCCCGGGGCTCGCCCCACGGTCAGCCCCGACGCCGTACGCAACCTCGGTGGCGGCCGCCCGGGCGACCCACGGATCCCAGCCGATTCGGGCCTCCCCCTGTCGATGCCCCTCCACCGCGCGGCTCAGGCTCAGCACGGGCCGGACAACATGGAGTGGGACGAGAGTGAGTGGGGAGAGTGGGACGGCTCAGTCGCGGAGCAGCAGGATTTCGAACAAAGGACGCTCGCGGAGACTGAGCGCGACGCGGACGCCCTGAACGTCCCTGAGGCCGTCCGTCAGGCTGCGGCACGCGTAGAGGCCGAGGAGGCCTCCCAGCACGCGGAGGCCGAGGAGACCACCCAGCAGGCCACAGTCCAAGCGGAAGCCGAAGAGGCCGCCCAGCACGCCGCAGCCCAAGCAGAAGCCGAGGAAGCCACCCGTCAGGCTGCCCAGGAGGCCGAGGAGGAAGAGGCCGCTCGCCGGGTCGCAGCGGAACGTGAGGCCCGGATCGCGGCGCGGGCGGAGGAACTGCGGGCCGAGCGAGCAGCCAAGGCCGCCCGGACCACCAAGGCGAAGGCCAGGACCACCCGGGCCACCACTCGCAAGCAGGCGGCCAAGGCGAAGACCAGCACCGCTGAGCCCAGCCCTGAGCCCGAGCCCGGTGTCGAGCCCACCAAAGCAGAAACGCCCACCTCCGAGCTCGCTCTCCAGAACACCCCTGAGCCCGCCCCCGATCTCCCCCAGGAACCGGAGTCCGCCGACAACGTCACCGTCGTGGACACCGTCCCGAGCAAGGTCGCCGAGACCGCCAGCGAAGACGCCCACCCGGCCACCCCGATCATCCCGAACACAGCTGCAACCACCGAGACAGAACTCATCGACGGCGCCACCGTCGCCTCCTTCCACCCCGAGCCCACCCCGGCTGCCGCGAAGACTCCGACGATCGAGCTGCCGGCAACCCCTGAGTCCGCCGACAGCGCCGCCCAGTCCGTCGCCGAAGATGCTCCGGCCGAGACCCCCGCACCGAAGACCCGGCGCCGCGCCCGCAAGGCGGCCCATCGTGCACCGAAGGCGAAGAAGTCGGCCGACACACCCGCGGTCAAGCGGATCGAGATCCCCGAGCCTCCGGCTGAGGACATCAAGTCTCCCCTGCCCGCCTCCACCGACGACCTGGACTTCAGCGGGCTACGTCCCGCCTGGGCCCGCGGCCGGAGCCCACGCACCGAAGCCCCCCGGAAGCGGGCCATTCCGGCCGATCTGGGACTCCCGGCCAGCCGCCGCAGTCCCCGCCCGACGCAGACGCCAGGCGCTCTGATGACCCACGCCCTCCCGGGCATCCGGGTGGAGATGTCCACGCAGACTCCGTCCGGGGGACAGCAGACCGAAGCCGACGGCCCGGGTCCGCTCAACAACGGTGAGGTTCCTTCCGATCCATCGACGGTGAGGGACATTCCGAAACTTCTCCCGCTCCCGCCCAAGGCCCGCTCCGGCGGTGCCGGGCGCGACCAGGCGGGCGACTCCCCGGGGACGCCCTCAGACCCGCAGCCCGGCCAGGAAAAAGCCCAGGAGAACACCCAAGACGCCCAGTCGTCGGGCAGTGTTCCCATGGCGCCCGACCTCACGCCTGCGGCCTCCCCTGCGTCGAACGACATTTCCGGCACCTCGGATGCCGAGGCCGAACTGATCGCCAAGTGGGCCGACCCGACCGGGCCGAGCACGCCCAGTACCGGCATGCCCAGCACGGGCACACCGAGTCTGGCCACCCCGAGCACAGGTACACCGGGTCTGGCTCCGAGCGATCCGCCGGCCGTGAGCGAGACCGAGGACGATGTGGTGTCGCGCTGGGCTGCCACCCCGCCGATTCCCTCGCCCTCCAAGGCGCCCGAAACACCCCAGAAAACGCCCAGCCTCGCACCCGTGACGGCCCCGATTCCCACCCTCCAGGCCATTGCTCCCGCATCGCCGACCGAGGCGCCCCAGCCGCTGCCCCCGGCCCAGCTCGAATCGGCCGATGGCCGTCCTCAGGGACCCGCGCAGAACCCAGGATTCGGACAGAACCAGAGCCTTGGACAGGGTCAGACATCCGAGCAGAGCCAGGACCTCGGTCATATCGGAAGTTCGCTACAGTCAGAGGGTTCTGAGCAGCCGTTGAGTCTCGGCCGATCTGAGCCTTCTGGCCAATCTGAGAATTCGAGCCCATCTGCAAGTTTCGGCCAGTTCCTTGGCTTCGGCCAGACTGCGGGTTCCGGTCGGCCTGAAGATTCTGACCAGCCTGCGTCCGGAACAACCACTCAAACTCCCGCCCTGGCACCCCCCAGCGCCTTCGCCCCGAGCGAGCCCATCAACTCCAGCGCCGCTGACGCCCCCGCCACCTTCGGCCAAGGCGAGGCCACGCCCACGTTCGGCCAGGGCAGCACCACGCCCACGTTCGGCCACAGCGACGCAACGCCCACCCTCGCCCAGGGCGACATCGCACCCACCTTCGGCCAGAACACCACCGCACCCGCGTTCGGTGAAGGCAACGCCACGCCCAGTTTCGGTCAGAGCGACGCCACCCCAGCTCTCGGTGACTCCATGCCCAGCTTCGGCCAAGGCAACGCCACACCGACCTTGAGCCATGGCCACGACGCGCCCACATTCGGCCAGGGCAACGCCGCGCCCACCTTCAGCCACACCGACACCACCCCCACATTCGGCCAGCACAACTCCACGCCCACGTCCCCCCAGGGCGACCCCACCGCCACCTTCAGCCAGGGCGACACAACCACCTCGGACCCGAACAACAGCGCGCCCACATTCGGCCAGAACCCCACCGCGCCGGCATTCGGCCAGGGCGAATTCACCAGCACCTTCGGACAGGCCGAAAACCCGTCAGCCTCCGAACACCCCGAATCCGCAACCCCTCTGGCAACCCCGACGACCGGCGCACCTACCGATGCTCCGACGTCCAGCCCCTACGCCTCCCCCGAAGAAGCAATCGCAGCCCAGTGGGCAGCACCGATGCCGGGGCAGGGCGACACCACGATCACTTCCCCCTGGTCCACACCCGCAACAGCCGAAAACGCCCCAGCGACCGGCGGTGAAGGTCAGGCACAGCAGTGGTCAGCGCCCGCATTCGGCAGCGACACCGCAACGGCACCAGCGACCAGCTCGGCTGCCCCTCACCCGTCATCCGAACTGGACGAGCTGGCTGCCACAGCTCCGCGGGCCACCACGGTCTTGCCCAAGGGCAAGGCTCGTCGCTCGAAGAAGAACATGCCCAACCAAAGGACGTCCGCGGAGACCAATCCCGCATCAGTCCAGTCCGTTGCGCCTCCAGTCACCGGCCAGGCCACGCCTGCCGCAAATGAATCGTCCACAGGAAGTTCCGCCACTGATACCACCAATCGTGCGCTGGGTCAGGCACCTTCGACCGGCGCCACCGGAACGTCTGCAGAAGGCACCCCTCCGGCGCCGATTTCCGCAGCCCGGGCCGAGGCGGACACTCCTCCGGAAGGTGGCTTCAAGCTGTTCGGCGTGCGCTTCGGCGGCAAGAAGAAGGGCAAGGGCAAAGACGAAACCAAGGACGAGTCGGTCGCCCCGGTGACTTCGATCAGTCCGGCAGTGGGCGACGAAGCAACGAAGTCGTCCGAGGGCAGCGGTGTCCCGGATGCGCCGAAGATCGAGGCGTCCAGCGCAGCGGCCGACGACGAGCCCCCGGCCTGGGAGACCATGGCCGCGCGGGCCAGTTCGGCCGCAACCGCCGGGGAGGTCGCAGCCGCCCAGGCCGTGATGAGTGCCAGTGCAGCGAGCGCGACTTCCGACTCCACAGGCCAGTCAACCGCTGACCTTGGCACCTCGACAGCCGGCGCTGCTTCTCCCGCCGAGACTCAGCCGAGCGACACCACGCACACCTTCAGTGACACCACGCCGGCCTGGGCCACCCCAACCGAACCAAGTGCGGCCACACACCCGCCGGCAGAGACTCCCCGGGCCACCCCGTCCGAGGCAAACGCAGCCACACACCCGCCGACCGACACCCCCTGGGCCACCCCCACCGAGGCAGGTGCGGCCACACACCAACCGGCCGACGCTCCCTGGGCCACCCCGTCCGAGGCAAACGCAACCGCACACCCGCCGACTGACACCCCCTGGACCACGCCTACCGAGGCAAACGCAGCCACACACCCATCGGCCGCCGCTCCCTGGGCCACGCCTACCGAAGCAGACGCAACCACACACCCACCAACCGACGCTCCCTGGGCCACGCCTACCGAAGCAGGCACAACCACACACCCACCGGCCAACACCCCCTGGACCGCCCCCACCGAAGCAGACGCAGCCACACATCCACCGGCCAACACCCCCTCGGCCACCCCCACCGAAGCAGACGCAACCACACACCCGCCGACCGACACCCCTTGGGCCCCGCCTACCGAGGCAGGCGCAAGCATTCCCCTGACGAGCGAACCTGCCCCCGCGTCCCAGACCGAGTCCGGAGTCGCTACCGGAGTCGCGGCCGAAACCGCTACCGAAATCGCCCCCCGCACCGAGGCCGGCCCTACCCCTGCCCTCGAAAGCGCCTCCTCAGGTTCCGATCTGCCGGCAGCCGCTCTCGAGACACCCTCACTTGCGATGCCCGTCCTCGCACCGCCCTCGTCAGAGACGCCCGCCTTCGCAGTTCCTTCCCCCGAGACCGACGGAGACACCGAGACCAGCACGGACGCCAACGCCGCCGAACACACCGAAAGCAACAAGCCCACCGAGACAACCGGGCCCACCGAGACAACCGAGACAACCGAGCCCACCGAGCCCACCGAGACAACCGAGCCCACCGAGCCCACCGAGCCCACCGAGCCCACCGAGCCCACCGAGCCGACCGGGTCTACCAAGACGACCGGGCCCACCGATCCAACCGGGCTCACCGAGACGACCGAGCCCATCAATACGACCGAGCCCACCAAGACAACCGGGCCCACCGAGACGACCGAGCCCGCCGAGACGATCGGGCTCACCGAAGGCCTGCCCACCCAACGCACGGCCAGCCCCAGCGACAACCTCACAGCAGCACTCGCCGAGGACACAGCCACAACCAACGGGGCCATCACCGAGCCCTCAACCACCGTGCCCTCAACCACCGAGGCCGCCACGACCGGGCCCGCAACCACCACAACCGGACCCGCAGCCACCGAGCCTGTAACCGCCAGCACCGCAGCAGCCCCCCTGGCCGGTCCCGAGCCCACCAGCGCAGCCGAAGACATCCAGGCCAAGTGGGCCGAAGTCATGCTGGCCGAGCGCGAGACCTCACCCGAACCAGAAGCCGCACCCGAGAATGCTTTCAGCGCGTCCCTGAGCCCGGAGATGAGTGCTTCCCCCGTCGTCCCCGCCCAGCCCGGAGCACCGGCCCCGGAAAACACCGGGCCAGAAAACACAGGGCCGGAGAACACAGCCGCGGGAACCACCTCACCCTGGGCCACGCCCACGAGCACCAGCCCGGAGTGGGCTCCCCCGGCCACCCCAGCCGCGCCGGCCACCGACTCCAGCAGCGGGACGTCAGGCTGGGCATCCCCTGCCGACCTCCTGGCCCGCTGGTCCGACCCCAGCGCCACGCAAACCGAGACCACCGAGCCGGAACCGGTGACCACCTGGGCCTTCCAGCCGGACACCGAACCCAAGCCCGACCCCCTGACCGCGACCGAGACCACGTCGGGCGTCGTCCCGAACATGGAAGCCCCGGTCACACCCGGCTTCCCAGTGACCGAGTCGCCGTTCCTGCACGAACCGCCCCTCCCCGTACCGAATGCCCCGCTCTCCCTGACCGACTTCCTGACCAGCCACGCCACCACCAACCCGACAACAGACCAAACCCCTGCCCCCGACCACACCGAGACGGACGATCCCAACGCTTCAGGCGCACCGACGTCCGAAATCTCAGAAACCAATACCCCCACAACCGACTTCAACCACGCCCTGGACTTCGAACAGGTCCGGGCCGGCGTCCAGGCCGGGCTGGAGACCGCCGAGGCGATCGCCAACGGCCTCGCCCTGGCCGCCGACAAGATGCACCTGAACAGCCTGGGCGTGCCCACCGACTGGACCGCCAACCTGCAGCCCGGCGACCGGTTCATGGCGGTGGTGCAGATGCTCGGCGAGATGCCCGAACCCGAGATCGCCTACGACGTAGCGGTGATCGCGGTGATCGGCCCGCCGGACGTGATCGGGCTGGAAGCCGCCCGCACCGCACTCGACCTTCCGCATGAGGGCGGTCCGCGACCGGTGGTCACGGTTCCCCTCGAGGTCGGGCCCGAACGTCTGGAGGCGGTCGATCGGGTGGCCGCCACCCGTCCGGTGGTGGTCAGTGTCCCAGTCCCGGCCCTGACCCCAGAAACCGGGAAGATTCGTGAGGTCCTGCAGGACGTGCAGGCGGAGGCGGTGATCGCAGTGCTCGACGGCACCAGGTCGATCGAGGAGAACCAGCGCTGGCTGGAGTCTTTGGGCAAGGTCGACGCGGTGGCCCTGGACGGAGCGTTCGAGTCCGGTGAACCGGCCGCGGCCCTCCAGCTGGGCCTGCCGGTGGTCCGGCTGGACGGGATCGCCGTCGACCGGGTCGGCTGGGCCGCGCTGCTGTGCACCCAGCTCGCGGTGGGTGGCGCGACCTCGTGAACCCACTGCTGGTCGGCTGCGCGATCGCGGCTGTGCTGGCCGGCCCGTCGCTGTACTCCCAGTACGCCGGCGGCGGGCTCGACGCCATGACCGCACTCACCCGCTGGCTGATCGTGGCCGTCGTCTGCTCGGTCGGAGCCGCGCTGATCATGAACCTGATCAGTCGGTACGAGCGGGAGTGGGAGGAGAAGGACGCGGAGGAGGCCCGGGAGGCGGCCCAGGCGGCGGCCGAGGCCGAGGCCAAACGCGCGGCGGAGGCCCAGACCCGGCGGGCCGGTCAGAACACCTGACCCGCCGGGACCGAGAAGGGCCTAGCTCCCGGGCACCTCGCGCCGGATCTCCTCCAGCCAGATCCGGGCCGAGGCGTCGGAGGGGGCCCGCCAGTCGCCGCGCGGCGAGAGTGAGCCGCCCGCAGTGACTTTCGGGCCGTTCGGCATAGCCGAGCGCTTGAACTGACTGAACGCGAAGAACCGCTGGGCGAAGACCTCGAGCCAGTGCCGGATCACCGGCAGGTCGAACTCGACCCGGCTCTCCGGCGGGAAGTGCGGCGGCCAGCTGCCCTCGGTGGCGTCGACCCAGGCGTGCAGAGCCAGGAACCCGATCTTCGAGGGCCGGAATCCGTAGCGCAGCGTGTAGAACAGCGAGAAGTCCTGCAGCGAGTACGGGCCGACCTTGGCCTCGGTGCTCTGGGTGATCCCGTCCTCGCCGACCGGGACCAGTTCCGGGCTGATCTCACCGCCGACCACGTCCTGCAGCAGCTTGCCCACCCGCTCCTCGAACTGGCCGGACGAGATGACCCAGCGGATCAGGTGCTGCATCAGCGTTTTGGGCACGCCGCCGTTGACGTTGTAGTGCGACATCTGGTCGCCCACCCCGTAGGTGGACCAGCCCAGCGCCAGCTCGGAGAGGTCGCCGGTGCCCAGCACGATGCCGCCGCGCTGGTTGGCCAGCCGGAACAGGTAGTCGGTGCGCAGGCCGGCCTGGACGTTCTCGAAGGTGATGTCGTACACCGGTTCCCCGCCGGCGAACGGGTGTTTCAGGTCGGTGAGCAGCAGTTCGGCGGCCGGCTTCATGTCCAGCTCCTCGAACGTCACGCCGAGCGCCTCGGCCAGGCCGATCGCCTGGTTCTTGGTGCGGTCGCTGGTGGCGAAGCCGGGCAGGGTGAAGGCGAGAATGTCGGTGCGGGGCCGCTTCTCCTCGTCCATCGCCTTGGCCGCCACGATCAGGGCGTGGGTGGAGTCGAGGCCGCCGGAGACCCCGATCACGATCTTCGGCTGCCCGATCGCCCGCAGCCGCTGCCGCAGCCCCGCCACCTGGATGTTGTAGGCCTCGTAGCAGTCCAGCTCGAGCCGGGACTCGTCGGCCGGCACGAACGGGAAGCGCTCCACCTCGCGGCGCAGGCCGATGTCACCGGCCGGGGGCTTGAGCTCGAACTCGATGTGCTGGAACTCGTGCTCGCGGGCCTGCCGGTTGTCGTCGAACGAGCCCATCCGCAGGCGTTCCGAGCGGAGCAGGTCCAGGTCGACGTCGGCCACGGTGCGCCGGTCGCCGTTCGGGAACCGCTCCCCCTCGGCCAGCAGAACGCCGTTCTCGTAGACCATCGTCTGCCCGTCCCAGGACAGGTCGGTGGTGGACTCGCCCTCGCCCGCCGCGGCGTAGACGTACGCGGCCAGGCAGCGGGAGGAGGCCGAGCGGCACAGCAGCTTGCGGTCCTCGGCGCGGCCGATGGTGATCGGGCTGCCGGACAGGTTGACCAGCACGGTCGCCCCCTCGAGGGCGGCCCGGGCGCTGGGCGGAACCGGCACCCACATGTCCTCGCAGATCTCCACGTGCAGCACGAAGCCGGGCACGTCGAGCGCGCTGAACAGCAGGTCGTTGCCGAACGGCACCCGCTGACCGGCGACGGTGATGCTCTGGCCGCCGTCGATGTCGCGGCCGGCCGCCATCTGCCGGGCCTCGTAGAACTCGCGGTAGTTCGGCAGGTACGACTTGGGCGCCACCCCGAGCAGACGCCCGTCGTGGATCACCGCCGCACAGTTGTACAGGCGGTGCCGGTGGCGCAGGGGAAGCCCGACCACCAGCACCGGGGTGAGGCCGGCGGAGCCCTCGACCACCTTCAGCAGGGCCGCCTCGGCCTGGTCGAGCACGGTCTCGTTGAGCAGCAGGTCCTCGATCGAGTACCCGGTGAGGGTCAGCTCGGGAAAGACTGCCAGCCCGACCCCCTCGTCGTGGTTGTCCCGCGCGATCCGCAGCACCGACTCGGCGTTGGTGTCGGGATCGGCGATCGCCGTGCGCATGGTGCACGCGGCGACGCGCAGGAAGCCCTGGTGATAGGCGGAGTAGAAGTGCTGGCTCACGGGGCACAGTCTCTCAAACCAACGGACGTCCGCCTCTGCGGACGTCCGTAAGTCGAGTTTTTGGTGCCCAGACAACAAAGCCAACTTATGGACGTTCGTGGGCACGGACGTCCATAAGTTTCAGTCTCGGGTTGCTCCGGTGATCTCCTCGACCAGACGCAGCGACTCGCTGAGCGACTCCAGGTAGGCGTGAGACACGTCGTAGGGGGCCAGGCCGCTGGCCCGTACCCCCTCGTCGTCGTCCTGCTCGTGCGCCAGCACCGCGTGCAGCGCCGTGCCGGCGCCGCCCAGCCCGCTGACCAACGCGTCGCGCACTTCCTGGGTGACTCCGGCGGCCTCCGCAACGGTGTGCGGCGCAGCCCCCAGCAGTTCGGCCGCCCCGGAGAGCAGCCCGGCCGTGAAGGCCACGTCGGCGGCCGACTGGGGCGCCAGCGACCGGCAGGCGTGCGCCCGGGCCAGCACCTTCCACAGCCGGTCGGCGGGCGAGGTGGTGGACGGGCCCTCCAGCAGGATCAGCACCAGCCACGAGCGCAGGCGGCGCGGACCGATGATCACCAGCGCCTGCCGCAGCGACGAGATCTGACGGCTGGTTCCGGCGGCCGCCGAGTTCGCCGTGCGCAGCAACCGCAGGGCCAGGCCCGGGTCGCTGCCGATCGCCGGTTCGAGCCGGACGATGTCCAGGTCGGGATCCGCGAGCTGGCCCAGCAGGCGCACACAGACCAGCTGGGTCGGGCTGAGGGTGCGCCGTTGCAGCACCGTCGGCTTCTCCAGGTACGGCCCCTGCAGAAGGCCGAACCCGAGCCCGGCAACCCTTTTCAGGGTGTCCTCGTCCTCGATGCCGGCGCCGATCATCGCCCGGCCGTGCCCGGTCACCCGGGCGGCCAGCTCGGCCAACTCCAGGCCGGTGTGCGCGGGGACGTCGATGCGCACGTAGTCGACCAGGTCGAGCAGGGCCGAGCACTCCGGCTGCCCCCGGTAGTCGCACAGCGCGAGCCGGTAGCCGTCGGAACGCAACTGGTCGACCCCGGCCAGCAGTTCCGCGTCCACCATCATGGTCGCCGAGATCTCCACCACCACCCCGGCCGGCTCCACCGGGATCGGGATGATCCCGGTGAGGAAGGCCCGGGTGAAACCGATGAAGACCGGTCGCGCGCCGGCGATCCGGTCGACCCCGAACGTGCCGAAGGTGGAGGCGATCACCTGGGAGGTGGCGCGGTCACCGACCTCGGCCCCCGACTCACCCGAACTGCTCGAGTGGAAGAGCACTTCGTAGGCCACCAGCGACCGGCGAACGTCGTAGAGCCCCTGCCGGCCGACCTTGACATCGCGAACCGCATCGGCCGGGGCACGCGTCTGCGCCGGCACCCGCGCACCTGGCGCGGGTACCGGCGCACCGACTGTGACCTCGGACGAATCACCGGGATGGGCACCGGATTCCGACATCGCCACTCTCGAGCTCGCCCCTGTTTACTTGATGACGATCGAAAGGGTTCCGTCCCCGTACCCGGCGATCTTCAGCTTGACGTCCATCCGGTTGCCCACCGTGGCGGCCAGGGCCGCGACGTCCGCCGGGATCACCGAGTTCGGCGCGTACATCTCGTACAGCCGCACGTGCGGGTGGTTCGGCAGGTTGAAGATCGAGGCCATCACGTTGAGCACCTCGTAGCACATCTCCTCGAGGTCCTGCGGCAGCGTGCGGGTCTTGATCGCCTCGTCCACCACACCCTTCGGGATCATGCCCAGGGCCCCGCCGATCCGGGCCGCGCACTCCAGGTCCACCACCGCCAGGGCCGACGTCTTCAGCTGGTCGGTGACGTACACAGCAACCACGTTGGTCGACTTGGCCGGCGGGGCGACCCCGTCCGACAGGTCCACGTCGCGGCCGATCAGGCCCTCGATCGTGTTGCGCACCGAGTGCCGGCTCGGCATCGGCGACTGCTGCTCGGTCTGAACGCTCATCAGGAAACCACCGTTCCGAGTGTGTCTGAGAAGATTTCCGCGGTGAAGGGCTTGACGATCACTCCGATGGCGCCGGCCGAGTCGGCCATCTCACGCATCTCGTCCGAGCCCTCCGAGGTCACGAAGCAGAAGGGCGTGGTGCTGCCGCTGGCGCGCAGCGCCTTGAGGAACTCGATGCCGGTCATCTCCGGCATGTTCCAGTCCGAGAGGATCAGGTCGGGCTTCTCCGCCTGGGCCATCTCCAGGCCCATCCGCCCGTTCTCGGCCTCGATGATCTCGTGCTTTCCGAGGCCGGCCTGGCGTATGGTGCGGACGACGATCTTCCGCATGACGCTGCTGTCGTCGGTGACAAGGATCTTCATGGGGTCGGCTCCAGGGTTGCGTCGGAATTGTCCGGAGGCCAGAGCAGGTCTGCCACCGGGGCTTGGGGGTGGATGGCGAGCTGGACGACGTGGCCGAGCACGATGGCCCGGACGTAGGTGCTGCCGTCAGCCGGCTCGGCCTCGGCGAACTGCTCGTCCTCGACGATCTGCGCGGCCGGCAGCGAGAGCCGGGCGTGGGTGCACAGGAGCGTCTTGACGTTGCCGCCCGCGATGTTGCTGATCTCGGCGATCGAGTCGCTGAGGTCGTTCGGGCCCGGAGAGCTGACCGACATCATCCGGGCCGCCATGACCCTGGCCAGGCTCGCCCCGACGCGCACCTCGATCACCGCGAACTCACCTGCGGTGGTGTCGGTCTCGTCGGTGACGTCGGACCGGTCGTGGATGGCCAGCCGTGACATCACGGTCGGGCCGACCGGCAGCTGGTTGTTGGTGACGATCGCTTCTTCCTTGAGCACGGAGGAGAACACGTCGGTGAGGATCACCCCGAGTTCCTCCCGCACATCGTCGTCCAGGTCGGTGAAGACGCTCATGTCCCTCCTCCGTTTCGAAAGATCACTACCTTCTCGGTCTCCACCCGGGCGAAGTTCCCGTCCAGGCTGAGCGTGCTCTCGGCCCCGCCCAGCACCAGGAACCCCCCGGGCTTGAGGGCTTTGCGGACATTCGCCAGAACCTGGCGCTTGGTCGGCAGATCGAAGTAGATGAGCACGTTGCGCAGGAACACGATGTCGATCGGCGGCAGACCCACCGGCGGCATCGCCAGATTGCCCTGCCGGAAGCTGGTCAGGGCCCGTACCTCCGGCTTGACGATCCAGTCCCTGCCCACCTGATCGAAGTACTTGACCAGGTACTTGACCGGCATTCCGCGATTGATCTCGAGCTGACTGAACTTTCCGGCCGTGGCCCGGGCGACCATGGTCGGCGAGATGTCGGTCCCGTGGATCCGCGCGGTCTTCCCTGGGTTCATCGGCAGCCAGTCCAGCAGCAGAAGGGCCAGTGAGTAGGCTTCCTGCCCGCTGGAGGACGCCGCCGACCAGACGTTCACGGTCGGGCCGCCGTTGCGCTTGAGCTCGGGCAGCATCAGGTTGCTGAACGCGTCGAACGGGTGCTGGTCACGGAAGAACGAGGTCTCGTTGGTGGTCAGCGCGTCCACCACCGCGTCGCAGGCCTCGCGGTCGTTGCGGCGCAGCCGGTGCACGAGCGCGGTCAGGTCCTTGTCGCCGAACTTCCGCGCGACCGGGGCCAGCCGGGACTCCACCAGGTACTCCTTGCCCGGCTGCAGGTCGATCGAACTGCGCTGCCGGACCATTCCGGTGACGAAGGTGAAGTCGGTGTCGGCAAGCGTCATGCCCTCACTCCGCCCGGAACCGGGCCGTTGGCCTGACGCGTGGACCCGCCCTGACCGGCGCCCTGGTTGGCGCTGAGCGCCGAGGTCACCGTGCCGGCCATCTGCTCCAGCGGCAGGACCCGGTCGGCCTGCCCGGCCATCACCGTGGCCCCCGGCATGCCCCAGACCACACTGGTGGCCTCGTCCTGGGCGAACACCTCACCACCGGCCGCCCGGATCACCCCGGCGCCCAGGGCGCCGTCCTTACCCATGCCGGTCAGCACCACCGCGAGCACCCGGTTGCGGTACACCGCGGCCACCGAGCGGAACATCACGTCCACCGCGGGGCGGCAGAAGTTCTCCGGCGGCGCGTCGCTCAGGTGCACGAAAACCCCCGTACCCCGGGTCTTCAGCTCCATGTGCAGACCGCCGGGAGCGATCAGCACCTTGCCGCGCTCCACCGAATCACCCTCGGCCGCCTCGCTGATGCTCAGCTTGCAGGTCGAGTTCAGGCGCTGTGCCAGCATCTTGGTGAACACCGGCGGCATGTGCTGGGTGATCACCACCGGCACCGGGAGCTCTCCCGGCAGCGCACTGAGCACGGTGGCCAGGGCGTCCGGGCCCCCGGTCGAGCTACCGATCGCGAGCAGGCCGAAAGGCTGCGTACGACGAGTGGTTCCGGAGGCGCGCGACTGCCCGGCCGGAGGCTGCGGCGGCGGCATCGGGGCGCGAGCGACCCCGACCACCTTCCGGGCCCCGGTGAGCGCCACCAGCTTCGGCACCAGCTGCTCGGAGATGTTCTTGCGGCTCTCCATCACGCTGCCGACGTTGGCCGGCTTCGTGACGTAGTCGCTGGCCCCGGCCGCGAGCGCGTCCATGGTGGCCGAGGCGCCGCGCTCGGTCAGGGTGGAGAACATCACGATCGGCAGGCGTGGGTGGGTCTTCCGCAGGGCCCGGACCGCGTCGACCCCGTTCATCACGGGCATCTCGATGTCCATGGTCACGGCGTCCGGCTTCAGTTCCTCGACCTTGCCGATCGCGACCTGCCCGTTGTGGGCGACCCCGACCACCTCGATCCGGGGGTCGGCGTCCAGGATCTCCTTGATCAACCGGCGGATGACCACCGAGTCGTCGACGATCAGGACGCGGATGAGTGACCCGCTCATACCCCCACCAATCCCAGGAGCGCCAGCTTGTCGGCGATCACCTCTTCGGTGAACGGTTTGATCACGTACTCGTGCGCGCCGGCGGCCAGAGCCCGGACGATGTTGGCCTGTTCGCTCTCGGTGGTGACCATCATCAGCGTCACGTCCCGGAACTCCTCCCTGATACGGACCGCCTTGATGAAGCTGAGTCCGTCCATCCGTGGCATGTTCCAGTCGACCAGGGCCACGTCGGGTACGTAGCCCTGGTCGAGCAGGTCCATCGCGTCGCGGCCGTCGAAGGCCTGCGCGACGTCGAAGCCGAGTGCGCCGAGTTGCTTGGTCAGGATCGCCCGCATGGCCCGCGAGTCGTCGATCACCAGTGCCTGCATCGAGTCGGTCCCCCTCCGTCCTCCGGCCGGCGCCCTCAGGCGGCGGTCGAGCGGCTCTCGTCCATGGCCAGCAGGGCCCGGGCGTCCAGCGCCAGCAGGAGCTTCTCGGGCATCGTGTAGGCGCCGAGCAGCAGCGAGCCGACCTGGGCGTTCACCGTGGAGGGGGTGGTCTCGAAGGGGACCTGCGAAACCTCCACCACCCCGCCGATCTCGTCGACCAGCAGGCTCACCGGCTCGTCGTCGACCCGGACCACCACGTTCACCTGCGGCTTGTCCTCACCGCTGGGCGGCAGGCCCAGCCGGGCCCGCACGTCGATCGCGGTCAGCACCTCACCGCGCAGGTTGATCAGGCCGGCCACCTCGGGCTGGGAGAGCGGCACCGGCGTGAACTGGTTCATCCGGACCACCTCCTGCACCAGGGCGACCTCCACCCCGAACAGGTAGGAACCGACGTGGAAAGTGGACAGCTGGGTCACAGCGCCTCCTCGTACATGTCGCCGAGCTGCTGCATCGTCGTGGCTCCGGCGTCGTCCTGGTAGAAGGCAGGGTCGGCGGCGAGCACCGCGGCCTGCACGTCGAGCAGCTCGACCACCCGGTCACCGACGACGATCGAGCCCAGCAGGGCGTGGTCGTCGATGTCGGACCGGGAGCCGGCGCGCTCGGTGGCGATGTCCATGATCCGCTCGACCGCGAACCCGACGCTGCGCTCGCCGCGGGTGTAGACCACCAGCTGCAGGCGCTCGGAGTCGCTCTCGTCGCCGTAGGCGCCGAGCAGACTGGCCAGCCGGACCAGCGGCATGATGTGGCCCCGGTACTGGACCACCTCGCGTCCGCCGACCCGCTCGATGGTGTTGGTCGGGATCTCTTCCAGCCGGGTGACCATGTCCAGCGGGATGGCGGTGCGCCGGCCCCCGGACAGCTCGACCACCAGCACCGGGTCGATCGCCGTGGTCTCCTCGGTGACCGCCGAGCTGGCCGCCCCGGCCGGGTTCGACAGCACGTCGGCCTGCCGGGCGATCGCCGTGGCGTCGAGGATGAGCACCACGCTGCCGTCACCGTGGATCGTGGCGCCCTGGTACATCGGCAGCGCCTTGAGGTGCCGGCCGAGCGGCTTGACCACGATCTCCTGGGTGTCCAGGACGTCGTCGACGACCAGGCCGAAGCGGTGCTGCTCGGCCTGCAGGACGACGATGAAGCCGCCGCGGCCGTCACCGTTCTTGCCGCCGCCGCTGGAGGTGCCGAAGGGCACCAGGCCGAGCTGCTCGTCCAGCTGCACCAGGGGCAGCAGCGCGCCGCGCAGCCGGTAGACCGGGGCCCCGGAGATGTGCTCGATCCCGCCCCGGGCGTGCTCGCCGGACAGGCGCACCAGCTCCAGCACGCTGACCTGCGGCACCGCGTACCGGTGACCGGAGCAGCCGATGGTCAGGGCCGGGATGATCGCCAGGGTCAGCGGGATGCTGAGCCGGAAGGTGGACCCGGCGCCCTTGTTCGAGACGACGTCGACGGAACCGCCGATCGCCTCGATCCGGGTCTTCACCACGTCCATGCCGACCCCGCGGCCGGAGACGTTGGTGACCTTGGCCGCGGTGGAGAAGCCGGGCAGGAAGATCGACTGGGTGATCTCCCGCGGCGTCATCTTCTCCAGCGCGGCCTGAGTGACCAGACCCCGCTCGACGGCCTTGGCGCCGACGATGGTGTGGTCGATCCCCGCACCGTCGTCGATGATCTCGAGGTGGACCAGGCCGGCCTCGTGGTAGGCGCGCAGGGTGAGCGTGCCCTCCGGGTTCTTGCCCTTGGCGATCCGTACGTCCGGCGGCTCGATGCCGTGGTCGATGGCATTACGGACGAGGTGCGTCATCGGGTCCTTGATGGCCTCGAGAACGCTCCGGTCCAGTTCAGTGTCACGACCCTCCATCTCGAGCTTCACGTTGCGCTCGAGCTGGCGGGAGAGGTCACGGACGACTCGGGGCAGTTTCGACCAGACCGTGTCGACCGGCTGCATGCGGGTCTTCATGACCTGCTCCTGCAGCTCGCTGGTGATCAGCGAGAGCCGCTGCGCGGACCGGGCCAGGGCGCTGTCGTTCTGCTCGTCGAGCTCGGAGACCAGGGCGTTACGGGAGAGCACGAGCTCGCCCACCATCGACATCAGGGTGTCCAGCAGCCCGATGTCCACCCGCACCGAGGACTCGACCACCGAGCGCTTCTGCTCGCCGCCCTCCCCGGGTTCCGGGGCCGGCTTGGCCTTCTCGGCCGCCGGGGCGGGTGCGGGGGCCGGTGTGGGAGCGGGTGTGGGAGCCGGGGCCGCTGCGGCGGGCGCCGGCGTCTCCGGCACGTTGGTGATCGAGACCTCGGCCGTGACCACCTGCGCCCCGGTCGGGATCTCCTCGGGGTGGCCCTTGGCCGCCTCGGCCAGTTCGTGCGCGGCCTCGATGGCCCGGTCGGCGGCGGCCTGGGCCGCTGCCTGGACGACCTCCTCGGTCGAGGCCCCGGCCGGGTCGCCCGCCTGCTCGGTGGCCTGGGCCACGACCTGCTCGGTGGCGCCCTCGGGGCTGCTGCTCTGGGCCGGGATCAGCGGCGCCGGGGCCGACGCCCCGTCTTCCAGCAGCGTGCCCAGCCGGGCGACCAGCTCGGTGTGGTCGTCGTCGCCCTCGCCCCCGCTGGCCTCGATGTTGGACAGGAGGCCGCGGACGGCGTCGACCATGGCCAGCAGCGCGCTGGCCCGCTCCTCGTTGAGGATGATCTTGCCGTCGCGCATCCGGCTGAGCAGGTTCTCACCGACGTGGGTGAGCTTCTCGAGCTTGTTGAACGCCAGGAAACCGCTGGTGCCCTTGATCGTGTGGATGGTGCGGAAGATGCTGCCCAGCAGATCACGCGAGGTGGGGTCCTGCTCGAGAGCGAGCAGGTCGGTGTCGAGCTGGTCGAGGTTCTCGTGCGACTCGACCAGGAACTCGGCAACGATCTCGTCGATCGCCTCCATCAACTCTCCTTCAAGAACAACCGCATGGTCCGGACGTTGGTTTTTTCATCGGCATCCGCGGGTCACTCTTGAGCAGGCACCGAGGGCACCGGCGGTGACCACGCGGGCCGGTCGGTTCGGGTGGGTCGGAGGGGTGTCGGAGGGCTTACGCAGGTCAGCTCAGGTCGCTGATGCTGACGTTGGCCGGTACCTCGATGCAGCCGGCCTTCTTCCCCACCCGGGCCAGGCCGGCCAGGTCCCCCTTGGCGAAGCCGCTGGGCGAGGAGGCGGTCAGCGTCGGGTACATCTGCTGCCGGCGGCTGCTCACGTGGTCCAACCCGGTGGCGTGCCCGAGCTCGTGCAGGATCACGTTGCTCTGCCGCAGGCCCCGGCCGAAACCGGTCTTCAGCTTCTGGATCGCCGCGGCCTCGAGCACCACGTAGCCGCGCATCACCGCAGCGCCCTCCCCCTGGCTGCCGTACCAGGTCGACCACAGCACCCCGCCGTAGCCGAGGCTGCGCGCGGTCATCGGGAAGTCGGTGCGCTTCTTGGACACCGCGGCGACCACGATCTCGGCCGGCTGCTTGGTCAGGTTGTCCTGCCGGGGAACGAAGCTGGTGGTGCCCTTGTACCGGTAGGTCATCCCGGTCGCGGCGGACAGCCGCTTGAACGAGGCCTTGACGGTCTTCAGCATCGCCGCCCGCTTGGCCTTGGGCAGGCCGCTGAGGTTGACCCGGTAGGTGATCGCGGTCTGGCACGGGTTCCAGCGCGCATCGATCGTCTTACCGCTGTTCAGGCGCGCCTGCATGATCGAGTACGACGAGGTCTGCGCCGCCGTCTTCTGCAACCCACCGCTCAACTGGCCGCCGACCGCGTCGGTGCTGGCGAGCGTCCGCAAGCTCTGGCTGTTGCCGTTCGGGCCCGCCCCGGCGAACTGCGGTGCGAACAGGGCGACGACCACGACGAGAGCGGCCAGGGCGAGCCCGGACCAGGCGGGACGGGTTCGCTGCCGTTGTGCGCCGGTGACCAAGTCGTCCTCGTTCCCTCAAGCCGTCCGCAAGGCAGGCAGTGATCGCGGCGGTAGGTCACCGCCTGTGACTTGAGGTTGACCGCCGATCCGTGATCGTGGGATCTGCCGGCCGGGTGAAGGTGACTGATAGGGCGGCACTCTCGATGACGGAGAGTCGATTCTTGTACTTCACAAAGCCGATACCAGACCGGGGCTCACTGGGCGTTCCGGGCACAGTGCCTACGCCGGGTGCATGAAGGTTTAAACAGGCGCCTCAACATGGGCGGATCTTGAGGGTGGCACCCGTTCGGAGCAGGCGAATGTGCGGGGTCACAAGCTGTTATGGCTTCGCTTGGCGATGCACTGGGCCATGCCGACGGGTGGCCGCTACTGCCAGCGCTACCAATGGCTCCGCCACCAACGGCCTGCCACCGATGCCGCCATCACTGCCAGCGCCAACAACGGCCCGCCACCTTCGATCCGGAAGGTCCAAGTTTGTCGGTGGTGGCAGTTATGCTCTCTTGGTAGGTGGAAATCCACCAAACCTGTTGGGGGACGGGGGTACTGCGGTGAGTTCTTTATCCGAAGGGCGCCTGGCGGGGCGTGCGCCGAAGGAACTGATGGCGCTGGCAAGGTGGCTTCTGGACGAAATGGATCCCGCATTCATGGAGGGTCTATGCACTGCTCCACCCGCCGTCCCAGCCAACAATCCAGCCACCAACTACCCCGCAGACTCAGCCACCGAGTGGCCCGCAAACTCAGCCACCACGCGGCCCGCCGACCCAGCCACCGAGTGGCCCGCCGATCTACCCACCGATTCGCCCACCGACGTACCGACGGATCTACCCGACCGCGGCTGCGCCGATTCGTCGCCTGACTCGTCAGCTGCCTCGTCGGCGGCCATCTCCCACCAACTGCTCGAGCTGGCCGTCCAGCAGGAGTGGCTGATCCGGTCCATACAGGCCAAGCGGATCGCGACCCTGGCGCAGGCGGTGAAGGCAATGCCACCGGCCCGTCGCCGCCGCGCAACCAAGCGCCGCAACAACCCGATCAACCGCGAAGCAGGCACCAGCCAGGACAAGGCAGACCACGGCCAAGATGCAGACACCGACGCTGCAGCCGATACCGGGGCGCGGATCTCTTCAGTACGCCTCACTTCAGCCCGGATAGCGCCGGAAATGACCCTTCATCCCCGCACCGCCACCACGCTGCTGGAACATGCTCAGGGCCTGGTCGACGATCTCCCCACGATCATGGCCCTCTTCGCACAGGCCCGACTGGATCAGGCCCGGGCGATCGTCGTCACCCGCAGGCTGCACCAGGCTGCCGAGGAGATCGAGAACTTCGAACCCGGCTGCGACCGCTGGCGAATGACCGAGGCCATGATCGCCAGCCAGGCCCCCGGCCTGACCTGCCGCGATCTGGAACGGCTGATCGATCGGCTCCTGCTTCAGCTCCAGCCCGACGCCGGCACGCAGGCCCATGAAGAAGCCCGGCGCAGTCGGCACGTGCGGTTCGAGGCCCTGGCCGACGGAATGGCTCTGATCACCGCCATGGTCCCGGCCGACATCGCACAACTGCTGCACGGATTCCTCGACGCCGCTGCGGACGCCGCTCGCGACCGCGCCCAAGAGGAAGGCGCCCCTGATCCTCGCACCCATGACCAGCGGTGCGCCGATGCACTGGCGGCTCTCGTGCAGGCAGTCACGAACGGCATGCCCATTCCGCTTGCCGACGATGCAGACGCAGAGGCCGCCGACACCGACACAGCCGCCACCCAGACCGCCGCCACCGGCGAGGTCACCGCCACTACCACCTACGATGTCCCCGCCTCTACTTCCGCCACCTCCACACGGTCACAAGCCGAATCAGCGGAACCCGCTGACGCCGAGTCTGTTTCGCGCCCCACTTCAGTACACGCCTCCATAGCCAAGGCCTGGCAACAGATTCTCGCCCTGAACGGTGGCAACAGCCGCAAGACCCTGCTGAACGTCACGATCACCGACGCCAGTCTTCTCGGCCTGGACAACACTCCCGGCCTCCTGCACGGCCATGGCCCCATCGCCGCAAGCCTGGCCCGCCGCCTCGGCATCAAGCCTGCACAGGTCAACTTCATCATCCTGCCTGGAGCCTGCGCGCATCCCGACGCGCACAACAGCCATCAGCCGGGCTCGGGCGAGGGAGTTACCTCAGAAGAGCTCTGCCCGGCCGGGCTTGATCACAGCTTGCCCGGCATCCGTCGGTACCGACCTGGTCAGGCCCTGACCAACGCCCTCACGTCGCTCTACCCGACCTGCGTGTTCCCCGGCTGCACAACCCCTGCAACGCGCTGTGACCTGGACCATCTCAAGCCTTTTGGGCTGGGCGGGATGAGCTGCATCTGCAACATGCGGCCCGCTTGCCGTCCGCATCATCGTCTGAAGACCTTCGGAGGCTGGACCGCCCGAGCCTCACGGCCGGACGAGCCGTTTCCCTTCGGGTCGACGGTCTGGACCACCCCCGACGGCACCCAGCATCACACGCCCCCACCGTGCTTACCTGGCATGCCCGGGTGGTCCTTCCCGACCACAGTCTCCGAGCCTGAACCGGAAACCTTGATCAGAGTGGATCTCATGCCCTCCGAAGAACGCACCGCCCGCCGCACTCGCCGATGGAAGAGCAGCCTGGACTGGTGGAAGAACCACATGCAGAAGGCGCGGCGGGAAGCTCAACGCCGCGCCCGCCAGAATCCCCCACCGCTACGCAGACCACCCCATGCACCCTGGGGCGAAAGTCAGGGAAGGGTAGCTGGTCTCGATGATCCGCCTTTCTGACGGACGCATGCGCCTGGCCGGGCTATGGCAGTCCTGGCCAATCAGGTTGCCCCGCCGAGCCCATCCAAAACGCGGAAGGGCCGGCAACCCTTTCGGATTGCCGGCCCTTCGCCGGTTTCAGATCGTCAGTGGGTCAGCGCCCACGATTCACTTGACCTTGATCTTGAGCACCTTGCTCTTGCCCATGCTGGTGCCGGGGGCCTTGAAGGTCACGTACACCGAGCGCGTGCCCTTCGCCAGCTTCACCGTGGTCTTGCCCGCACCGGATGTGCTGGACGTGACCTTCTTCAGCAGCTTGTCCTTGCCGGCGACGTCCTGGTAGAAGTTCAGCGTCGCCTTGGTGTTCGGGTCACCGTTGGCCGAGAGCTGAACCCGTCCCTTACCCAGCGCCTTTCCGCTCAGGCTGACCTTCGACCAGACCTCGGTCAGCGACGAGGCGCTGCTCATGCCGTCGGCCTTGACGATGAAGTACGTCGACCGGGTCACCCTGGTGGACAGACCGAACTCGCCCTCGGCGTCCGTCATCGCGGAGTCCATCAGGCTGTACGAGCGCTCGCCGGACTCCTTCGACCAGATGTCGACCGACACGTTCGGGCGGAAGGTACCGGACAGCTTGGCCGTTCCGCCCTGGCCACCCGCGGTGACGTTGGCCGTCGAGCTCAGGGTGAGCTTCGTGGCCGCGACCGTGATGGTTCCGGTGCCGCTCTCCTTGCCCTCCGGCAGGGTGACGCCGGCCGTCTTGTAGGCGGCATTCGGCGTCAGCACGGCCGGGGTGACGAGCTTGGCGGTCAGTTCGAGCTCGCCACTCTGATTGGTACCACCGATGAAGGTTGTGCTGAACACACCGGCGGCGTTCGTGGTGACGTAGGTCGATCCGATTGCACCGATCGTGGAGGTCCCCGTGGACAGAGTCACGTCGGCATCCGGAACCGCGTTCCCGAAGATGTCCGTAACCTTGCCAGTCACAATCATCGTGGCCCCGGGCGCACCGGAGTTGTCGTCGACCGTGACGTTGTAGCCCTGGGTGCTGGCCGGAGCCTTGACCGTGACCGTCGAGGAGGCTGTGGCCGAACCCGAGGTCGCGGTGATCTTGTGCTCACCGGACTTCGTGAAGAAAACGTATGCACCGGAGAGCACACCCGAGGCGTTGGAGACGACGTCCATCGACTCCATCAGCGGGTGATCGGCGTCCGGGGTGGCAGCGCTGGAGAACCAGACACCGTTGCCGCCGGTGAGCTTCACACTCTGGTAGGCCAGAGGCGCGTTGTCAGCCCCTAGTACCGTTCCGGCGATCTGACCCGTTGTGTTGCCGAAAGCCGCGACCTGTGTGGCATCCGGGGCGGTGTTGTCCTGGATCGTCAGATCCTTGGCTCCGTCGGCCGGGGCAGTCAAGGTGACCTTCGAAGCAGTGGCAGAACTGGCCCACTGAATCGTTGCGGTGGCGGTCTTGCCCCCGTAGGTGAAGGTCAGCGAGTTCGTGGTGCCCGCAGCGGGAGGCGTGGTCGGGGTGTAGGTGTAGCTGAACGTCCCGTTGCTCAATACGGCGTTACCGGTCGCGTCGCCGCTGACGGCCACCTGCTGGTTCTCACTCGCCGGCGGCTGGAAGTCCTTGCCGAACTGGTCGACCAGCTTACCCTTCACCGTCACGGAAGTAGTCCCGACCTTGGGAGTCAGTTCCGTGGAGGTGCTGGTGATCTTCACCGCGTCGACCGCTGCGGCCTGGTAGGCGACCGACAGCGCCGGGGTGGCGTTCGCGGCACCGCTGGAGGCGTTCACGGTGTACGCATTGGCGTCTGCCGTCTTGGCACTGCGTACAGTCAGCTTTGCCATGCCGTCCGCGCCCGTGGTGACCGTTACTTCACCACTGGCCGGAACAGCCGCACCGTTCGCGGTCAGGTCCGTCAGAGCGATCCCTGCTCCGGCGGTCAGAGTGAAGGTCACCGTCGCGTTCGCGACCGGCGCCGGCGTACCGGCGTTGTCCATCGCCTTGGCGGTGAACATCACATCTGAGGTGCCCGGGCGCACCTTCACCGTGCCACCGGTCACCTTGACGTTGTCCGACTGACCAGTGTCTACGGCGGTCGTCAAGGTCGCGACGCCGTTGCTGGTGATCTCAGTCGTCCGGGCCGTGCCGACGGTGGCGCCGGCAGCGCTACCCAGCTTCAATTGCGTCGTCAACGTGTGCGGGGTCCCGGCGTCGCGCCCGAGGGCGTCGGCACCGTCAGTGCCGGTCGACATGTACCGGAAGATACCGTCCGCAGCTGTGTACTGGCCTACACCGTCAACATTTTCACCAGTGACACCACCGCCGGCGTCTGCGAAGTCGAAGTAGAGCTCCTTGGCGATCGCATCGCCCAAGGCGCTCGGCGATCCACCGCGAATGTCCTCGGTCGTCAGCGTGGTGGTCACCTTGGCCTTGGCAGCCTTGGTACCAGCCTGCACAGTTGCGGGCGCGGCGAGCGTGAAGGCATCGGCGGCAGCACGCGCGTTCAGTGTGAAGGTGGGCGTGGTGCTGTCAAAGTTGGCCTGGTAGATCCCGTCACCGTTGGTGTCTTGGAACACCCGGAACGTGTAGGTACCTGCATCTTCTGCACCGAAGTACAAAATATCCGAGGCTAGCGGGGTCGTGGCCAGTGAAACCGGCGCCGTCGTCGTCCCGGTCGCCCCGAAGGTGTTGGTTGGCGCACCGTTGCTCGCTACGCGCTGACCGTAGACCTCACCACCGGCAGGTGCCGTGAGCACGTCGAGGTAGAGCGTGTCGGTACCGGTCGTCCCAGACACCTTCGTTCCATAAGTGAGCGCAGCGGAGTCTGCATCCACCTGCGGATCGGCAGCCAGGATCGACGCATTGGTCATACCTCCCACGAAGGTGAGGCTTTGGCCAACCGCCTGGGCCGGTGAGGCGAAGATCCCCAGACCTGCACTGCAGAGGGCGGTCACGCCCAGCGCGGCGATCGGGATCCGCGCCTTTTTGCTGTTGAGGTTCATGAAGCGAGTTCCTTCCTCTGCGATCCCACCCCAAGGCGGCGACCGCTTCCTTGACCCGTGACCGTGAAAGTTCCCGTCCCCCAACCGCGCCACGTCAACGCGGAGGGTTCGGCGGGGTCCGGGCTGTCACTGAGATCAGACACGGATCGACGATTGCGACCCGAGACAGAATGTAGGGGAAGGACTACCGAGAGACACGCCTCTGGGCCTGTCCCGACCTGTCGCCCGCATCAGCAGACGTCGGGCGCATCACGAATAACACTAGAGAATCGGGCTATTCACGCTCAGTGTGCGCAAGAGGCTTCGGGCGGCCTCCGGGTCACGCATTGGGGCCTCTCACCTGCACTGTTACCGGGTCGCCGGCGCTACCGCCGGGGGAAGTTCAAGGTCAACCGGTGAATTGGATCAAGACCGGGGGACAGAGTCTGCCTGGCAGAAGGCTCGTGAACGGGGACGTGAGGTCACCCGATTGGGCGCGCCCCGGGCCACCGGTTCGGATCAGTCAGGCCGATTGGACCCGAACACCTGAGGTGATCAAGGGGCCGTAGGGCATTCAAATCTCCCCAGAACGTACTACGCCGGCTGGGGTACTCCATCGGAGCTACGCGGCCGTAACCAAAACCGAACAGGGGACGTCCGTGGTGACCACGGGCGTCCCCTGTTCGAGGGTTGTTGATGGTTGCCTCTAGAAAGGCTGAAGGGTGAGGGTCACGTTCTTGGGTGCGTTGTCCTGGATGTACGAAGCCTGCTCGCAGACGTCGTCGTAGGCGAAGCCGTAGGCCTTGCCGTCGACCGTGTTCTGGTGCAGGACGCGGGAGTAGTGGTTCGTGGTGGTGCCCGGGTAGAACTGCGCGGGGTCGGTGATCGGCTGGTTGGGCTTCAGCAGCACGCCGCGGTTCAGGCCGGCCGCCAGGATGGCGCCGATCGGGCCGCTCACCCCGTCGTTCGGGGAGACCAGGGCGCCGTTGCAGAAGAAGACGTCGCGGGTGGTGGGCTTGGCGAACGTGGCCTTGACCGCGCCGTTCTGCCGGAAGACGAAGTTCGAGCCCTCGACCTTGCCGGTGTACTCCTGGTTGTTGGCCACCATGCGCATCGTCTGCGAGCTGTACTGCGACCAGCGGGCGTTGATGTTCGCATCCAGGTACGACCCGGAGAACAGACCCGCATCGATGCCGTGACCGGGTGCAATCACCCGCAGGTCGCCCTGCACCAGCTTGGCGAAACCGGCCTGCTTGCGCAGTGCCTCGAAGACCTTGGCCCGGGCGCCGTCCTTCCACTGCGCGATCGACTGGGTCTTGCTGCCCTGGAGCGTGATGTACATGGGCAGACCGAACATGTCGACCATGGTGGTGTTGCAGTACATCCCGGAGTCGTTGTTGGTGAACTCCATGAAGTCGTGCACGATGTTGAAGTTCGGGTCGCTGCTGACCCAGCCGGCCGGGTACTGCAGGCCCAGGCCGTTGCCGGCGCCGACCACCTTGAACTTCAGCTGCTGACCGACCGAGATGTACACCCGGCCCGAAAGCGTGGCCAACGGCAGGGAGTTCAGCTCGCTGAGCCGGATACCGTAGTTGGTGTAACCGTTGTTCGTATTGTCGGACAGCGCGATCTCGGCGAAGTTGCCGTCTTTCCGGATGTGCCCCATCTTGCCCGTGGACAGGTGGGTGCCGACCGCGTGGACCCAGATCTGGTCGCTGCTCTTGCCGCTGTTGTTGACGATCTTCAGCGGCAGACCGTTCGCGGCGTGCACCAGCTGGGGCAGCCCGAAGAGACCGGCCGCCCCGAGAACACCGCCACCGATGGCGCCACGGATCAGGGTACGACGGCTCAGATTTGGCATAGCAACAGTCCTAAAACTCAGAGGGTTAAACGGGACTCAACGCGCGAAGGTGAACGAGTCAAGGTCGACGAACTCGGCGGGCGAACCCGACTTGAAGGTCAGGTACACATCGTGCGTACCGGTCGTGGGCCGCATTTCGCCCGGGATGTCGCGGAACTTGTTCCAGCCGCCGGTACTGGCCACCGAAAAGGTCGCGGCCGGTTCGGCGGTGGCGCTGTCCAGCCGCACCTCGACGAGGCCGCTCACGCCCGGGTCGGCGCCGGAGGCCACCTTGGCCACGAAGGTGCGGGCCGGCCGGTCGCCGAACCGGACGCCCTTGAACACGGCCGAGTCGCCGTTCGCGATCGAGCCCAGAGCGCTGCCGCCGTTCACGGTCTTGATGCCGCTCTGGCTGTCGAAGCTCTCGGCCTCGATGGCGCCGAACGCATCCCGGCCGCCGCCGGTGCCGGGCTCCACACTCTCCCCCGGCTCAACCGGCTCCGTCGGCGTACCCGGCTCGGTCGAAACCGGCTCCGTCGAAACCGGCTCCGTCGTCGCAACCGGCTCGCTCGGCTGGGTGCCCTCGCCGGCGTCCCCACCCTTCTGCGAGACCGACACATAGTCGACGATCATCGGCTTGCCCGAGGCTGTGGAAGCCGTCGGCATCCCCGGCCACCCGCCCCCCACGGCCACGTTCAGGATCAGGAAGAAACCGTGGTCGGTGGCCTTGGCCCAGGTTTCCGCAGAGACCTGGTCGGACTTGACCGTGTGATAGTTCTGCCCGTCCACGTACCAGCGCAGCTGCTCGGGCGAGGTGCTGCGGTCCAGCTCCACCGAGTAGGTGTGGAAGTCGGCCTGCAGGCTCGGGCTGAACCCGCTGCGGCTGTTGCCGAGCCCGGTGTTCTCGTTGCACTCCCCGCCCGGGGCCGTGCCGCAGTGAATGGTGCCGTGCACAGTGTTCTCGCCGTTGACGTTCTCCATCACGTCGATCTCACCGGTACCGGGCCAGTTGGTGTACACGCCGCGGAACGGCTCACCCAACGACCAGAACGCGGGCCAGATGCCCTGCGCAGCAGCACCGCTCACGTCGGGAAGTTTGATCCGGCTCTCGAAGCGGACCACTCCGCCCTCGGGAGCGGCGAAGTCACTGCGCTGGGTCTCGATCCGGGCGGAGGTCCAGTTGCCCGAACCGTCCCGCAGCGGGGTGATGTTCAGATTGCCGTTGCCGTCCAGGCTGACGTTCTCCGGCCGGTCGGTGTGGGCGGCGATCTCACCGGTGCCCCAGTTGGCCGCTCCACCCGGGTAGCTGTGGCCGATGTCGAAAAGCCAGTTGTCACCGGAAGGTGAGGCACCCGCGGCGCCGTCGAAGTCGTCCTGCCAGACGGTGGTGAAGCCCTCCGGGGCAGGCGCCGAGTTGCCCGGCGAGGCGACCGCGACGGCCGTGGCGACGGCCAGGGCCACCGCGCCGGACGCGACGACCGCCGTTCTGCGGGCGCGCGAAAGACGTTGCTGTGACATGCAGGTGATCCTGTTCAGGGGAGGTTCACGAGGAAGGGCCGGCGCCCGGCCCTATCAGGGCAGGCCGGGCGCCGGGTCTAGGGGGCGGGCCGGTCAGGAAAGACCGTCGGCCACAGCCTTGGTCAGCTCGGCGTCGCTGGTGTCACCGGAAAGGTCCCAGGAGAAGGCGCCGCCCAGCTTCTGCTGCTTGGCGTAGGCCATCTTCCCGGCGATGGTCTCCGGCGTGTCGTAGCTCCACCACTCGCTGCCGCACTTGGCGTACGCGGTGCCGGCCACCTTGCCCGTGGCCGGGCAGGTCTTCTTGAGCACCTTGTAGTCCTCGATGCCGGCCTCGTAGGTGCCCTTGGCCGCGCCGGTGGCCGAACCGCCCGGCTCGCCCTGGGTCACCCCGGTCCAGCCGCGGCCGTAGAAGCCGATCCCGAGCAGGAGCTTCTCGGCCGGGATGTCCAGGCTCTTCAGCTTGGCGATGGCCGTCTCGGAGTCGAAGCCGGGGTTCGGCGCGCCCTTGAAGTCGGTCAGGGGCGAGTGCGGGGCGGTCGGGCCCTGCGCGCTGAAGGCGCCGTAGAAGTCGTACGTCATGGGCAGGTACCAGTCGACGTACTTGGCCGCACCGGCGTAGTCGGCCGCCTCGATCTTGCCGCCTTCGGTGCCGTCCGCGGTGATCGCCGAGGTGACCAGGTCGTCGCCGAACTCGGTGCGCAGCGCGGCCATGACCTCGCGGTAGGCGTCGAAGCCGCTGGTGTCGGTGCTGGCCCCGGTGGCGTTCGGGTACTCCCAGTCGATGTCGATGCCGTCGAACACGTCGGCCCAGCGCTCGTCCTCGACCAGGTCGTGGCAGGACTGGGCGAACGCCTTCGGGTTCTTGGCCGCCTCGCCGAAGCCGCCCGACCAGGTCCAGCCGCCGAACGACCAGATCACCTTCAGGTCAGGGTGCTTGGCCTTGAGCTGGCGCAACTGGTTGAAGTTGCCGGCCACGGCCTGGTCGGTGGAGTCCGCCTGACCGCTGACCGATCGGTCGGCCGGGAACTTCTTCTCGTAGTCGGCGTAGGAGTCGCCGATCACGCACTTGCCGCCGGTGACGTTGCCGAAGGCGTAGTTGATGTGGGTGAGCCGGTCCGCGGCGCCGCTGGTGTCAAGGTCTTTCACCTGGAAGTCGCGGTCGTACGTGCCCCACTGGGTGTAGTAACCGATGACCTTCGTGTCACCCGAGGGGACCGAAGTAGGGACGTCGGTGGGCTCGTCCGTCGGTTCATCGGTCGGCTCTTCGCCGGGATCCGTAGGGTCGGTGCTCGACCCGTCTGTAGGCTCCTGGGTCGCCGTAGGTTCAGAACTAGGGACGTCGGTGGGCTCGTCCGTCGGTTCGTTCGTCGGTTCTTCGGTCGGGTTCTCGGTCGGGGTGCCGGAGCACGCACCGCCGTCCGTCCACACGTCGGCGCCACCCTTCGCCCCCGGAACGTCGCTGTACGACCACCATTTCGCGGTGTACGAGTACCCCTCGTAGGTGACGACGTCGCCGCCGTTGTAGGCGAGGGTCTTGTTCCAGGCAGCTCCGGTGCACTTGGTGGCGGCGGCCGCTGCGGTCTCAGGGTTGACCGCGTTGGCGCCCATGGGCGTGAGTGTCGCAACCAGCGCGACTGCCGCCGCGGTGGCCGTCAGCCCCGCAGCAGCGATTCGAGCTCGCTTCATGGTGATCCCCTTCAGGGCGGGAGTCATGATTTATGAGGGCTCTTCAATTAAGTGCCGATACGTGAACGTAGCAGCGCAAACGAGCCCTGAGACCCACCCTGAAGGCGTTTAGGAATCATTTAGGTACGGCCAAAGAGGCTCATACCCAAGACATCGCCGATGCAGTGCCGCGACTGGCGCCCAGCGCTCAGAGCGTGTAGCGGTCGACCCCGAAGTTGTCCTCGTCCAGCACGATTCCACCGGCCGCCTCGACCAGCGCCCGCGTGGTCCGCGCGATCAACGGCGCCACCCGGGCCCGGCTGGTGCGGTACCCCTCCGGCGGGTAACGCATTTCCCGGGCCGCCGGATCGGGCGCCTGCCAGCGCACCTCGTAGGTGACCAGTTCCTCGTTGGCCCACGGCTGGCCGGCCACGGTCGGATCGTCGGCGTCGGTCAGGTGCACGAGCACCTCGACCACCCCGTCCGCCCCGAAGTCCTTCACGATCGCGAAGCCGTCGATCACGTCGTCCTCGGCCAGCATCTTGCGGTCCCGCTCGTCGGCCGCCGCATGCAACCGCTGCAGGTCGCCCGGGCTCAGCGCACTGCGCCCCACGTCCTTGACCAGCAGCTCGCCGGTGTAGGCGGCGGCCGGTGGCCCCGCCCAGTCTTCCCCCTCGACCGCCAGCACCGCGCCGGGCATCTCCCGGGCCACGATGCCCAGCAGCACGTCGGGCTCCAGCCAGGTCTTGGAGTGCACCACGTAGTCGACCGCGCGCTCCGGATCCGGCTGGATCAGCTGCAGCGTGCCCGCCACCCGCACCGCCCCGCCGATCCGCCGGGCCAGGCTGACCAGCAGCTGCAGCGCCCGCCCCTCTTCCCGCCAGGGCAGGCCCTCGGGGAAGGCGTAGGCGAAACCGTCCCGGTCGTCCACCCCCGGCAGCGGCGGATCTTCCCGCTCGACCGGAGCCTCCAAGCAGTAACAGACGGTCCAGGGCATCGGGACGCCCGCATCGACCGCGTCTTCCATCGACAGCTGGTAGGGCCCGGTGATCCGGCTGTGCCGCCCCAGCTGCACCTCGCCGGTGTCGTACAGGTCGCTGTGCGGGACCCGGTCCCGGACCAGCGTGTCGACCACCTCGAGGTCGACCGTGGTCGGGCAGAGCAGGAGGTGGCGAGCCGCCAGGTCCTGGACCGACATGCCCTCTTCGACCTCGGCGGCCGGCTCGGCGGCCTGCTTGTCACGTCCCCAAAGCCCCGCCACGAACGCGCCTCCCGTCGAGATCCCTCAGCCTGCTAAAGGTAGCAACCGCACACACGCGGAGAGGGGATGACCACAGGCCGCCCGGTCTTTGATAGTGTGTCCTCGCCCGGTCCAAGAGGTCCGAGACGGGGCATGCGGGCGTAGTTCAATGGTAGAACATCAGCTTCCCAAGCTGACAGTGCGAGTTCGATTCTCGTCGCCCGCTCCAGCACGAAGGCCCAGGTCAGAGACTATTTCCCCGACCTGGGCCTTCATCGTTTGCTGGCTCGTAGTGGCCCGCGTGCCCCTGGCGTGCCCCTACTGGCGGTCAGCTGCGGTATCTGGGGTGTCGTCGCCGGTCGGCTTGGGCGTGCCGAGCATCGTCTCCAGAGCGTCAGCGATGCGACGGTCACCGCGCGTGGAGCGGTGCTGATAGATGAGGGCGGCCTGCATGCTGTCGTGTCCCATACGGGCCATCAGGTCACGCAGGGACGCCCCCGACTCGGCGGCGAAGGTGTTGCCGGTGTGGCGTAGGTCGTGGAAGTGCAGGCCGTTGGCTCCGATGACCGCCACGGTCTTAGTCCACCGGGTGACCTTGTTGAAGTTGCTTCGCCGCAGCGCGCCGCCCTTGACGCCGGTGAAGACGTAGGCGTCCGGGCCGGGCTTGGTATAGACGTCCATGTGCTCGGTCAGGGCTGCCATGATCGGGCGAGGCAGAGCGACGACCCGGCGACCGGCCCGGGACTTGGGTGGCCCCTCGACCAAGGCGCCCGATGACAGCTCGACCAGTCCCCGCTCGATTCGGATCGCGCCAGCCTCCACCTGGACATCCCGGCGCCGCAGAGCGATGGCTTCACTCCAGCGCAGACTGCCGAACGCTGCGACCAGGACCAACGCTTTGTACCGGTCCGGCATCCGGTCCGCCAGCTTCGTGACCTGAGTCACAGTGAGCACCGGACGTTCCGGGGTCGGTTCGGTCCCGGCCCCGGCGATCCGGCAAGGGTTGCGCGAGAGCAGCCCGTCATCTACTGCGGTCATCAGAATGGCCCGCAGCAGTCGGTAAGCCTTCGCGACCATCGTGGCCGACACACCGTCATTGAGCAGATCAGCCCGCCACCGTCGCACGCGAGGACTGTCGAGCTCCCCCAAACTCACCTTGCCGAGCTGCGGTTCGATGTGTGTCCGGAACGTCCATTGGTACATGTCGCGTGTGCGCTGTCGCAGGCCCGACCGTTCAGCGATCCAACGATTGCCGAAGTCTCGCAGTAACTCTGCCACGTCATCCGGATTGGACCACTGACCACGCACGAGTTCAGTCTCAGTCCCGCTGAGCCACTGATCCGCCTCCCTCTTGGTGCGGAACGTCTCAGGAGCCGGACGGCGGATGCCCTCAGGATCGAGGTAAGACGCCTGATAGCGACCAGACGGCAGCTTACGAACCTTGCCGAAACGACGACGCCCGGCCATCAGGCAGCCCTCCCCCGACGAGGACGACCAGCTCTCGGTTCAACAGTTCCGGCCGAAATGAACTCCACCAGAGCGGATTCCGGGATCCGGACGAACCTTCCAACATGGACGTAGCGAATTCGTCGCTCGGCCACCAGCCGACGCGGGAAGCGAACGCCGGTACCGAACAGCTCCCCGGCCTCTTCCAGACTGAACAGTCTCTCCAGACTCATGCCGCCGTTTCCTCTCTGTCGTTGCCAGTTGCCGAAAGATTTGTGTCTGCGGGTGGGGGTTGACCGTTCTTGGCCGCATCCAGTGCAGCGCGCCACTTTTGGCGTTCTGCTACGGCGAGGAGTAGCCGGTGGCTGAGTGGCGCGATGGGGTCGCGCTTGTCTGCCACACGCCAGGAGAAGCGGTCACGAGTCATGTCCTGTGACGGGTCAGATCGGCCGGCACTCTGGCCGCTGCCAGTGGTGGGGTCGTTGACGCCGAGGGTGGCCATGACCCAGGCGCGGCGGTCGTGCTTGTGGTCGGCCAGGGTCTTGCCCGACCACTTGCGCGAGACGAGGATGCGGCGCCCGGCGTAGCCGAGGTGTTCGCGGCGGTGTGCCTTGGAGCGGCAGGAGCCCGGACGCTGACCCTCGTGGGCGTTCTTGGGGGCGATGCCGTAGCGCAGCCAGTTGGCGCAGGTGGGCGAGCAGGGTTCGACGGCGAGGGCCTGGACCAGGCGGTCAAGGTGGGCGCTCTGGGCGCCGTCCTCGGGCTCGTGGGCCTCGGTCATGGACTTGGTCAGGTACTTGGCCAGGTAGCCCACCCGGCGGTCAGCCTCCGGAGTGCCGGACAGCAGGCCCTGGACGTCGACCTGAGCACCCAGGCGGGCGACGTGGAACGGCTCGGCGTCCGGGTCGGCGTCGATGGCGTCCAGGGCTTCATCCCAGCCGGTGAGCTGTTCCCCGGTGGTCGGGTCGACGAAGATGCCCGCGTACTTGTCGCCGATCTCGGCGTCCGGGATGTACTGCCAGACAGGGGCATTGAACTCATCGAATACCGGTTCGCCGACCTTGGGCCACCACACCTGGTGGTAGGTCGCGGCGACGACGCGGCGGAACAGTGCCCGGGGGATGGTGCCCCGGATGGCGAAGTGGGCGTGTGCGGCCAGGCGGCGCTGTGGCTCGACAGCGGCGAAGTACTGCACGTCATACCCGGCGACCCGGCGCAGGTTCTGGACCAGGCGGTCAATGAGCCGGGAGAAGGCGATGGCGTCTCGGGCGGCGGCGCGGTAGTCGTAGGTCGAGGGGTCGACCGGGGTGCCATCGGCCCGCACGTGCCCGTAGGAGGGCAGGGTGACGGTGGCGAACATGGAGGGGCGGAAGACGGTGCCGTCGTGGCCGGTGAAGGCCCGCCCGAGGGTGGTGTCGGTCATCTCGTTCTTGGGCAGGTCCGGGGCATCCTGTCGGCGGCGGGTGGAGCGGACCCGGCGAGGCTTCTTCGGCGGGTCGATGTCCCCGCGGACTCCGGCTTTGCGCAGATCGGTATCGACGCTCTGTGCGGCTTTGGTGCAGGCCAGGACCGCGCCCTGATTGTCGGCTGCTTTCATCTCATCGCGGGCGGCGGTGATGTCGGCGCGGGCGGTGGCCAGCTCCCGCTGTTCGGTGTTCGGGGTGTCGGGGGTCAGGTCCGGTTCGGTGACCAGGTGCCATCCCTCGCGGCACTGGTGCACACGCAGGCGCCGGGCACGTTCGGCGCACGAAGGGCACTTGGAGGCCAGGGTGGCGCCGCAGGGCACGTCGACGTGACGCACGTGCCCGGTGTGTTCGTCGGTGACCTTCATCGGCACGGGGCGGATGCACACCCCGTGGGAGACCGCGACGGCCTCGACAACGTCTTTGGCCAGCGGCATCCGGGCACGTTGCAGCCGCGATCCAGGGCGGGGAGCATCGGCCAGCGATTCGGCTGGCACTTCGGCCGGGGTGGCGTCGTCGAGGACCGTCACGGTTACAGCACCTCCCAGTGTTCGTGCGATGCGTGCGAGAACGCCTGCCGGTCGGCGGATTCTGGGTTCGATGTGGTGCAGGTCCACAGGCAGCCGGGGATCATGCAGTCAGCGGCGAACATCCCGGCGGAGCCGACCAGCAGCCAGGGCTGGGCGGGCCGGTCGGCAGTGCGGCGGCTCATCGGGTCCGCTCCTGGCGCAGTGCAGCGGTCATCGTGGTCAGGTCGATGCCGAGGTGCGTGCAGTGGTCGACGACCTGTTCGGCGTCGCTGAGGAAGGCCCAGACATGGGATGGTTCACTTTCCTGGCAGTCCCAGCACAGGCCCATGCACGCGACCCCTACCGCCGATCTTGCTGTGACCGTGACGACCTCGCCCAGGTGTCCACAGACCTGGCACTCTTCACGGCGAGGGCAATTGCGGGTGTCCTCCAGGTTGATGCTCACTGCTCAGGCCCCCTTCTGCAGGTGGGCCAGGTAGATGCCGCGCATCCTCTGGCGGGTGATCCCGAGGTGTTCGCAGTGCCGGGCGATGCAGTCCTCGACCCGGTCGGCGCCGAGGTCTTCGGCGGGCTGGCCGGTGTGGGAGTCGCAGACCCGCAGGCAGGCCACCAACGCGGACGAGCCGATCACAGCCGTAGCCGAATGAGCATCGGCGGTGCCGCAGAAGTCGCAGCCGCCGAACCGGTCACAGTCGGCACTGCTGTGCAGATCGACAACGGGACGGTGGGGCGACTGCTTGGCGGCGAAACGTCCACCGTGGCAGTACAGATCACGGTGAACCTGACGATCCTGATAAGGACCGCCGCACGTGGTGCAGATCTTCCGCAGCGTCATCCCCGCACCGCCCGCCAGATCAGGGCGACGATGGCGACCTGGAGCACGAGAACAGCCGCCAGGCACCACGGCCCGCCGAGGATGAAGGCGGCCAGGGGGAAGACCAGCGCCCAGAAGGCGATGGCGCGCAGGATGCGGGTGATCCACTGAACGTTCGTCGTGATGTGCAGCTGTGCCATGTCAGCCCACCGCCCTGAGTGAGCCCGTCGGCTCGTCCTCGTCGTTGTCGTTGGTTGGGGTGTCGTGGAAGGTGGCGCGGAAGCCGGTGCCGGAGGTGACGAACCGCACCAGTTCGTCAATCTCGGCGTCATCGACGTACGCCGCGCGCACCCGGGCCGGGACGCGGGAGGCCCGGATCTTGAAGCCGATACCGGCCGTGGACGGGTCGTTGGGGATCTCGTCGGCAGCAGCACCACGCAGCCGGGCACCGTCGCCCAGGACCATGTCCGGGTGAGCGGCCGAGGTGACCCGCAGGCAGATCCGCACGGTGAACAGCTCCCGCACCGGAACCACGTCCTTGGACGGCTCCTGCACCTCAGCCAGCATCCCGTGACCAGTCGCCCGGCCCTGAGTCCCAATTTCTTCCAGAAGCTTTCGGGTCTCACGGGCGTTCGGGCCGAACGAAAGCAGCGCGGCCATCTCGTCCAGGACCAGGAGGTTGAACGGCGTTTCTCGGGACAGCTCGAACTTCGCGCGGCGGTCGGCAGCGTGACGACGCTGAGCGACCCGGCAGTCCTCGGTGAAGTCCTGGATCAGCTCCAGAACCTCATCCGGTTCAGCCGCGTACCTGTAGGCCACCCCCTGACCACGCGACAGCTCCATGCGCTTGGGGTCAACCATCCAGACCCGGACCAGGCCGTCACGGATCAGCGGGGCGATCGACCGCAGCGGAGACCAGATCAGCGACGCCTTACCTGAGCCGGTCGCACCAGCGACGAACCAGTGCTGACCGATCAGGGACTCCAGCCAGTCCGCGCCGTACTCGTCTTCGCCCAGGTAGACCGCGCCCAGGTCGACCATGCTCGAATCGGCCGGCATTACCGGGGCGTCCAGCACTTCGGTGAACGGCTCGGAGCGTTCGATGACCAGTCCCACGACCTGCGGGCGGGTGCGTTCGACGGCGACCCGGACCGCGCCCAGGGCATCGGCGATCTGCTCGGCCCGCTCTTCCCAGGTTTTGATCGACTGCCCCGGAGCCATCCGGACCATGACCGTGTCGATCGTGGGCGAGTACGAGTAGACCCGCAGCACCCGGGGAATCTGCGTGACCCCGGTACGGCGCTTGACCGGCGCCAAGTCGACCGCCATGCACACATCGGCCCAGCGACGACCCACGTAGACGCCCCAGCGACGAGCGAACGCCCGAAGTCGCGGAGCCATCACCCGGTCGTAAGAGTCCGGGTGGCCCCGGTACCAGGCCGTCAAGCCAGCAGCAGCACCACCAGCGATCCCCGCCATACCGGTCGGGCCGACCTCAACCAGACCAGCACCCAGAGCCGCGGGAGCCAGCGAGAGAGCGGGGTGACGGCAGGCCCAGGCCGCCGCACGCCACTCCCAGCCGGGCTCACGTGAGGACTGCCGATCCGGAGCCGGAACCACCGACTTGCGCGGCGCAGAAGACGTGAAAACGCCCATGCGGAAACCTCAATCCTTGAACGAGGGCAGGACCGAACCCCGGCCCAGCTCCCACACGTCCGCAACGCAGCGCAGACGCAGAAGGGGAAAGCCAGGCCGGGACGATCCCTGCCGAAAGAAGCGCCCAGAAGTTCCGGGCCGAAACGCTTTGCCTACCGGCCGGAGTCCTCGGACATGGTCCGGCTGACGTCGTCGAGCACCAGGACCAGCACGGCCACGTCACGGGTCAGCCGGTCATGAGCGCCCTTGAGCTTGGCTGACTCCGGAGCGCTCTTGGCGACCGGGCGCAGCATGGTCATGGCGTTGCTCAGGTCGTCCATGCAGTCTTCGAGATCCACGCGCGCCATGTCAGAACCTCCACTCCTGGGCCATCAGATCGGCCTGCCCACGACGCACACGACCCTGCAGGACCTCCAACGAGGATTCAGCCCGCTTGACCAGGGACATCAGCTCTTCCACCGTCACGACACCTACCGGTCCTGACTCCAGACCCTGTACCTGCCCGACCACCCGCCGGGCGTCCTCCAGCACTATCCGAACGTGCTCGATCATCGAGACCAGCCGGTCGTACTTGCGACGGCTACGGGCGTTGACCACCAGACCTACGGGCGTCGTCATCGCAGACCCCCACCCGAAAAGGCAGAGACGGCCGGGGTAGTGGAGAAGAAGCGGCCCCGGTCATCGCGCAGCGGCAGAGGCGGCTGAGCCGTGCAGGCGCCGCACTTTCCCTGATCGAGGCTGGAGGCCGGGACCAGCGCGCGGCACTGCGAACAGCGCTGCCTGGCACGACCGGCGTGCATAATCATCTGTTGCATCGCGGTGTACTCCCATTCATTCGCCGATGTACGCCCCCGGGCCGGTGGCCGCCGACCCGGGGGCACCTGATGCGACCTTGTGAAGCTGTCAGGCCGCCTTGCCACCCTCAGCGGACGCCGACCGGGAAGCACGGCCCGTCGTGGGAGCCGAACCACCCGGGGCCTGCCCCTGCGGATGAACACCCGTGGCGCGAAACGACAGCGCCATACGCGCCCGGCCGTTCCCACGCCCCTCCTGGATGTACGGGGTCACCGTCAGACCGGAAAACTCCACAGCCCGCAGACCCGTCCCAGGCAGAACCTCCTCCGGCAGCATCGGCACGTGAGGAGCCGTGACCTTGACCTTGACCTCCTTCTCCCGAGCCTCGGGGTCACGGTCGATGCAGGTCACCGTCCAGACCAGCTCACCGGTCTGCTTGTCCTTCGAGGGAGACTGCCGCCCCGTCTTCTGGTCGTAGTCCATCGCCTGCTGCACGCCCATCGCGTACAGACCATGCGGAAACGCGTCCGCCATCGGCACCGTGAACCGGTAGCCACCCATCAGCGCCATGCGCTCTCCCCTCGCAGCTCCATGAGCCGCTTTCGTATAGGGGGCTAAACCGTGAGCCCCAGTAAAAGCCCCGCTGATTTAGGGGCCTAAACCCACGGTACGGACCCGGGGGAGTAGCGTCAAGGGGCCTAAACTCGAAGAGTGGAAACCGACGAGTTCGAAGCCGTACGGGGCGAGGCGGACGCCCTGACCAGGGCTCGTCGCGCAACGTCACTGATCGCTACCTATCAGCAGCGTTCGACCGAGCTGGCCAGGCTTCGCCGACTGGCGATCGAGCAGGCAGCCCGGGAGCGAGGCATGACCCTCGCCGCAGTGGCAGCAGAGATCGGCCTGTCGAAGGGGCGCATTACCCAGATCCGGCAGTCTGCCCCTCCCCCAGAGCGCGGCCTGTTCGGCGTTGGCCCCATCACGGTTGCCGTGCCGACCAGGGCCATGCCCGGGCGAGGCTTGCCGGTGATCTCGGCCGAGGACTCAATCGCAGCCGAACGCATGACCCAGGTCTTGACCGACTACGGGTTCACGGTCGAGCAGTACCGCATCCCGATCGGCGGGGAGTGGACACCGATGGGCGACGTGGTGGCCATCTGCGGGCCGAAGTCTTCGCACGTGACGGCCGATGCGATGGAAAGCGACCCCTACCTCAGTTTCTCACCCAATGAATCCGGCAAGTGGGTTCTCCAAGAACGCTCCACTGGAAGGGTTTTCACATCTGGGATGGACGCCGACCTTGCCACTGCATCGGACGTGGCCTACATCGGCAAGCTTAACTACCGTGGCACTGACCTGTTCGTCATCGCTGGCGTTCATGCCATCGGATCCGTAGGTGCAGTGCACTATTTCGCGGGTCACGCAGCGGAGCTTTACGCCCAGGTCGGCGACCACCGTTGGTCGGCGATCGTCGCCAGCAGCCATGACGGCGAAACCATCACCAGTAGTGAGTTGGTATGCCCACCACGAATCCACGAATGATCGTCAGCACCGCCACTCTTCGCGGTGACGGCCGTAAGAACCAAGACGCGATCGTCGTCTCCGACCGAGCCGCAGCCGTTCTTGACGGCGCCTCAGCCTGGTATCCGCAGGAACCTGGACGCGATGGCGGCTGGTACTCCGAGAACCTTGCAGCGCGGCTGATGACCACGCTCGACGACGACCGGGCATTGGCCGACATCGTGCACGACGCCATCGCGGACATGTGCAGCACGTTCGACCTCAAGCCAGGTGCTGCCCCAGAGAGCACACTCACGATCGCGCGCTGGGACGACCGGAACGTCGAGGTCTTTGCTCTCTGCGACAGTCCGGCCGTCATCTATGGCACCGCGGGCAATCCGACGATCGTCTTGGATGACCGCCTGCAAAGCGCCGGCACTGAGGCCCGAGCCACCTACCGGGCGCATCTTCGAGCCGGTCATGGCTACGGTCCCGAACTGAGGCCGCTTTTGGCGAAGCTCCAGGAGGACGAGTTCAAGCACCAGAACCGAGAAGGCGGCTACTGGGTAGCCGAGGCATCCCCGGAAGCCGCGCACCACGCCTACACGGCGCGCTTCGAGCTCGACCAAGTCGAAGCCATCCTCCTGCTCTCCGACGGAGCAGCAGCCGGAGTCGACGACTACGGACAGCCGTCCACGTGGCGCGAAGCAGGTTCTTTCGCCGTCTCCGACCCGGCAGGGTTCATCGCCCATGTTCACCACACTGAGGACACCGACCCAAATGGTCAGCGCTGGCCCCGGGCCAAGTGCCACGACGACAAGGCCATTGCGGTAGTCCGGCCGGTTTCCGCGTTACTGCCGAATTGACCTTTTGGTAGTCAAGGCGGCCCGCAAGCGGGCCGCAGCGCCGGGCTCTCCCGGGCGGCATGCGGCCTGGCGGCCGGTCCACCCGGGAGCCCGGCGCGCGTCGTTTGGGCGCGAGGACCAGGCCCTCAGAATCGGCCGGCACTCGGGTGGCAGCGTCTCCTTGGTCGGTGGCTGGGGTCCGTCAGGCATGGAGGAGGGGGCGGCGTCCGCGCTGCGTGCGTCGGTCCGCCCAGAGACGCTCATCTCCCTCGGGTCTTACCCCAGCATGGCCGTCCCAGCCTGGCTGAGTGCCGCTCACGCGTCGTCGCCTTCCTGAGGTGGCGGGTGATGCCGGGCAGACTTGCCGCTGCGCCGTGCCCCCCGCGTGCCCCAAGCGAGGCGACCTCGGGGTCATCTACGGTCAATGAGGGAGAGCGCCGACAGCTCCGAACCCGCAGGTCAAGGGTGATCAACGGGTTTTCCCAAGCTGACAGTGCGAGTTCGATTCTCGTCGCCCGCTCCAGCATGAAGGCCCAGGTCAGGGTATTGCCCCGATCTGGGCCTTCAGCGTTTGCCAGTCCGTGGGGACCCGCGTGCTCGTCACCGGGCGGCCAGGCCAAGCCTGAGCAAGAACACCCTTCGCCGCCGAGTTGGGCCCTGGGACCCACAGGAGCCGAACGAACGGGTTCTAGCGTCGAAACATGATCCGTCCGTATCGCGCCTGTCGTGGTCGGGATCGGGGTCAGGCCACCACCGAATACGTGGGTCTGCTGTCGATCGTGGCCGTAACCGTGGCCTCGATCGTCGCCGTGCTACTGGCCTTCGGCTCCGGCGCCCTGACTCACCGGGTCCGGAGCGCGGCCTGCGCCGTCCTCGCTCTGAACTGCGTCCAGGACAGTGCCACGAATACCCCGGCGTCTTCGGCGACGAGCCCGCCGACCGGCACCGGCGACCCGGCCACCGCCCACGGGACCGGCACGAACGGGGCGACCGCAGACGGGGCCACCGTCGAGATCGTCGAGGACGATTCCTGTCACGGTTGGCGTGCCTGCGCCTGGAGCGGCATCAAGCAGGTCGGCAGCGGCGGCTACAACATCGGAAAGGGCGCCGTTGACGACGTCACGGGCGTCTACGACCTGGTTCGGCACCCCTCCGGCGTGGTGGACGCCGGCAAGTACATCGTCGAGCACCCCGGCGACGCCGCCGCAGAACTTGTCTGGGACACCGAGTCCTCCCAGATGTGGGACGGCGGCGACTACGGCGGCTCGGTCGGGCGCACCGCCTGGAACGTGGGGTCCTGGTTCATCCCGTACTACGACATTGGTAAGGGCGTCTCGAAGGTCGGGAAGATCGGAAAGATCGGGAAGACCGCTGAGGAGGCCGAGAAGGCCGCCAAGTCGTCGAAGGCGGCCGAGGCCGCAGAGGGCACTGGTTCGGCGGCCCGGAAGGAGGACGGCTCCGATCTCGACGAAACGGTCAGGGCCTGCGCCAACAGCTTCGCCGCAGGAACCGGGGTGCTGCTTGCCGACGGGGCTGTGCGACGGATCGACCAGATCGCTGTCGGCGAAACCGTCTTGGCGACCGATCCTTCGACCGGCCGATCCAGCGCCCGCACCGTCACCGCCGTCCTGGTTCACGACGACGTCGACCTCACCGACCTCACCGTTCGCGACATCAACGGCACGACCAGCATCATCCGGACGACCCCCGGGCACCCGTTCTTCAACGGTTCCTGGACCGCTGCCGGAGATCTGTCGCCCGGCGACCGGCTCGCCTCGGTCGCAGGTCACACGGCCGAGGTGCTCAGCGTCCACTCCTTCAGGGGCCCGGCCACCCGGTACAACCTGACCGTTGCGGGTGTTCACACGTTCTATGTGCAGGCCGGGCAGACACCCGTTCTCGTCCACAACGACAACGGCACCGGCGAGCCGGTGGTGGACAGCCAGCGCCTGCGAAACACCGTCTCCCGCCTCTTCAAGGGGGTCGGGAACACCCCCCAGATCGGTGACGGGACCACTATGGCGGCAGCCAACTCCGAGATCCAGGGCGGGCAGCTCGTCGAGGACAAGGACCACGTGAGCAAGGCCCAGAACGCCCGCAGCGCGTTGAGCAACTTCCTGAAGGACGACGTCACCAAGGTGAAGGGCGGTAAGAAGGTTCCTAATGTGAAGACCGAACGAGACATTCAGGTTGCCGAGAGTCTCATCGCGGCCCTGGATGACGCCATGGCCGGGAAATATGTTGGCCTGGAACACTACAACGGCCTCAAGGGATGCTGATGGGCGACGACGTGAAACTCCTGGAGGACCTGGTCCGACATGTCCCTGGCCTCCAGGAGGTGTACGAGATCCACGTCTTCAACGAGGGCGGTGTCCTGCCGCACCTGCTCATGGCCGACGTCTTCGACGAGGTGCTCAACGCATTCCAGGGCACAGACGACGCGGACCCCGGCCTGGACTGGCGCGCCGTCCTGGCCTACCTGGAGGACCGGTTCGCGAGCGGCAACCTGGAGATGGCCAAGGTGATCGTGACGTCCTTCCTCGACTACGTGCCCCGTCCGGGTCGGCCGGGCCACGAACTGGCCGGCGAACTCGGCCCGGTCATGGCCCAGCGCCTGGCGGCGCTCCAGGCCGGCGACCCCCGGCCGCCGACGAACCCGCTGTCACCGGGCTGACGACACCCACCCGGGCAGCCTGGGAAGTTGGAGCAGTTGGTCCAAGGGCGAGATCGGCGTGGTCCCTCTAGAGTTCGGGAGGTGACTGTTCCGACCCCGCTGCACATAAGTGCTCGCATCGAGAACGTGCTGATGGGCCGCATTGCGAGTGTGTTGCGCCGTTACTCCTGGCGGCCGCTGGCGGTGCCCTACACCGGCTACGGGTCCGCCCCGGCCGAGGGTGAGGGCTGGGCCCGGGTGCTGGTGCGGGTTCGGCTGAGTCCCCTCAACACCGCCACCGAGGACTTCGACGGGGAGGGCGGTCGCTGGTGGCGGAAGTTCTTCACCGTCGGGCTGGCCGACGTGCCGGTGTCGGTGCAGTTGGGTAGCCACGTGCACGAGGTTCGCAGCGGTCGTGGTGGCTATGTGGACGTGGTGCTTCCGAGCGACCTGGGGCCGGGGTGGCACGACGTGCCGATGCTGGTGGCCGGGCGGCCGACGGCGACGGCGCATCTGCGGGTGGTCGGGCCGGACGAGCGGTTCGGCATGGTCAGCGACATCGACGACACGGTGATGATCACGGCCCTGCCCCGGCCGCTGCTGGCCTTCTGGAACACCTTCGTGGTGAAGGAGACCAGCCGGCGGCCGGTGCCGGGGATGGCCGTGCTGTACGAACGGCTCCGCCGGGAAGAGCCGGACGCTTTGGTGGTCTACCTGTCCACCGGGGCCTGGAACGTGGCCCGGGCGATCTCGCGGTTCCTGGAACTGCACGCCTATCCGCGCGGTCCGCTGGTGATGACCGACTGGGGGCCGACGGCCGACAGCTGGTTCCGTTCCGGCCGGGCCCACAAGCACCGCGAGCTGCGTCGGCTGGTCAAGGAGTTCCCGCAGCTGCGCTGGGTGCTGATCGGCGACGACGGGCAGCACGACCCGCAGTTGTACGAGGAGCTCGCCGACGAGGTGCCGGAGGCGCTGCGGATGGTGCTGATCCGGCAGCTGTCCACCGTGGAGCAGGTGCTGACCCACGGTTCCCCGATACCGCCTGAGCAGCAGGCACTCCATGCTCCGAGCCCGGTCCCGTGGCTGCGTGGGCCCAACGGCTCGACACTGGCCGCCCAGCTTCCGGGCATCAACGAAAGTTCGTGACCAACAACGTCTTCAATGAAATCCGAGGGCCCCTAGGAGACCGCCCATGTGTGCGTACCGGCTTCCCCCGGCTCGGGTACGTCACCACGGGCGGCCTCCGGCTCCGGCAGAGCCTCAGGCCTTGACCACGGGCTCCTGGAGCTCGGTGACCCAGGTCGCCGGATCACCCGTGCCGTACTCCAGGTAGAGCTCCCGGTTGAGCCCGGTCGAGCGGTAGCCGCTCGCCTCGATCCAGTGGGCGAGCCGCTGGATCGAGGCGAGGACGTCGTCCATCGGGCCGTGGTGCAGGATCGTCGCCGCCTGCTCCAGGCCGGGCAGGTCGACCACCTCGAAGTCGTACGCCGGGTCCGGCTCCAGATCGACCGGGCAACCGGCGTGCACGATCACCCCCTCGCCACCGGGCCGTTGCTCGTACCAGGCCACTCCCGGGCCGGTCGAGGTGACCCCGGCCTTCTCCATACGCTCGTGCAACTGCTGGTAGAGCGGGCCGATCACCGGGCCGACGGCGTCCGGTTCGAAGCTCTCGGCCTCGCCCGACAACTGCGCCAGCCGGACCTGGGGAACCGGCTTGACCTGCACGTCCTGGGTAGGCATGGCGCCCTCCCTCTCGATGACGGACAACCTCGCCTCGACCTGGGTGAGCCGGGCCGTGTCGAGCCGCACCTGCTCCTCGAGCTCGGCCCGGCGCAACCGCAGCATGCCGCGCAGCTCTCCGGCGTCGACCTCCTCGTCGAGGATGGACCTCACCCGTTCGAGGGTGAACCCGAGGTCCTTCAGGGCGACGATGCGGTTGAGCCGGGACAGCTGGGCCGCCTCGTACGAGCGGTACCCGGTGGCCGGGTCGACGGCGGCCGGGCGCAGCAGCCCGAGCCGGTCGTAGTGGCGCAGCATCCGCACCGATACCCGGCCGTGTCTGGCGAAGTCTCCGATGGTGAACATGACTCCCCAGGTCTACGGGCTGACACGGTGTCAGGGTCAAGAGTGGTGCCCAGGGAGCCCAGCGCCCACGACCAAGAACGAACAATGGACGTACGAAGGCCCGTCCCAGAGGTATCGGGACGGGCCTTCGTACGACTTTGGTATCAGTCGGCCGTCTTCACCAACGTCTTCTCGGAGGCCGGCTCGACCTCGACCTTGACCTCGGCCTTCACCGCTGCCGCCCGCCGGGCGGCCCGGTGAGCCTGCCAACGGGCCATCAGCCGCGGGGTGACCCAGCAGGCGAAGCCGGCCACGGCCAGACCGGTGACGACGTCGATCACGTAGTGGTTGCCGGTGATGACCACCGTGACCGCGACACCGAAGGGGTAGAGCCAGCCGTAGCGCTGGGCGAACCGGCCCCCGCTGCGCCGCCAGGCCCAGGCGCACCACATCGCCCAGCCCACGTGCAGGCTCGGGACCGCCGCGTACTGGTTGGTCAGGTGCTCGAAGCCCCGCGGGGCGCTGGCCCCGGCCCCCCACCAGCCGTAGTCCGACCAGACCCGGAGCATGTCCATCCAGGCGAAGCCGGGCAGCAGGCGGGGCGGGGCCACCGGCATGCTGACGAAGATGACCAGGCCGATCGCCGACATTACGATGAGCGAGAAGAGCGCGGACTGGTAGGCGGAGGGGTGGCGGCGCCAGAGCCAGACCAGCACCAGCGGGGTGACCAGGTAGTGCAGGCTCGCGTAGCCCATCGACAGCGGCACGGCGAGCAGCCCGTGCTGCAGTGCCCAGGCGTTGAGGTCGATGACCCAGCCGAACCCGAGCGCGTCGTCCAGCCGCAGGATGGCCTGCCCGCGCTCGACCGCGGCCTGCACGTCCTCCCCGGAGAAGGACCGGGCCAGCGAGTAGAGGAGCCAGGCCCCGACGACCAGGAACAACTGCCCGATGACGCCGCCGCGCGGGCGACCCCGGCCCGGCTCACGATCCAGCCCGTCGGGCCCGGCCTCCAACGGGTCGGGGACGACCACCGGGTCGTGCGTAACCACCTGGGGGGCGGGCGAACTACGCTCGTAACGGGCCGCGGTATCGGTCTCGACCCGCGGGGGGACCCAGCCCGCAGGGCAGACGGCCATTAGCCGACCCTGACGTCGGCCGGGCGGAAGCCGTTGACGGCCAACGCCTTTCCTAGCCCCGCCTGCGCACCTACCCGCATCAGCATGCTCCCGTCCTCGACGATCCGCGCGCCCTCGGCCTGAGGGCAGAAAACCTACGTAATGGTTTATCGCCGCTCAAGCGATTTGGCATCCTCCTGGAGTTGTACAACCAGAGCAGTACGCCGGGTGCAAAAGATGCTTGAGGTAGCAACTTTTCCGGACAGGCAGAATCGGCGCAGAGCGCACCGTTGAGCGCCACTGCGGACCCGACACCACCTACGAACTTTTCCGAGGGGCCTAACGATCACCCGGGCCAGGGCATTCCGCCATTTCAGGCGCCGTTGCCCATTCGTGATCCTTGGCCCCCGACGCCGTGCTCAGGCCACATCGGCACCAGGTCATGTCAGACAGAGCCGCGAATCACACAGATCCGGACACATCCCGCCCGGCGATCTGCCTCCGGCCGGAAGTCAGCCCCTAAGTGCGGAGAAGATGATCTGCGGCACCTTGTCCCACGAGGGCTTCCCGGCGTAGGCGGTGAGCGCGGCCCCGGTGAGGTGCGCTGTCTTGTTCGTCACGAACCAGGGCGGGCGGGGCGGCGCGGCCGCGAGCTCTCCGGCGAACAGCGATCGCGGGGCCGGGCGGAACGGGCCTCGGATCACTGCCCGTTCGGGCGCACGCAGGAACAGCGCGTTGTGCACCGTGCCGATTCCGCTGCCGACGGCCGTCAGCTCATTGCCCGGGAACGCCCCCCAGGGCACCGCCGGGAGCTGGAAACCCAGACCGATCCAGACGTTTACGCCGATGCAGCCGTAACGCAGCCGGGCCAGCTCGGTCTCGAACCCCTCGCCGAGTTCGCGCAGTGTGGCCGGGTGCGCGATCAGGCCGGCGCCGAGCGTGCCGCTGATCGAGTCGTTGGCCAGGGTGACGGCGCTCTCGAGAAACTCCCGGCCCTCTCCCGGAAGCGTGATCACGGCCAGAGCGGGTGCGAAAGTCTCTGCTTTCAGCACATATTCGAGTTCGGCGGACGCGACGGACGCATCCAGCGGGCCGACCAGCAACCGGTCGTCACCGGCGCGCTCGGCGGTCGGGCAGGCGCCCTGCACATCCTGCATGCGCCGGCTGCTGCCCGGGTAGTAGGCGGCCCGGGCGGGAGCCTGGCCGAGGACCCGGCGCAGCTCGGCCAGGAACTGGTGCTTCTGCGCCCAGTCGGAACTGATCACCACGACCTGGGTGGCCACACAGTTGTAGCCGTTGTTGATCAGCCGCTGGCTCACCACGTTCTCCGCCTGGTACCGCAGATCGGCCCGCGACCAGGGGCCGGGCAGCACGATCGCCGGGGACACCCCGCCCAGTTCGCTGCTGATCGGCTTGGTCAGCAGCGGGGTGCCGGCCTGCTTGCGGGCCTGCCCCTGCGGGCCGGGACCGAACACGATCGCGTCGTGGGTCTGGGCGCTGCCGGTGATGTGGACGTGCCCGACCTGGGGGTGGTTCACCAGGTAGGCCCCGACCTCGGCGTCGCCGGTGACGATCCGCAGCACGCCATGCTCGATCAGCGGCCGCAGCACGGCCTGGAACACGCCCAGCAGGGGGTCGGTGACCGGGTTGAGCTTCAGCAGCACCACGCGGTCGGCCGCGAGCAGCTCGTGCAGGGCGTCGAGCACCGGGATCGACGTGACGTTGCCCGCCCCCAGCACCGCGCCGATGCCGACCTCGCGGCCGGACTCCCGCTGGTCCTGCCCGGCCTCGGCCTGCACCTGGGCGGCGGTGACCCCCGGCGGCATCCAGACGTCGGCGGAGTACCCGCTCAGGATCAGCCGGTCGACCGGGCCGTGCGGCAGCACCCGCACCGTGGTGCGCCCGCCCGGGGCCCGGCCGAAGCGGTAGCCCTCGACCGGGCTCCGGCCGCGCTGCAGCGCCCGCAGGCTGTCGATCAGCGCGGACAGGTTGGTGAGCATGGTGTAGGGCCCGGCCAGCCACTCCTCGCCGACCAGCGGCGACTGTTCGGGCAACTGCTTGACCTCGACCGCGGCCTGCACCCAGTCGTGGGCGTACATCGAGGTGAGGGCGTGGACCCGGGAGAGCAGGAGCCGCCGGGCGGGCAGCGACGTGCGGGCCCAGACCTCCACCCCCCGCTCCAGATCGGTCAGGGCGGAGTCGACTGCGCTGAACCTCCGGTGCGGGGGCGCCTGGGTGGTCATCGACCCATCATCACCCGGCACCGCCTTTCGCCGCGATACCCCGACAGCGACAAAACCGAGCGATCCCCGAAGAGCTGTTTGAAGACGTCCGGCGCGACGGCGCCTGAGCCCTCAGGATTTCGTCGGGTCGGCTGAGAATCCCTTACGGGCAAAGCAATTCGACCAGTTCGTCGGGCCGCGAGGTGCTGAGTACCAGTTCGTTCGCCAATGCGTGACGCCACACGGTGAGCCGGACCCGGGCCGGACCGCGCAGGGTGACCCGGACGAACGAGGCCGGCCCGCCCCGGGTGGCGGTGGCCCGCCCGGACCCGAAGGGCACGTCGATGCCCAGCCCGATCGGGTTGAGCGTGGTGGCCGGGTCGTAGCGCTCGGCCCGGCTGATCAGCGCGCGCGGCACCGCGGTACCGCCGAGCAGGCCGAAATGCACTGTCAGACCGGCCGGATCGACCACGATGCGACCGGTCAGGGCACTGGCCAGGACCACCAGCAGACCCCCGGTGGGGATCAGGAACAGCACCGCGACGACGGCCGCGGGCCCGGCCGGCAGCAGGGCGAACGACAGCGCCGCGACCCCCACCACCTCCATGAAGCCGATCAGGGCGACGCCCAGCGTCAGGCACGCCCAGGCCAGGCGGGGCCCCAGGTCGAAGACCGCGCCGCGAGCACTTTGCCCCGTTTGCTCCATTGCCCGAATTATTGCCAGGACGCCGGTCGAACGTCACTCCAGTCCGGGCTTGACGTCTCAAATTGCATCCCGCGCCAAGTGGATCAATCTGGATCCAGCACCGGGCAGAGGAGCTGCCTGGTCGTCCACGAGGAGTGTCCACAATGGAAATCGGCGGCATCATCTCCGCGATCGTCATCGGACTTGTCATCGGTGCCCTGGGGCGGCTCGTCGTTCCCGGCAAGCAGAACGTCCCGATCTGGCTGACCATCGGCATCGGTATCGTCGCGGCACTCATCGGCACGGCCATCGTCGGCCCGCTGCGTGACACGAACGGCATCGACTGGGTCGAGATCCTGGCCCAGGTCGTCCTGGCCGCCGTCGGTGTGGCCCTGGCCTCCAGCCTGCGTTCCGGCCGGAGCAGCCGCGGCATCCGCTGACCCGCCCGAGGAGTCCGCTCCTCGTCCGAAGCCTGAACAGCACCAGCCGATTGGCCGGTCGCCCCTCGTGGGTGGCCGGCCAATCGGTTTTTGCGCTGTCCGGTCCCTGGCCGGGACGGGAATCGTCCTCTAAAATTATATTACTAAGCAGTAACTTAGTAGGCGCACCGGCCGAGGGGACACAACGATGAGTCACTACCGCCACAACCTGCGAGACGTCGAGTTCAACCTGTTCGAGGTCTTCGGCCGGGACCAGGTACTGGGGAGCGCTCCCTTCGAGGAGATCGACGGCGAGACCGCGCGGGAGATGCTGCGCGAGATGGCCCGACTGGCCACCGACGACCTGGCCCCGTCCGCGATCGAGAGCGACCGGAACCCTCCGGTCTTCCATCCCGAGACGCACTCCGTCACGCTGCCGGAGTCGTTCAAGCAGGCCTACCGCGCCTACCTGGAGTCGGGCTTCTGGCAGATGGGCCTGCCCGAAGAGGTCGGTGGCGTCTCGGCCCCGAGCTCCCTGCGCTGGGGCATGCTGGAGTTCCTGCTCGGGGCCAACCCGGCCGTGCTGATGTACGCGATGGGCATGACCTTCTCCACCACGCTGCACCACTTCGGCACCCCGCAGCAGCAGCGCCTGGCCCAGCTGATGGTCGAGAAGCGCTGGGGCGCCACGATGGTGCTGACCGAGCCGGACGCCGGTTCGGACGTCGGCGCCGGCCGCACCAAGGCGGTGGCCCAGCCGGACGGCACCTGGCACATCAGCGGGGTCAAGCGCTTCATCACCGCAGGCGAGCACGACCTCGCCGACAACATCGTGCACTTCGTGCTGGCCCGGCCCGAGGGCGCCGGCCCCGGTACCAAGGGCCTGTCGCTGTTCATGGTGCCGAAGTTCCACGTCGACCTCGAGACCGGTGAGCTGGGCGAGCGCAACGGCGCCTTCATCACCAACGTCGAGCACAAGATGGGCCTCAAGGTCTCCACCACCTGCGAACTGCGCTTCGGCGAGGTGGACGGCGTACCGGCGGTGGGCACGCTGCTGGGCGACGTGCACCACGGCATCGCGCAGATGTTCGACATCATCGAGGGCGCCCGGATGATGGTCGGCACCAAGGCCATCGCCACCCTCTCCACCGGCTACCTGAACGCGCTGGAGTACGCCAAGGAGCGGGTGCAGGGCGCCGACCTGACGCAGATGCAGGACAAGGCCGCGCCCCGGGTCACGATCACCCACCACCCGGACGTGCGGCGTTCGCTGATGACCCAGAAGGCGTACGCCGAGGGGCTGCGCGCCCTGGTGCACCTGACCTCGGTGCAGCAGGACGCGGTGAAGGTCGCCGAGGCGCGGGGCGAGCGGGACGAGGACGCCGAGCGGCTGAACGACTTCCTGCTGCCCATCGTGAAGGGGGTGGGCTCCGAACGGGCCTTCACGCTGCTGGGTTCGGAGAGCCTGCAGACCTTCGGCGGGTCCGGCTTCCTGCAGGACTACCCGCTGGAGCAGTACGTCCGGGACTCCAAGATCGACACCCTGTACGAGGGCACCACGGCGATCCAGGGCACCGACTTCTTCTTCCGCAAGATCGTGCGGGACAAGGGCCGGGCGCTGTCGCTGATCACCGAGCAGATCACCGAGTTCGCCAAGGCCGACCCGGGTGACGGGCGGCTCGCGACCCAGCGGGAGGCGCTCGGCCATGCCTGCGAGAACTTCCAGGGCATGGTGGCCCACCTGCTGAAGGTGGTGCGCTCGGCCGACACCCGCGCCGAGGGCGCCGACGTCACCAACATCTACAAGGTCGGCCAGAACACCACCCGCCTGCTGATGGCGGCCGGCGACCTGCTGGTCGGCTGGCTGCTGCTGCGCCAGGCCGACGTGGCGCTGACCGCCCTGGAAGGCTCCGCGAAGGCTGCCGACCGGGCCTTCTACCAGGGCAAAGTGGCTGCGGCGACGTACTTCGCGGCTCAGGTGCTGCCGCACCTGGCGGTGGAACGGGCGATCCTCGAGAGCACCGACAACGCACTGATGGACCTGCCCGAAGAAGCGTTCTGACCTGACTCCGGGCGCCTCCCGACGATCGGGAGGCGCCCGGAAACAGGTGCTGTACGGCCGTTCTCAGCCAGATACCGACCGGGTCTCAGTCGAGCGCGGTGAGCTTCTCCACCTCGATCGTGGCCAGCGAGTCGGCCAGTTCCGCGGCGGTCTCCTCGTCGCTGCCGGCCACCTGCACCCCGGCGACCAGCTCGTTCACCCGCACCAGCATCCGTACCACCGCGCGCCCGTCGGCGGTGCTGCTGCCGGCCCAGGTCTGCTCGGAACCGGTGACCTCGTGCGGCAGCACCTCGACCGGCTGGTTCCACGAACAACCCCCGATGCCGGTGGTCAGCCCGGTGAGCGCGTCGGCCGCGGCGTCGGTACTGGGCCAGCGGGTGACCGTGAGGGAGACCTCGGTGTCACCGCTCCAGCGCCACTCGCGCTGCTGGGCGTTGTCGGTGACCCCGGGCTGGGCCGTACCGGTGGGCCCGGCGCAGCTCAGCCCGTCGACCAGTTCGGGATCGACCGATCCGGAACTGGCCCCGGCCGCCGCCCCGGTGAGGCTGACCCCAGGGGGCAGCTCGGAGGCGGAGAAGCCGAGCGACTCAGGCACCTCGGCCGCCGCGCGCTGCTCGTGTTTCGGCAGGAGAACGGCGCTCACACTGTCGGTGCTCTGCTCGGCGGTGGCCAGTTGCCAGCCCACCGGCACGGCGACCAGCACGGCCAGGGCACCGACCGCGGCACCCAGCCGTTGCGAGCGCACTCTTCGCGAGCGCCGCCGGCTGCCGGCCGCCAGGGCGGCGACATCCACGGACGACTCACTCAGCCGCTCGTGCAGAGCGACGTCGAGCCGTGCCGCGAGCTCGGCGTCCGCTCCTTGCTCCGTCATCGCGCGCCTTTCCTCACTTCTCAGGTCCCGTGCGCCGGCATCCCGTCGGCGTCCTCCCGCGGGGCAGACGCTGCCGAGGAAGTGAACGTTGCACGGTCAACCGAAAGTTTCATCCACAAGTGCCCCGGCGCACCATCGGCCGGACCAGGGCACCGCGGCCCGCCCGTTCGGCGGCCGGGAGCCGCCGGTTGTTCAGCGCAGCAGGTCGGGAGTCTGCCAGGGTTCCCCTTGAACGGTCTGGGCGAGGAACGCGAAAACCGTCTCGTACCAGACGCACAGGTTCTGCGGCCGGAGCACCCAGTGGTTCTCGTCCGGGAAGACCAGCAGCCGGTGCGGCATGGTGCCGTCCTCACCCACGTTCAGCTCGCCCAGCCGGGCGAACAGGGCCAGCCCTTCGCTGATCGGCGTGCGGTAGTCCTTCTCGCCGTGGATCACCAGCATCGGGGTGGTGATCGACTCGGCGAACCGGGCCGGGGAGTGCTCGGCCCGGGCCTGGGCGGTCATGATCTGGCGCCAGTAGAAGCCCGCGTCGGTGGTGCCTCGGAAGGTGTCGAGGTCCCAGATGCTGGCGTGCGCGACGATGCCCCGGAACCGGTCGGTGTGACCGGCGATCCAGTTGGCCATGTAGCCGCCGTACGAGGCGCCCATGGCGGCCGTGCGCCCGGCGTCGATGTCCTCGCGCTCCACCGTCACGTCGGTGATCCGCATCAGGTCGGTGTAGGGGGCACCGCCCCAGGCTCCCCAGCCGCGGCGGACGAAGTCGAGCCCGTAGCCGGTGGAGAGGGCCGGGTCGGGCAGCAGGACGGCGTAGCCCTGGGCGGCCGCCAGCCACGGGTTCCAGCGCCAGTGCCAGCCGTTCCACGAGCCCAGCGGTCCTCCGTGCACCCACAGCAGCAGCGGCGCCGGGCGATCCGCCGAGGCCTGCTCCGGAAGGACCAGCCAGCCCCGCAGCGGGGTTCCGTCCTCGGCCGTGGTGGTCACCTCGGTGAGGGTGCCCGGCAGGGGCAGCTCCTCGGCCGGGCCGCGCAGGGCCGTGACCTCGCCGGTCCGCGGGTCGATGCGGACCGGGGCGGGCGGGGAGTCGACGCTCGAGCGTAGGGCGTACAGCCCGCTGCCGTCCCGGGTGATGGTCAGGTCGGTGAAGGCACCGCGGTCGGTGAGCTTGCGTACCGTGCGCCGGTCCAGATCGATCCGGAACACCGGCGCGTGCCCCTGGTCGTCGGCGGTGACCAGCAGCGCCTCGCCGTCCGGCGTCCAGACCGGCGTGCCGGTGGGCCAGCGGTCCCAGCCCGGCGCGGCCTCGTGCACCTGCCCGGCGCGGTCGCCGGTCAGGTGCAGCACCATCAGCCGCTGGTGCTCGGGGGTGTCGGGGCTGGGCACCGCCTCGGACACGAACGCGACCTTCGAGCCGTCGGCCGAGAACGCCGGGCTGCGGAACTCGGCCACGTCCTCGGTGAGCAGGGTGCGGCGGGCTCCGGTGGGCACGTCGATCGAGATCAGGTGGGGCCGCAGCACACCGCCGGACCGGACCTCGGTCCAGCTGCAGATCACCGTGCTCCCGTCCGGGCTCACCGCGTAGTCCGGTTCGGGGCGCAGAGCCGGGCCGGTGGGACCGGTGAGGTCGCGCGCCGTGCCCTCGTCGTCCAGCACGAACAGCCGGTCGGCCGCCGGCCCCCAGAACTCGTCCCACCAGCGCACCGGGATGCTCTCGTGCAGGGTGGCCGACACCTTCAGCTCGCGCCGGGCCTTGCGTCGCCGCTCGTCCTCGCCGGGACTGGTCGAGCTGGGCAGGGTGGGTGAGGTCAGCACCACCGTGCCGGCCTCGGCGGCGACCACCACACTGCTGATCCCGCCCGGCCGGGTGGCGTACGGCCGGGCCTCACCGCGGTCCGGCATCAGCCAGAGCGAGGCCGGGCGCTCCTCCTCGTCGTCGTCCGGATCGGGCCGCGCCGAGGTGAACAGCAACGAGCCGTCCGGCCGGAACACCGGCCGGGACTCGCCGGTGCCGCCCCAGGTGAGCCGGCGCGGGGCCGGGCCCTGCGGATCGACCGGGACCTCCCACAGCGAACTGGTGAAGCCCGTGCGCTTGGGGTCGAGCACGGAGACCGTGACGACCAGGCGGTCGCCGTCGGGCGAGACGCTCAGCCCGGACAGGCGCGGGAGCTCGAGGAAGTGATCCAGGTTCACCCGATTTGTCCTATCACGAAGCCGGCGGCTTCTCCTCCTGCGTGGCCTCTTCGGGCGCCGTCGACGTGGTCACCGTGGCGGTCTTCCGGCCCGACATCTTGGCCAGCATCTGGTTGTAGGCCTCCAGCTCGGCGTCGCCGTCGCGATCGGCCTTACGGTCGTAACGGCGCTGCTCGCGGTCGTCGGAGCGGGCCCACTGCACCATCAGGACCAGCGCGATCAGCAGGGTCGGGAACTCGCCGATGCCCCAGCCGATGCCGCCGCCGTACTGCTGGTCGCTGAGCAGCCCGCCGCCCCAGGTGCGGCCGAGGTTGCCGAAGAACTCCGACTGCAGCACGGTCTCGCCGTTCATCATGGCCAGGAAGAAGAACGCGTGGAAGGCCATGGTGGCCAGGAGCACGATCAGCCGCAGCGGGTAGCCGAAGCGCTTGGGTCCCGGGTCGACGCCGATCATCGTCCAGGCGAACAGGTAGCCGCTGAGCAGGAAGTGCACGTCCATCAGCTCGTGCCCGGTGTGCGTGGTCAGCGCCATCTCGAACAGGTCGGAGTAGTAGAAGACGACCAGGCTGCCGGCGAAGATCAGGGCGGCCACCGGCGGGAACGAGATCAGCTTCAGGTAGCGCGACTCGGTCACGATCAGCAGCCACTCGCGCGGGCCCCGGCTGCCGTCGCGGCGCGTGGTCAGGGTGCGCAGGGCCAGGGTGATCGGTGCCGAGAGCACCAGCAGCGGCGGCACGATCATCGCCAGCATCATGTGCATGATCATGTGGCCGCTGAACGTCACCCGGCCGTAGACCGCGGGGGCCCCGCAGGTGGCGTAGATCAGCAGGGCGACACCGGACACCAGGGCCACCGACCGGCCGACCGGCCAGGCGTCGCCCCGCCGGCGCAGCCGGACCACACCGGTGAAGTAGGCGAGGAGGACGACCGCGCCGATCACGATCCACATCAGGTCGGGCTGCCAGGAAGTGAGCCAGCGGGCCAGGGTGGGCTCCGGCGGCATCGGGTAGCCGGTGATCGACTCGGCGATGTCGGTGCTGCGGTAGCCGGTGCTCGGCGGTGGGGTGCGCGACAGCGCCGAGGCCAGGCCGAAGGCGATCGCCATGATGCCCAGCTCGACCACGGCGAGCCGGGTGAAGGCGCCGCGGCGGCCGGCCTCCAGGGCGGGCAGGGTGGCCACCCGGTGGCGGTAGCCGAACAGGCCGAGCAGGACCAGGGCCGCGGTCTTGCCCAGCAGCAGCAGGCCGTAGCTGGAGCCCAGGCTGCCCAGGTCGGAGATCCGCAGCGAGGAGTTGACCAGCCCGGACAGGCCGACCGCGACGAAGGACCAGAGGGCGAAGGTGGAGTAGCGCTCGGCCGCCCGGGCCAGCACCGGGCCCTTGATCGTGGGGGCGAGCAGCAGCAGGGCGGCCAGCCCGCCGACCCACACGGCCGCACCGATCAGGTGCAGGCCCATGCTGGTGACCGCGGTCTGGTGGTCACCGCTGCTGCTGGAGTGCCCGTTCAGCGCGGTCGGGACCAGGCAGGCCAGCGAACCGGCGGCGAGCCAGGCGGCCGAGGTGGTCTTGACCGCCCCGGCCGCGAGCAGGCCGACCACCGCGGCGCCGGCCGCGGTCAGCCCGAGGCCCCGGCCCAGGTCGATGTCGCGGGTGTAGGCCACCAGTTGGCTGCCGAAGCCCGGGCTGTCCATCGGCGCGCCGAGCACGTCGGCCAGGTTGAACACCAGCAGCGCGATCGCGGCCAGGGCCCAGACGGTGGCCGAGGCCGCGGCGATCAGGAAGGCCGGGCGGTGGGCCTCGCCCTGACGGCCCACCGGCAGGGCGAGGGCGGTCAGCAGCAGCACGCCGACGGTGACCGCCCCGGCGATGTCGGCGACCACCCGGGCGAGGATCAGGCCCCAGCGCACCATCGGGCCCGGGTCCTGCAGGATGCTCGGCACGGCCGCTCCGGAACCGGCGGCGGCCAGCACCGCGGTGCCGAGGGCCAGCACCACCAGCACGGTGCCGATCGTGGCCGTCCGGCCCACGTCGAGGGGCTGGCGAGTGGTCGTCGGGCTGCTCACTGAGGGGTCATCCACTTCTGCTTCACGTCTGATCCGCGTCTGTTCCGCGTCTGTCCGGGACCTTGTTTCACAGGCGCCGGTCGGCCAGGACCGGGAACGACTCCCGGTACTGCGCGACGGCGGCCGGGTCGATCTCGGCCACCAGGACGGTCTCGTCCTCACCGGCCTCGGCCAGCACCTCACCGGTGGCCGAGACCACCTGGCTGTGCCCGCCCATTCTGGTGCCGGCGTGGGTGCCGGCCGTGTTGCACTGGACCACGACCGCCTGGTTCTCCACCGCGCGGGCCCGGCCCAGCAGCCGCCAGTGCTCCACCCGCGGCGCCGGCCAGGCTGCCGGGATCACGAACATCTGGGCCCCGGCCGCCGTGAGGCCCCGGTACAGCTCCGGGAAGCGCAGGTCGTAGCAGGTGGACAGGCCCGCCACGAGGTGACCGTCGGCCGACTGCAGGCCGGCCGTGACCAGCTCGGTGCCGGCCTCGATCAGGTCCGGCTCACCGGCGGAGAAGCCGAACCGGTGCACCTTGCGGTAGCTGACCATGGGCAGGCCGTCCCGGCCGATCAGCACCGAGGTGTTCCACCGCCCGCGTCTCTGCGGCCCGGGGTCGGCGCCGTCGCGGGCCTGTTCGATGATCGATCCGGCGTGCACGTAGGCGCCGATCTCCTTGGCCGCCCGGCAGATCGCCCCCACCGTGGGCCCGTCCAGCGGCTCGGCCGCCTCGGCCCAGCGCCGGTAGCCGAACCCGGTCGGCGCCCAGAGCTCGGGCAGCACCACCAGGTCGGCGCCGGACTGCGCGGCGACCAGCGCGGCGGCGCGTTCCACCCGCTCGGCTACCGGTTCCTCGTCGCCATAGGCCAGCTGGAGCACGTGTACGCGCATGACGGCCAGCGTACGGGTCCGGCCCGGTCACCCGGCCGCGGGCAACTGCGCAGCTACGCCGGACGGTTGCCTGACACAATCACCGCGGCGGATTTCTTGGCCCCGGAGGCTTACCGGCCGGGCTGCGCCGACCGATGCACCCGACGAGTCAACGCCCATCTGGAGCCTCATGCCCACGCCCACACCACCCGATCCGGACCAGCCGGCCCGCGAGCCGGCCGAGCCGAACCCCGGCCAGGTCATGGCCGACGCCGGCACCACCCCCGAGCCGGGTGCCGGCGCGGCGCTGACCCACCGGCAGATCGTGGTGATCATCAGCGGCCTGATGATGGGCATGCTGCTGGCCGCCCTCGACCTGACCATCGTCTCCACGTCAATCCGGACCATCTCCGACGACCTCGACGGGCTGAGCGTCCAGGCCTGGGTGACCACGGCCTACCTGATCACCTCGACGATCAGCACCCCGCTCTACGGCAAGCTGTCCGACCTGTACGGGCGGCGGCCGTTCTTCCTCACCGCGATCTCGCTGTTCGTGGTCGGCTCGGCGTTGTGCGGCTTCGCCCAGGACATGTACCAGCTGGCCGCCTTCCGGGCGTTCCAGGGCCTGGGCGCGGGCGGGCTGTTCTCGCTCGCCCTGGCGATCGTCGGCGACATCGTGCCGCCCCGGGAACGGGCCCGCTACCAGGGCTACTTCCTGGCCGTGTTCGGTTCCTCGAGCGTGCTCGGGCCGCTGGTGGGCGGGTTCTTCGCAGGTGCTGACACGATCCTGTGGGTCAGCGGCTGGCGCTGGGTGTTCCTGATCAACGTCCCGATCGGGATCATCGCCCTGGTCGTGGTGGCGCGGGTGCTGCACATCCCGCACACCCGCCGGGACCACCGCATCGACGTTCTGGGCGCCGTGTCGCTCACCCTGATGCTGGTACCGCTGCTGACCGTGGCCGAGCAGGGCCGCGAGTGGGGCTGGGGCAGCGCCGGCTCGATCACCTGCTTCGTGGTCGGGGTCACCGGTTTCGTGCTCTTCCTGTGGGCCGAGCGGCGGATCGGCGACGACGCCCTGCTGCCGATCCGGCTGCTCGGCAACAAGACCTTCACGGTCGGCTCCACGCTCAACTTCATCATCGGCATGGGCATGTTCGGCGGTCTCGCCGCGCTGCCGCTGTACCTGCAGATCGTCAAGGGCCACACGCCGACCGAGTCCGGCCTGCTGATGCTGCCGCTGACCGCGGGAATGATGTCCGGCTCGATCGTCTCCGGCCAGTTCATCTCCCGGACCGGCCGCTACCGGATCTTCCCGATCGCCGGCTCGGTCCTGTTCACCACCGGCATGTTCCTGTACTCGACCATGAACGTGGACACCTCGCTGGTGGTGGTCGGCTGCTTCGCCCTGGTCTTCGGTCTGGGGCTGGGCTTCAACATGCAGACGCTGGTGCTGGCCATGCAGAACTCGGTGCCGCCGCGGGACATGGGGGTGGCCACCTCCTCGGCCACGTTCTTCCGCCAGATGGGCGGGACCCTGGGCACCGCGGTGTTCCTGTCGGTGCTGTTCGGCTCGGTGGTAGGCAATATCTCCGACGAGATCGCCCGGTCCGCGGCCGATCCCGGCTCGGCGTTCAGCCGTGCCCTGGCCGACCCGGCGGTGGCCGCCGACCCGGACAACGCGCCGATCGTGAACCTGGTGAAGAACGGCACCGGCGGAGGGATCTCGATCGACGACTCCTCCTTCCTCGGCCGTCTCGACCCGGCGCTGGCCCGGCCGGTCCTGGAGGGCTTCGCCGACTCCATGCATCTGGTCTTCCTGATCGGCGCCGGGGTGCTGGTCCTGGCCTTCCTGATCAGCTGGTTCCTTCCGGAGGAGCAGCTGCGCACGCAGTCGGGTCTGCAGGCCCGGGCCGCGGCGGAGTAAAAACCCAACCACAGCAATGGCAACCGATGGACGTCCGGTGGCACCGGACGTCCATTGGTTCTGCTCGTGTGGTTTTGGGACTTCCCGGGAGTTCACCCGCTCGTGTGACTAGGGCGGGCAGGCATGGCGCAAGCGATCACGGCCCCCTGACGATCAGGGCTCCGATCCGCACCGCCGAAGGGAAGTGGACCAATGAAGGCTCACCTCACCACCCGCGCAGTCACCACCCTGGGGAGCATCGTCCTCCTCGTCACTCTCGCCGGAGCCGGCCACAAGTGGTGGTGACAGCAGCGGGGTCCGTGGCTGCGGCCGCGGACCCCGCGTCTGCCGTCCTGCGGAACGGACCGACCGGTCCCGGGCCTGGACCGACCGGTCCAGCAGCCGGATCGTCCGGTCCGGTCCGGCGACCGACCGGCCGGTCCAGGTGATCCTGACTGTCCTGGCCACCCTGCTCCTGCTGCTGCCGGCGGCGTTCGGCGGCAAGTTGTCCCGCCTCGCCGAGGTGGAGATCGCCGGACGGCACTGGCTGCTGCTGGGCCTGCTGCTCCAGGTGGTGGCCATCGGCCTGGGTTCCCGGGTTCCCCGCGAGGTCGCGGCCGGACTGCACATCAGCAGCTACCTGGTGCTCGGTGCGGTGATCTGGGCGAACCGCGCTCTGCCCGGGGTCCCGCTGATCGGACTGGGCGGGCTGGGTAACGGCCTGACCATCGCGGTCAACGGCGGGACGCTGCCGGCCTCGGCCGAGGCGATGGCGGTGGCCGGTCTCCGGACCGAGGGGGACGGGTTCAGCAATTCGGCGCCGCTGGCCGAACCGCGTCTGTGGTTCCTGGGTGACGTGTTCGCGATTCCCGCCCCCATTCCCCTGGCCAATGTGTTCAGTGTGGGTGACGTGCTGATCCTGGCCGGTGTGGCGCTGGCCTCGGCCCGGATCTGCGGACCGGCCCGCTCCGGTTCCGGCTCCCGATCGTGATGATCGGTACGTCGTGATCATTGGTCACCTCTGGCAGGATTCGGCCGGTGAACATCCTGATCAAGATTGTGGTCAACGCGGTGGCGATCTGGGTCGCCACCGCGCTGGTACCGGGTGTCGAGGTGACCGGGGACGACACCGGCCAGACGGTGCTGACCCTGCTGGTCGTCGGCGCGATCTTCGGTCTGGTGAATGCGGTCGTCAAACCGGTGGTGAAGCTCTTTTCTTTGCCGTTTTACTTCATCACACTGGGCTTGTTCGCCTTCGTGGTGAATGCCCTCATGCTCGAGCTCGTGGCCTGGCTGTCGGGCCGGCTGAACATCTCGTTCACGATCGACGACTTCTTCTGGTCGGCGCTCGGGGCGGCCGTGGTGGTCACTTTCGTGAGCATGGTTCTGAATCTGGTTCTCCCGGACAGTGACTGAAAGTAGCTGTCTTTAGCGCTTCCGGCCGCAGACAGGGACGGTGGGCAGCGCTACCCAGGTGGGCGTGGGAGGATCGAACCGGTCGAGAGCCGCGCGAGCCGTCTGCCGGATTCCAGCCCGGTGGCCGACGGTTCGAGTGGCTGTGGAAGGGGTACGGCAACGTGGACGACGAGCAGGGGCCCTGGTGGACCCGCCCGCCGGAGCCCGGTCCGCGGGTGCACCTGCGCGACGAGGACCGTGACACGAAGACGTCCCTGCAGGACGACGAGACCTCCGATCCGTACGAGACGGAGATCTACCGTCCCGGGTCGCACTCCCCCTCACCGGAGCAGCGCGACGTCCAGCCGCCCTACGCGCCCGACACCGGGTTGCCGTCGCAGGGGGGCTGGCCCGACGCCACCCCGGTGCCCCAGCCGCCCTCGTCGCTGACGAGCCCGCGCTCCGAGGCCGGGCACGACGCCTCCACCATGCCTCTGCCGCTGATCGAGGAGCAGGGCGTCACCTCCGACGCGCCCCCGGCCGACTCGACCCAGCCCAACCCGCTGGCCACCGAGACGCCGGTCGCCCCTGCCCCCGCTCCGGCTCCGAAGCCGAAGAAGCCGCAGGTGCGCCGGGTCGCGGCGCCGGAACCGCCGGCCCGGCCGGTGAAGCAGACCAAGCCCCGGCCGGTGGTCCCGGCCGACCGCAACGCCTACGCGCCCCCGCAGAACGGCGACATCTGGGCCACCTTCAGCGGGCCGATCCCGCTGCCCGACGAGGTGCTCGCGCAGCGCGGCCAGACGCCGCAGAAGAAGGCCGCTGCCCCGCCGCCACCCCCGCCCCGGCCCGAGGCCTCCCCCCGGGGGGACGACGACGCACCGAGCCCGCTGCGGCAGTTCTTCACCGTGCAGCTGCCCGAGGCCCGCTTCGTGCTGATCGCCATCGCCGGTGGCCTGGTGGTGCTCCTGATCGTGCTGGTCGCCCTGCTCAGCGGGGGCGGCGGGGCGGACGAGGCCAAGCCCAAGATCACCCCGACCAGCCTGGCCGTGCCCCAGCTGGGCAAGGTGAAGGCGGTGGACGCGTCCAAGATGCTGCAGCGCGCCGACGCCGAGTCCGGCGGCAAGGTGGTCGAGGCCTACGAGTGGTCCGACCAGAACGGCAAGAACCTGATCGCCGCGATCCGGATCCCGGCCGCCAAGCGCAAGACCACCCTGAAGGTGGTGCACGTGGTCGGGCTCGACGGCGGCGACCCGGACGTGAGGCGCGAGATGACCGACCCGGACCTGCCGGCCTGCGACAACGGCCGGGCCGGCGGGCAGGCGAGCTTCGCCAAGGAGGGGATGCAGGTGGTGAACCTCGACGGCGACGGCTTCGCCGAGGTCATCGTGGGCTGGTCCTCGCGCTGCGGCAAGGCGTCCGAGAGCGTGGCCAAGCTGGCCCTGCTGAGCAACGGCAAGAAGTACATCGTGCGCGGCACCGGCGTGCTCAAGTCCGGCAAGGGTTCCACCGAGCCCGCCGATCCGGAAGTCGGGAAGTGGCCGACCGGCTACTACGACACCGTGCGCGAGAACTACGGCCGGATGTTCTTCCCGGTCAGCGAATAGGCCGGGTGTCCTTCTCGGCCGGTCGCCGTTCGTCCTTAGAGTGAGGCCGGTCGAAAGGCACCGGCCCGCCCGCAGGGAGGACACCCATGCCCCAGTACCTCGCTCTGCTCTACGACATCGAGGACGAGGACTACTCGCAGCCGGAGTACGCCGAGGCCACCGCGGCGCTGCTCAAGGAGTACGAGGAGTTCGACCGGGTCGCGGCCGAGGCCGTGCGCGGGGGTAACGCGCTCTACCCCAGCTCCACCGCCACCACCGTGCGCGTGCGAGGTGGCAAGGGCGGCGAGGTGATCACCACCGACGGGCCGTTCGCCGAGACCAAGGAGGTGCTCGGCGGGTACTACCTGCTCGAGGCTCCCGACCTGGACGCGGCTATCGCCCTGGCCGCTCTCATCCCGGCCGCCTGGACCGGCTGCGTCGAGGTGCGGCCGGTGATGACCTTCGACGGTCGCACCGAGGAGGAAATCACTGGTCAGTGACGTTGCCGGCGCCCTCGAGCAGACCATCCGGCTCGAGGGCGCCCGGGTGGTCGCCGGGCTGGTGCGCGCCCTGAACGACGTCCAGCTGGCCGAGGACGCCTTTCAGGAGGCGTCGGTCCGGGCCCTGCGCTCGTGGCCCGAGGCCGGGGTGCCGGACAACCCGCGGGCCTGGCTGACGGTGACGGCCCGACGCTGCGCGCTGGACGTGGTGCGGCGGGAGAGCCGCCGGGACGAGCGGGAGGCCGAGGCGATGCGGCTGCAGAGGCTGTTCCAGGCCGAACCGGCCGACCAGGAGATCCCGGACGACCTGCTGCGTCTGGTCTTCACCTGCTGTCATCCGGCGCTGTCGGTCCCCGCACAGGTGGCGCTGAGCCTGCGCACGCTCTGCGGGCTGAGCACGGCCGAGGTGGGCCGGGCGCTCCTGGTACCAGAGGCGACTGCGGCGAAGCGGCTGACCCGGGCCCGGCAGAAGATCGCCCGGGCCGGTATCCCGTTCCGCATACCCGCCACGCACGAACTGCCGGCCCGGGTCGAGGGGGTCGCGGCCTGTGTGTACCTGCTCTTCAACGAGGGGTACTCGGCCACCGCGGGCGAGGATCCGATCCGGCCGGCCCTGGCGGACGAGGCGATCCGGCTGGGGCGACTGTTGCACCGGCTGCTGCCCGACGAACCGGCTCTGACCGGGCTGCTGTCGCTGATGCTGCTGCAGGACTCGCGCCGCCCGGCCCGGATGCGCGACGGCGAACTGGTGCTGCTACCCGATCAGGACCGTTCCCGCTGGCGCGCAGACCTGATCCGCGAAGGGGTGGCGTTGCTGGGACGCGGTCTGGCCCAGACCCCGAACCGTCCTGAACCGTACGTGGTGCAGGCCGCCATCGCCACCTGCCACGCGATCGCCCCGAGCGCTGAGCAGACCGACTGGGCTGCGATCGTCTCCTGGTACGACGTGCTCCTGACGGTTTGCGACACGCCGGTGGTGCGGCTGAACCGATCGGTCGGCGTTGCTGAACTGAACGGTCCAGCCAGCGCATTGGCCGAGATCGACGAGCTCACCGGGCTGAGCGACTACGCGCTCTGGCACGGGACGCGGGCGTTGCTGCTGGACCGGCTGGGGCGGCCGGTCGAGGCCGAGGCCGCCCGGGCCCGCGCCCTGGAGCTGGATGTGAACGCGGCGATCAGAAGACGGCTGCAGAGGAGCTAGGGCGTGTGGTCGCCGTCGAACTCGTCCGAGGGCTCGTCGTCGGGCAGGACTTCGTAGGCCCGCAGGAAGGTCTCGACGCCCAGGCTCACTGCGGCCTCGAACTCCTCGGCGCTGATGCGCTGGGTGCCGAGCACGGTCAGCTCGGGCAGTTCGGCGTTGATCAGCACCTGGAACTGGCGACCGGCCCGGACCGGGTCGTCGATGTCCAGGTAGCCGGCGTTGCCCAGCATGGCCAGCCGCCCGGCCAGGGCCTCCTGCACCGGGCGCACCGCGCGCTCCTGCACCACCTCGTAGATGGCCGGGTCGCGGCCGATCTCGGCGGCGATCATCCGGTCGAGGTAGACCGAGCACGGGCTGAGGGAGCAGTCGGCCAGGGCCAGGCCGAGCTGGAAGAGGCTCTCGCGCCAGCCCTCCGGGGTGAGGTCGAGTTCGCGGACGGCGGCGAGGGAGGCCTCGTTCTGCTGCCGGGCCGAGTCGGCCACCGACTCGCGGAACAGCTGCTCCTTGCCACCGAAGTGGCTGTACACGGTGGGCTTGGACACGCCGGCCCGGCCGGCGATCGCGTCGATGCTGGCGCGCTCGTACCCCTCGTCGCCGAAGATCGGCGCCGCTGCCTCCAGAATCTCGCGCCTGCGATCCCTCAGTGCCACGAGCTTGATTGTAGGTCCAGTTTCCTCTGACTCAAGAGGCACTTCTTCCGCACTTACCAGTTGGTTGAATCAAACCAGCGAGTTTAGTTTGACGAGCATGACAGTCAAGGAGATGCGGTGGCCGGCCCTGACCGCCGTCGCCGGGGCGGCCCTGCTGGCGGTGCTCGACGGCACGGTCGTGGCCGTCGCCCTGGAGTCGCTGGCCGACTCCTTCGACGCCCGGATCGACCAGGTGGTGTGGGCGACGATCGCCTACCTGCTGGCGGTGGCCGCGGTGCTGCCGGTGCTGAACTGGCTCACCGTGCGGTACGGCCCGCGGACGATGTTCACCGTCGGGCTGCTGCTGTTCGTGGCCGGGTCCGCGCTGACCGCCCTGGCCTGGTCGGTGCCCGCGCTGATCGGCTTCCGGGTGGTCCAGGGACTGGGCGGCGGCATGATCGAGCCGACCGCGATGACCTTGGCCGCCACCCTCTCGCCGCCGGAGCGGATGGGCCGGGTCATGGGCGTGATGGCGGCGGTGATCAACGTGGCCCCGGTGGCCGGGCCGCTGGTCGGTGGGCTGCTCCTGCAGACCGGGCACTGGCAGTGGATCTTCTTGGTCAACCTGCCGCTGGGAGCCGTCGTTCTGGTAGCCGTGCTGTCCGCGACCCGATCGATGACCCCCGCGCCCTCACCGTCGTCCTCAATTGATCAGCCCCGCGCCGACATACCGGGGCTGCTGATGCTGACCTTCGGCTTCGTGGCGCTGCTGTTCGCCCTCAACCGCTCCGGCGAAGCCGCCGGACCGAGCGCACTCCTGGTTCTCGTCGGTCTGGCCGGAGCCGGGCTCTTGATCGCCTACGGGCCCTACGCCCGGCGACTGTCCCGGCCGCCGGCGCTCGACCTGCGACTGCTCGGCCGGCCCGGGTTCGGCGCCGGTCTGGCCATCATGGGGCTCACCGGTCTGGTCATGTTCGCCATGCTCACCTCGCTGCCGCTGTTCGGCGCCGAACGCTTCGGCCTGACCGGGCTCGAGCAGGGCGTGCTGGTCAGCGCCCTCGGCCTGGGGCTGCTGGTCTCGATGAGCTCGAGCGGACGGCTGAGCGACCGCCTGGGCGCCAGACCTCTGGTGGCCGGCGGATCAGCGGTGACAGTGGTGACGACCGGGACGTTCGCCCTGGCCCACGACGAACTCCCGCTACCCGTTCTCTTCGCGCTGTTCGTGCTCGTGGGCCTGGCCTTCGGCTGCACCGCAGCCCCCACCGTGGCCGGGGCGTTCCGCATGCTCGAGCCGGGCGAGCAGTCGGCCGGCAGCACGGCACTGTTCATGACCGTGCAGTTCGGCGCGTCCCTCGGCGTGACCTTGCTGGGGTTACTGCCCTCGGTCGTGGACGACTGGGTGCGCTGGCTGTTCCTGGTGATCGCGCTGGCCCAGGTGCTGGTGTTCGCCCTGAGTTCGCGGCTTCGGGCGGCACCACCGGCGGCGCCGATGGATCACTTGACCAGCGGGCAGCCGCCGCACTTCTCCTCGTCCTGACGGTAGAACAGGCAGCACATGCCTCGCACCGGGTCGAGCACTTCACGCCCGGCCTCGGTGCACACGGTGCGGACCGTACCCCGGCGCCGGATCGGCGCCCCCTCGGCCACCAGAGCGTCGAGCAGCAACTGCCCGGCGGCCCGGCCCTCTTCCTGACTCTGCCCGGCCAGGAGAGGGGCCTTGGTGGACGGGCTCAGCACCGAGTCGGCCATCTGGTTCCAGATCGCGACCGTGCCGTATCGGGTGTGCGCGTGAACCTGCTCGACCAGCACGGAGAGCGTGGCGTAGGCACCCCGGGCCGCCCAGGAAGCAAGTGCGGCCCGGTCTTGGACGACGGTGACGTGCGGCCCGCCGGCCAACGAGTCGTCGGGGAGCACAGCCAGACGCGGGGAGCGGAGGGCGATCTGCGCGACCAGCCCTTCCTCGTCGAGCCGCAGCATCAGCGAGTCGGGCCCGGTGTCGTAGGCACGGCCGGCCACCGCGAGCGCCACCGCCAGCCGGCCGACCGCCGCATAGCCGAGGCTGCCTGCCAGCCGGGCCCCGAACACGGCCGGCCCGACCTGGGTGTGCGCCGCCTCGGAAGCGAGCATCGACTGCGTCACCTCACGGGGAGTGAACCAGTCGGGGCTCTGCGGAACCCGCGCGAAGTCGGGCGCGGCGTAGCTGTGCGGGGTGTCCGGAGTCAGGGCCCGCAGCTGATCGGCCAGCAGCATCACCGGGTTGGCCTCGGTCACGAAATGTGACTCGCAGGTAGGACGCGAGAGGAGCCGAACAGCACTGTGACCTGCCATCTTTCCCCTCCCAACGAGTCGGCGTCGTCACTGACCGGAGCAACTATAAGGTAAGGCTAGCCTTAAAGCGTGGAGCCGGACGACGTCACCTCTGGGAGTTCCTGAACGTGCAACGCCCTGTACGCAGCACCCTCCTGTCGGTGATGGACGGGCGGTACTTGAGCAGAATCCGCGATCACGCTGAGACACGACACGGTGTCTTCTTGGCGCCCTCGGCCGGACCGGCGGCACCTGGCCCCCTGTCCGCCGCACAGTGCGTCGTGTTGAAGTGATCCACATGGCCGTGGTCCTGCTCGCCCGAAATCCCACCGACACCGTCACCCACGGGCTGCTCCCGGCCGCCCGCGACCTGGGTCTTCCGGTGCGGGTCCTGACCGACGAGCCGGATGCGCACCGGCGCACCTACGCGGGGCAGCACGACCGGTTGGGACGGCCCGAGGTGGTCGGCTGCGCAGTGCAGGACGTGCGCGCGGTCCTGGCCACGATCGAGGCCACCGGTGACCCGATCGCCGTGATCAGCAACAGCGACCACCTCCAGGTGCAGACCGCCCTGGTGGCGAACTACCTGCAGCTGCCCGGCAAGGACTGGCGGGCGGCCCAGCGGGCTCGTGACAAGGGCCTGATGCGGGCCCGGCTGCGGGCCCGGGGTCTGGACGACACCTACTGCCGCCGGCTGGTGCCCGGCAGCGCTCTTCCGGACGACTCCGAGATCCCCTACCCGGTCGTCCTCAAACCCGCCGAAGGCGTGGCCAGCGAAGACGTGGTGATGATCCGCGACCGCGAGGAGCTGGTGCGCCGGGTGGCCGACGTCCGCTCCCGACGGCGGGAAAGCGATCTGCTGCTGGAAGGCATGCTCGAAGGGCCGTTGCAGACCCTGGAGACCCTGGGCGACGGTGACCGGTTGCGGGTGCTCGGCGGGTGGCAGACCCGGGTGTCACCGCCGCCCTACTTCATCGAGGAGCGCCTCACCTGGGATCCGCAGCCCGACCCCGAGGTGACGGCCACGGTGCTGAGCCAACTGCAGGGGATCGGCGCCGGCTTCGGGGCCTGCCACACCGAGTTCGTGCTCACCCCGGCCGGGCCGCGCATCGTCGAGGTGAACGATCGGCTGATCGGCGACCACTGCGACTTCGCCATGGCCCGCCTGCTCGGCGAGCCGCTGTTCCACGATGTGTTGCAGCTCCTGATCGGCGAACCCCTGAAGCCGGATCCGCCCGTCTCGGAGCCTCAGGCCGGCGTCGTGCACTGGGTTCTGGTCGAGCAGGACGCGGTGCTGAACCGGGCGCCGGAGGAGTTCTACGAGAACCGGCTCCGGGACGGCGAGAGCTACCGGCTGAGCTACCGGCCGATGAAGCCGGTCGGTGTGCCGGTGCAGGTCACCGGCACGAACCGGGACTACCTGGGCTCGGTCACCGTCACCGGCCCCTCGGCGGTCGGCGTCGAGGCCGTGACCAGCGAGTTCCTGGCCGGTGGGCACTGGGTGATCGGGTGATCGGCGCGCTTTCGGGCCGCGATGTCGTGGCCCCGTGGGAACAGGACCTGATCCTGCGGCTGGGCACGGCCCTGCTGCGTGAGGACGTGGCCGGTCTGCGCAGCCGCGGCGTGCTGCTGCCGGTGTCGAGGGCCCGGGTGGCCGGAGCGCGGCCGGAGCGGCGTTCGTCGATCGGCTGGACCCGGCGCACCGAGCCGGCCGAGACCGACTTCTGGCTGGCCCTGAACGGGTTGCGGATGCCGGTGCGGGCCGGCTCCCGGGAACGCGGCGACCTGGTCAGCGACCTGGTCATGCGCAAGCCGCTGGTGATCCAGGTGGGGCCGATCCGGATGGACCCGGCCCGCCGGTACTCGCGGCACCTGGGGTCGGTGGTGCGGGCGGTCGAGGCGGAACTGCTCACCAGCGTCGCCCCCGAACTGGCGGCCGAGTTCCGGGCCGGTTTCGAGGCGCTCATGGTCGAGGCCCGTTCCGCAGCCCGCGCCGCGCGGCTGCGTCGGCGGCGGCAGCCCGAGGTTTATGGACGTTTGCGAGCGGCTTCGCAGGGCACCGCTCCTTTGGCTCGGGTCTCGTTGGACGGAACGGCGCCGGCTACCGCCCTGGACACTGATTTCTGGCTTGCCACTGAGTCTCTGGCCGCCCAGCGGGACCACCCGATCTACCCGCTCTCGATCGCCCGGGTCGGCCTGCGACCGACTGATCTACCCCGCTGGGCACCGGAACACGCACCGCGCTTCGGGATGCGCTGGGTATCGGTGCCCCGCGACCAGGTCCAGGCCGGGGGCGAACTGCCCAACTGGTGGCCCGAGACCCCGGAGGCCGAAGTCGCGCTCCCGGTTCACCCGGCCATGACAAAGGGGCAACTGACCGAGGCGGCCGGCGTTTCCTGGCAGCCCTTGCCCGCGCCCCGGCTGCAGGTGCGCCCCACCCTCTCGATGCGCACAGTTGTGCCCGAGTCCGACCCGTCGGTCCACCTCAAGGTCCCCCTGCCGATGCGCACGCTGGGCCGGCTCAACCTCCGGCTGGTCAGCCAGGCGTCACTGGCCGACGGTGCCGTTCTGACCCACAGCCTCGGCCGGCTCCTGCAGCAGGACGAGCAGTTCGGCCACTCGGTGCTGATCGCTGACGAGTCCTCGTGGCTACATACCAGTGGCCACTTGGCTGTCCTGGTGCGGCGCTGGCCGGATCTGGCCGACGCCCGGGTGCTGCCGGTGGCCGCGCTCACCGCTCGTGGCTGGGACGGCCGACCGCTGGTCGAGGTGCTGGCCCAGGAGTTCTTCGCCGGTGATGTCGACGCGTTCCTGGACGTGTACCTGCGCCGACTGCTGGCGTGGCAGCTGGCCCTGTGGCTGCGCTACGGCATCGTGCACGAAGCGCATGCACAGAACGTGCTGATCGCCGTGGATCACCAGCACGGGATCCGGCTGCTGCTGCGCGACCTGGACAGTTGCCTGATCGATCCCGAGCTGGCCACTGCCGCCCTGGGTGAGGCGGCTCCGGCGGGCCTGGCCGACGAGCGGCTGATCTCGAAGGACCCGGTGGATCTGGCCGCCATGTTCGTGACCACCACGCTGCACCAGTGTGTGGCAGCGGTGCTGGTGGAGACGGCTCTGGCTCTCCGGAGACCGGTTGCGCCCCTGCTCGCCCGAGTGCGGCCGTTGCTGCGCGAACTTGCGGACACGCACCGGGGCGCACGCGACACCGCACTCCTGACCTCAGGGATCATCCAGGCGGAGAGACTGCCGGTGAAGCGGACGCTGACCGCCGCCACGCTGCTGCCCAAATCACGCACGGGAGCTGCCGACGTGAACAAGTTCTACGGCGCCGACGCGCCTACTTACCTATGATCCGGCCGACGCTCGACGTCTGCCGGATCAGCCCGGCACCGGTCACCGCCGAGGCCGTGACGGTGGTGGCGCTGCTGAACTGTCTGGTGCGAGAGGTGTCCGGGCCTGGGGGGAACGTGATGCCCGACGGCCCCGAATGGGCGCTCATCAAGCTGGAGAAATCGGGCCGGAGCTTAAGGGCGCGGCTTGGTCGGCCGATGAGGAATGTTTCCCGTGGAACATCGGAGCCGCGCTTCACCGGACAGGTGCAGCTCGGGGACGTTCAGGGGCAGGCGTGGCTCGGCTGGCGTGAGCTACTGGCCGTGGTCGACGAGGAGCTCACCGCGATCACCGGGACGTCGGCCGATCACCTGCCTGACCAGATCGCGGCCTCCCAGGCACTGATCACCGAAGCGCTGAACCGTCCGCACACGTCGGCAGCCGATTACCTGGAGCTGGAGCAGTCCCTCCTCAGCGGCCACCGCTTCCATCCCGCGCCGAAGGCCCGGTCGGGACGGGAGGACGAGGTCCGGCGCTATGCCCCGGAGCTGGGTGCCCGATTCCAGCTGCACTACCTGGCGGTGCGGACCGAGCTCATGCGCGAGACCCACGTCTCGGACGCAACGCCGACCGGGGAAGAGGCGGTGCCGGACGGATATCGCCTGCTGCCCGTGCATCCCTGGCAGTACGCGATCCTTTCGCGGGGTGACGAGCTGCCCGCGGCGCTGGCCGACCGACGCGCCATCGACCTCGGCCCCAGCGGTCCGTCGATGCGGGCCACTTCCTCGGTGCGAACTGTGGCCGCCGACGACAACGGTTTCCTGAAGCTGAGCCTCAGCGTGCTGATCACCAACTGCCTGCGGATCAATCCGTGGCACGAGGTCCAGGCCGCGGTCATGCTGGCCGGCCTGCTCGAGCCGCTGCGCCGCGACCTGGCCACCCGCTTCCCCGGCACCGTGCTGCTGCGGGAGACCTCGGGCCTGACCGCCGGCCTCGGCCCCGGCCTGGCCGACCAGCTCGGCGTCATCCGCCGGGAGGGCCTGGCCGGACGGCTGCAACCGGGAGTGCAGGCAGTACCGGCCGCCGCTCTCACCGAGCCGGTGCCGCACCCCGCACTGGCCCGGCTGCTGGAGCGGATCACCGCCGACCGCGAGGTGCTGCTCGACTGGTGGCAGCGCTACGTGCGCCTGGTGGTGCCGCCGGTGCTGCATGCCTACGCCCGGCACGGCGTGGTGTTCGAGGCGCACCTGCAGAACGTGGTCGTGGGGCTGCGCGACGGCCTGCCCGTACAACTCGTCCTGCGCGACCTGGAGGGCGTGAAGCTCGTGCGAGAGCGGCGGGCTGAAGACCTGGCCGCCATGCCGGCGCGGGTACGCGCCCACGTCGGCACCCCGCAGGGCCGGGGCTGGGACCGGGTGGCCTACTGCCTGCTGATCAATCACGTGGGCGGGCTGGTGGCCGCGTTGGCCGACCGGGATCCGATGGCCGAGCCCGCGCTCTGGGAGATCGTGTCCGACGTGCTCTCCGGCGTCGAGCCGTTCGCCGAACTGGAGGGCGTCCTGGCCGGCGAACCCGTGCCGGCCAAGACCAACCTGCTGACCCGCTGGCGCGGCGCCGCCGACCGCGACAGCGGTTACGTGCCGCTCTACCTGCCGTTTCCGGCCTGAGGAACCCGGGCGAACAGGCGGCCCCGGGCCACTGGGGAGAACTCAGGCAGTTCCAACCCAGCCAGAGCCGAAACCCCCGCCGTCCAGACTCCAGGCGCACCAGCGTCTTCAATTGAGACCGTTCGCCCCAGCGCCGCCGACGTGTACGTGGCCATGGTGCAGGCCAGGGTGTGCAGGGCATCGCGACCGGTGGCCGCCGGTCGCCCGCCCGTGCGCACTGCGTCGGCGATGTCGGCCAGGGCCAGCGTCATGGCGGCCGACATCTTGGCCGGCAGTTCCACCCCGACGGGTACGTCTGCGCTGTGCGTTCCCTCGACGGTGGTGACCGTTATGCCTGCGAGGGGCGCCCAAGGCGGCGTGCTGTCGTCGACGTAGTGGATCACCAACCTGCCCTCGGTACCGGTGACCTGCACTCCCCCCGGCCCGTGCCCCCAGGCCATGTTCACCATCGCGACGCTGGTGCGATCGCCCTGGTCAGCTTCGAACCGGGCCAGGGCCAGAGTCTCCACGCCATCGCCCCAAGCCCCCGGCAGGTCGGCATCGGCGAACCCGGAGACCCTCACGAACGGAGCGCCCAGCAGCTGTTCGGCCAGGTAGACCGCGTGCAGCATGTCCATCAGCACGCCGCCCCCGGCGGCAGCGGGATCGTGCCGCCAAAGGGGGCGATAGCCACCGGCGCCGGGCAGGTCGAGCACCCCTAGGTAATTCACGGTGACCGTACGAATGGCGCCGAGCTCGCCAGAGGCAATGATGCGGCGGGCAGCGATGAATTCGGGCAGGAAGAGATAGTTGTGGACCACGCCCAGCACTACCCCGGCTGCCTCGGCTGCCTTCACTGCAGCTTCCGCGTCGGCCGGCACCGAGGCCAGGGGCTTCTCGCAGATGATGTGCTTACCGGCTTCGGCCGCGGCCACCAGGAGATCGCGCCGCCGGTTCTGCGGGGTGCAGATGTCGACCACGTCCACGTCGGGCGACCGGATGGCCTCCAGCGGATCTGTGTACGCCCGCACCGGATCCAGCGTTACCATCTCCCGGGCCGCCCGCAGCCTCGACGCCGTGGGGTCGGCGACCGCCACCACCTGATAGCGCTCGGGGTCGGCCAGGAACACCGGCAGATGCATGTTCAGCGCGATGTTCCCGCAGCCGATCAGGGCCACCCGCAGAGGTTGCGTCACTCGGACTCCCTCTCGTTCCGGGCCGTCGGCCGCAGCTCGTGCGCCAGTTCGTCGAGTTCGTCCCCACCCGCCATCTCCTGGGTGAGGTCGGTCAGGGTGATCGCCTCGCGCCGCGAGTCCAGCCGGGTGGAGCCCCGTTTCAGCACGATGAAGTGGTCGCCGACCAGATAGGCGTGGTGCGGGTTGTGCGTGATGAACACGACGCCGAGCCCGGCGTCCCGGGCGGCCGCGATGTACTTCAGCACCACGCCCGACTGCTTCACGCCGAGCGCGGCCGTGGGCTCGTCGAGGATCAGCACGCGGGCACCGAAGTAGACCGCCCGGGCGATCGCCACGCACTGCCGTTGACCACCGGAGAGCGTGCCGATCGGCTGGTTGATGTCCTGCACGACGATGCCCATCTTGCGCAGTTCCTCGTCGGCGATCCGGCGCATCTCGCGGATCCGCATCCCGGCCAGCGGGAACGATCCGTGACGAAGTTCCGCCCCCAGGAAGAAGTTCCGCCAGACCTCCATCAACGGCACCACGGCCAGGTCCTGGTAGACCGTGGCGATCCCCCGGTCGAGGGCCTGCCGCGGCGAGTCCAGCACCAGCGTCTCGCCGTCTACCTGGAACGTGCCCTCGGTGTGCGGATGCAGCCCGGACATGATCTTGATCAGCGTGGACTTGCCCGCCCCGTTGTCGCCCAGCACGCAGGTCACCTCGCCCGCGGCGACCTTCAGGTCGACGTCGGACAACGCCCGGATCGGGCCGTAACTCTTTCCCACGCCGTGCATCTCGATCAGCGTCATGCCCCTGCCCTCCGGCTCGGCCGGCTCGCCGTGGCCAGGGCCTTCACGTACAGGTTGACCATCACCGCGAGCAGGAGCATCACCCCGAGAAAGGCCTTGAACCAGTTCGGGTCCCAGCCCGCGTAGACGATGCCCAGACTGGTCATGCCGAAGATGAAGGCGCCGATCGCGACGCCGATCACGTTGCCGAAACCGCCGGTGAGCAGCGTGCCGCCGACCACGGCGGCGATGATGTACAGGAACTCGTTGCCCACCCCGTTGCCGGCCTGCAGGGTGTTGAAGCGGTAGAGGCTGTGCATGCCGACGAACCAGCCGAGGAACGAGACCGTCATGAACAGGCCGATCTTCGTGCGCAGGACCGGCACGCCGACCGCCCGGGCGCTGTCCGCGCTGCCCCCGACCGCGAAGATCCAGTTGCCGGTGCGGGTACGTTGCAGCACCCACCCGGCCAGGCCGGTGAACAGCAGCCACCACACCACGGTGCCCCAGACCGTCACGCCGCCGATCTCGGTGCTGGAGGCGAAAACGTTGCCCAGTACCCCGAACCCGTCCATCTTGGAGACGTCCGGGGAGGTGACCGAACCGGTGACCGCCTTGGTGATGCCCAGGTTCGCCCCCTGCAGCACGAAGAACGTGCCCAGGGTGATCAGGAAACTGGGGATGCCGGTGCGCATCACCAGGTAGCCGTTGACGAAACCGATGAGCAGGCACAGGGCCAGGCTGAGCAGCGCCCCCACCCACAGGTCGATCCCGAACCACCAGCAGAACATCGAGTTGGCCAGGGCCGAGGTGGTGACGATGACGCCGGCCGACAGGTCGAACTCACCGCCGATCATCAGCAGGCCCACCCCGATGGCGACGATGCCGATGGTGGAGGACTGGTAGAGCACGGTCAGGAACGAGTCGCCGGAGCGGAACGCCGGGGCCACGACGAGGAAGAAGATCAGGATGACGACCGCGGCCGCGGTGGCCCCGATCTCCGGCCGGGCGAACAGGCGCCGCGACAGCGGGCTGTCCAGGACCGGCGTGGTCGAGGTCAGGTTCTCCTGGGTGGCGGTCATCAGCGGGTCCCGTTCGCCACGAACGGCAGGATCTGGTCGATGTTCTCGCTGTCGACGAACGACGGGCCGGTCAGGACCGCCTGCCCGCCACCGAGGTCGTTACCGTTCTTGACCGCCAGGTAGAGCGAGGTGATCGCCATGAAACCCTGCATGTAGGGCTGCTGGTCGATGGAGAACTCGATCTTGCCGTCCTGGATCGCCTGCGCCGCCTCCTGATTCAGGTCGAAGGTGACGAGTTTCGCCTCGCTGCCGCTGGCGTCCATCGCCTTGATCGCGTCCAGCGCGATCGGGGCACCCAGGCTGACGATGTAGTCGATGGACGGGTCCTGGGCCAGCTTGGCCTGCAGGGTCGCCACCACGGCGGCGTCGTCGGTGCCGTTGACCTGCAGGTTCTCAGTGCCCGGAACGCCGGCGGCGACACCCGCGCAGCGGGCCTCGAGGGAGACCGAACCGGCCTGGTGGATCACGCACAACGGATGTTTCGCGCCCTCGGCGGCCAGTCGCTCCCCGGCCGCCTCACCGGCCGTGGTCTCGTCCGAGCCGAAGTACATGTCCGCCCCGAGCCGCTGGTAGTCGTCGATCCCGGCGTTCAGGCCGACGATCGGGATGCCCGCGTCGGCAGCGGCCTTCACCGATCCGGCCAGGGCGTCCGGGGTGACCAGGGTGGTGGCGATACCGTCGACCTTGCTGTCCACCGCGTTCTGGATCAGGGTGGCCTGCTTGCCCGCGTCCGGGTCGTTGGAGTACTTCAGGTCGATGCCGGTGTTCTGCGCAGCCTGCTCGGCCCCGGCCCGGACGATGTCCCAGAACGAGTCGCCCGGGGTCTCGTGCGTCACCATCGCGATCGTGTAGCCCGAGTCGTCCCCGGCGGTGCCGGCGCCCCGATCCGGCTCCTTGACCCGTCCGCCCTCGCTGCAGGCCGCCAGCCCGGCCACCAGCGCGGCCGCCGCGCACACCGCGATACCCGTTCTGAGCATGCGAAAATCCCTTCGCTGCTTCTTGTTCCACGAACGACGATTTGTGCTGACAACCTTCTATGTTCGCTTGTCAGAAGTTACAGTCATAACGGTCGGATCGTTCGACATCGAGATCAATGCCCTCGACCGCCTCCAGCGACGAACGGGCCCGGGAGGGTCTCATGCCGATCGAGATGCCGATCGGGCCGGCCCTGCCCGCCCTGGTGGTCGACCGGTCCAGCCCGGTGCCGCTGTACTTCCAGCTCGCGCAGCACCTGGAGCGCGCCATCGACCAGGGTCAGCTGCCGCCGGACACCATGCTGGCCAACGAGATCCAGCTGGCCGGGCAGCTCGGCCTGTCCCGGCCCACGGTCCGCCGGGCGATGCAGTACCTGGTCGACAAGGGGCTGCTGGTGCGGCGCCGCGGGGTCGGTACCCGGGTGGTGCAGCCCCGGGTGCGCCGCCCTCTGCAGCTCACCAGCCTGCACGACGACCTGCTGGCCGGGGGCCGCCTCCCCCGCACCCGGGTGCTGTCCAACGTCGTGGAACCCGCCAAGCCCGACATCGCCCAGGTCCTGGCCCTGCCCAGCGGCACCCCGGTGATCTCGCTGGTGCGCCTGCGCTCGGCCGACGGCCGGCCGATCGCCCGGCTCACCAACCACCTGCTCGGCGACCTGCCCGACGCCCGCAGCCTGACCACCCAGGCCCTGGAACAGCACGGCCTGTACGCGCTGCTGCGCGCCGCCGGGGTGGTTCTGCACGCGGCCCACCAGAGCATCGGCGCCCGCCCGGCCACGCTCGCCGAGGCCCGCCTGCTCGACGAGACCAAGGGCGCGGCCCTGCTGACGATGAGCCGGCTCACCTTCGACGAGCGGGGCCGGGCCGTGGAGTACGGCACCCACGTCTACGTGGCCTCGCGCTACAGCTTCGAGCTCAGCCTGCTGAACGGCTGACACCGTGTGACAATGCGCTGGCCGACGGCTTCGGTCAAACCGTTGGTAATTGTCAAGTCACCCCCGGTGTAACCAATCGGTCAGATCGGGCGTACGCTGCGTTGTGTGCTCAATGCGGATAGTCGCCGTCCTGGGGTGACCGTCCGCCGGAACCGCCGCGTGTCCTCGACCTGAGAGGGCCGGAACGAGGGAGCCGAGTTGCGGTGAAGTCGGACACCAACCCCTGGGGTCGCTGGTACGAGGTGGGCGACCGGGTCTTCGTGCGGCGCAACCGCACACTCGACGTGAATGCCGGGCTGATCCTGGGCGACGAGCGCTGCCTGGTCGTCGACACCCGGGGCAGCGAGCGCGAGGGGCAGGAGCTGCGCCGGGCGATCCGCTCGATCACCCCGCTGCCGCACCTGGTGGCGCTCACCCACTCGCACTTCGACCACTGCTACGGCACCTCGGTGTTCGCCGACGCCCAGCCGGACTGCGAGATCTGGGCGCACGAGCGCTGCTACGCCGATCTGGCCGGCTCGGGGGTGCGGCAGCGCGCCGAGATCTCCACCTGGCTGCGTGAGTCCGGCGAGGAGGTGCTGGCCGACGAGGTCGACGCGGTCCGGCTCACCCTGCCCAACCACACGATGACGGCCGACGTCACGCTCGACCTGGGCGGCCGGTCGGTGGTGCTGCACCATCCCGGCCGCGGGCACACCGACCACGATCTGGTGGTCGAGGTGCCGGACGCCGACGTCACGTTCCTGGGCGACCTGGCCGAGCAGGGGGCGCCGCCGTCGTTCGACCACGCCTTCCCGCTGGAGTGGCCGGACACCATGACCAGGCTGATGGAGCGGGTCGGGCGGGTGGTCGTGCCCGGGCACGGGCACCCGGTGGACGTGGGCTTCCTGGTGCGCCAGCGCACCGAGCTCGCCGAGGTCGCCAACCTGGCCCGCAAGCTGCCGCCGCACCTGGACGACGCCGAGCTGGAGTGGCACGCCAACCGGCTCGCGGTCGGCGGGGCGGCCGGTTTCATCGCCCTGAAGCGGGCCCAGGAGCACCTGGCCGAGCTGGTCAGCTCCGGCAGCCGCGCCGGTCGCCTGTCGTAAAGGCCCTACGATTGCCCTTTCGGGCGTGGGCTCGCGCGTAGGTGGAGGGAACGGTTCTGTGATCCAGGTGGACGACGTCCTCACAGCGGTCGAGGGTGCCGAGCTGGTGCGTCAGGCCACCGGTGGCGAGGCCGGGCGGTTCGGCCGGGCCAGCGTCGACACCCGGGACATCACCGGTGGCGAGCTGTTCGTGGCCATCCCCGGCCCCACCCGTGACGGTCACGACTTCGCCGCGGCCGCCGTGCGGGCCGGGGCCACCGGGGTGCTGATCAGCCGCCCCCTGGCCGACACCCCCGAGCTGGCCGGGCTCGACGCCACGGTGATCCGGGTGCCCGACACCCTGATCGCCCTGCAGCAGGCCGCCGCCCAGGCCCGCCGCCGCAGCACCGCCTCGGTGGTCGCGGTCACCGGGTCGGCCGGCAAGACCACCGCCAAGACCCTGATCGCCCAGGTCCTGCAGGCCAAGTTCGAGGTGCTGGCCAACAAGGCGAGCTTCAACAACCACCTCGGCGTGCCGCTCACGCTCACCCAGATCGAGCCCGCACAGACCCACGTGATCTCCGAGATCGGCACCAACCACCCGGGCGAGATCGGCCACCTGAGCGGCCTGGTCGCCCCGGACGTCTCGGTGGTCACCAACGTCGGTTTCGCCCACCTGGGCAACTTCGCCGGCCAGCCGGAGCTGGCGCTGGAGAAGACCGACATCTTCAACCACACCCGCCCCGGCGGTACCTGGATCGTCAACGGTGACGACGAGCTGCTCACCAGCACCACCCTCGGCCTGCCCGGGGCCGCGGAGGCCACCGTGGTGCGGGTCGGCTTCGCCCCCGGCAACGACCTGCGCGCGGTCGACGTGAGCGTGGACGAGAACGGCACCCGCGGCCGGATCGAGGTGGACGGGCAGACGCTGCCGTTCAGCATCGGCGCGGCCGGGCGGCACTTCGCCTACGCCACCATGCTGGCGGTGGCGGTCGGAAGGGCTTACGGCATCGCCCCTTCCGAGGGCATCGAGGCGCTGCGAGGGGTGCAGCCGCCGGCCGGCCGGGCGTCGCTGCGGCGGATCGACGACGAGCTGCTGATGATCGACGACAGCTACAACGGCAGCCCGGACGCGATGATCGGCTCGCTCGACCTGCTCGCCGCCCTGCCCGGTGAGGTCAAGGTGGCGGTGCTGGGGCAGATGGGCGAGCTCGGCGACTTCTCGCACGAGCTGCACACCCGGGTCGGGCACAAGGCGGCCGACTGCGTCACCGACCTGATCACGGTGGGCCCGAACGCGGCGCCGTTGCAGGCCGGGGCCGTGGAGCACGGGCTCCCGGCTTCCCGAGTGTCCACCGCCGGATCTGCCATGGAGGCGTTCGGGCAGGTCAAGGCCGTTCTCGAGGCTCAGGGAACCACCGCTGTGGTGCTGGCCAAGGGCGCCCGGGCGATGCACATGGAGCGGGTCTACCTGGGGCTGGCCGGGCACCAGGTGGTCTGCGCCCTCACCTCGTGCCCGCTCTACATCAACTGCGCCGACTGCCCCAAACTGACCACGGGCTGACCATTCTCGGCTGCTTCCCGCAGGCGGACCGCCTCCTGTTCGAAAGCGGCTGCGGCTTGCAGGCATTCGTCCCGATCGGGCGGTGTGCGAGAGTACAGAGCCCGATTGAGGACGTCGAAAGCGCCTTCCAGCGCGTGTTTCTGTTCCGGTGCGGTGTAGTAGCGAGGACCCAGCAGCCGGTCCCGTAGTGACTGCAGCGTCTCGTTGGCCGCCCGCGCCGCCCCCTGGGCGGCGAGCTCCGACTCCAACTCCAGGAACGCTTTTCGTAAGTCGGGATCGTAAGGCGGGTCAGCGTCCACAATTTTTCGGCGCCCGGTGACCCGGGCCACCAGCCGGGCCAGCTGCCGCAGCAGGAAACGGCGGAACAGCCAGATCACCAGCAGCACGACGCCGAGCACGACCGGGCCGACCACCCCCGCCACGAAGGCGGAGAACCGCTCGGCCAGGTCGTTCATCGCCCGGTTGAACGCCGAGTTGAGGTCGTCCAGGAAGCTCTCGTCGAGGCCACCAGCGGGGGTCGACTCGAACGTCACCCAACCTGCGCCGGGGAACCAGACCTCGGCCCAGGCGTGTGCCTGGGCCTGCCGGATGAGCTGACGGTCGTCGCCGATCGACTCCTTCCCCTCGGCCAGGTAACCGACCACCATCCGGGCCGGGATCCCGCCGGAGCGCAGCAGCATCACGGCGGCGCTGGCGTAGTGCTCGCAGAATCCCTGGTGAGATTCGAAGAGCGCGAAGTCGACAGCGTCTGCGCCGGACGGGGGTACGGGCGCGTCCAGGGTGTAGCTCATCGACTGCCGCAGCCGAGTGCCGACCGCCTGCACTGCGGCGAGCCGGGTGGTCGCGCCGCCCACCAACTGCTCGCCCAGATCACGCACGCGCGCCGGGAGGGTGTCGGGGACCTGGAGGTAACGGGGGTCGATCAAGGCGTCGGGGTCAGCCACTGCGTCGTCCGCCGCGCCTTCGAGCGCGGCGGGGTTCGAGATGTCGGGGTAGACCTGGCTCGTGACCCTGTACTGGTCCTCGTTCTGGCTGGGCATCACCACCCGCTCGCCAGGGGAGACGAACGTGCGTTCGGCATAGCTGCTGGGAAGGTCGGCGGTGAGTACACGGCCCGGGGCGATCAGCTGGGCCGGGCCGTTCCCCCGGTTGACCACCTGATCGGTGCGGGTACTGCCGAGCTGGGTGTCGCCCCCGTCCAGGGTGCTGGCTCCCCCATCGCTCCCGAGGCCTTCGATGCCTAGGTCGCCGGGGTCGGCGGGGTTGGTGAAGTCGTCTTCCGGGTCGGCGAAGGGGTCGGTCAGATCGGGGGACGACTGGCTCGGGTCGGGCGTTTCGGTCGCGTCCAGGTTGTTGTCGGGGTCTGTGTCTTCTGCTTGGTCTTCTGCCTGGCCTTCTGCTTGGCCGGCGGTCAGGTTTGCGGTGTCGTCGCCGCTGGTGCTGAGCCGTACGCCGGATGCGCTGGGGGTGAGCGTGGTGCGCAGGTTCGAGGTGCCGGTGACCTGCCAGCCGACACCGTTGTAGGAGTCCAGCGTTGCGGTGCGCCAGTGGCTCGGGCTCTCCAGGGGGATCTCGGCCACGGGGTAGTCGCCGAGGGGGCCGCGCGAGTTCAGGTCCATCCGTCCGCCCAGGAACTTGGTCTCCCAGGCCCGGGCGTTGTTGCCTTCGCTCTGGTCGGCGGCCGACGCGTTGCCGTTGCCCAGGTTCCGGAACTCGGCGCCGCCTGCGGCCAGGGCCAGGCCGGAGCTCAGGACGATGGCCAGCAGCACCGGCACGATGCGCCAGCGGAACACCGCGGCCAGTGCCGATTCGGTGGAGGCCACCGGCCCGGCCCCGCGGCGGATGACGGTGGTGCGGACATCGGGGTTCGGCGCGGCCAGGAAGTTCAGCTTGGTCAGGGCCAGCAGGGCGGCCGGCCAGCCGATCACGATGGGCACGAGGAGCCGGAGCCCGGAGGGGGCGGCGACGCAGGCCAGACCGAGCACGGCGGTGCCCAGGACCAAGGCCGACTGGGTGCCCCGACGGTGACCGATCTCCAGGGTCACGGCGATCAGCGAGCCGGCGGCCAGGGCGGCCAGCATTCCCAGAGGCAGGCCCTGCGGCACCGCCAGGACGTCGGCGGCACCGGCCAGCGGGCTCGAGGCGGTGCCGGTCAGGAGGTTCTGCGGCGAGGTCGCCGCCGTGGCTCCCACCACGAGCGCCAGGGCTGCCCCGGCCACCGAGCTGCGGCCCCACGAGGTCTCGGTGAGCTGCGGGAAGCGGGTCGGCACGAAGACGCCGACGAGCACCACGAGCACCATCACCAGCAGGCAGACCGCCCCCGGCAACAGACCGGCCAGACCCAGCGCCAGGGCGGCCGAGACCAGGGTCAGCAGCGTGGGGACGTTCCGTATCTCGTTCATCCGGCCCCGCCGTTCATCCGGCCCCGCCGTTCATCCGGCCCCGCCGTACATGCGGTGCAGACCGAACGGCCGGGTCGAGGCCTCCACGACCACCACCCCGGCCGCCCGCTGGGCCCGGACCAGCTCCTCGAATTCCGCGCCGTCGACCTCGTCCACCTCGTCGGCCGGCTGCTCGAGGCGGCTGCTGTCCAGGCCGCTGAACCAGTCGAGGATCTGCTGCACGTCGGTGCCCGACCAGGCCGGGACGCCGGGCGCCATCAGGGTCACGTCGGCGTGGCTGCCGACCGCCTCGCAGGCCGACCAGGCCGCCAGCGAGACCAGTTCCTCCCAGTCCTCGTCCTGCACCGACCCGGTGACCACGAGCACCAGCCGGGCCTCCACCTCGGGTTCCTGCACCACCACGATCAGCTTGTCCGGCTGCCCCAGCGCCGCCTGACGCGCGGTGGCCCGCCAGTTCACGTGGCGGCGGTCGTCCCCCTGACGCCATTCGCGCAGGCCGTGCGGCTCTGACCCGGCCGGCAGCAGCCGGGCCCCGGCCGCGTCCTCGAGGGACAAACGTCCACTGTCGATCTCTACCGTCGGCACCCGTTCCGGGTGCACCACGATCTCCGCCTTCCCACGGATGCACCGGTGGTGAAACGCCATCCCGAAGGGCGCCAGGGCATGCAGATGGATGTCGTGGGAGTCGGTGCGTCCGCGTTGCACCGGAAGCCGGGGGAAGGTGAGTTCGACCTGGTCACCCGGCCCGAGCGGGGGTACCGCCAGCTGGATCGGGGCCAGTCCCCGGCAGTGGTGCAACACCGCGAAGCCAGGCAACAGACGCCGGCCGTCGTTGCGCACGGTCAGCACCTGCTCAGCCGGTTCGCCCATGACCAGACGCTCGGGCGAGCGGAAGGCCACCGACACCGACTTCAGGTCCGGGCGCATCAGCTGGGAGAGCACCACCGGGATGAACAGGGCGAAGGCGACCAGCAGCAGCCAGGGGTTGAAGGCTCGTACGGCGATCGCCGCCAGCACGGCGGCCAGCATGATCGCCAGCCAGCCCCCCGGCGTGATCGGCCGCACTATGCGCATCTTGCTCACGACCCCCGCTCAGACCGGGACCGGAACGTGCTGGGCCCGGACCAGCTCGGTGATCAGGGCATCGGCCGGAGTGGCCACCGCCGGCACGATGCGGTGGGCGAGCACGGGCACGGCCAGCTCGGCGACGTCCTCGGGGGTCACGTACTCACGGCCGTACAGCACCGCCCGGGCCTGGGCGCAGCGGGCCAGAGAGATCGCCGCACGGGAGCCGGCGCCGGCCCGGATCCGCTGGTCGGTGCGGGTGGACCGGGTCAGTTTCACGGCGTACTCCAGTACCGGCTCGGCCAGGAAGACGCCGCGCACCACGTCGCGCAGTGCGCTCAGCCCTTCCGGGTCGAGCACTGCCTCCAGGGAGTTCACGGTCGGACCGGTCAGCTGTTCCCGCACGACCGTGAACTCGTCCACGGCGGTCAGCGGTTTGAGGTGCAGGCGGACGGCGAACCGGTCCAGCTGACCTTCCGGCAGGGGGTAGGTGCCGTGCTGCTCCACCGGGTTCTGGGTGGCCACCAGGAAGAAGTTCGGCGGTACGGGGTGCCGGACGCCGTCCACCGTGACCATCCGCTCGGCCATCACCTCAAGCAGCGCGGACTGGGTGCGTGGGGGCATCCGGTTCAGTTCGTCGACCAGGAGGACGTCGGCGAAGACCGGGCCGGGGACGAAGCTGAACTCCCGGCGGCTGGGGTCCCAGACCGCGGAGCCGGTGATGTCCGCGGGCATCAGGTCGGCCGTGGCCTGGACCCGCTGGAACACGCCACCGACAGAGCGGGCCACCGACTGTGCGAGGGTGGTCTTACCGGTACCCGGCGCGTCCTCGATCAGGACGTGCCCCCCGGCGAGAACGGCGATCGTCAGCAGCTCGACGGCCGCATGCTGTCCCCGGACCACCTGCTCGATGTTGGCCACCAGGCGGGCGGCGGGCGCGACGTCCATGCACTCTTGCGTCGGCAGCGAGCAGCGTTGCTTGAAGTAGACCGGCCCTGACCCACCGCGAACGGCCGCCGGTTCGACGTAGCTCGAGGTGGCTCGCATGTGAGGGGCTCATGGGCGAGTCGGCTAGGGTGCGCGACCGGCGAGGCCTTCGAGATCCATCCGTGAATTCGAGATCCATCCGTGAATGAGGAGAGACGATGACCCGCGATTCGGCGTCCGGCAAGGGACCCGAAACCGATTCGGCGAACGAGGTCACGGAGGGGACGACCAAGCCGGTCGCCGTCGACACCACGGACGGCGAACCCGGAGAGGTGCAGGACACCACGGACGAGGGGGCGCTCGGCGTCACCCGGACCGGGACGGACGCCGAGGGGGCCGGCGCCGAGAAGGAGGCCGGGGCGGCCGGCAAGAGCGAAGCTGCGCAGGTCGACGCCGGTAAGGCTGCCGAGGCGCCGGCGGCGGAAGAGTCGGCCACGCCCGACCTCACGCTGAAGCCGCTGCCCACGTCGGCCGGTTCCAAGGCCGACGACAAGACGGCCACCCCGTCCAGCACCATGTCGACCGACACGACTGACCCGGCGAGCGGCACGCAGGCGGAGACCACCGGCGCCGACACCGCCAAGGCGGCGGCTCCGGCCGGGGCCACCACCCCGTCCTCTGCTGCCCAGGCAACTGTGCCCGTCGGGGCAGCCACCCCGGCCTCTTCCGGCACCGCTGCCCCGACCGGTCCGGCGACCCCCACCCACACCGGGGCCACCGTGACCTCTGCGCCTGAGGCGAGCCCCTCGTCCTCAGTTTCTGATCCGGTTCCCCCCACCGCGCCGAAGGCCGAGAAGCACTCCACCCTCGTCCCGCTGGTCGGGACCCTGGTGGCGCTCGCCGCCGTCGCCGCCCTGCTGATCGGGTCGATGGCCCTGCCGATCGCCAAGGGCGGGCCGAACAAGGTGCCGGTCGGCGTGGCCGGTACCGAGGAGATCACCGGGCAGCTCACCACGCTGATGGAGCAGTTCGGCGGGGAGGGCACGTTCAGCGTCAGCCAGTTCAGCGATGCCAACGAACTGCGCGACGCCATCGAGGACCGTGAGGTCTACGGCGGTCTGTTCGTGGACAACACCCAGGCCCAGATGATGATCGCCACCGCGGCGGGCATCGAGGTCTCGGACGCCCTGCAGACCGTTGCCCAGGCTCTCCAGCAGCAGGCCCAGGCCCAGGTCACCGTCACCGACGTGGTGCCCCAGCCGGGCAAGGACCAGCGTGGTGACGGGCTCGCGTCCTCCGAGCTCGCCCTGGTCATCGCGGCCGCCCTGCCGGCGTTCGGCCTGATCGCGCTCTACCGTCGTCGTCCGCTGGCCCAGCTCGGGGGCGCGGTTGCGGCCTCCGCCGCGGTCGGCCTGGCCGTGGCCGCGGTGCTCACCTACGGGTCGGGTTCCACCTCCGGCGGTAACTTCTGGCTGCTGACCGTCGGCCTGGCTGCCGGTACGTTCGCCACCACCGTGATCCTGCTGGGCGTGTACGCGTTGGCCGGCCGGATCGGTCTGGCCATCGGCGCGGCCGTGTTGGTGCTGCTCGGCGCTCCCCTGTCCGGTCTGAGCAGCGTGCCCGAGTGGCTGCCCGACCCCTGGGGCACGATCGGGCAGATCCTGCCCCCGGGTGCGACCGCGACGGCGCTGCGCTCGATGGCGTTCTTCGACGGCGCCGGCAGCCGCGCCGCCCTGCTGGTGATGGGCATGTGGGTGGTCGTCGGTCTGCTGCTCCTGGGCCTGGGCACGCTGCTGCACCGCAGCAACCAGCGCCTGGCCGATCTGCGCGCCGAGGAAGAGGCCGCCCGCCTCGAGGACGAGGACGACAAGGCCCCGGCCACCGTCTGAGGTTCCGTACATCGAAAAGAGGCCTACGGACGTCCGTAGGCCTCTTTTCGTTTTGTCTTGCCGCTACTTCTGGTCGGCGAGGCGCCAGTCGCGGTAGTCGAACCCGGGCGCGACCACGCAGCCGACCAGCACCGGCTCGTCGGCCGCCGGACGCGCGGTCTGCCAGGTGCCGGCCGGGACCAGCAGCTGCGGGCTCTGGTCGATGTCGGTGCCCAGGACCGACTCGACCGCCGGACCCGGGCCCGCCTCGTCCGAGCCGCCCAGCCCCAGGGCCAGCGGTCCGCCGCGCTGGTGGATCCACAGCTCGTCGGAGCGCACCTGGTGCCAGGCCGAGACCTCACCGGGCAGCAGCAGGAACACGATCGAGGTGGCCAGCGAGCGGGGGCCGTCGTAGCCGGGTGGAAGCTGATCGGGGGAAAGTTCGACGGAGGAGCGGTAGGTCTCGGCGAACCAGCCGCCCTCGGGGTGCTGCTGGAGCCCGAGTCCGGTGGCCCATTCGGGTAGCGTCGGCATGCCTGCACGGTAGGGGTGGCGGCCCGGGCGGGCCAGCAGGCCGTGGGAGCGCCGTGGGAGCATTGGCCCGTGACCCAGCTCAGCTCCCCGCGCCCCGGAAAGTCCCTGCACCAGCCCGGTCGGCTGAACCCGCCGCCCAACGTCCTCGGCGACGACGTGCCGCTGGGCCCGCTGGACGGCCGTTACCGGGCCGCCGTGGCGCCGCTGGCGCAGCACCTGTCCGAGGCCGCGCTGAACCAGCGCCGGGTGCACGTCGAGGTCGAGTGGCTGATCCACCTGACCGAGTCCGGCGCCGTGCCGGGGGTGCGCCGGCTCACCCCGGAAGAGACCTCCTACCTGCGCAGCATCGCGAGCGACTTCAACGCCGAGAGCGTGGCCGAGCTGGCCGAGACCGAGCGGGTCACCCTGCACGACGTCAAGGCCGTCGAGTACTACGTGAAGAAGCGGATGGAGGGGCACTCGCTGGCCGACCTGGCCGAGATCGTCCACCTGTTCTGCACCAGCGAGGACATCAACAACCTGGCCTACGCGCTGATGGTGCGCGACGCCACCGCCCTGGTCTGGCTGCCCTCGGCCTGGGCGCTGCACGAGGACGTCGCCGACCTGGCCCGCGAGCTGCGCGACCTGCCGATGCTGGCGCGCACCCACGGCCAGCCGGCCACCCCCACCACGCTCGGCAAGGAGCTGGCGGTGCTGGCCCACCGGCTGGGCCGGCAGCTGCGCCGGATCGACAACTCCGAGTTCCTGGGCAAGATCAACGGCGCCACCGGCACCTTCTCGGCGCACGTGGCCGGGGCCCCGGACACCGACTGGGTGCAGGTCTCGCGCAGCTTCGTCGAGCACCTGGGCCTGACCTGGAACCCGCTGACCACGCAGATCGAGTCGCACGACTGGCAGGCCGAGCTGTACGCCGACGTGGCCCGGTTCAACCGGGTGCTGCACAACCTGTGCACCGACGTCTGGACGTACATCTCGATGGGCTACTTCGTGCAGGTCCGGGGGCAGGGCACGGTGGGCTCCTCGACCATGCCGCACAAGGTGAACCCGATCCGTTTCGAGAACGCCGAGGCCAACCTCGAGGTCAGCAACGGCCTGTTCGGCGTGCTGGAGTCCACGCTGGTCACCTCGCGGCTGCAGCGCGACCTGACCGACTCCTCGATGCAGCGCAACATCGGTACTGCGTTCGGGCACTCGCTGCTGGCCATCGACAACGCCCGCAAGGGCCTGGCCGGCCTCGACGCCGACCCGAAGGCGCTGGCCCGCGACCTCGACGCGACCTGGGAGGTGCTGGGCGAGGCGGTGCAGTCGGTGATGCGGGTGCATGGTCTGGAGCAGCCGTACGAGCGGCTGAAGGAGCTCACCCGCGGCCGCAAGGTGGACGCCGAGGTGATGCGGGAGTTCGTCGCCGGGCTGGGGCTGCCCGACGACGTGGCCAAGCGCCTGATGGACCTGACCCCCGGCTCGTACGTGGGTCTGGCCTCGCGGCTGGTCGACGAACTGCGCTGAGCCTGACCGGCTACCTGGTCACGACGTGACCAGGTAGCCGCGGGACGGCTGACGTACGGTGGCCGGGTGGCACAGGACCGGGCAGCGCTGGGCGCCTTTCTGCGTTCCCGGCGCGACCGGCTCACCCCGGCCCAGGCCGGGATCACGCCGTTCCCTGGGCCTCGGCGGGTGCCCGGGCTGCGCAAGGAGGAGCTGGCCGTTCTGGCCGGCCTGAGCGCCGACTACTACAGCCGTCTGGAGCAGGGCCGGCAGGCCAACATCTCGGCCGAGGTCCTGGGCAGTCTGGCCCGGGCGCTGCGGCTGGACGAGGTGGAGCAGGCTCATCTGCACGACCTGGCCGCCCCGGTCGCCGCCGGCCGGGCCCAGGCCGAGTCCTTGCAGGTCGCCGACCCCGGTCTGTTGCGGGTGATGGGCGCACTCGACCATGTCCCGGCGATCCTGCTCGGTCATCGTTCGCTCGTGCTGGCCCGGAATGCGCTGCTCGGTGAGGTTCTGGGCGTGCCGATGGAGCCGGGAACGGTCTTCTCCGACTGGCTGCTGACCGATCCCGGCGCCCGTGAGCGCATCGTCAACTGGACGGACTTCGCCCAGTCGGCGGTGGCGACCCTGCGCCGCGAGGCCGGCCGGCGTCCGCACGACCCGCAGCTGAAGGCCGGCATCGAGCGCCTACGGCGCGACCCGGACATCGCCCGCTGGTGGGACGACCACGGCGTGCGCGACTACTCCTCCATGCGCAAGACGGTGCGCCATCCGGCCGCCGGGCTCCTGGCCTTCGGGGTCGAGGTGCTTACCGGGCCGCTCGATCCGGGTCAGCGGTTGATCGTGTACACGGTCGAGCCGGACTCCGAGACCTCCCGGATGCTGCCGATCCTGGGCTCCTGGGCCGGCGCTTCCTAGTCCGGCCCCCGATACCCCCCTCTGGTATTTGCCGGAACCGAGGCATACCCTAGGGGGGTAGGGTTCCACGAGAAGGGGACGGGACATGCCTGGGTATGCCGGCACCAAAGAGGACTATCTGAAACGCCTGCGCCGGATCGAAGGTCAGGTGCGTGGACTGCAACGGATGGTCGACGAGGACACGTACTGCATCGACGTCCTGACCCAGGTCGCCGCGGTCACCAAGGCCCTGCAGGCGGTCAGCCTGGGGCTGCTCGAGGACCACATGTCGCACTGCGTGGTCGAGGCCGCGCGCCAGGGCGACGCCGAGGCCAAAGTCAAGATCACCGAGGCCGCCGACGCCATCGCCCGCCTCGTCCGTAGCTGAAACCCCTAGTTAGTCGTGTCGTTTCGAGGAGACAGCCAGTCATGAGCACCACCACTGTCGACGTCACCGGTATGACCTGCGGGCACTGCGTCACCGCGGTCACCACCGAGCTCTCCGCCCTTCCCGGTGTGACCGCGGTCGAGGTCGACCTGCACGCGGGCGGGATCACCCCTGTCACCATCGTCAGCGAGTCCGAGCTCGACCCGGCCGCGGTGGCCGCCGCCGTGGACGAGGCCGGGTACGAGCTGGCCCCACAGGCCTGATCATGGCCACCGATGCCGAGGTCAGGCCCACCACCGGGCCACAACGTCAGGTCGAGCTCTCGATCGGCGGCATGACCTGTGCAACCTGCGCCACCCGGATCGAGAAGAAGCTGAACCGGATGGACGGGGTGGACGCCACCGTCAATCTGGCCACCGAGCGAGCACATGTGCTGGTGGCCGCCGGAGTGAGCGACTCCGACCTGATCCACACCGTCGAGGCGACCGGCTACACCGCCCAGGTACCTGAGTCTCTCGAAGCCGAGATTCCCTACCAGGAAGACGTTCTCAAGCCCCGGCTGCGGGTGGCGATCCTGCTCACCGTGCCGGTGGTCGCCCTCTCCATGATTCCGGCCCTGCAGTTCGAGGGCTGGGAATGGTGGGCCCTGGCGCTCGCCCTGCCGGTCGTGACCTGGGCGGCCTGGCCGTTCCACCGCGCCACCGCGATCAACGCCCGGCACCTCGCGGCCACGATGGACACGCTGGTCTCGATCGGGGTCACCGTGGCCACGCTCTGGTCGATCGGCGTGCTGATCACCGGAAGCGGCGAGCCATACCTCGAGATAGCCACTGTCGTAACCACTTTCTTGCTCACCGGACGTTTCACCGAGGCTCGGGCCCGACGCAGTTCCGGTGCCGCCCTACGGTCTCTGCTCGACCTGGGCGCGCGCGACGTGAATCTGCTGCGCGACGGCCAGGAGGTCCGCGTCCGCGCCGAAGAGCTCTCAGTGGGCAGCCTTTTCGTGGTCCGCCCCGGTGAGCGCATCGGCACGGACGGGGTGGTGGTCGAAGGCACGAGCGATGTGGACGAGTCGATGCTCACCGGCGAGCCGTTGCCGGTTCACGTGAAACCGGGCGCGAGTGTGACCGGGGCCTGCGTGAACGGCGGGGGCCGGATCGTGGTGCGGGCCACCCGGGTCGGTTCCGACACCACGCTGGCCCGGATCACCCGCATCGTGCAGCAGGCGCAGTCGGGCAAGGCCCGCGCCCAGCGGCTGGCCGACCGGGTGTCGTCGGTGTTCGTGCCGGTGGTGCTGGTGCTGTCGGTCCTGAGCCTGGTGCTCTGGCTGGTGATCACCGGTGATGCCCAGGCGGCGGGCATTGCCGCGGTGTCGGTGCTGATCATCGCCTGCCCCTGCGCCCTGGGCCTCGCCATCCCCACGGCTCTGCTGGTCGGCACCGGGCGCGGCGCCCAGCTGGGCATCCTGATCCGCGGCCCGCAGACCCTGGAAGACGCCAAGCACGTCGACGTGATCGTGCTGGACAAGACCGGGACACTGACCGAGGGGCGGATGAGCCTGGCCGGGGTGACTTCGGCCGACGGCTTCGAGCAGGCAGAAGTGCTGCGCTGGGCCGCTGCGGTCGAGCACGCCGGGGAGCACCCGCTGGGCCGGGCCGTGGTGGCTGCGGTGCCAGGTAGGCCCGACGAACTGCCCGCCGTCACCGAATTCGCGAGTACCCAGGGGCTGGGCGTCGAAGGAACGGTCGAAGGCCGGCGCGTGCGTGTGGGTCGCCCCTCGTGGGTCCCGCAGAAGCTCCCGGTCGAGCTGGACCGGGCGGTGGTCGAGGCCCAGGGGCGCACTGCGGTGGTGGTGTGGATCGACGAGGTGCCCGCCGCGGTGCTGACTATCGCTGACACGATCAAACCGGCCGCTCGCGAGGCCATCACGCAGCTACGGGCCCTCGGGCTGACTCCGATGCTGGCCACCGGGGACAACCTCTCCACCGCGCGGGCGGTCGCCGCCTCGGTCGGGATCGCGCCGGACGACGTGTTCGCCGAGCTGATGCCGGAGGAAAAGGTCGCCGTGGTCGAGCGGCTGCAGGCCGCCGGGCACCGGGTGGCCATGGTCGGGGACGGTGTGAACGACGCTGCGGCCCTGGCCACCGCCCGCCTGGGTCTGGCCCTCGGCACGGGCACCGATGCCGCCATGGAAGCCGGTGACATCACCCTGGTCCGGGGTGAGATGGCAGGCGTGCCGCAGGCGATCCGGTTGTCCCGGGCCACCTCGCGGATCGTCCGGCAGAACCTGGTCTGGGCCTTCGGGTACAACGTGGCGGCCCTTCCGCTGGCTGCCTTCGGCCTGCTCAACCCGATGATCGCGGGTCTGGCCATGGCCCTGAGCAGTGTCGCGGTGGTGACCAACTCGCTGCGGCTGCCCCGGTTCCGAGGCTGACCTTCTCGGTGCACTGAGATCTGGACCGACCCCCCGGTCCAGACCTCAGTGCACCAGCTCTCGGATCTGCCGCAGGGCGAGCAGCGGGTTGGTGCCACTGCGGGGTGCGGTGGCCACGCGCATGCTGCCGTAGCCCGGGCGCGGGTCGGCGGTGCCCTGGCAACTGCTTCCCACTGCCGGCAGTTCGCCCTTGAGCAGGTAGTTCTCGACCTTCCGGTCCACGCAGCCGTTACCGCCGGCGTAGAGCCCGTGGTCGCCCTCGTTCTTGACCGTCAGCAGCCGGGCCCCGGCGAAGTTGGTCGCTGCCGCGCGGGCGCCCTCGATCGGTGTGGCCGGGTCGTTCTCCGACTGCACCATCAGCACCGGAGGGATGTCCTTACCGGTGGGGGTGGGCAGAGCCGCCGCGGCCGGCCGGTCCCAGAAGGCGCAGGGCTGGCTGATCGTGGCCCAGCCGATCAGCGGATACTTCTTACCTGCCTCCGACGAGGCCGTCCGCAGCCGCTGCACGCCGCCCGACCAGGGCGTGTCCTGGCAGGTGATGGCCAGGAAGGTGGTGCTCGCGGCATCGCCCGAGAAGGTCCGGCGCAGACCGGTGCGCTCGATCGCGGCCACCCGCCGACCGACCTTGGCCGCGTACTGGTCGGCGGTGCGGAACTTGCCGCTGCTCTGCGCCCGTACGTAGCCGTTGAGGTCGGCCAGCGCGGCCGCCGCGTCGGGGAAGAGCATCTTGGCGTACATCGTCCCGGCAACGATGTCATCGAGGGTGACCGCGTCCTCGACCGGCGCATCGGCCGTCATCCGCGACCGCAGCCGTTCGTAGCTGGCGATCACCGCCTCCTTGGTCGTGCCCAGCCCGTAGACGCTGTGGTGCCGGGCCACCCAGGGCGCGAAGTCGGACTCGAAGCGCCGCTGGAAACCGAGCGGCTGCCGGGCGAACGAGGCCTGCCAGGTGCTGGTGAAGTCGACGTTCGAGTCGAACACCATCCGGCCGGTGTGCTGCGGGAAGGCCGTGGCGTAGTGCGCCCCCAGCCAGGTACCGGCCGAGAAGCCCAGCCAGTTCGTCTTCTCCTGGCCGGCGATCCGTCGCAGCAGGTCGACGTCCTGCACGGTCTGCGCGGTGGTCACGTACTCGCGCAGGCCGCCCCCGGCCACTGCGCAGGCCCGGGCGGTGAGCTCGGCCGCGTCGAGCAGCAGGCCGATGTTCGCCTGGCTGCGCACCCGCGGGTCGACACTCAGATCCCGCGCCCCACCACAGGTGAGGTTGCTCGACCCACCCGTGCCCCGCACGTCCATGCCGTACACGTCCTGACCGGCCATCAGCTTCTTACGCTCGGCGCTGACCAGGAGCAACGGCAGATCGGCCCCCTCCGCGCCGGGCCCGCCGGGATTGGTGAAGAGCATGCCCGGATCGGTGGCCTTGACGCTCTTCAGGCGGCTCACCCGGATCCGCACGTCCACCCCGGCCTCCGGCGTCTTCCAGTCGCGCGGCGCGAGCATGGTGGCGCACTGCAGCCGGTAGTACGCGCGGGGCAGGCCGGGCAGTTCGGCCTTGTCCAGGCAGGGCTGCCAGCTGAGTTTCTGGCTGTCGTAGCGGCCGATCGCCTCGGAGGCCCGCAGCTGCGCCGGGCCGGTCACGGCTTGCGCCTCGTGTGGGGCGCCGAGCAGGATGCCGCTCATCGCCGCGCTGATCAGGACACCGGTTCCGGCACGCCGGACAGCCCGAGACTGCATGCTGAGACTTCCCCAAAGTCGGCTTACCGGAACACTTCCCGAGCCCTACGAGAACCCCGGAACCGGTTGCGGTGGTGACTGCTGCGATGACCGACTCTGCCATGGGAAAAGAAGTAGTGTCACATCAGGTGATCAGCGGATACCCAGCGTGCGCCGGACCCGGACCGCCGCGTCCTCCACGGCCGATCGCATCATCGCCGGCGTGGGTGTGGAGCTCATGATCGCCAGCTCGTCGGCCGGGGTGCTGGTTCCGTCGAGGAAGCGGATCACCCGCTCGCTCGGCTGGCGGGCGAAGAGCCCGGCGAAAAGCCCCGGGCCGTCGATGTAACCGCGATCCAGGGCGCGCAGCAGCACCGCATCCATCCACCGGTGCCGCAACGGGTACGGACGCGGTGGAACCGGCAGGCGATCCTGCAACAGCAACTCGGCGATCTGGGCGGCCTGCCGTTGCATGGCCGAGAACGTATAACCAGTGGACGCTCTCGTGGCACCACCCGCGGTACCGAGGCGGAACAACCGATCACCCGTGCGACGGGCGAAAGTTGCGTCGGTCATCGGGATCACACCGTCTTCCACCTCTTCGACGGTGTAGGCCACGCCGTCGAAGGCGCGGGTGAGATAGGCGCGCAGCGCCTCGTCGTAGCGCTCCGGTTCCAGCACGGCCGGGCTGAACTCGGTGTACTCGACCAGCGCGGAGTCGGGCGACAGCGGCAGACAGTAGGCGAAGGCCACGCCACGGCGAGGCTGGGGAACGCTGAAATCCATCAGCGTGGCCACATTCTCGTCGAGCGCGGCCGAGCCGGGCGCGAAACGCACGATCCAGCCCCGGAAATGCTGCAGCAGCGTGGTCGAGGCCGGGCCGGTGGGACGGGTCGGGCGGGAGTCGAACACCCAGCTGGCCATGACGCGTTCGTCGCCGGCCCGGACCACGGCGTGCGGCATGCCGTCGGAGACGCTCTGCGCGGGGGCGGTGATCCGGATCGCCCCGAGACGCTCCAGCGCAGAATCGGCGGCGGCGTACAGGTCGGCCGAGCGCAGCATCTGGTAGCGGAGCGGAGCCAGGTCGTAGGAGCTCGGGGCGCCCTCGGCGTTCACCAGCCGCATCGTCGGCCAGCTGCGGGTCAGCAGCGGATCTACCCACTCGGGCTGTTCCTCCGGCCGGGCCCACCAGCACCAGGTGCGGTCCTGACCGGACCGGCGCACCGGATCGACGAGAGCGATCGACGGGGCTGGCCGTCCGGAGGTGCGAGCTGCGTGGTCGAGGGCCAGCACCAGGTTCAGCCCGGCTCCCCCGCCGCCCACGATCGCCACGTCGACGACGTGGCCGGCCCCGTGGTTGTGGTGGCTCATGCGATGGGCCGCCGTAGCGGGCGAGCGCTGACCGACGCACCAACCGGTCCCCCGACATTGGTGGTGCGCCGGTCAGCGGCGCGACGCCCGGAGTGGGCGTCGGCCGTGCCCGCTGAGCTGGCGCGACGTCGGCGATGCCGATCCCATGGGCCCCCCGGCCCACACCGCTGACGTCGTCCCCTCGACAGCGCGTTCACTCTACACAAAGTCATCAGCCATATTCGCCGGGTAACCACGTTTCGCCTTCGAGATCATCGAACCTGACGATGAGCCATTCATACCCTCGGCCGGTATCACCCCGGGAAACTGCTGAAGGCCTGCACGCTGCCTCCGGATGCGGTGATCCTCTCGCGAACCGCACGGGCGATCTGGACCGCGCCGGGTGTGTCGCCGTGCACGCAGATCGACTCGGCGGTCACCGGAACCACCGTGCCGTCGTCGGCGATCACCCCCTCGCCGGAGAGCAGCCGCCGCACCTGGTCGGCGATGCGGGCGGGCTCGGTCAGCACAGCCCCGGGCTCCGCCCGGGAAAGCAGCCCGCCGTCGGCCGTGTACTGCCGGTCGGCGAAAGCCTCGGTCACGGTACGCAGCCCGACGGCCGCAGCCTCGGACAGCAGCAATGAGCCCGGCTGTCCCAGCACCGCAAGCGTCGGATCGTAGCTACGCACCGCGTCTACCACCGCTTTCGCCTGCCCCTGGTGATGAACCACCGCGTGATAGAGCGCGCCGTGCGGCTTGAGATAGCTGACCCGACCGCCCGCGACCCGGGCGAAGGCCTCCAGCGCGCCCAACTGGTAGAGCACGTCGTCGCGTAGATCGGCCGGAGCGACATCGACGAACCGCCGGCCGAACCCGGCCAGGTCGCGATAGGAGACCTGGGCGCCGATCGCCACCCCCGCGCCGACCGCGAGCTCGCAACTGCGGCGCAGGACGGCCGGGTCGCCGGCGTGGAAGCCGCAGGCGATGTTCGCGCTGCTGATCACCTCGATCAGCGCCGCGTCGTCGCCGAGCGTCCAGCGTCCGAAGGATTCCCCGAGGTCGGCGTTCAGGTCGATGACGGGCATGATCGGCATTCTTTCCCAGCAGTCTGGACATCGCATGGCCGGTTGCTGGGGGTGCACTGTGGGCGCTGCCCTGATGTCGGTTTCCTGCCAGCGGGCCCCTCGGGCGGCCGCGTAGCCTCGGGCCATGCCCATCAGCTGGTCCGTCCTGCCCAGCCCGGTCGGGGATCTGCTCCTGATCAGCCAGGACGCCGCCCTCACGGGGTTGTTCTTCAGCCCGCACAAGGCCTCGCACAAGCACTGGGACGAGGTGCGCGCCAGCGGCGTCGAGAACCCGCAGGAACCGGTGATCGCCGCCACCCGCACCCAGCTCACCGAGTACTTCGCCGGTGACCGCACCACCTTCGACCTGCCGTTGCAGCCGGCCGGCACGGGATTCCAGGTGCGGGTGTGGGAAAGGCTGCGGCTGATCGGCTACGCCCGCACCGCCTCCTACGGCGACATCGCCGCCCAGCTCGGGCTGGTGCCGGGCGCCTCCCGGGCGGTGGGCCTGGCCAACGGGGCGAACCCGATCTCGATCATCGTGCCGTGCCACCGGGTGATCGGCGCCAACGGCTCGCTCACCGGATACGGCGGCGGGCTGGAACGTAAGCGCTACCTGCTCGACCTGGAACAGGGCAGCGCCCTCTTCTGAGCGCCGGTCCGCTGCCGAGGGTCTACTTCCGGGTCTCGACCGGGTCGGGGAGCATCCGGCCGGGCGAGAGGATGCCCTCCGGGTCGAGCGCCTGCTTGATCGCCCGCATCGCCGTCATGTCGGCCGAGCTGCGGGTCAGCGGCAGCCAGCGCCGGTTGGCCAGGCCGATGCCGTGCTCGGCGCTGATGCTGCCGCCCAGGGAGGCGACCAGGTCCAGCACCGCCTCGGTGACCGCGCCCTGGGCGTCCTCCTCCACCGCGTTCAGCAGGTTGACGTGCACGTTGCCCTCGGCGATGTGCCCGAACAGGATGGGCACGGCGTGCCGGGCCACCGAGCGCACCACGGCCGCCAGCCGCCGCTCGAACACGGTCAGCTGGTTCAGCGGCAGGGCCACGTCGAGCTTGACCGGCACCCCCTCGGCGCTGATCGCCTCGGTCTGCAGCTCACGCAGTTCCCAGAGCCGGCGGCGGTCGGCCGCGGTGGACACCAGCACGACGTCGCGTACGCAGTCCAGCCCGGCCAGCAGCTCGGTGAGCTCTTCCAGGGTGTCCGGCCGGCCGTCGTCGTCGGCCAGGTCGAAGAGCAGGTAGAGCGGGTGCGGGCGGTCGAACGGCCGGGCCAGTCGCTCGTGCTCGAGCACCAGCTGCAGGCCGTCGTGGTGGAAGAACTCGGCGGCCTCGAGCCCGGTGAACTCGTGCTGCACGGCCCGCAGCACGGTGAGCGCGTCGTCCACCGTGCGCACCGCCACCAGGGCCGTGCCGACGATCTTGTGCGGGCGGATCAGGTCGAGCTGGACGGCGGTGATCACCCCGAGGGTGCCCTCGCTGCCGATCATCAGCTGGACCAGGTCGTAGCCGGTGTTGTCCTTGGACACGCCGGACATCCGGCGCACCACCGAGCCGTCGGCCAGCACGGCCTCCAACCCGCGGATCCGGAACCGGGCGGCGCCGTGGCGCATCACCCGCTCACCCCCGGCGTTGGTGGCGGCGATCCCGCCGACCGTGGCGGTGTCGCGGGCGGAGAAGTCCAGGCCGATGTCGAGACCCGCGCTGCGGGCGGCCCGCTGGGTCTGGGCCAGGGTGGCCCCGGCGCCGGCCATCAGGGTGCGGCCGAGCGGGTCGAGCGGGCCGACGGAGTCGAGCCGGGTGAGGCTGAGGACGACCTCGCCGTCCTGCGGCACCCCGGCCCCGACCAGCCCGGTGTTACCGCCCTGGGGCACCAGCGGGACCCCGGCGACGGCGCAGGCGCGGACCACCGCAGAGACCTGGGCGACCGTGGCCGGCCGGACCACCGCGAGCGGTTTGCCGTGCCAGCGTCTCGTCCAGTCCTGCGCGTAGGGCGCGACCGCGTCCGGATCGGTGACGACGTGCGTGTCCCCGACGATCTCGCGCAGGCCGGCGAGCAGGTCCACTGCGGGCATCCCTCCTAGTACCACGGTGACGTGGTGGCGGCGGTGCTTGCGGTGCGCACCCGGACGGCTACCGTCCGGGATGTCGCATTCCTCCGCGCGCGACTTTAGCGTGCGGACCGGCACCGGCCGGAGGGCCGGACCACACGTTCCGCCAATGGAGAGTTACCTGTAACCCTGTGGTTTCGCAGAACGGTTGTAGTTCGCCAGCTGAGCCGGTACCTGCCGGTCGTAGGGCAGGTCGGGCGAGGGGAACGGCGGGCCGTAGCTGTTGCGCACGCTGATCACGCCGGCCCAGTGGTGCAGTGCGAGGTCTTCCTCGGCGTCCTGCGGCGGACCGGTCCGGCTCTTCAGGGCCACGTCCTCGAGCGGGAGGCTGATCAGCACGATCTCGTCGAACTCGGCCGTCGTCGGCGGCCGGGAGTGGTTGGACCGCCCGGCCACCAGGTGCTCGACGACCGCGTCGAGCCCGGCCAGCTTGGCCTGCGGGTCCTTGACCAGGCTGCCGGTGCCGCGCACGACGATGCTGCGGTAGTTCATGGTGTTGTCGACCTTGGCCCGGGCCAGCACCAGGCCGTCGATCAGGGTGACGGTGACGCACAGCTTGAGGTCACCGTCGGCGGCCAGCTCGGCCAGCCGGGACCACTGGCCCACCCGCAGGAGCAGTTCCTCGCCGACCCGGGCGTGGATGACGGGGACGACGATCGGGTCACCGCTGTCGATGTACGCGACGTGGCACATGAACGCCTCGTCCAGCGCCGAGTTGATCGCCTGGGCGTCGTAGCGGGTCTGGTCGCTGCGGCGGGTGTAGGTGGGCAGCTGGTCCTCCGCCGCCACGGAGTTGCCCGCGTTTACCGCGTTGCCCGAGTTCCCGGCACCGGCAGTGTTCGGTTCGGTCGTCATACGTGCCGACCCTGCCCGACCCGGACTACCTTCGCCAGTTTCGTCACCGCACCGGTTGCTTTCGTCACTCTTGGCATTCTTCCGGTCACCACCCGCCATCGACTGCCGTTCCAGTCTCGCCGAGGAACTGCATGGGCGCAGGCGCAGACCGCGGCGACAGACGAATCCGTCGCCTGCCGGTCACCTGCCCGTCACCTGCCCGTCACTTGCTCGGTTCGGGCACCTTGCAGTCGACCTTCGGGTTGGCACCCATGTAGTTGAGCGGGCCGGCGATGATGCTGACCGCGATGGTGCCGGCGTCGGAGCAGCTCACGTCCGGGTCCTTCTCGCTGTCGAAGTAGCCCCGCTGACCGGAGGCCAGGACACCGATGAGGAGCCAGACCACGATCACCACTGTCAGGATTCGCATCGCTTCCTCCGAGTGTCGACGCCGATTCTTCGGTCGGCCGGGAAAAGCCGGATGAATTCCGGCCTTCCGGACCTGACCGCTGATGATCACGATAGTGACGGTCGGGGATTGCGCCACTTGTGATCAACACCGGCCGCGTCGCGGCCCCCCGGACGGGCGGGATGCGCGTCAGGGCAGCGGCATTCAGCGACTGGCGAACCGTCTTCCGACCTGGTCCGCCCTGTCCTCCGAATTGTGGACAGCCCGCACGACGTGCCACCCGGACTTGGCGGCGGACTCTGGGCCAGCCTTAACAACCGTCCTAGAATCGGGACTGCATTCGGGCCACGAGCGGGGGGCGGACGGGTGAGGAACGACCAGCGGGCCCTCGTTCTGGCCGGGGGCGGAATCACCGGGATCGCCTGGGAACTGGGCATGATCGCCGGTCTGGCCGAGCTGGGGGTCGACCTCTCCGCGGCCGACCTGGTGATCGGCACCTCGGCGGGCTCGGTGGCCGGGGCACAACTGCGCTCGTGCACCCCGATCGACCGGCTCTACGCCGAGCAACTGCGTGAGGTGCGGGGCGAGGCCCCGGCCCATCCCGGCCGGCGCACCCTGTTGCGGCGTGCGCTGATCGGCATCACCCCGGGCACCCGCACCAAGACCCGCCGGCGCATCGGCCGGGCCGCGCTGGCCACGCGCACCGTTCCGGAGAGCGACCGGCGCACGGTGATCGAGAGTCGGCTGCCCGAGCGCACCTGGCCGCAGCAGCCGTTCAAGGTCACGGCGGTCGATGCGGCCACGGGCGAGTTCGTGGTCTTTGACAACGATTCCGGGGTGCCCCTGGTCGATGCGGTGGGGGCCAGTTGCGCGGTGCCGATGGTCTGGCCGCCGGTCACGATCAGGGGGCGCCGCTACATCGACGGCGCCGTGCGCTCCTGGGCCAACGCCGACCTGGCCGAGGGCTACGACCGGGTGGTGGTGCTCGCCCCCTTCACCGCCGTGCTCCGGCGGGGCGGACGGGTACAGTCCCAGCTCGACGGCCTGGGCCCGCAGGTGCGCAAGGCGGTGATCGTGCCGGACGCGAACACCCGGCGGGCGATGGGTTCCAACCCGTTCGACCCGGCCTTCCGGTCGGATGCGGCGAAGGCCGGCCGCTCGCAGGCCCGGCTGGTACGTGACACCGTTGCCGTCGCCTGGGGTGAGCCACCCCGCTGATCACCGCTGATCAGGGGCGGGGGTGCTCCATCCAGTACTCGGTGAACTCCCGGCAGCGGCCGTCCCGGTCCAGCCGGATCACCCACAGGTTGCTGAAGGTCGTGGCCGGATAGCGCGTGGTGGCCCGCACCACCTGCACGTCTTCGGTGCAGGAGACGATGTCCCAGTCCATCGCGAAGGAACCCGGAACATCGCCCCGGGCAATCCATCCCGCCACGATCGCCTCCCGCCCCACCCACGGCTGCGCGTAGGGAGCGGTGAAATAGCGGGCGTCGGAGGCGAAGATGCCCCCGATGTCGTCCGGAGCGTTGCTCTGCCAGGCCCGCAGATAGGCGGCGATCCAGCTACCCAACATCGCGGCGTCGGCCATGGCGCTTTTCTACTCTGTCGGGATGGACGAGCGACAGGCAATTCTGGCCCAGGCGCTGCAGGAGAACACCGAACTGCTGAGCGCGCTGGAGCGGGACCACGCCCGGATGGTCGAGGCGTCGCTCGACTCCAACGCCGACGACGAGCACGACCCGGAGGGCGCGACCATCGCGTTCGAGCGGGAACAGCTCACCGCCGCCCTGACCCGCACCCGCGCCGCCCGGGCCCGCATCCACGAGGCGCAGGCGGAACTGGCGGCCGGTCGTTACGGCATCTGCGCGGGCTGTGGGCAACCGATCGCGGTGGAGCGCCTGGAGGCGCGGCCTCTGGCCACGCACTGCATCAACTGCGCCAACAACAACGGACGTCCGTGAGCCCCTTTCGGGGCCCACAAACGTCCATTGTTGGAAGGGTTTTGAAACTCAGCCGGCCAGGGTGCGCAGGCGACGCAGCACCTCGTCCTGACCCAGCACCACGGCCACGGCGTGCAGGTCGGGGCTGCGGGTGGAACCGGTCAGCGCAACCCGGACGAGCTGCGAGGCCTCACGGATCGAGCCGGGGTAGGCGTCGGGGTTCTTCTTGAACTCCTTCGGGCTGGGCGCGAAGTCGTTCTTGGCCGCCGCCTCCCGGATCTGGTTGAACCACTCCGGCTGCTCGTCCAGGTGCTGGTAGCCCTCGACGAACGTGTTCATGAACGCGGTGACCACTTCGGGCGCCAGGTTCAGGCCGGCGACCCGCTCGTCGGCGGGACCGGCGACCGGGGTGAACAGCGCGGGCAGGAAGAAACCGTACTGCGGGCCGAAGTCCGACCACTTGCGCAGGTCCTTGCGGGGGTTCTCGACGCCCTCGCGCTCCACGCCGATCGCCTTCACCGCGTTGTCCCGGTCGGCCTTGAGCACCTCGGCCAGCTGGGCGTCGAACTGCTCGGCCCAGGCCAGCACCTGCTCGTAGACCTGCTCGGAGCTGAGCGTGGCGATGTAGTCGGCGCTCATCCCCTCCAGCTTCACCAGGTCGACCAGCGGCCCGGCGACGCCGAACTGGTCCAGCTCGAGCGGGGTACGCAGGGCTTCGTCCAGGGGGAGCTCAGCGAGCCGACCGTTGGCCAGACCCCGCAGGTAGTACTGCACGGCGGGGGCAGGGAAGCCCTGCTCGATGTAGAACTCGACGCCCGCTTCCGGGTCTTTGCGTTTGGACAGCTTGCGCTTGCCCCCGGGGATCATCTTCATCAGGGGGGCGATGTGCGCGTAGGTGGGACGCTCGAAGCCCAGCGCGTCGAACAGCTGCAGGTGCAGCGGCACCGAGCTGATCCACTCCTCACCCCGGATGACGTGGGTGACCCGCATCAGGTGATCGTCCACGGCGTGCGCGAAGTGGTAGGTGGGCAGGCGCGGGCTGGTGGCCGAGCTCTTCAGGATGACCGCGTCGTTGCGGTTGGCCTCGTGCTGCAGCTTGCCGCGGATCGCGTCCTCGAAGCTGACCCGGCGCTCGCCGTCCTCCGGGGCCTTGAACCGCACGACGTAGGGGCGGCCCTCGTCCAGCGCCTTCTGCACGTCCTCGTCGGCGGCCTTGCGCCAGATCGCCCAGCGGCCGTAGTAGCCGGTCGGCGCCTTGGACGCCTCCTGCCGGGCCCGGATGTCGGCCAGCTCCTCGGGGGTGGCGAAGCACAGGTAGGCCTTGCCCTCGCGCAGCAGCTCACGCACGAAGGTCAGGTACAGGGTCTCGCGCTGGGACTGGAAGTACGGGCCGTACTCGCCGCCGGCCAGGGCCGACTCGTCCGGCTCGACGCCGAAGTACTCGAACGCCCGGGTGAACTGCTCGGCCGCGCCCTCGACCTCACGGGCCTGGTCGGTGTCCTCGACGCGGAGTAGGTAGTGGCCACCGGTGCGGCCGGCCAGGTCCTTGTTGATCATGCCGACGTAGAGGCCACCGATGTGCACCGAACCGGTCGGGGACGGGCCGAGCCGGGTCACCATCGCACCTTCCGGCAGCTGCCGGGGCGGGTACTTCTGTTCCAGCTCGGCCGGGGAGGGGAGGTCGGCGGGGAACAGGGAGTCGATGACCTGACGGTCAAGCATCATGAGTCCAGTCTGTGTATTCCTTAAATGCGTCGCATCAACTGTAGTGCTGGCGTCGTCGCCTTCCCACTTGCCGCTCTGCGTATAGTTGACAACAGCGGCTTCGACCCGGCCATCACCGGTGAGCCTCCGGAAGAACAGAGGGCTGTTCCAACCGCCCTCCTACTAGACCCGGACGTCCTCGGCGCACGTCACAGCGTCTTCGAGCGGCATCCGTCCCCCGGGACAGGTGCAAGCGGGGTGGTACCGCGGAGCCACGTGCTTCGTCCCCGCATGAGACCCGAAAGCTCATGCGAGTGACGAGGAGAGTCCTTCCGATGGCCGAACCCACGTTCGCCACCCCCTTCGCCGGCCTCCCCACGCGGATCGATCTGCCCGCCACGGATCACAAGATCATCGAGTGGTGGAAGCAGAACCGGATCTTCGAGCGCACGCTGGAGCGCACGAAGGACGGCGCCCCGTGGGTCTTCTACGAAGGCCCGCCGACCGCCAACGGCGCCCCCGGCACCCACCACGTCGAGGCCCGGGTGTTCAAGGACCTCTTCCCGCGCTACCGCACGATGAAGGGCTACGCCGTACCCCGCCAGGCCGGCTGGGACTGCCACGGTCTGCCGGTCGAGCTCGCGGTGGAGAAGGAGCTCGACCTCAAGGGCGGCAAGCCGGACATCGAGAAGTTCGGGATCGCGCCGTTCAACCAGCGCTGCCGCGAGTCGGTGACCCGTCACGTCGGTGAGTTCGAGAAGCTCACCGAGCGGATGGGCTACTGGATCGACCTGGAGAACCCCTACGAGACGATGTCCCCGGAGTACGTGGACAGCGTCTGGTGGTCGCTGAAGAAGATCTTCGACGACGGCCGGATGAGCGAGGACTTCCGGGTCACCCCGTACTGCCCGCGCTGCGGCACCGCACTGTCCGACCACGAGGTCGCGCAGGGCTACGAGAACGTCAAGGACCCCTCGGTCTACGTCCGCTTCCCGCTGGTCGAGCCGCTGGCCGGGCACGCCGACGCCGAGCTGCTGATCTGGACCACCACCCCCTGGACGCTGGTCTCCAACACCGCGGTCGCCGTCCACCCGGACGTCACCTACGTGCTGGCGAAGAACGACAAGGGGACGTTCGTGGTCGCCCAGCCGCTTCAGGCGGCTGTGCTGGGTGAGGACGCCGAGGTGCTCGCCGAGTTCCCCGGCCGCGACCTCGAAGGCGCGCGCTACACCCGTCCGTTCGATCTGATCGAGATCCCCGACGCGCACCGGGTGGTGCTCGCGGAGTACGTGACCACCGCGGACGGTACGGGTCTGGTGCACCAGGCGCCCGCGTTCGGTGCGGACGACCTTCTGGTCGCCCGGGCGAACGAGCTGCCGGTGGTCAACCCCGTGGCCGGGAACGGTCACTTCAAGGACGAGGTGCCGCTGGTCGGCGGGCTGTTCTTCAAGGACGCCGACGAGCCGCTGATCATGGACATGAAGAAGCGCGGCGTGCTCTACCGCTCGCAGCGCTTCGAGCACTCCTACCCGCACTGCTGGCGCTGCCACACGCCGCTGATGTACTACGCGCAGCCGGCCTGGTACATCCGCACCACCACCGTGCGACAGGAACTGCTGCGGGAGAACGAGCAGACCAACTGGCACCCGGAGCACATCAAGCACGGCCGCTTCGGCGACTGGCTGGAGAACAACATCGACTGGGCGCTGTCCCGGTCGCGCTACTGGGGCACCCCGCTGCCGTTGTGGCGGTGCGAGGACGAGCACGTCACGGCGATCGGCTCACGCAGGGAACTGGGTGAGCTGATCGGCCGGGACCTCTCCGACCTGGACCCGCACCGTCCGTTCATCGACGAGATCACCCTGCCCTGCCCCACCGAGGGCTGCGGGAAGACCAGCACGCGGGTGCCCGAGGTGATCGACGCCTGGTACGACTCCGGCGCGATGCCGTTCGCGGCGATCGGCTACCCGCACGTCGAGGGCAGCGAAAAGGCTCTGGAGAAGCGCTATCCGGCGCAGTACATCTGCGAGGCGATCGACCAGACCCGCGGCTGGTTCTACTCGCTGATGGCCGTGGGCACCCTGGTGTTCGACCGCTCGCCGTACGAGAACGTGGTCTGCCTGGGTCACATCATGGCCGAGGACGGCCGCAAGATGAGCAAGCACCTGGGCAACATCCTGGCGCCGATCCCGCTGATGGACGCGCACGGCGCCGACGCGCTGCGCTGGTTCATGGCCTGCTCCGGCTCGCCCTGGAGCCCGCGCCGGGTGGGCCCGGGCCCGCTCGACGAGATCACCCGCAAGCTCCTGTCCACCTACTGGAGCACGGCCTCGTTCTTCAGCCTCTACGCCAGCCACGTGAACTGGGACCCCTCGGCCGCCCGGCCGGCGGGCGAGCGCAGCACCCTGGACCGCTGGGTGCTGGGTGAGCTGCACGCCCTGGCCCGTGACGTGGACCAGAAGCTGGAGAACTACGACACCGCCGGAACCGGGCGCGTGCTGGGCGACTTCGTCGACGACCTGTCCAACTGGTACGTCCGGCGCTCGCGGCAGCGGTTCTGGGAGGGCGACATGGACGCCCTGGTCACCCTGTACGAGTGCCTGGACGTGCTCACCCGCCTGCTGGCCCCGATCGTCCCGTTCATCACCGAGGAGGTCTGGCAGCTCGTCGTGCGGCCGGGCAACACCGACGCCCCCGAGTCGGTGCACCTGGCCGACTGGCCGGTGGCCGACGAATCGCGGATCAGCGCAGCGCTTTCGGAGGAGGTGCGGTTCGCCCGCAACGCCGTGGAAGCCGGCCGGGCCGCTCGTAAGGCGAGCAAGGTGCGTGTGCGGCAGCCGCTTTCGGCCGCGTTCGTCGGACTTCCGGGCAGCGTCACGCTCTCCCAGGCGCTGCTCGACGACATCGCCGAAGAGCTGAACGTGAAGAAGCTCGACACCCTGGCCTCGGCCGGTGCGGTGGTCGACGTCGAGGTGAAGCCCAACTTCCGTGCTCTGGGCAAGCGTTTCGGCAAGCAGACCCAGGTGGTGGCCAAGGCCCTGTCGGCGCTGCCGGCCGAGGACGTGGTGGCGGCCCTGCGCTCCAGTGGTGCGGTGCAGGTCGAGTTCGAGGGTTCGCCGGTCGACATCACCGCGGAAGACGTTGTGGTGACCGAGCTTCCGCGCTCCGGCTGGGTGGTGGAGACCCAGCGCGGCGTGACCATCGCGCTGGACACCGAGGTCACGCCCGAGCTCGAGGTGGAGGGCCTGGCCCGCGACGTGGTCCGGGTGGTGCAGCAGGCCCGGCGCGACGCCGATCTGGACATCTCCGACCGGGTCCGGCTGGTGCTCACCGCGCCCACCGAGGTGCTGGACGCGGTGCGCGCGCACGAGCAGTTCGTGCTCGGCGAGGTGCTGGGTGACTCCGTCGAGCTGGCCGAGCACACCCCCGACGGCTCCCCCGACGCACTGTCGGGCGGCTTCGGCGGGATCGTGGGCGAGGTCGAGGTCACGGTGTCGGTGACGAAGGCCTGATCTTGCAGTAGAACCCGACAGGGGACGTCGGTGAGGACTCGAAATCGAGTCTCACCGGCGTCCTTTGTTGGGTTTCGGGGTTTTTCGCATCCCCGAGCCCTAGGCTCCGGTTGTGAGCATGCTGCTGGACACCGTCATCTTCGGGCTTCTGTTGCTGGCCGCCGGACTGCCGCTGACCGTCTTCCTCGGCGCCTGCGCCGGCCTCGTCTGGCTGCGGCTCGACCGGGTGCCGGGCTGGTTCTTCCTGGTGGGGATCGCGGTGTGCGCGGCGGTCTGGGCCGGTACCGAGATCTGGACGGCCGGGATGGACGAGAGCGACCCGGAGATCGTGGTCGGCCTGTTCGTCTGGCTCAACGCCCTGGTCGCCCTGCCGGCACTGGCGATCGGCTGGCTCGGGCAGCGCCGGTTCGGAGGGCGCGGGTTCGGGCGGCGCAAAAGCGGGCGGCCGGACAGCGTTTCCGCTGCCCGGCCGCTCGTGCCCTGATCAGGCTTCGCCGCGGATGAACTTCTCCACGTCTTCCTTGGCCTGACGGTCCTCGACCTGGACCGGCGGGGACTTCATGAAGTAGGCGGAGGCCGAGACGACCGGGCCGCCGACGCCACGGTCCTTGGCGATCTTGGCGGCGCGCAGGGCGTCGATGATCACACCGGCCGAGTTCGGGGAGTCCCAGACCTCGAGCTTGTACTCCAGGTTCAGCGGGACGTTGCCGAACGCGCGGCCCTCGAGGCGCACGTAGGCCCACTTGCGGTCGTCCAGCCACTGCACGTAGTCGCTCGGGCCGATGTGGACGTTGCGGGCGCCCAGGTCGTGCTCGATGTTGCTGGTGACGGCCTGGGTCTTGGAGATCTTCTTGGACTCCAGGCGGTCGCGCTCGAGCATGTTCTTGAAGTCCATGTTGCCGCCGACGTTCAGCTGGTAGGTGCGGTCCAGCACCACGCCGCGGTCTTCGAACAGCTTCGCCATCACGCGGTGGGTGATGGTGGCGCCGACCTGGCTCTTGATGTCGTCACCGACGATCGGTACACCGGCGTCGATGAACTTCTGCGCCCACTCCGGGTCGGAGGCGATGAACACCGGCAGGGCGTTGACGAACGCCACGCCCGCGTCGATCGAGGCCTGCGCGTAGAACTTGTCCGCGTCCTCGGAGCCCACCGGCAGGTAGCTGACCAGGACGTCGACCTTGCGCTCCTTGAGCACGGCGACGACGTCGACCGGCTCCTCGGGCGACTCCTCGATCGTCTCGCGGTAGTACTTGCCCAGGCCGTCGAGGGTGTGACCGCGCTGCACGGTGACGCCGGTCGGCGGCACGTCGGCGATCTTGATGGTGTTGTTCTCGCTGGAGTTGATCGCGTCCGCCAGGTCGAAGCCGACCTTCTTGGCGTCCACGTCGAACGCCGCGACGAACTCGATGTCACGCACGTGGTAGTCGCCGAACTGGACGTGCATCAGACCGGGGACGGTGCCCTGCGGGTCAGCGTCGGAGTAGAAGTGGACGCCCTGCACGAGCGAGGACGCGCAGTTACCTACGCCGACGATGGCAACGCGGATGGACATGCGTTTCTCCTTTTGGTTCTAGCGGGATCGTGATCGGTGAGCGGGAGCCAGGCTGGGGTCGGCTACCGGTCACCGTCGTCAGGGGGGTGGGTCATGTTGCTCGCCCGCTCGGTGTCGATGAGCTCCGAGAGCCACCGCACCTCGCGGTCAACGGATTCGAGTCCGTGCCGCTGGAGCTCGAGCGTGTACTGCTCGGCACGTTCCCTGCTGCGCTGCATGGACTGCCGGTAGCCCTCGCGCCGTTCTTCCAGCCGGCTGCGCCGGCCCTCCAGGATCTGCAGGCGGGTGACCGCGTCGGTCCTGGCGAAGAAGGCGAAGTGGACGTCGAAACGCTCGTCCTCCCAGGCCGCGGGGCCGGGATGACTGACCAGGGACTGGAAGTGTTCCTTGCCCTCGGCGGTGAGCTCGTAGACGATCTTGGCGCGGCGGCCGCCCAGGGGTGATGCCGGGGCGCCCGTCTCGACCGTGACCGGTGTGCCGCCGGCCTCGCGGATCCACCCCTGGGCCAGCAACGACTTCAGGCAGGGATAGAGCGTGCCGTAGGACAGCGCCCGGAACGGGCCGAGCAGGGCGTTGAGCCGTTTGCGCAGCTCGTAGCCGTGCAGGCCGGACTCCTGGAGCAGACCGAGGACGGCCAGCTCGAGGACGTCGCCGCGACGACGGCTCATGCCGGTACCTCCTCTTCCCTGTTCCACGAGCGGACGGTGCGGGTGTGTGGTGGGTCTTCCGCGTCCGTTACATCGACCCAATGTATCGGAGCGATATATCCGAGCTTCCAGATGAAGATACGACGGAGTTAACCCCGGGACAAGGCCGGGTGGATCACAGTCAACGTGGGCAAAGAAGCCAGGTTGGTCACACCCAAAGCCGCTCTGGGCGCAGACGGCCCACAGTCCGACCCCTTACCCTCGTCACCGGCGGATTTGGGAAGAAGTGGGGGGCCGCCGCACACTAAAGCGATCCGACAACCGGACGAATGCCTCACGGCGTACGGAACAGGAGGGCAGCGAGTACCGTGGAACGTCCTTCTGGTCCATCCCGGGGCCGCTCAGGCTCGCCCGAGGGCGAACCCAACGGCCTTGGTGGCCGCCGTCTCGGCAACACCCCCGGTGGTCAGCGCGCCAACAACCAGCCTGGTCTGGGTGGGCGCCGGCTCGGTGCCCAGGGCCAGCAGGCCCGACAGGGGCTGGGCGGTAATCGCAACAACGGCCAGAACGGGCAGGGTCAGGGGCTGGGCGGGCGGTCAGCCTCGCAGCCGCGCCGCCCCGAGCAGCCTGACGCCCGGTACTCGCAGCCGCCGGAAGACAGTCGGCGCCGGTCCTCCGGCCCGGTCTCCGAGCACCGCAGCGCTCCGGTCGCGCCGCCTTCTCCCTCGCGCCCTTCTTCTTCGCGCCCCGACTCCTCTTCTTCGCGTCCTGACTCCCGCCCGCCGGCTGCGCCTTCGCGCCCGGCGGCTTCTTCGCGTTCGGCTGCTGCTTCACGGCCGGTCGAGGCCCCCAGCCCGTACGACCGGGATCCGTACCAGCGCGACGAGCCGATGCGCCCGGCCGGGGGCCCGCACACCCCGCGCCCCTCTTCGCGTACTGCCGATCCTTATTCTTCGTCCTCCGCTGCCGATCACTCTGATGCGCACACGGTTGCGTACGGCGCGTCGCCGTACGACGAGATGGGCGGTCCGGCACAGTCGCCGGACGGGATGCCGTCGGCCAGGCGGCCCCAGAACCGCCTGCGGGACAGCCGCGCCGGTCGTCTGCTGGCAGACACGGGCGCGCTGAGCCTGTTCGGTCGCCAGGAGGACGAGCAGCTGGACAGCACCACTGCACCACCTCGCCGTAACCCCCGCCCGCGTGGGCCCGGGGGTGGCGGAAACCTGCCTCCGCAGGGCTATCACCGCTTCATCAACTACCCGCGGTGGGGCAAGCGCGGCGTCAAGCGCTGGCTGCCCTCGTGGAAGCTGATCAGTGGGATGTTCACGCTCGGGCTGCTGATGGTGGCGGGCGCGGTGTTCTGGTTCTGGAACTCGGTGAGCCTGCCCACCTCGCAGGACGAGCTGGTGAATGCGCAGACCACCACGGTGTTCTTCGCCAACGGCAAGGCCGAGCTGGGCGAGCTGAAGGTGCAGGACCGCGAGAAGGTCGACCTGGCTAATGTGCCGGAGCACGTTCAGCAAGCCGTCATCGCTGCTGAGGACAACACGTTCTACACCAACAGCGGTGTGCAGTGGACGTCCATCGCCCGGGCTGCCTTGTCCACCGTCACCGGCGGCGACACAGGTGGTGGGTCGACCATCACCCAGCAGTACGTGAAGAACATCTACGACCAGAAAGAGCTCACGTACCAGCGCAAGATGCGCGAGGCCGTGATGGCGATGAAGGTCAGCCAGCAGAAGAGCAAGCCCGAGATCCTCGAGAGCTACCTCAACACCATCTACTGGGGCCGCGACACCTGGGGCATCCAGGCCGCGTCGAAGGCGTACTTCGACAAGGAGTCCAGGGATCTGACGATCTCCGAGGGCGCTTATCTGGCCGGCATCGTCAACTCACCCAACAACGCAGACCCGCGTGCAGACGAAGCGGGCCGTAAGCGGGCCGAGTTCCGCTGGAACGTAGTGCTCGATGCCATGGTCAAGGAGGGCTGGCTCGCCGCCGACAAGCGCGCCGAGATGAAGTTCCCCAAAGTGATCAAGGAGAAGCAGGACACCTCGATCACCGGGCAGAACGCCTACCTGATGGAGATGGTCAAGGAAGAGGCGGCTGAGGTCGTCGGCATCCCCGAGGAAGAACTCACCACCGGTGGCTACGAGGTCACCACCACCTTCAACAAGGGGCTGGTCAAGGCCGCCGAGAAGGCGGTCAAGGAGCAGACTCCCGACTTCGCGCCCAAGGGCCTGCGGGTCGGTATGGCCACGATCGATCCGCGCGATGGATCAGTGCTGTCGATCTACGGCGGCAAGAACATCACCAAGGAGATGAACCAGGCCACGAAAGACGGGGCGCAGGCCGCCTCCACCTTCAAGGCCTTCGGTCTGCTGGCTGCTCTCAAAGACGGCGTGAGCCTGGACTCGTACTACGACGGCAACGACGGCCGGGTGATCCGCGGCGCCGGGGACTCGCGCAAGATCAGTAACTTCGGCAACACCGACTACGGCTGGATCAACCTGGTCAAGGCCACGGCCAACTCGGTCAACACGGTCTACGTCGACATGAACAACCAGGTCGGGCCGGAGAAGATGCGCCAGGCCGCGATCGACGCCGGTATCCCCGAGTCCGACGACCTGCAGAAGAACCTGGTCAACGTGCTGGGCTCGACCAGCGTGCACCCGATCGACCTGGCCAGCGCCTACGGCACCCTGGCGGCGCAGGGCATTCATCGCGACTGGCACGTGATCAAGTCGGTCAAGAAGGTCGAGACCGGCGAGGTCATGTTCAAGGCCGACAAGGATGCGACCAAGGGCGAGCGGGTCTTCGACGAGGGCGTGGTCGCCGACGCCACCTACGCGCTGGAGCACGTCGTCACCGAGGGTTCCGGCGAGAAGGCCCAGGCCCTCAACCGGCCGGTGGCCGGCAAGACCGGTAGCTCCACCGACAACCTGTCGGCCTGGTTCGTCGGCTACACCCCGCAGATGGTCACCGCGGTGGGGCTGCACCAGGTGAAGAAGGACGGTCAGAGCCTGGCTCAGATGAAGGGCTGGGACTCCAGCCTTCCCCAGGTCACCGGTGGTTCCGTACCTACCGACATCTGGACCGCGTTCATGCTCGACGCGCTCGAGGGCAAAGAGGTCATCGAGTTCCCGGATCCGGTCAACGGTGGCGAGGTGGTCAGCGCGTCGCCGACGCCTGAGGTCACCGTGGAGCCGACGCCGACCGAGACGCCGAGCGCTCAGCCGACCCAGACGATGGAACCGACCGAGCAGCCCAGCCAGCCGGTGCAGCCGACCGAGACCGGAACTCCGTCGGTGGAGCCGACCGAGACGGTCGGCGACGGCGAGGGCGAGGTCGATCCCACCGAGGATCCGAACAACGGTGGGATCTTCCCGACCGAGGATTCGGACGACGAGGGGAACGACGGGTTCGGATGACAGGCCGCCGGGTCCGGCAGCCCAGCCTGAAGCCGGGCTCGCCGCGCTGGTCGCAGACGCCGGCCGAGACAGACGACGGGGAGGGCGTGTACGCGCCCTCCCGGCTCGATCCGCTGGTGCGTTCGGCGAGCCCGGTGATCGGCGGCCCGGCCGGGCGACGGCTGGCCACCGCCACCGGTTTCTGGAGCGCTGCAACGGTTCTGGTGCTGCTGTCGGCGGCCGTCCTCGGTGCCGGACTGGTGCAGAAGCAGCACTGCCGGGCGGCCGGGTGGACGTCGCCCGACCACTTCTGGCACGCCTGCTACAGCGACATCCCGGTGATCTTCGCCAGTTCCGGCCTGGGTGGATCGGACCGCCCGGGTCTCAGCGAGGCCCTGGGCTCGGCCGGCGGGCTGGGGCAGCCCCCGCTGGCCGGACTGCTGATGTGGGTGACCTCCGGACTCGTCGACGGTGCCGACCCGGGCGCCAACCGCAGCTTCTTCGACCTGACCGCCCTGCTCCTGGCCGCCGTGCTCGCCGTCGGCGTGGCTGCGACCACCTTCACCCTCGGCCGTCGCGGCTGGGACGCGGCCCATCTGGCGATCAGCCCGGTCCTGATCACCGCCGGCCTGATCTCGTACCAGATCCTCGGCATCACCCTCCTCGCCCTGGCGCTCTTCGCCCTCTCCCGTAGCCGCGCGCTGGCCGGCGGGGTGCTGCTCGGCCTGGGCATCTCGGCGGCCCCCCAGGTAGCGGTGGTCGCAGTGGTCGCCGCCGTTCTGGCGCTCTGGCGCAGCCGTCATCCGGCCCACCCGGCCGAGGCCGGTCGCGATCCCCGGGCCCTGGCCGCGGTCACCTTCGCCGGGACCGCGGCGATCACCTGGCTGGTGGTGCGGGTCCTGCTGCTGCCCGGGTTCACCGGCCAGTTCGGTGACATGGTGAGTGCCTGGCGCGACGGCGCCCCCGGCTACGGCTCGTTGTGGCTGGTGCCGCAGCTTCTCGGTGCCTCCGAGCCGGAACCGGCCTCGTCGTGGGCCGGCCGGCTGGCCCAACTGCTGTTCGGGTGGTTGTTCAACGCCGACGCCCTGGGCGGCACCGCCACTTCGATGCTGGTGGTGCTGGCCCTGATCGTTCTCACCGGGCTGCTGGTCCGCTTCACCGTGTTCCGGGTGCCCCCGCTGTCGCCCCTGCGCACCGGCGGCCGGCCGCCGAGCCTCGACCTGGCCGAGTGGGTCACCCGCCGACTGGCGCCCGCCTCGCTCGCAACCCTCGCCGTCGTCCTGCTGACCGCGAAATCCCTGCCCGCGCAGTCGTCCTTACTTCTTCTGCCGTTGATCGCCCTGAGCGGGCTGCGCTGGCGCGACCACCTGATCTGGGCCGGCACCGAGGCGGTCTACTTCGTCGGGATCTGGCTCTACATCGCCGCCGAGACCACGTCCAACCGCGGCCTGCCCTCGCACTTCTACCTGATCATGCTGCTGCTGCGGCTGGCCGGGATCGCCTGGGTGGGGGTTCAGGGCGTGCTGGTCTACCGCTCCACCTCGACCCCGCCGGAGCCCGCACCCGACCTTCCGGACACCACGGCCGGGCTGAGAATCCACGAAATTTCATCTACCGGCCTTGACGAAGGTACGCTGCTGGGCGATCGAGATGCCGGTGCTCCCCGCTCCCTGGGGTGAGCGGCATCCCGACGACGCTTTAGCCCTCCTGTCACGGAGAGACCGTGACCGCTTAGACCGAAGGAGGTGGGTTACGCATGCGTCAGTACGAGCTGATGGTCATCCTCGACCCCGAGCTCGAGGAGCGGACCGTTGCGCCCTCGCTCGACAAGTTCCTCGGCGTCATCCGCAAGGGTGGCGGGACCGTCGAGAAGGTCGACATCTGGGGCCGTCGCCGGCTCGCGTACGAGATCAAGAAGAAGGCCGAAGGCATCTACGCGCTGGTCGACATGACCACGACGCCGGCCGACGCCAAGGAACTCGACCGCCAGCTGAACCTCAACGAGTCGGTGCTGCGGACGAAGCTGATCCGCCCCGGCGGTCGCTGATCCTTCTCACCGCCCACGTGGCCCTCACCGGGGCCTGAGGCCGGTACCCCCCAACGAAGCAACCAGCAGGACCGGAGAGAAACCGCATGGCCGGCGACACGACGCTCACGCTGATCGGCAACCTCACGAACGACCCCGAACTTCGTTTCACCCCGTCCGGGGCCGCGGTGGCCAACTTCACCGTCGCCTCGACCCCCCGCGCGTTCGACCGTCAGTCGAACGAGTGGAAGGACGGCGAGACGCTGTTCATGCGCTGCTCGGTCTGGCGGGAGGCGGCGGAGAACGTCGCCGAGTCGCTGACCCGTGGCTCGCGGGTGATCGTCACCGGGCGGCTGAAGAGCCGCACGTACGACACCCGTGAGGGCGAGAAGCGCACGGTCGTCGAGCTCGAGGTCGATGAGCTGGGCCCGTCGCTGCGCTACGCCACCGCCAAGGTCAACAAGACCTCGCGCGGTGGTGGCGGTGGCGGTGGTGGTGGCGGCTTCGGTGGTGGCGGTGGCGGTGGCTACTCCGGTGGTGGCGGCAACAGCGGTGGCGGCGGTGGCGGCTACTCCGGTGGCGGCCAGTCCGGCCCGGCCGACGACCCGTGGGCCACTGGCCCGGCTTCGGGCGGCGGCGGTGGCGGTTTCGGCGGCAGCCAGGAAGAGCCGCCCTTCTGATCTCTACGTCGGCCCCTCACCGGGCTGCCGACGAACCCCACTCGTGCAGTAAGGAGTAACCACGATGGCTAAGCCCCCCGTGCGCAAGCCCAAGAAGAAGCAGAACCCGCTGAAGGCCGCCAAGATCACGGTGGTCGACTACAAGGACACGCAGCTGCTGCGTAAGTTCATCTCCGACCGTGGCAAGATCCGGGCCCGCCGGGTCACCGGCGTCACGGTGCAGCAGCAGCGTGAGATCGCCAAGGCCGTCAAGAACGCGCGGGAGATGGCCCTGCTGCCGTACTCCAGCTCGGCCCGCTGAGCAGAGGGGACGCGAAGATGAAGCTCATCCTCACGCAGGAAGTCTCCGGTCTGGGTACCCCGGGCGACGTGGTCGAGGTCAAGGACGGCTACGGCCGTAACTACCTGGTTCCGCGCGGCCTGGCCACCAGCTGGACCAAGGGTGGCGAGAAGCAGGTCACCGCGATCCGCAAGGCTCGCAAGACCCGTGAGATCGCCACGCTGGACGAGGCCAAGTCGGTCAAGGCCAAGCTGGAGGCCAAGCCGGTCCGCCTCGCGGTCCGCGCCGGCGCCTCGGGCCGCCTGTTCGGTGCGGTCACCCCGTCCGACATCGCCGCGGCGATCGTCGCGGCCGAGGGCCCGCAGGTCGACCGTCGCAAGGTCGAGCTGCCGCAGCCGATCAAGACCACCGGCGAGCACGTCGCCCACGTCCGGCTCCACTCGGACGTCCAGGCGAAGGTCACGCTGAAGGTCGTTGCCGAGGGCTGATCCCCTGGGCATTCGAAGACCCCGGCTCCTGCTTCAGGCAGGGTCGGGGTCTTCTGCTTTGCGCAGGTGCGCGCCGGCTCGGGATGTCCAGGATGCTGAGGCGACCACACTCGTCCTCGATCACCACTGCGCCATGAGCCGACTCTCGTGGATTGGCCCTTTGGTCTTTGCGGCACAGGGACGAGAATTGGGTGCATGAGTGAGACACCCCGGCCCTCGTTCGGACGCCGCGTGTACATGGCCCTGTTCCAGATCATGGGCCCGGCCGACGTCCGCCCGGTGGGCCAGCCCGCAGCGCACAACCCCGACGACCCGACCGTTCCGCAGGGCTACCACCTGGAGACGTTCACCCAGCCCGACGGCATCAAGAAGCGCATCATGGTGAAGGACTCCTGAGCCGCTTCCAGGCTCAGCGATAGGCGCCCGTGACCAGCCACAGGTCACCCCGGGCGCGACGCCGCAGCACCACGGCCCGGACGATCATCCAACCGCCGGCGAAGGCCACCCAGAGCCAGACCAGGCCGACCTTGCCGTCCGGGCCCCACAGACCGATCGCGATGGCGGCCGGCGCGTAGAGCGCGGTCTGAACCACCGCCGCGTAGGCCAGGAACCGCCCGTCGCCCGCGCCGATCAGCACACCGTCGAGCACGAAGACGTACCCCGCGACGGGCTGAGTCAGCGCCGCCACGATCAGCGCCCCCGTGAGAGCTGTTCTCACCTCGGGATCGTCGCTGAACAGCGGGCCGAGGGCGCCGGCGCAGAGCAGAAGAATCACCGCGAAGACGATTCCGGCGCCGATCCCCCAGCGCACCATCCGTGCAGTGGCGTCGCGGACCCCCTGCACATCCCCCGCGCCCAGGGCGTTGCCGGTCAGCGCCTGCCCGGCGATCGCCAGCGCGTCCAGGCCCAGCGCCAGCAGGTTCCACACGTTCAGCGCCACCTGGTGCGCGGCCAGCGCGGGGGCTCCGAAGCCGGCGGCCACCGCGGTGGTCAGCAAGAGCAGCAGCCGCATCGCCACCGTTCGGATCAGCAGGGGGACGCCGGTGCGCCCCGCGAGCCGGACGCCGTCGAGTTGGGGCCACAGCCGCACCCCTGCCCGCCTGGCGTCGCCCACCACGTACCCCAGGGCCGCAACCGCCATCCCGCACTGGGTGATCGAGGTACCTAGCGCCGATCCGGCGATACCCCAGCCCACGCCGTGCACCAGGAAGAGGTTCAGGAGCGCGTTCACCACGGCCCCGCTGACGGCGATCCACAACGTCACCCGGGTGTTCTGCAGCCCCCGGAGGACCCCCACCAGCGCCAGGACGATGAGCATGGCCGGAACACCCGGCAGGGACCATCGCAGATAGGTGATGGCAGCCTCGCGTACCCCCGCCTCGGCGCCTGCGGCCCCGACCAGGTCCACGGCGTAGGGCGCGGCCGGATAGAGCAGCAGAACCACGCCCAGGCCGATCGCCGCCGCCAGCCAGGCCGCGTCCATCCCGATGGCGATCGCCTTGGTGCGCTCGCCCGCCCCCATCAGCCGGGCCACGCTGCTGGTGGTGCCGTAGGCGAGGAAGACGAAGATGTAGACGGCGGTGGTCAGGATCCCCGCGGCGATGCCCAGGCCGGCCAGTTCGGTGGTGCCCAGCCGGCCGACGATGGCCGAGTCGGCGAGCAGGAAGAGTGGTTCGGCCACCAGGGCACCGAGGGCAGGCAGGGCGAGCGCCAGGATCTGCCGGTCGGTGTTCCGGGCCCGGCCGGGATTCTTGCTCAGCCGGATCACCTCGTCGCTGGTCTAGGGCGGTCTGTGGCAGTTGCCGGCCCGGCCGTCGTGCTCAGCCGGCCGAACGCGTTCACGGCCCTGCCCACGCGTCCGCCCCCAGCGCGTCCGGCATTGCCACCTCACAGTGTGCCCGACGAGTAGGCAAGTGTCGGGTCCGTCCGGCGGGCGGGGTTCCGGACCCGCTCTTACCGACGGATCTGCATGCTTTGGTAACGGTGAGGTGACTGTGCACTGAATCGACGCAGGGTTTTTGGCATCCACAGGCCGTGGACAGCTGCGTGGCCGGTCAGAGGCCGTTTGGGGACAACCAGAACGCGCTTCATCCCCACTGTTATCCACAACCTGTGCACAACACCCGGGGTTTGTCCCCAAGTTATCCACAGGCCTGGGGCAATTGTGCACCGATTCGGGCCAGGGCTGTGGACAGTCTCTTTGAACCCACGCCCGGCGACCCGTATTTTCAGGGGGCCTGCTCATGGGTCGAGTCGGCCGCACAGTCAGCGGGTTCCACGACGAACTCGAAGGGTGGCCGGTGTGGCGCCCTTCGCAAGGTTGTCGTACCTCTCCGCTTGACTGAGCCGCGTCGCCCCGGCGGCCGGGTACCTCCCGGCCGGTGGCGATTGGTGCAGGGCAACAGCTGGGAAGAGGGTTCGATGTCCATCGTTGATCTGCCGGTGCCGTCCGACTCCGGCGGCGGTCCGGACCTCGGCCGGACCCCGCCGCAGGACGTGGCGGCCGAGCAGAGCGTGCTCGGCGGCATGATGCTCTCGAAAGACGCGATCGCCGACGTCGTCGAGGAGCTGAAAGGCACCGACTTCTACCGGCCGGCCAACGAGCTGGTCTACGACGCGATCCTCGACCTGTACGGGCGCGGCGAGCCGGCCGACGCGGTCACCGTCGCGGCCGAGCTCACCAAGCGCGGCGAGCTGGCCAAGGTCGGCGGCCCGGCCTACATCCACACCCTGATCTCCTCGGTCCCCACCGCGGCCAACGCCGGCTACTACGCCCGCATCGTCCGCGAGCGCGCCGTCCTGCGCCGCCTGGTCGACGCGGGCACCCGCATCGTGCAGCTCGGCTACAACGGCGCCGACGGCCACGGCGGCGGCGACGTGGAAGAGATCGTGAACTCCGCCCAGGCCGAGATCTACAAGGTCAGCGAGGCCCGCACCAGCGAGGACTACGCGGCCCTGTCCGAGGTGATCGAGGGCGCGATCGACGAGATCGAGGCCTCCAGCCACCGCGGCGACGGCCTCACCGGCGTCCCCACCGGCTTCGCCGACCTCGACGCCCTCACCAACGGCCTGCACCCGGGCCAGATGATCATCATCGCCGCCCGCCCGGCGATGGGTAAGGCGCTCGCGCTCGACACTGCGCTGCCCACGCCCGCGGGCTGGACCACGATGGGCGCCGTCCAGGTGGGTGACGAGCTGATCGGCGCCGACGGCCGGCCCACCCGCGTGGTGGCCGCCACCGACGTACTGCTGGAACGCCCCTGCTACGAAGTCGAGTTCTCCGACGGCAGCAAGATCGTGGCCGACGCGGAGCACCAGTGGCTCACCGAGACCAGAGCATCGCGCCGCTCCGGCAGCCGGGTCGCCGCCGAGGTCCGCACCACCGCGCAGATCGCCGCCACCCTTCGCTGTGAGAGCGCCGACCGACGCCTCAACCACAGTGTGCGCAACGCCGAGGCTCTTGAGCTCGCCCCGAAAGACCTTTTGGTGCCGCCATACACGCTGGGCGCCTGGCTCGGCGACGGTACGAGCGCGGCGGCCCAGATCACCTCGGCCGATCCCGGCATCGTGATCAGGCTGGAGCAGGACGGCCTGGACGTGGTCCCGAGCGCCAGCCACAGCCTGCGGTACTCGCTGCGTCTGCCTGAGGGCCGTCTGCGCACCATCGGAGTGCTCGGGAACAAGCACATCCCCGCCGACTACCTGCGAGCGTCTGAGACGCAGCGTCGGGACCTGCTGGCCGGGCTCCTGGACACCGACGGCACGGTGCACTCCACCGGCTCGGTGCAGTTCTCGGTGACCAACGAGCAGCTCGCCCTCGATGTGCAGGAGCTCGTGATCAGCCTCGGCTACCGGTGTACGGTCATGCGTAAGGCGGTGAAGGGCCGCCGCAAGGACTCGTCCGTGGCCCACACGCTGAACTTCACCACCGACGACCGGGTCTTCCACCTCGAGCGCAAGCACTTGGTGCACAAAGACCGGATGGCTCGCCGTTTCCACTGCCGCGACTCGCGTTTCATCACCGCCGTACGGCCGGTGCCGAGCGTGCCGGTGCGCTGTGTAGAGGTAGACAACGCGTCCCACCTCTACTTGGCCGGCCGCACGATGATCCCCACCCACAACTCCACCTTCGGGCTGGACATCCTGCGTTCTGCTGCAATTCACCATCGGATGACGTCGGTGATGTTCAGCCTCGAGATGGGGCGCAACGAGATCACGATGCGCCTGCTCTCGGCCGAGGCGCGGATCCCGCTGCAGAACATGCGCAAGGGCACGATGCGCGAGGAGGACTGGACCCGGCTGGCCCAGACCATGGGCGACGTGAGCGAGGCGCCGCTGTTCATCGACGACAGCCCGAACATGTCGCTGATGGAGATCCGGGCCAAGTGCCGCCGGCTCAAGCAGCGGCACGACCTCAAGCTCGTGGTCATCGACTACCTCCAGCTGATGACCAGCGGCAAGCGGGTCGAGAGCCGGCAGCAGGAGGTCTCCGAGTTCTCCCGGGCGATCAAGCTCCTGGCCAAGGAGCTGCAGCTGCCGGTGATCGCGCTGAGCCAGCTGAACCGTGGTCCGGAACAGCGCACCGACAAGAAGCCGGCCATGTCCGACCTTCGCGAATCCGGTTCTATAGAGCAGGATGCCGACATGGTCATCCTGCTGCACCGTGAGGATGCATACGAGAAGGAGAGCCCGCGCGCCGGTGAGGCCGACTTCATCGTGGCCAAGCACCGTAACGGCCCGACCGACACGATCACCGTGGCGTTCCAGGGTCACTACTCGCGCTTCGTGGACATGGCTCAGTAGGTCTTGTGGACGAGCGGCGGGGCGGCTGGCAGCGGGCTGAGAAGCTCGATGCGGAAGGCCTCGCCGCCCGGCTACGCATCGAGCACGGTGTCCGGCTCGAAGTCGAAGGTCCTTGTGCCGGTGGGGAAGTCGGTGCTGCCTTCGTCCGCTGGGAGCCGGTCGGAGGCCGGCGGCGCCGGTCAGTGCTGAAATGGCAGCCGCACTCTCGTCTGCAAGATCTGCGGGCCGGGCCGCTGGCGGTGCAGGAAAGCGCTCGGGCGGCCGGGCTTCCGGTCCCGGCGGTCGAGTTCGCGGCGCAGGTAGGGCACGCCGTGGTGATGGTGCAGGAGTTGATGCCCGGAGCCCCGGTCGACCGGTTCGACGCAGCGCTGCTCGGCCAGGCCCTGCAGCTCAACGCCCGGCAGGCCGGACTGCTCCGGCACCACCCCAATGTTCCCCCGGTGCACCTTTACCTCGCTGAAGACGGGCCGGGCTACTGCCTGCACGAACCGTTGCGCCAGCACAGCGCCAGAGGTGCTGCACTGGAACGCCGCATCGCGGCTACCCCCGCCGATCCCACCATGGCCGGGGACGACGTCGTCCATCTGGATTTCCATCCCGGCAACCTGCTGGCCTCGAACGGAATCATCACCGGCGTGGTCGACTGGGACGGCGCCGCCCGCGGGCATCGCGCATTCGACCTGGTCACCCTGCGATTCGGCCTGAACAACCGGGCTGACCCCGAGGTGACCAGCCGCCTCGACGACGTTCTTGATCAGGTGCCCACCGACGTCCTCAATCCGGCTTGGGCGCACATGAGCCTGCGGATGAGCGACTGGGCCATCCGGCACCACGCGCCCGCCGAAGTCCAGCAGTGGTTCGATCTGGCCGAGCAGCGCCTGAGCTGAGTTCGCCCAACACGGTACTTTCCTGCTTCCCAGAAGAACCCGAAAGCCCGATGGGGGACGATGTGCGCGCGGCGGTCGATGTCGGCTACCCACCCAGCGGGGGCGCCCGCGCGGCGCTGGTTCTCAGCGACTCCCCTGAGTTCGCGCGGATCACCGGCACTCGGGTGTCAATGGTGGACGAGGTGGCCCCCTACGAGCCGGGCCAGTTCTACAAACGCGAGCTTCCGGCCGTCCGCGCTGTCCTCGCCGAACTGACCGAACTGCCTCACCTCTTGGTGGTGGACGGGTTTGTGGACCTTGATCCGGCCGGTACCCCCGGGATGGGGCGTTACGTGCACCGCGAGTTCGGTATCACCGTGGTCGGGGTGGCCAAGACCGCCTTCCGTACCGCAGAACACGCCTTGGAGGTGCGGCGAGGCGCCTCGGCCCGCCCGCTGCACGTCACCGCCGCCGGTATGCCCCCGGAAGACGCAGCTACCCTCGTGCAACGCCTCAGTGGCCCCCACCGGATCCCCGATGCGCTGCGGGCGGTGGACCGGCTCTCGCGAGGGCTCCCTCCGGTCTGATCGAGCCAGGAGCGGATCTGCGGCCTAGGGTTGTCGAGTGCCAGGGACCCAACAATCCTTCCTGTCCGACCTGATGGTGGTGCTTCGCGGTGCCAACTTCCGCAAGCTGTTCGCCGTGCGCCTGGTGTCCCAGGCCGGTGACGGCGCCTTTCAGGTGGGCCTGGCCAGCCTGATCTTCTTCTCCCCGGAACGGGCGACCACCCCTACGGCCGTGGCTCTGGCCGCGGTGGTCACGGTCGTTCCGTACACCCTGATCGGGCCCTTCGCCGGCGTCCTGCTCGACGTCTGGCCGCGTCGGCAGGTGCTGCTCCTGGCCAACGCCGTGCGCTCACTCATGGTGCTGACCGTGGCAACACTGATCTTCACCATCGGAGTCGGTCCGGCCGTACTGTTCACGGCTCTGGCCTGCCTGTCGGTGAACCGGTTCTTCCTGGCCGGGCTGGGTGCCTCACTGCCGCACGTGGTGCCCCGGCACGAACTGGTGATGGCCAACGCCGTGTCGCCGACCTGCGGCACCGTGGCCACGATGCTCGGTGGGGCGATCGGCTTCGGCCTGCGCACCCTGCTCGGGCCAGGCGACGGCACCGACGCCACGATCGTGGTGATTGCGGCGCTGGCCTACGCCACCGCGTCGTTGCTCGCGCTACGCATGCCCCGCAATCTGCTCGGGCCGGATCAGAGCGCGCCCCTGAACGTCCGCTCGCTCGGCACCGTGGCCCGCGACGTGCTGGGCGATCTGCGGGCCGGAGCGCAGCACGTGCGCAGCCGGCGCAGTGTGGCCAACGCGCTGGCGGTGATCGGCGCACACCGGATCGGCTACGGGATCATGACCATCACGGTGATGCTGCTGTGCCGCAACTACTTCAGCGATCCGGCGAACCCGGAGGCCGGGGTCACCCTGCTGGCCCAGGTGGTCGCTGCTCTGGGGGTGGGCGTGGCCGGAGCTGCGCTGATCACCCCGGTGATGGCGGCCCGCATCGGCGCCTGGCGCTGGATCGGGGTGTGCCTGGCCGTCGCGGCGATGGTGCAGGCCTTCTTCGTCGCCGACGCGGCGCTCTGGCTGCTCTACTTCGGCTCGTTCGTGTTCGGCCTGACCGGGCAGAGCATCAAGATCTGCGTGGACTCGATCCTGCAGAAGGACGTCGACGACTCGTTCCGGGGCCGGGTGTTCAGCTTCTACGACGTCGTGTTCAACGTCGCCCTGGTGTCGGCCTCCGGCCTGTCGATCATGCTGCTGCCGGAGGACGGCTACTCACAGATGGTGTTCATGGACATCGCTCTGCTGTTCGGGGTGGCCGCGGTGGCGTACACCTACCGCGAGCACCGGCAGCGGGCTGCCGCCGAGGTGCAAAGCACGAGCGGGGGCCCGGAAGACCGGACCCCCGCTCGTCAGCGGAACTTTGGTGACTAGGGCCTAGCCCTCGACCTCGAACACGAAGCCGGTCTCGCCGCCCAGGTCCACCCGGGCACCCGGGGTGATCAGGGTGGGCACGCCCGGGTCGATGGCCTGCGGCGACTCACCCGGGAGGGTGAGCGCGGTGCCGTTCATCGCGCCCAGGTCGGTGAGCAGGACGTCCCAGCCGGAGGGCCGGATCTCGGCGTGGGTCCGCGAGACCTGGCCGGTGGAGCTGGCCACCGCGTGCAGGTAGGGCGTCTCCGGGTCGGCCGAGTTGGCCTGCGGCTTCGGGTCGCGGCCGAGCACGACCGGGCGGTCGAGCTCGATCCGGTCGCCGTTGTCGAAGACCAGCACACCCAGCGGCGGGCGGGCGACCAGGATCGGCGCCTGCGGCGGGACGGTCAGGCCACAGACCCGGCACTCGGAACGGTCGGGCGAGGTGACGTGCCCGGCGTCGCACCAGACCCCCAGCAGGCGCGGGGGCTCACGCTGGGCCTCCACCTCCTGCTCGGCCGACTCGGGCTCCTGGTCGTTCTCGGCCAGGGGGCCTTCGTCGAGGTCGTTCTCGGGTTCCTCGCCCTCGGCGCCGGGACGGAACGTCCCGGGCAGGGCCGGGCCGCCGAAGGCCGGGGCCTGGCCGTTGAAGCCGGAGCCGTTGAAGCCACCACCCTGACCACCCTGACCGGACTGGCCGGGCGGGCCCCACGGGTTGTCGTCCTGGGCGCCCCAGCTCGGAGCGTCGGGCTGGAAGTCTTCTTCCTGCTCCTCGGCCTGGTTGCGGGAACCGCGGAAGAAGGCGGGGGGCAGGTCGACGCGGGAGACCTCGGACGGGTCCTCGTCGGGCATCGGCGCAGCCGGCGGCTCGAAGATCGAGGCCCCGCCCTGCGGCGCCCGGTCGGCCGGGTTGCCCAGCATGCGGGAACCGTTGACCGGGGAGTTCGGCTGGCTCGGGCCGGGCGGCGGCACCTGGTGCTCGGGACGCAGCGAACGACCCCGGACCCGCAGCGGCAGGTCGCCGATGGACGGCGCGGGCTGCTCCGGCTCGGCCGGCTCGGGCGTGAACGCCGCCGGCTCGGGCGAGAACGCACTGGGGGCCGACGGGCCCGGTGAGAACGCGCTGGGCGCGGACGGTTCCGGCGAGAACGCACTGGGCGCCGGCTCGGGCGCACCCCACGAGGGGGACGCCGCGGGGGCCTCGGGCGCCGACGGCTCGGAGCGGAACGCCGAGAACGGCTCGTTGTCGTCGGAGAGCGGCGGCCAGCCGGCCGGAGCCCCACCGGGACGCGGCTTGGGCGGCACGCCCGGACCGTGACCGTTCAGGCCGGAGATGTCGATGCTGCCGGACTCGGGGTTCGGCAGGTCGGCCGGCGACGGGCCCTTGGGCGAGTCGTCGGTGAGCAGGTCGTCGAAGTCGAACGACCGGGCCTGCTCGCCCTCGGGTGCGTCGGAAGCACCTTCGACGTCGTGCAGCTCGCCCGGGTCGTCGTTGCTGTCGCCGGACCCGAAGAACGAGGTGGGCGTGGGCGCCGGGGTGGAGGAGCCGGAACCCGAGCCGATGGACGGCTGCGGGGTGCCGGTGGCCGGGGAGTCGAGCACGGACGGCACGTGGCCGTTGACCTCGCGCTGGAAACCGCCGGTGCGGGAGGGGAGGGAGCCCCAGCCACCCTGCCGGGCCTCCGGGCCCGGGGCGCCGGAGTAGGCGGGGGTGCGGGGTTCCTCGTCCTCGGTCAGGTCGACGACCTTGCGGTCGGAGGCACCGGCCGAGGCCAGGCTGAGGGGGGCGGAGTCGTCGTCGGCCGGGGCGGCCTCGAGCGCCGTGGCCGCAGCGGCCGGGACGGCCTCGGCAGGCGCCTCGGTGATGCTCGCCGGGGCGTCGCTGTCGGCGTTCTCGGGAGTGATCAGCGTGTTCAGGGCCAGGCCGGAGACCAGCACGACTCCGGTGGCGACCGTGTAGGGCAGCTCCGCGCCGGCGTCGACGTCGCCCACCAGGACCCGGTGGGCGCCCGAGATCAGGCCCTCCAGCCAGGTGGTGGCGCCCGTCGCGTCCAGCCGGACCGGTTCCCCGGCCCGCTCGAAGCACACCGGCACGCTGCCCCGGACGAGGGCGCGCACGGCGTCCACCTCGACCCGGACGATGGCGAAGCTGGGTGCGGTGCGAATGCCCCGCCGGACCAGCACGTCGAGGATCTCGTCGACGGGTGCGTCGTCGAGGGCCAGCTCCCACAACGGACCGGCCAGCGACCAGTCTGTCGGCGCGTCCACGACGAGCACAGTTCTCGGCGCGACCACGGCAAGGAGTTGCCCTGCGGCATAGGCGATCCCGCTTTGCACGATGACTCCTCCCCTTACTAGTAACGACTTGGTCGCTCTGCGTTGTGTATTGCCTCGTACAACGGGTTGCGCCTGATCTCGCCTCAACTGTCCGAGGCCCCGCAACTCTAGAGTCCAGTTGGCCCGGAGGCCAACGGCGAGCCAAAAGAAAACCGACCAGGCTTACCCCATCGGGCTATCGGCAACCCTCGGACGCGCCGTGACACCACTCAATTGTTGCGAATGAACGCGCACCTCACGGGAAAACCAATCAGTAACTCAAAGTGATCACCAGTCGGTCTCAGCAACGGCACCACCCGTTCGGTGTCCATATTCTGGACATTCGGCGGATCGGATCTCCTCCATAGTCCCCGACCCGACCCGGCGGCGCGCCCGCTCCCGACATCCGATAGCTAACGATTAGGCCGACTGAGTGGAATCGCCGCCCGAAGGGGCGGCGGTTGCGCCTTCCGGGTCGGCCGTCGCCGCCCGCTCGCGCTCCCACCAGGCCACGAGTTCCTCCCGGGCCTCGTCCGGGCCGATCTGCCCGCGGTCCAGGCGCAGCTCCTTCAGGAACTTCCAGGCCCGGCCCACGTCCCGGCCGGCCGGGATGCCGAGGATCTCCATGATCTGGTTGCCGTCCAGGTCCGGCCGGACGGCGTCGAGCTCCTCCCGCTCGCGCAGCTCGGCGATCCGGCGCTCCAGGTCGTCGTAGGCCGAGGCCAGCCGGGCGGCCTTGCGCTTGTTGCGGGTGGTGCAGTCGGAACGGGTGAGCTTGTGCAGCCGGTCCAGCAACGGCCCGGCGTCGGTGACGTAGCGGCGCACCGCCGAGTCGGTCCAGGCGCCGTCGCCGTAGCCGTGGAAGCGCAGGTGCAGCTGCACCAGACGGGAGACCTGCTGGGTGGTGTCCTTGTCGAAGCGCAGGGCCTTCATCCGCTTGGTGGTGAGCTTGGCGCCCTCCATCTCGTGATGGTGGAACGAGACCCCGCCGCCCGCCTCGAAGCGACGGGTGGCCGGCTTGCCGATGTCGTGCAGGATCGCGGCCAGGCGCAGCACCAGGTCCGGTCCGGGCACCGGGCCGTCCGGGCCGTCCTCCAGCGCGATCGCCTGCTCCAGCACGATCAGCGAGTGCTCGTAGACGTCCTTGTGCCGGTGGTGCTCGTCGATCTCCAGCTTCAGCGCGGGCAGCTCGGGCAGCACCTGGGCGGCCAGGCCGGTGGAGACCAGCAGTTCCAGCCCGGGCCGGGGGTCGGGGGCCAGCAGCAGCTTCTCCAGCTCGACCCGGATCCGCTCGGCCGAGACGATCGAGATCCGCGCGGCCATCGCGGTCATCGCCGCCACCGCCTCCGGGGCCACCTCGAAGCCGAGCTGGGCCGCGAACCGGGCCCCGCGCATCATCCGCAGCGGGTCGTCGCCGAACGAGACCTCCGGCGCCCCGGGCGTGCGCAGCCGGCGGGCGGCCAGGTCCTCCAGCCCGCCGTAGGGATCGACGAAGGTGAGTGCGGGTAGTTCCAGGGCCATCGCGTTGACGGTGAAGTCCCGGCGCAGCAGGTCGGCCTCGAGCGTGTCGCCGAAGGCCACCTCGGGCTTGCGGGAGTCCTCGCGGTACACGTCGGCCCGGTAGGTGGTGACCTCGACCACGTGGTCACCCTTGCGGGCGCCGATCGTGCCGAAGGCCTTGCCGATGTCCCAGTGCGCGTCGCCCCATTCCCGCAGCAGCCGGATGGTCTCTTCGGGGCGGGCGTCGGTGGTGAAGTCGAGATCCGGGCTCTGCCGGCCCAGCAGCGCGTCCCGCACCGGCCCACCCACGAGCGCGAGCCTGTGACCTGCGGCGGCGAAGACCGAGCCGAGGTCGGTGAGCAGGGGCTGCAGCGGGACCAGACGTGCGACCGCCGCCCGTCGGGCGTCGGTCAGGTGGTCGGAGGGGGTCTGTGGCACGAGCCCCAAGCGTGCCAGATGGGTGCGCCAGGGTAGTTACAGTGACGGCATGCCCCGACCCTCACGGCCCCCGCACGGGCCGCGCCGGTCGCTGCCGACCGTGGAGGAGACCTCGGCCGGCGGCCTGGTCGTCGACCGTTCGCATCCCACCCCCCGCGGTGCTGTGATCGCCCGGCTGAACCGGGCCGGGCGGGTCGAGTGGTGCCTGCCCAAGGGCCATCTCGAGCTCGACGAGACACCCGAGCAGGCGGCGGTGCGGGAGATCGAGGAGGAGACCGGGATCCAGGGCCGGATCCTTCACGGTCTGGGCACGATCGACTACTGGTTCTCGGTCGAGGGCAAACGGGTTCACAAGCACGTGCATCATTACCTTTTGCTGGCCACCGGAGGTCAGCTGAGTACCGAGGGAGATCCGGACCACGAGGCGATCGACGTGGCCTGGGTCCCGCTCGGTGAAATGGACGAACGACTGGCGTTCCCGAACGAACGCCGGATAGCCCGTGAGGCGAGTGTGCGACTCCTGGATTCGGCGTGAGAAGACTGGCGAGGCTGCGCCAGGGACTCGGCGCCGGTGTGATCGGTCTGTCCGTGACGCTGGGCCTGCTGGGCCCGGCCGCTTCGCCTGCCCAGGCGGCGGATGCGGGGGTGAGCAGACAGACCCCGGCCCCCTCGGTCGTGGCCCGGGTGACGCAGGAAGCGGCCCCGAAGGCCCCCAAGGGCAAGAAGCTCCAGCTCGCGCTGACCCAGGTGAGTCCCACCTCGCTGACCTACCAGGACGACCTGGTGGTCAGCGGCACGGTGCGTAATCCGGGCAACCGGGCGGTGAAGAATCTCGATGTCGCGCTGCGGTTCAGCTACACCGCGCTGACCGGCCGGGACGCCGTCACCGACTGGGTGAGCAAGGGTGATGTGGCCACCACCAGCGCGGTTCTGAAGCAGGTCACGCTGAAGAACGTCCCGGCCAAGGGGAGCAGTTCGTTCAGCTTCACCGTGGAGGCCGGCAGCATCGGCCTGTCCAGCTACAGCAGCTCGTTCGGGCCCCGGCCGTTCTCGCTGGTCGCCACCTCGGCCCAGGGCAAGCAGCTGGACACCCTGCGTTCCACCGTGATCTGGGCCCCGGAGAACGCCGAGGCCAAGGTCGGCCTGACCATGCTCGCCGCCCTCACCTCGACCGTCCCCTCCACCACGGCCGGTCTGCCCACCGAGGAGGCCGCGGCCGAACTGCTGCCCTCCTCGCGGCTCTCGAACATCCTGACCGCCTCGGACGACCCGGCGATCGGCTGGGCGGTCGACCCGGCCCTGCTGGCCTCCGCCATGGCGTTGCGCGACAACGGGATCACCGAGGAGACCGAAGAGGACGCCGCCGCCACCCCCGAGCCCAAGGCCTCGGCGAGCCCCAGCAGTCCGGCCGGGAAGCCCAGCGCCACCGCCGAGACCTCGGAGCTGACCGATCTGGGCATCAGCAGCGAGGCAGCGAGCACGGCCGGAGGCGCCTGGCTGAACCGGATCTCCCAGGGCCGGGCGAAGCGCACCGTGATCGGCCTGCCGTACGCCGACACCGACCTGAACTCCCTGCTCAAGGGCGGAAGCAGCCCGAGCCTGCTGCGCCAGTCGGACAAGCTGGGCGAGACGATCGAGCAGGAGGCGCTGGGCAAGAGCCTGTTCTCCCGGATCGCCTGGCCGGCCGACGGCGTGATCTCCAAGCAGGCGCTCGAGGGTCTGGCGGCGACCCGGCACGAGTCGGTCATCCTCTCCGCCGCGCAGCAGCAGCCCAAGCCTGAGCTGGACTACACCCCCAGCGGCACGAGCCGGCTGGCCGCGAAGGACAAGGAGCTCACCGGGCTGCTCTACGACCCGGAGCTGTCGAGCCTGTTCGAGGGCGCCGGGCAGGACCAGGGCGCCGAGACCACGCAGACGATGCTGGCCACCCTGGCCGCGATCAGCGCCGAACCGGCCCCGGACACGGGCACCCGGCAGGTGCTGGCGGTGGCCCCGCGTGACTGGAACCCCAGCCCGCAGAACGTGCAGCGGCTCACCGCGGCCCTGCGGGACGCCTCCTGGGTGGAGCTGAGCAGCCTGAAGAACCTGGGCGCGGCCACCCCGGTGGAGCGGGCGGGGCACACCTACGGCAAGAAGGCGGGCCGGGCCGAGCTGCCCAAGGGCAACCTGAGCACCGCCCAGGCGATGGACCGCGACCTCGACGGCATCGCCCCCGCGCTGATCGAGAACCAGGACGTGGTGCGGCGGCTGGAGCAGCGGATCGCCTCGCTGCTGTCGTTCGCCTGGCGTTCGGACCTGGACGACCAGGCCGACGCCCGGCGCACGGTGATGAACGACGTGACCGGCCTGACCGGCGGCGTGCAGCTGTCGATCGGCGACGACAAGGTCTTCACCGCCCGGTCCGCGCCGATCTCGGTGGTGGTGGTCAACGACACCGACTACCCGGTCCGGGTGTCGGTGAGCTTCCGCGCCCGGTCGGGGCAGCTGAAGGTGACCAAGCAGCCCGAGGCGGTCACGATCGCGGCCCAGCACCGGCAGACGTTCCGGGTCGAGGCCCGGGCCATCGCCACCGGCGACGTGCTGGTCGACGCCTCGCTGCTGGCCGGCGAGGGGGCGAGCGCCGAGGTGGTCGGCTCGCCGCAGACCTTCGAGGTCAAGGTCCGGCCCAACTGGGAGAGCTGGGGCATGATCGGCATGGCCGTCGTCCTCGGTCTGCTCCTGCTGGTCGGCCTGCTGCGCAGCTTCCGGCGCAACCGCAAGCGGCCCAAGGTGCCGCTGAACACCGTCCCCGACGTCGACGACGAGGTCACCCGGGCCTCCCGTCAGGCGGCCCGGGAGGCGGCTCGCGAGGCCGCCGCCGAGACGGCCCGGCAGGAGGCGGCCCAGCGCCCGGCCGCCCGGCCGATCGCGCGGCTGGGAGACATCCCCGACCTCCCGGATCGCTCCGCCCAGCTGGGTGTGACCGATCGCGCACCAGGTCCGGCCTCCGGTGGCGCAACGTTCTCGGGTCCACAAGGCTCCAGGGGTGGGGGCGAGGAAGGCCGCACACCCGGCACCGGATCTGCCTCCGGGAATCCGGGTCCGGCCCAGGGTATGCATGAGCAGAAGTCCGGTTCGGTACCGACGATGACCGCGAAGGGAGCGGAGCGTCGCAGCCCGACGATGCCGAAGGAGAACAGGTGAGCGGGTGGCGGCCGGACGATGCCGCGCACCCTCCTCACGACCCGGATCGGCCGTTGCGACCCCGGCGGGCAGACAACCAGCACGAAGAGCCCTACGAGCAGGTGCAGCCGGACCCGTACGCCGAAGACCCGTACGCGGCACAGCGGGAGGCCGAGTACGTGGCTCAGCACGATGACCAGCAGTCCGGACGGCAGGGGTACGACCAGCCGGCGGACGCGTGGTGGAACCGGCCGCCGGAGAGCTCGCGGCGCCGACCGGCGCCCGCCGAGCCTTATGAGCAGCCCTACGACCAGCCTTACGACCAGCAGCAGCCGTACCAGGCGCACTCGGGCGAACCGGTGGCCCCGGCCGAGCCCACTCGGCCGATGCGACAGGACAGCCCCCGGCGGGCGCGCCGCCAGGGGCAGCAGGAGGTCTCCCCCTCCGAGCCGACCCGGCGGGTCCGGCCGTACCGCCCTGAGCAGGCGCCTCGCCAGGGTCAGGGCGGCCCGGTCGCCTACGGGCAAGATCCTCGAACAGAGGACGATCGTGGCCAGTACGAGCGCTTCGACGAGTACGCGTCGGCCGACTCGCGCGACGGCGCCGGCTCCCGGGCCCCGTACGAGCCCTACGACCAGGCGCGCGATGCGGAAGCCGACCCCGACCAGCCGTACTTCCACCCACTCGACCCGGAGACCCCGTCTCCACGGACGTCCACTCGTAGGGGTTGGCGCGCCACGCCGCCCTCCACGCCGCCCGGACGCCACTACGACCTCTCCGGCCTCGACCCGGCCGAGCTGACCGGCTCGCTGAACCTGCTGGGGCTGGAAGGCCCGGCGCTGCCCGCCGACGTCACTCAGCCGATCCAGGCCATCCGGGCGCCGATCGCGCGTGCCCCGCGCCGGCCAATGCCCCCGGTCGCCCCTCCGCCGCGTCAGCGCGAACGTGGGTATGCCGAGCCGGAGATCGAAGAGCCGGTCGAGGTCGAGGAAGAGACGCCGGCCAAGGCTGCCTCCCGGACCTCCTCGCTGCTAGGTAGCAGCGCCTTGATGGCCGCCGGTACGGCTGTATCGCGCATCCTCGGATTTGTCCGCGCCGCTGTCCTGGTGGCCGCCGTACAGCCGAACGGTGACGGCGCCGCAGAAGCGTTCTCGGTCGCCAACATCATGCCCAACGCGCTGTACATCCTCCTGGCCGGAGGTGTGCTCAACGCAGTGCTGGTGCCGCAGATCGCCAAGGCCAGCAAGATGCGAGACGGCGGCGAGGACTACATCAACCGCCTGCTCACCGCGGCTCTCGGACTGCTGGCGGTGGTCACCGTCGTGGTCATCCTGGCGGCGCCGTTGCTGGTGAAGGTCTACAGCTCCGACCCTGACCTGTTCAATCTGACCGTTGCGCTCTCGCTGTGGTGTCTGCCCCAGGTCTTCTTCTACGGCCTGTACACGCTGCTCGGGCAGGTGCTGAACGCCCGTGGCTCGTTCGGGGCGTTCATGTGGGCCCCGGTGATCAACAACGTGGTGTCGATCGCCGGGTTGGCCGTCTTCATCGGGATGTACGGCACCGGTACGCAGCTGGTCTCGACCTGGGACGGCACCAAGATCATGGTGCTCGCGGCCAGCCAGACGCTGGGCGTGGCGTCGCAGGCGCTCATCCTGATCCCGCTGCTCGGCCGTAACGGGATCCGCTACCGCCCCCGGTTCGGGCTGCGCGGGGTGGGGCTGGCCTCGGCCAGCCGCGTGGCCGGCTGGACCTTCGCCGCGGTCGTCGTCCAGCAGATCGCGTTCGTGGTGATCTCGAGGGTCACCACCTCCGCGGCCGAACTGCTGAAGGACCGGCCGGACGCCTCGTTCTCCACCGGTAAGGCGATCTACGACAACGCCCAGCTGCTGTTCATGCTGCCGCACTCACTGGTGGCCGTCTCGCTGGTCACGGCGCTGTTCACGCGCATGTCCAACGCTGCGGCGGAGAACCGGATCCGGGACGTCCGGGCCGACCTCTCGCTCGGTCTGCGGCTGACTGGTCTGGCCACCACAGTCTCGACTGCGGCGATCCTGGCGCTGGGTCCGTACATCACCGCCTCGATGTTCCCGGGCAACGACCGCTCCGACACCACCGGTATCGCCTACGTGGTGATGGGGATGGCGCTGGGCCTGATCCCGTTCAGTGCGCAGTACCTGTTCCAGCGGGTGTTCTACGCCTTCGAGGACGCGAAGACGCCGTTCTTCATCCAGATCGCCGCCAGCAGCACCTGGGCCACCGGGAACGTGATCGCGCTGTTCCTGCTGCGCGACCGGGCCCCGGAGTACATCGTTGTCGGCGTCGGCGTCTCGATGGCGGCGTCCAACCTGGTCGGCGCCGCCCTGTCGTACCTGATCCTGCGGCGGCGGTTCGGCGACCTGGACAGCCACCAGGTGTTCCGGGCCTACGCCGAGATGATCGTGGTGGCCGCGATCGGCGGTGGGGTGGCCTGGCTGCTGGCGCACTCCACCGAGGCGATCATCGGTGACGGCTGGATCGCCTGCATCATCGCCACCGTCATCGGCGGCCTGGCCCTGCTCACCATCTTCGTGGCCGGTCTGCGGCAACTCGGGGTCTCCGAGATCGAGGACGTGATGGGCCCGGTCCTGCGCCGGCTGCCCTCTTCGCCGGAGAAGCTGGCCCGGCACGCCCGCTGAGGCTCCGCTGCTCGTCACCCTGCGTTCTGGCGGTTCGCCGTCGCCGGGCGCAATGGTGGCGAATGTGTCGTGATGTGGATGACACCTCGTTCCGGGCGAGTGGGCCAACTACGATGGAATACGGATCCGTACCGCGGTTCGCCGCAGCACCGGCCCATCGGGTTGACTGCTGCCGAGTGACACCGATCGACACAGGTCTCACATGTACGCGGATTCTGCTGCCATCGGGCTGGAAGGAGCGCCGGGCTTGTCCAACGCCACCCGGGGCACCGTCCTGGCGGGCCGCTACCGGCTCGAGGACAGGTACCACGCCAACACCGACGCGTCGGTCTGGCGAGCCGCCGACCTGACGCTCGAGCGTCCCGTCACGGTGCGGGTGATGCGCCCTGGCCACCCGTACTCGCCCGACGTGGCCGACGCCGCGCGGCGGGCCGCCCTGATCGACGACCCCCGGCTGGTCCGGGTCCTCGACGTCGGCACCGACGGCGACCTGACCTTCGTGGTCAGCAGTCATGTCGACGGCGACTCGCTGGCCACCCTGATCGAGCGCTCCCCGCTGGCCCCACCGGTGGTGCGGCGCATCATCGGCGAGGTGGCCCAGGGCCTGCGCGGGGCCGCTGCCCGCGGGCTGCACCACCTGCGGCTCACCCCGCGCTCGGTGATCGTCTGCTACGACAACACGGTCAAGATCTCCGGCGTGGCCGTCGAGGCGGCCGGGGCCGGTCTCGAGCCGGTCGGGGCCACCCAGGCCACCCGGACCGACGCAGTAGCCCTGATCGCCCTGCTCTACGCCGGCCTCACCGGCCGCTGGCCTCTGGAAGACGCGGGGTTCCCGCCGGCGCCCCGGGCGAACGGCGGTGGGCCGATCGCTCCGGCCGAACTGGTGCCCGACATCCCCGGCGACCTGAACCGGTTGTGCCTGCTCACGCTGGGCCCGCTCGACAACGGCCCGCGTACCCCGGCCGAGGTGGTGGGCCTGCTCTCACCGTGGCCCACCCCGGAAGAGGCCCCGCTGCGCCCGGCCACCCGCCCGCGCGATCCGGCCACCCCCGTCACCCCCAACCCGGCCCTGGTCATGCGGGGGCGCTCGCACCGCGGGCAAACCCCAGGCTCCGGATTCCGTCCCGGCGGCCCGGTCACCTCCGGGCCGACCGGCGCCCCCTCGTCCTCGCCCGGATCTCCCAGCGAGCATTCCGCGCCCAACCGTCAGGTTTCTCCCATGACCCCCGCCGCCTCGGCTGAGGACGATCCTGACCGCACCGTGTCGGCCTGGCCGCCTGCGGGTGGTGAACTGTTCGACCCGCGCCGCCGCGATCAGGGGCAGGTCAGGCCCGATCCCGACGCCACACGGCCGCCCGCTGCGGGCGCATTCGCTCCGCTGCGGCGCGACGTGGCTCCGCCGATGCGCGCCGAGGCCGCCGACCCGCCCGAGCGGCCCGATCTCACGCTGAACCGCCGCCCCACGGCGTGGCCCACCGGCGCCAGCACGCATCGCCCGGTTCCCGCCGAAGACGTCACCCGCCCCAGCCAGACCCGTCCCGATGTGCAGGCCCGGCCGGCCCGGCCGTCGGCACCGGCGGCTGGGCAGGACCGCGCTCCCCGGCGCACGGCCTCGCTGTTCCCCACCCCCAGCGTGGCCATCACGGGCTCCATGCCGCTGCCGCCCCGGGTCAAGAGCAGTAAGCGCACCGACGCACTGTTCGGTGGCGAGGACTCCGCGGAGCAGTCGGCCGCACCCCAGCCTCAGCCCGCACCCCAGCCTCGGCCCACGCAGCAGCCCCAGGGCCGTTCCCAGTCGAGTCAGTCGCCGCAGGGCGGCTATCCGAGCCGGTCGTCGTCCAGCCCCTTGCAGCCCGCCCCCACCCCCCAGCGATTCCAGGGGCAGGGGCGCGGTGAATCTCTCGCCCCGAACCGGCAGTCGGATCAGCGGGCAGCCCCGCCCCTGATGGCCGCGCCGCTGCGCCCCCAGCGTCCGGTGAGCAATCCGGCCACCGGCGCCAGGCCGATGCAGCCCGGCCTGGGGCAGCCCGAGGCCACGTCGTCCGCGCCGCAGCCGCAGTCGCAGCCGACCCAGGCTTACGGGAACGAGTCGCCGCCGAGTCCCCCCGGGGCAGAGGAGGCGCAACAGAGCTGGGCCGAGCAGACCTGGGGCCGGTTGAACCAGCCTCTGCCCGATCATGCCCAGACGGCCTGGCCGGAACAGGATCAGGCCCGGTCGGCCCCGGCCCCGGCCAGCCAGCCCCAGCCTGGTCAGCCCCAGCCTGGTCAGCACCAGCCTGGCCAGCCCGAGGTCCACTACCCCCAGTCTGGTAGCCCCCAGCTGGGCCAGCCCCAACCAGGCCAGCCCCAGCCGGGGCAATCCTGGTTGCACCAGCCCCAGCCAGTTGAACCCGGGTTGCACCAGCCCCAGCCGGGTCAGCCCGGGTTGCCGCAGCCCGGGTTGCCGCAGCCCGGTCAGCCCCAGCCTGGTCAACCCGAGTCGGGTCGGCCCCAACAGGGTCGCCCCCAGCCCAGTCGCCTTCGGACCACTCAGCCGCGCGGGCCCGAAACCCGGAACCGCCCAGAGCCGCAGAACCGGCCTGAGCAAGGAAGTCGGCCCGAGGGCGCAGGCCAGCCAGGCTCCGACGGTCGGCCCGCGCGCCGCACCGCCTCGCTGTTCCCCACCCCCAGCGTGGCCATGACCGGTTCAATGCCCCTACCTCCCCTGGGCAAGAACCGTCGCCGCACCGAAGCTCTCTTCGGTGACATCAGCCCCGCGGTCGACACCCAGGCCATTCCCGTGCCGCTGCAGGCCCTCGAGCAGGCCAAGAAGGCTGCTCAGCCGCGCTCGGCCGGGCAGCCGGGTCACTCCTCGCAGCCGGGTGGTCCTCAGCAGTCGGGTCGAGCGGCTCAGCCGGCCCAGTTCGCCCAGCCCCCGCGCACCCGCCCGGCGGCAAACCCGCTGGACAGTGGCCCGATCGCCACGGCTGCAGCAGCCCGCACCGCAGCCGGGATGCGGGCCGGCCGACCGGCTTCGCGGCCGATCGGAGACCCCGCCCCACAGGCACCGGGTCATCCGGGCTCAGACTTCGGCCAAGGCTCTGCCCAGGGCCAGTGGCCTGGGCAGAGCGCCGGGTCCGGCCCGGGGCAAGGGCAGAACCCGGGCTCGGCGTTCGGTACAGGTTCTAGCTCGGCCACCGGCTTCGGTCAGGGCCAGAACACCGCCGCGGGCTTCGGGCAAGGCCAGAACTCCGCCGCCGGTTTCGGCCCGGACCAGGGCGCCGCTGCCGGCTTCGCCCAAGGTCAGGGCGAGACGGCCGGCTACGGCCGGGGCGGCCAGGGTTACGGCGAAGACACCACCCGAGACTTCGGCCAGAGCGCCGGCCAGGGCTTCGGCTCAGACCGCAACCAGCGATTCGGCCCGGCTCTGGGTTACGGCCCGGGCCAGGCCGAGTCGAATTCCCCGTCGCCCGACCGGATTCCCACGGCCCGGCCGGTGGTCCCGGGTGCCCCACCGTCACTGTTCGCATCACCCAGCTCATCCGCCGGCGACGCGCCCGGTGGTGAACTGGCGTCCCCGCACGAGGCGGGACAGCATGCCGGGATGGGTTCCGAGCGCGCTGCCGGTCCTGGTCGTCACCGTGGCCCCGCCGAGGGCCGCGCCTCGGCCGCCGCGAACTCGCGGCTGCCCTGGGAAGAGGGCTGGTCGCCCAATCCGCACTCGGTGGGCCCGCCCTCGGCCCTGGAGTCCAGCGGGCCGTTCTCCATCGTCATCCCGCCCGAGGCCCCGCCGAAGGACCAGTCGCGCAAGGTGCTGGTCGGCGTCCTGATCGTGTTCGCCGTCCTGCTCCTGGTCGCCGCCTGGTCGCTGCGGGGCCTGTTCACCGGCTCCGACGACAGCGCGGCCGGTCCGCGGGAGCAGGGTCCGGTGCTCACCACCGCCCCGATCGCCAGCAAGACCCAGGAAGAGGCGGCCCAGACCGAGGCCCCGGTCGCTCCGAGCCCCACCGAGGAGCCCGTGGTCGTCGAGATCGAGGCGGTCACCGCCATCGATCCGCTCGGCGACGGTGACGAGCGCTCGGCCGGCGCGGCCCGCGCGGTCGACGGCGACGAGGACACCTTCTGGGAGTCCGAGCGGTACCAGAGCGCAGCTTTCGGGGGGCTGAAGAAAGGCCTGGGGCTGGCGATCGAGTTGAGGCGTACTACGGCGGTAAGCTCCGCAGAGATCGATGTCGCCGGAACCGGCGGGCGCGTTCAGCTGCGCACCGCCGACGAGCCGGAGTTCGAGGGTTCGACCTCAATCGGTTCGGGGTCGTTCGAGAACGGCACGGTCACCGTCGACGCCAAGGAAGACGCCGACGCCGGGAAGTACGTCATTTTGTGGTTCACCGAGCTCCCGGCAGTGGAGAGCGGGTACCGGATGGAAGTCTCCGAGGTGCGACTGACGTGAGTGACGACGGTGAGGTCGACGACCGTCGTCTGATCGCCGCCCACCTCACCGGCGACCCGGACGCGTTCTCGGTGATCGTCCGCCGGCACGCCGACCGCCTGTGGGCCGTCGCCCTGCGTACCACCGGCGATCCCGAAGAGGCGGCCGACGCGGTGCAGGACGCGATGGTGTCGGCCCTGCGGTACGCCGACCACTACCGCGGCGACGCGGCAGTGAGCACCTGGCTGCACCGCATCGTGGTGAACGCCTCCCTCGACCGACTGCGCCGGCGGGCGGCCCGGCCGAGCGTGCCGCTCGGCGAGCGCGATGTGGTGGCCGGCGCCGACGCTCATGCCGCCACGGTGGCCCGCCTCGACGTGCGCAGCGCCCTGGCCAAGCTGCCCGAGGCCCAGCGCGTGGCCCTGGTCCTGGTCGACCTGGAAGACATCCCGGTGGCCGAGGCCGCCCAGATGCTCGGTGTGGCGGAAGGCACGGTGAAGTCCCGGTGCTCGCGGGCCCGAGTCGCGCTGGCCCAGTTGCTCCGTGGCGCAGGCTCCGGCCAGGCCGCCCCGCAGAACGCTCCCACCGCAGGTCAGGCCCGTGATCGCCGCGCCGGTCGAGCCGGTACGGCGGCGCCCGGTTTCATCGGTGAGGCGCGACCGAGCCCCTACCGGAACGATCCGTACGACGCAGAGCCGGACCATCCGGCGGGGAACCACAGAGGCAGCGGCCGCGTCACATCGGAGGAGCCCCCCCGAGGACACAGCCGAGCAGGAGAAGGTTGGTGAGCATGCCCGCCCACCCGGAAGACGAGCTCCTGGCCGACCTTGCCGCCGACGTTCTGCCGGTCGACGCTGCCCGCCAGGTCGAGGCCCACGTGCTCACCTGCGCGCGGTGCTCCCAGGTGCTGTCCGACGCCGAGAGCGTGCGCACTCTGCTGCGTCAGGCACCCCGCGAGGCGATGCCGCCGCAGGTCATGGCCCGGCTCGAGCAGGCCTTCGCCGCCGCCCGGCAGGGCCAGGAACCCCAGCCCATGCCCCGCCGCGCCCAGTCTCCGCAGGCCGCTCAACCGCCGCAGGCGGCACCGGCACCGCAGGCAGCGACCGGCCCTCTCCGACGAGGCACCCGCGCCGGCCAGACCGGCCCCCAGCCCCAGGGCTTCCACCCCAGCGGTCCGCAGCCCCAGAGCCTCCGCCCGACCGGCCCGCTGCCTCAGGGCCAGCGCCCTACCGGCGCACACCCCCAAAGCGCGCATCCCCAGCATCCCCAGCATCCCCAAGGTGCGAACCCGACCGGCCCCACCCCTCAGGGCCCGCGCGCCACCGGCCCGGTCCCCCAGGACCCGCGCCAGACCCCGCAGCAACCGGTGCAGCCCACGCAGAAGAACCCCCAGCGGCCGGCCGAACTCGGCCAGGGCGCTCAGGCGGCACCCAACACGTCGTCCTACCGCGTGCGTTCGTTCAAGCGCCAAGAGAACGAGGCGGCCTACCCCGCCGAGAGCCCCACTGCACTGCACCCAGCCGTACGCGAAGACGCACCCGACCCGGAACTGACGCAACCCGTCCGTAAACGCCGTCGCGCCGTCGCCCCGCCGTCCGACAACACCTCCTCGATCACCCAGGTGATGCGCCCGGTCCGGGACAAGGGCCCGGCCAAGCTCACCCGGATGGACTCGACCCAGGCCATCCGCGTGCGCCGGCAGGCCCTGGAGGAACAGAAGGCCGACGAGCCGTCGCGCTGGCCCCGGATCTCCCCGCAGATCGCGGCGGCGGTGGTGCTGGTCATGGCTCTGGCCGGCGGCGTGGTCACCTGGCAGATCCGCGGCGGTGGCAGCGGGGCCGACGAGATGTCCTCCGGTGCCGCGAGCGCCTCCGACTCACAGGCCGGCCCGGTGCTGGCCTCGGTGCTGGAGACCGGCACGAAGTACCAGAAGGCCGAACTCGGCTCCCAGGTCGGCCAACTCGTGCAGAAGCGCAACCAGCCGCTCCTCGACGACCCGGCCGAATCGTCCTCTGGTGAAAGTGGTGACCAGACTCTCAGTGCGCAGGAGGACGGCTCCGCGAGCCCTGCGCAGGAGTCGGGCGCGCCGCAGAGCGCTCCCCAGGGCAACCAGATACTGAAGGACCCGGCGGCCCTGCAGGCCTGCCTCAAGGCGATCGACCGGGCCGACTCCCAGCCGGTCGCCGTCGACCTGGCCACCTACAACGGCCAGGAGGCCGCGCTCATCGTGCTGCCGGGCACCAGCGGCGGGTACGACGTGTGGATCGTGGCCAGAACCTGTCAACCTGGTGCCGACGGCACCATCGACGTCGTCGAGGTGGACTCGTGAGGCCCCACTGACCTGGTGCTTCCCGGGGCACCGGCGGGCGGGTGGGACAGGGAACACCACGACCGCCCACGCGGTTGCACAGCATCAGGCACTAGGCACTGGACTTGGAGAAGACGTGAGCGACGTCAGGAACGTCATTATCATCGGTTCGGGACCGGCGGGTTACACCGCGGCTCTCTACGCGGCCCGCGCGAGCCTGAACCCCCTGGTCTTCGAGGGTTCGGTGACTTCCGGCGGCGCTCTGATGAACACCACCGAGGTGGAGAACTTCCCCGGTTTCCCGGACGGGATCCAGGGTCCCGAGCTGATGGACAAGCTCCGCAGCCAGGCCGAGAAGTTCGGCGCCGAGCTGATCCCCGACGACGTCACCGAGCTGCACGCCACCGGTGACATCAAGGAGGTCAAGCTCCACGACGGCACCACCTACCGGGCCAAGTCGGTGATCCTGGCCACCGGTTCCGCCTACCGCGAGCTCGGCCTGCCGAAGGAGAAGGCGCTCTCCGGCCACGGTGTCAGCTGGTGTGCCACCTGTGACGGCTTCTTCTTCCGCGAGCAGGACATCGCCGTGGTCGGCGGGGGCGACTCCGCCCTGGAGGAGGCCACCTTCCTCACCCGCTTCGCCCGCTCGGTCACTGTCGTGCACCGCCGCGACTCGCTGCGCGCCTCCAAGATCATGCAGGAGCGGGCGACGGCCAACCCGAAGATCCGCTGGGCCTGGAACAGCGAGGTCGTGGACATCCACGGCGACGCGAAGGTCTCCGGCATCCGGCTGCGCGACACCGTCACCGGTGAGGAGCGCGACCTGGAGATCACCGGCCTGTTCGTGGCGATCGGCCACGACCCGCGCACCGAGCTGATCAAGGGCCAGCTGGAGCTGGACGACGCCGGCTACATCAGGACCGAGGGCCGCTCCTCGCGCACCAGCGTGCCCGGCGTGTTCGCCTGCGGCGACGTCGTCGACCACGAGTACCAGCAGGCCATCACCGCCGCGGCCTCCGGCACCACCGCCGCGATCGACGCGGAGCGCTTCCTGGCCGCAGTGGACGACGTCACCTCCGGCCTGGGTGAGGGCACGGTGGCCAGCGCGGCCGCAGAGCGCGCCGAGACCGTCGCGAACTGGAGTTCCGTGGTCCACTGAAGTACCTGGTCGGGCCCGCAACTCGCGGCCCCGACCTGCCCGCCGTGACCCTCCAGGTCCGGCATCATCGTCCGGGCCCCGGTCTCCCACCTGGTCCTGGTACGTCTGAAATCGCTTTACCGCCCGCCACTTTCGAGGAGAACCGATGGCTGACACGACGAACGCACCCAAGGCCGTCACGGACGAGACGTTCGATGCCGAGGTGCTGAAGTCCGACAAGCCCGTGCTGGTCGACTTCTGGGCGCCGTGGTGCGGCCCGTGCCTGCAGGTGGCGCCGGTGCTGGCCGAGATCGCCGCCGCGCACGACGAGATCACCGTGGTGAAGGTGAACACCGACGAGAACCCCAAGGTGGCCTCGTCGTACGGCATCACCTCGATCCCGACGCTGAACGTCTACCAGAACGGGGAACTGGTGAAGTCGATCATCGGCGCCAAGCCGAAGCCGATCCTGCTCCGTGAGCTGGCGGACTACCTGAACTGATCCGACTTCACGATGGTGAGCACTTCCCCCCGCCATCAGGCGTCTGTCCCGGATCTGCCCACGCTGATGGGTAGGTCCGGGGCTGGGCGGCCGCTCCGCCTGGGTGACGACGACGAACTGGTTCCGGTCCTGCGGGCGCTCCTGGTCCGCGCCGGTGCACTGCTGCCTGGCGTGGTGGCGCAGCCACCGGCCCAGGAGACGCGGTTCGATCAGCCGCTCGACGCGGCTGTGCGCGGTTTCCAGCAGGACCGTGGGCTGGTCACCGATGGGGTGGTCGGCCCGCAGACTGCACTCGCGCTCGACGGCGCCCGCTGGCGTCTGGGCGACCGCACGCTGCTGCTGACGGCTGGTCACTGGATGCGTGGAGACGATGTCTCTGCGCTGCAAGAACGCATGGTCGTCCTCGGTCTGCACGCTGGGCCGGTAGACGGCATCTTCGGGCCAGCCACCGAGTCGTCGCTGCGAGAGCTGCAGCGGGGGCTTGGGCTGCCCGCTGACGGTATCTGTGGCCGTCCTACGTTCACGGCTCTGGGCGCCCTGGGACGTTCGGTCTCCGGGGGCGACGCCTGGGCGCTGCGCTCGCGTGGTTCCGTTGCCATGGCCGGCGTCAGCCTGGCCGGCAAAACGGTGGTGCTCGACCCGGGCTCTGACCGTACGCCGGGCGTCGGCGGGGTCACCGAGGCCTCAGTGGCGTACGACGTGGCGCTGCGCCTGGCCGACCGGCTCTCCGCCGTGGGTGCGCGGGTCCGGCTGACCCACAACCCCGACCAGGACGTCAGCACCGAGGACAGGGTGGCCCTGGCCGAGTCGGAGAGCGCGGATCTGGTGATCAACCTGATCACCGAGCGCCATCACAATCCGGTCGCCTCCGGTGTGGCCACCTACTACTGGGGTGGCGGCCGGGTCGGGCAGCACTCGGAGGTCGGACAGCGCCTGGCCCAGCTGATGCAGCGCGAGATCGTCGCCCGTACGACGTTGCTCGACTGCCACAGCCATCCGTGCTCGTACGACCCGGTGCGGCTGACCCGGATGCCGGCCGTGATCCTGGCGCTGGGCTATCTGACCAACCCGGAAGACGCGGCTCACCTGGGCGATGCCGACTTCCGGTCCCAGGTCGCCGAGGCCATCCTGTTCGCCGTGCAGAGGCTCTACCTCGCCGAGAACGACGCTGAGACGGGAACCCTGAAGCTCAGCGACGTGCAGGCGTTCGCCCGGCAGCGCTGATCCGGCATGCAGAAGCCCCCACCCACACGGGTGGGGGCTTCGCGCTGGGGGCTCACAGACGTCTTTAGTTTAAGGACGTTCGTGAGCTAGGGAGCGATGCTCGTCCCGGAGAGCGCGGGGAGACGCACTGTTCCGAGAATCTGCTCCAGGGCCAGTTCGACGTCTTCCCGCCAGGAGATCGCCGTCTTGAGTTCGAGCCGCAGCCGTGGGAACCGCTGGTGCTGACGTACGGTCTTGAACCCCACAGCGGTGAGCAGATCGGCCGGTACGAGGCAGGACGCCTTCTCCTTGTCCTCGTCGTTGGGGTCAGCCGTCATCCCTCCCCCTGCGGTGAGGCCGAACGCCTCCAGCGCGCGCACCCCGCGCCGGCTCAGATCCTTGGCCGTAGCCTGCACCAGCATGCGCGCCAGGCCCGCGCCGGCGAACTGCGGGAGGACCCGCGCCGTCATCAGCAGTACCGCGTCACCACTCACCGGGGACGTAGGGAACTCCAGCGCTCTGGGCACCAGGGCCGGCGGGGCGTACATGACGAAACCGGCGGGCTCGTCGTCGACGTAGGCGACCCGCCCGCACGACCCCCACTCCAGCAACGTCCGGGAGACCCAGGCCTCCTTCTCGAAACCCGTGTCCCCCGCCTGGCCGGCCTGCTTCGCCGCCAGCGGATCGAGTTCCCAGGTGACACAACGCCGGCACGTACTCGGAAGGTCCGAGAGATTGTCCAGCGTGAGCGGTGCGAGCCTCCGGCTCATCCAATGGCTCCTGCGGCGGTGATCGGATCTGATGCGGGCAAGGGTGTCGGCGGCAGTGGCTTCGGCGGCAATGTCGTCATCGGAGTCTGTTTGTCGGCGCACAACGCGCGAACCACGAGATCACCGACCGGAAAAGATCGTAGGCCCGGTGGGCGTACCACGTGAATACGTCATGCAGTTACTTCTTGGTTACAGAAAGTTACCCCATAGACATCCCGGGACCTACCTGATGGTCTTACACGTCTGACGATGTCGCGAGCGGTGAAGGTGATCATGCAGATGGGCGAAGGCAATGTGGGCTCCCGGCTCGACCAGTGGCTGGGGTCGTACGCAGCCCGCACCCGGGGGATGACTGCGTCCGAGATCCGAGCTCTCTTCGCAGTCGCCAGTCGCCCCGAGGTCGTCTCCCTGGCCGGGGGTATGCCGAACCTGGCCGCGCTGCCGATGGACGTGGTGGGCCGCTCCCTCGCCGCCCTGGTCAGCCAGAACGGCCCGGTGGCCCTGCAGTACGGCTCCGGGCAGGGCGATCCGGAACTGCGCCGCCGCATCCTCGACGTGATGGCCCCGAACCGGGTCAGCGCGCACCCCGACGACATCGTCGTGACCACCGGCTCCCAGCAGGCCCTCGACCTGGTCACCCGCATCTTCGTGGACCCGGGCGACGTGGTGGTCGCCGAAGCTCCCAGCTACGTCGGCGCTCTCGGGGTGTTCCGCTCGTACCAGGCCGACGTGGTGCACGTGCCGATGGACGCCGAAGGCCTCATCCCGCAGGCCCTGCTCGACACCCTGGTGTCGCTCAAGCGCGCCGGCCGCCGGGTCAAGCTGCTGTACACGGTTCCCAACCACCACAACCCCGGGGGCGTCTCCCTCTCCGCCGCCCGCCGTCCCCAGATTCTCGAGATCGCCCGCCGGTTCGGCGTTCTCATCCTCGAGGACGACCCCTACGGTCTGCTCGGCTTCGATGGTGACCCACTTCCCGCGCTGCACTCGCTCGACCCCGAGGGCGTCATCTACTTGGGCTCGTTCTCCAAGACCTTCGCCCCCGGCTTCCGCGTCGGCTGGGCCGTGGCTCCGCACGCCGTACGCGAGAAACTGGTGCTGGCCAGCGAATCCTCCATCCTGTGCCCGAGTTCGTTCAGCCAGATGGCAGTTTCCGCCTACCTGGCCGAGCACGACTGGAAGCATCAGGTGGGCGTGTTCCGCGAGATGTACCGCGAACGCCGAGACGCGATGCTGCAGGCGCTGAACGACATGATGCCCACCTCGAGCTGGACCAACCCCCAGGGCGGCTTTTACGTCTGGGTGAAGGTTCCCGAGGGTCTGGACACGAAAGCCATGCTCCCCCGCGCGGTCACGGCCCGGGTCGCCTACGTGCCGGGCACTGCCTTCTACGCCGACGCCCAGGGGCGCGACCACATGCGTCTGTCCTACTGTTATCCCTCCCCCGAACGCATTCGCGAGGGGGTACGGCGGCTGGCCGCAGTCATCGACGAGGAGCTAGAGGTGCAGACAACTTTCGGCCCTGCACCGCGTTCGGCCGCTCCGGGCAGCAATGTGCAAACGGCCGGCCCCGACCTCACCTGACCCCTGCTGATCCACGCATGATTCGCCCCGCACGGGGCTGGAGGTTTGAAAGCTGATGTTGTCGCCGCGGGTTCTGATCCTTGCGGGTGGTCTCTCGCACGAACGAGAGGTGTCGCTCCGGTCAGGGCGCCGGGTCGCCGAGTCGTTGCGGGAGAGCGGGTGCGAGGTCACCGTCACGGACGTCGACGACCAGTTGCTCGACACCCTCCGCTCCGGGCAGGTCGACGTGGTGTGGCCGCTGCTGCACGGGGTCAGTGGCGAGGACGGCGCGGTGCGGGACGTGCTGGAACTGGTGGGCGTGCCCTACGTAGGGTCCGACCCGGCTGCCTGTCGGCTCTCGTGGGACAAGTCCGTGGCCAAAGGCATTGTGCAGGAGGCCAAGATTGCCACGCCCCGGTTCGTCGCCCTACCCCACGGCATCTTCCGTGAGCTCGGCGCGAACCGCGTACTGAACTCGATCGTGGACAAGTTAGGTCTGCCGCTCGTGGTCAAGCCCGCCCGCGGCGGCTCGGCGCTGGGAGCTTCAGCGGTGCGCGAGGCAACGGCTCTGCCCCGCGCCATGGTCGACTGCTTCGCCTACGGAGACGTGGCGATGGTCGAGCAGCGCATCACTGGGGTCGAAGTCGCCGTTACGGTGCTCGACACGGGGACGGGACCGGTCGCTCTCCCCCCGGTAGAGATCGTGCCCGACTCCGGCTTCTACGACTACGACGCCCGCTACATCGCCGGCGCCACCGAGTTCTTCTGCCCAGCCCGTCTTCCCGATGCTGCGTTGGAGGCGGTGAAGGCGGCCGCGCTCACCGCACACAAGGCGTTCGGTCTACGGCACGTGTCCCGCACCGATCTGATCGTCGACGAGTCCGGCGAACCCTGGTTCCTCGAGGTCAACGTGGCACCGGGGATGACCGAGACCTCACTGCTGCCACTGTCGATCGAGGCGGCCGGCCTGTCGGCCCCCTCGGTATATCGGCAGCTGGTCGAAAGGGCACTGGTCTAGAGCCCTTTCAAGCAAAGGACGCCTGTCAGCGGTTGGGCTGACAGGCGTCCTTTGTCGGTTCGGGCCTATTCGTCGTTCTGGAACGCCTTGCGCAGCTCCGGGGCCAGGATGTCGAGGATCCGGTTGAGATCCTCCACGCTGGCGAACTCGACGCTCAGCTTGCCCTTCGCCCGGCCCAGCGCGATGTTGACCCGGGTGTCGAGCCGGTCAGCCAGACGCCCGGCCAGATCGTCCAGCTCGGCGTTGCGGCCGCCCGCCCGCGGCTTACGCCGAGCGCTGGTGCTGGGCGAGTCGCTGGGATCGCTGACCGCGACGGCCTCTTCGGTGGCACGCACCGACATGCCCTCGTTGACGATCCGCTGCGCCAGGGCGTCCATCGCATCGGCGTTCTCGAGACCCAGCAGGGCCCGGGCATGACCGGCCGAAAGAACGCCTGCGGCCACCCGCCGCTGTACCTGCGGCGGCAGGCGCAACAGACGGATGGTGTTGCTGATCTGGGGACGCGAGCGACCGATGCGCGTGGCCAGGACTTCGTGCGTGCAGCCGAAGTCGTCGAGGAGCTGCTGGTAGGCGGCGGCCTCCTCGAGCGGGTTCAGCTCGCTGCGGTGCAGGTTCTCCAGCAGCGCATCGCGCAGCATGTCGTCATCGTTGGTGTCCCGGACGATGGCCGGAATGTGCTCGAGGCCGGCCTCCTTGCTCGCCCGCCAGCGCCGCTCACCCATGATGAGCTCGTAGGTCGCGTCACCGGCAGAACCACCACCGGGTACCGAGCGGACCACGATGGGCTGGAGTACACCGATCTCCTTGACAGAGTGCACCAGCTCGGCCATGGCTTCTTCGTCGAACGCGGTGCGCGGCTGGCGCGAGTTCGGCACGATGGCGCCGACCGGCAGCTCAGTGAAGTACGCCCCAGGTACGGGAACCAGCTCCGGGCCTGCGGGCCGGGCATCCGCCTTGGGCTCGGGGGTGCTGGTCTGGTCTGCCTTCTCGTTCGACTGACTGTCCGGCGTGGCTGCGTCGGCCGGCGTCTGGGCCTTGGCCTCGCTCGCCTTGGTGTCTGTCTTGGCGTCGACCTTGGTGTCAGCCTTGGCCTCGGCCGACGCGTCACCGTCTTGACGGTCGTTGAAGAAGACGCCGTCCACCGGCCGGTCACCGGCGGGTCGGGCGGCCGGAGGCGGTGGGATCAGCGCTCCGAGGCCCCGCCCCAAGCCCCTTCGCTTGTCGCTCACACCTGCTCCTCGTCAGTACGCATGGTCTTTCCGCTCTGCCACGTGCTTGCGCCGGTTGGCCTAGTCGATCCCCGTTTTACGGCTTATGGTGCGCTGGCCCACACACGGGATCACCCATGTGGCGCAGCTTCTACATCCCGCTCGGCGGGTGAGCGCCGCAGCTGTAACCCCCAGCGTGCGACCAGGGCGGCTACCGTCTCGTTCTCGTCCGAACGTGCCAGCGGCCACCCCCGTCGTTGTCACTACCGGTCGATGGTGCCCGTCGCCTTGTCGGCAGGTGCCATCAAGATCGTCCCCCCGCACTGCCGCGTTCGCTCTCGTCCAGAACCTGTTCGGCCAGCTCCCGAGCCGCCTCCAGGTAGGAGAGCGCACCGCTGGAAGCCGGGTCGTACGTCATCACCGTCTGCCCGTGGCTGGGCGCCTCGGAGATCCGCACCGAACGCGGCACCGTCGTCCTGAGTACCTCGGTGGTGAAGTGTGCCCGAACCTCGTCGGCAACCTGCGACGACAGGCGGGTACGCCCGTCGTACATCGTGAGCAGAATCGTCGAGACGTGCAGCTTCGGGTTGAGGTGGCCCTTGATCAGGTCCACGTTGCGCAGCAGCTGGGACAGGCCCTCCAGTGCGTAGTACTCGCACTGGATCGGGATGAGCACCTCCTGCGCGGCCACGAAGGCGTTGACCGTGAGCAGCCCCAGGCTGGGCGGGCAGTCGATCAGGATGTAGTCGAGCCGGCCCGGCCCGGCCTCCTGCTCCTCGAGGTAGGTGGCGACCGCCTTCTGCAGACGCGACTCGCGGGCGACCAGCGAGACCAGCTCGATCTCGGCACCGGCCAGGTCGATCGTGGCCGGCGCGCACCAGAGGTTGTCGACGTCGGGGCACTTCTGCACGACGTCCTTCAGCGGCATGCCATCGACCAGCACGTCGTAGATGCTGGGGACCTCGGCGTGGTGATCGATACCGAGGGCGGTGGACGCATTGCCCTGCGGGTCGTTGTCGAGCACCAGCACGCGCAGACCGGCCTGGGCGAGGGCCGCAGCCAGGTTGACCGTCGTGGTGGTCTTCCCGACGCCGCCCTTCTGGTTGGACACCGTCAGCACCCGGGTCTCTTTCGGACGCGGGAACCGCCGGCCGGCCAGGGCGATGCGCCGACGAGTGTCCTCAGCAACCTCGAGCGCCAGGGGCGTGGAATCGTCCAGCAACGAGATCGATTCGACCAGCGGCTGACTGCCCGTGGTGGGCGGAGCCGTCGGTGCCGTGGTCGCCGCAGCATCCCGGGCCTCGACCGGACGCTGGACCGGCTGCCGGAATCCCGGCGTCGGCTCAACGCCCAGCCAGGGGCGGGTGACGGACATCGAGTATCCGGCCTCGGTGTCCGAAGTGCTGGGCTCGTTGCTCGCTGACATCCGAACCTCTGCAGATGGTTGGTGAGCCGGAGCTTCTGCCCCGGCCCGGCTGCCGTGGAACTCGGCGCTGGCGTGCTGCTGCTGGCGATCAGTGGCCGGCGTGCTTCCGTGCCGCTCAGCCGGGTTCATATCGATCAGAGAGCCATTCTCACTATGGGCCCGGCTCACATACGCCGCAACGATCTTGTCGATGTCTGGCGTGACGATCTGCTGGCCCGGAATTCCAATGGGTGTACCTCCCTGATCGTATCCCTCCGGGGGGAAAACTCCGCCTCCTGTGTTGAACCGATCCACGGGAGGCGGCGGGAGATCGTCACTTTCTCGGAGGTCCACAACGGTCTGTGGTGGGGAGATTGCCGGGGGTGCTTCTTCGCTTGTGGTTGGGGGGATGTGGTGGATCACCTGCAGGGACGGATCGGACGGGGCGGTTCCGGCTGAGGCAGGATGCTCGAGCTCCTGTGCGTCTAAGGCAGGGCTGTCATTCTCAAGCCCGACCGCAGAACTAGCTCCACCGTCTCGGGCTCCGGCCAGACTTGCGGTGTTGGTGGTTGCAGCCGGCCGGTTACTCACGGCGCCTGTGGGCTGGGCTGACCAGGTCGGCTCGACCGGTTCAGTCACCGCTCTTTGAACCAGAGCCCGCCGCTCTTCGTTGACTGACGCTGCGGTTCGGGCCCTGAAGGCGCCGCCACCTTTATGGCGAGCAGGGGTCGGCTGGGGCGCCTCTACCGCGGACTCTACGTCAGTCTTCGACTGCTCTACTTCCGGGCTGGCCGGTGCTGCCTTCGCGGCCGCTGCCTGTTCCACGGCTCCCGAGCGCGATGTTTCACGGGAAACCTTTGCGGGTTTGCGCTCACTCCTCGGCCATCCCAGGCCGTTGGCCATTCGCTTCAGTGCTGTCGAGGGCCAGCCCAAGTCGCTCACCAACGTCCTCTCCTTGACCACTCGAAGTCGTCATCTCGCGTTCCATTGGCCCGGGCCCGGGTTCTCCACAGCCCGCCCGTTCCGTGAGCGGGTGTGGATAACTTCTTGGGTCGTTGACGGCTGTGGAACGAACTCATCCGGGCTGGTCAAAGCCCGAATCGGAGTCTTGCTGCCTAGTCCGTGGTTAGAGACTTTCCCCAAGTTGTCCACAGGTGGACAGTGCATAAGTTGTGGAATACTCGGGCGCCCAACGATGGGATGGCACCTGCGTAGGCACGCACTTACTCACCGCTGGTAGTGGAGTAAGTCAATCACGTCACCATCACATTGCTCACGAAGTAGCGGGGAAAAGTACCCGCGCGTCATGGGGCCTGCCTCATGACGCGGTGGCGACGGCGCTGTTTCACGTGAATCAGCGGCGGACTCTGCTGGCTTGGACTCAACTTGATCTGTCGCCATCGCCCACCCGAGCCGTGGCGGGGCATGGGCCGACGCCCGTCGGGAGCCTGGCTCTAGGCCCTCTCGCCGTGCTGCCGTCACCTACATCTCGACCGGACCGCCTCGGATACGGTCGCGCGTTACCCACGCGGGGACGTTTGCGCTGCTTACCTCTGGCCCCTTCGAAGCGGCCGATTGACCGTCCGCAGACCCGGCCCCTCTCGGCCAATTGCCTGTGACTGGCCTAAGCCGTTGCCGGCGCAGCGCCCAGGTCGACTCACTGCAGGCCCAGCCATAGGCCAAGGCACGATCGGCAAGCCGGGTGCCGCACCACAAAGGATCCATCCTTCGCAGGCAGATGACACGGCAGCGGCGCAAGATTGCGCTCGCTACTCCTGGCCCCTTCCCATGGCTGGCCAGGCAGGCAAGGGAAACCCAGAGGCGGGCCAGCGGCGCTGCGCATGTCTTCAGTGCCTATGCCTCACTGAGCTGTTAGCCCGGCTCAACTACACAGGACCAGGCGACACCGGCCGCGATCTCCTGCCACTCAAGACCACTGAAGGCACTGACGTATTTCGGGGCCCCAAACAGACATCGATCGCACAGGGCAGCCCGCACCGCCACCTCCTCGACGCTGCTGCCCTATCGCGTGCGGCAGCACGACTCATCCACTTTTGCCACTGCCGCTAGCCCTACCCGACCGCGCGCCTCTTGGGAGGGGCCCATCGCTAGCTTTCGCCCGCGCTGATGGTTTCGCCGAACCACACGCGCCCACCTACTGCCCATCACCTACTGCGCTCGACCTACCTGCCCATTACCAACCGCGCTCCACCCACCTGCCCACCTGCCCACCTGCCCACCTGCCCACCTGCCCACCTGCCCACCTGCCCACCTGCCCAAGGCTGCCTCCCCGACTTCCCGTCCTGTGCCCCTAGACGCGCGATCTTCACCTCGCGCTTCTACTTCATCCTTTGTCTTCTGCCTCATCCTTGTCTTCGCTCCCGCCCCCAGCCCTCCCCCGTTTCCGTTCCGCCTAGCTCTCCGTGCTCCGTTTCCGTGCTCCGTCCCCGTGCTCCGTCCCCGTGCTCCGTCCCCGTGCTCCGTCGGCGAGCTCCGCCACCGAGCTCCGAAGCGTTTACCCCATTGAGCAATCTCTTGAGCGCACCCAAGGATGCAGCCACCCGAGCGAGCTAGCCGGCCTGCTCTATGTCTGGCAGCGCACGACGCAACTTCGCCGAGAACACTCAGACCCATGAGAAAGCCGGGGCTGCATATAACCACGGGTCGCCGCCGATGTATGGCAAGAGGTCGGCACGAGCGATCCAGCCCATCGCCGCTTTCAGCCTCTGACTCCTTGCGCCATTTCACGCGGCCTAGCCAGACATGGGGCGTCGCCGATCGCGTCTCGGCCGCCATGCACCGGCATCTTCAACATCGCTCAGGCCTGCCTGGCCGAACTTATTCAGTGCGCGCGGCAACGGCTTCCCGATGAAGCTTGTCTACTTAGCCAGCCGCGGATATCTCGGCACCTTCACTTTGCAGCGTCTCGACCCGGGCAGGCGGCTCATGGCGAAACGGCCGGCCGCAGCCACTTGCCAGAACAGCTATCTCCGTCTTGAGCGTCCTTTAGGCGGTCCTAGCTAGCTCTGCCACAACCAAGGGGCGGTCGCGACTGACTGCTCTTAGGTGCCGCCTCACTCAGTGGCAGCCGGAATGCTGATGGCCACAGTCGGACGACGCCGCAAGCTTCGAGCGCCCGTTCTCCGCGTAAGCCAAAGCACTGGGCTTCATGCCAAGCATTGTTCGTCTATTCAACGGGCGCTCGGCATTGCCAGGAGGGCTCGACTGACGGAGGCCCATTGGCAATGCAGGAGCCGCACTGAGGCATCGGAATACTGCATTTGATCTAGAAGCAAGCGGATCGTCATGCTCGAGATCAGGCCAACCAGTGGAGGTCGTGCCTTGGTCAGCCGAGGGCCTGGCATGAGCATCCCCCGAGACCGACGTCTAGGGCGGCGTACAGATTCATGGAACAAGAGAGATCCCCAGGCTGCAGCACCCATGCGGTCCTCCTCGTCGGCGGCCGCTGCGCGCATCGAGCTCCCCGCCTGCTGAGCGTCTCCCCTTTCTGCGCCCCGAGATCGGTAAGGCCAGCAATGACCGTGGACGTTAACGGATGTCCACGTCGTGGCGGCCAAGGCAGCTTCACGGTTGGCCTTCCGATCGCCACTTCCGTTTAGCCGCAGTCCCCGGAACCTGGCTCGCGCCCTCAGCCAGGCTGCGGACGTGTCAGAGTCTGCTCATCTTGGAAGGGAGATGGCAGGCCGCCAGTCATGCGGTCAACTTTCACCGCGTCATTCCTCGACCTCGGCCTTGTGCCAGTCGACAAGGCTGATCGCTGCATGCTGAGCCTCAATCTCAGTCAACGCCGGCCTCCGTCAGTTCGCTCAACACCTGGCTGGGCCTGCGCTCGTGAATGGGGTGCGCCCTGTGTACTCCTCCGTCCAACCGCCGACCACCGGTGGGTCAGCATCAGCCAGGCGGTCGGTTCGACAACACTCATCCTCCGCCGGCCAGCAGCCGCCATGCCCGTCACCGTCAAGGTTGCGGCCCGTTCGAGAAATGGCCCGGCTTGTAGGGCACATGCCCCCACGCAACAACGACGCCAAAAACCCACGCCGCCCTCGTTCCATGCTCCTCGCCGTTCACCTCCATCGCGCCGAATCCAGAAGCAGCCGGTTCAAAGAGGCACGTCGCCAGAACATGAGGAGGTGCCTTGGGCACCTGCACCCCCAGGCACCTACCTAGGTTGGTAAGACTGATCCGCTCACCTTCGCAAGCGCTTAACTGCTCGTCGTGCGATCCGTGCTCGCCTCTGCCAAGCCCGCCCCTGTACCGATCGCCTCACCTCTGGATCCTGCCCGTTGCCCTGATTCAGGATCTCGGCAAAGCCCCTTCAAGTTCACTTGACCGGTGGCAGCTTCAAGAGACAGGCCGCTTCGTGCTGGTGGTTCGCGCAATCCGCCGGCGCCGCGGGCCCCGTCCAACGAAGCTTCCGCATCAAGCTGCTTCTTCCGTCGAAGGTCATCTGCGTCAGTAGCGCCATAGGGCTTGGCTGCCGCAATTCTTTCGACGGCCTCCTCTGACCGAGGCGCTGGCTCCGACCGTCACTTCCGGCTGTGACGCTCGAATGGCCAAGCCGGACGACGCCTCAGCGGGGTACCGAATCGTTGGATACGTACCGGTGTCCTTCCTCCCCCGCCGAATTAGCCTCGCAGGTGCAGCGCCCATGCTCGGTAGGCGCTCGGTCCCGGCCCGACTTACTGATCCAAGGGGCAGTCCGTCGCAGCTACCAGGTCCGTTGGGTCACCCGCGAAGTTGCATAATTCGCTGCCCCATACGCTGAAAATGGGATCCCAGTCCGCTAGGCGTAGGGAAGGCCCTGAGCCGCTCCCGTCCCATAGGTCGGGGATAAGTGCTCCTGCCGAACGTCAGCAATTGCGCCCACGTGCACACCGAACTCCCCCATAGTCAGCATGCACCGGTGACTGTTCCGAACTGGTTAACGACTTTCCCCAACCACGATCCACAGGTGTGCACATCCGCGCATCGACCGTCGGCGCAGGTAGGGCCGCCTGATAGTGAATGGATCGGTTGCCGGTTGGAGCATCGCGACAGGCCGTTGCTTCGAGTCGCGCTTGGACGCACGACAAGTCATTCGTAGACCAAGGGGCTGGGACCTAGCGCCTAACGCATACGCCGGCATCGTCCGCCCCGGGAAGCGTGAGCTAATAGCTGGGCCCATCCCGCCCAGCGTCTTACTCAATGCGCTCGAGGCGCGCGCAGCAACGTGCCAACCCGCGCGGCAGGCCTAGGGCGGCTTACCCGCGCGGCGGGCTCAGGGCGAAAATTGTTCGCTGAGGCCTTCGAGGCTCGCGGGGCCGTATTCACTTAACCGATGACCTCACCTGTGCCGACCTCTGACCAGCCCGGTCATCTGTCGCGATGAGGCTGGACCCCAGGCTCGACCGGCTTGTCTGCACACCCTCGCATGCTTATGAGTTGAGGCGTTGTCGATCCATTCTTAGGTCCCCAACTGCCCCAAGGCCGGCCGATCATGTCGAGACGAGCCCGCTCGTTCCACGTGAAACCCCATCTCAAATTCGGTGCCGCACCACACAGGTGCGGTGAGGACGGCAGCATCGACATGATGGTCCCGCAGTGCTCCAGGACTGCCGGAGCAGTTAGGGGGTCGCCGCCCCAGGGCGAGGCCCAAGGTTCGACGCTCTTGCGCCTTGCCTCCAAGGCTGCCTTTGCAAGCTCGTATGACTAAGTGCGCCCGAGTCGTGGTGCTGGCTGGCACCTACGGGCTGGCACCTATGCCCCTGCCTGCCCCCGCCCCGTGATGCATCACTGTCTAGGCGGTCAGCGGTCGCGGTCCCTTACGAGGTCCGCCAGCCAGCATTGCTGTGTGCTTTTTCCGGGCCACACTTACGGGGGCCAGGAATGAGATCTTGCGTAACCGCGACGGCCTTCCTGCGCCCGCCGGCACGGTCACGCCCCAGAGCGCTTGGATGACTGAGCTCGCCCGGTAGGTGAACTGCGGAAGACCATGCTGGGCCTCGTCTGCTGAAGGACTTAGGTCGATGGTTGCTCCAGATCCGATTGCTACCTGTTGCGAATCACCGCCCAAATACGAACTCATGAATCCACCTCGAGCGAGAGCCCCCCTTCAGGCGCGCCCCGCCGCCGTCGGAACCGCCTCGAGGAAGGAGCCCAGCTCAACAATCAATCTGGGTCTTGGTGCCGGTCATACGTCCTGAGCTCCCTCCCCGATCGAGCAAGTCGCCGCGCAGGGACCTAGTGCCCGGCCATGATGCCCCCGTCGTGCGCTGCCTTTGGCCATGGGCGCGGTCGTCAAAGTCTCGAGGACTGAGAAAGTAACTCGTCTACAGGCGCCGTCCGCGGATGACCTCCGTGCGTGGCGCGCTTGAAGCTACCTATCGGGCCTAACGGAAGAGGTCCCCTACCCGACGTTCGGAGCAGGTGACTCAGTTCCACGTGGAACCGCCCCACCTTGCTGGCCTTACTGTCATCGGGGAGCAACTCTGGCTGGAATGATGTCTCGCGCCTAGGCCGGCCTATCGCACAGCGATTTACCGGGCGTCTACTAGTAGTGCTTTGTTACATCCGCTTCTGACTTGTTTGTTCTGTCCGGAGCTGTTTGACTACCGGGGTGGACAGGGGCGAACTGGAGCGGGTGCGGAAACGGCTGCAGGAGTTCACGTCCGAGATTTTCTC